>JBGSYH010000030.1:0-794345 GCA_041751035.1 Pyrinomonadaceae bacterium | reverse complement strand
GATCCGTGCGACGAATTGTGAAGACTTGTCACATATTCGCAGACCTGAAACCCGTTTCTCTGGTTCTCAAAAAACCTCAAAAAGTCCCATTTTTGTTCACATGTGAACACGCGCGAACTGAACACACCTGAACAAAAATCGACGTTTTTCCAATAGTGTTTCGTTTCTGAGAGCGTGCCGCGCGTTTCATAGAAACACTTGAAACAGATGAAACACTTGAAACAGATGAAACACTTGTAACAGCTGTAACAGTTGAAACACCTGAAACGCTCGTGAAACAGATCCGAAGAATTCTTAACGCAAAGAAGTTCAGAGTTCAAGCTTTAGCTTGCCAATGTCAAAGATCAAGTCAGAACCGCTTGCGTGAGCGGGCGGGCAGTTCGGTGGCCAGGCGTTCTCAACCGCGGATCGAGGAGATCGGGCGGATCTACGCGGATATTTTTCATAAATGCTCATGTTTACCAATCCGCAATCCGCAATCCGAAATCGTGCTGTGCCCGGTACATTTTCTAACGAGAATTCGCTTTAACCAATAGCAATTGGCGCAGTTGATGGCACTTGTGGCAAATGGAATAAATGGCGCAGTTGGAAAGGTCAACGGGCGGTTCAGCGGCCTGGCCGTGGAGGATCGGGGTCAGATGTGCAATTCTCGAAGGGTTTCGTGATATTACTTCTCAACCAATTCCTTCGCATATCCGAGTTTGCAACGCGAGCAGCGAGAGGAATTTTGAAAAGTCTTCGGCGACGTGAAAAAAGTCTTGACGGTCATTACCCCTTGTAATAACGTGATAAAGACCACCCTCGACCTCCAGTCGCGCTTTGCGTGCCATTGACCGAGGAGTCTATCAGAACTTTAGAAAATGAAGAATGCGCCCGAGAATTGCACGTCTGACCCCGTTTCTTTGTTAAGGATATCGAAGAGAACGGGAACCCGTGTAATCCAGTATCTAAAAACGGTCGCATTTACAATCCATAAGCGATTGTTACGATGTCAACCATTAGGTAGGCAAATACGGTTACTTGGCACAAATGTTTCACTTATCGTATTGGCGACTCTGTTCGGATCAACCGTACTTACTAGTTGTACCGCGGACGATTTGCCCGAGGAATGTGTGAACTACTTTAATTCCAGAGAGCAACAGGATCTTAGTGTGTTTGAGGGGTTTGACCTTGAGAAACAGTTCATAATTCACAGGTGTGGATTGGATCGTCACCCGCCGACCGATTTCTCATATCTAATGGCTCGCAAAAGGAATATAATCCCTTTCTTGAATGAAAAGCTTAAGTCCTCGTCAACCTTGAACCAATACGAGAAGGATAAGAGTATATATGCAATCACTCTGGTTTTTGAGGGCTTATATAACTCCGATCGCCTAAATGCGAATGATCCAAGCTTAGTTGTCCTTGATGCATATGTTCGACGGATTACGACCCCAAGACTAAAAAAAGGTGCATCCAATGTACTAAGCAAGATTAAGAGTGCAGAATAATACAAATAAAACCCCCGCAAAGAGTTTCGAATACCGAACTGGTAACGAAGTCAAGATTCCTAAAACAACGGGATTAATGTTTCTTTCTTGTATTAATAGACGAGATCAAAAAAAGGCTGCCCGGATAGGTTTCCGGACAGCCTTTTTACTAATTTAGTGGCGGGGCCGACGGGGCTCGAACCCGCGACCTCCAACGTGACAGGCTGGCGTTCTAACCAACTGAACTACGACCCCGCAAAACATTGGAAAATGGATAGCTGAAAATGGATAATTAGGAACCAACTCTGACATTATCCATTTTCAATTCTCCATTCTCAATTTGAGAATGGTGGGCACGGAGGGACTCGAACCCCCAACTTCCTCCTTGTAAGAGAGGCTGTCTACCAATTGACGTACATGCCCTGAAAACTTTTATAACGACCAATAAGAGCCGTACGTTTTGTGCCACCGATTTTTCAAACAGCGCTTCCCTATAGAAAAGCGAACCTAAATCCTACGAAATCCGTCTCTTAGCTGTCAAGTGATTGGCCGATAATATGTGGGCCTAATCCTCATTTTCGACCAATTCGACAGGTATTCGCGACGAGAGCATCAGCACCAGCAGGTTCGAAACGAACCAAACAGCAACACCCGCGGCCGACACTGCCCAGCCGATGTTCGCGATCGAGTTCCAAGAAAGCAAAAGCCCGGCGACGATCACCGGAAACCCCAAAGCCGTTACATACAGTGAAGATGATCGAGCTCGCATCAGACGTTCGACGAGATTTACCCGGCTTATTTCGAGCTCCATATATTCGTCGTCGCTATTCAACCGCGAAAAATAAGCCACCTCTCGATCCGTCCAACGCTTAAGTGCCGTCGATTGGGTCTTTTCCCGGGCCGCGGAAAAATTCAAGATCACATGAGCGATCTTCCCTTCACGAAGTGCAAGTTCAGCAAGTCCACGGAGCGAGCGAAACGTCTCGCCTAACTCATCTTTCACCCTGTGAAAAACAGCTCCGGATCGCCGCCAATCCCCGATCTGGAAATAGCTTTCTCCTATCCGGGAGAGCAACTCGGCATCGTTGCCGGCCCTTCGCTCTGCTAGCCGGAGCATCGCGACCGCACGCCGTTCGATACGATGATCACGCTCCGAGACCCCGAACGAATAGAGGCATTTTGCAAATTCAAAAAGAAGCCACGGATCGGTCGAACGCAATCGAACGGCTCGCCGAAACGCCTCTGATGCTTGAAGCAATGCGCCGTTTACCCGCAGTTGATTCGCTAAACGGCGAAGGTCGGCCAATTTTCCTTTGTGTTCAGGAGAATCGACAGGGAAAGGGCTTTCGATATTCGCTCTTACTTCCCGCCCCTTCTGCATCATCTCTGACAAGACATCTGGAGATGGAATGTTCGAGAGCTTTGCCCGACGTAGTGCTTCCCGATAATTGATGTAAAAATCTCGAAGCTCGATGGAGCGATTGTCGAGTACATCTTCCGGAACATTCGGGAAAACTGCGCTGATCATTGAAATGTAACGGGAACTGCCGGTAGCGAATTTCAATGTGACCGACCGGCCGTGAATGGATGTTTTATATGCATAGATCACTCGTCCATTTCGCTTAAAGGCCCTGGTCGCCTGCGTATCAACGTGTTCGATCTGGTCGAGGCGAATGCTGTTCCGAACACCCGCGAATCGACGTAGCAACCGAGGTATCAGGCCGGTCCGCGTTAGCCGTCTTCCGTCAAACCTGATCCTATCTGTAACCGCGAGTAAAGGGACCGCAAAGACGGCAAACGAGCCAACCACAGCAGCGTAAATATTAAGATCCAGATAAAGAAGGAACGCAGTTACAAAAAGAAGCAGGAACGCGGCCCCGAGATAAGGGTGCGGCAAAACACGTATCGAAATTGGTTTCAGATCAGACATTTCCAAAAATAGACCGAAGTAACCTTCTTTGATGTTAACCCGATGCCAAAAACATCGCTAAAAAGAAAAAGGCGGAATGAACGGGTTTCTCCCGACTTCCGCCCAGTCAATTTCAAAAGAAGAGTGCTAGAAAGGTAGGCCGCCGGGTGCCGATGGCGTCTCCGGTTCGGGCAACTCCTTCGCCTTTTCAGGGTCGAGTTTCGTCAGCTTCTCCTTTGCACTCTGGGCGGTGGATGAAAGCGGAACGCTTTTACCTTCGAGGTCCTTTGTTTCGCTCGCAGCTTTAACCAGGTTGAAAAGCACTTCAACAGCCTCAGCTTTCTTTTCCTGCTTTTCCAGCACTTGCGCCAATTCCCAGTTCAGCGTTTCTTTTGCGACGGTGGGATCGGACATCGCCGCAAGTTCTGAGTAAAGAGCCGCGGCCTGATCAAACTGTCCGTCATTCGCCTTCTGTTGTGCCAGCGCAAATTTCGCCAAATTGCCGACCTCCCCACTGTTTTTGCTCAGTGCTTCAAGTTCAGCTAATCCAGCGGGACGGTCGAGTACCAAACGCTGAGTTGCGATAAAGTATTTCGCTTTTTCCCCGGCGCTTCCGCCGTGGTTATCGACTACGGCTTGGAATTCAACGATCGCTGCTTCCGCCCTTTCCCTTTCGGTCTTGAACGATCGATCGGTCGATCCTGCCGGCGGTTCTTCGATAACGGCTACCTGTGAGGTCTCGATCGCTTTACCTAGGGCCGTCTGAGCCTTTTGATTCGAGCTGCTAAACCAAGCCATTATGATCCAAACAAGGATCGCCAAGACAGCGAGAGCGCCGATACCATAGAGGATCGTGCGGCCTTTGCCTTCAAGAACTTGGCCGGCTTCTTCGATCTTCCGGCCAACGGTTTCCTGAAAGGGATCGCGATAGCGCGGCTTCGGCCCGGTTTCAGTTGCTGCTGGTGCAGCGGGTTCAAGTCGTCTTTTCTTTCGTGCCATTTGAAATTGTTGCAACTAATTAGGGCTCAATCGTTATATAATCGGGAAACTGAGCACATTACAAACTATTCAATGTAGCTCAAAAATCGGCCGCGGGCAACCGTGAGGCGATATTTAGGACTCGGAACAAAAAGAACTTTTTTCAAAAATGTTGGGAACAAAACAAAAAAAACGGTGTCCAATTCAATATCCGCACGAACTTTTGCGGATAGGATTTGATAAGTTTTCGCGTTTTTGTTCCGATGAGACGAACAAACGATGCTTTTTGGCAAGTCGATAGCCATCAACGACAGCGACCTAGCTGCAGCCGCTTCGGCGGCGAGGGTGTCGACTGAGTTCGGGCAAGCGGAATCTGAGTTCATTGAAAGATTAAGGCAGGGCGATGCAGACGCATTCGATACGCTTGTTTCCCGGCATTCTACGGACGTCTTTTCTTTATTGGTGCGGATCACCGGAGATGTAGACGAGGCAGGAGACCTCGCACAGGAAACATTTTTGAGCGCGATAAAGGCCGTGAGCAGTTTTCGTGGCGAGTCTGCGATCAAAACATGGCTCTTCCGGATCGCGATCAATCACGCCCGCAACAGACATCGGTGGTGGAAACGCCGCGGGCTGGGACGATCGATCTCGACAGACGAGCCGATCCTTGATTCGAATGAAACGGCAGGTGATCTTCTCGCGGACGGTGGGCCAAGCCCCGAACAGATGCTCTTGAATCGTGAGCGTGAGCGTTCCGTTCTGAAAGAGCTTGCAGGGTTGGCTGAACCTTTCAAAGAGGTTTTGGTGCTCTGCGATATTGAAGATCTTAGTTATGAAGAGATCGCGGCAGCCTTAGACCTGAACATCGGAACCGTGAAGTCACGGATCGCTCGAGGCCGCGAACAACTTAGGAAGAGATTAAAAGGTCTTTGACAATTTGGTAAATGATTGACTCGCCCCGGCTTGTTTTATTTAACAGACGAATCGGTGCCAAACGAGAGGTCGAGAGAAACAAAGACGCCAACTGATGGCCGACAGTCCGAGTCGGAAGATAGTTTGAAATAGGCCAGCAACACCTAGATCGGATCTTCTCTCAGGGGTTTGAAAGCCAGGTTGATCGGTCGAAATTGTTTTCTTTAAAAAAGAGCGGCCGGGGTCAGTGAGTCATTTACCAGATTGTTGCGGCGTGTTTCGCCAGTGAAGTGGCGGCAGTAGGTGTAATTATGAAGTGCAGTGATATCCAGATCGAATTGGCAGTTTACTTCGATGATATCTTAGATCAGGGTGAGCGGGGGATGGTAGATTCTCACCTCGCTGCGTGCCCGCTTTGCCGCGCTCGGCTTGCTGAACTTCAAGATAATCGCACTATCCTTCGTACGGCCGCACGTGTCACGCCGGACGATAGCTTGATCGCCAGCATCAGGGCGGCAGTTGGCCGAACTTTGAGTCCACAGCATCCTTCTCCCGCATTTCGATTGGTCGAAGATCGGCGGCCATGGCATGAAACTTGGCTGATGCCTTCGCTGGTCGGTTCTTTCGCCTCTGTTTTATTCGGCCTTTCACTTCTTTGGTTGGTCTTGTCTCCGGTAAATCGCCAAGAAATGGTAATTGGACGAGGCGGCACTTCGGCGACGTATATCGCAAGCACAAATACCAACATCGTCGATGGGATCGATCTTTCTCCGCTCGAATTTGCGAGCACTCGTCTTTCTGTTTCAGGTGAATCACCGAGCGTTAATCCCCAAGGTGCCTTGATCGCTCTTTCGCGTTCGCTGGTTCGGGGTGAAATGAAAGATGAAGAGGTCGTTATTGTTGCGGACGTTTTCGGAAACGGCCTGGCACGTATCGCCGAAGTCGTTGAACCTAAGCATGGTGACAAGGCGATACTCGAGCTTCGCAATGCCTTACAGGCTCCCTCGTCCAATTCGCCTTTCGTTCCCGCCTCGATGGATAAGCGTGGTGAATCTGTCCGCGTTGTATTGAAATTCCAATCGGTAGATGTCCCTGTTGAAACGCCTGGCCTTTGATCCTGCCTTACCCCCCTCAATCTTAAGCTGTAAACTGAAACGGTTTAGCCAGTTCGTGCGAATAGTTCAAAGGAGGCAATTTATGGACCTTTGGGGCACCGGTCAGGATCTTTTCAGATCGGCAGAAAATTCTTTAGCAGATTCCTTTGAGTTTCTCGCTCATATGTTCGCCGGACCGGCGTCCAATCTTCGGGACGGTACCGAGCATGATCCTGTATCACTGCCGCGCGATCTGGCCGCTCACTCGGATGCACAGACCGAATGGTGGTATTACACAGGTCATGTCCGAACCGCTTCGGGCCGCCGTTTTGGTTTTGAACTGGTGTTCTTTAAACGCCGAACGGACCTCGACAAGTTCAAGGTCGTCCCGCTAAGGCTGATCGGAAATCCCTTCTATTTCGCTCATTTCGCCATGTCGGATATTGATTCGAAGAAATTCCGATACGCCCATCGCAAGAGTTCAAATGGCCCGCTCGACCTCGAAGCGGCGGCGAGTGACGAAGCCTACTTTCTAAAACTCGGTGATTGGCAGGTCTACGAATCTAACGGCGTACATGTTCTGAGGGCTTCGCTGGACGACGGCACCGAATTCTCGGCGACTGCTTCACCTGAAAAACCGGTCGTGCTAAATGGGGATAATGGTGTTTCCTTCAAAGACACGGGCGAGGCATCGCGGTATTTCGCCTACACACGGATGAAACTCGATGGCATTATTGGTGACCGAAACGGGGTAGAACGGTTTTCGGGCTCGGCTTGGATGGACCGCGAATTCGGCACATGGAAACCAACCGACAACCAAAAAGGTTGGGATTGGTTCTCAATTCAATTCGATGGCGGTCAGGAATTGATGTGCTACCAACTCAGGAATAGTAAAGGCGAACCGACCCAGTTCTCAAACGGGCGGTTTGTCGATGAAAACGGTGAACACACGCGGCTTGCCGCTGGGGATTTTGAGATCACGGAACTTGCGAGATGGAAGAGCCCGCGTTCGGATGCTGAATATCCGTCAAAGTGGAGGATCGCGGTACCACGATTTGATATTTCGATCATCGTAGAACCCTACATTGCAGACCAGGAACTGGATACGCGCGGAACGACAATGATCGTTTATTGGGAAGGAGCATGCAGTGTTTCCGGTAGTTGCAGAGGTATTTCGACATCGGGAAACGCCTATGTTGAACTGGTGGGCTATGATCGCTCACATGAAAGCCCGGACCTTTCTACTTTTTTGATCGGTGGCCCGCTCGAGAGAATCTTCGGGCTTGGAACAAAATAATGCCCCGGCAGATCAAAGGCTCTTCCGGGGCAGGTCTGGTGTAAACGTCACTGCTACATGCGATCGATCTCAGCTTTCAGCATATCTGCGTATTTCTGACTCAACGGAACAAGTCTTCGATGATATTCCTGTGCGTCCGATTTCTTGCCATCGGCAACGTACATGATCCCGACATTGAACAGAGCTTTTACAAAATTTGGGCTCAATTCCAGCGAACGCTTGTAAGAGGCCATCGATCGCTGCATCTGGCCGTCGTCATAATACGCTCCACCTAACAGGTAATGCATATCAGAATATGCCGGATTCAGTCGGACCGACTCCTCAAGTCCGGCGACGGCACGTTTGGTCAACCTGTTTGCTTCAGCCGTTCGGCCTTGGGCACGAGTAGCGCGGGAAAGATAGAAATTCGTCTCGCCGTCGTCCGGTTTGATACGAAGTGCACTATTGCACGACGAGACCGCCAGATCATATCGGCGAAGTTCGTTATAGGCTCGGCAAAGATTCGTATAGCCCATGTGATTCTCGGGGCTATATCTTACCGCCGCCTGAGCTGCATCTACTGCGTCCTGAGTTCGATCGGCAAGACTGTAATACCAACTAATATCCGTATAAAGGCCGCCGTCGTTTGGAAACTGTCTTAATGCACGGCGAAGCGTTTCGATCGCTTTCTCAAAATCAGCCTGCGCACGATAACCTTCCGCTAATTTCTGATAAGTTTCCGGTTGATCGGGCCGCGCATTCAGGGCACGTTCGTAGGAGGCAACGGCCTGGGCATACTGCATCTTTGCAGTGTATCCGTCGCCGATCATCAAATGGGCATCGGCAAGCGACCTTGTGCCTTTTCGAATGGACTCTTCCGCCGCGGCGATCATCGCGTCAACATTACCGAGTCCGGCATGTGAACGAGCCAACTGAAAGTAAACCTCTGCATTCGCGGTATTTCGCTGAGTATATCCCGTGTAGGCATCGACCGCCGCCTGATAGTCACCGCGGCCAAAGGAAATATCGGCGAGCCCCAAAAGTAGATCCTGATTGTTGGGGTCAAGCTGCAAACCAGCTCGAACATCAGACAAGGCGGAATCAAATTCTTTCTTCGCAAAATAGATCCGCCATCGGATCGAATACGCATCGAGCGGGCGGTTATACCCACGATCCAGTGCGGCACTCAATTCCGGAAGTGCCATATCAAAGTTTTGCAACCGGTAGTGTGCCATTCCCTTCCAAAATCTGGGGTTGGGCTGATTCGGTGCTAACGCGATCGCTTGCGCATACTTTTCGATCGCTCCCGCAAAATTCTGTTGTCTGAAAAGCTGATCTCCCTGCGTGGTTAGTTGCTGGGCACGCTGTTGGTTGCGCCGATTTTGAGCGTCTGCCGTGCCCGGCATCAACACAAAGAGCAGTGACATTGATAACACCAAAAAGATCGAGTTTGAAAAAGCTTTCATATCTGTCTGACTCCCGGATCGAGATCGATCTAAGGTAAAGGCGTTCTCCTCGGCAGAGGAGTACGAACCGGCGCGGGTGTGCGCGTCGGTGGCGGACGCGGCGTCCGAACTGGAGTCGATCTCGGCTCTTGAGGCTGACGCTGCGTCGGAGCAGGATCCGGCGTAGGAGTTTCCTCCGGGGTCGGCTCCGGTGTTTCCGTCGGCGAAGGTACCGCAATATCTGCAGTTGGAGACGGTTCAGGAGTCTCCGCCGGTGTTTCCTCAGGCGTCGGCGTAGGGGTCGTTGACGACTCTTCACGGATATATGCCATGTAGTACCAAACACCTCCGACCGCCCCCAGCCCAAGGACAAACAACAAGGCAAGAACCGCTAAGATCCCGAGCGCTTTCCCAGCACCACCTTTCTTTTTCTTTGGGGCAGTTGAGGCTGACGGCGCCGCAACAGAGGCGGCCTGGGATTCGCCCGCAAACCCTTGAGAAACACCGTCCGACGAAACATCTTGTTCAAACTCGTTCGCAAACCCAGCCGATGCCGGATCGAATGCGATCACCGGAACGGTTGCATTGGGTTCAAACGCCTGTTCGTCCCCTTCATCGGACACACCTTGCCCCTCGGATGAATAGACATTGGTCATTCCGAAATCAGGTAAGGCTGGTTCTGCCTCAACGCCGTATTCCGGCTCAACATCCATTGGTGCTTCTGCCGTATATGAATCGGGTTCAGGCGTGTAAGCTACTGCGCCGGGAATGAACACTTCAGTTTTCACACCTGATTGCTGGGGTTCTTCAGGCGATGCCTTCGGAAATTCATCCAAAACAAGTGTCGCCCCAAAATCCGGTGCAAGTGCTTCAGCAGGCTCCGCAGGAGCGGCTGTGCCCGAACCGGTAGATGAATTTCCTACATTACTAACCATATCGGAACCGCTAATGACCACGGTCTTTGCCGACATAGCGTTTTGCATTTCGCTGTACGCTTTGCGAAGTGCTCTTTGCATCTCGCGGGCCGTTTCGAATCGCTTTTCCTGGCTTACCTCCATCCCTTGGGCAATTACGTCAGAAATGCTTTTGGGAATCTCCTGATTCAATTCATAAAGCGGCTGGACCGGGTCTTCAAGCCCATTAAGCATTGAATCTGCCCGCGACAATGCGTCCGATGGTACTGTGTTGGACAAAAGCTGATATAGCGTGGCGGATAGCGCGTAAATATCACTCCGAGCACTGGTGCCAACGCCCCGTATCTGTTCCATTGGGGCATAGTGGGGTGTATAACCGACAACACTTCCGGTGCTGCTTCCAGATCCGCTCGATCCGAGATTCGTTTGGCCGGTAGAACTCTTCGAGAGACCGAAATCGAGCAATACGATGTGGTTTTCGTCTGTTAGTTTCAGGTTCTGCGGCTTTATGTCGCGATGGATTATCGGCGGTTCGTGCGAGTGAAGGTACGAAAGTGCATCCAGAAGCTGATCCGCCCAAAACATTACCCAGCTGACCGGAAACGGTTTTTGAGCGGTCTCGATCCGCTTGGAAAGGTCATCGCCGGAGATGTGCTCCATGACAAGGAACTGCTCATCGCCTTCACCGAAATGGTCGCTTACCTTTGGCAAAACCGGATGCCGCATACGGGCAAGCACCCGAGCTTCGCGTTCAAAAGCACTCCCCAATTCCTCGTCACCTGCAAAGAACGTGCGCTTCAAAGCTATGGCGCTTCCCAATCGCTGGTCAACGGCAAGATAAACTTCGCCCATTCCGCCCTTGCCGATAAGCTGGACGATAAGATACCGATTTTGAATTAAAGTGTTCTGTGCAAGGGGCTTCATTCGTTGATATTATTCTGCAAAATGACGATCGACGCTACGAAATGACAAGATTGTATTGTGTAACAATTATAAATAAACTTCAATAGCTGGCTCATTCCACTAGACCTTTGTGTTGCCAGCAAGGGCCGCTCACTTTCACACGCCTTGTACACGGGGTTCCCTTTTTCGTAGGCAATCCACAAAAGATCGGAGATCCCTTTTCATCCGCTTGTTTTTGCACGGTGACCGGGCCGGCTTCCGGAGGCACAGCTCGTGCGTCTGAGACGTCCTGTGGTCCAACACGCCCATTTATGGGCAGCTGAGCCGCACCTGGCTTGTTTTCACTCGAAACCTTAAGTTGTTCGGCAGGCGGTTTTGCGACTGATGCAGGGTTTGCACGAAAACCCCTGGATTCGATCTGTCTTGCCGGCAAAAACAACGTCGCAAAGTATCCCACGACCAAGATCGGGCCAAGAGCCATTGCAGCAAGAGTAAGGTAGTGCATCACTTGCCGCTCCGTCTTACAAAGATCACAAAATTGTATACTCTCAACAAAACGCCGTTCGGCACGAGCGATCTTCTCGCCACATTCCGAACAAAATTTCGGCGTATAGAACATAAGACACAGAGGCTTTAAGCCGTTTTCTATTCTAAAATGGTGGATCTTTACTAGGCCTAATTATAATCCAATTTGCTTAAATCACTAATACGAAGATATACAACGGAATTTTGGCTGTAAGCGTCTGATTGATAACATTCACCTATGCGGTTTCAACAGTTGTTATTCTTGATCTTTCTGATGGGCTTAATGTCCTTTCCCGCCCATGCGCAGGACGATGATCCGATCCGTGTTGATTCTGCTTTGGTTCGCCTGAATATTGGTGTCGTTGATCAGCGAGGCCGTCCGATGCTCAGTCTCGGAGCACAAAATTTCACGGTATTCGAGGATGGCGAACGACAGACGATCACAAATTTTGAAACCTCTTCGGCACCGTTCAGCGTTGTGATGCTCCTTGATATGAGCGGGTCGACAAAAAGCTTTCGACAGAATATCCGTCTTTCCGCCGCCAGATTCCTTGATGCACTTGCTCCCAACGACCGTGTTGCCGTTGTTGAATTTTACAGCAGAGTTCGTCTTCTAAGTGATTTTTCTACCAATCGGCTTGCGTCGGCGAACGCGATCGCTGTTGCGAACGGCTCCGGCGATACCGATCTTTACGAAGCGATCACGTTTTCCATGGAACGGCTTGCCCGTGAAAAGAGCCGCCGAAAGGCGATAGTGGTCCTTACAGACGGAGTGGACACCAAGGCTCAGAGCCTTGATCGCGAACTTCTCGCGAGATCATCGGACGATGTCGTATTGAATGTGATCGCTCCAGAGGAAAATCCGAGGCTCAACAGTATTCTCAACCGTGCTGACCAAATTGGCGTAACGATCTATCCGCTGGCTCTCCCAACCGGCGATCCGGCACGTCTCGCAGATCCGACCCCCAGGCAAATTGCTATGTACTCAGCCGCCAGAACAAGGCTTCAGATGATCGCCGACCGGACAGGCGGAACTTTGAACGCGATTCGAAGGCTTGAGGAAATGGGATTGCTATATGCACAGGTCGCTGCTGACCTTCGAACCCTTTACACCATTGAATATCAACCGGCGAACATTCGTCGAGATGGAAAGTGGCGGGCTATAAAGGTGGTCGTCGACGAGCCCACTTTGATCGCCAGATCCAAACAGGGTTACTTCGCCCGCTGACATTATCAAGCTTGACACCTTCTTACTCGCGTTTGTATTCTATCTGTTCGCTTCGCGCACCCGTAGCTCAGCTGGATAGAGTGCTTGACTACGAATCAAGAGGTCGCATGTTCGAATCATGCCGGGTGTACCACAATTTCTGAAACAAAAGCCCTTTATCCTGCGAATTACAAGATATCGGGCTTTTTTTGCCATCCACAGAACACTTCGAGGAATCTAATGAACGCTATGAAGAACTCTTATATCGTCAAACTCGCTTTCGCATCGCTAACGCTTTCTCTCGCCTTCGGCTTCTATTTTTATATGCAAGATCGAAATGTAATGGCCGCATCAGTTGATGAGGCCTCTGCAAATCCACTTTTGGCCGATTGGTCCGGGCCGCACGGCGGCATTCCTCCATTCGATAAGGTAAAGGTCGCCGATTTCAAACCGGCGATCGAAGCGGGCATGGCAGAATCGCTTGCTGAGATCGACAAGATCGCGAATAGCACCGCGGCTCCTACGTTTGATAACACCATCGCGGCAATGGAGCGGGGAGGAAATAAGCTTGATCGCGTTCTTACGATCTATTTTATCTGGGGAGCCAACATGGCCACGCCGGATTATCAAGCGGTCCAACGCGAGATGGCCCCCAAACTTGCAGCTTTTAGTGACAAGATCAATCAGAACGAAGCTCTCTTCAAACGCATTGAAGCGGTCTATAATTCGCCGGAAAAAAACAAGTTGAATTCTGAGCAGCAGCGACTTACTTGGGTTCGATATACGAACTTTGTCCGTTCGGGTGCAAAGCTTGATGCTGACAAGAAAAAGCGCCTCGGCGAGATCAATCAACAACTTGCCGGCTTGTTCACCAAGTTCGGCCAAAATCTTCTTGCCGAAGAGAACGGCCAATGGGTCGTGCTAAAGGATGAATCCGAAATGGCGGGCCTTTCGCAGTCCTTGAAAGATGCAGCCGCAGCGGCGGCCGCGTCCAAGAAGGTTGAAGGTGCGGCTGGGATCATCATCAACACGCGTTCTTCGGTCGATCCGTTCCTGACCTATTCCGATCGGCGTGACCTCCGCGAAAAGGTCTGGAAGATGTTCATCAACCGCGGCGACAACGCGAACGAATACAACAATAACGCGACAATAACCGAAATTCTTCAGCTCCGCGCGGAACGTGCCAACTTGCTCGGCTATGAAACGCATGCTCATTGGCGGCTTGAGAACGCGATGGCGAAAACGCCCGAACGCACGATGGAATTGATGGAAACGGTCTGGCCAGCGGCGATAGCACGCGTCAAAGAAGAAGTTGCCGACATGCAGGCACTCGCCAACAAAGAAGGTGCCAAGATCACCATCGAGCCTTGGGACTATCGCTATTACATGGAAAAGGTCCGCAAGGAAAAATTCGACCTTGACCAGAACGAAGTAAAACCATATCTGCAGCTCGACAAGATTCGCGACGCAATGTTCTTTGTCGCCGGCGAATTGTTCAACTTCACGTTCTCACCGGTGACGAACGTTCCCGTTTTTCATCCTGACGTAACCGTTTGGGAAGTTAAGAACAAAGCGAACGGCAAACACGTCGGGCTCTGGTATTTCGATCCTTACGCCCGCGACGGCAAGCGTTCCGGTGCGTGGATGAATGCCTATCGCAGCCAACAGCGGATGGACGGAAAAGATATAACCACGATCGTTTCCAACAATTCGAATTTCGTTAAGGGCAAAGCTGGTGAGCCGGTTCTGATCTCCTGGGACGACGCGACAACGATGTTCCACGAATTCGGACACGCGCTTCACGGGCTTTCTTCGAATGTGACCTATCCCACGCTTTCAGGAACGGCGGTCGCCCGCGACTATGTCGAATTCCCGTCGCAGCTTTTAGAGCATTGGCTTTCGACTCCGGAAGTGCTTCAGAAATATGCGGTGCATTACGAAACCGGCAAGCCGATCCCGCAGGCGTTGGTCGATAAGATCGAAAAGGCATCGACCTTTAACCAGGGCTTTGGTACGACCGAATATCTTTCGTCCGCTTTCATTGATATGAAGCTGCATCTCGCCGGTTCGCAGAAGATCGATCCGGTCAAGTTTGAGAAAGAAACGCTCGCTTCGCTCGGAATGCCGAAGGAACTGGTGATGCGTCACCGCACGCCGCAGTTCGCACACGCATTCGGCAGCGACGGATATTCGGCAGGGTATTACAGCTATCTGTGGTCGGACGTGATCACCGCCGATTCATTCGGTGCGTTCACCGAAGGCAAAGGCCCATATGACAAAGCCGTGGGGAAAAAGCTTGTCGATTATATCTTCTCGGTCGGCAACACGATGGATCCGGCAGAAGCTTATCGCAAGTTCCGAGGCCGCGATCCAAAGGTCGAAGCCCTAATGAAGAAACGCGGTTTTCCGTACAAACCCTAACCGGTTCAAAACTTGAACCCCGTTCGTAAAAGGTCGTCTGCAAAGGCGGCCTTTTTTTAGGTGGTGTCATCGACTTAGTCAATGATCACGTCGCCGTTTGACGGCCGATCTTGTCCCGTTTGTCCCGTTGTCCCAGGTTCCGACACGCATGGGTTGCCGCTTCGATGTCTAAGACCGCGCGTCAGCAAGGGCGTCCGTTCAGAGTTCAAGCTTCAGCTTGCTTAGTTCGCCGCTGTCCCAGTTTTGTCCCGTTTTTGTCCCAATTTTTGCGCAAAGTGAGACAGGTTAAGTGTCTGCTGTTCAACGGCTTACGGACAAAAAGTGTCCCATTTTAAAAGAATAGCTTTGTTTCATTTTTTGTTTCAAAAACGCGCCAAATGAGACAGCGTAACACGCTCTGTTTCAGACAGTTAGCGGGATCTTTTGTTTCATTTAAATGCATTTCAAAATGAAACACTTTGTCAGAACCAACTGCGTGAACGGGCGGCCAGTTCGGTCTATGCCTACGCCCGCGCGCTAAGCAGAGGCAGTTCTAACCACAGATACACACTGATGAACTCAGATAGGAAATTCACCTATCTGTGTCGATCCGTGTTCATCTGTGGTCAAAAACTAACTCACGCAAAGACGCAAAGCCCGCAAAGAAGTTCAGAGTTCAAGCTCTAGCTTGCCGATGTCAAAGATCTAGCCCGGCAGTTGATCCGTGCCCGTTACATTTTCTATCAGCCGCGACCGGGCGCCAATAGCACTTGGCGCAGTTCATGGCAGATGTGGCAAATGGAATAGATGGCGCAGTTGGAAAGGTCGCCACTCAGTTCAATTTTACATAGCTGCGATGAACGACGGCGTCCGCTTTGTCTCTCGCCTCGTACACTACTTCAATTTTTGTGGCGCGGGTGACCACTTTTGACTTGGCGACGGTTTTACGTTCATTCGTTGTGCCTTTATCGGCCTCTGAAAGAAATGTGCTGATATCGCCGGCGGTCGGTTCGCTTTCTGCTTTTGTCTGATCTGCCAGCGAGATCGCTTCGGTGACGGCGGCGTTTAGCATCTTCGGCCAGAGCTTGTTGAAAAGGTGATTGGACACGTAAATATCGGCGCTGTTTATCTTGCCATTGATGGCGAAGGCATACCCGATGATGTCGGTCTTGCCTTTTGTAAGTTGCGAAAATTTCTTTGCGAAGTCTTCTCTGGCTTTTACAAGCTTCTTATTCTCAAGCGAAAGCTGCAGGCTCGAAGCCGAGCTGTTCTTCGTAACATCGACCGACATGTTAGCAGAGATGTTTCTCTGTGAATTCGCCACCTCGTTCCAGACCGCTGATTGATCGCCTCGGCCTGCAACGGACACAACCTCGGTTGCAGCTCGTGTGCCGCTAACCGTCCCTGGCAAAAGGGCAATAGGCGGAGCCGCACCCGAAACTGAGCCGCCTCCGGATCCGGATGCCGAACTCGATCCCATTCCAATACCAGATTCCGACCCTTCTCTTTTTCCATTGGTAGCGATCTTCAACTCCCTGGAAACTATTCTTTCTTCCGACGACGAAAATTCTTCACTGCTTTCATCGCCGCGGTCGTCCCATCTATCTGATTCGACGCAGAAAGCTTCGATCGAGACCTTGCCGGAGTTTCGTGGAACGATGATGCTGATCGCAAGCACCCGGTCCTGCTTCCCGCCCTTAACAATATCCCCGGACTGTATGAAAACGTCGTACTTCGGCGAGATGTTTTCGACGATCAGCTCTTCCACGTCTTCGGTTTCATACACCTTGAAGACCGCCATCTCCATCGCCTCCTGCAGCGTGATCAAATTTTTATTGCTGCTTGTGTCTTCACCGTGGATAAAGAAGATCGTTAAATTCTGGTGCGTTGTCGGCGCCGAGATCCGGTACGCGGTCTGTCCAAACCCCGCTACAACCCCGATACAAAGACACACCACCACCGTAAGGCTGAAACTTGCCAAGCCCTTCATAATATTTACCTCGCTTCGTTTTTAGATATTCTTAACTAACGATCATTCAGATCCGTATTTCTATTTCTGTGAGATGCACACTCAAGAAAATGGATGCACGGCCGACCTAAATTAATGGAACGAAGGCGGTTCGCGGAAAACACACCAAAGACATCGGTCGGTGAAAAATTGAATGAAACCATTCAGAAGAAGTTAACGGGAATCGAAAAGGTCGCAAGCCCGACTCCACCGTGTTCCACGAATTATGTACGAGCTCGACATATGGCGGACGACCTACCGGAACGGATACACCGCGTCCGATGATACCACCGGACGGAGAATCTACGATGATTGAAATCGTCGAGCAGGTTCTCAAACCTCAACTAACTGAATATCCTAATTCCGTGCTGCTGATGGGCTTGATGCACCTTACTTGGAATCTGTTTGTAGGAGTTCGTATGCTTACTCCATCGCAGAGCGCAGAACCGATGCTTCAGAGCATGACCGACCCACCGTGTATCAATCACGTCCTCAGCAATTTGATCAGGCAAGTTGCACAAGAGTAACGAAGCTAAAAAATCGAGCCAATCATTTTGCGATATCAACGTTAGATAATAGCCGTGCAATGAATTTCCGCTGCTATAAAGTTCAACCGAGACGCCCAGTAGATCGCTGATATACCGAGTCCGACTTGATGCAGTCTCGGGCGAAAGGACATTAGTGAAGTCGATCATTGGAATATGTCGGGTTTGTCCGTTCGCCAATTTTACACGGGAATGAAATGCCAACTCCTGACTATCAGCGAGACGCCTAAACTCATGCTTGAGCCAAGTGAAATTAATTGCTTTGCATTCCAAGTGAAAAATCTCTCTTGATTCCGTGCGTCCGTAGTGCTTATAGACATACCGACTAAATTCCAATGTGGAATCTGGATATTCCTCGTTCAGCCATTGACGAAGAGACGCTATTGGATGGTTAGTCATTGTTCCTTAATTATTTTTATACCACTAAGTAATTGATATTGGGCCAGAGCATAATGGTCCGTCATGCCTGAAATATAGTCCACAATCAAGTGCGCCCGCAAATACCATTCTGGATAAAGGGTACGATCCAAACTCTTCAATTGGTCTTCGTAAGTTCGACGATGTTTCCCCGGAAGCCGATTAAAAAGTCGCCACTCCAAGTCCATCGAAGCCCCCTTTAGAACTTTTGGGTTACTTTGGGCCTCAAAGAGCTTATTGAACTGTTCTTCGCTACATCGAAGCAATGGCCTGAACTTATCTAGCAGACCTAATACCACTTGATGTCCGGCCAGTTCTATATCCTCCGATTCTCGTGATCGAAAGAGCTTACGTCGCGCAAATCTCTTCAAACTCTCAAACGCCTTTGCTTCCTGTGAGGTTTCTGGGAAAAGGCTGGGCAACTTACCCTCCAAAATCTGGTCATACTGATCAATGAAGAATCTACGAGCCCTATCTATCGCACTTTGGGTGTAACTTATCTTGAAACCATAGAAATGCTGTTCCGAAAACGTGGTAATACTAGGTATATTCCCAAGCGGGAAAGGAAAGCCTTTACCTGCCTCTGCTTCCCAATCGACATTCAATTCATTGAAAAACTCGGTGTAACCTATAACACCCTTTTCTAATCCATCCTCGATGTCACTGATGCAGTAGGCAATATCGTCAGCGGCTTCCATTATGTAGGCGAGGGGATGTCTAGAGTCGTTATCCATCCCTAGGGCGGTTTTCATTTTCTCGACAAGCGGTCGTTCCGATTCGAAGAACCCCGCCTTGTTTTTCAGTCCACCCCGGCCAGGATCTAAGGGCCCGCGAACATACTTAAGAAAAGCCAGAAGTGTCGTGTATGTAAGATTATAACTGTGTTCGTCGCGATCACGTTTCAATCGGAGTAAAATGCGAAGACCTTGAGGATTTCCGTCAAACTGATCAAAGTCTGCCATCAATTCAGCAACTCGCGGATTTGAAGCCGATGTATCAACGGCCTCACCATACAACGAATTCCCATTCTTCTGAAACCACTGCTTTATCGCCTCTTCACCGAAATGGCCAAAAGGCGGATTGCCAATGTCATGAAGGAGGCAGGCCGCTTCGACGGCATAAATCATGGGAAGCATTAAGTCCCGGTCAATCAAATTCTTTTCTGCTAAATCTTCAAAGACCGATTGAGCAATCAGCCGTCCAACATCTGACACTTCAATTGAGTGAGTAATTCGATTTCTTACTGCCGCATTACTCTCTAGAGAGAATACTTGAGCCTTTTGAGCTAGTCTCCGAAAAGCTGGTGAATAGACTACGCGTGAATGGTCACTGGCGAGCTCTTGGGCCAAGCTTCGATCACATATGGTACTCGGCCGATGCCGAGTCGAGACGATAAAGTCTTTAATTTCCATCGCGTGAATTAATGATAACTAGCCGAGACTGCCGTAATTATACCACTTATCTCACTGGTAGTAAGATTCGTTCCGAACGAATTATTCCGGGTTAACATGCTTTGATAAAATAGCGGACTTGCTCGCTTATTCTCTATGAACCTATGCCTCTGTTGGGCTTGATCGCCGATTGGGACGTGAAAGCATAGTTTCTATTTGCAAACTAGTGAGGTGGTCTGATGGGCCGGGATCCTTATCAATCTATTCGTTATCTCGGTGTGGGTGTTGAGGATGCGGGTTGATTGTTCGGGGTTTACTTCGAGGGACCAGCTATTGGGTTCGTAGGTGCCGCCGAGGAAGATGCCGTCTGAGCGGGGGAACATATAACCCGCGCCGAGGTAGCCGTAATCGATCTCAGGCTGCGGTAGCAGGACCTCCAGTTGGCCGCAGACAGTTATCGAACTATTTCCCCTGAATGCCAAGGTTGCGCATTCGTCGATACAGATGGCTGCGGTCAACGCCCATGTCTTCGGCGGCTTTGGTAACATTGCCGTCGAATTCGGCGAGCTTGTGCAGAATGAACTCACGCTGATAGGCGTCGGTCGCATCTTTGAACGATGGAAAGCGAAAGCTTGACGAAGGCTTTTCTTCGGAAAAACCAAGCTCCGGCAGATCGGCAACATCGATCTTCTGTTTCGCGGTCATTATTATCACGCGTTCGATGGTGTTGCGGAGTTCGCGGACGTTTCCGGGCCAGGTGTGGTTCGAAAGCTTTTCGATCGCGGCTTCGGTAAACGACTTCGCTTTCTTGCCGTTATCGGAAGAGAACTTTCGATTGAAATGTTCTATCAGCGCGGGAACGTCTTCCAGACGTTCCCGGAGCGGCGGAACTTGAAACGGGATCACGTTCAAACGATAAAAAAGATCGTGTCGGAAATTGCCGTTTTCGATCAATTCGTCAAGCCGTTTGTTCGTGGCGGAGATCACACGCACATCAACTTTGATCGGCTTATTGCTGCCGACCGGCTGGAACCGCTGCTCTTCTAAAACACGCAGCATCTTTGCCTGAACCCGCGGTGACATATCGCCGATCTCATCGAGAAAAAGCGTCGCTCCATCGGCAATTTCAAACTTCCCTTTCTTTGCCGTGTTCGCACCCGAGAAGGCTCCCTTTGCATGGCCGAAAAGTTCCGATTCGACGAGCTCTTCTGGGATCGCTGCGGAATTTATCTCAACGAACGGAGAGCCTTTTCTCTTCGATTGAGAATGGATCGCACGAGCGACCAACTCTTTTCCGGTTCCGCTTTCACCGGAAATAAGAACTCGTCCATCGGACGGAGCAACGATCGCGATCTGTTTTCGCAACGCACGCATTGCGATCGATTCGCCCACCATCACATATTCATCGGCCAATTCTTTCTGCAATTGCTCGTTTACTTTTTCAAGTTCGCGTTGGCGGACCGCGTTCTTTACCGTGACGACGGTTCGCTCAAGGCTGAGCGGCTTTTCAATAAAATCGAACGCACCGAGCTTTGTGGACTTCACAGCAGTTTCGATATTTCCGTGACCGGAGATCATAACGACCGCCGAATCGTTCCCTTCTTCGCGAAGCTTTTTCAGCGTGTCTAATCCATCAATGCCCTTCCCCAACCATATGTCGAGCAAGATACACGCATAGCTACCACCGGCCGCGAGCTTTAAACACTCCTCGCCCGTCGCGGCCACTTCGACCGCAAACCCTTCGTCCTCAAGCACCCCGCGAAGCGTCTCGCGAATGCCGGGCTCATCATCAACTATTAGAATTGAGTTCATTTAAGTCTTTTTGAAAGAAACGCTTTTGCAACTGCCAGTGTGACCAAACTTCTCATTGCGCTTAGGACAAGAAAATAAAATACCGCAATCGCTAAAGGACTTTGCCTATACAAAACATAAATCGAGAAACAGACTTTGTCCGGTTGCTCATCGCAGGGAAGGTCTGGAATGGGTGACGTCGCGTACATCCAGAGAATCGCAAACACTGCCAACAATATAAGCACGACGATCCATGTGCCGGTCTGAAATGAATATGGCCAGATCCGGCCCTTTACGAGAGCGAAGATTCGAACCAGCAGAACGAGACCGATGGAGAACGTAGTAACAGCCAAAGTAACGTCCATCGGACTAAAAGCCATTGTCCAGTTCGCTCTAACTTCGTCCACTTCGACCAACACTAAGAACATCAGTCCCAGCGAGGCTGCGACTCCAAGAAACCTTGTCCGAATCATCAGTCGCTTATATTCCAATGTAATTTCCGACTTCATACCGTACCGACCGGGATCTCCACAATAAACTTCGCGCCTCTAGGCTGGTTCGCGACGGCCTTGATCTTTCCGCGATGCTCGGCGACGATACGTTGGACGATTGCCAGTCCTAAGCCAGTGCCGCGGCCCTTGGTTGAAAAGTATGGCTGAAACAGTTTCTGAAGATCGGCCGGATCGATACCGTCACCGTTGTCGGCGATCTCAACCACAATGATATCGCGTGCGGTCTCGTGGCGCGATGAAACTGTGACAACCTTGCCCTCCGTGCCCGGTGCTTCTATCGCATTGTCGATCAAGTTCACGAAAACGCGCTTTAGCTGCTCGGCGTCGAGCAATACCGCAGGCACGTCGGTAAGCTTCAATTCAATCGAAACATCATTCGAACGCTGTGTATAGAGCTCCGCCGCTTGTTCGATGACCTCGTTCACATTTCCCGAAACCAGCGAAACCTCCGGCAGCCGTGCAAACCTTGAAAATTCATCCACCATCGCTTTCAAAGATTGCACTTCTCTGATTATCGTCGCGGTTCCTTCCTTTACGACTAACTGAGTCTTGTCATCCGCATTTGGAGCAACCGATTGGTCGATCGATTCACTTCCGTTATCCGAGATCGCAAACCTTCGAGCGATGCGTTCCGCGGAAAGCTGTATCGGCGTCAGCGGATTTTTTATCTCATGTGCCATTCGCCTCGCGACTTCCTGCCAGGCGGACGCACGCTGTGCTGCGATCAATTCGGAGAGATCTTCCAGCACAAGTACAACGCCGGCATTCTCCGGCAAAGCCGTTGCTACTATAGACACCGCAAGCACGCCGCGTGTTCCATTCGTATCGCCGCTCTCCGATGTAAGTTTTGATTGATCCGCGGCGTGCCCGACACGTTTCGCACGTGCGATGATCCGTTCAAAAAGCGGCCGGTCGTTTTCGTTCAGCAGTTCGGAAAGATGGGTGCCGGTAAGTTTTCCGGTTTCCGAATCCAATATATTTCTGGCGGCGGGGTTTATCGTACTGATCTTTCCATTTGCATCAAGCGAGATCACGCCGGTCGGCAATGAAAGCAATACAGTTTCGATGTATCTCCGACGTTCGGTAAGCTCCGCCGAATTTGCCTCGAGCTTTGCGGACATCTCGTTAAAAGTTGAGACAAGCAATGCCAATTCGTCTTCGGCCACGACATCGACCCGATGGCCAAGCTCGCCTTCCGCGATCTTTTGCGCTCCTTCTGCCAATGATCTGAGCGGCGTTGCAAGCCCGCGGGCGACATAGAACGCCGTCCACATCGCCGCAAAGATCAGCATAAATGTAAGCACGCCAAGCGTTAGAAAACCTACCTGCCGAACCGTTACCTGCGATGCTTTGAGCCGGTCAAATTGCTGGAGCGAACCAACTACCGATTGGTCGATGTTCGGGTCGCCGGACATTTTTGCCGCGATCACGAGCCGACGCCCATCTTCGATCGGAACGGAAAAGACATCTATGCCATAGCCGTCGTTCAGGCTTGCGGCCGCAAGGTCTCCGCGGCGGATCATTTCAATTGCCTCCGGATCAGGATTTGCCGCCGTCGCCGAAACGATCACCTTGCCGTCCGCCGACATAACAGAAGCAAATGCCAAACCACCATCGGCGACCATCGCCTGCAATTCGTTCTCCGTTGGCATTTCGGAAGCGATCACGTTTCCCAATAAACGCGCCATTTCCATCCTCTGACGCCGTTCGTTCTCAAGCGAACCTTTTTGAAGTTCCTGCGGCAGGCGGACGATATTTTCCGGGATCTGCGTGAACCAGCGGTCGATCGCCCGGTTCATAAACAAGATGGAAAAACCCGCCATCGCAACGATAGGCAGAATGCTGATCATCACAAAATAGAAAAGCAGCCGTGTTTTTAATTTCGAGCCAAGCTGCAACGCGCGGCGTTCCCGGACAAGCCGGACAATACTTCGCAAAAAGATAAATCCGAAGACGACGAACGCCGCGAAATTTAGCGAAGAAAGCCCGTAAAGTAGCAGCGTGTCGCCGGCCGATTCGATCGTAAAGCTTTTCCAAAGGTTCGAAGTTTGCAGCAGAACAAGCAGCGTAAGCAGAACGAGCACGAACGCCCCAAGTAGCCAGAGCGAAAGCCTAATGCGTTTTGGCGAGCGGGTAGTCATTCCGAAGCCCAAGTTTAACACACCGACGCAGGTGTTTGATGCATTGCCCACGCTTCGCTAAACTCAAGCGAAAGATGAACATCGGCCAAATATTTTTTACCGATAGCGGAACGCTTCTTAGCGGATGGCGTGTTGCGTTTTTCCTTTGTCTGTTCGTCTTCCTTTACTTGTTTCTCGGGGCAATTGCGTTCTTTGCTTTCCCTTCGCTTTTCAGGCCAGGTGAAGGTCCCGTGCCGCTCATGCTTTTGGTGAATGCAACGGTCATGTTTATCGCGGCATTCGCCGCCGGATGGATCTCTGCCAGATCTCTAGAAAAGCTCACTGCCGCGTCGCTCGGGCTTGAACTCAAACTCCGCTCGCCGTTACTTTTGACACTCGGCATCGTTGCAGGCGGATTGACTGTGTCCGTGGCAGCTTGGCTGGCTTGGTTTCTCGCCGGAACTGAATTCATTTTTTCAAATTTTTCTTCGGGTCAGATCATCCGTTCACTTGCCGTTTCCGGAGTTATTTTCTTGATCGCCGCAACCGCCGAAGAACTCGTCTTTCGCGGCTATATTTTCCAGACGCTGATTCGGGCAGATCAAACGATCATCGCGTTCATCTTCACTTCCATACTTTTCGCAGTGGTGCATCAGGGGAATCCGGGCGCCAATATCGTCGGCTGGGCGAATACTTTTCTGGCTGGCATTTGGTTTGGTGTCGCTTATTTGAAGACCAAGGAGCTTTGGTTCGTAAGCGGGATGCATTTCGCCTGGAATTGGCTGCAGGGTTCGCTTTACGGTATTGAGGTCAGCGGTTTGACCCAGATCGCTCCGCATCCAATATTGAAAGAGATCGAAACCGGTCCGGCATGGATCGGCGGCGGCGGCTACGGCCTCGAAGGCGGCATCGTCACGACCATCGCCCTGATCATTTCAACCATCGCGATCTGGTTCTTGCCGAACAGGTCAGAACCGCGGGCGTAAGCCCGTGGCACCCGCAAGATTTATGTTCTTCTAAATTTCAACCGCACTTCTTTAGTAGATTCCGCCACCAGCTTACGCTGGCGGTTCTGACCTGCAAGCCTGTCCAAGGCTAGAAGGTTCCAG
Source organism: Pyrinomonadaceae bacterium (assembly GCA_041751035.1). Taxonomy (GTDB): domain Bacteria; phylum Acidobacteriota; class Blastocatellia; order Pyrinomonadales; family Pyrinomonadaceae; genus OLB17. Next base: position 769,420 of record JBGSYH010000030.1, on the reverse strand, counting down.
GCAGTTCGTCACCTTGACCATTGACAACATAATCACACGCGTTACTTATACTTTCGTCTGTCCACAGATAGCGCTTGCTGCCGCCTTCGGCCCATGGACTGTGTTTGTGGGTCCACAGTCCCCGTTCACGTAAAGCTCTGGTCGCGTACGCCTTGAAATCACGCATCATATACTCGGGCTTAACCTGATGATTCGAAACGACTAGATGACCATGATTGGTTCGAATATGTACGGAGCGGAGGTTCCATTGTCTATATGAACAAACTGACTCGATTGAATCTCTGACCACAATACGTTGTTCTGCGTTCAAGATCACCGGCTCGGATTTCAATTTTGCTTGCTGTTGTCCGACACGGATTTCATTTGGCACGACACGCTGACCGCCAAATACATTGTTGTAACGATCGATCGAACCACGTTCATCCCCATGCAGCCAAGTTCCATAGGTACGCCATGTAAGAAAGAACGCAAGTGGCGAATCATTGTCATTCCAAATTGTCATCATTTGAACATCTCGCCACCAGCTTACGCTGGCGGTTCTGACCTGCTAAACCGTTTGTATCTTGAAACTAATATCCACCGCCTTTGCCGAATGTGTCAGGCGGCCGACGGAGATAAGATCGACGCCCGCTTCGGCATATGAACGAACGCGATTCAAGTCCATTCCGCCCGAGGCTTCGATCAGCACATTTGGATTCAGGTCACGTGACATCTCGACGAGTTTTGTACATTCTTCGGGCGTTTGATTATCAAGCATAACGATATCCGCACCGGCCTCGATCGCCTCGCGAAGTTGTGCCCAGTTCGTTACCTCGACCTCTATCTTGTGCAGATGCCCGACCTTACTCTTCGCGGCCTTAACGGCCTCGGTAACGCCGCCGGCCAGCGAAATGTGGTTGTCTTTGATCAGCACGCCGTCGTCCAAACCCATTCGGTGATTCTTCCCGCCGCCGACCGTAACCGCATATTTTTCCAGCAATCTTAGGCCCGGAGTCGTTTTCCGCGTATCGACGATCGCCGCTCCGGTTCCTTCGATCGCACGCACGTACTGTCGCGTCAGCGTAGCGACGCCGCACATCCTCTGCAGCAAATTCAATGCAACACGCTCGCCGGTCAGCAGCACGTCTGCGTAACCTTTCAGCGTACCGATAACGGTGCCTTCTTCGACCTCATCGCCGTCGCTATAGCCGGTCTCGATCTCGGAACTTTCCGGATCAAGATGTGCAAAAACAGCCTCGGCTATCTCAAGCCCGCACACGACCAGATATTCCTTGGCGAGAAAACGCCCCTGCCCGCGCACCTCAGCATCGACCGTCGCCGACGTTGTAATATCTCCGCGGCCAAGATCCTCGGCCAAAAATTGCCCTATCGCAGACAGGACCTCTCCGTTATCTAACCAATTCATATTTTTGCTTAAAATTAAAAACGAAAGCCTTGACCCAAATCATAGCAAAGATTCGTTTAACCGGTTAGAACTTTGTCATTTTTTGACTTTGTTGCCGAGCAGGAGTACTCTCGGCGTGTCCTAATAGAATCTAAACTTGAATCGAAGGAGATCTCACCAGTGAAAAACAAATTTCAGTTAGTCGTTTCTATTGCGGTGCTTCTAGCCGTTGGCATAGCGTGCAATGTGAGCACGGCGAATATGAGTAGTTTTAAGGTCGGTAAAGATAAAGCCGTGACTCAGGAAGCGTCGAGTTTCAAGGGCGGCGAAACGCTCTACGGAATTGCGACCATTTCGAATGCTCCGGGCAAAACGACCGTTAAGTTTTTTCTCTCGGCGGACGATGTTGCTGGAATGACAAAAGGCGAAGCTGTAAAAGGGACAAATGTTGATGTTGTCGTACCCGATGGCGGCGGAACGGCGACCTATTCAGTGCCGATACCGGCTGGAGCTCCCAGCGGAAAATATATCCTGACCGCCGATATGCATAACGAGGCAGGCGAAAGAAAAGACGGAAAAACCGCGGCTATAACCATCGACGGGGCCAAAGCCGCGACAACCGCGCCGAAGTCTGATGACGATGACGATGCCGCGAACAAGGTCGATGATAAGGACGATAACTAACGTTTCGCTGAAGACCCTATTACTAGAAAGCAAGAATTCCTTTTAAAACTAACAAGAGCGGCTTCGGAATTTTCCGCTGGCCGCTCTTCGTTTCGCATCTCGCACCCTGCCAAAGATCTCAAGGGATCGGGGCTTCGATCTTTATGTTTGAATCGTATTCGGTGGTGATAAAAGTACGAATATTTTCAGTTTTCGGGTAAAGATCACCCGAAGCCCGCTCTTCACGTAATCGCAATCCATTCTCATCGAGCCATACCTTGGTTTCGTAAAAAATCAATCGAGAGGGCTGCTTTTCTACGATGAAGATACTGTAGAGATTTGCGGTAACTCCACCTAGGGACACTGTTTGCCGTAAAGCTTGAGTAAGTTGAACTGGTCTCCCAGTTCCGAAACCGCCGCCTCCAGAAAGAACACTCTTTTGCCATTGCCCCCCATTTTCACGAGTATAAACATCGGTGCCGATCTCGATTCTCTCAGTTTCCTGGGTTGTGCCGCCCTCAGTTCGTTTAGAAACGGTACGTTTCCGATCCGGAAGAACATATTCCCAAATTGTTAAGTCGGTTCTGTAAAGCGTTCCTTTACTAAAATGATTCTCAACAGATTCGATCCGCCTTGAGAGCTTTTCTGCTTTTCGATATGAATCGGAAATCGCCGTATAATACTCCTCTTGTGAAATCGGAATCGGGACCTGGCCATGCATCAGTGAAACAGAAAAAAGTAACCACGAAACTGAACAAAAAATAAATCGACTCAAGTACCTTCTATTCATCTTTGAAGTGCCTCCAGGTTTGTTTTCAGAGTTCCTGTCTGTTGTTCGATCTCCGCTTTTCGTGATCTAAGAGCCTCGACTTTTTCGGCGGGGGCTTTGCTGACGAAATCGGCGTTCGAGAGTTGTCCGTTTAGACGCTGTAATTCTACATCAAGTTTGTTGATCTGGTTCGACAATCTTTCGCGTTCCTTGTCGAAATCGATCAGCCCTTCGAGCGGCACCGCGATCTCAGCATTAGTAATAACAGCCTTTGCCGATGCCTTCGGAACATCCAGAGTTTCCGACACAACAAGCTTATCAGCCCGCGCAAGTTTTAAGATCTGAGCCTCGTTCGCCGTCAAGATCGATTGCATATCCGCATTTGCCGCAACGTGAACTGAAACCTTGTCTGATGGCTTGATGTTCATTTCCGTGCGGATATTTCTAACCCGCCGGATCAGGTCGATCACCGAACCCATTTCGAGTTCGGCACGTTCGTCGATCATCGCTACGTCCCCTTTTGGGAAATCTGCAAGCATTATCGTCGCACCGCCCATGTCAGAACCGGGAGCGATAGCGACTGGGTTTCGATACGCGGCGTTGTGCAACTCGACGCCAGTACCCGGAAGCTTCTGCCAAAGCTCCTCAGTAAGATACGGCATAAATGGATGCAATAGCCGCAGAGCTTGTTCGAGGATCGAAAGAATGAACGAACTCGCCGCAGCGTCGCCCGCGTTTATCTCGTCCTTTTTCAGCTCGATGTACCAATCGCAAAAATCGTCCCAGAAAAAATGATAAAGCAATGAAACCGCGGTATGGAATTCGTATTTCGTGAGCGCCTTATTTACATCGTTCGCCGTTCGATTCAGCCGCGAGAGAATCCACTTGTCTGCCAATGAAATTTCTCCGCGTCTCGGCGTCTCGGCGGTGGGATCAGCTATAACAGTCGCGCCGTCAGAATTCATCAAACAAAACCGCGTTGCGTTCCAGATCTTGTTGGCAAAATTACGGTAGGTTTCAACACCGACATCATTCCATTCAATATCCGCACCGGTCGCTATCGAGGCGAGATATATGCGCGTCGCATCGACTCCGAACTTGTCGAACATCTCAAGCGGATCGACGCCATTATTCCGCGACTTGGACATCGGCTTCCCATCTTTGCCCAATACCGTCCCCGTAACGACAACATCTTCAAACGCTTTCTTGCCCGCAAATTTCTTCGTCAGCATTATCATCCGCGAAACCCACAGAAAGATAATGTCGCGGCCGGTTACCAATACATCCGTCGGCAAAAAAGTGTCCAGATCGGTGAGCGGTGAGCGGTGAGCGGTGAGCAGTTCCGAGCTTGCATCGTGACTGCTGACCGCTGACTGCTGACCGCTGACTTCCCCGGTCCAACCGAAAGTGCTAAACGCCCAAAGCCCGGAAGAGAACCAGGTATCGAGAACGTCCTGATCTTGTTTGATCTCCTGTCCGCCGGATTTCGCTTTTGCTTCAGCTTCGGTGCGGGCGACGTAAACATTTCCTTCATCGTCATACCACGCCGGTATTTGATGTCCCCACCAAAGCTGGCGTGAGATGGTCCAATCCTTCAAATTTTCAAGCCATGTTGTATAGACCTTTTCATGGGGAACCTGAGGCGAGAAATGCGGCACTCCTTCGGTCCGCGTTAGATCGAGAGCGATGTCACGCATTTCGTCCATCTTGACGAACCATTGTTCGGACAATATCGGCTCAACGATGGTCTTGCAGCGTTCGCATATCGGCAGCGATACTTCGTAATCGTCGATCTTTTCGAGCAATCCAAGTTCTTCGAACCGTTCGACAACCTTTTTTCGTGCGTCGAAGCGATCAAGCCCTTCGAATTCGGCACCGGCTGCGGCATTCATCGTGCCGTCGTCGTTCATCACGAGAAGCTGCGGGAGGTTATGCCGTTCGCCAACGAGATAGTCATTCGGGTCGTGTGCCGGCGTGATCTTCACCGCACCTGTGCCGAACTCCGCATCGACATATTCATCAGCGATTATCGGGATCTCGCGACCTGTCAGCGGCAATGCGACGTTTTTTCCGATCAGATCCTTGTATCGAGCGTCTTTCGGATTAACGGCAACCGCAGTATCGCCGAGCATCGTCTCGGGGCGGGTTGTAGCAACGACGAGAACTACCCCGTCCGCTGAAGCAGCGTCCACCCTTCCTTCGTGAGGAGGGGAGCTTCTTACCGGATATCGAAGATAATATAGCTTGCCGTCTTTCCGCGTTTCCTCTTTAACTTCGAGATCGGAGAGAACCGTCTTGTCTTTCGGACACCAATTCACGATCCGCAGTCCACGGTAGATCCAACCTTCTTCATACAAAGTGCAGAAAACATTCCGCACTGCGGTCGAGAGATCCGGATCCATCGTAAACCGCTCGCGTGACCAATCGACCGAGGCACCTTCGCGTCGCATCTGTTCGGTGATCGTGCTGCCGTATTCCTCTTTCCATTTCCAAGCTCGCCGGACAAATTCCTCACGGCCGATATCGAGCGGCGCTTTATGCTCGATCTTTTTTAGCTGTTCGACTACCTTTCGCTGGACCGAAATTCCGGCGTGGTCTGTTCCCGGCAACCACAGCGTCCGATAGCCCTGCATGCGTTTCCATCGCGTCAGCACATCCATTATCGTGTGCTGAAGCGCGTGGCCCATGTGCAGCGACCCGGTCACGTTGGGCGGCGGGATGACGATGGAAAATTTCGGCGCGTCCGGATCCTGATTGATCTCAGGGGCGAAGTAACCGTTCTTTTCCCAGCGTTCGTAGTGGTTTTCGGCCGTTTTCGGCTCGTATGCTTTTGCGATCTCCATATTGGTAAAACTGTGATTCTAAAACAAAAACGGCCGGTTTTCATCCTGAAGAGGAAACCGGCCGCAGCGGAAATATCAAACGTGAACTAATATTTTTGCGACAATCTTTGTACGACCTTTTCTACGATCGCCTCGATCAACTCAGGTGCCAGGCTTACGATCTGTTTATTGCTGCCCATAAGCTCGGCCCGCTCGGCGGTCGTTAGTTCGATCGTCTCATTGCCAGGGATCGGCGGCAGATCCAACAGATCTACTTCTTCAAACTCGCGAGGCTTAGTTTCGGGGTCGTCCAATCTAACGGTTTCGATCCCGATCTGTGATAAAGGCTCAGTATCCAAAGGTGCAGTTGCAAACGAATCAAAAGGCCCGCCCGGATCGCTCGAAGTCTCTGCCCGATCTTCTTGCGGCACGTCAAGAATCGGCGATTCGGCCGGTGCATCAGGAATAGACACGGGATCGGCCGGCGGCGCAAAGTTCTCAGACGGGATCGGATCAGCCTGAGCTTCCTGCGTCCCAACATACTGATATGGGTCGGTGCTAACATGGTCGTACGCCGACCCGACAAGCCGTTCCGGATCATCGTCGCTCGACATTTCCGATTCGAACTTTGGGGCCTCATCGCTTTCATTAACGATATCAAAATCAAGTGTTTCGTCGGCCTTGTCTTCGGTCAGATAGCTTGTCTCTATCATCGAATCATCAAAACCATGATCGGCATAAGGACCGCTTCCCGTCTCATTCGCAGTATCACCATAGGTCATACTGTTTGAATAGAGACTGTCAATATCACTCTCCGGAGCCGGAGCCGCATCGCTTTCCGGCTGGGAAAACTGCGCAGTTTCAATATAGGAAACAACCGGCTCTTCAGCATGCCCATTCGAGCTTGAAGAAGCGGAAGCGACTAACTCATTCACCTGATCGACCACTTGCCGGATCGACTGAAAAGGCTTTGTAAAATACGTGCTTGCACCCACTTGTGCGGCCCGCTCCGCGTCGAACGGCTCAAATGAACCGACCAATAAGATCACCGGTGTGTTCTTTGAGCTTTCGTTTTGACGAAGCGATTCACAGATCGAGTAACCGTCGCGGCCCGGCATATTTACATCAACGAGAACCACGTCCGGCAGTTTCGCATCGATCGCTGACATTGCCGAATCGCCGTCACCAAACGTCTGTACATCGTAACCATGCTCAGCAAACGTAAGGTTTACGAGCTTTTGTATAGTTATCGAATCATCGGCGAGTAAAAGACTGCGTGTTGACACTTTTTGGCCGCTCCTGTTTTTAATGTCTTGTGTGGCTGCGCAGATTGAAAATTAACACCTGGCAGGCTCTTGGTCAAGAAATTGCGAATGTTTCGCTCAATTAAGGTGAATTGCCGAATATGCTAAGGACCGTTCGCAACTGTGAATTGGTGAACGGTTTGGGTAGAAAAGCGACCGCACCCGATTCGCGTGCCCGCTCAGATGTTCGAATCCCTGCCTCACCAGTCATGATCACGATCGGAAACTTCGTTACTTTGTCATCGTCCCGCATAAACCGAACGAGTCCGACGCCTTCGATATACGGCATTTTATTATCAACTATCGCCCCGCAAATATCCTTTTCATCTCTGATCAACTTGTAAGCGATCTTACCGTTTGACGCGATCAATCCAGTAAATCCTTCGGCCTCGACTATCGTTCTTACAAGCATCAATATCGTCGGATCATCGTCCGCGATAAGGATCTTTTTCCGAGATGGCGGGAGCATAATTGTCCGAACACGGCCAGAGTTCGCCTACCCTGGCACTCCTGTTATTCTTTCAAAAGCGTTGCTGCCAAAAGAATTGCGGCGGACATGCTTGAATGATCTGCAACGCCTTTGCCCGCAATGTCGAAAGCCGTTCCATGGTCAACCGATGTGCGGACCAGCGGCAGTCCAAGTGTAACATTTACGGCCGAACCGAACGAAAGGGACTTGACAGCAATGGTGGCCTGGTCGTGATAACAGGCTATGACCGCATCAAATTCCCCGCGAAAGCCCCGAAGAAAGATCGTATCGGGCGAAAATGGTCCGTGGGCATCGATCCCCAGCCGGACCGCTTCAGCTATCGCCGGCTCTATTCGTTCTTTCTCTTCGGTTCCAAACATTCCGTTCTCAGATGCGTGCGGGTTCAGCCCGGCGACAGCTATCTTGACCGGCCGGCCAAGCAGATTCGAGAGCGTCTTGTTGGTAAATGCGATCAATTCTAAAAGCCTTTCAGGTGTCACTAACTCGATCGCATCCCGCAGCGATACGTGCGTCGAGATAAGTACGACCCGAAGCTTCTCTGCAAAAAAGCTCATCGCAAACTGCTCTGTGCCGGTCAGCTTTGCAAGAAACTCAGTGTGCCCTGGAAAATCATACCCGCCCATCCCAAGCGAACGCTTGCTTATCGGGGCCGTCGCGATCGCATCGATCTTGCCTTGCTTCCACAATTCCACAGCGGCTTCGATATACTGACCAGCCGCTCGGCCAGCCATCGGCGATTCTTCTCCGAACTTTATTTCGTCATGCTCCAGATTTGAGAGGTCGAATACCTCAACACGTTCATCCATCGGTTCTTCGCCGAAAGCTGTGAACTTGACGCCCGTTCCCATTTGTTCGGCCAGATGTTCGAGATGAATACGATCGCCAATTATTACTGGCCGACAGATCGATCGAATCTCAGCCGACGCCACCGACTTGATGACGATCTCCGGCCCGATGCCCGCAGGATCGCCGATCGTTATGCCGATCACCGGCATTGGTCTTTTAGTTTCTCTATCAGCCATTCAATTATCATTTTACAGGAAGTCGTGTGGGCATTCCCTTACGCAAATGAAAAAGTGCCCGACGTAATCCACGCCGGACACTTTGAAATGACTTTGGCTGAACTAATCAGCCTGCCGTCGGATAAAAGTAGGAACGTTCAGATCTTCTTCGTGAAGTTCACCCGAACCCGTTACGACAGGCGAAGTGCCGTTTCCGGCGTGAGCCTCAAACACTCTGGGCTGCGGCAGGACAGCCGACGCTGCCGTATCAAATCCCGTCGCGATCACGGTCACCATTATCTCGTCGCTGGAATCTTCGCGGATCACGTTGCCCCAAATTATATCGGCATTGTCATCGGCTTCGCTTTCGATCATTCCGATCGCATCTTCTATTTCAGCAAGCGGCATATTTCCGCTGCCGGTCACGTTGATCAGTGCGGCCTTGGCACCGGCGATCGAGGTTTCTTCAAGAAGCTTATAATCAAGCGCCGCACGCATCGCCTTCGACGGAGCGTCTTCGCCGCTTGCGGTTCCGATTCCCATCAGAGCCACACCGCCGTTACGCATAACTGTCATCACATCAGCGAAATCGAGATTTATCACGCCCGGTGTCGTGATCAGATCGGTAATCCCCTTGACTGCTTGAAGCAATATCTCATCGGCTTTTTTGAATGCGTCCAGAACGCTAATGCTTTCCTCGACATCGCGCAGCTTCGAGTTCGGGATCGTTATCATCGTATCGACACAGCCACGAAGTTCAGCCAGTCCATACTCAGCCTGTGCCATGCGCTTTTTGCCTTCGACGGCGAAAGGCTTTGTCACGACCGCAACGGTCAAAGCACCGAGTTCGATAGCAAGCGAAGCGACGACAGGTGCGGCACCGGTTCCGGTCCCGCCGCCCATCCCGGCCGTGACAAAGACCATGTCCGAACCTTCTAAGACATCAAGCAGCTTTTGATGATCTTCCAATGCAGCTTCACGTCCGACCTCCGGCTTCGAGCCTGCACCCAGTCCACGCGTCGACTTTGTCCCGAGTTGGATCTTCATCGGCGCCTTCGAAGCATTCAAGGCTTGTAGGTCGGTGTTTGCGACAATGAACTCGACGCCCTTTACGCCTGCTTCGATCATCCGGTTGACCGCGTTTCCGCCGCCGCCGCCGACACCGACAACCTTGATCCGAGCTCCTGTGATCGGCGGCTCATCAATGAACATTCTTATTCCGCTGCTGCTATTCATTTTCTTCCCTATTCAATAAAAGGACATGGCCTTTCGCCCATTACTTCTAAAATTCTCGAAATTAAGTGGATTGTTCGAGTGCAACAATATATTGTGTTGACGGGCGACTAGCATACTACCTTTTGTGGTAAAAATCTAGCCCACACGCGCCGATTATTTAAATTTTCCGCGAATATTTTCGATCCATTCGACAACTCGCGACTTGCCGGACCGGACTCCGCCCCTGACCTGCGCCCGCATCGACATCAGCGCCAATCCGCACGCCGTTGCCCACACCGGAGTTCCCACTTCGGACGCGAGCCCTCCAAAATATCTCGATTCGATAAAGCCCAAACGCGTCGGCGCATCGAAGACCTGTTCGGCGATCTCTACCATCCCTCGCGGCAGCGAACCTCCGCCCGTAAGCACGACGCCGCCGGGCATTTGAAAACCGGTACCGCGCGTTTCCTGTGCAAGGTGCTGAAGCAGTTCCACCGCACGCGGCTGCATAATGTCGCACATTATTTCGCGCGAAAGCCCGCGCGTTTCGCTGCGTCCGACGGGCTGGATCTCGATCATTTCCTGCCGCTCATCATCGTTCATTAGGAACGATGCGACACAACCGTAACGGTGTTTGATATTGTTTGCTTCCTGGATCGACACGCGAAGCCCGACAGCAAGGTCCTTTGTAAAATGAAGCCCGCCGAACGGAAACATCGCCGTGTGCTGCACCGCTCCGCGGCCAAAGATCGTCACGCCCGTGATCTCCGCTCCTATATTCACGACCGCACAGCCATACTCTTTGTCGTCGTCCGAAAGCGTCGCTTCGGCTGCGGCAAGCGGTTCGAGTATCATTCGGTCAACTTCCAGTCCCGAACGCCGCACCGCCTTTTCAAGATTCTGTCGGCCCGCAGAAGGCCCGCTGACCACATGCACCAGAGCCTCCAGCCGCGAACCGCTCATCCCGACCGGCTCCGTTATTCCATCTTGCCCGTCGATGATAAATTCCTGCGGCAGACGGTCGAAGATCTCCCAGCCATTCGGATGTTGGATCGCACTCGCCGATTCGATCGCACGTTCGATGTCGTCTTCGGATATCTCGCGTCCGGCACCGGCGACAGCGACCACGCCGCTTTTATTCTCGCCGCGATAATGTTCGCCCGAAAGATTTACGACCGCCGAACCGATCTCCAACCCGCTTGTGCGTTCGGCATCGCTGACCGCTTTTCGAACCGATTCGGCGACAGCCTCGGCACTAGTCACGATGCCGCGACGCAGCCCTTTCGATTCCGCATCGCCGACACCTACGATCTTCATTCTGCGATCGTCAAGAGCTTCGCCGACCACACATCGGACACGGCTTGTGCCTATATCCAGCCCGACCGCATGAACTTCACCTTTCATAATCACCGCCTATTTCGTCTGTCTGGGGATCAGCCGGAGATTTGCCCCGACGCGGGCAACTCCCTCAAATGTGTCGCCCTTTCCTGTTATCGCAACCAATCCGTTCTTCAAATTTTCGCCAAACTGTTCGGGCCCGACCGCGATCGCAACACGCTTACCCGAATCTTCCGTGACCACGATCGGATCTCGCGGATCTTTCAGATTTACGCTCTGCACTCGGCTCAAGAGATCTTTTTGTCTCCATTCCGCAAGCATAGTTCGATAGCTTTTCAGCCGCTGCTGATTTTCCTTGTCTGCCTTTGGCGATCTTGTTTCGTCCCATCCGACTAGAGCGAACGGCAGATCTTTTTCAGCACCTGTCGCCGGAGCGATCGCGTTTCCTTCTTCGTCAAAAAGCGTCGGGCCGGACGAAAGTTCGACCACGGCAACCGGTTGACGTTCGACCACCGCGACGGTGACGCGATTCGGCAGAACACGCGCGACCGAAGCTGATCTAACAAATGCGATCTTTTCGATACGTGCCTTTATCTGGAGCAGATCGGCGTCCCAAACACCGGTCCGTTCGGTCTCGCTCTTTACGATATTTTCGATCTCGTTCTTCTGAACCCGCTGAACGCCTCGAACTTCTACCGACGAAACGCTAAAGAACTTCGACGCCGCTGCCGCCCTATAACCAACGAACACAAATGCTCCAAGACAGATGACAATACAAAAGCTCAACAGGTACGGCAGCAATGATCGTGGAGTCACACCCTGCCCAGCCGTTCGCTTGACCGTTCGTTTTCCCGAACCGCTCGAATTCTTTTTCGCAGTTCCTCCACGTTTCACTTTTGCTTTTATCGGTTTCTTCATCCTTTCCAGTAAGACTTATCAACTATCAGTTATCAGCTATCACTTACTCCGAAATATCCCGTCTATCGATCTAGTTCTGCTTCAATTTTTCTAGGATCTCGTCAGAAAGCCGTGTCACAGTTCCCGCTCCGAGCGTTATGACAAGATCGCCTTGGCGGAGTTCCGGTACAACGAACGCGACTGCCGTTTCTATATCGCCGATGTAATTTACGTTCTTGTGTCCATACTTCTTTATGTTTTCGGCGAGCGTTTCAGCAGTGATGCCTTCTATTGGCTTTTCGCTTGCTGCGTAAATGTCGAGAACAAAAAGCACATCAGCATTGTTGAATGCCAGTGCAAACTCTTCCATTAATTCCTGCGTTCGCGAATATCTGTGCGGCTGAAATACCGCGACCGTACGCCTGCCTCCTGCGGCATTTTTCGCAGCGGCCAGTGTCGCCAGGATCTCTGTCGGGTGATGTGCATAATCATCCACGACAGTGATGCCGTTCGCATCGCCTTTGAACTGAAACCGCCTGTTCGCGTTAACAAAGGTTTTGAATGCTTCAGCTATCTTCGCGAACGGAATCTCCAGTTCGAGAGCTACGGCCGTCGCCGCGAGAGCGTTGTAAACGTTATGTTTCCCGGGCACCGGCAGTTCGATCTCGCCGAGCACGTCGCTTCCCTGCCAAACGGTGAATGTCGAACCGAACGCGTTGTTATAGCGAATGTCGTGTGCCGAGATATCCGCCTGGGCCGTCATTCCGTATGTCACGCGGCGGCGTTTGATATTCGGAATAATGAGCTGTACGTTCGGATCGTCCAGACAAATTATCGCCGCGCCAAAGAACGGCACTTTGTTCACGAAATCCGTAAAGCATTGAACGACATCTTCCATGCCCTTGTACGATTCCATGTGTTCTTTGTCGATGTTCGTCACGACGGCGATCGTCGGGTAGAGCATCAGAAACGAGCGGTCGCTTTCGTCGGCTTCGGTAACGAACCATTCCGACGCACCGACCCGCGCATTCGAACCCAAAGATTCGACAACACCGCCAACAACGGTCGTCGGATCAATACCGCCGTGCTGCAAAAGTGTGGCGACCATCGAAGTTGTCGAAGTTTTCCCGTGCGTCCCGGAAACCGCGACCGCATAAGGTTTCAGTACCATCAGTTCGGCAAGCATTTCGGCTCGCGGGATGACCGGGATCTTCTTCTCTTTCGCGATCACGACCTCCGGATTGTCCGCCTGCACCGCCGATGAATAAACGACAACCTGCGCATCGCCGACATTTTCCGCCGCGTGGCCTTCGAATATCGTTACTCCGTGCAACTCCTCAAGCCGGTCTGTATTCTTCGAGCGTTTGATGTCCGAACCCGAGACCTCAAATCCCAGATTCGCCAGCACCTCGGCGATCCCGCTCATGCCGATTCCGCCAATGCCGATAAAATGAATTCTCTTTACGTGTCTAAACATTAGTTTCGTTTTTGGTCTTTGGTTTTAGGTCTTTGGTTTTTGGTTTTTGAACTTAGACCGAAGACCAAATTCCAAAGACCAAAGACCGAATTAAGCCTTCGCTTTTAGTTCGTCGATCAGGTCGGCGGCGCGTTCGGCGGCGTCTGATCTGCCGACGGATTTCGCGGCGGTTTCCATTTCTGTTATCCGTTCCGGATCGGCGACCAGCGACCTAAGTTCCGCAGCGATGTTCGCACTGCTCAGGTCGCGTTGGAGCAGCATCTTAGCTCCTCCGGCTCGTTCCATTGCTTCGGCGTTCTTTCGCTGATGGTCGTCGGCGGCGGTCGGCAAAGGGATCATTATCGCTGCTTTTCCGGCGGCGGCGAGCTCGGCACAGGTCGTCGCTCCGGCACGACAGATGACGATGTCCACTTTTGCAAATTCCTCGACCATATTCGAGATAAACGGCCGGACATCAGCATCCGCGAAGGCCGACCGCCTGTACAATTCGCGGATCCTTTCAAAATCCCCTTCGCCGGTCTGGTGCGTGAACGTCAATTTCCCTGCAAGGTTCTCCAGTTCCCCGAGCGAATCCGCGACCGCGTTGTTTATCGCCCTCGCCCCCTGCGAACCGCCAAAGATCAACACGTGTGTCACGTCTTCGCGGCCTTTCGGTGCGATCTCGAAAAACTCCTGCCGCACAGGATTCCCGATGACGACTCCCTTTTTTCCAAAATAAGGCAGCGATTCTTCGAAGGTCAGGGCCGCTCTGTCGACAAATCTCGCGAGCTGTCGATTCGTGAATCCCGGCAGAGCGTTCGAATCCATCACCAGCGTCGGCACGCCCATCACTGCGGCCATCATCAGCACCGGCCCCGAAACATAACCGCCCGCGCCGACCACCACGTGCGGCCGAAACTGCCTGATCAGCGAACGCGCCTCAAGAAAACTTTTCGGCAAAACAGTAAGGCCTTTGATCTTTCCGATGAATCCGACATTCTTCAGCCCCGAACTATCGATCAGCGAAAGTTGAAAGCCATTTTCGGGCACGATACGCGTTTCCAGCCCGCGTGCGGTCCCGACGAACAGAACTTCGGTCGCCGCATCCCGCCGAAGCAGCTCTTTCGCCACCGCGATCGCCGGAAAAATATGTCCGCCGGTGCCCCCGGCCGCAAAAAGTACTTTCATCCTTTATTTATCGGCCTATTATCTAGGATCCTATGGCCTAAGGCTTCATTCCTAGGCTTCGAAATTTGAAAGTTCGGCGTCGAAATTTGAAAGTCCGGCTTCGAAATTCGAAAATTCGGCTTCGAAATTTGAAAATTCGGCTTCGAAATTCGAAAATTCGGCTTCGAATTTTGAATGTTCGGCCTCGAAAATTCGATCCGCGACTCCGAAAATTCGATCCGAGGGTCCGAAAATTGAAACCGCGGGCCTGAAAATTCGATCCGAGGCTCCGAAGATTCATTCCGCGGCCCCGAAGATTCGTTCCGGGGAACTGAAAATTGTATTTTCGCTGCTGGTTTCTCCACAAAAACCTTCTTTTCCCGTGAATTCATCTACTTTCTTCGCTTTTTCTTCTTTCCGGACTCTGCGTCTTTGCGTGAGAATCAAATATTTTTCACGCAAAGTCGCGAAGAACGCCAAGTAGACTCTTTAAAATTCGCCGGAGTCACCCTATTTCAGCCCCGAACGGCCTTTTTTTCGTCTGACAGGCTTGTCAGGCTGTGTTTCCCGCTCCGTTTCGCCGCCGCCGCGAGAGATATTGAGTAAAATCCCGACCGCAGCCAGCGTAAAGACCACCGACGAACCGCCGTACGAGATAAACGGCAGCGGAATTCCCTTCGCCGGAAGTATTGAGATCACAACGCTTATATTAAACAGTGCCTGAACGATAATGCCCGTCACTAAACCGATCGCGAGCAACATTCCGAAACTGTCCGCGGCTTTGATGGCGATCCGGGCTCCGCGCCAAAGTATCACGCCGAACGCCAAAACCACCGAAAGCGTCCCGATCAGCCCAAATTCCTCGCCGACGACCGAGAAAATAAAATCAGAATACGGATACGGCAGATAAAAAAGCTTTTGCTGGCCGCGCGCGAAGCCTTCGCCGAAGATGCCGCCCGAACCGATCGCGTATAAAGATTGCACCACCTGATAACCAGCGTCGTCGCTGTGGGCGAACGGATCGAGAAATGCCATCATTCGCTCGAGCCGCCACGGCGCGAGCAGGACCATCGCACCTGCCGCCGCCGCCATCGCACCGCCGACCGCCACTACGTGCAACAATTTCGCACCTGCCGCAAAATAAACACACGAGAATATCGCTGCAAGCACGAGAGCAGTTCCGAGATCGGGTTCGAGCGCCACAAGACCGCAAAACAACAGCATCGCTCCTACGCACGGCAGCACCGTCGCCCGAATTTCGCCAACGCGGTCGGCATTCCGCGTCAGAAAATACGCCAGAAAGATCGGCAGGGCGATCTTCGCCATCTCAGAGGGCTGGAAGGAAAATCCACCAAAGCGTATCCAACGCTGCGCACCGTTAATTTCCGGAAATGCAAAAACCGCGAGCAGACAGATCGCCGTAAGTGCCATCAGCGAATAGACCGCGACCGGATGCTGCAAACGCCGATGATCGATCCGGCTGATCAAATACATCGCGACCAACCCGATGGCCGTGAACGCGAGTTGTTTATAAAAGTAAGTGAACTGCGACGCACCCGCCGTTTCCCTTTGTGAGTGCATCGCAGACGCGCTGTAAACCATCAGCGTGCCGAACAATAACAGCCCCGCCGAAACGGCCATCAAAATTATGTCTGCACGCGTCTTTGCCATTAAACCTGCACGCTAAACCGTCGACTCTAAACTCTCTACCGCCGCTTTGAAGACCTGTCCGCGTTCTTCGAAACTATTGAACATATCGAAACTCGCACACGCCGGAGCAAGCAGCACCGCATCTCCTTTCTCTGCCGCATCGAACGCGGCCTCCACCGCTGCCGACATCGAATCCGCACGAACGATCTCAGCAGATCCGTTCAATTGCGACGCAATGTTGTCCGCATCTTCGCCGATCAGGACGAGCGTTCGGACAGACGATTCGATCAACTCGGCAAGCGGTTCATAGGGGGCATTTTTCCCTCGTCCGCCGAGGATCAAAACGGTCTTGCCTTCGTCTTCCGATAACGCCTCGAGCGCTTTCAGCGTTGCATCGACCGAGGTCGCCTTTGAATCGTTGTAAAAGCGGACGCCGTTTATCTCATCGACGAACTCGATCCGATGTTCGACGCCTTTGAACGCCGCGACCGTCTCGCGCATCGAATCCGGATCGACACCCGCCGCCAAACCTGCCGCCATTGAAGCCAGAACATTTTCCACGTTGTGAAGCCCCCTAAGAAATATCTCGTCTCGCGTCGTCAAAATTTTCTCTTTACCATTCGCCCGGCAGATCAGTTCGCGTCCGCGTAGGAAAAGCCCTTCATCTAATTCCTGCTTTACCGAAAACATCGAAACGTTCGCCTTTAATCCTGCGGCCCAGCTTGCAGTTATTTCGTCGTCCGCATTCAATATCGCCGCGTCTTCCGCCGTCTGGTTCATAAAGATCCGATGCTTTGCCGCCGCATAGTCTGTGAACGAATCGTAACGATCCAAATGATTTGGCGTAACGTTCAAACAGATCGCGATGTTCGGCTTGAGATCGACGATCGTCTCGAGCTGAAAGCTTGAAAGCTCGGCGACGGTCCAGGTATCGTCCGTCGAACTCTCCGCAAGACTTAACAAAGCCGTGCCGATGTTTCCGCCTACCTGCGTTCTAATTCCGCCGTTCTTGAGCAATTCACCGATCAGCGTCGTGGTCGTCGTCTTGCCGTTCGAACCCGTGATGCCGATCATGCGGCCCTTCATAAAACGAAAAGCAAGTTCGACCTCGCCGATCACTTCGCCGTCTTTTCGATCTACATACCGTGCCGGAATCGTGTTCGTCGGGACGCCGGGTGAGATCACAACAAGATCTATCTGATCCAGCAGCCAAGAGGGTAATTGGCCCGAGATCAGCCCGACACCATTCGTTTCCTTCAAAGATCTCGCCGCTTCGCTCCAGCTTTCAACTTCCTTCTTGTCATGCAAAGCGACCGTCGCACCGCGTTCAGCCAAGAACTTCGCCGAAGCAATTCCCGACCGTCCGGCACCCAACACCAAAGCTTTTCGTCCCGCAATTTCCATCACATATTTGTCGACAGTTATGAGTTTGGAGTTGCCAGTCCCCAGTTTGGTAACTACGACTCGAAACTCTGAACTGAAAACTCGAAACTGTTGCAAAACCTATCGCAACTTCAAAGTCGACAAACTCAGCAACGCGAACAATATCGCCACGATGACGAAACGAAATACGATCTTCGGTTCCTTCCAGCCGGACATCTGAAAATGATGATGCAGCGGCGCTTGCAGAAATATCCGCTTGCCGACGCCTCCGGTCTTTTTCGTGAACTTAAAGAACGAGACCTGTATCATTACGGACAAAGCTTCCAAAATGAACACGCCGCCGATAAAGGGCAGCAGAAATTCTTGCTTCGTCAGGATCGCGACCGTGCCCAATGCTCCGCCGATCGCCAAGCTTCCGACGTCGCCCATAAACACTTCGGCCGGCGGCGCGTTATACCAAAGAAATCCTAAACTTGCCCCGACCATCGCCCCGCAGAAAACGGTTAATTCTGCCGATGCCGGATTATGGGTCAGATCAAGATATTCGGCCCATCGCCGGTCGCTCGCGACATATGTCAATGCGGTGAGGGCAGCCATTGCGATGAACGTTACGCTGGTCGCCAACCCGTCGAGCCCGTCGGTCAGATTTACTGCGTTCGAAGCTCCTAGCAAGATAAAGATCATAAAGACGAGATAAATGCCTGCCGGTATGACCGAGATGCCGGAGATCGCCGTATCCTTAAAGAAAGGAATGCTCAGGTTCCACGTATAATTCGTGAAAAAATACAACACGGCCCAAACAAGAATGGCCGTCAAGAGCTGGCCCGCAAGCTTTTGTTTTCCTGTAAGGCCGAGACTTCTTTTCTTGACGATCTTTATATAGTCGTCAGCGAAACCGATCACGCCAAAAAGCGTCGTCGCTCCAAGTGCCAGCCATAGAAACAAGCTGTCGAGCCGAGCCCAGAGCAGCGTTGAAATAAATACTGCTCCAAGGATCAAGATCCCGCCCATCGTCGGCGTGCCTTTTTTTGCCTGATGCTCTTCGGAAAGCTCCTCGCGTATCTCCTGTCCCACCTTTAAAGCGTCCAGGCGCCGGATAACGTATTTTCCCAGAAACAGCGAAAGCAGCAGTGCAGTAATGGTCGCCCAGGCGGTGCGAAACGTAACGTATTGGATTACGTTAAGCACCTTATAAAAAGGCAGCGCGGTTGGAAAATCACCGTAGGTCTTAAAGAGCCATTGAAAAAGGATGTGGTAGAGCATTTATCGATTTCGGATCTGGGTTCGCGGATCTCGGATTTCGCTATTGCCTCGCTATCGGTTAACCCCGCCTTTTTCCTCCAATTCAAATTTCTCTGAAAGCATTTCGAGCACTTTCTCGGTCCGAACACCGCGCGAACCTTTTATCAGCACCGCGTCGCCTTCGGCGATCCGGTCAATTAGCATTGCTCCGGCCGCCGCGGAATCTTCGGCGAAAACTGCCTCAGCAATTCCACCTTCAGTTGCACCCGCGACCAGCTCTTTGGCAAGCCCCCGAACGCCGATCAGAAGATCGACATTCATCGCCGCGATCCTTCTTCCTGTCTCACGATGTATCGTTTCCGCATTCTCGCCGAGTTCCAGCATTTCGCCGGCGACAACTATCCGACGTTTCGCATCGCTTCCACCTGCGGCAAGCGTTTCCACCATTGATATCAAAGCATCGGGGTTTGAATTGTATGAATCATTGATGACCGTGAACCCTTTGCGAAACTTGATCACCTCGCCACGCTGCGGCGGAGGCTCGACAGTCGCGAGTGCGTTGGCGATCGAATCGGCAGACATTCCAAACGATACTCCGACAGCTGCGGCAGCGAGTGCGTTCATTATGTTGTGACGACCGTTTAGCGGAAATTCGACGAACGATGTTCCCGCCGGCGTTTTCATCGTGAACGATGAACCTGAAAAGCCGAGTTCGCGAATATCGTAAGCCGCAATATCAGCCTCTTTTTCGATCCCGAAAGTAAGCGTTTCCCCTTTGCTGCGTTCGCTCATTGCCGCAACCCGCTCGTCGTCCGCGTTCAGGATCGCAGTCCCGCCGACCTTCATTCCTTCAACGATCTCAGCCTTGGCTCTTGCAACATTTTCGATCGAGCCAAGATGTTCAACGTGCACCGGCATCACGTTCAGCACTACGGCAATGTCCGGCGGCGTTATCCGGCAGAGGCGTGCGATCTCGTTCATCGGTGTGGACATTCCCATCTCAAGAACGGCCGTGTCGTAGGAAGGGTCTGCGGCCAGATTCAGAACCGTCAACGGATGTCCAAGCCCATTATTGTAATTCTTGATGTTCTTCAGCACTTTGCGTCCGGCAGATGAAAGCACGTGGGCGGTCAATTCTTTCGCGGTCGTTTTCCCTGCGCTCCCCGTAATGGCTACAACAGGCCGGTTCCAGGTCTTATAGACCCCGTTCGCCAATTTCTGAAGTGCGGCGATCGTGTCCGGAACGGTAATAAGCCGCCCAAGAAATGGTTCCAGCTCGGCGCTGTGCTCCTCCAGTCTGTCTTGCCGAACGACACAAGCGGCGGCTCCACCTTCGAAAGCTTTTGGCACGTAAACCGTCGCGTCTTCAAAATCGCCATTGAAGCCGTTCTTACGATAATCCGGCTGGGACAGGGCAAAAAAGACGCCACCCGCCTTAACCTCACGTGAGTCAATGGAAAACGATGTGACCTCATGTGACGATAGAGCGGGTTCGATGCCAGTGGAGATGGCGTTCATATATTCGATCGCTATTTTTAATTTCAAGTCTTGTTCTTCGGCTTCTCCTTTTTTGCTTCGGACGACTTGGGGGGCATGGAATTCTCTTTTTTTGTATCAGCCTTTTTCGCTTCAACGCGTCGCGGACGTTCACCTTCGGGCTTGGCCGTCTTCTTTTCCGGTTCGCTTTTCGCTTTCCGCTCGGTAACAGGATTTGCAGATGGCAATTTGGTTTCGCCGGTTTCTGTCGTTCGATTCTCGGCTACCGTTTCACCGAATGGTTCACCGTTGCCAACCGATTCTTCGACCTCATCAGTTTCGAACGTCGCCAGCATGCCGTCGCTGTCCGGTGCGACTTTTAATTCGGGCAGGACCTGCTCGGTTATCTCTCGGAAGACCGGTGCCGCAACATCGCCGCCGTTTCGTCCGCCGATCCGCGGCTCGTCGATCATAACCGCGATCGTAATTCTCGGGTTATTTGCCGGTGCATACCCGATGAAAGACGAAACATATTTCGATCCGCTTACACGTTTGATCGCCGGATCGTATTTCCACGCGGTTCCCGTTTTTCCGGCGGTCGTATAACCTTCGACCTGTGCTCTTTTTCCTGTGCCCGAAACCACCACCTGACGCAGCATTCGGCGCAAGCCTGCCGCTGCCTCATCGCTGATGACCCTTGTTTTTTCGGGCTTTGTCACGGAGATCACGGTGTCGTCGGAACGTCTGATTTCTTTGATTATTCGCGGGCTGACCCGCACGCCGTTGTTTGCTATCGTCGCAAAAGCGGTTGCCATTTGCAACGGAGACACCCCGATTTCATAACCGATGGCCATCGACGCAAGCGAATCACCGAACCAACGCTCAGGCGGGCGGACCATTCCGGCTGTCTCGGCGGGAAGTTCGATCCCGGTCTGCTCTCCGAAACCAAATTTTCTAACCGAATCGTAATAACCTTCCTTGCCAACACGAAGAGCTGTCCGTATCGCGCAAACGTTGCTCGAGACCGCCATCGCTTTTATAAAATTTATGCGTCCGAGCGATTTGGAATCCGTGAATCGACGCTTTGCAACCTCGATAGATCCATTGCCCGTATCGATCTCAGCTTCCGGTGAGATCAACCCTTTATCGAGCGCCGATCCGTAAGTCACGAGCTTGAATACCGAACCCGGCGAATAAAAACTCTGCACAGAATTGTTCCGCAGATTCTCCGTATTGATTCCCTTAAGATCGTTTGGATCGAATGTCGGATGGTTCGCCATCGCCAGAACTTCGCCTGTTGCATGGTCTAAAACAACGGCCATTCCTGATTTGGCGCCGGACGCTGTCACGGCACGCTTCAATGCTTCTTCAGCCTTGAACTGGATCGATGAACTTATCGTCAGAACGATATTGCCCGGTTCTTCCTGTTCGGAAACCGTCTCGTCATAAACACGTCCGAGCCGATCGCGTTCCTGTACCTTTTTGATCACGGCTCCGTAAAGTGTTTCGTTCTGCGATTGCTCTATGCCCGCCTGGCCGATGCCCTCAGCATTGCTGAATCCGACAATGTGCGCCGCTACCGTGCCCTGCGGATAACTTCGCTGCTGGTCTTCGCGCCAGTGCAGGCCCGCAAATCTTGGTAGATCGGCTTTTTTGATATTCGTATCTTCGAGCAGACGATTGATCTTTTGGACAGCATCGTCGTCAAGATCCTTAGCAAGGGGCACGAATTTCCGCTCGGCTTCTTTCGCGTCCTTTAGCTGCGATTCGATCGGGCCGCTCTTCTGGTCAAGCGCCTTTGCGATAGCCTTTGCCGCAGCCGCAACATCTTCGATCTTCGTCGCGTCGGCGTAAAGCGTTTTTGACTTTACGCTCATCGCAAGTGCGCGTTCGTTTCGGTCATAGATCGTTCCACGGAGCATCCGGCTTTTCTTTACATCGATTCGCTGTTTTATCGCTTGTTTACGCAGCCAGTCGTGCTCGTTTACCTGAAGGTAAACAAGCCGTGCACCGACACCGCCAAACCAGATCACCAAAACAGCGATCACGAACATGAACCGCGTGAACGCCACCTGGCGCATATCATTTCTTTTCGGCTTTTTTGAGACCTTCGCTCGCATAGTTCAATATTTAGTACTTGATGACAACGGGTTGGGCGATCCGCTTCCGCATAGGCTCTGTCGAACTTGTTTTTGCCACTTGGACCCTTTCGCTCTTTGCGTTCGATTCCTTGGTGGCAGCGATCCGCGGCCTAACATCAAGTGAGGCTTCGACCAACTTGTCGGTCCGTTTTTCCTTCTTCACTGGTGGTTCTTCACGTTTTGTTTGAGCGACCTCAGTGCGATCCGCGTCAGATTTACGGAATGTCTTTATTTCGGACTTTGGTGCATTCGCGGTCTCAGCAATTGTGTCACGCATTATTGGCGCGTCATGCATTGATTCGGTTTCAGCCTTTGCCAGTTCGGTCATACCGGGCTCTCCGCCGCGAACGACCATCGGTTGTTCGCGCAGGCCGAGCGAGCGGGCGGTTTTCCGGAGTTCGGCGGGCGTCAACGCGATCTCGCGTTCCAGGTCCAATCTTCGCTTTTCATTCTGCAGGTCTTGCAGCTGATTCCTTAGTTTCGCGTTCGTTATCCCAAGCTCCATCGCAGAGAAATGGCGGGTCGCCGCAAAGAACAAACCGGCAGCAACGGCGACCACACCTATAATAGTTATCAGCAAGTAACGCCAGGAAAATGGGGCGGGTTCGATCAACATCGACGCTGAGGGTTTGGTTCGGTGAGGTATTCTTCTTCTCATTTGGTTTGCTCCTTTGAAACTAAACTGCCTTTTCGGCAACGCGAAGTTTCGCACTCCGCGACCTGGGATTTTTTTGTATTTCGTCCGGGCCGGGAACAACCGGTTTCCGTGTAATGATATCGACCAATTTTTCGGCGCCGCATACGCAGACAGGCATTCTGGGAGGGCAACTACATTTGCCTGACAAACGCAGGAACGTCTGCTTTACTATCCGGTCTTCGAGCGAATGAAAGCTGATCACCGCCAGCCTGCCGCCCGTTCGCAAAACCGAGATCGCGTCTTTCAAAAATCTTTCGATCGAACCGAGCTCGTCGTTTACCGCGATCCTCAAAGCCTGAAAGGTCCGCGTGGCGGGATGTATCGGATCCTTCCGGTTCCATCTGATGCTCGATTCAATGATCCGTTTCAATTCAAATGTCGTCCGAACAGGGTTTCCGCTTTCCCTTGCCTCGACGATCCGCCTGGCGATCTTCCGCGAACCCCTTTCTTCACCGTACTGATAAATAATGTTCGCTATCTCGTCCGAGCTAAGTCTTTCGAGCAGATCGGCAGCTGTTTCGACATCCGAATGTTGATTCATCCGCATATCGAGCGGAGCGTCGTAACGAAAACTGAAACCTCTTTGTTCGCTGTCGATCTGCATTGAGGAAACCCCAAGATCGGCAATGATGCCGTCGATCTCACGCCCAGCGACTATCTCAGCAATTGCCGTAAAACCGGCGTGGACGAAGCGAACTCGCTCGCCTTTCTCCCCTAAACGCTCTTTCGCTGCCGCAAGTGCCGAAGCGTCCTGATCGATCCCGATCACGGTCGCCTTCGGGTTTGCGTCCAGGATAGCTTCCGTATGGCCGCCTAATCCTAAAGTTGCGTCAACGAACATCGAGCCGCTTTCAGCCTTCAACAATTCGACGGTCTCATCTTTGAGAACCGTGATATGGTTAGGCTGTTCAGGGCTTTCAGACATATCAAATATCGATTCTCCGGCCGATCGGCGTCGATGCATCTTTGTTCTTCAAACCGAATTTTGAAGACACTTATCCTGGGCCGCCTGAAACATAGCAACCTAGCCGAACATTTAATTATTAACGATTTTCTTGGCGGATGCGCTTAAGGGCTAACCACACCGTTTAAGCACTTGATTCGAGTCTTTTCTTCAAAAGCGACCCTACTTTTTCGGACTCGAACCGCAAAATGAATAGTAAAGTAGAATTAAAGCCGTGTCAAGGAAAAAATTAAACATTAGTTTAAGACTCTGCTTAACCATCGAAATTCCAAGGCCGGCGCATCGGCACCCGGATCGGACCGTTTTCCCACGCAAAACGACCATTCATTCGATATAAATTTGACAGGTTCTATTTTTCGTGTAGTTTTGTAAGATTGTTCTGACAATGGGATCTGGCTTCTTACAACTACTGATATTTGGACTTCTGGCGGCCGGCGCGAATGTGCTCGGCGGGCTTGTCCTGCTTCCGTCAAAGCTTCACACCACATACCGCCGATTCCTAAAGTATTTGCTGGCTCTCGGCGCGGGATTCATGCTTTCTGTCGCGTTCACCGAACTTATCCCGCGATCGATCGAGATCTGGCAAACAAAAAGTCCGGGCGAATCGGGGCTGATGACGCCAATGCTGCTGGTTCTTGCCGGATATTTGATAACTCAATTTTTCGAGCATACTATCGCCCCGCACTTCCATCTCGGCGAAGAGATGCACCAGGAAAATGTGCTCTCAACGAAAAGTGCGTACACAGGCGTCGGCGGTTTGTTGATACACACATTTTTTGACGGCGTTTCGATCGCCGCGGCATTTCAACTCGATAGTCGTGTTGGTTTGCTCGTCTTTATCGCGGTTTTCCTTCACAAGTTCCCCGAGGGCTTTACCATCGGTTCGATGATGCTCGCCGCCGGAAAAGGCACCCGCGAGGTTCTGATCGCGACATCGGTCGTTGGGGCGACGACGCTGTTAGGCGTCATATTATTCTATTTTGCCGGTACTCAGCTCGGGCTTTCGATCGCTTACGCACTGCCGATAGCCTGCGGAATAACCATCTACGTAGCCGCAAGCGACTTGATCCCTGAGATAAACCATCACGGCGGCAAACGTCCGTTCGTTTCCCTTTCTGTCTTTGCAGGCGTCGGCCTGTTCTTCCTGATCCACTACGCCGTTCACGAAATTTTCGCCCATTAAAAAATCCGGAACCTTTGCGAAACTCCGCCGTATAATAATTATCGGAGGTGTTCTAGCCATTATGCGTGAACCTTATATCGCTGGATTGCTTAGCTTATTGATCCCTGGTGTCGGTCAGATCTACAACGGACGCATCGTCGTCGGCATTATTTGGTTAGTGTTGACAGGTGTTTCGTGGATCGGCTCTGCGGGTTTACTCGGTTGGGTGGTTCATCTTATTTCTGCGTGGTGTGCGTATAGCTACGCGAAGGACAATCCGATCAGGTGAAAGCCTGGTTTCTTCATACGATCCTCCTCTATGCCCGGCGTTCGATAATGCCGGGCTTTTTTGTGCTTTGGACTCGGGGCCTTGGACTTTGGACTAACCGCCGAATCAGTTAAACTTACGCCTTACCATTACTTATGGCGAAAGAAGGTATCCCGTTTGTTCTAGTTCCGGCCGTTATAGCGATGCTGCTTGCCTATCTGGGTTATTGGCCAGCCGCGTTTGTGTTTGTCGGGATCGGGTTTTTCATGGCCTTCTTTTTCCGGGATCCGTTTCGCCAGGCACCTGAGGGCGAAGGTTTGATCGTCTCGGCAGCCGATGGCAAAGTGACGCGGATCGAGGAAACCGAAGCAGGCAAGGTGGTCAGCGTCTTTCTTTCGCCGCTTGATGTTCATATAAACCGTTCGCCGATCACCGGCACGGTCGAGAAAGTCGATTACGTAAAGGGCCGCAAAATGCCCGCGACCAACAATCAGGCAAGTTTCCTAAATGAAAAGAATTCGCTTACGATATCGAACGGCGACATAACGGTCGTATGCACGCAGATCGCGGGTATTTTGGCACGCCGCATCGTCTGTTGGAAAAAAGAAGGTGACAGCGTCGAGGCAGGCGAACGCTTTGGGCTGATAAAATTTAGTTCGCGGACCGACCTGCTCATGCCGCACAGCGTCGAGATCGCCGTAAAGATCGGCGACCGAGTCCGCGGCGGCGAAACGATAGTCGCAAGGCTAGTTGACTGAGTTCTGCGAGTTGACTGAGTTTAGCGAGTTGACCGAGTGGAGTGAGTTCTGCGAGTTGAGTGAGTTAGGCGAGTTGACTGAGTTGGACGAGTGGAATGAGTCCTGCGAGTTGAGTGAGTTAGGCGAGTTGCGGTAATTTTGCGAACTCGCTAAACTCGGCGAACTCGCCGAACTCGCCGAACTCGGCAAACTCGGCAAACTCGGCACACTCTCCAAACTAACATCGAATGGAAACCGAAGAAAACAAGCCGGCCCATCGCGGCATCCGCAAAGGGCTTTATGTCATTCCGACGGCGTTTACGGCGGCGAATATCGGCATGGGCTTTCTGGCTGTCTTGTATTCGATCCGCGGTTTCCGCGTCGCGGCGACCGATCCCGTGCTTGCCGCGAGCTTTTTTAATTACGCGGCGATAGCGATCGGTTTGGCGATCCTTTTCGACACGCTCGATGGCCGCGTCGCACGCATGACGAAGACGACCACCGAGATCGGCGTTCAGTTCGATTCGCTTGCAGACGTTCTTACATTCGGCATCGCGCCGATCGCTCTTGTTTACAGTTGGGGATTCGGCGCGTCGTTCCACGAAAACAGCAGCGAGCACGCCTTTGGCATCTTTTTATTGTTCATGTATCTGATGTGCGGAGCTTTCCGGCTCGCACGTTTTAATCTGCAGGCGACGCGGCCGCGCGTCCTGATCGAAGGCGCCGCAAAGGTCGATAAAAAGAACTTCGTCGGCCTGCCCATTCCGCCCGCAGCCGGTTTGATGGCATCTATCGTCCATTTCGCACCGATGCCGCTCGGTTCCTACGGCGAAGGCTTCGCTCGGTTTTACAGTTATCTGTTCATGATCCTGATCGCCGTGCTTTCGGTCCTGATGGTCAGCACGGTTAAATACACCAGCTTCAAAAACTCCGGCTCCGGCCGCCGCAATCTCTATCTCGTGCTCGTCATCGCCGCCGTCGGCATGCTCATCTGGCTTTATTCCAATTACGTTCTGCTAATTCTCTCCGGCACCTACGTCGCCAGCGGCATCATCTTGTACGTCCTAAATATCTTCCGCCGCAAACCCGCAGCCGAGGTTGATTGATATGAAAGGATTATCAATAGCGAAAATCTGTTCCGTCGCGTTGGTGATGTTGCTCGTCGCGTCTGCCGGCTTGTCGCAGCAAAAGAAGGGACAAAGACAGATCGAGACCAGCCCGAATTCCGTTTTCCATTTTGTTTATGGTACTGTCCCTTTGCGACAAGCATGGATGGAAGCCCAAATTCGCGGTTACATTTGGGATCATTGGCATAACCGACAGAAGGGGCGTGTTGTGGCTGCCTTCGCGACAATCGAAGGCGATCCCATAGAACATGTGTTTGAGATCAAGCCAAATAAGAAAGGCGAGTGGCGAATTATCTACAAGATTGAAAGCACTTGCTGCTGGTTGTTTAGGCTTGCAAAACCGCAATGGAAAACTGAGAAGAGAACAATTCAAACGATCTTTACGGACTTAACTCGCGTCGAACCAACAACTAGTCCTGTTCAGTGGTCGACTGAAATAACAGACACTCCGAGCGCTTCAGAAATTCAGATCGAATACATCGGAAACAGTGAGATCCGTTCGCCCGAAAAGTATCGCCTTTATTTTAAGACAACCCCGGCTTCAGATAGTTGGCTCTTCTAGGCTTCACAAGTATAAATAACCTAGGGTTCCTTCTTGCCGAGCGCCAAGCGTTGCTTCATCGGTAAGTTGCGGATATGATTGCGGCGGCACCATGGATCGGCTTGGGAAGGAGACCAATGAAACAATTAGGCTTGTATCTTTTGTATGTCGTAATTCTCTTTGTCATCCAGACAGCTGTCATTTTGGTGTGCTGGACGTTCGAAGTCGGTCAATTCATTATAGCGATATATTTCGGAGTTGCCGCTATCATTAGTGCGATCACGTTCATGTTTGGACTCGACGATCTCTTGGTCGGTCTTGGAGCCGGCCCAGACTATGCGACGTATCTTGTGTTTTTCATTACAGCCCTTCTTACTCTCACCTATTCTCTCCTGATCGGCGCCGTTCTCTGGGCATTTACTTTCTTCATTACATTGATCCTAGACAATATCCGAACGAAGTAGGGGCGGCTCAATGCCGCTCCTGATCCGCAGCCAAGGGTGAATCATGAAACAATTAGGCTTGTATCTTCTGTACGTCGCAATTCTCTTTGTCATCCAGATGGCTGTCCTTGGGCTGTTGTCGTTCACGGATGTGGCGCCCGGCCTCACAGAGGTCCTTTACCTCTTCTACTTTTTGCCCGCAGGTATCATCATATCGATCTTCATGATGGTCTTCGGCAACGAATCCCTAAACCTGCTGCCCCAAGGAGGGTTCTTTTTGGCATTCCTCGCTGGTCTCGTCGCACTGATCTACGCGCTCGTGCCCGCCGCCGTTATTTGGGCGATCACCTTTATCGTCATCCGAGTACGAGACCGTTCTCTAAACGCATAACCTTTTCGCCCCAGGCCTTTCCAACTGCGCCATTTATTCCATTTGCCGCAAGTACAATAAACCGCGCCAATTGCTATTGGTGGGGATCAGCGTTTGTAAGATAATCCAACCGCATGGCCGAAAACTCCCGGCCGGTTCTTTGACAATTGAATGGATTCTATTGGAAATGTTTAACCACCGATGAACACTGGTTCACACAGATAGGTTCAGAGTTCAAGCTTCAGCTTGCCCCCGTTCAGAGTTCAAGCTTTAGCTTGTCCCAGTTCAGAGTTCAAGCTTCAGCTTGTCTTCATTGCATCTTCGCGTCTCTGCTCTTTTGCGTTAAAAAATCCTTATATTCGTTTGTCCCAACGCTTCGTCTCAGACCCTGGGACAAGCGATTTGCGATCTCAGATCTCAGATCTCAGATCTCAAATTAGAGAAAAGCCCATATATTCTCCAACACTCCGCCTAAATCCGCCTGATCTGCGAGATCCGCGTTCAAAATTCCTCCGTGAAGATTGCCTTTTCTGACACGCAGGCTAAGGAATTTTCCACAAGATCGAATGCGTGTCGGGCCCTGGGACATTGGGACAAACGGGACAAGGGATATCGGATCGGCGATTGCGGATTGCGGAAAAGGACACGTCACACAGCTGATCTTTTGTTTTTTTCAGAAAATGTGTGAAATTCCCTGAGAAATGACTGGAACTATATGATAAACAACAGCTTACACGTTCCAGTCTCAGGTGGAATAGGCCCGGAACAGGGGTGGAACGAGGGCGGAACGCCCGCGGAACAGTTGCGGAATTTCGGCGAAACGAAACACCAAAACCGTCGATCAGATGTCAGGATCAGCTGTGAACTATTGACCAATTAACGTTTGATCTTTCGGCGTGTGGGCCCTTCGCGGCGTCTTCCATCATTCGGCACATCGATCAGATCGTCGTCGTATTCATGTCCGGCGGCCGCGACCAGTGTCAACATCAGCAAAAAGATCAGTGATACGGCAGTTGTGTGCAGTACGAAATCGAAAACGCTGTGGACCAAGATCGCGAAGATCCCGGCAAGTGCCCCGGTCGCGATTCCCCTGCGTATAAGATTGTTGGCCGCGAGCCCGCGTTTTCCTGCTTTGAACAAAAAGAAGAGAAAGAAACCGCCAATTATCAAGCCCGGGACCCCGGCATCGGAGACCACCTGAAGATAATCGTTATGTGCTTGTTCGACACGTTCAAGCCCGCTTCCGGTATCAAACCTGGAATATGCCACAGCGTAAGCACCGAGCCCGGCTCCAAACGGCATATTCTCGGCGATCATCTTAAGCGTAGTGCCCCAGATATCGAATCGCCCGGTCGTTACATCTTTCGACGCCGCCGAATCCGTGATCCGCGTCAGGCTTGTATCGCCGCCGACAAATACCGCACCGCCGACGACTATCAACAAAAGCAGGACGGCCATCGCACCGCGGAGTGCGAACCGCTTTTTGCCGCCGCTCCGTGCAGTAACAAAGACGAGAAATATCAGCATCGCCACGAACGAAACCAGTCCGCCTCGCGAACCGCTAAGCAAAAGAGCGGCACCCATCAGAACGACCGCCGTTACATAAAGAAGCCGTTTGTCCGGCCTGATGGCCCCGGCGAACAACATTCCAAGCGGCAAAGCGATCAGCATTTCCATCGCCGCCGCGAAATTATGCCGGTTAACGAATGTTCCGAATGGGCTCAAAGCGTCATAGAGTCCGTAGATCTTTTGCGGGCTCAGGACCGATTGAATTATCGAGAAAAAGGCATACCCGAATCCGAAGATTATAAGCGTGGCGGCAAGTCTCTGGATCCGCTTAGCGGAATCGACAAGGATCAGCGAGCAAGAAAAGAAAAGCCCAAGAGCAACGAAATGGAGTGCAGTTACTTTCGTGGAAAATGGATCGAAAGATATGGTCCGCGAAACGCCGTCGATACCGGCGATCGGCAATGTCTCGCCAAAAGGGATCACCTGAAAAAGTGCATAGAGAGCAGCGGCATAGACCGGCAATTGAAGCAGCGAGGTGCTGTATCGGACAACGCCGCTCCGGAAACTATCAGCGGCGACGAGCATCACCAGCAGGCCGACCGTAAGATAAAAGAATGCGATTATCGCCTGATGAACGGTGCCATAGGCCATCGTTGCCACGATCGCTATCGTGCACATCAAGATAAAAGCTGCTTTATTAAAAACCGTCATAGCCTATCGAGGCGAAATTCGTCGTACCAAAAGATACCGACCAGCGGGCAAGCCTCGCCGCAAAAATCCCGAATGGTCCGGATCTCGACGCCCTGCGAACTTTCCGGAACGGTAAATTCGACCGACATCTGCTGCCAATCGTTCGTCCCGGTCGGAAATGGCTGCGAACGGCCGAGTTCGGCCTTTGTTACCGGATCCCAGATCTGTACAAGAGGCATTCCGGCACTGGTCAGATTTTCAGTACGGACAAAGAAATTAAGCCGGTATTTTGCACCAGGGCGTGAGGTGACCACTTGTGCCAGATTGTAATATTCAGTCCTGTCAAACGAGCGAAAGTTAACCTTCACGCTACGGTTGCCTTCACGTTTTACATTCGTGTCGGCATTGATGTCCACTCGCCCTTCGCTTCGCATCACCCGCCAGCCGAAAAGCGTATCGTCCGGGTTACCCCAGGACGATTCAAACCCGGCGTTCGTTACGGTTTCCTGTTCTGCCGTCGGGTCTATGCCGGTCTGTTTTGCAAACTCAAGAGCCTGCCGGTAAAGCCCTTTGTCATAAAGCCCTTTTGCGATCACTTTAGCGGTCGCGATGTGTTCCTGCTTCTTTTCTTCAGGAAGCGAATTCCACATTCGCAGCGAATCTTCGGAAGCAGCCCGGACCGCATAAAAGAATGCAAGGTTGGCACGCACATCGGGAATGTCCGCCGCCAAGGACTCAACGCGTGCCGGGTCCTTGTCGAAATAATCCCAAGCGAGCGAAAAGACCTGATCGCGGTAAATGGAACTCTTCACAGTTGCAAGTTTCAATTGTTCGAAGGCATCCTCGGTGCGGCCACGCCTGATCAAGAAATTGCCAAATTGCCATCGCGGATAGGTATATTCCGGTGCGAGAATGGCAGCCTGTCGGAAAGACGCTTCAGCACGGTCCATTCTATCGGCCTGCTCATAGGTCCGCCCAAGTTCGATCCACCATCGATAGTCCATCGGCGAAAGACGGACTACGTCTTCCATCATCGAAACCGCCGATTCGGTTCCGTCCTGAGAAAAATCCTCGCGTATCTTGCTCGCGGCAAGCCAAAGCGGACGCGGATCGGATGGTGCGAACGAACGGCCAATGTCCGCAAATGCCTGAGCATTCGGATCGTTTACAGCGGTCAGGTCGGCAAACATTGTCCCGATCTGCCACCGGATCGCAAACCAACAGAAAAGCAGGGTGATAAGCACCGCCCCGGCGATGGCAATTCGCCCGACCGCGGACTTAGCAGAGAATGCTTTTATCGGAGGATTCATCCGTTACTGGAAATAGAATTTGTTTGTGTACCCGCGGCAAAAAATTCAGCGATAGAATCTACGACATATGTTAGTTGTTCAGATCTCAGTTCCGGAAATATCGGTATCGCCAGTGTTTCCTTCGAAGCCCGCTCTGATTCCGGCATATCACTCGCCGCATATCCGAGATACTCGAAACATTCCTGAAGATGGAGCGGAACCGGGTAGTAAACGTCGGTACCGACGTTCCTTTCGCTCAGGAATTCCCGCAATTCGTCACGTTTTTCGGGAACGCGGATCACGAATTGATTATAGATATGACGACATTCTTCACGCTCAATTGGAAGGATCACTTGCTCAGTCAGGCCCGCGTTCTCGAACAATTGCCTATATCTGTCAGCGTTCGCTTTTCGCTTGTCCGACCACGAATCGAGATGCGGAAGTTTTACCCGAAGTACGGCACCTTGAAACCCATCGAGCCGCGAATTCAAGCCGACCCACTTGTGATAATACTTAACGTGAGCGCCATGAACACGCAAAGCGCGAAGCTTTTCTGCCAAACCATCGTCGTTGGTGGTCATAAAACCACCGTCGCCCATCCCGCCGAGGTTCTTGGAAGGATAAAACGAAAAGCACCCAATTGCAGACATGGCTCCGGCACGCATACCGTTCTCTTCGGCACCGATCGCCTGCGCCGCGTCCTCGATCACAGGAATGTTATGTTTTTCGGCTATCGCATTGAGCGCCGGCATATCGGCGCATTGGCCATAAAGGTGCACAGGCTGGATCGCTTTAGTTCGTTCGGTGATCTTCGCTTCGACCTGCGATATGTCGAGGTTGTAAGTGTCCGGTTCGAGGTCGACAAAGACTGGCGTGGCTCCGAGTCGCGTTATCGCGCTGACGGTCGCGAAAAAGCTGTAAGGCGTGGTGATCACTTCATCGCCCGGGCCGATGTCGAATGCCATCATCGCAAGCAAAAGGGCATCGCTGCCGGAAGCACAGCCGATCGCGTACTTCGTCCCGCAATAATCGGCGAGTTCTTTTTCGAGCTCCGCGACCTCGCCGCCGAGGATAAATCCATTCGTATCAAGCACACGCCCGAGCGCGGCTTCGATCTCCGGACGCAGGGCGGCGTTTTGCTCTTTAAGATCAAGAAGGGGTACGTTCATTTGAAAAAACGAGGGTTCGCATTACGGATGTTCGGACCTTTAGCGGTTTCCTCTTTGCCTAGATTCTAGCGAATGCCTTAGAGATTTGCATTCCACCGAAACCGTCTTTAATCTGACAAGCATGATCGAAGACCGCCTCGAACGCACCACCGAGATAATCAAACGCCTGAAAAAGGCATATCCCGACGCCCATTGTGCTCTTAACCATGCAAATGCTTTCCAGCTTTTGATAGCGACGATCCTGTCGGCGCAATGTACGGATGAACGCGTGAATATCGTTACTGCTGAGCTTTTCCGAATGTATCCGACGCCGCAGCATTTTGTTAACCTTACACAGGAAGAGCTCGAAAAAGAGATCCATTCGACCGGCTTTTTTCGCAACAAGGCAAAGAATATAAAGGCGGCGTGCGAACGGATCATAACAGTTTACGGCGGCGAAGTTCCGCAGACGATGGAAGAACTCCTGACTCTCGGCGGCGTTGCACGAAAGACGGCGAACGTCGTGCTCGGCAACGCGTTTGGCATCGCTTCGGGCGTTGTGGTTGATACCCATGTTGGTCGGCTGTCGCAGCGATTAGGGCTGACCGAACAAAAGACCGCCGAAAAGATCGAACTGGAATTACAAACACTTGTCCCGAAAAAACACTGGGTGATGTTCCCGCATTGGATGATCTATCATGGCCGTCGCGTGTGCAATGCCCGCAAACCTCTGTGCGGCAAATGCACGCTTGCCGATATCTGCCCGAGCCGAATGTAAGAGGCCCGCAAGCGAACTCACGGGCCGTTAATTGCACTGAACAAAACATTATTTGACCGTAAATTTCATATCTCGCGAACTCTGTGCGAGCTTTTTATCGTTGCCGTTGAAGGCATCGATGCGGACCGTGTAATTTCCGGGCTCAAGAGCTTTATCGAGCGTGAATGACGGGTCATCAACGCGTCGGTTTATGTAATCGTAGTTCGGCTTTGCACCGCTTTTGCTATCGGCGTGGATGCTCATCTTGTAATAGGCCGCGTCCGGGTACGCGTCCCATTTCACCTCGATGTTCTCTGGTGCCACGCGGGCGCTCGCCTTCGGGCTGGTGACTTTCAGATCGTTCTTGAACAGGTTGCTATCCGGTGCGAAGAAGGTCTTATCGGCTTCGATGTTATACTTCGCGGCTGAAAGAATTCCGGAGGTCGCAAACACATAGAACGGCGTATTAAAAACCCTGACCGTCAGTGCCTCGTAGAGTCCCGGATTCACATTCTTTAACAGATATTCGCCATTTTCGTCGGTTTTCGCCGTAAATGTCTCGCCGTCGCAGCCTTTGCCATACTGATTAAATTTCGAGCAGAGCTTGACCTCGACACCGACCGCGGGCTTGTCGTTAAACAACGCTTTACCCTGGACATTTGCCTTGCCGGCTGCCGGTTTTTCCTTTTCTACGCCAGTGCCGCTCGGCAGCGTGCCGTCCGCATTGGGTTTTACCGGCTCATCGGTTTCCTTCTTCGTGACGGTAGTATTTTCCGCCGTGTTCGAGCCGGTCAGCTTCTCCGACATATTGCATCCGACCACGACAAATATAACTAGTAATAAAGGCAGCACGGCCTGTGAATTCATTCTCATCGTTCGCATAGCTCCTGTTTTGATCCTTTTAGTTAATACTTTGGGTAAATTGCCTAAACGCAAAGGATTCTAAACCTAAAACGAAATTTTTGCACGTGCCAGGACATCCTTCTCCGTCTCAATTGACCATCTGGCGCCCCTTCGACGTCTCAAAATTTGAGTTCAAGCCGTCTCACAATTCGATTTCCGGCTTTGCGAGTGTTCCACTTTCGTTCCACAAAGTGTCCTTAGTGGAACGGGTTAAAGGATTGTATTCAGTTCACTTAGCGAAATAAATCGCTCCACTTTCAGAAATGAGGCATTCGAAGTAAAACGGCCCTGCTGTCCCAGTTTTGTCCCAAAAAGTGTCCCAAGTGGGACAGGCTAAGCCGTTGCTGTTCAACAGTTTACAGGGCTTTTTATCCCATTAAAGAACACACGTTATCGAAGATAAGACAGTCAGCAGGATCCCATTTCATTCTACCGTCGAAGTTCCGTTCCGGTTATCAAGCATCGCACCGGAAAATCCTCCCGGCCCGTTTTCATTTTCCGATATTTTCGGTTGCGCGGGAATAGCAATTGGCGCAGTTGATAGCAGATGTTGCAATTGGAATAAATGTTGAACTTGGAAAGCTACCACGCGGTTTAAAAAGCTGGTGCTGTTCGTCATGAATTTTTTGTCCCTGGTGTTTGCGGCATTTTTTCACGCTTCTGCCAAGTTCGCCACTTACCACGAATTAGTATCCTCGTGGTAATGACTGCCCAAATGCCTTCCGCACTCGAACCATCATAGATTCTCTCGTAGATCAGGCGAGGCTTACCGCGAAAGACATCGTATTTCCGTTGCGTGAAGTGGCCAAAGCCCATCCTAGTAGAGGTTGTGAGGGTCTTTTTTCGCTTATCAATTTTGAAAAATCCCATCTCAGGGTTTTGCGATAGCGCGGTAAAAGATGGATCGAAAACAAACTTGGCTTTTGTCGGAGAGTACAGATAAACGCGATATGAACTCGTAATGTAGCCGCCGTTCTTGCCGTCGCAGATCGCAATATCCTCGTGCCCGTCGAAATTGAAGTCGCCGAAGATCGGTGGTTCGTCACCGGCACTAATAGAGATGGTCTGAAACGGTTTTGGGGCCTTCTTGCGGAACAACTCAAACTTTTCATCACACATTCTGCCCCGCCAATCGTCCTTGCAGTTTGATTGCTTAGTAACTACATCATACTTTGATGAAAGTGTTGTGATTCGAGCTTTGGCCTGTGCCCAAGCAGTTATGGACAGGCCGAAAAATATTGGAGTCAGCGCAAGATATTTCATTACAAACCTGATCATAAACCACCCCGCCAACGTCGCTTGCATACATCACTCAATGCAGAACTGGACTACTAACTTTCACTTTTCCATTCTGTTCCAGCGTCGAACTCTAGGAAATCCATTCAATACCGCCAAAATTAGTTATTTGCCATTCGCCGTTCAGCTTCTTTAAGAGGTAGAACCGGGAAAACCCCCGCCAGCCGAGGTCACCCTTAACTTGAACGACCGCATGCTGTCCGCTAAAACCAACTCTTGATGGAGAATAGTAGCCGCTTGATTCAGGATATTTCTCGAAGAATACTGTGTACCGGACGCCACCCGGATTAATAATCGTAGGATCTAGCCTATCTTTCGCGAATCGTTGCTTATATTCAATTCGGCCTTTTTCGTTTAATTCGTCAATCTCAGCTTGAGATACCAGATGATATGTTTCGGAATATTCTCCCGGCGGAAAATTTCTTTCGATAACTGCCGAGAAAAGGTTTGCGCGATTGAAATCGTTGATCAGACTTCGGTATTTTTTCTCCGAGGGCATTTCTACTTCAGGATCAATCATCGTTTGATTAATGATCACAAACTCTGACTTGTTCGAGTAGGTATCACGGTTGTGTTCATAGATCGATTTCAGCACTGATGCATAAACGGCGTACTCTTCAGATTCAAGCCTCGTCTGACCCAATAGACTTGTGCCGCAAACAAGTATCAAAAAAATAAGAATAGGTTTCGTGTACATGCTAATTTACCGGCAACCCAGTCAGATACTTGCTAAGCGTCTAGGTTTCGCATTCTTCGCCGTAACTCGTTTTTTCGAAAGCTGCTTTTGGATCTTCAATGCATGGTCGTATAGCTTTCGAAAATCTCCACTGCATTCTTTTTCGATCTCGATCCGCGCTTCGCGAACTTCTTTTACTATTGGGTCTTCCCACATAAAATTAAACCTCCATTAACCCTTCCGGTGTGCAGACTATCGGCGTGTGCATGCCGTGTTCGGCATTGATACTTTGCATCATCTTTTGAACTCGACCGCTTGCGATGTGTTTGCAATTCCACGAAAGCAGATAGTCCATCTTGTGCCACGCGGCGACCGCCAAATGAAACGCATCGATCTTTGACTTTTCAGGAATCTGCAACGCGGCGAAATATTTCCGGGCCAGATCTTCTATCTCCTCATTAACGTCAAGAACGGTGAAGCCGTGAATGTTATCCAGTCGCTTCTGTGCGTACACCTTGTCTCCGCGAGAAGCTTCGTCGATCAGAAATGCCGACACACAACACTTGACCAACGGCCGCACATCCGTCCACCATTCCATCGTGATCTGCTGATGCCCCGCAATTATCATGTCACGACTCGGTTTCGCCGTCAGGTAACTAATGATCGTTGTTTCGATGTAAACCGTCGGCTTCATTTGGGTATATTATCACGGTTATTCGAAGCACATTTCATTGATCTCCCCGGATTTGGTTATGTAGAGGCGGAAAGCCGGTAGCTATCGCTCGCGGTTCTGACAGTTGCCGTCATCTACGGAGCTCAACGGTCAAGCCCAAAATCCGGATCGCGGCTATCGTGTTTTACGGCAAAGATCTCAACCGCGTCCGAATCGATGATCTCGAACAATATATGAAATGGAAATCGCGAGAAATTCGTTCGTCTTATCCCATCTTCAATTTCCGGGAACGATTCGGGCCTATGGCCGATGACTTCCGCACATCGACGAAACTCCTCGTAAAACTCTAATGCCAGTTCAACGATCGCCTCGCGCTCGTAATACTCCATAGCTTCGACAAGGTCCCTATCAACCTCTGGATGAAGCGTAACGATCATTGAAAGCGGTCCTTCATTCGCCTGTCTAGTTCTTCGAGCGAAATGCCGATCTCTGGGTTCTTTCGCATCTCATCCCGGCGCCGCTTCGCGTCCTCAATTCCAGCATCAGCATCTGCCGGAAACGAAGGTAATGAACGCAGAAGTTTAGCGATCAATGCACCGCGCTCTCGCGCCGTAAGACTCAGCGCTTGCTTTTCAACGTTTGTAACAGCCGACATTTATTCTTCACTCCTTGCGATGATTCTATCAATATCTGCGACTTTTATTGAAGATCTGCAGCATAAATGTGCATTAAAGGACATTGCGAAGGGCCTGGCCGGTGAAGGATCTTCTGACCTTGGCGACTTGTTCGGGAGTTCCCGTGGCGACGATCTTACCGCCGCCGGAGCCGCCTTCGGGACCGAGGTCGATGATGTAGTCGGCAGATTTTATAACGTCGAGATGGTGTTCGATAACGATGACGGTGTTGCCGGTATCGACGAGCTTTTGGAGAACGTCGAGCAGCTTGTGGACGTCAGCGAAGTGCAGGCCGGTGGTTGGTTCGTCGAGGATGTAAATGGTCTTGCCGGTCGCTCGTTTCGAGAGCTCTTTGGCGAGTTTAATGCGTTGGGCCTCGCCTCCCGAAAGCGTCGTGGAGGACTGGCCGATCTTGATATAACCGAGGCCGACATCAAGCAAAGTTTCCAGCTTTTGACGGATCGCCGGGATGTTTTCGAGCAGCGGCAGAGCGTCTTCGATGGTGGTATCTAACAGGTCGGCGATCGACAACCCCTTGAATTTTACGGCCAGCGTTTCGCGATTATAACGATGCCCGCAGCAGACGTCGCAGGTCACGTAAACG
Source organism: Pyrinomonadaceae bacterium (assembly GCA_041751035.1). Taxonomy (GTDB): domain Bacteria; phylum Acidobacteriota; class Blastocatellia; order Pyrinomonadales; family Pyrinomonadaceae; genus OLB17. Next base: position 730,494 of record JBGSYH010000030.1, on the reverse strand, counting down.
TCCGGCAGGAAGTTCATTTCGATGCGTTTCATGCCGTCGCCCTGGCAGCCTTCGCAGCGGCCGCCCTTGACGTTGAACGAAAAACGCCCGACCTTGTACCCCCGTTGACGCGACTCAGGAAGCATCGCGTACAGCTCACGGATCGGCGTAAACAGGCCTGTATAAGTCGCAGGGTTCGAACGCGGCGTTCGGCCGATCGGCGATTGATCGATCTCGATTATCTTATCGACAAGTTCGAGGCCTTCGACCGAATCATGTTCGAGCGGCTGCGTGTTCGATTTGTAAACGTGACGATACAAAGCCGGATAGAGAATGTCTTCGACAAGGGTGGATTTGCCCGACCCAGAAACGCCTGTGACCACGGTCAAAAGTCCGAGCGGAAACTCCGCGTCGATGTTTTTCAGATTGTGTGCACGCGCGCCCTTGACATTTATCCGTTGGCCGTTTGGAAGACGGCGAAACTCAGGAACTTCGATCTTGACCTCACCACTAAGATACTTGCCGGTCAATGAGGTCTTTGTTTGTGCGATCTGTTTAGGTGTACCTGCCCCGATCAGCTCGCCGCCGTGCGAACCCGCAAGCGGGCCGAGATCGATGACATAATCGGCATGCTCGATCGTCTCTTCGTCATGCTCAACGACAAGCACAGTGTTGCCCAGATCGCGAAGCTGGTGCAGTGTTTCGAGCAGGCGTTTGTTGTCCCGCGGATGAAGGCCGATGCTCGGCTCATCAAGCACATAAAGCACGCCGCGAAGCTGTGAACCGATCTGCGTCGCAAGCCGAATTCGCTGGCCTTCGCCGCCGGAAAGGGTTGCCGAGGCGCGGTCAAGCGTTAGATAGCCGAGACCAACAGCGTCCAAAAACTGTATGCGATTGCGGATCTCTTTCAGCACGAGCCCGGCGATCTTTTCTTCGCGAGCATCGAGCTTTACGGCATTGAATTTTTCGACCGCATCGGCGATCGGCAAGGCTGTGTATTCGGCGATCCCAAGCCCGTTGATCTTCACTGCAAGGCTTTCAGGCTGAAGCCGCGCACCGTTACACGACGGACACGGAACCGGTGCGACAAGCTCCATCAGAGCTTCACGCGTCTTTTCCGAAGGCGGCGATTCGAGCCGTTCCTTCATTGCCTTTAGCGCTCCTTTCCAATCGCTCTCGTATTTGTAATCGCCCTGGCGAAACGTCAGCCGTTTTTTCGTACCGAACAGAAATGCGTTTCGGATCTCTTCGGGCAGATCGGCAAATGGCGTTTCACTCAAAGCCTTTCCGGCAGTGACGTCGACATCATCACGATCCTTTTTTCGTTTACCTTTTTTTCGCGTTCTGGCATTCGCGGCCGGCGGTTCGAGCTTGTCGCCCTCGACATATCGTTCGATCAAAGCCATCAACGCCGACCGAAGAAACGATGCCCCGGAGCGATCGGCACCACCAAGGAATTCGATCTTACCTGCCGGCTGGCTCACGTCCGGCACGATCTTGTGCGCGTCGATCTCCATCACCGAGCCGATGCCCTGACACCGTTTGCAGGCACCGAATGCCGAGTTGAATGAAAACGAACGAGGTTCGAGCGTGGCGATATTGATGCCGCAATTTACGCAGGCCATTCGCTCGGAAAAGAGCATTTCGTCGCCGTCGATCACCGAAACAAGCACCGCCCCGCCGGTCAGTTTCAACGCGGTCTTGACCGATTCGGAAAGGCGTTCGTTAACGCCTTCTTTGATCAAAAGCCGATCAACGACGATCTCGATGGTGTGATTCTTTCGCTTGTCGAGTTCGATCGGTTCATCAAGCTGACGCATCTTGCCGTCGATCCGCGCACGAACAAAACCATCCTTATGAAACTTCTCAAGTTCTTTTTTGAATTCACCTTTTCGGCCTCGCACGACAGGTGCGAGGATCATCACGCGCTCGCCTTCGTCAAGTTCGAGAATGCCGGAGATTATCTGTTCAACGGATTGCCGCGTGATCGGCGCTCCACATCCGTGACAATGCGGCTGGCCGATGGACGAAAAAAGCAGACGAAGATAATCATAGATCTCGGTAACGGTCCCGACGGTCGAGCGGGGTGAGCGCGAAACCGTTTTTTGTTCGATCGAGATCGCAGGCGAAAGCCCTTCGATCGAATCGACATCCGGTTTTTCAAGCTGATCCAAAAATTGCCGAGCGTAAGCAGAAAGCGATTCGACGTAACGCCTCTGGCCCTCGGCATAGATCGTGTCAAAAGCAAGCGAAGATTTGCCCGAACCGGAAAGGCCGGTGATAACCGTAAACTTATCGCGCGGTATCTCAACATCTATGTTTTTAAGATTGTGCTGGCGTGCCCCGCGGACGGTTATCTGCTTGATGCTCATTACGGTGTAAAACTGCGTGTATAGCCGAAACGATTATTCTAACAAACCAGACAGCTCCTACAAATACCTGTGCGGCGGGCGGCTCGCAAAAAATGAAACGCTTGAGAAATACTTAACTTTGTTAGAGAATTCCGTAAATGAGCATCGAATTAAATCACACGATCGCCTGGTGCAGCGACAAGAAGAAGTCAGCCGAATTTCTGACGCACATTCTCGGCCTGGAGAAGCCACGGCCTTTTATGCACTTTCTCGTCGTCGAACTATCGAACGGGGTGTCCATAGATTATTTCGAAACGACCGAACACATCGGCGTTCAGCATTTTGCGTTTCTCGTGAGCGAATTGGAATTTGACGAGGCTTACGAACGGCTATTTAAGGGCGGGATCGAGATCTGGGCAGATCCTGCAAGAACGAAACCAGGTGAAATAAATCGTCACGATGGGGGCCGCGGCCTTTACTTCCTAGACCCTGACGGCCATATGATGGAGATCATCACCCGACCCTATGGAAGCGGCAGTTGAACTAGAAACTCAGCCGAGCTTTTCGTTAACTACGGTGAAGATCGCCGTCGCAACACTGACAACTATAAATGTCGCGATCGCACGCCAGACCGCGTCTGATTCGGTGAATTTCCAGATCGCAAGAATGCAGAGAACTGTGCAGACCGCCAATGAAACAGTGATCACACTAAACGCGATCCAGCGGACAAGCTGCGGGTTTATAACACCTTTCGTCCGATCTTTTAATTCGACAACAACATCGGGCTTTTCCTGTTCCATTTGGGAATTATACCAAACTGATCACGCCCCAGAGCGCTACAGATGCGACGATGATCCAAAGGATGGTGCCCAAGGCAAATGGCCGCCAGCCTACGCTTTTCAGCATTTCCCGTGAAAGGCTAAGGCCGATCAGGAAGAGCGTTATCGTTAGTCCGGCTTTTGCTAGATTTACCAATGAATCAAAAATGCTCGGCAATATCCATAAAGGGGCGAACGTTCGCACAGCCGCCGCTCCAACAAAAAAGAAGATGAACCACGGAACTGCGATCTTAGCTTTCGAACCAGCTTCGCGATATATGTAGGCGAGTGCAAATGCTAGCGGAATGATCCAAAGTGCTCGAGCGAGCTTTACGGTAGTCGCTACCGCAAGCGATTCGGGCCCGAAAACCGTCGCGGCACCGACAACCGAGCTTGTGTCCTGAATAGCAATCGCAGCCCACATTCCGAACTGCGTCTGCGACATTCCAAGGGCGTTGCCAACGATCGGAAAAACAAAAAGAGCAATGGCGTTCAGAATAAAAATGGTCCCGAGCGAGACGGACATTTCATCGTTTTCCGCCTTTATTGCCGGGCCGACCGCCGCTATCGCACTACCGCCGCAGATCGCGGTGCCGGCGGAGATAAGCGTCCGCACACGCGAAGGCACCTTTAGCAAAATGCCGATGATCGTCCCGAGCAAGAGTGCTCCAAAAACAACCGCAACAATAAACGCGATTCCGTCCTTACCGGATGCGTAAACCGCTCCAAGATTCATCCCAAAGCCGAGCAATGCGACAGAAGCTTGCAGCAGATATTTCGCCGGTTTGCCGGAGAGATCGGGATAGGGGCTGCCGAACGTTAAGGCGATCACGAGGCCGATGCCGAGCGCGAGAGCTGGTGAACCATACGGCGACAATAGAAATATCGCGGCGGCAAAAAATAAGATCTTTGCGAACGGCATACGAAAGCGAAGAGTATAAATGCGAAACGGTGAAAACGGAAACTGCACGCTCCATTTTCACCGTTCTAATTCTTTATCGTTAAGCTACTTAGCTTTCCCTTGATTGGCAACAGCTTCCTGTGCGGTCTTGATCGCTTCCTCGTCGCCGAGAAAATAGCTGCTTGTCGGCTTTAGGTTTTCGTCCAGCTCGTAAACAAGCGGAATGCCCGTCGGGATATTTCGGCTGACGATGTCTTCGTCGGAAATGGTGTCTAGATACTTTACAAGCGCCCGAAGACTGTTACCGTGGGCCGCGATCAGAATGCGTCTGCCGGCCTTTATCTTAGGGGCGATCTCTTCCTGATAATATGGCACAACCCGCTCGACCGTCTGTTTAAGAGCTTCGGCACGCGGGAACATTTCCGGTTTGATGTTGGAATAACGCGGATCTTTCCCCAGCCAGCGTTCGTCCTCTTCATCAAGCAGCGTCGGCAAAACATCATAGCTTCGGCGCCATATAAGCACCTGCTCCTCGCCATACTGCGCGGCAGTTTCCTTTTTATTTAGCCCCTGCAAGGCTCCGTAATGCCGTTCATTTAGCAGCCAGGATTTCGTCTCCGGTATCCACATCAGATCCATCTCATCGAGAACTATCCAAAGCGTCCGGATCGCACGCTTGAGCACCGACGTGTATGCCTCATCAAATGTAAAACCTTCAGCTTTCAAAAGCTGACCGGCGGCTTTTGCCTCTTCCCTTCCCTTTTCAGAAAGATCGACATCTTTCCAACCGGTAAAACGATTCTCTTTGTTCCACTGGCTCTCGCCGTGGCGAATTAGAACTAATTTATGCATGTCTATTTATTTAATTGTACGGATTCTATAAACCGAGTGAATTCGGTATCGGCCCAATCTTCATTGTCAATCCCGGACATACTGATCTGAATAAAATGCCCTTTTCTAGGTATCGCAAACGTCCTAGCCTTAATTTCGAATGGTCTCGACTGATGCGTAAGCGTGAATCGGCTATGCGTTAGCACAGCCCTGTGCCCTGAAACCTCTTTCTCGCCTATCTCGCCAATAATTGTGTAATTTTCTAAAGCGCCGATGTTTTTGAGAGACCTGACAAAAGCATGCTTAAATTGATCAAAAGTTGGCTCGCTCCGCATTGGGCGAAGAAGTACCTGTATAGTCAGGAGAATCCCTGGTGTCTTCGTCGGGTCACCTTTTGTGAACATGGCAAGCACAGTTGTCGCCTTTTCGTTAGCCAAGAGTATGTCAAGCTTTTCTTTTGATAGTTCGTACTTCCTTAGATTTGCGAGTCTCGCTTCGCCATCGTACTCGAACCAGCCCGTTGGCATTTCAAAGCTGACATCTTTAGCTGCTTCAGCTTTCACCTGCGCCATGCAATTAAACGCAAGTACGAAGAAAATCAACATCGAAAAGCTTGGAGTCAAAAATTTCATGGGATTATTTTGTTCAGATTATACCAGACATTAATGATTGTTAAGGACGTTGCTGATTTCTCCAACCAAGTACAAAGAGCCTGTGACCAGAACGACCGAGTCACGTGACTTAATTTCTTTTGCAAGGTGAACTGCCTCCAACACTGATTCGCTTGTGTGCAGCAATTGATACGGAAAACTTTCAGGCACGAAATGCGACAATTCTTCTGCAGTCATGGCCCGAGAATTAGATGGCTGCGTCAGGATCAAACGTTCCGCTCGCGGCCAAAGGATCTTCGCGATCTCAGCAACGTCTTTGCCCCGCATCACCCCGAATATCATTGTGATCGGCCGCTTTTCAACGTAAGTTAGAAACTCAAGCAATGCTTTGGCGCCGGCAACGTTGTGTGCACCGTCGAGCAAAAAATTACCAACGTATTCCAGCCGGCCGGGATGGCTTGCAGCCGCTAGTCCTTGGCGAATATTCTCATCGCTGATCGGAAAATACTTTCGCAAGGCATCCGCCAAAAGGATAGCTACTTCGGCGTTTTCAAACTGATGCAAGCCTCTCAGCCCGAGATCATGGGCAAGGCCTCGTAATGGCGATCCAAGTGATCCTTCATCAAAGACCACTGCCGTCTCACGCACGAAAACTCCTCGGCTATGAGCATCTCCGATAACGCTATGAAGCACGTTCATCACCTGAGGCGATTGCCTGCTTATCACGGCAGCTTCGGTCTGCTCGCGTATTATCGCCGCCTTTTCCGCGGCGATCTCTTCGATGGTTTCGCCGAGATATTCCTGATGATCGAGTGCGATCTGCGTTATCGCGGCGATCTCGGCATTCGCGGCGGTCGTTGCGTCGAGCCTCCCGCCGAGGCCTGTTTCTAAAACTGCAATTTCGACATTCGCCTCGGCAAATGCAACCAAAGCGATGGCAGTCACCTGTTCAAAAAAGGTTGGACTATATGTCAGTTTGCCCTCAGCCAAAAGCCGTTCCGCCTTCTCACGAACCAACGTCGCGAGTCGGGCAAATTCATCTTCACTGATATCAAAACCGTCGATCTTTATACGCTCGGTTATCGAAACCAAATGCGGCGATGTATAAAGCCCACGCCGAATGCCCGCTTGGTCACAGATCGAATCCAAAAACACGCATACCGATCCTTTTCCGTTCGTTCCGGCGACCTGAACCTTCAGATAGTTCTTCTGCGGCTCGCCCAATTCCAAAAGCAGCGTCCGGATATTCTCCAGCCCAAGCTTCATCGCCTCGACCTCATTGCCGAGCGAATAGAGGTATTGCTGTGTTGCGGCGAAGTTCACCTTTCGACTTCACCTGCTTGTCGATAAGCCTCCGCCTCGACGGCGGTCGAAAACCGAAGCCCCTTACGTCTTACAGCTTCAACAATAGGTCTAATGCTGGGAATTGCTCCCTTGAGCTTTGCTTTCACAACGACTCCGAGAGTTCCTGTGATCTCCAAACCGAGCCGGATCGCATAGTTTCGCGCAGTCTTTTCGTCAACGATCAGAACGCAATTAGGGGTCTCAAGTGCAAGTGCGATCGCACTAGCTTCACCGGGATCGATCGATGGCGGGAAATTCGGAATGGTGGTCGGAGTTTGAATACTTACCCAGTCAGGAAGCTCCATTCCAAACTCTTGAGCGACTGTCGGCGTCGTTACAACAGGGCCATAAGCTTCGAACAACAGATGAAGGGATCCGATCTCAGAGAGGATTATAAGGCAGCCCGCGTCTGAAATAACGGCGCTAAGCATTTTTTACTTCACGTGCCAATTCGTCAGGCGTGATACTAAAATAGTTGACATCGAAATCCCCCAAGATCCGAGCAAAGTCCCACTTCTTCATTCCCGCCATCTTTGCAGCTTGGCCGAGCGAGAGCGTACCACGTTCGTAAAGCTTGGCAGCTATCATGCGAATGACCTCCGACCGCTCGGCATCACTTAGATCAGGTACTTCCAGAGTCAGAGTGCTCATATCAAAAGAATAAACCAATCCTCTCCGTTTTCCAACGGTTTTCTGGCGTCAACCGATGATCCTACGATGATAATTGATCTGGCCGAGGTGATAGTTGAGGTGTGTTGCGAGATGGATCAGAAAGAACTCCGTCGTCATCGGATGGCCGAAAACCTCGATCGGATAAGTGTTCGCAAGATCTTCGTCCGTGAGCTTTTGAAGCGTCGCTTTCACATCTGCCGCGGCTTGGTCGATCCCGGCGATCAGATCTGCACGCGAAACTCCTCCGTCCGAAAACTCTTTGTCGCGGTCACGAACATAGCCTGTCTCGCCGAGCACCGCTCCAAAAAAATGCCGCAGATTCCCTATCAAATGCAGCGTCAGATTCCCCGCCGAATTTGTGATCTCTCCACCGGTCTTCCAAAGATCGGATTCGTTTGAATAAAGCCCGATCTCTTCTTTCAATTTCGAAAGATCGCGGTCAAACAGCTGTTGGAGTGTTTCGATGAGCATCTATTTTGCCATCATAAAATCGAGCATTCGGATGATCGTATTGCGCATTTCGCGGCGGTCGACGACCATATCGACCATGCCGTGTTCGAGCAGGAATTCGCTGCGTTGAAAGCCTTTCGGGAGTTTCTGGCGGATGGTTTGTTCGATGACTCGCGGACCCGCGAAGCCGATCAGGGCTTTAGGTTCGGCCAGGATCACGTCGCCGAGCATTGCAAAACTTGCGGTGACGCCACCGGTCGTTGGATCGGTCAAGACAGAAATGAACGGCAATCTCGCTTCGTGCAGCATCGCGAGAGCCGCCGAGATCTTGCCCATCTGCATTAGCGAAAGCGTGCCCTCCTGCATTCGAGCACCGCCGGACGCCGAAAAGACGATCACGGCAGCCTTATTCTCCAATGCTCGTTCGATCAGCCGCGTGATCTTTTCGCCGACCGCTGAGCCCATCGAACCGCCGATGAACGACATATCCATCGCCCCGGCATAGACCTGATGTCCGCCAACTTTGCCGCCGCCCGAAACGATCGCCTCTGGCAGACCCGACGATCCTTTCGCCGCTTCGATACGATCTTTATAAGGTTTGGTATCGACGAATCCGAGCGGATCGGTGGACATCACCTCTTCGTCAAGTTCCTCGTATTTGCCGTCGTCAAACAACGATTCGAGCCGCAATCTGGATGAAATTCGAAAATGATAATTGCAGTGCGTGCAGACCTGAAACGATTCAACAAGTTCGCCCTTATAGAGCGGATTATCGCAATCAGGGCATTTTACAAATATGCCCGAAGTATTTACGGTTCGCTCCTCGTCAGATGCTCCACCCTCGATCTTTGGTTTATCTCGTTTGAACCAGGCCATAAAATCAGCGAACAGTTAACAGTAGACAGTGAACAGTTGATCACCGCTCGATATAGCCGACGTTGTTCTGCAAGTCTTAAAGATTAGCACAGGGGAAAAGGTTTGTCGCAAGGCCTTAGTTCAGAATAGCGAGCATCTCGTTGTGGATCTTGCCGTTGCTGGCCACTATCGGCGGGTTATAAATACTGAATGCGGAGCCGTCAAAATTGGTTACCCAGCCGCCGGCTTCTTCGATCAAAAGCTTTCCGGCGGCAAGGTCCCACGGGTTCAGCCCCTCTTCCCAGAAACCGTCAAACCGCCCGCACGCAACATAGGCGAGATCGATCGCCGCCGAACCGTCACGACGAACGCCGCGTGAATTCAGCAGGAATTGCGTAAGGTGTCTTGCGAAATCGTCCTTTCGCTTAAAGTCGTAAGGGAATCCGGTACAGATCAATGAATTTCCCAGATCTTCAGTCGAGGAAACGCGAATCGGTTTCCCATTTAGTGTCGCGCCCTGCCCTCTTTCGGCGGCAAATAGTTCATCGCGGGTCGGATCAAATGTAACGCCAAGCACGACCTCGCCGTCGTGTTCAAGCGCGATCGTCACCGCAAAACAAGGATAACCGTGTGCGTAATTCGTCGTCCCATCAAGCGGATCGATTATCCATTTCCAGGTATTGTCGCCGCCGATTATCACGGCTTCACCGGCCTCTTCGGCCAATATCGAATGCCGCGGCTGATGCGATTTTATCCGCTCGATTATCAACGCCTCTGACGCAAGATCAGCCTCGGTTACCAAGTTAATGTCGCCTTTTTTTGTGATCGTAGTTATCCGGCCGAATTTTTCCAAGAGGATCTGACCGGCATCTCGTGCAGTTTCAATTGCGAAATTTAACATAGTGGTCAGCAGTCGGCGGTCAGCGGTCAGCCCGGAGTTTGGAAATCAATGAAGCCAACATCTTTTTCACAGCAATGAGTTCATCAGTCACTTTTGCGTGCATGTTTCCGTCGACATATTTCAAGTCTTTTGCGAGTATCAAGTGGTACTCAACCTCACAGGCTGAACCAAACGAGATCTGGAGAAATCGTGCAAAATCCGGATCGCTTGCACGGCCACAACCTTCGGCGATATTGGTGGGTATCGAAGCTGCCGCTCTACGAATCTGACTTGTGAGCCCAAACAATTCTTCTTTTGGAAAAACTTTGGTTAACTCATAAATCAAAAGGGTAAGTGCATGAGATCTTTCCCACACCTGAAGATTTCGAAAATCTTTCATAAAAAACCAAGATAGATCTTTCGGCTAGCTGAATGCCGATCGCTGATTGCTGACGGCTCATTTTAAGATCGGAAAGATCTCGGTTTGATGCGGGTGCGTTACGATGACATTTTTTCCGTCGATATAAACATCGATCTCAGAACGGACGCCAAATCGTCCGGCGAAATATATGCCCGGTTCAATGGAAAACGCAGTTCCGGGGATCAGTCGGCGGGAATCGCGTGTTTCAAGATTATCGATATTGGCTCCGTTGCCGTGTCCTTCTTCGCCGATCGAATGCCCTGTGCGGTGTAAAAACTCATCCGCATAACCGGCCTTTTTGATAATGCCGCGTGAAACATCGTCTGCCTGTGCTCCGGTGATCGGCCGCCCGGCCGCAAATGCGTATCGAATAGCTTTCAAAGCAGCCTGCTGCGCTTCAAAAACGATATCCCAGATCTTTGTGTATTCTTCGGGCACGGTCTCGCCGACGTAACCCATCCAGGTCAGATCAGCCGCCGGAGCCCGTGGTTTTCTAACCTTTGTAACTGTATCGATCAAAACCAGATCGCCTCGTTTTATCGGCGCACCTTGTCCTGCCCGTGGGAAATAATGCGGCGAGGCGGCATTTGCATTTACGGCGACGATCATCGGCGAAGGGTTCATTCCGAGTTCCTCGTAACGCTTCATCATAAATTGCTGAACGTCGTTCTCGGTCGTCGGAATATTCGCGTTTATCCGCCGCTTGATCTCGCCAAACGCTTCGATGATCACCTTCTGAATATTCGTCGCAGCTTCGGTGTGCATCGCAAGCTGCTCAGGTGCCCAAACCGCCTCAAATTGCTGCACAAGGTCGGCACTCGAATCGATCTTCACGCCGGTGCTTCGGACCATCTCGATCGTTCCGGCATCGACCCTTGAAATGTACGGAATATCATTGTTGGGCGAATACTGCATCGCAATGCGGAAATCGCCCTTTGGCCGTCCCTGATCGAAGATCGCCTTTGAAACTTGGTCGCGAAGCAACTGCCATTCTCGGTAGATCAACTTCTTCCCGGGTAACGCATCAAGCTGCCCGGGCTCGATCGCATGAACGACTTTGACCGGTTCACCTTTGCGGGGAACAAAGTAGAACCAACGCCGCGAACCGCCGAGCCTCTCCGTCTTGAGAATGCGCGGAACCAGAATATCGCTGCCGCGAAAATCGTAAAAAAGCCAGCCGTCAAACCCCTGTTCGACAAGCGCCGATTGAATTTCTGCAATGCGCTTCTCAGGCTCTGTTTGGGAAAAGCCAATTGAAAAAGAAAAAACGATAATTACGATGGCCAATAAGATATTCATAACTTATATAAAAAGTGATAGGTTCAGGCCTGTTTTCGGGGATTTATTAGCGATAAAATCATTTTGCATTGAATGACCGGTCCGCTATGCGCAAAAATTCCTGTACCTGTTTGTCCCAGTACGGCCAGTTATGCCCGCCGGGAAGCTGACGAAATTCGTGCGGCACTTTCTTTTGGATCAACAGGTCAATGAAATCGCGGTTGTTCTGGAAGAGAAAATCTTCAGTGCCGCAGTCGACATACAAAAACGGCATTGCCTTCAATTGTTCGGGTGTGATCTCGCGGATCATTCGGAAGATGTCGTTCGCCTTGCGCGTTTCGCTGTCCGTAGGGCCGAAGATAACTCCGAGCGACCTCATTGATGCTTCGCCGCGGCCGGAACTAGGAAAGCTCGCGGCACCCAACGCACCGCTAAAGCTGCCGGCAAGCGAGAACATCTCCGGATATTTCAGGCCGAATTTGAGTGCACCGTAACCGCCCATCGAAAGCCCGGCGATCGCACGATTCTTTCGGTCGGTAATCGTGCGAAATCTCTTATCGACCTCCGGGATCAGCTCTTTAATAATGTAGCTTTCGTATTTATCCTTTTCGTTCGTCGCACCATCCGTATACCAACCATTCTCGCCTTCAGGCGTGATGATAATGAACTTGTAAAACGTTGAATACTCCGCCAGCTTGGTTCGATCTGTCCAATTAGTGTGGTTGCCAGTAAGGCCATGGAGAAGGTAGATGACGGGGTAGCGAGCATCTCTATCGACCTTATATCTGGCTGGAAATATTACTCGATACGGCATCTCCCGACCCATCTCTTTGCTATCGAACCTTAGCGAAGCCGTATCGTTACTTACGTCGCTTTTGGGCTTAAGCACAGGTTCACCCTGCGCATAGGCGATGGAGCTCGCTACTAAAACGACTAACAGTAATGCGATTTGAGTGAAAAAAGTATGTGACTTAATGGCTTCCATATTATCCATCCGTTTTATGTACCGACCGCATTCTCTGCCGTGCTTTCTTTGAGCGCCGGATCGGGTTATTTCGGCTCAGGCTTGAGCCTGCCCATTCGGAAACCTGTTTGAACGGATGCCATTCAAAGCTCTCGAGCGGCAGCACTTCGCTAGACGCATCGCGAAGTTTCAGCGTGCTAAAAGCAACAAAAAAGATCGTTAGGTTGAACAAAGCCCCGATCATGATAACCATCCAGCCCGGTGCAAGTCCGACCTGAGCACGGTTGAAAAATATCTCCCAAAATCTCTCGCGGTCCATATCGGATGCCGTCGGTATCGGTGACGGGTGAATGTAGATCTTTAGCGCCCAAGACAGCGCAAGCAAAATAAATATCCAAAGATAATTAGCCCGCAGGCGGCGACCGACCGCTTCCCATTCGCTGATCGTAAAATGCGGCGCGATCAGATCTGCCGAGATATGGTCCGCCCATTCCTTATCCGGTGGTATCGCTCTATGCGAAAGCATCGGTGCAAAATATCCCGTCTCAAGCACGCGAACGCGGTTCGCCCACACCTCGTAATATCGATACCGCCTCGCTTCCATAAACAGGAAGATCGAAACGAGTATCGTATTGATCGGTATCGCAAAATGCGGATTGTCCGGTGAACTGAATACGAAAGACAGCGTCGCACCGGCGGTGATAACGGCCCAGTTCGTCGTCGCATCGAGCCGATTTCTCCAGATGTTCGAACGCTGTATCTCGCCGCGATAGAAATGCACCATCGCCGTGTTGAATTCGGCGGGCTGCAATTTTTGTGGAATGCTGACGGGTGCGGTCCGGGGTTTTTGGTTACGCCGGCGAACCTCCTCGGCAAAGGCCTTGAAAGAATCGGGAACCGTTGAGGTATGTATGTCGTCGGCCGGCGTTACGCCTTGCCGAACATCGTCACTCATATACTTAACTCGGGTAGAGCGAAGAACGAGGTCATTTGACCTGCAGCTTAAACAGAATATAGGATTACCACTTCCTAATTTTGGATGCAAGAAATCGCTAGTTCCCGCTTCGGCCTTTTGTAAACACTGTGGAAGCCATAATAAATATAACAGAAGACGAAGCCGCAATGCGGTCTGCGATCGAAATGGCTCGCGAAGCCGCTGCAAATGGCGAGGTCCCGATCGGCTGTGTGATCGTTGATGCCAAGGGAAATTTGATCGCGCGTGGCGGCAACCGGACGATAACCGACAACGACCCGACCGCACATGCCGAGATCCTCGCCTTGCGGCAAGCGGCGAAGGCCATCGGCAATTACCGCTTAACCGGTGCGACCGTGTATTCGACCATCGAACCCTGCGTTATGTGTGCCGGTGCTCTCGTAAATGCCCGCGTAAAGCGGCTCGTCTTCGGTGCTCACGACCTTCGTTTCGGTGCGGTCGAGACCAAATTTCGCTTGTGCGATTCGGATATTCTGAATCATCGCATAGATGTGGTGTCCGGGGTTTTGGCAGAAGTGTGCCGCCTGCTGATGCAGGAATTTTTCCGTGCGAAGCGATAACGCAGGCTTGATATTCGCCAACATTTGACCGTATTATAAGTGATTCGCGGAGAGGTGCGAGAGTGGTTGAATCGGGCAGTCTCGAAAATTGCTGTACCCTAACGGGTACCGTGGGTTCGAATCCCACCCTCTCCGCCATTTCAATTTTGGATTTGGGATTTTGGATTTCGGATCTTTCTTGATCTGGTTCGCGCCTTTTAGTTCGCCGATCCACATTCGCTCTATTTCCGGAATTCTCTGCTAGACCCATTCACGGACTTTCATCGATATAATCGGGAGGACGATATTTATGCCTTTAAGCAAAAGGTTGTCGGCTGAGTTTATTGGAACTCTATGGTTGGTCTTGGGTGGATGCGGAAGTGCGGTTCTAGCAACGTCGTATCCGAACGGAGGGATCGGTCTTGCGGGCGTTTCACTTGCTTTTGGTCTTACGGTCTTGACCGGGGCTTATGCGCTCGGACACATCTCCGGTGCACATTTCAATCCGGCCGTAACTATTGGCCTTGTTGCCGGAAAGCGTTTTCCCGCGAACGAGGCCTTGCCTTATATTATCGCTCAGGTATTCGGAGCGATCGCCGGTGCCGGCATCATTTATCTGATCGCGACCGGTAGGGCCGGATTCAAACTAGCCGACGGTTTTGCGTCAAATGGATACGGTGACGCTCCCGGCGTACCAGGCGGCTATGCTGCGCATTCAGCATTTATCGTCGAGGTAGTGTTGACCTTCTTCTTTGTATTAGTGATCCTCGGTGTTACAAGTCGCCTGGCACCAAAAGGCTTTGCGCCGATCGCGATCGGGCTTTGCCTTACGCTTATCCATCTGATCTCGATCCCGGTAACGAATACGTCGGTCAACCCTGCACGCAGCACAGGTCCGGCTATATACGTTGCGTTCAGCGGCGGCAGTTGGGCTCTTCCCCAACTATGGCTGTTTTGGGTAGCCCCGATCCTGGGTGCATTGCTTGCCGGTTTCTTTTACCTGTGGCTTTCGGGCGAAGACGATGCGCCCGCTGCTGTTGCGGCGGCAGAACCGGTACCGGACGAAGATCACGCTGACGCTGACTAAGAGCAGTCGGCCGCTAACTTTTGACAATAGGGAAAGACTGTCGGGCGATGTCCGTCGACATCTTTCCCTTTACTCTGCGGTCCGCAAATTTGCCCAACAGGCGCCGTCTTATTACTATTTGGAGACACCAATGGTCAAACAATATCAGAACTCATTTGCACTTCTTGTAGGCCTTTCGCTCATCATCACTGTTTCGCTCGGCTGCAATGCTATCTCGGAACGCCTGCGCGATTCTGCTGAAGCATTGAAGGAAGACTCAAAGCCTGGCGTGACCGAACGCCGAGGCACAACAGGTGCGACCAGTGACGACGGCAGCCTGACCGAAAAAACGAATATTTACATCTCGAAATGTGTTAACAAATATTCGAATTCTGTAGTGAATTCTTATCAGCGTTATACCTCTTGGGTTCGTGATCCGAAAGTGGGCCCGACCGGCAGCGAACGAAATGTTTACGGACTGTATGAGATATCGGGCGACGGCGAAGATTGCGCCGCGGGAATCAAAGAGGCGAGCGAAATGGAGCCGAAGATGCCGGCCGTCGAACAAGCAGGCGATAAATATGTCGAAGCTCTGCGTGAGGCGATCAAACAGGTAAAGGCCATTTATCCTTATTACAATCAGAACGATTATAAGGACGACAAATTCCAAAAGGGAAAAGAGGCGCATCAGGGATTGGTGGACGCGTTCGAAGCTTTCACCGCGGCCAACAAAGAATTTACGCTTGAGGTCGATAAGCTTGAGGACGAGGTCGCCGCAAAGCGGCTCGAGCTCTATCGCGACGATCCGTCGAAGAAATTCGCCTTTGTCGTGACCGATTTCAATATAAAAGCCAAGAAAGGCTTGGTCTATGCCTCGCGAACCGCATACAAGGAACTGAGCGCTGAAACGCTGCAAAGCAATGCCGAAGAGATCGAAGCCGCCGCTGCCGCAATGAAAGAGGCCGGCACCGGAAATTCGATGGCATCGAGTTATTTTTCAGGCGCCGACAACTATGTGAAGGCATACAAAGACCTGATGCGGCGTGTTCGCGACAAGAAACCCTTCAACTCAATGGAACAACGCTGGGTCGGCACCTCTGCCGGTTGGATGGTCGAAGGCTCGCCCGATAAGGTAGTCCACGAATATAATTCGCTGATCCGCTCACGAAGTTTGCTTAGGCTTTAGTTTTTGGTAGGCTATTTGTTGGCCGTGGAAAGGTGCAAGAGCGGTTGAATTGGCAGCATTGGAAATGCTGTGAACCTCAAAAGGGTTCCGTGGGT
This sequence comes from Pyrinomonadaceae bacterium, assembly GCA_041751035.1. GTDB lineage: Bacteria > Acidobacteriota > Blastocatellia > Pyrinomonadales > Pyrinomonadaceae > OLB17. The sequence continues at coordinate 714,259 of JBGSYH010000030.1, read as the reverse complement.
TCGAATCCCACCCTTTCCGCCATAATATTTAAGGTCAAAAATATCCAAAGTCCGGCAGGTCTCGCCCAAAAAGACTCGCCGGACTTTTTCCATTGCCCGATCCCGCGCGTGATCAAGGACGTCTGCCGATTTGGTTTTTGTATTTACCACATAGGAACATAGGGCACATAGATTTTTTTATCCACAGATAAACACATATAGACACAGATAGATCGAATTCTTATCTGAGTTCATCTGTGTGAATCTGTGGTTTTTTATTTTTTACCACATAGGAACATAGGGCACATAGATTTTTTTATCCACAGATAAACACGGATAGACACAGATAGATCGAATTCTTATCTGAGTTCATCTGTGTTTACCTGTGGACGATAACTGTTCTTGCATTACCGCGGTGAATTCGTAAAAGCCTTTGCGGTTTTCTATCCATTCGGCGGCGTTTAGTGCACCGAGGGCAAAGCCTTCGCGGTTGCGGGCGGCGTGTTCGATCAGGATGTGATCTGCCGGGCCGTCGAACCCAAGCCGGTGCGTTCCCGGAATATTGCCCGCACGCGTCGCAGCGATATCGCCGATGCCGATGTGATCTTTGACCACGTCTTTTAGTTTTAGCGCCGTCCCGCTCGGGGAATCTTTCTTGCGGGAATGGTGCTGCTCTTCGATAAAGGCTTCGTATTCAGGAAAGCGTGCGAGCAGTTCGGCGGCGTATTCGGCAATGCGGAAAAATAGATTTACGCCGATGGAAAAATTCGCACCGTAAACCATCGCACCGTTTGCTTCGGCGACAAGCTTTTCGATCTCCGACCGCTGATCGTTCCAACCCGTTGTCCCGACCACGATCGGCGTTTCGGCGAGCATGCACGCCTCAACGTTGCGTCGGACCGCTTCGGCGACCGTGAAATCAATGGCGACCTCCGCCGCCCGCAAGGTCCCCGCAAGCTGCTCCGCAGGAAGATCGGCGTGCGATTCGTTCACGATGACCCTCACCGAATGCCCCCGCGTCCCGGCAAGCTGTCCGATCAGCCTTCCCATTTGCCCATAACCGATTAGTGCGATGTTCATATTTCAGCGATGATTCGAACCACAGATTAACACCGATAGACACAGATAATTCCTTTCTATCTTATCTGAGTTCATCCGTGTTTATCTGTGGTTAATAGTTCTTTTACAAGTGAGACATACAGATCGACGGCAGTCTCAAGGTCTTTCTTTAGGACGAATTCGTCCTTAGTATGTGCCACGAGTATCGAGCCCGGTCCGAGCAAGAGCGGTTTGCCCCATTTCGGCATGTGCGGAATGTCCGTAGTGAACCGCACGACCTTTTGCGTGAAGCCTTCAACCGAATGAAGCTTTACAGGTTCGCTGCACGAAAGAACTTCGATCTCGCCGCGGCCCCGGACGATGTTTTCAAGCGCCGTTTCGATCGGCTCGCGATCGGTGGTAAGGCGAATAAGAAAACCGGCCTCGGCAAACGGCGGAATGATGTTCAAGGCCAGCCCGCCGTTTATTTCGCCGATATTTACCGTGGTGTCGCCAAAGAAATCGTCGTGGGGAAACTTCGTGCGGCGGATGTCCTCAAGAATATCAAGCAGCTTTTCTATCGCCGAATCGCCCTGCTCCGGATACGCAGAATGCGCGGCCTTGCCGCTCGTTTTGATCTTCAGACGAAACGATCCCTTTGACCCGATCGCAAGATCGTTATCGGTCGGCTCGCCGTTGATCATAAATTCGCACTTCGCCGCAAGCGGATGTTCGTTCACGGCTTTCGCTCCCGTACTCGAACGCTCTTCTTCGACCGTGTACAGCAAACCGATGTCGGTGATCCCCTCTTTGCGAAGCTGCTCGGCGGCGGTTATCTGTGCGGCGATGATCCCCTTCGCATCGCACGCCCCGCGGCCGTATATTTTCACGTCATCCTCGGTCGGAGGAATAAACGGCGGAACCGTATCCATATGCGTGGACATCCAAACACGAGGCGTGTCGTTAAGGGTTGCGATGACATTATTCTGGTTCTCGCTTACGGGCTGTAACTTAACGTTCCAGCCAAGCGACGTCAAATATTCACGCAGCCAAAACCCGACCGCCTCCTCTTCGCCGGAAGTGGAAGGGACGGACATCAGAGATTTGGTAAGCTGACTAACTTTCATTGGATATTTCTGGCTTTTAGGTCTATACAGTAATTAGGTTTGTCTGCGCCTAGCATCGTTTGCTCCAGTACATACATGTCATCGCTTCTCACAATAATAGTGGTATCGGTCGCTGCCGGTATAGTGTCCGTCGCGATCTTCGCCGCGTGTGCGTGGTTTATCGTAATTGTCGCCGTGGGAAATGGTTTCGGCGCCCGAAGTACTTTGGGAAACTGGGAAACTCCAATTTTCATTCTCGCGTGCTTAGGAGTTGTGCTCTCTTTAGCGATCTGCCCAGCCGTGGCATATTTCCTTCGCAGTTTAATATTCGAAATAACAGATTCATCCGTGTTGCGAATATTTCTGTTAGTTGGTATCGCCGGCTTTCAGATCATCTTGATAGGCACAGCGTACACATCCCTGCAAGTCTACGGGGCTATTCTCGAGAGGGACCGCTCTCACAGGACGAGAACACATCGCGACATCCTAAAACAACTCGCAGAGTCAGATATACGTGTTTCCGTTGAACGAGCGAGGATTCTTCAAGACGACGGAAAACAAATCAAAGCGAATGTCACCCTGAGAATTGAAAATGTTCCGCCCACATTCCCCTATTTCGAGATCTACATTTCAAAGATCAACAACGAGTCGGGTGCTTTTTTTATCCAACCTTATCTGTCATATTCTCCGAGGCTTCCCAAACCTTGGATAAAGGCGACCAACGTGGATCGCTCTTGGCACTTCCAAGAAGCTGGAACTGAAACGCTTACATCCAAATCGCCGAACACAATAACTTTTGATCTCAACTTCGAACGCCGACGCTACGCCACCTCTGAAGAATTGCCTATAAGCATAACACCGACCCTCCTCATTCGTTGGAAAGAGTTTAACTCTATGATCGGCGACCCAACCCTAAACACTGCTGAAATGACCTTTTTCGAGCGGCCGATCGACATCAGATTCGAATAACCCGATTCCGTGTTCATCGGGACAAACCCATTCTCAGACAGCTAGAAAAACTCTTCGTGCAGTTTCTTTATAACATCCGCGACAAGCTCTTCCTTAACGACAAACGTTAGATTAACCGCCGACGCGCCGTGCGAAACGAGCGCGACGTTTACATCTTCGATCGTCGAAAATATCTTCGAAGCAAGCCCGGTGGAAGCCCGCAATCCTTCGCCGACGACACAGATCACAGCGTAACCGGTTTCGACCTCAACCTCGCCGAGCCGCCGTAGATCTTCGACTACCTTGTCGATATTCTCCGAATTATCCAGCGTCAACGCGACCGAAACCTCAGACGTCGAGATCACATCGATCACGGTCCGGTGGCGATCAAACACCTGAAACACCGCGCTCATGAAACCGTACGCACCAAGCATCCGCGCCGAATTTATGCGAAGGATCGTGATGTTCTTTTTGCTGGCGATGGACTTTATTTTGTTGGTCGTCTCGCCAGATTCGGCCAAGACCATCGTCCCGATCTCATCGGGCTGAAACGTATTGCAAACGCGCACAGGAATATTATTATCGACAGCCGGTTTGATCGTTTTCGGATGCAAGACCTTGGCACCGAAATATGCGAGCTCGGCAGCTTCTTCGTACGAAAGCACTGGAATCGTTTGGGCCGTCGAACAGATCCGAGGATCGCAGGTCATCACGCCGGTAACGTCGGTCCAAATTTGTAACTCCGCCGCTCCAAGCGACGCTGCTACTATCGCCGCAGAATAATCAGAACCACCCCGCCCGAGCGTAGTTGTTTCACCCGCACGATTTCCCGCAATAAAACCGCCCATCACAGGAACTTCGCCGGCTTCGATCGCCGGCTGCAATTCAAGCCTAACGAGTTCAGTCGTCTCGTCCATTATCGGCTGAGCCGCTCCGAATTCATCGTCGGTCACGATCAGCCGACGCGAATCGGCCTGTCTCGCTTTCACGCCCTTCGCTTTCAGCACCTCGGCGAGCAGCCGCGACGAAAGCTGTTCGCCGTAACTGACGATCGCGTCTTTCAACATCGAAAGCGGCAGAGATCGACGCGAGGCACGCATCAGCAGATCGGAAAGCTCGCCGCGTGCGTATTCGAGCTCGCCGCTGAAGGCGTTTGGAGTGCCGTTCGGAATGAAGTGTTTCGAAACCGCGGTATGACGCTCGAAATGCGGCTCAAGCGATTCGATCGCCGCGGCAAACTCGCCCTTCTTCGCCATTTCGAACGCGGCCAGCAGTGCATCAGTACATTTTGTCATCGCCGAAACGACAACAACGGGCCGTTTCTCGATCTGAGTCGATACAATGTGAAAAACGCGCTCAAATGCCGCAACGTCGCCAACCGACGTTCCGCCGAATTTCATTACTGTTGGAGAAAGCTCACCAATCACGATCACTTGTAAATCTATGGCAAAAAGTGAGGGTTGGCAAAACAAGGAAATAATTTAACCGCAGAGAACAGCTCCGCCGTTGACGTTCATGATCTCGCCGGTGATGTGGCGTGCCCACGGTGATAGGAGAAAGCAGATGGAAAGAGCAATATCGTCTGTTGTCGCGACGCGGTTCAACGGGATCGTCTTTAAGACGCTTTGATGATATTCCTTGTCTTCGAACACCGGCCGCACCATCGCCGTTTCTATCCAGCCCGGAGCGACACAATTTACTCTTATTTTCGGACAGAGTTCGCTTGCGAGAGCCTTCGTAAAACTGATCTGTCCGCCTTTCGAAGCGGCGTAATTAGAATAGTTCGCCTCCCCTCGTTGGCCGGCGGTCGAAGAAACCAAAACGATCGCACCCGATTCGCGTTTCTTCATCGCCGGAACGCACGCCTTCGACATCGCCCACGCCGCTTTTAAATTTGTGTTGAGCACACGGTTCCAAGTCTCTTCAGACATTTCCTCGATCGGAGCACCTTCCCAGATCCCGGCGTTCAGAATCAGGAGATCGATCCCGCCAAATTCCTCGACCGCACGTTTTGCGATCTCAGTCGCCGCCACAATGCTGGAAACATCGCCCTGCACCGCGACCGCTTTCACGCCTTTCTCGACACAAAGACGCACGGTCTCGTCGGCCTCGGCGTGCTGCTGCAAATAATTAACAACAACATTCGCACCGCCCTCAGCCAATCGCACCGCAACGGCACGCCCAACTCCACGCGACGCACCGGTAACAATGGCGGTTTTACCCGCGAAAAGATCACTTGGAAGTTCAATCCCAACAGGAAGTTCGGTCATAATCAAAAGAAATTAACCACAGATGGACACAGATTAGCACAGATGGATTTGTTCAATGAAATAACCATGATCGCTGGGTTTGGTTCTCCTAAAGGGCGGAATTGTCCAAACTAAATATCTGTGTTCATCTGTGTTAATCTGTGGCTAATTCTTCTTATGCACGACACGAACCTCCTCGAAGATCAGCCCATCGCCTGGACACCAACGCCCGACGTGATCGAACGCGCGCAGCTTACAAAGTTCATGCGCCAGATCGGCGTCTCGACCTGGGATGAGCTTTACGAATTCTCCATCCGCGACGTCGGAAAATTCACCGAAGAGGTTCTGAAATTCCTCGACATAAAATTCGACCCGCCCTACGAAAAGCTGCTCGATACGACCGACGGCATAGAATTCCCAAAATGGTTTTCAACGCAAAGACGCAAAGACGCAGAGTCAGAACCGGGAGCGATAGCGACTGGGTTCCCCGCGCACGCCGGCTTAAACATAACCAAAATGTGCCTTGACCGCTGGTGGACTGACGAAATGGGCGATCAGCTAGCCGTGATTTGGGAAGGCGAAGAAGGCGACGTCGACCAAATCACCTATTCCGCCCTTTGCCGCCAAGTGATGGTCTGCGCGGCTGAGTTACGGGCTCAAGGAGTTGGTAAGGGTGACGCAGTCGGTATTCATATGCCAATGATGATTGAGACGGTCATTGCTCTGTTGGCAATCAATCGAATTGGAGCAATCGCGGTCCCAGTCTTCTCCGGTTATGGTGTCGAGGCCATTGCGTCGCGACTTAACGCGGTCAAGGCAAAGGTCTTGTTTACGTCAACACCCTTTCCGAGGCGCGGTAGGCTGTTTGACGCGTTCACCGTTGCTAGCGAGGCAGTCGAGAAATGTTCATCGGTGAAATTGATGATCGCCGCTTGGCGATCGCAGGATGACGTTGGCATCAACGACAAAACCATCAAAGACTGGCACGGATTCATGGCGGACGGCTACTTGAGGGATGACGAATTGACCGACATCGAACCCACCTCCGCCGAAGACCCGCTCATCATCCTCTACACCTCCGGCACAACAGGCAAGCCGAAGGGGATCGCGCACACTCACGCGAGTTTTCCGATCAAGGCGGCGCAGGATATGGCGTTTGGGACGGATGTGGGTAAAGGCACGCGGATCTCTTGGTACACGGACATCGGCTGGATGATGGGCCCGTGGCTGATCTACGGAGCACTCATCAACGGCGCGACGATCTGCATCTACGACGGAGCTCCGGATTACCCAACTCCCGACCGAATGTGGGAATTCTGCGCGAAACACAAGGTCGAAGTCCTCGGCATCTCGCCGACGTTGATAAGATCTCTCGCCGCGGCCGAAGGGAGCGGGGACACTCCTGTCCCCATGAGCCCGAAGGGCGAACAAAATCTCGCCGGAGGAACCGTCGATGGGGACAAGAGTGTCCCCGCTCCGTTTGAACGTCACGACCTCTCGTCCTTGCGCATTTTTGCCTCAACAGGCGAGCCGTGGAATCCGGCGCCTTGGTGGTGGTTGTTTGAGCAAGTGGGGAATTCGAAACTGCCGATCATCAATTACTCCGGCGGGACGGAGATCGCGGGCGGCATCTTGATGGGCAATCCGCTGCTGCCGATAAAGCCTTGTTCTTTCCCTGCTCCGTGCCCGGGAATGGATATTGACATACTCGACGATGAGGGCAAGCCGGTTGAAAACGGCAAAGTCGGCGAGCTCGTGATCAAACAACCCTGGATAGGAATGGCTCGTGGATTCTGGCAGGAAAAGGAACGCTATCTCGACACCTATTGGCGGCGATTCAAGGACATCTGGGTCCACGGCGATTTTGCGATGCGTGACAAGGACGGCCATTGGTTCATCCTCGGCCGTTCGGACGACACTCTAAAGGTCGCCGGCAAACGCGTCGGCCCCGCCGAAGTAGAGAGTTTGCTGGTGGCCCATCCGCTAGTCACCGAAGCCGCGGTAATCGGCGTTCCGGACGAAGTAAAAGGCACTGCAATGGTCGCGTTCGTAGTTCTGAATGACGAATATCGAATATCGAATATCGAACCGGAGGATGAGGAAGATTCGAAATTCGAAATTCGAAATTCGAAATTGGCGATCGAGCTTCGCGAGCTTGTTGCCCGCGATATGGGCAAGCCGCTATCTCCGTCGAAGATCCATTTTGTCTCGGCACTGCCGAAGACCCGCAATGCCAAAGTTATGAGAAGAGTAATAAGATCCGCCTACCTTGGCGAAGATCCCGGAGACCTTTCAGCACTCGAAGATCCGAACTCAGTGAAGGACATCGAAAATGCCGGAAAATGAGAATTCGGGAATTTGATGAGTTACTATCAAGACTAGAGTTGTTTCAGCTTGGCAACATGTTCATTGATTCGTTCGAGCACGCCGATCGCCAGTGAAAGTGCCCGGCGGCCGTCGTCTCCGGTCACAGGCGGTTCGATGCCTTGTTCGATAGAATCAATGAACGCAGCGATTTCGCTTCGAAGCGGTTCAACATCATTGATCTCGAGCCGGTTGATCGAGATCCCGAGCAGAGGATGTGCGGCTTCTGGATCTAAAGAAGTAAGCGATGCAAACTTCGTCGCGTAATCCAGAACCACGTAAGCATTGGTCTGATAAAAGCGTGTCTTGCGGATCTTCTCGGTGCCGATCCGCGATGCGGTTATATTCGCAACGGCACCGTTCTCAAATTCGATCCGGGCGTTTGCCGCGTCAACCTTATCTGAAATTACGGGAATCCCAACGGCCCTTATTTCACTAACTTTCACATCGCTGCCGACCAGCCATTGCACCGCGTCAAGGTCATGGATCATCACATCCAGCACGACATCGACATCGAGCGAGCGATTAGGAAACGGCGACACGCGGTGTATCTCAAAATAAAGCGGTTTGGTTACGTGCGGACGCAAAGCGACCATCGCAGGATTAAATCTTTCAAGCTGCCCGACCATCAATTTCGCACCCGAAGCGTTGGCTGCCGCGATCATCCTGTCGGCTTCATCCAAACTCAAAGCTATCGGTTTTTCGACTAGCGTGTGGACACCTTTTTCCAGAAACGCACACGCGATCTCGCAATGCGTTTCGGTCGGCGTTGCGATCGAAACTACGTCCACCAGATCCATTAGATCGTGCCAATCCGTAAATGCTTGGCCCCCGTGTTCGGCCGCAATGGCTTCTGAGGTTTTCGCATCAATATCGCACGCGCCGACATATTCCACTCGGCCTTCTTTCGCGAGTTCCGCATAGTTCCGCGCGTGGTGCCGCCCCAATGAACCTACCCCGATCGCCGCCGCTCTTAGTATTTTCCCGTCTTTCATCGTTTGAACCGTAACCCCTTATCGGCAATACTTTTATTTTCAGTTAAGCACGCGATAATAACAAAGATGGAAGCCATTTCCGCATTTCTCAGGTCGAGGTATTTCTGGTACGCATTCGTCGCCGTCACGATATTCGTTTATCTTTTCGGGCTTACGATCCCGTTGCTCGGGCCCGACGAACCGCGATATTCACAGGTCGCCCGCGAAATGTTCGACCGGTCCGATTGGGTCACCACCACGCTCGGCGGCTTTAATTGGTTCGAAAAACCGGCCCTGCTTTATTGGCTGCAGATCGCCGCTTACAACATCTTCGGCGTCAATGAATTCGCCGCACGATTTGGTTCGGCTCTATTCGGGCTTGGCACTATCGGTTCACTTTGGTTTCTTGGCCGCAAATATGAGAATCCGAACAACGACGTTCCCGTGCAAAACGGTTTCGGCGACTATGTCCTTTTGATCGCCGCCACCACGCTTGGCCTGCTCGTGTTTTCACGCGGAGCAAGCTTCGACATTATTCTCACATTCCCGATCACCGGGGCATGCGTCAGTTATTTCCTTTTTTATTATCTTTCGAGCGTTACCGATCGCCGTTCGATCCCTTTGCTAGTCAGTTTTTACTTTTTCGTCGGGCTTGGGCTGCTCGCAAAAGGCCTGGTCGGTATCGTCTTTCCGTTCGCGATCATCTCATTTTTCCATCTGCTTAGCTTTCGGTTTCCGAATAAGACATTTTTCATCAGCTTGCTCTGGGGTTTGCCGTTAACGGCAGCCGTAGCCGCCACTTGGTATCTGCCGATGTATCTAGCGAATGGCTGGCAGTTCATCGATGAGTTCTTTATCCAGCATCATTTCCAGCGATACACTTCAAATAAATACCAACATCCACAGCCGTTTCATTTTTTCTTTTGGGTATTGCCGCTGATGACCATCCCGTGGCTTCCGGCATTCTTCGCGGGGCTTTGGTTAGGAGCGAAAGACCTTATTTTCGCTGGCGGTGATACGGCACAGCGTTATCGAAATGTCGCCTTCGGGCCGCTATATCTGTTTGCCGCTGCCTGGGTCGCCGTACCTCTCGTGTTCTTTTCGTTCTCGGGATCAAAGCTTCCGGGCTATATTCTGCCCGCGGTGCCGCCGACAATAATCATTTCGGCGATCTTTCTTTACCGTTGGATAGGAAACAGCGCGGGCCGCGAGCTATTTATAAAAGGGACCGCGCTGGCTACGTTCGCCGTCATCATTTCGCTGTTGATCTTCGTAGTTCCCCGATTTGCCGAGCGCGATTCCGTCAAATCCCTGATCGCCGCCGCAGATGCCCACGGATATTCGGACCTGAACATCGTTGGGCTTCACACCATTTCGCACAACGCAGAGTTTTACGCCAGCGGCCGCCTTCTTAGAAACCCCGACGGCAAACAAAAAAGACTTTATGGACCGCTCGAAGCCAAAGCGGCGATGGCGGAAACCGGAAAGACAAAGATTCTCGTTCTTGTGCCCGTCGGATGGCTCCACGACCTGCAAGACCGGCCGGACGTCCCGAACGAGATAATCGCATCCAACGGTGAACTCGCGATCGCCGTCATTCACCAAAGCCAGCCATAAAGCCAATTGTCCATTGTTGATTGCAAAATTGTTAATCGGAACTAAACAGATATTCTTCTTCCAATTCACAATTTGCCAATAGACAATCAACAATTTGCAGCTAACTCAGATGCACGTCGCAATCTGTCCATTATCGCGGTGCCGATCCCGTGTTCGGCGACTGATTGGCAATAAATAACACCGATCCCGGAGCGGTCGCATTCGCGGAAGAATTCGAACATCGCGTGGGCATAATCTTCTGGCGTTGTGCAGATCTTTAATAAGTTAAAAGCTCCATTCGGCAGATCGATGCCGATGTATGCAGCAGCGGACGCGTCCTCAATGCTCGAGTCTTTATCGATTATTACAACGCGCGCACGCGGCGAATAATGTTTGTGCCTCAAACCGGGACTGCGGATCTCAGCATCTTCGTCAGACCGAAATATCTCGGTCTCCGGAACGACCGAACGCAGTTCTTCAAGCGAAACGGCACCCGCGCGAAGAAGCATTGGAAAATTGCCGGTGCAATCCACGACCGTCGATTCGAGCCCGATCGCGGTCGGCTCGCCTTTTAGAATGCAATCGATGCGGCCGTTAAGATCTTCCAGAACCGCCTGCCACGTCGTCGGGCTTGGGCGGCCTGAGATATTTGCCGAAGGTGCGACGAGCGGCGTTCCGGCGGCTTTTATCAATTCATTCGCAAGCGGATTTGCCGGCATTCTGAACGCAATGGTATCCAGCCCGCAGGTCGCGATGTCCGAAACGCGGCCGTTTCCATTTGCTACGATAGTCAGCGGCCCGGGAAAGAATCTTTCGATGAATAAACGTGCGTGGGAGTTCAGCTCCGACGCTATATCATCTATCTGCCCGGCGTCGCTTACGTGAACTATCAGCGGATTATCAGCCGGCCTTCCCTTCGCCGCAAATATCTTCGCGACCGCCTCGCCGTCAAAAGCATTCGCCCCAAGCCCGTAAACCGTCTCGGTCGGAAACGCCGCAACCCCGCCGCCGCGGATCACCTCCGCCGCCTTTCCCACATCATCCGTAACCAAAGTCTCCACATCAAAAGTGTCCAACAAAAACCGCAGAAACGCGAGTGGTCATTAATATAACCAACGATATCAACAACCAAAACAGAAAGGCCCACACGTTATTAACGTACGGGCCCTGCGTTTGAAACCTTGGCTTTGTTAGTTTGCCGTAAAGTCGGCATTGAACAGGTCGTCGTTCAAAGAAAGCACGAGCGTTGGTTCTGCGAACTCATAGCGTTTGTGCTTGACCTCAAGAATAACGCTTTGTCCAGCCTGAACGTTTTCAAAATTATAATAACCAAACGGGCTGGTTATAGCTGTTCGAACGCCGCCGGATGCATCGGTCATGGTAACAGTTGTCATGCCGATTCCCTGCCCTTTACCATTCGTAACGCGGCCGCCGACCGTGACCGATCCGGCGCTGGTTGCAAAGTTGCAGCGGGTGACATTGTTAGTGTCCAGCGTGACCGCTCCGTTCAATGCTATCACTCGACCAAAGACATTTGCGCCATTATTCAGAGTAATTGATGTCAGCGCGATGATCGTCCCGCGAAGCTCAGTCAATGAACCGATCGTTGCTGAACTTCCCACCTGGTAGAAAACGTTGCAGGCCACTGTTCCGTTGGTCAAAATTACTTCGGCACCTACGGCCGTAATAAATGTTGAGCCTGTCTGAAAAACAAATACGGCGTCCGGATCGCCCTCAGCGTCAAGGGTAAGTATTCCGGTAAGCTGTGCCGACGTGTCAAAACAGTACACTCCCGGAGTAAGCGTAAGCCCACCAAGCTCAACACCCGTCAGGTCCGTATCGCACACCTGGCTGACAAGATCGGTGTAAGCAAGCAATGAATCAGCCTTGGCCACGGCGGCGGCAAGAGTGCCGGCAACGGTCGTTCCGAGCACAATGCCCGGCGGGAAACCTGTGATAGCAGTTCCCGGGGAAACACCAAGATTACCGCTTAGAATGGTCGCTCCGGTGCTGGTAACGGTCGAACCTCCAAGCACTGCATAAAATGCGGCTGAGCCAAGATCCGGAGCGTCCGCTAGTTCGGAGCCGCAGTTCGTGCATTCTGTTTTTGATTCTGGGTTTATCGGAGGGGTTAGTTTGATCTGTGCCCCGACAGTAAAACCGAAGGTTAACGTAAAAACGAAGATAGAGAAGATAGATAGAAATGTAGCCGTGTGGAGATTCATAAAAGTTTTTCCTATTCAATTGACAAAGATCCGATAGGAGTTCCTAGTCCGGAACGTAAAAGCTTAGCCGTATTGCTGCTTTCATTTAAACTATACGCCTTATATTTACTAATAGATACAATAAACGCTACTTATATTAAATAAATAAGTTTGCTCATTTAATGACATAAGTCTTAAGGGTATATTTCTAACCGTTTGCTGAGCATTTTGTCATAGTAAGTGCAAATATTATGGGGACACTTGCGGCCGGATGATCGAATAAAAAATGTTCTAAGCCGTCGACTCGCCGCAACCGAGGCGCCTTTTCACAGCTTTCCGGGACCAAAGCAGTTAGAGGCGGCAATTAGCAACTTTTTGCGTGATTTTTCGGTTATTTCGTGGTTAAATGCTTTCAATTATGCCTTTACCTGAATCACGGGCTATGCCGTTCGATGTGCGGAAAGGCCACTGGTTCTTCGGCTATGCCGTTCGATGTGCGGAAAAGCCACTGGTTCTTCGGCTATGCCGTTCGATGTGCGGAAAAGCTATGCTTTTCCGTGCGATCTACTAAAAAAATTATGCGGCTCCGCCGCCGGTCTTTAATGTTTCAAATATCGAGAACAACACCAGCCTATTATCTAACTTCTGTCGCGCATGATCGGATACCTGTTTTTCGATCGGACAGAATAAAACAGATCACCTGCGACGCCTTCGATGAAGCCCGCAGTTCTGGTGTCATCATGATCTTCGCCTACGTAATAATGCACGACCACACGCACATAATTACGGACAGCAACCGCAAGATAAGTGAAGTTTTGCGCTTTATGAACGGTATCTCTGCTAAACGGATTCTTGACTATCTAAAAGAAAATAATTACGAAAGATCGTTGCGTAAACTTCGAATTCAGGAACGCGGCGACAAGCAGAAATATTCGGTCTATCAACATCATCCGAATGCTTTCGAGATATTTGGCGAGAGTACAATGATGGAAAAGGTAAATTACATTCACATGAACCCGGTACGTGCCGGATTAGTCGAGCAGCCGAACGATTATTTGTATTCGAGCGCAAGGCTATGGAATGGAATGGATTTAGAGAATGAACCTTTGATGACAGATCATAAGTCGATCAGATGGAGGTGAATATTTTTATATCCTATTATTCCGGCAGCTTTGCTGCTCGATTTGCGGAAAAGCTGTGCTTTTCCGATAGCCCGTAACTTGGTTTCGCGGCTCTGCCGCCGTTCTTTTGAACATTAGGAATCGGCGGCATAGCCGCAGCAAGATTATTAGCCGGGACGGAAAAGCGGAGCTTTTCCGCACATCGACGGGCGAAGCCCGAAAGTTCTTAGAAAATTAATTGATTGGAGGGCAACCACATGTCTAAACCAAATAAGCGAGTTGATAATGGATATCCGTTCGAAACGGGTCATTGGGAACAGTGGTCGAGCAAGAAACGGCTTGACTGGGCGATCAACATGCGCGACAAATGCCGCGACAAATACAAAGGCACATTAAATATCAAGGACGAAGATATTGCCCTAATGTCAGCCACTGTTGAGCATCTGGAAAAGGTATATCTCCAAGAGCAATTTACCGCTGCTCAGGAAGCCGCCCGTAAAGCTCCGACGCCCCGCGAATCCGCGAAGATGCTCGGTGAGCTTATCGACGACATCTGTGCGAACGATTATTACAAAGCAAACCGGATCGGGTTTACAGAGGCTGATATTGAGAACTTGCGGGCAAACGCCGACAAGTACCTGGCCGAAATCGAAGCATGGGAACGAAAGCAGAACGCGAGGAACATTCTCGGTTTTGCTCCGCCGAAAGAAAAACCGGTGCAGGACCCGTCCGATGACACGCCGGACAGCGTCAAGCTTCGTGTCTTGCAGGAATTTCGCAACGTTGATGACACTGCCTTAAAGGCCGCCTTCGCCAGCGGCGACGAAGAGGCTGCCGATCGCGAGTTCAAAGCGTGGACCGCCAAGCTCGAAGCCATAGCCGCCAAAGACCCGGTCCTTGCCAAATGGCTCGAAGAATTCTGCGCCGAACAGGAAAGGCTCCTCCGCTGGGACGACACACTCGGCGACGATGACGATGAATAGATCATGAAACTTCCAAATACTAAACGCGGTTTTCCGGCGGGCGAACCTAATAAAACCTGGACCAAGGAACAGTTGCTCGCATATCTGAAAAACCAATACAAAGTGCTCACCGCACCCGACGGAAAGATCCGTAAAGCCGTCGAAGCCACCGACGCCGATATTCAGGAGATCAAAGCCGACATCGCACAACTCGAACGAGAGATCTTTCTGGAAAAAGCAAAGCTCAACTAATCTGCCGGTATTGCAGGGCCTGACACCCGTCTCTCGCGTTTTCCGGGTGAGCATGCTCTGAGTTACAATCTTCGGAACCTCTATGACCCTTAGCTGGAACGAGATCAAGAGCCGAGCCGTTGAGTTTTCCAATGAATGGAAAGACGAATTCAATGAACACGCCGAGGCGAAGTCGTTCATGGACGAATTCTTTAACGTCTTCGGCATCTCTCGGCGACGCGTAGCGACCTTTGAGAAAAACGTCAAAAAGGAAGACGGTCACCAGGGATTTATTGATCTTTTGTGGAAGGGCAATATCCTGATCGAGTTCAAATCGCGCGGCAAGAATCTCGACAAAGCCCACCAGCAAGCAAAGGACTACTTCCCCGGCTTAAAGGAAAGCGACCTTCCCAAATTCATCCTGATCTGCGATTTTGAACGATTTCGTCTTTACGATCTCGAAGAAGATTCCGTCTTCGAATTCCCGCTTTCAGAGTTGGTAAACAACGTCCAGCGTTTCGCATATCTCCTCGGTTACCAAAGGAAGATTTATAAAGAACAAGATCCGGCGAATATCAAAGCCGCCGAGCTGATGGGCAAGCTCCATGATCGGCTTGAGGAAATAGGTTATAGCGGCCATGTTCTTGAAGTTTATTTGGTTCGCATTCTCTTTTGTCTCTTCGCCGAAGACACGACTATCTTTGAAAAGCGTCAGTTTCAGGAGTTCATCGAACGGCGAACTAATGAAGACGGAAGCGACCTTGCGGCAAGGCTTCAGGAATTGTTTCAGGTTCTGAACACACCGAAAGAAGTTCGCTTCAGGAATCTGGACGAAGATCTGGCCGCGTTTGAATATGTAAACGGCAAGCTTTTTGAAGAAATGCTCCCGACCGCGAGCTTTGACACAAAAATGCGCCAGTCCTTGCTCGACTGCTGCTTTGTCGACTGGAGCCGGATATCGCCGGCAATTTTTGGCTCGATGTTTCAAAGCGTAATGAACCCGAAAGAGCGTCGAAATCTCGGAGCTCATTACACTAGCGAAACGAACATACTCAAGCTCATTAAACCGCTTTTTCTCGATGACCTTTGGAAGGAATTTGAACGGGTAAAGGGCAACAGAAAGCAGCTACAGGAATTTCACTTTCGGTTGAGCGAATTGAAGTTTCTCGATCCAGCGTGTGGTTGCGGAAATTTTTTGGTCATCACGTACAGAGAATTACGACTGCTAGAGCTAGAAATTCTAAAAGCCTTGGACAAATCAGGAACTACAGTCTACGACTTAGGAATTAAGATCTTGCTCCATGTCGACATGATGTATGGGATCGAATACGAAGAGTTTCCTGCACGAATCGCCGAAGTCGCAATGTGGCTGATCGATCACCAGATGAACATGCTGGCCAGCAACGTATTCGGCCAGTACTACGTCCGACTACCGTTAAAGAAGAGCGCGAAGATCGTCCATGGAAATGCTTTACAGATCGATTGGGGAGATGTTGTAGCCAAAGCCGAACTTTCGTACATTCTTGGGAATCCACCTTTCGTTGGCAAGTCGAATCAGAATCCGCAACAAAAGCGAGATATGACTAATGTCTTCAATGGTTTTGAATCAACCGCCGTTTTGGACTACGTAACCGCTTGGTACGTAAAAGCCGCGAGATTTGTACAAAACAGTCATATTAAAGTTGCTTTTGTTTCAACGAACTCGATCAGTCAAGGCGAACAGGTCGGGATACTCTGGAACATCCTATTTGGCTCCTTCAATATGAAAATTCATTTCGCTCATCGAACCTTTCGATGGCAAAACGAAGCGAGAGGCAAGGCGGCGGTTCACGTCGTGATAGTAGGATTCGCAAACTTCGATGTCAGGGACAAGAGAATCTTTGAATATGAAAATATTCAAGGTGAACCTCACGAAACACGGGCAAAGAACATCAATCCTTATCTTCTTGAGGGTGACGACCTTTGTATAGGTAAGATCAGTAAACCAATCTGCGATGTTCCAGATATGAACTACGGAAGCATGCCTAATGACGGCGGTCATCTTCTCATGGACATTGATGAGCGGAACGAGCTAATACGAGATTGTCCTGAAGCGTCCAAGTACATTCGGCGATTCGTAATGGGCGAAGAGCTTATCAATAACATTCCAAGATTCTGTTTGTGGCTCGTCAATATTTCGCCTGACGATTTGAGGAAAATGCCGCTGGTACTCGAACGCGTTAATGCGGTCCGGAGACTTCGAGAATCAAGCTCAAGAATTGCAACGAATAAATTAGCACAGTTTCCGACACGGTTTGGTGAAGTGCGCCAACCGCGAGGCACGTACATCGGCTTCCCGCGTGTTTCTTCGGAAAATCGAAAATACATACCAATTGCGATTCTGGAACCGGATATCATAGCCGGTGATAAGGTCTACACAATCGAGAATAGTTCGCTTTTTCATTTCGGTGTTCTTACGTCAGTTATTCACATGACGTGGATGAAATACACCTGTGGTCGAATGAAAAGTGATTTCAGCTATTCGAACTCTATCGTGTACAACAACTTCCCATGGCCTGAAAACCCGAGTGAAAAGCAGATCGCGGCGATCGAAGCGGCGGCCCAGATGGTTTTGAACGCGCGTGCAGAGTTTCCGAACAGTTCGCTCGCCGATCTGTACGATCCGCTGACAATGCCGCCGTCGCTCGTAAAAGCACACAACGACCTCGACAAAGTCGTCGATCTCGCATATCGTCCTCAGCCGTTCACTAGCGAGGCGAACCGGATGGTCTTTCTATTCGAACTCTACGAAAAATACACCGCCGGGCTCTTTGCAAAAGAAAAGAAGCCTAAACGAAAAAAGTCATAGTCCGTTCTAGCCTGCAATTCCAAATCCACCTTTCCATTTACCACAACTGCTATCAAGTGCGCCAAGTGCTATTCCGGCGGCGGGTTTTCTGGGGGATAATCGGCTGAGGCGAGAAGCATATTCGATGCCTGTTCTTTGATATCCGAATGGCCAAAACATAAAAAACGTCGACTTTTGTTACAGGTTGTTACATTCGCGAGAGTGTCGAAATGTAACAAAAATGGGGAAGAAGAAAGTTTTAACCACAGATCAACACAGATCGACACAGATAAATCAAATTTCTTATCTGCGTTCATCTGTGTGGATCAGTGGTTAATTTCTTCCGGGAACAAAAATGGGCGAAAAAGAGAATTTCAACCACAGATAAACACAGATCAACACAGATATTTCGACTTCTTATCTGCGTTCATCTGTGTGGATCAGTGCTTAATTTCTTCCGGGAACAAAAATGGGAAAAGAGAGTTTTAGCCACAGATCAACGCGGATCGACACAGATAAATCAAATTTCTTATCTGCGTTCATCTGTGTGAATCAGTGGTTAGTTTCTTCCCGCTCACGCATGCGGTTCTGACCTGATCTTTGACATTGGCAAGCTAAAGCTTGAACTCTGAACCAAAAAGCCGATGTTTGTTCCGCTGTGTTCCGTTCGCGCCTGTTCGGAACGGAACAAAAATGGGCAAAAAGGAGAATTTCAACCACAGATAAACACAGATCAACACAGATATTTCGATTTCTTATCTGAGTTCATCTGTGTGAATCAGTGGTTAATAATTTCTTTCAGAGGGACGAAATCAGCAAAAACGCTATTTTTGTTCACATGTGTTCACATCGCGCGCATTCGAAATTGAACATTTATCGACGTTTTTGGGAATTTAAGCCAAATTGTGCAAAAGGCCGGTTGCCGAGCGTCTATTAAATTGGCGGAGATAATTTATAAGAGACCGCCGAATAATATTTTGGAGCGATCATAAAAATGAACCCGATAGCAACACTTACGACAACGGTTGGAATAATCGCGATCTTGATCGGCCTGCTTTTACCGGCGATCCAGAAATAGTGCCACAATCCCCCGGCACACTTGGCCTCGGTTGATCTTTACGGATCAGCCGGGCCTTTTGATCTTTTGCTGAGCAGTAGTGATCAGGACGGCATCGCGGATCTCGGCCCCGCGTACGAAGCCAAACAGCTTGCCATCCTGCGACCAATCGAAATGGTAGAGCTTTTCCTGCGGAAGTCCGCCGATCAGCTTTGGCTCACCGCCATCGACGGCCTGCGACCAGATGCCATTCGCCCAGTCGCGATAGGCGATCGATCTGCCATCGCGTGCCCACCTGATCGAGCCGTCAAAATTAAATGTCGGCGGCACGTCGAATAGTTTGGCAGGTACGCCGCCGCCGATCGGAAAGACCGCCAGCTTTACGCCGCCCTCAACACGATAACCGCAAGCGAAGTAATTTCCATCAGGCGAAACGCGGGCATTGGAGATATCGCCTTCCACGATCCGGGCAGCTTCACCGCCTTCAATGGAAATGCTCCACACCGAATTTGCTCCGTCCGCATTATGCGTATATAAAACGGTGTGGCCGTTCGGCGTCGTATGCGGAAACGAATTTCTGCCGTCAAAGGTCAATTGCTTCAGTTCATCTCCATCGGCGGTCATTCGCCAGATCTCGGCAGAACCGGAGCGGTTTGATTGAAAGACGATGTATCTGCCGTCCGCGGTGACCGATGGCCTTTCGTCCAGGAAACCGGCCGATGTGATCTGTTTGGCATTTCCGCCATCCGCGTCCATCATCCAAAGGGCAAGGCCTTGATCGATGCGGGCTACGTAAACAATTCGGCCGTCCGGCATCCAATCGATCCCAAACCAGCCTTCGTGTCCGGATGAACCGAAAGTTATTTGCCGGGCCGTGGCGATATCGTCCGCCGGAGCGACCCAAATGCTGCTTTCCCTTGTTGCCTGGATAGTCGCAAAGGACTTCGTAGCGGTTGAAAAGCTCAGAGATGAACCATAATGCTGAAGATCGCGGGTGATCTTCGCGTGTTTCCCGGTTTCGTTGTTCACAAACCAGATCTGATTCGCGGAAAAAGAATTCTTATCGCGTCCCGATACCAGAAAGCCGCTGCCATCTTTCACAGCTTCGATCCGGGAAACAGTGATCCAATCCATATCGGTTATTTGCCGCACGTTTCCATCCTCAATGTTCGCGATGAAAATATCGTGGCTCTTGGACCTGCCGTTCTCTGCACCGAAAACGATCGAATTCCCATCAACCGACCACGCCAAACTAAAGGCAAGTATCGTTTGGCCAGGCGGAAGAACGTCAACTTCGGTCTCGCTTGAACCATCCAGATCCGCAATTACCAACGAGGACGATCTGTCGTCGGGATCTCTTCGCACGTATGCGAGCCGGGTCTCGTCCGGTGACAGCACAGCGTAAACGCTTATGCCGCTCAGAAGTTTTTGGGCCGGAACTCCGCCAAGGACCGGCAATTTATAAAGCGTTCCTTTATCAAATCCGCGGGGTTCGCTTGAGGTGTAATAGATCCAGTTGCCGTCGGCTGAGAACGAACGGGGATTGTAGGACAGGTCGGCGGCCGGAAGAAGTTGGATATCGCTATTTCCATTGGTCTGTCCGTACCAGAGGCTGCTTCGATATGCTCCGCGTTCAGCAAGAGAATACGCGAAAAATCTTCCGTCCGGCGACAATACGACGTAGTTAACAGTTCCCTTGCTCGTCAATCTTTTTATTTGAGTCGTCGTTTCGGGCAAAACTGTGTTTTCGGTCGCTGCGTTTATCTGATCTCGTCTTGCCAGCCAAACAATGGCGGCGGCAAGCAACGTCCCTACGAACAAGGCAACTATTGCTTTTTGAGCGAAGGTGAAGCGAAAGCGACTGTCCGTTCCCACTATATGGATCGTTGTGTCTGTCGGCACGCTATTCTCCGAAGGTGCGTCGGTTGCCGAGTTCTCGATCGAACTTATCTCGTGCTCTATAGTTACGAGCGAGCGAGATTCGGTTTCCACAATGGTCTCGTCGTATTGGGCCGAAACTTCACCCTCAAAGCGATATCCGTATCCTGGGACCGTCAATATATGAACAGGGTTGTTCTTGGTTTCGCCAAGAGCTTTCCGTATATGGGAAATATGTACCGTTAAATTAGATTCTTCGACGATCTGATCCTGCCAGACGCTCGAGAAAAGCTCATCCTTCTCGACAAGCCGGCCATTGTTTTCAACCAGAGCATGAAGCAGATCAAAAGCCTTTGCAGGTAACGGCACAGGTTTGTTATTACGCAAAAGCTGCCTGTTTACCGGATCGAGCAAAAAATTATCGAACTTGTAAATGTACCTGTTAAAGCCCTTCATTAACTCTCTTCGGAAAAAATTCGGAAAAAATTCCTTATATCTTTAGGACTTTCCGAAACGCCTTTGGGAGAATCGCACGGTCGAACGCATGATCGTTCGCTCCGGTGACAGGAATTGTAGCAGAAATCGTGGGCCGCAAGAATCGTTTTGGTTGGAAGAAGAAACAATGAGACTTCGAAAAGAAAAAACAACGATCACCATTGAAAATTACCGGCGGGTGTTGACGCGTTCGACGCTTGAAGACGTTGAGGCTCGATGCACGTATTGCAGTGTGGTCACACGCATGATCTCGCCCGGCGAGGCGGCTACGCTTTTGAGATCAAATGTCCGCGAGATATTTCGACTGATCGAGTCGGGTTCGATCCATTTTTCCGAATCCTTCAACGAAATGCCGCTCGTCTGCAGCAATTCAGTCCGGATCTTGCGTTAGGAACGATGGACGGCTAGTTGGGACCGCCGCGGAGGATTCATGAAAAAATTTGAAAGCTTTTATATGGGCGCAATTATGGAGGTCTTCAACAGCCCGGGAACGACAGAATGGAAACAGGGCGGTAAAACGCCCGGCTACACCCGCATTCCCTCCAAAGAGGAGTTGGACAAATATTTCAGGGCCGCCGACGTTCCGGGTTATGACAAAACCGTGCACTTGTGCGGCATCTTCCAAGTTCATCTGCTGAAACAAGCCGGCGTGGCGTGCCACTGGAATCGCGAGATAGTGGATGACTCAGGAGGAACGGATCTCGACATTGTATCGGGCGAAGCCGCCAAAAGGAGCCTGCTTGCCGGCGACATAATTAAGGTCAGTTGGGCGCAGCATCATTTTATGGTGCTTGAACCAGTCGAAAAAGGTTCCATTCCAAGTATTGAAGGAAATGCCGGCGGCCTTAAGTATCCGACCCTTGCCGCACGGTGGATGGGAAACGCCGCGAACAACACAGTTGAGAATATCCAGTTCCGCTACCGTGTCGTCAGCTGACAGTGCGGAATGCGGACAGATGAGACTGCTATGAAAAAAGAGAATCTTCGATCGTTCGTCTTAACTTGTATCTTTCTAATTTTAAGTATGGTCGTCGCAAATGCACAGACGACAGAATTTACCTATCAAGGTCGCTTGATGGACGGCTCGCTACCTGCTAATGCGAGCTATGATCTAGAATTCACTCTATTCGATACCGATATCGGCGGGACGCAGATCGGCTCGCAGACGCGGTTAGCCGTTCCGGTGTCGAACGGCATTTTCACAGTTCGGCTGGATTTCGGCGCCCAATTCAGCGGTACGAGCCGTTGGCTTGAGATCGCGGTCAAGCCTGCGGGCGGCGGAAGTTTTACGCCTTTAACGCCGCGCCAGCCCGTAACAAGCGCTCCTTACAGTCATCGCAGCCTGACGACGGCTGACGCCGATGCCTTAAACGGCATTCCTGCGGACGGTTTTATCCAAAATACGACATCCCAACAAACCGCGAATTTCAACATATCGGGCGACGGAACAATAGGTGGAAACCTGACGATCGCAGGAGCTTTCACCGCGGACATACTTAACGCCGCGACACAATACAACATTGGCGGCAACCGCGTTTTCAGTGTTGCCGGTTCGCAAAATATTTTCGCCGGACAAAACGCCGGAACTGCCAACACGACCGGTTTTGGTAATTCGTTTGTCGGGCATCTCGCCGGAAACGCAAACATGACCGGCAACAATAATTCGTTTTTCGGAACCGATGCCGGACGCAATAATACCGCGAGCGCGAACTCATTCGTCGGTCGGTCGGCGGGCTTCGACAATACTACCGGTACGCTCAATGCGTTTTTTGGAATCGATGCGGGGCGTTTTAACACGGCCGGCAATCGTAATTCGTTCTTTGGGGCCAACGCCGGTTTTGCAAATACGACCGGCAACGACAATTCGTTTTACGGCCGGATATCCGGCGATGCGAATACGATCGGAGAATTCAACTCTTTTTTTGGCTCGAATTCCGGCGGTGCCAATGTTGACGGCACAAACAATTCGTTTTTCGGAACAAGCGCGGGCGCGGCAAATATATCGGGCGGAAACAATTCCTTTTTCGGGCGAAGCGCGGGATCAGGCGCGACGGGGAGCAGTAACTCGTTTTTCGGTGTCGATGCGGGCCGCAGCAATATGGTGGACGGTAATTCTTTTTTCGGCCGCTCGGCTGGGTTCGCAAACACGACGGGAGTGCAGAATGCGTTTTTCGGACTTGATTCGGGACGACTCAACACAACCGGCGGCGGCAATGCCTTTTTCGGATATTCGTCGGGCAATGCAAACACAACCGGCCTCGCAAATTCCTTTTTCGGTTCCAACGCTGGCCGCGACAACACAACCGGAGAGCGGAATGCCTTTTTCGGCAACCATGCCGGAGCTCAAAACACCAGCAGTGGAAATTCGTTTTTCGGGAGCAATTCGGGGTTTTCGAACACAATAGGGTTTGACAACTCCTTTTTCGGCGAAGCTGCAGGCTATGCAAACACCACGGGTCGTTCAAATTCCATCTTTGGAAGGTATGCGGGCTACAACCTCGTCAACGGGATACAAAATTCCTTTTTCGGAGCATTTGCGGGAAATGCCAATGTAGCCGGCGATCTAAATGCGTTTTTTGGCTATCGCGCCGGAGTCGGCAATACCGACGGACATTTTAATAGCTTTTTTGGCGGGAATGCCGGAGAAAGCAATACGTCGGCAATTGGAAATTCGTTTTTCGGGTTCGATGCGGGCAAGAATAACACGACGGGAGGCGGCAATACATTTGTCGGTTATTTCGCCGGCCGGCATGGTGTCACATCGCATTCAAATGCATTTTTCGGCTTTCAAACCGGGATGAACAACACGGGCGTGCAAAACGCTTTTTTCGGCTACGGCGCCGGACAATCAGGCTCGGCGGGCAGCAATAATGCCTTTTTCGGCCACCGGGCAGGGCTTTTTAATACAGGCGACTCGAATTCCTTTTTCGGCAACAACGCGGGAGATTCAAACACCAACGGCACTCAAAATGCGTTTTTCGGGGCTCATTCCGGTGATTCGAATACGAGCGGGAGCAATAACGCCTTTATTGGCGAAGATTCGGGTGACGCGAATACAACCGGAAGCTTCAATGTTTTTCTAGGGTCTTCCGCGGGAAGCGCCAATTCGTCCGGCAATCTCAACACTTTTATCGGCTTTGTCGCCGGGAACACTAACACGACCGGCGATAACAACACAGTTCTCGGATACAACTCGGATGTTGCCAGCGGCAATCTTCAATTTGCCACAGCGATCGGCGCAGGCTCGATTGTTTCAACTAGCAACACGATTTTGCTCGGCAGAAGTGGTGGGCAAGATGCTGTCCGAATTCCTGGCGTGATCAATAACACGTTTGTTACCGAAACGGGTTTTCTTCGTCCGGTGTACTCAATTGGCGGCAGCCTGAGTGTCTGTCGTTTATCAGATGGCAGTCTATCCACCTGTGGATCTTCCCTGCGTTACAAAACCGATGTCAATCCGTTTTTTGGCGGACTTGATATTGTTCGTCGCCTACGCCCGATCACCTTTACTTGGAGGGACGGAGGAATGGAAGATGTGGGCTTCGGGGCAGAAGACGTCGCAAAGATCGAGCCGCTGCTGGCTACTTACAAGGACGGACAAATCGAAGGCGTGAAATACGGGCAGATCACAACCGTTCTGGTCAACGCCGTCAACGAACAACAGGTCCAGATCGAAAAGCAGCGACAGATCATAGATAAGCTGCAAGGACAGATCGACGGCCTAAACCATCGGCAGATGGTCTTGGACGAACTCAAGCAGATCGTCTGCGAACTAAAACCCGATGCGGCTGTCTGCAAGGAGATAAACAAATGAAAATATTGATTGCTTTACTAATAGCCCTTGTTATCTGTGCAAACGTTGCGGCCCAAACAACGGAATTCACATATCAGGGCAGGCTTGTTGACGGCTCGCTGCCAGCGAATGCGAATTATGACTTTACCTTTCGATTGTTCGACGTAGATGCGGGCGGGACCAGCATTGCCGGACAGCTCATTTCCGGCGTCTCAGTCTCAAACGGCATCTTCAGCGTTCATCTCGATTTCGGAGACAATTTCGACGGAGGTCCGAGATGGCTGGAGATCGCCGTCCGACCGGCCGGCCCGGGTTCTTACACGACATTGAATCCGCGCCAACCGATCGGCTCGACGCCATATTCGATCCGAAGCTTGAATGCGGCCTCGGCGACAAATTCTTTCCAGCTTGGCGGCGTCGATGCGAACCAATTTGTAGTAACTACCGACCCGCGAATGGCTGACGCCCGCGATCCGCTACCGAACAGCGGCAATTATGTTCAAAACACCGCGTCGCAACAGGCCGCCAGCAATTTTAACATCAGCGGCAACGGCACGGCGGGCGGAACGATAACGGGAAACGCAATTACCTCCGAGACACAATTCAATATTGGCGTTAATCATGCCTTGAGTATTCGCGGACTAACAAATGTTTTCGTGGGCAGGCTGTCAGGCGTATCGAACACCACCGGAAACGGTAATTCATTTTTCGGCGAGAGTTCGGGCCGGTTCAACACAAACGGCGGTAACAATTCTTTTTTTGGCCGCAGCTCGGGCGAATTGAATACAGCAAGCAACAATTCGTTTTTTGGTGCCTTCTCAGGCGATTCGAATACAACTGGCGAGAACAACGCCTTCTTCGGAAGCAGGGCCGGTTCAGCAAACATAGATGGAAACTCAGGAGCTTTCTTCGGTTTCGAGGCGGGCCGGGTTGATACGGTGGGCGGCAATTCTTATTTCGGAGCTCGTGCCGGACGGTCGAATACGACGGGTCTTTTTAATGCGTTTTTCGGCACTAATGCAGGTTCTTCAAATGTCGATGCCGATTACAATAGCTTTTTCGGCTACGCTGCCGGCGCGCAGAGTACGGGCCAGAATAACTCCTTTTTCGGAAGTCTCGCGGGAACTGCGAACACAACAGGCGGCTCCAATTCATTCTTCGGCGATGAAGCCGGGGAAGCCAACACTACCGGCAGCCGGAATACGTTTATCGGCCGATGGTCGGGAAACAGCAATACGACCGGTGCGGACAATACATTTATCGGTTTCAATACCGGCCTCTTGAACGTGACCGGGACCGGAAATGTGTACATCGGCTTGTTTGCAGGCGGCGGAGCGGGCGGTTCAAATAATACCGTCATCGGTACAAATGCGGACATTCCGTTCGCGTCAACCGTCAGCTACGCAACTGCGATCGGAGCCGATTCTCAAGTAACAACCAGCAATACGATCCAACTCGGCCGGACAAACGGTTTCGACACCGTCTTTGCACCCGGTTTGATCCGCGTCAATGGTCTCGGGGTCGCCGGTGCGACCGACATCTGCCGGAACGCGTCCAATCAACTCTCTACCTGTTCATCGAGCCTACGGTACAAGACCGATATTCAGCTTTTCGCAGGAGGCCTCGAAATAGTCCGGCGGCTGAAGCCTATAAGCTTCCGTTGGAATAACGGCGGGATCGCAGATCTCGGTTTCGGTGCCGAGGAGGTCAATGCCGTCGAACCGCTGTTGGTTACCCGAAATGAAAAAGGCGATATCGAAGGGGTTAAGTACAAGCAGATTGCGACAGTTCTGGTCAACGCGGTGAATGAGCAGCAAGCACAAATTGAGGAGTTGTCGAAACGGATAGTCGAACAGAACACACAGATCGAGGAGTTGAAGAGGATCGTCTGCTTGTCGAATCCGCAGGAGAAATTGTGCCGGGAGGATCGCTGAAATGAAAAGTTTGATGGGGCCAATTGTTTTGATTGTCTTGCTGTCGATCTCATTCGCCGGCCAGACGGGCGGGACGTATGATCTTTCGCACAACCTGATCGCGGGAGGCGGAAGCCGGAGTGTCGGCGCTCAATTTACGGTTGAGGGAACGGCCGGGCAAAATCTGGCGGGGACGCTTTCCGGCGGCGGAACCTATAGATTGCGCGGCGGCTTTTGGGCGTTTGAGGCGCTTGTTCCGACGGCAGCATCAGTATCTATAAGCGGCCAGATCCGAACGTCACAAGGTAACGGTATCCCGGGTATCCGACTGACTCTTGCAGACATCGCTACAGGCGAAATTCATGGCGCCGTCTCAAGTTCATTTGGTTACTACCGATTTGAGGACGTAATTGTCGGACGGACATATATACTTTCTCTACACACGAACCGATTCACCTTCGAACCGAATACAAGGGTAGTAACGCTTCTCGATGAAATTTCAGACGAGGATTTTGTCGCTCTGCCTGGAACTTAAGGCCGGATCGGTCTCGTCAAACAACCGTAAGAAGTCGGCCTTCCGAATATCGTCGATCTTAAATTCGCGATTTACGATTTCTCGGTCGAGGATTTACGATTGAATCAGTGACGATCGCCGAGAAGTTAAAAAATCTGACCACTGAACCGGGCATTTATATTCATAAGAATGCCGCCGGAAAGATCTTGTATGTCGGCAAGGCAAAGAACCTGCGGAACCGCGTCCGGTCGTATTTTCAGGCAAGCAAAGCGGTCGATTATAAAACACAGCAGTTAAAAAGATTGATCGCTGATTTTGAATATATCGTTGTCGATAACGAGGTCGAGGCGCTCGTGCTCGAATCGAATCTGATCAAAAAGCATAAGCCGCGTTTTAACGTCATGCTGAAAGATGACAAGCAATATCCGCATCTGAAGCTGACGAACGAGCCGTTTCCGAAGGTCGTGATAACCCGCCGTGTCGTCCGCGATGGCGGAAACTATTACGGGCCTTTTCTGCCGGTGACGCTTGCAAGAAAAACGCTTAGCCTGATCAATCGGACGTTCCAATTGCGGACCTGCGACATTGAGATCGACGGGAAACTTCCGCGTCCGTGTCTGGAATATCACCTGAAACGATGTCTCGGGCCGTGTGTGAAGGGTTTGTGCACACAGGAGGAATATGTCGAGGCCGCTCGCGATGTAAAGGTGCTGCTCGAAGGCAAGAATAAAGAGCTTGCCGCCGACCTGGAACGAAGGATGTGGAAATATGCCGCCGAAGATAAATATGAGCTGGCGGCAAAGTTTCGCGATCTGCACCGAACTGTATTGCAGCTTGGCGATCAGCAAAAAATGGCGACCACCGCCGAAAGCGACATTGATATTTTCGGTTTCCACCGCGAAGGCCCGCGGCTCGCACTTCAATTGTTTACGATGCGCGAAGGGCGGATCGTCGGCCGCCGCGAGTTCTTTTGGGAAGATCTTGCCGAAGATGATGATGAATTCAGTGCTTCGGATTTCCTCGGCGAAGTTTTGGTGCAGTATTACTCGACCGATTATGTGCCGCTCGAGATTCACGTGCCGAACGATTTCGAAGACCGCGAAGTTCTTGAGAAGCTCCTGACCGAACGGCGCGGCCGCCGTGTGAAAATACTTGACCCAAAACGCGGCAGGAAAAAGGAATTGATTACCCTGGTCGAAACAAATGCAAAGGTCGCGTTCGAGCAGAGATTTCGCGTGCTCAAACCCGATTCGCAGCGTGTGCTCGAAGAGCTGCAGGAAATTCTCGAACTTTCCTATTTTCCTCAGCGGATCGAATCGTTCGATATTTCGAATATCTCCGGTTCCGAGAACGTTGCCGGAATTGTGGTCTTTGATAATGGCAAACCCGCGAAGAATCTCTATCGGAGATTTATCATCAAGGGCGTCGAAGGAGCGAACGATTTTGCCTCGATGAACGAAGCCGTTTTTCGCCGTTACCGTCGGATGATGGAAGAAGGCGGCCAACTTCCCGAACTGATCTTTATCGATGGCGGAAAAGGCCAACTCTCCGCCGCCGCCGAAGCGATGCGTGCACTCGATCTGGAACAGATAATGCTCGTCGGAATCGTAAAACCGCCGAAGCAGCATAATCAAATTTCGCATCTGCTTGTTTATGGCCGCGAAGATAAACCGATAAAGTTTGACAGAAATTCGCTTGCTTTTCGGCTCGTCCTGCAGATCCGCGAAGTGACGCACAAGACCGCCATCGAATTCCACCGCAAGCGGCGAGAGAAGCGCGATTTTACGTCGGAACTCTCGGAAATTCCGGGCATCGGCGAAAAGCGAAAGATGAAATTGTTGAAGGAATTCGGCTCGATCGAGCGGATCGCAAAAGCGGAGATAGAGCAATTAAAACCTTTCGTCGGAAACAAGGCCGCGAACGATATCTTTAACCATTTCGAGCGGCAGCGTGCGTTTGCCGCCGCCCGAAAGAAATAGCTTTACGGCTCTTCGCAATCGAACTCGCGAACACGCGTGAAGAGTTTCTTGTATTCTTTCTCGTGGGTGCCATTGTCCGCGTCGTCATCGCGTTCGATCTCGGCATTTGAACAGTTTCCCCAACCGAAACCCATTACTTCGATAAATGCATATTTCTGGCGATCCGGCGAAGCAAGCTCGGCCTCGTATTCGCGGCGCAATCTTTCTGGATCGGAATTCCTTGATCGGCTGTCGAGATTCACTTCGAGCCAGACCTTCAAAAGATCGTCGCCGCCTTTCGCAAGGGGTTCCGCGTATTTGATCGTGCAGGCAGATTCCGGCCGAAAGCTCTTCAAGACCGACGGATCTTTGTACGCCAAAGCCTCGGTACGCAACTTGGCATATGATTGGCTCAGCTCCTTTATCTGTGCCTCTTTCGCCTTTTGCCAATATGGCAGCGGCACTACATTCAGTGCTTTCAGCTTGGCAAGATTCGCCTTATACTCCGCATCGAGTGCCGCAACATCGACCTTTTCTATGTCTTCCCACTTCCAGACCCATGCGCCCTTGGTCAGCCGAAATTCGCTGAAGCCAAAGAGCCTACGCGTATCTCGAAGCTGGGCTTCTGAATATTTTCGGGAATCGTAGTTCCCGGTATAAGAACAAAATTCCGAGTCCCACCGAAACGTCTTGGTCTGGCCAAGTGCCGGAATGGAAAATAGAATAGCGACAAGGAATAGCGATTTCAACATATTCAAGATTATAAGCTAAATTTGGGCAAAGTTATGCCGTACCGTAAAGACGCCCTTTGCAAGGCGAATTTGCGGTACGGCCATTTAGCTCGTAGTTCAGGTCGCTAGTTCTTCTTGACGTAATTGCGATGAACTATCGCTTTCGATCTATCGTCCCGAGCTTCAAAGACCGTATTGTCGCCTTTTTCACGGGTGACCACGCTGGCCTGCCCTGCTACCGCGCGTTCCCGGGCAGTTCCCTTGTCGGCATCTGTCAGAAACTTTTTGACAGCGTCAGCCTTTACAGGATCGGCAAGCCGAACCGCACGCGATTCAGCGACGGCTTCGACGGCCGCAGCCTTTAGCATTCGCGGCCAAAGCTTTTTGAAAAGATCATTCGAAACATAAACATCGGCGCTGTTTATCTGTCCATTGATCGCGATAGCATAGCCGATAACATCCGACTTTCCATCGATCGCCGATCGAAGCTTTGCGATATACTCGTCGGCAGTTTCAGCAACCTTTTCATTTTCCAGGCTAAGCTGCAGGCTTGAGGCTGATTCGGCCGCCGCGACCGAAGTTCCAACGTTCTCGCTAAGCTTCTTCTGCGCTTCTGAAACCTTATTCCATACCTCTTGCTGAGACCTGGCTCCGTTCGCCGCCATCTTCAGATCTTTTGAAACAACGCGACCGTCGGCCGAAGAAAATTCGCTGACGCTTTCATTCTTTCGCTTTGCCCATCTTCCGGATTCAACACAGAACGCGTCGATCTTCACACGCCCCGAACGTGCCGGAATAATTATGCTGACTGCCAGAACGCGATCTTGTTTTCCGCCCTTTACGATATCGCCGGATTGGATAAAAACGTCCTGGGTCTTCGAAATATTTTCGACCTCAAGTTCATTTACGTCCGAGGTTTCATAAACCTTAAGCAGCTTTCGCTCCATTGCTTCAGCCAAGCCGATTATATTCTTCTTATTGGTCTGGTCTTTGCCGTGGATCAGAAACACCGTCAGATTTTTGTGGGAAAAAGGCTCGGATATACGCGTTGCGTATGTCTGGGCATTTACCATTGTCACCGCTGCGATCGCAAAAGTAATGATCGCCAGCGAGATCGCCGAATTTACTCGTTTCATTTTATAAGACTCCTTCTAAAAGTATTGGCGGAAGGGAAAGTTATATTTTGTTGTCCGTCGTGGTTAGAACGCGATCGTTTTAAGTTCTTGCAAGCATACTTTGAAAAATTTGGAGGATGCATTGAAAGGTATTCGAATCTAGGTTCAACATTCGAAAACTCGCGACTTCTGAAGCGTCAGATGAAAAATTCTTACTACCCAAGCCTGCCCAAGCCAACATCCAATTTTTGTGCGAATTATCCAAGAATTTGGATTGGTTAGTGATGAAAAGTCGTTCCGAGACAACCAGCGGCTCAAAATTGCTAATGTATTGCAAAATCAATATTTTGGAACACTTTTTGCTGAATTGCGCGCTGGGTCAAAAAGTTAACTTTTTTGTAACACTTCAAGGGGTTTCGCCCTAATCGGGATTGCGGTCGGGGCGATTGATCAAAATTCTATTTTCCGAATATCGGAGGTTTCCAAGAATATGTTAAGGAAGCAAATAAAGTCGCTAAAAACGATCGGCTTGCTCGCACTTTCGGTCGTTTTTCTTTTTGCGGCCGCCGACGCTCAGGTAACGACAAGTACCGTTACCGGACGCGTTGTTGACGGCCAAGGGAATGTGGTCCCGGGGGCAAAGGTCACAGTCACAAGCGTGACGACCGGAGCCGAACGCACGGCGATCACGAATTCAGATGGCGAATATACCGTGCCCAATATTCCGCCCGGACGTTATAACGTATCGGCAGAAGCTCAGTCCTTCAGCCGAGCCCTTGCAGAAAACGTAGAGTTAAATGTAGGTGCAAGGCAAAACGTAAATTTCACGATGCAGCCCGGCAGTATCGAAGAGACTGTAAATGTAACCTCGGCGGCACCACTCGTCGAAACGACACGGTCCGAACTCGACACAGCGATCACACCGCAGGAGATCGAAGGCCTTCCTCTTTTGAACCGTACGTTCGCCGGTTTGACCGTGATCGCTCCGGAAGCAAGGCCGGTCGGCACCTATGACCCAACGAAGACACGCGTCGGTTCGGTCGCATTTAACGGCGGCGATGGCCGCCAGGTAAACGTAAACGTTGATGGCGGCGACAACAAGGATAATGTCGTCGGCGGCCTGATCCAGAACTTTTCTTACGAATCGATCCAGGAATTTCAGGTCAGCCAACATCGCTGGGGAGCTGACCAGGGTCGTTCCGTCGGTGGTGTGGTTAATGTGATCACAAAGAGCGGCGGAAACAAATTCAGCGGCTCGTTCTTTTCTAATTTCAGACACGACTCGCTGCAGACGAGAGATTTTCTCGCCAAGCGCGACAACCGCGACAAGCCGGAATTCCAACGTCAGGAATATGGAGGAAGTTTCGGCGGTCCGATCGTAAAGGAAAAAGCTTTCTTCTTTTTCGCGTTGGAAAGATTCCGTGAGCGGCAAATAGTTCCAGTGGCCGGCGGAACGGTTCAGGCGGATCTGCAGGCACTTGCTAATGCCTTCACCGGATTTACTTTTGATCCAATAATCCCGACGCCTTATGATGACACACTGCTCACAGCAAAGGTCGATCAAAGATTTGGCTCAAAGCAGAACATCTATTATCGATACTCTTGGCAAGACAACACGTCGCCTAATGATCAGGTAGCAAACCCGCACAGAACGAATTTGAGCGGCGGAAACGTTACCTCGAACAAAATGCACAGCTTTGTCGTCAACCATCAGTATATTTTCTCGCCGACGGTGCTTAACACTTTCGTGTTCCATTTTCAGGATTTCGTAAACGAGATACTTCCCAACCCGAATGGCGTTGGCCTTACCCTGAACTTCCCCGGAGCGATTTCGATCGGACAAAACGCAAATACGCCGCAATCGACGAAGGAACGTAAGTTTCAATTTCGAGATGACATCTCTTGGGTAAAGGGCAATCACACGATGAAGTTTGGTGCCAACTATATCCATACGAAGCTTGATGGATATTTCTTTTTCGGAACACAGGGATATTCCTTGACCTTCCGTCAGACGCCGAGCACGATCATTGCACAAGGCGGCTTTAACCGGCCCGATCTGCTTCAGACGCTCCAGTTCAGCGACGGTGCAAGTTCACACTTGCAGACGATCGATCAGTTGGCATTCTATGTCCAGGATGACTGGAAGATAACGCCAAAACTGACCCTGAATCTTGGTCTTCGTTGGGATGCAAATATCGGGAACTTGCCGGCCCAAGATCAGAACCGAACAATGCTTATCCTCGATCAGATCAATCATCCGTTGGCGAATGCTCTTACAGATGATAAGGATAAGCTTCGCAGGAGGACTCCAAGCTGGACCGAGTTTCAACCAAGAGTTGGCTTCGCGTGGGATCCGTATGGCGACGGCAAGACAGTTATCCGCGGCGGATACGGAATATTCTATGATCAGATCTTCCAGAACCTATCGCTGTTCTCGGACGTTCAGTCACAGCCGTTCATTTTCCAGCCGTCAGTAAACCTGTCAAGGCCTTGTCCGGCGACTCAGACTTTGTGTGAACCACAGACTTATCCGCTGTTTAACGTGATCTTCAACGGAAACACGGCCGGTCTTCCCCAGCCGCCAGCCGGGTTTACGTACGATAATCTTTCTGTCGGAACTGTAGGCCGAATCAACGATCCGGATGCTACCGAACCGTATGTTCAAAAATGGTCACTCGGTTTTCAGAGGGAGATCAACCGAAACATATCTATTTCGAGCGATTACGTTCATACGCTTGGTTTGCACGAACCTCGCTTTTTGAACGTCAATCCAGAGATCGATACTGTTTGCGATCCTAACTTCCCAGGCGCCTTGCAGACCAGTAATCCGGTTTACGCAGCAACTTGTCCTCGCGGTGCCGGAACACGGCGTCTCGATACTGCATTTCTTGCTGCGGGTCTTCCAGTAAATCGGTTGAATCAGATCAATATGTTCTCGACCAACAACCGATCGCTTTACGATAGTTGGACTACAACGTTTAAGTATCGTTCATCTAAGATGGTCTTCAACGCGGCTTATGTTCTCGCCAGTTCAAGGAGCTGGGGTGGACAGCCGACTGCTTCCTATTCAGGAAACGGTATTGTGGTTACGCCGGAGAATCAGTTCAAGCCGGAAGAATTTGGCCCGACCCGCATGGATGAACGCCACCGAATCGTTATGAGCGGTGTGTTCAATCTGCCGTGGGATTTCCAGCTTGCTCCGATCATGCAGTTTGCAACGGCAAGGCCGTTCTCTGCTATTTCCGGCGTGGATGCTGATGGTGATGGCTTGGCAGGCATTGACCGGCTTTGTGCAGGTGTCGACCCAAGAGCGGTCTTCGCACTCACATTCCCGACCGTTCAAACGGCAGCTATCCAGGCATTGAATCCGCGCGGATGCACCCAAGCAAGGGTCAATAGTGTAAGAAGCGGCTTTGTGCCAGACGGTAATGGTGGGTTTGAGGAACGCAGCGGCCGTTTCTTCAATTTTGATCTTCGTGCAACAAAGAATTTCAAATTTGGAGAAAGATTCGGGCTCGCGACCTACATCGACCTCTACAATCTATTCAACACCGAAAACTTGTCCTACAACAGCCGAATCGGCCTGACAACACCGGCTGCAACAGCAGGTGCAGGCACTTTCCTTCGTGAACAGTCACTATTTGGTCCGGGATTTGGTCCGCCGGTCGGTCGGCCTTTCACGGCTCAGCTCGGATTCAGGTTTACTTTCTAAGTAGATCGGGATCGGACATTAGTTTGAGGCGTTCCTTTGTGGACGCCTCTTTTTCATGGGTTAAAGCCGCCGAGGGTTGTATTCCCCAAGCTGTCAGGATTCAGGACCGAAGCGGCTTTTTCGATCTGGTCTGGAGTTCCCAGCAAAACCAAGGTATCGCCCCCAGCAAGCGTGTATCCGGCGCCGGGGTTGATCTCGGTGCCATCGGAATTCATCACGGCGACAACCGTTGCTCCGGTCTTTCCGCGAAGATCAAGTGAGCCAAGCGTCGAACCGACTGAATCCGAGCCCGCATCGATCACTATGGTCTCCGTGCTTGCCGCGTCAAGAGCGACGTTCAAAGTCTCCATTACCTGAGGCGGCAAAGAAGGCGACCGAAGCATTTCATAACCCTGACGGCGTATCTTGTCGATCTGGCTTTCGATAACATTTCGGGCAATGCCGTAACGGTGGAGAACACGTGCAAATATCTCAATGCTGGTCTCAAATTCTTCGGGGATAACTTCGTTCGCACCAAGGTCATAAAGCTCGGTGATCTCAGATACGTAGCGAGTTCTAACAATAATATGTACGTCAGGATTAGTTTGTCTCGCCTGGCGAACCGTACGCCGAGCAGCCTGCGGATCGGACATCGCAAGCACCAGCGACCAGGCTTTGTCGATTTTCACATGCTGCAAAACTTCTCTTCGCGTCGCATCGCCAAAATTAATCTTCTCGCCCTTGGCCTTTGAACGCTTGACCACATCGGCATTCAATTCAAGAATTACGTATGGAATACCCACCGACCGAAGCACACGCGCCAGATTCTTTCCGTTAAGCCCATAGCCCACGATAATTACGTGCTGCTGAAGCCCACCGCTGCTCGTTAGGTGAATATCTTCGTCCTCGGCATTAGCAAGCTTCGCGACCCTTCCGTCTGCCAATAGTGTTTGTATCCAGAAGCTAAAAGCCGGAGCAGCTGCGATCATGAAAGGCGTCGCGATCATTGTAATTATCGATGCCGCCAAAAATGCCTGATAATCGGCATCCGAAAGCAGTTCGGTCGAACGAGCCGCCTTTGCCAATACGAAGGAGAATTCGCCTATCTGTGCGAGCCCGAGAGCGACGATAGCCGCGATCCGCTGCGGGTAACCGAGAAGGCGAACTACGGACCAAATTATTACAGCCTTGCCAAGCATCAGGCCGATCACAAGGAGCAGCACATTTCCCAGATTCGCGGCCAATGCCGAAAGCGAAAGCAGCATTCCGATAGAAACAAAGAAAAGGCTGTTGAAGACGTCTCGAAAAGGAAGTATTTCGGTGGTCGCCTGATGGCTGTATTCAGAATCGGCAAGCAGTACACCCGCAATAAACGCTCCAAGCGCCAGCGACAGTCCGAGATGGGCAGTAACCCACGAAAGGCCAAGGCAAAGCAGTACAACGGTCAGAATAAAGACCTCGGGGCTTCGCAGTGAGACCACCTGCTTCAATAGCTTTGGCATCAGATACCAAACCGCAGCAACGATCAGGACCAAAAGCCCAAGCGAAATACCGACCTTGCCGCCAAGATCCCAAATACTTGCTTCGCCATCGCCGGCGAGCAGCGGGATAAGCAACAGCATCAAGACAATACTTATGTCCTGAAAAAGAAGTATTCCGACACCTACGCGGCCGTGCGGCGAATCTACCTCGTTTCGGTCGACATAACTTTTCAGCACGATAGCAGTGCTGGACAGAGCAATGAGAAAACCGAAGAATATTGCCTGCGCCGCCGGTCGGCCCATTGCGTACGAGATAAACGCAGTGATGCAGATCGTGATCCCGACTTGAAGCCCGCCGCCCAAAAGCACTAGCCGCTTCATCTCGCTGAGCCGCTTTAACGAGAATTCGAGCCCGATCGTAAACAGCAACAGCATCACACCGATCTCTGCCAGTATTTCGATCGCCTCCAATTCTTTGATCAGGCCAAGCCCGTACGGCCCGATCCCGATACCTGTAAGCATAAGTCCGACAAGCAGCGGAATTTTCAATCGAATACAGATGAAGGCGACCGGCAGGGACGCCAAAATTATGATGAGAATATCGCCGAATAGCGCGGGCGTATGCATAATTATTTTCCGTAAGAATGATAGCCTGTTTAATTTTTTGAGTCATTTCCGATTGCAATTCCCTTCAATTGCGGTAAAAATGACTTCGGCAACATTCACCCTATCAGGAGGATACTTAATGAAATTATTAGCATTCGGAGTGCTTGGTTTGGCTCTCGCATTTTGCGGTATTGGCGACAGGCTTAAAGAAATGACGGCGGAAACAGGGACGAATTCTTCATCCTCAAGCCCCGGCTCAACTTCGAAAGATAGCGATACAAAAGCAGAAAAAGCTGAGATGTCATCAGCACAGCAGACGATCGCTGACAGCGCAACTGAAGTGAAGTGGGACGACCAAGGGATCTCATGGAAGCTTCCGAAAGGCTGGAACAAGATGGACGTCCGAAAAGAATCGTTCAATTATGGTTCCCCGGCGGTTGGATTCTTGATCGGCACTATTTCGGTGATGCCAGCTGATTTTCCCGGGCAAACAAGCGTCGAAGCACAGTACACAAGTGCCCTCGAACAGTTGAAACAAGGAAAATATGAAAATGTGCGATGGCTGGAGATCGATGGTATAAGGGGCGTCGAATGGGTCGAAGCAATGCCGGAAGATAAGGACGGAGCCCGTCGCCATCAGTGGATCGCTTTCCGGAACTATCAGGGCCAGAATCAGCAGTTGAACATAATGGTCTCAACCAAGGGAACCAATTTCGAAAAACAACGTGATACGTTCGCTGCAATTATGTACTCGATGAAGATACCGAAGGGTTAATAGTTCGGTGACAAAAAAATAAAAGGCGACGGACCGTTGTTGATCGATCCGTCGCCTTCAAATTTTTGCGGCTTGTTGGAAGTATTGGCCCTATTCTTCAGTAGGCGCATCCGCATGGGGAACAAAACACTTTCTACACCGTGCCTCGTATTTATCCGCCGCACCAACTTCAACTCTCGCATCTGAATCCACAGTTCGCTGAGAGTAGTTAGCTGTACTTCCGCACCTTACACATATCGCGTGTGTTTTCGTAATGAACTCGGCTACGCAAAGCAATTGAGGCATGGGTTCAAATGGCGCTCCGGTGTAATCCTGATCCAGTCCGGCAACGATCACCCGCTTTCCGCCAGACGCCAATTTGTTCACCACGTCAACGATCCCTGCATCAAAAAACTGCCCTTCATCAATTCCGACCACCTCTGTTTCAGCATTGACCTGATCCATCAGTCCCTTCGAAGTTGATACAGGAAGCGAATCATGCCTGTGACCCGAATGCGAAGAGATGTGTTCGACTGAATACCTCGAATCTATCTTCGGCTTGAATACCTGCACCTTTTGCCTCGCAATTCGTGCGCGATTCAATCTGCGGATCAGCTCTTCGGATTTACCCGAGAACATCGATCCAACTATCACTTCTATCCAACCGACGCCATTCTGCCTGGTTTTGCGGCGTTCTTCGTTCGTATCGAACGCAAATTCTTCGACCATCTTTTCTGTCTTAACCGAATGTAAATGAAACTCGGATTATAGACGATTAGATTTAAAATCAAAAAGACGAGGCTGCAGCATTTCGATATTGCACCACTCGTCTCAGCTATTCGGGGTAAATAATCTTACCTACTGGTTCATCCTCAACTGAATCGAAGGTCCTTACCTGTCATCGCTTCGGACGGCTCAAGGCCGAGGAGGCCGAGCATTGTTGGGGCCACGTCCTTCAGCGACGCGGTCTGGTTCAATTTGAGGCCAACCGCCTCATCATCAACCAATATGAACGGCACTTCGTTCGCGGTAGCAGATCGGTCTGGCTTCCCTGCTGCATCCAACATCGATTCGCAGTTCCCGTGTGTAGAAGTTATGATCGCTGAGCCATTGACCTCCCGGATCTTTTCAACGATGCCGCCCAGACAAGTATCGATATACTGAACCGCCTCAATAGTCCTTTCCAGGTCGCCGGTTTCGGCTACGATCCCCGGCGCCGGGAAATTTGCGATAAAAACGCCGGTCGGGTCGCCTTCCAGATGACGGATCAGCGCGTCGGCGACCTTAAAGCTCCGCATCTCCGGTTCGGAGTACCTGTCGACTGTACGGGGCGCTCCGGCTATCTGAAGATGCATCTCATTCGGTCGAGAAGCGGTCGAGCCGCCGTTGAAGAATGTCGTAACGTGGGGAAATCTATCTGCTTCGGAAACTCGATAATTGTTGATCGACCGTTCCGCAAAGATGCTCGCTATATTTTGCTCTATTGATTCGCGCGGAAATGCCGTGGGCAATCCAAATTCGCTATCGTATTCCGTTAGGCAAACTACATCGATCGCGGGTTTTAATGAGCCTCCCGCTGCGGATGGCTCGGGCACCGCCAGAGACCGAACAAGTTGCCGCATCGTATCCGCCCGATGATTAAAGAAAACGACAAGGTCTCCAGAACAGATCGATCCGCGAACTACTTCATCCTCTGCCCCAACTATTATCGGCGCCACAAACTCATCCGAAATACCCCGGACAAAAGAACCTCTAACGGCGGAAACTGCGTCGGTCACGAACTCCCCTTCGGCATGAACCAGCATCGTAAAAGCTCTTGCTGTACGATCCCAATTCTCGGAATTGTCCATCGCGAAATATCTGCCGCAGACGGTCGCGATCCGGCCAACACCAATATCGTTCATTTTTAGTTCCAAGGCTTCAAGATACGCATCAGCTGTTTTCGGAGGAACGTCGCGCCCATCGAGAATGGCGTGAACTTTCACGTTTTTTAGATCATTGCGCTTGGCCATTCGCAGCAGTTCGTACAAAGTCTCTGTTGATGAATGCACGCCTCCTTCGCTTAACAGGCCGATAAAATGAACAGTGCCGTTACCTTTCGCAGCTTTTGCGAACGCAGTCGCAAGCACTTGATTCTGTAAGAAAGTGCCGTTTGCTATCGCATCTGCGATACGCACCGCGTCCGTCTGAACTATCCGGCCTGCACCGAGATTCACATGACCTATCTCTGCATTCCCAGATTCATTCGGTCGTAGCCCAACGTCTGAACCCGAGGCTCTTAAGAGTGCAGTGGGAAATCTCTCGCATATTTGATCGTAGTTAGGGGTGTGGGCCATCGCGATGGCATTTCCACGAACGTCAGGCGAATAGCCCCAACCGTCGAGGATAATTAACGAGACAGATCTGGAGTTGGATTGATTCATTGCAAAGAGAATTTCTGAAAATGAAAATAGAGGAAAACGGGAATTTAGGTCTGGTTGAGAACCTGGGGGCAGAACCTAGGCCGCTAATATTATAACTGAATTTTCGTTGTTAGGTGCAACATATTTAATAGGCGTTCGGAGCGGTCTTTTCCATCCAT
This sequence comes from Pyrinomonadaceae bacterium, assembly GCA_041751035.1. GTDB lineage: Bacteria > Acidobacteriota > Blastocatellia > Pyrinomonadales > Pyrinomonadaceae > OLB17. Next base: position 674,093 of record JBGSYH010000030.1, on the reverse strand, counting down.
CGTTCGGGATGTCGGAGCGCGGCGAATTCGAACTGTTCGTAAAGTCCGTGGGCATCGGCGGTCGCTAAAACCCAACGCCGAAGGCCCTGTAATTCAGGGTGTTCTATGATCGCCTGCATTAGCATTTTGCTCAGCCCTCGTCCCCGATATTCCTTAATGATGAACACATCGCCGATATAAGCAAAAGTTGCCTTGTCGCTAACCACACGTGCAAAACCGATCTGTCGATCGCCGTCATAAACACCGAAGCAGATCGAGTTCTCTATCGCAGTTCGCGTTCGTTCGATCGTCCGTTCCTGCGCCCAATATGATTCCTCTCGCAAAAAGCGATCGATAAATCCAACATCAAGTCTGTCTTTATCCTGATCTACTTCGATCGACATTTGTTCTCTAGCCGAGGGTTCAAAATATTTGACGAAGCCGCACCTTGATTCCCGGCGAAGCATCTTTGACCAGCGGTCTGGCAACTAGCCTAAGCTCATCCATCAACGCCGGTTCACCTTTCGCAACAGACGCTGCAACCGTGATACTGAATGCCTTTACGCCGATCGGCTCTTTCGGATCGGCGATCAGATCCAAACAATGTGAATATACTTTCCCGCGAAGCCTTTTTGGTATCTCGACGAATTGAAGCAAGCGAACAACATTTCGTTTCACCGCCGGATGGATGCCTTTTTTCGGCAGTTGATCGATCAGCTTGTTCAGATACGGCATCAACAGTTCGGGCCGCTTTTCCGCCACGACGCTCAGCGGCCACGCCGCCCGCTGCGTAATGCGATACGGCCCTGCAAAGAACAGTTCGACCAACTCGCGAAACCTGTCAGCATCATCTCCTACATATTCAACGATCTGTTCTGTTCGATCCTTAGACTGGCCAGACTCTAGCTCTCGTCGAATGTCCATCATTAAGAAACTCTCGCGCCAGTTCCCAGTTTTCAGTTTCGAGTTTCCGGCTATCCCAGCTGATAAAAAGCCTTGCGGCCGGGATACCGCGCCGAATCGCCGAGGTCTTCTTCGATGCGGAGAAGCTGGTTGTATTTCGCGATGCGGTCGCTGCGGCATAGGCTTCCGGTCTTGATCTGTCCGGCGTTGGTCGCAACCGCCAGGTCGGCGATGAACGTGTCTTCGGTTTCGCCCGAACGGTGCGAGATAACGGCGGTCATCTTGTTCGTCTTGGCAAGCTCGATCGCGTCGAGCGTTTCGGTTAGCGTTCCGATCTGATTTACTTTGATAAGAATAGAATTTGCAGCACCTTCTTCGATGCCTCTCTGCAAGAACTTTACGTTGGTCACAAAAAGGTCATCGCCGACAAGTTGGACTCTGTCGCCGACCGACCTAGTCAACGCTTTCCAACCGTCCCAATCGTTCTCGGCCATACCGTCTTCGATCGAGATTATCGGATATTTGCCGCACCAATCTGTCCAATACGCCGCCATCTCTTCAGACGAAAGTTCGCGTTTATCAGACTTTTTGAAGACGTATTTTCCGTCAATATGAAATTCGCTCGCGGCCGGGTCGAGAGCAAGCATTACGTTCTCGCCGGCAGAATAACCAGCCTTTCCTATCGCTTCGAGTATCGTCTCAACTGCTTCCTCGTTCGACTTTAGATTGGGTGCGAATCCGCCTTCGTCGCCAACACTTGTCGAATATCCGCGAGACTTCAAAACACTTTTCAGATTATGAAATATCTCGGCTCCCATTCTAAGAGCATCGGCAAATGTCTCGGCACCGACCGGCATCACCATAAATTCCTGAAAATCTACGTTGTTGTCTGCGTGTGCACCGCCGTTCAAAATGTTCATCATCGGCACCGGCAGCATTTTCGCATTTGCGCCGCCGATGTAACGATACAGCGGGATCTCGAGCGTCGCTGCCGCAGCACGCGCATTGGCAAGGGACACAGCTAAAATGGCATTTGCTCCAAGATTCGCTTTGTTCGAGCTGCCGTCCAGACCGATCATCGTTTCGTCGATCAGCGTCTGGTCGAGACAATCAAGCCCTTGTACCTCATCATTGATCTTGCCGTTCACATTCTCGACCGCGTTCATCACGCCTTTGCCCAAATAACGAAGCTCGTCGCCGTCGCGAAGTTCTACGGCCTCGTTCTCGCCGGTCGATGCTCCGCTCGGCACCGCCGCACGTCCTGTCGTTCCGTCCTCAAGGATCACTTCGGCTTCGATAGTCGGATTACCGCGCGAATCCATTATTTCCCGTGCCCACACCTGTTCTATCAATGACATATGTCGATTTTGAATTCTCCTGATTGAATTGGATCAACTTTGTAATTTAACGCGAAAGCCCGCCGATAACAACTATCTACACCGACGCAGCACGAACCCGCGGTCATTCATTGCAGAAACCAGCTCGAAGAAAGGACGGGTTGTTCGTCGAACTGGCCGCCCGCTTACGCAGGCTGTTCCGACCTTTCCATTTATTCCATTTGCCACAATTGCCATCAACTGCGCCAATTGCTATTCCAACGGATGTTCAGGTACGCGATAATTCGTTCATCACCGCAGGACGGCGGTTCGGGAACATGCATTCGAAACCACAAATGTACACAGATGAACACGGATCGCAGTTCAGAATTCGATCTTTAACCTGTTCTACCCGGCGAGTTCCGCACCTCACTGGTGATCTATTTCGGCAATTGCAGAAACGGAGTGTTCCGAATTTCATTTTTCAGGACGATACAAAGTGTTTCAGGTGTTTCAGGCGTTTCACGTGTTTCAGGCGTTTCACGTGTTTCAGGTGTTTCAGGTGTTACAGGTGTTACAGGTGTTACAAGTGTTACAGGTGTTTCACAGAAACGCGCGGCTTGGCTTTAGAAACGAAACAGCCGATCTAACTAATGAACTGGCCGAGCGCTCATTAAGTCGGCTCGGGAACTGTGCTTGGCGTGGTCGCCGACATTCTTACACTAAGAACACGGCGTTTGGCGGTCTTTTCGATCGTAAATTTGTGGCCGTTAAACGGAACCACGTCGCCGTCGGCAAGCAGTTGTCCGGCCTCAGACATCAAGAACCCGGCGAGGGTCGTATAGCCTTCGGAGATCGGCAAATTTATCCCGAGGCGTTTGTTTATATCGCGGACGGCGGTGCTGCCGTCGATCAGGACGCTGCCGTCTTCCATACTATGGATCTGCTCGTTGACCTCTTCGTCGTGCTCGTCGCTGATCTCGCCGACGATCTCTTCCAAAAGATCTTCAAGCGTGATGATGCCTTCGACGCCGCCATGTTCGTCAACAACGAAACCGAAATGGAACTTTTCCCGCTGCATCTGCCGAAGAACGTCCTCAAGCCGTGCCGTATCAACGACATACATCGGTTTTTGCAGGACGCGGTCAAGCCGAAACGATTTCGGCCGAAGCATAAATGCCAGAATGTCCTTGCTGTGAATAAAACCGAGTATATCGTCCAGCGAATTGCGATAAACGGGCAAACGCGAATAACCGTGCTGACGAAACATCCTGACTATGTCTTCGAGCGAACTTGCTTCGGGAATGGCGATGATCTCAGTACGCGGGATCATCGCCTCTTTCACGGTGGTTTCGGAAAATTCGAAGACCTGATTTATAAGCCGCTGTTCGTCTTCATTAAGCAGTCCTTTCTCCTTAGAGGCATTAACGAGTTGACGGATCTCATCCTCGGAATAACTTGCTCCGTGTTCGCCCGAAGGTTGAAGGCCAAACGCTTTTGCGGTGCGGGTACCTGCCCAATCAAGAACGCGGATCGGGTAATAGAACGCCTTATAAAAGATCTGCAGCGGAAGGGCAATGAAATAGCAGACCTTTTCCGAGATCTCGAGGGCTGCGGTTTTAGGAGCCAATTCGCCGAAAACAATGTGCAGAAACGTTATGAAAGAAAATGCGATTATGAACGAAACTGTGTGAACGACCACAGGGGACGCTATGGCCTCGATCCCAAACGCCGTCGCGGCCCACATAAACAGCGGATCCAGCAGGCTCGCGACGAACGGTTCGCCGATCCAGCCAAGTCCGAGAGAGGAAAGCGTGATGCCGAGCTGTGTAGCCGAAATATACGCGTTCAGATTGTTGAGCATCCCGAGCACACGCTCGGCCGCTTTGTTGCCTTCAGCCGCCTGGGCTTCGATCCGCGACTTTCTTACGGCTACTAGTGCAAATTCGCTCGCAACAAAAAAGCCGTTTGACAAAACGAGGCCAACAACGAGGGTTAAACCCAAAAAACTCAAAAGTGGGTCGGGTGTTTCGAACATTGCCGAACTATCGGCAAACAAGAACACGAAGGATAAACTGGCAGGGTCGTCCATGGACTAGCGATAACTTATATCAGGCCGGTTCGCGGCCGGCAAATGGCTCCTTTTCTATCTTTTTCTTTGTGCCAAAACGGATTCAGCAAACTTCGAAAATTATATCATAAACGATTTTCTCATTTGCAATGTCCGTTAACTTGTATGGTGAGATTCATCCACATAAGCATCAATGTATTCCTGTATCAACATTCTGCACGATCCGCAGCCCGAACCGGCATTGCACGCATCGGCGACAGATTCCACATCTGCCGCATTCCTTGTTTTGATCGCTGCAAAAAGCCGGTCTTCGGTTATTCCAAAACAGGTACAGATCAGAGCTTGTTCACCGGGAAACTCATCGACCGAACGGCTGGAGTGATCCGAAATGGCCCCGCGAAAAGCGTCGATCACACCCTGAAGACATTCGGATCTTTCGTCGGGGAAAGTACCAAGTTCTGTTTCTACGCACGCTCGGGAGATCTGGTCGATCTTCGAACCAAACGATCGCATGTCTAAGCCACGCAACTTTTCCGCGATCACCGAGGCGGAGGCATTCATATACGCGCAGCCTCCCGATTCGAATCCGACCTGATCCAACTTTCTTATATTTTCGGTGATCGAGATGACTATCAGCCCGGCACAATTCAGGCAAACGCCTCGGCCATTCCCGCTTGGTGCCTCTGGCGACACAAACTTTGCGGCATCTGCGGATGCCTTAGCAATTTTTTCCGGCAATTCGGACACAGCTAAACGATAAGGCTGGTGCCCGGCGATGTAAAGTTGGTGACGTAAAATGAGCTTACCGAACCTGCGGGTTCGTTGGAGTCTATCATTTGTGTAAAATAATAGGCGGTGCATATAAAAGCCATTGCGTTAATTTTTGCCTTGATGGCGAGTCTTGTGGGCTGCCGTCCATCAGCGGCCCCTGTCGTGGTTGGTGAGCGGCCCGTTGCGGTCAACGGCAGACCCGTTAAAGACGCACAGGCTAGGCCATGGAAACCCGTCCCGGAAATGAGCTGGACCGGTTCCGATGATCGGGTCGTAAAGATCAAGGACCTTAGCGGTAAAGTTCTTATTCTCGATTTTTGGGCGACCTATTGCCCACCTTGCATCGAAGCGATCCCGCATTTAATGGAGCTGAAGGCCAGGTATCCTAACGACGTTGAAGTGATCGGGCTTCACGTCGGCGATGAAGAGGACCGTGTAAAAGTGCCCGAATTCGTGGAACGACTAAAGATCACCTATCCGCTCGGCTTCCCTGAAGATGCCCTGACCGCCTATGTCTTTGGGACGGACACGGCTATTCCTCAATCAGCGATCATTGACCGCGAGGGTAAAATGGTAAAGAAGCTGGTTGGGTTCAACGAAGACATCAAACGTGAGCTTGACGAGACTGTCGCCGCGACCGTAGCTGGACAGTAGATCTGTTCGTTCGCTCGAATTAAACGATAGTGAAAAAATTTGGCCCAAAGCACGATACCTCACCGGTCGCCGAACAGACGTCGGCCGGAGGTGTGGCCTTTCGCCGCAGTGAGTCGGGGATCGAGATCGCTATAATTCAAATGCTGCCGGAGCTTAGATGGCAATTGCCAAAAGGGATAATCGATCCGGGTGAGACGCCAGAGATAGCGGCCCTGCGGGAAGTCCGCGAAGAGACCGGCCTCGTCTGCGAATTGATCAAGCCGATCGAGCGGATCGAATATTGGTTTTCTGCCGATCGCGACGACGTCTGGACGCGAATTCATAAATTTGTCCATTTCTTTTTGATGGAATATGTATCAGGCGATGTCGCCGATCATGATCATGAGGTCGCCGAAGCTCGGTGGGTATCGGTCGATGGGGCTCTAGAAATTCTTGCATTTGAAGCTGAACGAAATGTAGTGAAAAAGGGGGTTGCCGCCGTCTCTTAAACTTTGGTATGCGTGATATTCCTGTCGGCAACGGCTCACTATTAGTAAATTTCGACGAAAAATATCAGCTTCGTGATATCTATTATCCTCACGTCGGCCAGGAAAATCACACGGAAGGTTACCCGTGCCGTTTCGGCATTTGGATAGACGGTAAATTCAGCTGGATATCCGATGATGCATGGCGTCGGGAGCTCCGTTACTTGCCAGAGACGCTGGTGACAGATGTCCGGCTGACAAACGAAGAATTGGCCGTCGAAATATGCTGCAACGACACGGTGGCAAGCCATGAGAACGTTTTTCTAAGACGGATCGAGATTCGGGACCTCTCCGGGAAGGACCGCGACGTTCGGCTTTTCTTTCATCACGATCTCCGCATCTACGAGAACAAGTTCGGCGACACGGCTATGTACGAGCCGGACAGCGGCGCGATAGTTCATTTCAAGAAACACAGATATTTTCTGATCGGCTCCGAACCGGCCTTTGGTGCATTCGCGACCGGGCGAAAAGCTTTTAAAGGCCAGGAAGGGACCTGGCGCGATGCCGAAGATGGCGAATTGCACGGCGGAGCGATAACCGAAGGGTCCGTGGATTCGACCATCGGTGTTCATCTCAAAGTTCCGGCCAACTCCTCAACCGAGGCATTTTGCTGGCTGGCAGCCGGCACTACGCTTGACGAAGTTCAGTCTCTTCATAAGGCAGTCCTAACCAAGGGTCCGAAAAGGTATCTAGACTACACCGAAAACTATTGGCGTGTGTGGGTCAATAAGAACGAAACGGATCTGAATGGGCTCCCTCAAAAGGTTACAGAACAGTTCAAACTCTCACTACTCATAGTCCACACTCAGATCGATAAGAACGGGGCGATACTCGCAGCGAACGATCACGATGTTACCGAACGAGCGACTGACCATTATAGCTATCTATGGACACGGGATGGAGCGTTCGTTGCACGGGCACTAGACCTTGCCGGCTTTGATCACTTAACGCGGAAGTTCTTTCTATTCTGCAGTGAGATAGTGCACCCGGAAGGCTACTTCCTTCAAAAATATAATCCGGACGGTACGGTTGCTTCGGGTTGGCATGCGGCCTGGGATCCAGTGCGAAAAGAAAAGCTGATCCCGATCCAGGAAGACGAGACCGCGTTGGTCCTTTGGGCAATGTGGGAACACTATGACCGCTTTCGCGACATTGAATTTGCCCACCGGCTATATAAGAAGTTGATCGTTCCTTGCGCGGATTTTATGGTCCGTTTTCGTGACAGTGAATCCGGCTTACCCTGCCCAAGTTGGAATCTTTGGGAAGACCGACTCGGCGTTCACACATTCACTTGCGCCGCGGTCGTCGGGGGGCTAAAAGCGGCATCGAATTTTGCGCAGCTTTTTGCAGAAAAAGAACGCAGCGAGGCATATTCAAATGCAGCAGAAGAGATCCGCGTTTCGATGATCGATCGCCTCTATTCAAATGAATATGGCACGTTCATCCGAGGCCTAGTAAAAGGTCAGACAGACGAGTTAGAACCGGACCTCACGGTCGATGCATCGATGTTCGCCATATTTTATCTGGGATGTTTCGCTCCTGATGACCCGGAGGTGAGGGGAACGATGAAGGCGATCGAACGTTCACTACAGATCAACGGTGGTGTCTCCAGATTTGAGAACGACGGCTATATGCGCGGCGACGGAGTTCCGCCAAATATTTGGTTTATCTGTACACTTTGGCTGGCGGAATATTATATTGCAGCGGCAAAGAATACGGCTGATCTGAAGCCGGCGCTCGAACTGATCGAATGGGTTACAGACAAAGCGTTGGGTTCGGGCGTACTCGCCGAACAGTTTAATACAAGCACGGGAGAGCACGTTTCTGTTTCCCCACTGACATGGTCGCATTCAACTTACATCGCCGCGACTTTGAATTATTTGGATAAGTCGCGAAAGTTGATCCCTTAAGCCGTCGTTCTTTAAGTTTCATATCAGTTAACATATATTCGATAGAATTCAATTAATGAGAAAAGCAAAGATACTAGCAACACTCGGCCCTTCGTCTGACGATCCGGAAACAATTTCAAGAATGATCGACGCCGGAACGAATGCCGTGCGGATAAATATGTCGCACGGAACACGTGAAGAACATTCCAATACCATCGCGATCGCACGCGCTGTAGCCAAAGATCGGGGCGTTCCACTTGCCGTGCTTGTGGACCTTTGCGGACCGAAGATCCGGACTGGAACGCTTGAAGACGCCCGCGAGGTCGCACTCAACGCCGGCAGCAAGTTTGTTTTGACGGACGAACCGATAGTCGGTAACGCGCAAATGGTCTCTACGAACTTTCCGGGCTTGTCCGCGATCATCGAACCAGGAGCAAAGATCCTACTCGATGACGGCGCCCTTGAGCTACGGGTCATCGCCGTAAACCCGCCTGAGATCGTGTGCGAAGTTATTGTCGGGGGCATCTTGAAGGAGCGCAAAGGTATAAATCTGCCAAAGACAACACTTCCGATACCGTCGTTGACCAAGAAGGACCAAGAGGACCTTGAATGGGCTATGGGTCAGAATGTCGATTACATAGCACTCTCGTTCGTTCGGACGGCAGAGGACTGCCGGGTCGTTAAGGAACGGATCAAGGAATTGAGCAAACGACGATTGGGCTGTACGCTTCTTGTTTCAAAGATAGAAAAGGCTGAGGCAATTGACAACCTACTTGAGATAATCGATGAATCTGATGGTGTTATGGTCGCACGCGGTGATCTGGGTGTGGAAACTAGCGTCGAACTGGTCCCCGTCTATCAGAAAAGGATAATTGAACTGGCTGTGGCGAATGACCGTTTTGTCATTACCGCAACGCAAATGCTGCAGTCAATGATCGATAGCCCAAATCCGACACGGGCCGAGGCCTCGGACGTAGCGAATGCAGTTTGGGATGGAACCGATGCCGTTATGCTTTCAGCCGAAACAGCGGCTGGCACTTATCCGGTCGAATCCATTGCCACAATGGCCCGAATAATCGATGCCGCTGAAACGATAAAGCCCGAACAACTGAAAAAGCCGGTCAAATTCTCGCTGGCGCCTTCGGGCCGCACTAGTCAGGCACTTTGCAAAGCCGCAGCCTATGCAGCCAAGGAAGTTGAGACAGAAAAGATCGCGGTTTTTACCGAATCAGGCTTGATGGCTCGCAGGCTTTCCAGTTTCCGATCGGGGTTAAGGACTTTCGGACTGACGACCTCGGCAGATGCATATAACCAGTTGTCCTTGATATGGGGTGTTGCTCCATTTTTCGACGAAGCATTGAGCCTTTCATCGGACGAAGCTCGAATAGGCGAGGGCACAATGCTCGACCTGATGCGATCTGAATCTGATGCAACAGAAGAAATGTTAAAGACAGGCGAGAAGACATTGCTAAAGGCGGGGGTCGTCCAGGATGGCGAGACACTTGTTATGCTTGCCGGCCGTTTATCGGGCCTCGGACTATCAAGCTCAGTAGTTGTTTGGACGATCGGGGCAGAGGTGCCTTCAAGGTAATAAGCAGCTGGAACAGACCGTGAAAATTAAATACTAAACCGACAAATTCGGCGGATCCGACGGCAGCGCAGAAATATGCGCCATTCGAGCATGCAGCCATAGTTCGGCATCATTAAAATCCCGGAAAACGCCGGTCGGCCAGCCAATGCCGTCGGCCATTATTTCCCACATCCGCGCGATGCCGTAAACGGCGTCCAAAGGTGCGGCAACAGCGACGGCGGCCCTAGGCATTCGTTTAGCCAATCTTCTATCGATCTCTACCAGTTCCTTGATCTCATCAGTTTCGATCTCGAGACCAGTGACCCTGCGAAGGTCCACAAGCCAGTACTCGACAGATCCCGGATCGCTCGCGGTTCGTTCATACTCACGCTTTATTCCGAGAATGTCGTCTCCGCTAAAAATGCCGTGGCCTGTAATAACAAGTCCGGCGCCGCCTGAAGCGTGTGAAAGTTCTGCTGGCATTTACAAATTACACGAGCCCTCAATAGGTTCGGCCCGAGGCTGTCAGATTATACCCAAACTGCATTTTATGCAAGATAAGCAACGTAAACTGGTGCAGGCTGCCCAAGCTCTTCAGCACCGAGTGTTTCCATCTCATTCATGAATGTGCTGAACGCACGAACATACTGGGCCCCACGGTTTGGCGGCCACGGATCGTTAACCGTAAGCAGGCCCCAAAGATATCCGGTCACAACGCGAATATGCGGCGACGGCACCGCTCCTGCCACCCAGAGCGGGCCGTGAGCATCGAGAAGCCCTTTGAACCCTTGATATGAATAACATTGCGGGTATTCGATCTTAAATCCGTTTCGCTCCAAAATATAACGGTCGTTTGGATTAAGCCCGCTCGTCAATTTTGGAACATAGCTTGTGCCTCCCGAATTTGCCGCTATCGCTCCCGGATCAAAGGAAGCGTTGTTCTTCCAGCTAAGTACCATTGCAATACTTGCAGCCCAACATCCCATATTTGTTCTCTGCGGTATCAAAGGAACTTCGTATTTCATCGTGGCCCTCCAATGCTGTCAAGCAACTCAACTGATCGCCCGGAGGCGTTAATGAATTGACGAATGATCTAACAGATCTTTGCGGTTGCCCTCCGGAACCTAGTTAATTAAGGCTACCCAAGTTCACTTCGCCCCCACCGCAAAGCGGTCGCCATCCAGATCAATTCGTCCAAAAACTTGCCCACTCGCTTTTCAAAGGCGGGATCTATCATATTTCCTTCTTCATCGAACAGCGAGCGAACGCGCGGAAAATGCAGGTCAGTAAACGTGACCGTAAGCCCAAGTTCGCGAACGACGGGCAATAGCGATTCGATTACGCGCGTTCCGCCAAATGGCCCCGCCGAGACTCCGACGATCGCTACGGCCTTGTGGATATATTCCTTTAGACAAAGATCGAGGACCGATTTCAGGACACCGGGAAATGAATGATTGTATTCCGGCACGACCAGGACAAGTCCATCTGCGACGATCACAGCATCGCGCCATTCCGGGAAAAGATGTGCGATCTGTGTTCCGTAATCATCCTGCGGCATAGCGAAATCTCGAACATCGAATAGGCTCGGTTCGATCTCTTTCCGTTCCTCCATTTTAGAGAAAACCCATCGAGCAACGTTTTCGCTTTGACGATCCTTGCGATTTGTTCCGAGAACTAATGGTATTGAAAGTACCGAATCAACCATATTAATCGACCTTCTTAAAATTCGCCGCCGTAACCGGATCGGTTCTCTCCGCACTAGCGGCAACGCACACATTCAAAATTAGGTAGACATTTTACCCAGAAACTATTCGGAGACCAATGCATACACATTCAAAGATGCGGCGATCTAATCAACCCCGATCGCTTGTGCTATGGTTTCTTTCTTGATCTGTTTACCTTTGCGGTTGTTGTAGTCGTTTAGGGAGATCTGCGGATCCCGCCAGGCATCGAGGTGCCCGACCTGATGAACGCACTGAATTGTGCAGGTAGGAGCACACCATTTTTCGGTGATGTATTCACGCTCCATGTCTGCGTGGGTGTATTCAAGCAAAGGAATTCCGGGCGTGCCTCGCTGCTGCGAGCACCAATTGACCATTCCGAATTCATCGATATAAAGATATCGAGCACCAGCGCGACATCGCCAATCATATTCCTCGCCTTCGACAAGCTTGTCCTGAAACCAGTTCCACCGTGCGTAGGAGCGAGTGCCTTTCGATTTTATCTCTTTATACACTTCTTTTTCGCGATCGGTAAGGCCCTTGTTCAAGCCCATCTCGTCGTGGATCACGCCAACTGTTGAAGAAAATCCAAGTTCACGTGCCCGGTTCGCAATTATCAGGGCTTCATCCGGATTAGCAACACCGCCGCCCACGACCGAATTGATGTTCACCTTAAACTTCGCGTGTTCGCTGAGATTCACGAGCTTCGAATCAAGTACCTTAAGGCTCTTTTTCGAAACGTCGTCCGGTGTGACGTTGTCGATCGATATCTGAAGATAATCAAGTCCGGCTTCATTCAGTTTCTTGATCTTATCAACCTGGAAATAATAGCCGTTTGAGATAAGGCCGGCGATCATTCCGTGGTGACGGATGCGGGCGATGATCTCGTAGATCTCTGGATGCATCATCGGCTCACCGCCGGAAATGGTGATAATAGAAGATCCAAATTCAGCGAGTTTGTCGATGCGTTCGAGCATCACGTCGATCGGCACCGGATCGCTCGTTTTGTCGAATTCGTTGCAATAAGTGCAAGCCAGGTTACACCGCCGCATCGGCACAATATGCACCAAAACGGGATGTTTCGTCGAGGCAAATGCCCGCACCGTGTGACGAACGCCTCGCGTAAATCTACTGAAGCTGCTTGCTTTTGGCATAAATATTGGCGGCCCCGCGAACGACCTATTATAGTAGCCGTAAAACCTGTAATCAAACCAAAATAAACGGCCCCGGCTGAATTCAGCCCGGAGCCGCACAATAAACTCATAGAAAGCTATTGATTTAGTATCTTCGTTCCTTTCGCGACGTTAACAGCAAAGGTCGAACCGGGTATCCGATTGTTCTTCTTGATACTACTGAACCTAAATGTGTCAGTGTCATTGTTTTGGGCGGTGATCCGTACCTGGATAGGCATACCATCTTTGTCCACCCACATCTCTGCAAATTTGAAATCCTGCTTCGTTATTGGATCCAGTTTAATATGCCAAACATCCGTACCCGCCAGTGAAACTGGACCAATGTAATTAGGTTTGAAATTTTTCCTCAGTTCCGCTTCGGACATACTAAACATCCGTAATGCCCCGCCGCCGCTTCCCTTAGCCTTCTGTGAACTTGTCGAACCGCGATAAGCAGTCTGGATGCTCGGAATATAGAGCTGATACTTGCTATTGGCGATCGAAAGGATCTCCTCTCGGGGGCGCGTCCAATCCAGCCGAACTGAAGCGTCGCGGCCTTTTCCGGGCACCAATACAACCTTTCCTGAAAAATCATCGGTCTCGCGCAACTGCGATTGGTACATTGTTCTGGCGACGTTCGCCTCCATTGACTGTAACGCCTTGTAGTGCTTATCCATCCTATCCAGGATCTCTCGCAAAACATTTTGTCCATTCACTTCGCTGGTCCCGGCGGAGCCAATGGCCATGATCGCTGCAAATGTGAATATGATCGCTCTTTTCGAAATAAACATAAATTGCTCCTAACGGTACAACTCTTTAGGTCAAGCCTTCATTAAAACAGGTCCGTAAATGACTTTATTAGATGAACCCGGGCGAGGTTCATTGTTCTTTGACGACAGCCGCCGGGGTTTGGTTTGCCGTTCGGTCCTTTTTTTCAAACCATGACTTTGGCGTCAGAAAAATAAATCCAACAATTAAAAGGCAAAAAATCACATAAACCGACGTTTCGCGGTTGTATTCCCAAAGGATGAATTTCCTTAATAGCTCCATCGTTCTGCTACTCGTCGATCTTACCGTCCCGCATACGTATCGTGCGGCTGCAAACGGCGGCCGCCTCAGGGTTATGAGTTATCATTATAATAGTCTGGCCAAATTCTTCATTCAACTTTCGGAACATGTCGAGCACGATCTGTGAATTCTCTGTATCCAGATTCCCGGTCGGTTCGTCTGCGAGAATTATCGCGGGACTATTAATGACCGCTCGTGCAAGTGCGACACGCTGCTGCTCACCGCCGGACATTTCAAGCGGTTTGTGGTGCATTTTATCTTCAAGCTTCAAAAGGCGCAAAACCTCGCGGCGGTTTGCCCCATCTTTGCTGCCGTTTCCTGAATGAATGCGCTCGGCAAGCTTCAGATTCCCTTCGGCAGAAAGCGTCGGAAACAGATTGAACCGCTGGAATACAAAACCGATCTTTCGGCGGCGGATGTCAGTTCTCTGCGAGTCCGATACTTTTGCAAGATCCTCACCATCAATCACGATGCTTCCGCTTGTCGGCGATAAAAGCCCGCCGAGCAGATGCAGCAATGTCGATTTACCGCAGCCCGAAGGTCCCATTATCGCCACAAATTCGCCTTTCTCGACAGCAAGAGAAACCCCGCGAAGGGCGGGGACATCGAGCTTTCCGATCTTGTAGGACTTGGCAAGGTCCTTTGTTTCCAGAATTGCTGTCATTAGATCTATTGAAACCTTGTCGTGACCGAAGGAGTCGCAGCCGCTGCGGGTTTCGGGGTCGTCTGTTGTGCCGATACTTCGGAAAGCTTTCGATCGAGATCAAGCACCTCAAGGCCCCAGGAATTTTCCAGCACAAAGGCAGTTTCAGGATATTCGTTCCCTATCCGAACATCATTGGGGCTTTGATACGTCAACTTCATCGCGTATTTTTCCTTTGGCCGTGTAACTGTGATCTGGAGGGGAAGCCTGTCGTAATCCGGCGATGATGTTAACTTCCCTTCAATTCCGTAGGTGACATCAGATTCCAACTCGCCCTTAGCGTCGAAGATCTGCTGTCGGGCAAGCCGAATTTTTACATTTCTGTCGAACCAAAAACGGCGAACGATGACTAATTGCCCCGCGTCTCCGCGAGCATATTCGTCAAGCAGATAGTAGCCGCGGTTCACCTTTCGAAGCGGTGATTTTTTCGACTCTTTTTCATCCTCTTCGATCTGAAATATGGTGCTAAGGGCGTAAAGGAATTCACTGCGGGTGGGCCGAACAAGCAGTGCATCTGTAAAATGCTGTGGGCGGAGATTTGAGAAGGCATTTACATTCTGTTTAATGTCGCCTCGGATGCCGCCATTGGTTGTGGTCAGATCTTTTTGAAGCGCCGAGTAATCAGCGTCGTTCGTTCCCATAACGAACTTCTTGCAATCCGAACAACTCCCGGCCTGAAGTATGGCCACGCGAAACTTCTGTCCATCAGACGTCATCTGAGCAACGTCCGACTTGATAACCGGCACCTGAACCTTTAACAAGATGTTCGCTGGACGCTGGACGACTACCTCGCCGTCTGCAGATCTATAAACTTCCTTGCTCCCGAACTGAGCAAATGAATTGTCCTCGAATTTAAGGTTCATCTTCGCCCGCATCGAATTAACCCGAGCAAACCGATTTACCTCCGCCATCAGTTCATCCTGGCTTGAGTTGACAGTGCCCAGCAGCGTAGGGGCTTTCTGTTCGGTCTTTACGACACAGGACGCACCAACAGCGACAGCCATTATGAAGGTCAATAACCGAATGATTGATAAATTATTGCGGAAAAGCATCTTCGCCATCTGATGTCCTCACCAGTGCACCTGTTGTACTGAAATTCTATATATAATAAATGAATATCGGCGCCAAACAGGAAATGATAGCACGGGAGAAACCGCAAACCTAGCCAAAAAAAGACGCGGAACAGTAGCGGGTATAGCCACATATTCCGCGTTCAGGATGTACTTTTTATTTTTCTAACCGCCGAACACGCCTAAGCCGCGCGTTAAGTAGTCCTGCATCGTGTAGGCAAACATTATAGCCAGCCAGAAAAAGCTCGCGATCGCGGACAACCAGATCAACCGCGGACTCCAATAAACGTGCATAAAGAAGAGCATAACGAACGTCATCTTGGTAAACGCGATCGCCAGGGCAAGCAGGGTGTTGGCTCCGGGAAACAGATTGCCGTCAAGGTCCCAGAACGACGAAAAATAGGTGAATATCGTGCCAACAACAAGAATGGCAAATACCCCGAAGTAACCGGGATAACCGATATGTCCATGTTCAGCGTGATCGTTCGACATAACTAAGAGTGTAAAAAGTGACGTCCCAGCAAATAAAGAAGCGGGAACAGGAATATCCAAACAATATCAACAAAGTGCCAATACAGGCCCGACATTTCAACCGGTGCGTAATACTCGGCACTGTAAGTATTTCGCCAAGCCATGATCAGCAGCCAGGTCATCAATCCCAGTCCGACGATCATGTGAAGGGCGTGAAGGCCGGTCATTACAAAATAAATGTAGTAAAAGATGCGGATCTTGTCGCGATATTTATTCGCATCAAACACTCCGTTGGTGAAATAGCCAGCCCTTTCAGAATCGGTCAAATATTGCTTACCGGTCTCTTTTTCCTTGTTTAGGCCGTAATCGACAACGTGCGTTCCGTAATTCCATTGAAACTCGCCTTTCGGATTCGGCGGTTTGGGCTTGCCGTCGGCCGCAGCAGCAGCCTCGGCCTTAGTTTCAATAAGTGGGATCACGAAAGCAGCATCCTTCTTTGCCGGTTCGGCCGCGTGCTGTGCCTCTCCAGCCTTAGTTCTTTTGTTCCATCCGGTTACCGGCACAAGTCCACTGTTGTATTTGTCAGTGTATTCAACGACCTTCACCCCAAGGAAAACAGTTCCGAAGAGCATCGTAAGCACGATCATAATGACCTGCATATTACGATTTCCACGCTGTGCATAGAAGACCGCGAGGGCCATCGTCAAGCTGCTAACGATCAGGACGAGCGTATTCAATCCACCCCAAAAGGCATTGAGATGATTGCTTGCTTCAGCGAACGCAAGCGGAAACCTTGACCTGAAAACCAGGTACGCCGTGAATAGCCCGCCGAAGAACATTATTTCCTGCACGAGGAACATCCACATCCCGATCGAGACGCTTTCCTCTTGCTGTTTCATGTCCTCGAACTGATGCTGCAGTCCGGGTGCGTGATCGTGACCGTGTGTGTCTGAATGTGACGACATAATCAACCGGCGAGCATATGCCCGCAATTAAAGTTATACGACCGTTGAAGGCTGAACCGTGCGGCGAGCACCTTCAAGATCAAGTCCGCTTTCTTCGCTAAAGTCGTACGCTTCCCAGGTAACGACCGGCATCTTTTCAAAATTCTCGGTCGGCGGCGGAGAGCTGGTTCGCCATTCCAGGCCTGGAAGTAGCCACGGATTGTCGCCCGCCGCTTTTCCGTAGATCAATGAATGCCCAAGATAGGCGACCGGCATCAGCAGCCCGACACCGAGCACAGATGCACCGGCCGTCGAGAAGATATTGAGTACCTGAAACTCAGCAGGATATGACGCATAGCGTCGCGGCATTCCCTGATAACCCAAAATGAACTGCGGGAAAAACGTTAGATTAAATCCGATGAACACAAGCATTGCCGAGACCTTGCCCCAGAATTCCGAGTACATCTTTCCGGTCATCTTCGGCCACCAATAATGAATCCCGCCGAGATATGCGATCACCTGGCCTCCGACCATCACGTAATGGAAGTGGGCGACGACAAAATAAGTGTCAGTAAGATGGACGGTCAGGCCGATCGAACCAAGAAACAGACCCGTTAATCCGCCGATCAGGAACAATCCAAGAAACCCGATCGCATACAGCATCGGCGTGTCATAGGAGATCGACCCCTTGTACATCGTCGCGGTCCAGTTGAACATCTTGATCGCGGACGGAACGGCCACGACCATCGTTAGGAACGAGAACACGAGCCCGGCATATATCGACTGCCCGGAGACGAACATATGATGTCCCCAGACGAGGAAACCGAAAACCGCGATAGCAATGGATGAAAACGCGATGAACTCGTATCCGAAGATCTTCTTTCGCGAAAAATTGGAGATCAGCTCAGAGATAACGCCCATTCCCGGCAGGATCATAATATAGACCGCCGGATGCGAATAAAACCAGAACAAATGCTGGAAAAGGATCGGATCGCCTCCGATGGCCGGATCAAATATTCCGACGCGTGCAAACCGCTCGATCGCAAGAAGCAAAACTGTGATCGCGATCACGGGCGTTCCTAAAATCATCACCAGACTGGTCGCATAATTCGCCCAAACGAACAGAGGTAGCCTGAACCAGGTCATCCCGGGTGCCCTCATCGTGTGAATGGTAACGATGAAATTCAAGCCGGTCAGAATCGACGAAAAGCCGTTTACGAAGATCCCGAGTCCGACAGCCATCACATAACTGTTCGAGAACGAGGTACTGTAAGGCGTATAGAACGTCCAGCCGGTATCGACGCCGCCCTGAAGCAACGCATAAACAGTTAAGATACCGCCGATCCAATAAATGTAAAGGCTAAGAAGATTGATCCGCGGAAGCGCCAGGTCCTTTGCTCCGATCATTATCGGCAGCAGGAAATTACCCAAAATTGCCGGGATAGAAGGTATCAGGAAGAAAAAGATCATCAAGATACCATGCTGTGTGAAAACCTTGTTATATGTGGCTGTTTCTAGAAGGTCGCTCGCAGGGGTCAAAAGCTCGAGCCGTATATACGCCGCGAAGATCCCGCCCGCCAAAAAGAACAACGAAACGGAGATCAAATACATTATCGCGATCCGCTTGTGATCCTTGGTCAATAACCAGGATTTCAGCGAATAGCCGTTGGTCAGATAATTCGGCTTTGGTTCTGCGGGCATACCCGCATTCAATGCATCAGCGTTCTGCATAATCAGTTACCACCCCTTGTTGTACTATTCGCGGTGTTCGAATTTACCGCCGCAGGTGCCGACGTATTCGCGGGTGGCTGCGCCGCAGGCGTGCTTGGCATTGCCGCCGCCCCTGTAACCCCGCTAAGGGATTTGATATATGCGACAAGCGAGACAAGCTGCTCTTCGGTGACCTGTCCTTTAAATGTCGGCATTATCGGTTGATATCCTTCGACGACCTGCCCGCCGGGGTTCAAGATCGAATTTCTAAGATATGCATCGTCACGGACGGCCGTTTGACCGCCGACGAGTTTTACCTCTTGGCCAAATATATTGTCCAATTTGGCGCCGCGCTGCTGCGGGCCATCAGCATGACAAGAGGCACAACCCAATTTGTTTTCAAATAGATCGCGGCCGGCTTCGACCGGTGTTTGTCCTGCTTCACTTCCGGCAAGCCAATCGTCAAATTCACGCTGTTCCATTACATAGACGTAACCACCCATGCCGGAATGGTTCAGGCCGCAGTATTCAGCACAGAAAAGATGGTACTTGCCCGGCTTTGTCGCTTCGAACCACAAATACGTGTAACGGCCCGGCACTACGTCTGCCTTTGTTCGAAACGCGGGGATCGAGAAATCGTGAAGCACATCCTCGGTCGTCATCGTCAGCTTGATCTTGCGCCCAACAGGAACGTGAAGCTCGTTGATCTCACGCTGGCCAGTTCCGTGCTGGATCTTCCACATCCACTGTTTCCCTACGACAAAGACTTCCATCGCGTCGTCCGGAATTCGGTATTGGTTATAGTAAACGTAGGCGCCGCCTAGGAAGATCGTCATGGAAATGATAAATGGAACGACGGACCAACCCATTTCAAGAGCGATCGAGCCATGGATGTCCGCACCCGTAGCATATTTTTCAGTTTCGCGATAACGGATCAGAAAATAGAAGACGGCGGCAACGATCGGAATCGTAAAAAAGATGCTGATCGCGATCAGGTAAAAATACAGATAATCTACCTGCCACGCAAAGGTCGAGGCCGCTTCTGGAAATAATGGTACCCACGAATTCGTTTCCATAACTAACTTTTCGCCGTTTCTACTCCGTTTTCCGCATCCTTTCTCGCGCGATTTCGGCGCCAAAACACAAAACCCATCGCTCCCATCCCAAGCAAGGTAAATATAGCTGCGCCGCGAAGAACATTAAGGATCGCAAACCCATATTTTCCGGTCGAGGGGTCATAGTGATAGCAATAGAGCAGCAATTGATCCGCTACGCCGCCCACACGATTGTCGGCAGATTCCATCAGGCCCAGTTTTATATCCTTCGGCGAATAATCGATGCCGTAAAAATAGCGGGACAGTGTACCGTCCGGCGTTGCGATCATGATCGCACTGGCGTGGGCGAACTGATTCGACTTCTCGTCCCACTCATAAGAAAATCCTGCTGCATTGGTGATCGCATCGACCGATTCCTGAGAACCCGTGATGAAATGCCAGCCACCTTCAGTTCCGGGGCGCCCATATCTTTCCATATACGACGCTTTCTTGTTTTGCGCGAGGCCCGGCTTTTCGTTCTCTTTACTGTCAAAACTTACGGCCACGACCTCAAACTCATTGCCTGCATCGAAGGACACGCCTTTAAGTGATCCGGTCAAACCGTTGAGCACCTGATTGCAGAGCATCGGACATTCGAAATAAACAAAGGTAACAATGACCGGTTTTCCACGCTTGAAATAATCACCAAGTTTGACCGGCTGACCGTCCTCGTTCTTGAACTCTGCCTCCAGCGGCAATTTTGCGCCTAACTTTTGCTCGATGCCGACCTGCTTTAAAGGCTCAGGAATTCCATTAGCCGTTCCTACTGCGGGGTCGTATTTCCTCGGCGAATAGAGCGGCGAATTATAATGCTCGTTCTTCTGCGCGATCAAAGCCTGCGGCGAAATGGCCGCAAAGACCATTGCAACAAGAAAAAAGAAAGTATTTTTTCGAAAGATTCTCACTTTATTCAACTTAACGCCTTCGCTCAGACCGCACACGGCCCGAACTTGAATCGGTGTAATACATTTGCGATTCAGAGGCCATTCGTTCTGATTCCTCACCGGTCTTTGCCTTTATCGGCTGACTAAGCAGTTTGTCAATGGCCGCATCTATCGGAAGCGATATGATCGCTCCGGTTTCAGGGTGCTTTTGACCTTCGGCCAATTGCTTTTCCCAGATCTTCTTCAATTCACGCCATTCGGCCTGCGGTTCGCGCAGCTGCAGATTGATTCGGCCATCAGGCCCTCGAACCTCAAATCCAGGTGCTCCCTGCAGCCTCGGTTCAGGCGGAAGCCTTTCAGAATCGCTCATCACTAAAGGATTGGTCGATGATTTTGTCTGGACAGCATCCTGTTCAAGCACATCCCAAAGAACATACATCAACCCAAACGTGACCACGATCAGCAGGAAAAGGCCGAGCGTAAAATAGGCTATGCCTTTTATGCCTAAAACGTTGGCCTCGTAAGGCTTATCAAGATCATCCAGCGATGTTTCGTGTTTTTCGTGTGCCATATCGTCAAAAGACTAGTGTCCGTGGCCGTGATCGATCGCCTTTTCAAGGAACGGATCCATCACCGGAACCAAGGGACGCGAAATATATTGGCCAAGGAAATACCAAAGCCAAATACCGCCAAAACCGATCAATGCTGCAAAATCCATCCAGCTAATAATAAAGGCTCCCTTTTCTATCGTTTTATCAATACGCGGATTTGGGGCTACCAAATAAAACAGATCGACCGCCCGCATGAGTAAAATGAACACCGCCAGCCAGGCGATCTGCTTTATGCGGCGCTTGAAATCCTGCTGCAGCAGTATCAGGAACGGGAACGCAAAATGGAACAACAGTAGGGCCGCACCAACATACATCCAACCGCCTTTCAAACGAGTGATGTACCAAGTCGTTTCTTCCGGAATGTTCCCGGACCAGATGATCAGATACTGCGAAAAATTGAAGTAAGTCCAAACCATTACCAAAGCAAGCATCAGCTTTCCAAGGTCATGGAAATGCCGCTTACCAAGCACACGGTTCATCGGAGCCTTGTCCGACAGATATGCCAATAGTGCGATGGCAAGACAGAATGAACTCAGTGCCCAACCAACCGTGAACAGCAAACCCCACATTGTCGAGAACCAATGAGCGTCAAGCATCATCACCCAATCGACCGCCGCGAAAGTGAGCGTAACTACAAAGAAAACCATGGTAGGGCCGGAAAAAGCTGTTGCCTTTCCTAGCCAACGAGAGGCTTCTTCATGATCGGCCGAACGATCCTGAGCCACAGACCATTTGTTGAGCAAATAAACGATTATGCCAAAAACAGCAAAATAGATAACTGACCGAAGGATCCAGCTTTCCGGGGTCATGAACCAACCGCGGTGAGCGATCGCGTAATCATCGGCAGGCCATGTCGTCCAGTAATGATATTTCGTGATCCACATCAGTGGAATGAATGCCAAGAAAACAAGAGGCAAAGTACGAGACGCCGCTTCGACCACCCGTCTGATAACCACGCCCCAAGCACCGCCGGTCAGATACTGCAGCATAATAATGCCGGTACTGCCGATAGTAATGCCGCCCCAGAACAAAAATCCGAGCAACCATGAGCGCAATCCCTGTTCGGGCTGCATAAACCCGCCGACCAAAACGGCAAGCGTAGCAAGGCCGCCGATACCGAGGAAAATACTGCGGAATCGCGTTAACTCTTCAGGGGCGCGAAAGCTGCTAAGATCCGCCATTATCTGGCACCTCCGGAAGAATTAGTGTTAGTGGCCGCCGCCGGCGCAGTATTTGCGTTTTGGTTCATCGTGATCGCATTGTCAGGATCTTGGCTGACCTGCAATGCCCTTATATAAGCAACTATTGCCCACCTGTCGGCCGCAGGGATCGATGCAGAATAACCGTTCATCTTTCCCCAACCGTTCGTGATCACATCAAAGAAATGGCCTACCGGTGCACCTCGCAATCGGTCATCGTGGTAAGTCGGCGGCGGGGAAAATCCTCTGCGGACGATTATACCGTCGCCTGCTCCGGTCGGGCCGTGGCAAACGATACAGTAAATGTTGTAACGCTCTTCGCCTCGCTCGACCAGCTCTCTGGTGACAGGCAGTGGAAATTCATCGATCGCATTCGGGAAACTCGTAACGATCGTGTTTCCGGCAGCGTTTGTGGTCGTTTCAACCTGAACGGATGTGTTCGGATTGTCGATCTTCCCGGTATGGAACGCCTTATTTTCTTTGAGAAAACCGCGAGCCACCGTTCCCTCAGGAGGAGTTCGGCTTGCGAGATTGTCCGGGTACCATTCGCTTTGCTTGTACGTCTTGTATCGCGGCTGATCCTGCATATCGAAACGCACACCACAGCCGGCAGCCAATACGCAAAAGGCTCCAAGAAGCAAGAACTTGTAGGCCCGATGCCCTGCTTTCGACGAATGACTTGAGACTTGGGAACTACTCCTCAACATCAAACACCTCCTGCGGGCCCAAGCTTTCCATAAATGAACGGGTCTCATCATCAAATTTTGGATCGGCTGACTCTATAAGCAAAAAGAATTTTTCCCGAGACGCAAGTGAAAATCTGGGAACGTTAAACACTGGATGATACGGACGCGGCAGGCCATTCAAGAACAACATTCCAAAGACCGCCGTAAAACCTGCGAGCAAAATGGTCAACTCGTATGAGGCCGGCACGAACGACGGCCAGCTCAAATACGGCCGTCCGCCAACATTCAATGGGTAGTCAATATAATGGACAAATACCTGAAGCCCAATGCCGAGACAAAGTCCGGTTAAACCGCCAAAGAACACGAGCAAAGGCAAAATGCTTCGCTTTATGCCCAACGCCTCGTCGATCTCGTGAATCGGAAAAGGCGAGAATGCATCGGTCTTTGTAAAACCGGCCTCCTTTACCTTTGTTGCTGCATCGACCATCTCAGTAGCTGTGTCGAATTCAGCAAGTATTCCGTATAAGTTCTTGTCCATAAACTTAGACTAAAAATTAGTCGTGCGACCTACTGGTCTATCTAGTCCTCTTTATTCGGTGGATCGGTCCGATCGTACGTGTATTCCACCTCTAGCACGCTCTCGTCGAAATCCTGCTGATGTCCGTGCACATTCGCCTGAGGCAATAAGGTCCTGACCTCGAAGATCGAAATGATCGGCAAAAATCTGACGAACAGGAATATCAGCGAGAAGAAGAACCCGAGCGTCCCAACGAACATCGTTATATCGAAGATCGTAGGTGCAAACATCCCCCAAGACGACGGCAGAAAATCACGGTTCAGGCTCGTGATAATGATCACAAAACGCTCTAGCCACATGCCGATGCTAACAATTACTGAAATCACAAAAAGCCAGAACGGACTTTCGCGGAAACGTTTGAACCACAATAGCTGGATCGACATTCCGTTGCACAAGATCAACAGCCAGTACGACCACCAATACGGCCCATACCACACGCGGTTGAGCATCATGAACCATTCGTATGGGGCAGCGCTATACCACGCAAAATAAAACTCCATCGCGTAGCCATAAACCACGATCAGCCCGGTCGCCAACATCACTTTACCCATGTAGATCAAATGGGTGTCAGTGATGAAATCTTTCATGTTGTACCAAACCCTCAGCGGTATGCAGAGGATAAGCACCATTGCGAAGCCGGCGAAGATCGCACCTGCCACAAAATATGGCGGAAATATAGTTGCGTGCCAGCCCGGAAGCTGCGAAACCGCGAAGTCGAAGGACACGATCGAGTGGACCGAAAGCACAAGCGGTGTCGAAAGACCGGCTAAAAGCAGATACGCCAGTTCATATCGATGCCAATGCCTTGCACTGCCTCGCCAGCCCCACGACAAAATTCCGTATGCAAACTTAAAGAATTTGTTCTTTGCCCGATCGCGAAGCGTCGCAAGGTCAGGTATCAGTCCCACGTACCAGAAAAGGAGTGAAATGGTCGCGTATGTCGAAACAGCAAAAACGTCCCAGATCAGAGGGCTTCGAAACTGCGGCCATATTCCCATCGTGTTCGGATACGGGAAAAGCCAATAAGCCGCAAGCCAGGGCCGGCCAGTATGGAGCAATGGAAATACCGCTGCGTTGGCGACCGCAAATAGCGTCATCGCTTCAGCAAAACGGTTGATTGACGTTCGCCACTTCTGATTCAAAAGAAGCAGGATCGCCGAGATCAAGGTTCCCGCGTGACCAATACCGATCCACCAAACAAAGTTGATGATAGGAAAAGCCCAACCGACCGGCTGGTTGTTCCCGAAAATACCCATGCCCTTTGCCAGCAGATAGACGACCGTCATCAGCAGCAACTGGGCGACCATGAACGAAATGCCAAACCCAACGAACCAAAAGAACGGAGTGCTCTTTTTCAGCGTCAGATCGCCGATCTTGTCGGACACCGTTCCGAAGGTATGATCACCCTCGACCATCGGCGGATATATTCTTTGTTGGATATCTTTAAGTTCCGACATATTTAATAGGCCGAACTAGGCGTTAGGCGTAATCGCTTCCTGCCTCGCAGTTATTAATGGCCCTCGCCTCCCGTTTTCTCACCGTCCTTTTTTGCAGGTGCCGGATAGGTTTTCGGCTTCTTAAGCGGTTTGTAATCGGGCATTTCCGGATTCATATTCTTCAGCGAGGAAAGATAGGTCGTCCTCGGCTGCGTGTTCAATTCGTTCAAAAGATTGTAATTGCGTTTATCCTTTTTCGATTCAGCGATCTTGCTGAGCGGGTCGTTCATATCGCCAAAGATGATCGCTCCGGTCGGACATGCAGATTGGCATGCGGTGACCACTTCGCCGTCTCGAACTCGCCGACCATCCTTTTCAGCTTCGATCCTTGCCGCCGAAATTCGCTGAGTACAGAAGGTGCACTTTTCCATCACACCGCGGCTGCGGATCGTGACTTCAGGATTTCGCATTAGCTTGTACTGCGGCGTGTCCCAATCCTGGTAAAGCATGAAATTGAATCGGCGAACTTTGTAAGGACAGTTATTCGAACAATACCTTGTACCAACGCAGCGGTTGTAAACCATGTCGTTAAGGCCCTCGGGGCTGTGAACTGTGGCATGCACCGGGCAGACCACTTCACAAGGAGCAAGCTCACATTGCTGACACAGTACCGGCTGGAATGCCGCGCCGCCGGGAGCGTTGATATCGTCGCCCGCATAATAGGTATCGATCCGCAGCCAGTGCATTTCGCGGCCGCGCTCGACCTGCTCTTTGCCGACGACTGGAATGTTATTCTCTGCCTGACAGGCCATTACGCAGGCATTGCAACCGACGCAGGAGTTCAGGTCGATCGTCATCGCCCATTTATGGTTCTCCGCGTACTGTTTCTGATATAGCTCGTCCGGATACATCGAAAGCGGAGCAAAATCAGGCTGACGCCCCATTTCCGGGTTCTTTTTCCATTCCTCGACCTCAAAAATGCGGAGAAGGTCGCGGCCTTCGAGGCTGTAATGGATCTGCGTCGAAGCGATCTCTGTTGTTGAACCAGTTTTGGCGATATCCCCCGAACCGATGTACATCGCATCAGCCTTGACCACGTCATATGCGTTATAACCAAGGTCCTTGCCTACTCGGCCGGCACGTTCGCCGCGGCCGTAACCAAGGGTCAAAGTTATGACGTCATCAGGCTGACCGGGAGAGATCCAAACCGGGACAGGTTTTGATATCGTTCCGCCGTTCATCGTGACGGTTACCAAGTCGGCCGACATGTTCGTGCCGCGTGTGTTAACAAAAGAAGTCCCGCGGACACCGCCTGAGATCTCTTCAGGGTCATTACCGCGATTCAGGCCAAGCCGTGCTGCGGTCGCGGGGCTGACCAATGCCACGTTCTCCCAAGTGATCTTATTGATCGGGTTAGGCAGTTCCTGAAGCCAGCCATTGTTGACGAAACGTCCGTCATAGATAGTCGGATCGGGCAAGATCGCAAATTCCAGCGGCCCTGATGATGCCGGAGCGTTCATCGGCTGCGACAATAACGCGCTGCTGGCCGTGACAGTTTTTACCGGGAAAGCGGTATTTGCTACAAATCCATCGTGAACTGCCTTTCTCCAACGGTCTTCGAACGAACTCGAAGCCGCCGCTGCAGCAGGAGTCGCGACAGGTCGAGCGGTTTGGTCAACTCCCGGATCAGGAGTTGGGGCTGCGTTTGGGGTCGCGGCGACGACTGGCTCTGTTGTATTTGTCGCTATGTTCTGTGCCTGCCAATATTCCCGCACGATATCAAGATCGCGTTTGTCAAAATTCTCGCGGAAGAAAAGCTGGACGACCTCGTGAAAGCTCTTTCCTGCGTAGAGCGGTTCAACCAGCGGCTGGATCAGCGTCGCTGTTCCGTCATAGGCCCGGGCATCGCTCCAAGTTTCAAGAAAATGCTTTGCCGGAACATGCCACTGGCAGATCTCGGCGGTCTCATCAAAATTGAGCCCAACATGAACCCGGGTCGGAACTTTTCCTTCTAACCTGTCGAAGGATATCCGCAGATCGGCCGGGGTGTTGTAGGCCGGATTTCCGCCAAGAAAAACAAGAAGCTTTACGCGGCCAGCATCTATATCCGCAACGAGTTCTTTAAGCTGTTCTGTCTGTGTTCGCTCCGCCGGCGCGAGCGGTTCAGTGTAAACGACCGTGGTCCCGACATTTCCGAGAGCTGCATTGATCGCGTGTGCGATCGCATGCACTACCGGCGGCTGATGTTCACCGACCACGACCAGCGAACGGCCACGGAAAGCAGAGATATCTCTTGCCATTGTGGCGATCCAACCATCGGTGTCCGCAAAGGTCGAAGTTGCCCCTGAAACGCCTACAGCCGCAGCAATGGCTTTTGCCACCTCGACCATCTGACTTGGCTTTACGGCCAATCGGTGGTCTGCCTTAGCTCCCATCAGGCTCGTCGTGGTCTCAATGGCGTAGAGCCGATTGATATCTCGCTTTTCGTCCGTCAGATTTCGGCCCTTTGCATAATCGGCCATGTAGCGGACGTTAAAACCGGAGAAAATATCAGCATCAAGTGAAACGATGCGTTCGGCCTGATCGAACTTATAGACGGTATGTGCGGGCGAACCAAACGCCATCCGAGCTCCGGACATCGAATTATCGTTGTTCAGCGGCTCATATTGATACCAACGAGCGTTTGGCATTTCCGCTGCAAGACGTCGAAATTGATCCTGCAAGGTAGGCGACGTGACCGTTTCGGAAAGGAATCGCACACCGGCACCGCCATCCGCACGGGCGGCTTCGATCTCACCGCGGATCGCGGTCATAAAGTTCTGCCAATTCGAAGAAGCTCCGCGGAAACGAACCTCCTGCGAGCGGTCCGGATCATACATCTCAAGGATTGAGGCTTGGACGTAACTATCTGTCGCACCTAAACTTCCCGGATGCTCCGGATTCCCCTCGAGTTTGATCGGTCGGCCGTCGTAAGATTTTGCCAGAAGGCCGGTCGCGATCCCGCCCAGAGACATTGCGGTTGCATAGAACATTGGCCGCCCCGGCAACATATCATCCGGAGCATTAACGTAAGGAACGATTTTTTCAGAAGGTTGGATCACACAACCGGATAGGCCGGCAAGGGCCAAAGATGCTCCCATCACCTTTACGAAGTTTCGTCGGCTCAGGGAATCGTCCCATGTGTCTGCATGCTGCGGAAACTCGCCTTTTACGTATTCGGCAAACTCCGGAGCATCGACGAATTCGTCAATACTTCGCCAATAGTCCTTGCCGCTCCGTCCAAGGATCTTCTCGCGGAGACTTGCAAAACTTTTAGTGCTTTCCTTTGTCGGCATCTTGATCGTGATCCCTCAACTATTTACCTGTGGCAAACTGAACAACTTGTCAACATTTCGCGGCTTCTGATCCGGTATTCCTTTTTCAGATCAAGCCTCGTTTCAGGCTCAATATCGCCGTCGTTCCACTGCATGTTATATATCTCGCTTTTTGGACGGATGAACTTTTCAGGCTCTCTATGGCATGAAAGGCACCATTCCATCTGGAGCGTGTTCTCCTGATAAACGGCAGCCATGTTGTCGATCTCTCCGTGACACGTCGAGCATCCGATGCCCTTTGCGACGTGAATACTGTGATTGAAGTAGGTGTATTCGGGAAGGTCGTGCACCCGTTCCCACTCAATCGGCTTATTGTCCCTGTAACTCGCCCTGACTGGTTCCAGGTATGGGCTGTCTGCCCAGATCTGACTGTGGCAGTTCATACACGTCTGTGTTGAAGGCATTCCCGCAGAAGCAGTCGTTTCCACCGTCGTGTGGCAATATCGGCAATCGATGCCGTCGTCACCCGTATGGTGTTTATGGCTGAACTGCACGGGTTGCTGCTTTTCCACATATCGCCCGGTCAGATAGGATGACCTCGCGACCTGTGTATAAACAAAGAACGCTGTTCCGGCAAGAACTACGCCGACGATCATACTGATCCGGGCTAAGTAATTCGCACTCTTTGGAAAAAATTGTGCCATTTTTCAGAACTCTCCCGCGGTCGATAAACTGCGGATAAACATCTGCAAAACCAGGAGCGGGATTCCCTGCTTTTGAGGTAGTCGGAATTTAGCAAAAGTGAAAAGAGAATTTGTTCAGTAAAACTGTTTGCAATTCTACTAAATATCCTAAAATCCGCAAATACCCCAACTCTGAAATTAGCGCCGCAACCAGGTCTTCTCAATTCAGATCAAAATAAGATTTACTGATTACTTTGATAACACCGTAGGCTCCGTCCTTTCTTTTTTCTTATCGCGCTAAAGTTCAACTGGCCGCTGCAGCTGTCAGAGCCGCCCCAAGGGCCGCCGCTTCGTTACCCAGTTGGCCCGCAATTATCGAAGTTCGCTTTAGTGCCGGAGCATAAGCAAGTTCCGCAACTCTGCTTGTTACTGCGGCCAAGACGATGCCATTCTTGTCAACTAGTGAGCCTCCGATGATGATCTGCTCGATATTTACGACGTTAATAACCGCCGCTATCGCCGCACCAACATAGGTGCCCGTTCTCTCCAGCATTAGCAGAGCAAAATCGTCTTCCGCCTCGGCCGCCCGAACGATCGCCTCAATATCGATCGCATTTTCATCCAGCCGCGAGAGCGAAGAAGTGCTGTCCTGATGGATCCGGTTGCGGGTGCGTCTGATTATGTTCTTTGCGGAGGCGATCTCTTCGAGCCGCATTCCTTCGGAATTGATCGCGATGTTTCCTATCTCACCGGCAAAGCCGGAATCGCCACGCCAGATCTGCCCGCCCAAAACCAGGGCTCCGCCGATACCCTCGCCCAGCGTCGCGTAGAACATGTTCTCGGCCCCGCGTGCGGCACCAAATGTAAGTTCTGCAAGAGCGGCCGCATTCGCATCATTTTCGATCACGACCGAAAAACCCTCCACACCGGCTGATCCGTCAAAAAGTTCATCCGGGATCTGAACGTTGCCCAGTGCCGAATGGACGAGTGATCCGGTCTCGGAATCAATAAGCCCCGGAACGGCGATCCCAAGATCGAGTTTTTCGTCGGCTGCGTAAAAGGGCCTTATTTGTTCAATTGCCTCCAAGAGAGCTGTGGCCGCATCCGTGCCAGCCGCGACATCGGCCAACTCTTTTAATTCATAACTCCCGTCGGCCAGGATAAACGCCGCAGGAGAATTCTTTCCCCCAAGCTCAAGCCCGGCCGAGACGATATCTTTTCCATTGATCTGCCCCATAACTTTTGTTCGTTGACGCCGTGATTTTAGTGTTCCTCAATTGCAGTGTCAATCGCTTCTCGGCGATATTCGCACTCACCGCTGGAACCTGAATTGTTTGACTATCCCATTCGGCAAGCGATACTCTCAAAGAGTTTCACGGGTCGAATCGCATCCGGGTTGCATTTGTCTATGTACGAACTTGAGCAGATCATCGCGACATATGGTATTTACGCCGTTCTCGCTCTGTGTACTGTCGAAGGCGATATAACACTTTTGATCTCCGGTGCGATGGCACAGGGCGGATTTTTTGGCAATTATAGTTTTCTCAAGGTTTTTATTTTCGGCACGCTCGGAGGAATGATCGGCGACTGTTTCGGATACGGGGTCGGACGCATTTTCCACGAGAAAGCAAAGCACTACCGCTTCTATCAAATGGCACAGCCGCGTGTCGAGCGATTGATCGAAAAGTTTGGCGGCTTTGCCATAATCATTTCAAAATATATCTATGGCATTCGTGCGGCGATGTGCGTCTTCTACGGAATAGGGAAAATGCCCTTCCATCGCTTTATTATCCTTGATGCGATCAGCTGCTCCCTTTGGGTACTTGTACTTGCCGGTACCGGCTATTTCTTCAGCGGCGCGATCACATCGATCATCGGCGATTTTCAGCAGATCGGCATTGCACTTTTCTTCCTGATCTTGTTTGCGGTGATCGTTATTTATGCCGTCGAACGGTTCTGGCTTTCGGAAAAAGTTGAAGAGGCAGACCCCGAAACGTTGAACAAGATCGAAGAGACACTTCACGCCGTCGAAGACATAGCACAGGAAAAATTGCACGACCTGACCGAACGGCTGCACCTGACCCGGGAACGCGACGACGACGAGGATGAGAAGAAGGAACCGAACACACAGGCCAATGCTGCCAAAAAGTGATCTTTTGATTTGTGAGTTTCCTCGAATTCTGCGTTATCATATCGGCGACACCCGTAAAATTCCTGTGCTTTAGAATTTAAACAAAGGACCGTTATTTTGTGATCATCGAAGCATCCGCGCCAACGCGAGTAGATCTCGCCGGCGGTACAATAGACATTCCGCCCCTTTTTCTTTTTCACGAGGGTGCGGCAACCGTAAACTTTGCCATCGATCTAATGGCGCGCTGCCGGATCGAAACACGGCCCGATCGCGTTATTTCTATCAGCTCGATCGATCGCGGCGAGCAATATGAATTGTTGCTCGACGATATCGGCTCGCTTAAAAATGAACCGCGGTTGGAACTACTCGCAAAACTGGTCTATTTTTTCAGCCCGGAAACTGGATTCAATATGGTCACCGAATCGGAAGCTCCGGCAGGTGCAGGCCTGGCTGGCTCCTCGACTCTCAACATCGCCTGTATCGGTGCTTTGAATGCCTTGGTAGGCAATCGCTATTCAGAGGATCGATTTATCCCGATCGCCGCTAATGTCGAGTGCCAGGTTATCAAAGTTCCGACGGGCTTTCAGGATTATTATTCCGCTCAATACGGAGGTGTTTCTTGCATTCATTTTCGTCCGGACGGGATGCACCGCGAGGCATTGAAGATCGACACCGAAACGCTCGAAAGCCGAATTGCCGTTTGTTATACGGGCGAACCGCGAAATTCCGGAACGAATAATTGGGAACTGACGAAGCGGCATATTGATGGCGATACCGAATTGTTCGAGATATTTGAGGGCATACGCGATTCATCGCTGGCGGTTCGCGAGGCTATTCTTGCAGGCGATTGGGATGGCCTCGGCGAACTTCTGCGTGCGGCTCAGCCCGAGCGAAAGCGGCTGTCGCCAAATATTACTACGCCCCACATGGACCACCTGATCGAAACTGCACTTGCGAACGGGGCCATCGCCGCAAAGATATGTGGGGCCGGCGGCGGCGGATGTATCGCGTTCTATTGCGAAAATGG
This sequence comes from Pyrinomonadaceae bacterium, assembly GCA_041751035.1. Lineage (GTDB taxonomy): Bacteria > Acidobacteriota > Blastocatellia > Pyrinomonadales > Pyrinomonadaceae > OLB17. The sequence continues at coordinate 641,915 of JBGSYH010000030.1, read as the reverse complement.
CCGCCGAGACGAGGTTGAAGCGGCTTTGGCGGCAGAAGAGGATGCGGAAGTACTGGCTTGGCGGCTCGCAGCCGAGGGGTTAACCATCAAGACCAAAGCTCACGCTTGAGTGTATCGATACCATTAAATAGGAGGCTGGATATGCACAGACTTAGACAATTTATTTTGCTCGGATCGTTGCTGGTACTTGCCGCAGCCGTCCCGAGTTTCGCGCAGGAATCTTCAAGATCTGGCAAGGCTTACTGGAACGGATTGGTGGACAACAAGGTACAGCTAGTTGTTCGCGGCCTCTCGCTTGAGCAGAAGGCTATCGAGGGGCAAACTCTCGCCGACGGCGGTTTTAGTTTTACGGCTCCCTTGCCAGCAGCGAACATGACCGTTCGGGTTACCAAGATCGACGGCCGAAGCAATCGAGTCAGCGTTGTGCAGCAGCCTTCGTCTGCGAACGATTTCACAGCCATCATAGAAATACACGACGAACGCGGCAGATCAGACGAATATTTTGTAGAAATTAGTTGGTGACCGTTGTTCATTTCTTGTCATAGAAGTGCGGCCGGCGGTGTTTGGATAATGAAAGGCAAATTACTTTTTTCCAAACAACCATCGGAGGTCTATGAATTAGTATGAAAAATCGGCTCTACTTCGCTTTCTTTTCGTTAGCATTCTTCGCAGTTTTTATCACCCTTCCCGGCGATGCCTTCGCTCAAGAGAAGATCGATCGAACAGGCATTTCTGAATACAAAAAGTCCGGTTTCTGTGAGAACAATTATTCGTCTTACAAGAACCGCGTCGGCTTTAGCGAACTCCGCGAATTAAAATTAACATCCACCGGCCGCCTTGAAGTTGATGGCGGCAAGAACGGCGGCATATCTGTAGTGGGTGGCGACGTAGCTGATGTGACCGTTCGGGCATGCGTCAACACGTGGGGCACTTCTGAGGCCGAAGCACAGTCGATCGCTCAAAATATCTCCATCTTGACCAGCGGTGTTATTAAGGCGGAGAATCCATCGACCGATGATAAATGGGGTGTGTCGTTTCAGATCACCGTTCCGCGACGCCATGACCTGGATCTGACCGCAAAGAACGGCGGCATTTCGATCTCCGGAGTTGATGGATCGATCAAATTCACAACCGTTAACGGCGGGATCAGTCTCAAAGAAGTCGCCGGCGATGTGCTTGGCCGAACCACCAACGGCGGAGTTACGGTGAAACTCGATGGATCAAGCTGGCGTGGCTCAGGGCTTGATGTCGCAACGACCAATGGCGGCGTCAAATTAATGTTGCCGGAGAATTATTCGGCGAATGTTGAGACCGGCACGGTGAACGGCGGTTATAAGTCCGCATTCCCGTCGCTGCAGGCAGACCGCGGCGAACGGTGGAAACCGGTGCGCGTAAGTGCCCCGATAAATGGCGGCGGAGCTCCGGTTCGCGTTATTACCACGAATGGCGGTGTGACCATCGATCACTTCTAAAGTTAGGCGTTTAGATGTCAGGCCGTGGCGAGGAACGCTTTCGTGTTTCTCTTCGTAGCCTGACCAATAACCACTTCGGTCTTTTTCCTTATGTATTCAGTTTTGGACGGCGAGCGGCAATCGAATGCTGAACACAGTGCCCGAAGGCCCGGTTTCGGCAACGTCGATCGTCCCGCCATGGGCTGTTATTATTCCATAGCAAACTGCAAGTCCCAATCCGGTGCCGCTTCCGGCCGGTTTTGTCGTGAAGAATGGGTCGAACAACCGTTTTCGGTCCGCCTCTGCAATGCCTTTTCCGCTGTCTGAGATATCTATTTGCACAAAGCTTTCAACATGCCGTGTTGATACAACCAGCTTCCCGCTTCCCGACGTTGCGTCCTTGGCGTTCAGAAAAAGGTTTAGAAAGACCTGCTGAAGCTGATCGGCGTCGGCAAAGACCAGCGGCAGTTCCTTATTGAGTTGGAGCTGCAGATCAAGTTGCTGAAATTCAGCATCAAAGGAGGTCAGCCTAAGGCTTGACTCGATCACTTCATTGATTTTCACCTGTCGCTTCGCTGCCGGGCGAACTCGGGCAAACTCCGTTAGGTCCTTCGTCACAAGCTTGATCCGATCGATCTGTTCAAGTATCAATTTGTGCTCGTCAGTTTCACGACCCGCCGAACTTGCTTCTCGCTCAAGCATTTGAACCATTGAGGAGACCGCCGCGAGCGGGTTGTTGACCTCATGGGCAACTCCGGCCGCGAGTGTGCCGATCGCCGCCAGACGGTCGCTCCGCATCAGCTGATCGTTCATCTTGCGAAGCTGATCGATATCGGCGGCCATCTTGCGGCTCATTTCGTTGAACGAATTTGCGAGGAGTCCGATCTCGTCGTTGCTCTTTCTGAGATCAACTTCGGTACCGTACTCGCCGTCAGTCACCCGAACGGCCGCAAGGGCGATCCGCTGCAGCGGACGCGAGATCGTCCTAACGACCAAAAGCAACAACAATAAATTCGGGACCAACGCGGAAATAATGCTAAAGACCAAGTATTTTCGCCACGCATCGATCGACTGCCCGTCCTGAAACGCCCACCATACGATCGGCACTTGAAGCAGGAAAAAACTCGCAATTGCGACCGAGGCGATTATGAGCGCGACCTTGTAGGTTATCGGGAACAAACGGAATTGATCCAAAGCCGTCTGTAGCGAGAACATCTTGAAGTTTGATATCGCATAGGCATAGATCAAAACGCCCGGTAGAACGAAGATCGCGCTATAGGGCAGGAAAGAATAATTGTCGAAAAAGGGCAGTACCAGATTAGCTACCGTCTTCAGAAAACCGGTTATGATCAAAGCCCAAAGAACCGCAGCAAGCTGCTGGCCGGCCTGAGTCCCCGCATAGCTTTTGTACTTGCAAAATAGAACGTATGCCCCATAGAAGAAAAGAAAATAGACATAGGCTATAAAGGCATAACCTATAGCGGATAGTTCAATATCAAATCGGTCGGCACCGAACGAAACACTTTTCCAAAGCAGGCCGAGCGCGGCGGCCGGCGCAAGTATCAGAGACGGAGCGAAAAGAACCGCATCCTTTCTTCGCGGCGTTCGCGAATTCTCGGGAAAGACCCACGCGAAAACGACGAGCACTATCTGCATAGAAAGCGCGATCAGAAAACTCGCTGCGGCCCACCATTCGGGCCTGATGCGTTCATCAAAACCGTTCCAAAAGATAAGGTCTTTGGTGGTCCAGAAGGCGAGAAAAGCGATAAATGCCGCGAATGTCTGATTTGCACGGCTTCGCGGATCGGCGACGAAAACATAGAATCCCAGCAGGACCAGCAGAAGCAGGGCGAACAGATGTAAAAGCACCAGCACGCCTAGATTCTACGTGGAACCGTGAAATTCCGGAAACCTCGTTGTAGTTAGAGATTTATCTTGAAATTCGCCCCGAATCCGTTTATGTGTTTCAATGTATCGCCCCTGTTATTGCGGTGAAGGTAGAAGAATTCGGCGGAAACTTTTTCGCTTAGTTTTCGCGCGATACCCGCATTGAATTCATGGCTGGTCCATTTCTTTTCTCTGAAATCGAAATATGGTTCGGTAGAGACGAATGGCGCGAAAATCTCTTTCCCGTCCCGGCGTACTGGAACGATAAAGGTAAACCTGTTTCGAAATCTGACCGTGTCCGGCCGAGAATGGCGGATCCGAAATTCGACACGATCACGATTTTTTATAGCGACCGTTCTCCATTTCTTTGAATACGTGAGATCAAATCTGACACGGTGTTCGAATTCGTCTTTGCCGCGTCCCGGCTCGCCGCCGCGATATACATAGGTCGGCGTGAATGAAAAATTCTCATTCAATCGAAGATCCAAGCCGACACCGAATCTCCGATCTACCGGATACAACCGATTCTGTCCCAAGCGAATGGTACCAAAAAAAAGGAAGGCGATTTTCGTGACCTCCTTGCCGTTTTTGTCGGTCCCCTTTCTTAGCGGCTTTATAAATGTCGTCTCGTTCCAGATCTGAAAATCCCGGACAGGCGGCTGTGAAAGCGCAAGTCCACATCCAAATAGAAATTGGACGGTCAGAATCGTTAGAATGCGGTATTTGTGTCGGTTTACGGATCGGTTCTTCGTCATTAAAAATGAACGTCGAAGCTTGATGTGCGTAAATAAAATGAACGAACCCAAATGGTACGAGCGACTGCGACGTTAACAGAATGTTAACGCAGTGTTACAGGCCAGGTAAAATGACGAGTTCAATTTAGGTTGGAATTTTCTGATCAGCCGCTGTTTATTGTATTGGTCAGCGACCTGAAGATATCGCGGCCATCATTGGAACCGAGCAGTTCTTCGCAGGCACGTTCGGGGTGAGGCATCATGCCGAGAACATTCCTATCAAGATTGCAGATGCCGGCAATGTTTGAACGAGCCCCATTCGGATTTGAATCGGCTGTTATTTCTCCGTCGGCTTCGCAGTATCGAAAAATGATCTGGCCGTTCTCTTCGAGCGAATTGAATGTGGCATCGTCGCAGGTATAGTTTCCATCGGCATGGGCGATCGGGATTGAGAGGACACGGCCGCTATCAAGCGATGTCGTGTAAGGTGTCGCGGCATTCTCCACGCGTATATTCACGTGTCGGCAAACAAAATGAAGGCCCGCATTTCGCATTAACGCACCGGGAAGCAACCCGGCTTCGCACAAGATCTGAAATCCGTTACAAATGCCGAACACGAATTTGCCTGACGCGGCAAAATCCTTAACGGCCTTCATCACCGGCGAAAACCGCGCCAAGGCACCGGCACGAAGATAATCGCCATACGAAAAACCACCGGGAATTATCAGTGCGTCAAACCCCGAAAGATCGGTCTCTTTATGCCAAATGAAGTCGACCGGCTGGCCGACGTGCTTCGAGATCACATGGTACGCATCGTGATCGCAATTCGAACCGGGAAATACAACTACACCAAACTTCATCTTTTCAACGACTCCTGTGCTTTAGCCCACCTTTTCCAGCCATCAGGGATGGGCTTTCCGCCGTTTGCCTCGCGAATGCTGAGTATCTCGTAATTCTGTTGCTGCAACTCTTCAAGTTGACGAAGCCTTTCGACGAGCGATAAGTTTCTAACACGAGCTCGATACTTATCTTTTTGTTCGAGAAATAATTCCAAGCCCGAATCTTTTTCAAAATTTGAGTTCATTTGGCAGTCCTTCTTGAATTCGTCTCCATGTTTCCAGCAAATCAAATCGAACCAAAACCTGTTTGAGCTTTCCGCTATCCAGCACCCCGCTCTCGGCAAAATGTTGGATCTTAAGAACATCCTTGGGGCGTGCGACGCTAGCCCACATCGCAACCAGGTGGTGCGGCGGCAGCACATCAATGCTACCTCCATCAAACGAAAATGTTATCGCGTTTGCCAACGCGTCATTCCACAGCGGGTCATGGCTAGATTCGACAAACTGCACGGGCCATCCACCAATGGAGACAAACTCATGATCGAAAGAAAAACCTCTTTCGCCACAATAATTGTATATCGGTTCGAGCGAAAGGATCGCACCGCTCTGAGGGGGATCAAACAGAAAGAAAATATCAAGGTCCTTGGTGGAGATCGGTTCCGCATAGAAAGCTACTGCAGACGCACCACCTACTGCGTACTTACCAATTATTCCCTCAGCGTGCATGTTGTGGAGAACAGAGGCGACCTCGATCAATTTAAGTCGACCTTCCACTATCCGCTTACCTCGACCCTGAAGTCTTCGATCACAGGATTTGCCAGAACATCATTCGCGATCTTCTCGACGGCAGCCTTTGCTTCGGCCTCGTCAACCGACTCATCTAACGTGATCTCAAAATATTTTCCTTGACGTATATCTGCGATCCCAGTCGTTCCGAGCAACTCGACCGAATGGTGAATTGCCTTGCCCTGCGGATCCAAAACTCCGGATTTTAGCGTTACATAAACCTTAGCTTTCATTATAGGCTCCCAAAATAAATTGTAGATTGTTACGCAAAACGTTGTTTTAATCAACGTCCTATGTTAACTTTCACCTTAAGTTTTTTCTCAGCAATCTCTAAGTACCTTAAAAACCCCTTGTAACAGGAGAGGATTCGAAAAAATGCAAAATCAAAAATCTGCCATTGGAATGGATGGTAATGTCACGGCGCTTATCGGTTATTTGATCGGTATCGTCGCACTTGTTCTGATCTTTATCGAAAAGGACAACAAATTCGTCAGGTTTCACGCACTGCAGTCCGTGTTATGGTCAGTCTGCATGATCGTTGGTTTTATTGCAGTGATGGTCATTGGAATAATTTTGGGCATCGTGGTGTCTATGATTTCCACCACATTAGGCGGTTTAGTGTGGGGAATAACAGCGTTGCTTTATCTTGGCCTTTTCTTGGCCCTGCTTGGCGGGCTGATCTACGGCGCTATAAAGTCATTCGGCGGCGAAATGACGAAACTTCCATTCGTCGGCAATATGGCCGAGAAGTGGGTTTGATTTAATTAAAAACTCGTTCGAACACTTCTTCGACATTTCGAAGATAGTGTTTAAGATCAAAGACGCGGGCAATTTCTTCTTTCGTAAGATGCGAAGAAATGTCCGCGTCGCTCATTACAAGGTCTCTGTAATCGCCGCCTTCGTCCCAAACCTTCATCGCATTTCGCTGGGTGAAAACATAAGCGTTCTCTCTTGAAACACCTTTCTGCGTCAGAGCGAGCATTAGTTGGCCGCTAAAGACCAGCCCTTTGGTGATCTCCAGATTCTTCAGCATATTCTCCGGATAAACGACTAGCGTATCGAGCAGTGATGTGGTTTTAGCTAGAATGTAATCCAGTGTTGCTGACGAATCCGGCAAAACGATACGTTCCGCAGACGAATGCGATATGTCGCGTTCATGCCAGAGTGCAACATTTTCCAGACCGACAATTGAATTTGCCCTCACCGTCCTCGCCATTCCGCAGATCCGCTCAGATAAGATCGGGTTACGCTTGTGCGGCATCGCGGACGAACCTTTTTGACCCACTTTAAACGCTTCTTGTGCCTCACGAACCTCGGTCCGCTGCCAATGCCTCACCTGAAGGGCGATCTTTTCAAGCGTCGAGGCGATTATCGCCAGAGTGCAGAGGTATTCGGCATATCGGTCGCGTTGAATTACCTGCGTCGAAACATCGGCCGCCCTGAGACCAAGCCTTTTGCAGACACGCTCTTCAACATCGGGAGCCAGATGTGCAAACGCACCGACCGCACCGCTGATCTTGCCGACCGATATCATTTCTCGGGCCCTGGCCAATCGCTCGCGGTTTCGCTGCATCTCGGAATACCAAAGAGCCCAAACTAGCCCGAACGATGTCGGTTCGGCGTGAATGCCGTGTGTACGTCCGATCTGCGGGGTATCTTTGAATTCGAACGCACGGCGTTTCAAGACCGGAAGCATCGCATCGATCTTTGCAAGCAGAACGTCACACGATTCTTTTAGCAGGATCGCATTCGCCGTATCTACAACATCGCTCGAAGTAAGCCCGTAATGGACAAATCGCGACGCCGGACCAATATTCTCGGCCAGGTTCGTCGTAAAGGCGATCACGTCGTGGTCGGTGGTTTTCTCGATCTCCGAAATACGTTCAGGCGTAAAAGTAGCCTTTGCCTTTATTTCTTCGACGGCTTCTGCGGGGATCGTGCCGTCTTCGGCGTGAACCTCGCAGACGGCGATCTCGACATCCAGCCATTTCTGAAACTTATTCTGCTGGGACCAGATAGATCCCATTTCCGGCAATGTGTAGCGTTCGATCATATAAAGAAATTTAAAGATAATCGCAAACGGCTGTTCCTTCAAACGTCTGAATGTTAATCTGGCACTTTGAAAAAGGTGTAAGGGAGTTCGTTGGATAAAAGATGGCGGAAAGAACAAGCGAAATGGGGCCTCGGTCCCTATTATCAAGACTAATAAAACTCGAACCGATAACCGGTGCCGACGGCGTAATTGCGAATACGCATGAAGTTAACCGGGAATCGGTGGTAAAGGAAATATTAGTCCACGTTTTCTTTATGTCGAAATTCGGGCTGATCGAGCCGACGATCAGCGTCGGCGAAGCGAAGGCCCAATATTTTAGCGCGACCGGCGGACACCAGGCGGCACACTGCGCTCCAGGGCAATTGATCTATTCGACGCGGAAGATCCAGGAATATGTCGCTGCAGACGAAGAGCTGCACGTGACGGTCGATAATCTTTTCGGGCGAACAGACGGCATTGATGCTAAGTTCAACATCGCCGATTCAAGAGCCGAAGAGAACGGACTTCGGGATGCATTTGCATCGGCAGCGATACACGCGGCCCAATCGGCAAAAAGAGTGAGGTTCAACCGGGCTGAGGAACTATATCCGCATCTTGCTACTTCTTTTGGCGTCTACAAATCACTTGGCGGAAACGCTTTCCGCGCGGCGGCGGCCCGGCAGAGGGCTCTGATGCGGAGGCTGGATCCGAACGATGTCGCAAAACGCGAAACGACGATCGCAATTTTAAACGCTTACGAAGAGTGTCTTGCGACCTCAATGGAAACGGTCGAAACGGTGCAGGGGCTGTTCGTTGAAGACGTTTGGCGTCAATATCGGAGTTTAGTCTGATGATTCGGCCGCTACTCTATCGAACTCTTCGTTGACCTCATTTTTGTCACCCAGTATATCGCCGATATAGACCATTTGAACCACAACGACCAATACCGCCAATAATGGAGTTGCAAGTAGCAATCCAAGTCCTCCGATCGTAACGGCCAGGCCAAGCTGCGCAACGACGGTCAGTGCGGGCGGCAATTCCACCGTATGCCGTTCAATAAATGGCGTGACCAGATTTCCTTCAATTATTTGAACACCAACATACAGGCCCAGTACATATAAGGCACTTACCGGACTTTCGATAAATGCAAAGAGTATCGCCGGAATGGCTGAAATGATAGGGCCAAAATTAGGAATAAATGAAAGCAGCCCGGCGATCAATCCCAGTGTGAGAGCCATCGGAACGCCGATGATCGAAAGCCCGATCCACGTAAGTATGCCGATCGCGATCATCGACGCGACCTTACCTATCAGCCACCACCTGAGCGTTTCGCCGATCGCTGCGAAGACCTCTTCGGCCCTTGCTCGATTCGGCTTTGGAAATAGCTTTGCAAGCCCGTCTGCATAGAGCCGCGGCTCACATGCAAAGTAGATCGCGAGCAGAATAACGATCAAAAAATTTCCTATCACTCCGACCGTAGTCGAGAAAAACCCGCCGACACCGGATAAAAGTGATCCGGCATCGATCTTTTGCATTACCGTGTCCGTGCTGGGCAATTGTGCTATCAGTGCCTGTCCCCAGTTGTACTGACGCACAAATTCTGCGACCTGTTGAGCCGAACGAGGAATCTCTGTGCGAAGATTTCTCGCCTGTTCCGCAACGCTAGGGGCAAGCAGAGCGATGGCTCCCGCAAGTATAAGAAGAAGTAAAAACGAAACCAACAAGACCGACCATGTGTCGCCAAGCTTAAGATGTTTGGCGATCGGCATCGCGAGTCCGCGTAAAAACACTGCCAGTAATGCGGCCGAAAATATTAAAAGTATGACGTCGATCGTGAAATAGATCGTCACCGCTAAAATCACAATGAGGGCGACAAGCCCTAATACGATCAGCACCTTTTTAACGAACGGCAACTCGGAATCGGTCATATGGATGAGTTATATCAAACGCTTTTCTATCAACAGTTCCGCATTTAGGATCGTTGAACCGGCGGCGCCGCGAACTGTGTTATGGCTTAGCGAAACGAATCGATAGTCGAACACATTATCAGGGAAAATGCGTCCGACCGTTATCGACATTCCGTTGCCGTTATCCCGATCAAGACGCGGCTGTGGACGCGAAGGCTCTTCGAGCACCTCGATAAACTGTTCAGGCGAGGAGTGCAGCCCGAGTGAAGGAAATTCTTTTAGAGCGGCGATGACATCTTCGAGCGTTGCTGTCTTCTTTAGATCAACACGGACCGAGGCTGTATGGCCGTCAATAACGCCGACACGAAAGCATTGTGCGGAGACATCGAAATCGGCTTTTTCGATCAAGCCGTCACGAAATGTTCCCAATATTTTCTGTGCTTCGGTCTCGACCTTGGGTTCTTCTCCCGCAATATACGGCAGCACATTGTCCACGATATCTATCGACGGAACGCCGGGATAACCGGCGCCGGAGATCGCCTGCAGAGTTGTCACGACGACGGATTCGACCCCGAATTTTCGGTGCAATGCGGCAAGCGGCGGAGTAAAACTCGCGACCGCGCAATTTGGATTCGTAACGATATAGCCTTTACCAAAGCCACGTTTCTTCTGCTGAACTTCGATCAGGCCAAGGTGATCGGAGTTGATCTCCGGGATCAAAAGCGGTACATCTTCGTCCATTCGATAAACGGACGAATTGCTGATCACCGGAAAACCCGCACGAGCAAATGCTTCTTCGGTCTCCCGTGCAACACCTGATGGCAGGCTTGAAAATATAACTTCGCAATCAAGCGGCGGCTCGATCGCCTCGACCACGATATCGCGGACATTCTCCGGTATCGCACCATTCAATTTCCAGGCGCACGCCTCCGCATACGTCTTCCCCGTTGAACGGTCCGAAGCCGCAAGCGCCGTTATCTCGAACTGCGGATGATCCTGCAGCAATTGAACAAAACGCTGGCCAACCGTTCCGGTCGCCCCGAGTATGCCGACTCTGTATCGCTTTCCCATAAGAGATCTTCCAGAGAGACATATTCTCACGTCCGCAGCGGCACGGCAAAACCAAGCTCAAAGGTGAAGGAATTCGATCACTCGTCCTCGATGTAGTAGATGCCGTCATACGGCACTTCCCCGTAAAAATCGAGCGGATCGATGCGGTCGCTGGTTCCGTTTCCGCCATACCGTCTGTTGCGAAATTCGAAATGCAGATGAACGCTTTTGGCCGCTATGCCCTTTGCATTCCCGGTATCTCCGACCGAACCAATACGCATATTCGTCGCCGTAATGACCTCGCCAACCGAGACGTTCACGGCAGATAAATGAGCGTAGAAAGCGTAAAACGTCTTCCCGTCTTCTTCAAACTCAAGGTTTATTGTCTTGCCGTAATCGCCGACATCGTTGGTTTGAACGTTAACGACCTTGCCCGTCGCGACCGGAAAGATCGGTGTACCCTTCGGTGAGACCAAGTCCCAACCTTTATGAAATTTTGCACTGCCGTCCTTGTATTTCCGAGTCCAACCAAAGGTGTTATACCTTCGCGAACCCAAGATCATGTTCCATTCCAATGGATATCTGACCATATTGATTGAAGTTCCTCCATTATTTGCATTATGACGGAACAAGGAGCGAAATATTGCTGAAAAAGATCAGGAAAGAGCAGCTTTCATCCGCCGGACGCCTTCGGCCATTTTTTCTTCGGTGTTACAGAACGAGATGCGAAGAAAGCCTTTTGCTTCGGGGCCGAAGGCGACGCCGGGAACTGTGACGACACGATTTTGCAGACACTTTTCGGCGATCTCTAGATCATCACCAAGCGAGCGCACATCAAGCATCGTATAGAACGCACCTTCAGGCGAGGTCGCTTTCAGCCCAAGTTCTTTTTCGAAAAGATCGACCAAAAACTCACCGCGTTTCCGATAAACGTCCCTAAATTCTTCCTTCGCGGCCTCGGCTTCGGGAGACCAGCCCAGCAGCGAAGCCTTTTGCGTGATCGTCGATGTGCAAACGGTCGTAAAACCGTGCAGCACTTGTATCGCGTTGATCATCTCGGCATCCTTACACGCCGCCCAACCCATTCGCCAACCGGTCATCGAAAGCGATTTTGAAAGCCCGCTGACGATGATCGTCCGATCATAAAATTCGCTCGCCGAACGCGGCCGCTCGCCGAAATAAAGATCGCTGTAGATCTCGTCCGAGATCAGCCAGATTCCGGTTCCGTCCAGAGCCTCTGCGATCTGCGTGAGATCTTCAGGCGTCAATATTTTTCCGGTTGGATTTGATGGCGAGATCACAACGGCCGCTTTCGTTTTCTCCGTGATCTGAGATCTGAAATTTGAAATATCAAATCCAAATTCCTTGTCCGCCGGCATCTTGTAATACACAGGAACGCCTTCGGCTATTCGAGTGCAAGCGTCATAGGCCGGAAAACTCGGATCGGGCAACAAGACTTCGTCGCCCACATCTACCGCACACATGAACGCATCGGTCATCGCCTCCTGCGAACCGCAGGTGACGACCACTCCCGATCGCGGCAGATCGAGATGAGGATATTGCTCGGCGATCTTTTCACGCAGCTCCGGAATTCCCGGATGTGACGTGTAACCGTTCTGCTCGTCTCGCGAGATCCTTGCCGCTTCATCTCGCAAAAATTGCGGCGTTGGCAGATCAGGCTCGCCCAGACCAAAATTGATCGAATCCGGCAATGCCCTTTCGAAAAATTGCCGGATCAATGTCGGCTGAAGCCCACGCATTCTCCTCGGTAAAACGAATTCAGAAACACCGGCTTTTTCCACACTTACACTCATTTCTAAACTTCTTCCCTCGGCGTCTCCGCATCTCGGCGCTGCTCGTCTTCGCCCTCTTCCAGGTCTTCCTCCGTTTCTTCACGGAGTTCTCCGACCTCTACATTAAACTCACCTTCAGCCGCAGTGTTCGGATCGCCAGTCAAAATGCCGCCGATCGTTTCGATCTCGCCGATTATCTTCTGGCCCATTCCGGTGATCCGATCCGCGATCGGGTGTTCGTGTTCAGTTTCGTCTTTTGGATCGTTGGTTCCGCTCATAGTTCGATTCTATTCCAATTACGTTAAATAGATAAACCGCGAGCATGTCAGCCGCGTGCCCAGCCATGGCTGTCGTGTGTGAACTGTTCAGCAGTCGCGAGCCGAAATCGTTCGGTCGGAATGCTGCATTGATAGCGCTTTACGACAAGCATCGGATGTTCGAATTCGAGTAGATTGAACGAATTCTCTTCGCCCCGTTCGCGGGTTGAAGCCGCAGTCCCGGCTTGAATTATTAGGGCCGAATAACCGTCATCAAGCCTGTATCGCCGGGCCGAATGCCCGATATGGCTGACGTGAAGGTGACCGGCGAGAAACACGTCCGCACCGCTCTCGGCGAGAAGCGGCAGGGCTTTTTCCGCACGCTCAACGATATCCCTTTCGTCCTCGCCATCGGGAACGTCGAACGGATGATGTGTCACCACGATCTTCAACACGCTCTCTGGCAGACCCTTCATCCTTGCACGAACTGCGGCGACCTGTTCGGCGCTGATCCGGCCTCCTTTTATTGTTAGCGAGCGCGTGGTATTGATACCCGCCACGGCTATTTCATCGTCTGCAAAGAACGGTTCCAGATCTTCGGTAATGTACTTCTTATATCTGGCGAGCGGGGAGCCGAACCGCTTCATCACGTTGTAGAGCGGAACGTCGTGATTGCCAGGCACCACGATCTTCGGCCCCGGCAAACGGTCAAGAAAGTCCCTCGCCGCCGCAAATTGCACGCTTTTAGCTCGCTGCGTAAGATCCCCGGAAAGAACGACAAGGTCCGGCCTAAGCTCGTTTATCTTTTCGATCAAGACCTCAACGACGCGGTCGTCAGCCATGCCGAAGTGAAGATCTGAAATGTGTACGATCTTTCTCATTGTTCATGCTCGGGCCGCGGGACTATAACTTTTAATGCACCGGGGATCGATCTGTAGTGTAATGGTGAACTCATCACCTCGACCTCGCCATCAAACGCTACCTGCATGCGCCGTTTGCGCGTTCGGATGCTGATCTCGTCGGTTGATATGATCTCAAAATCGCGCCACTGCTCCAGCCGTCCAAATATCGTCCTGATAACCATCACAGCCACGCCCCAACGTCCGCCGCGGTGCAAAAAATAAACTCCGAGCTTGCCCGAATCAAGTTCGCTGCGACGTCCGATGTTGTAGATGTCCATATCGTATTCATTATTCCCGACAAAAACGAAAGGCGTCTTCCGAAGAAATTCTTTACCGTCCACCGTTATCACCACTTTCAGAAATGGCGACAGCTTGAACATCCTGAGCGACGCCCACAACGCAGCCAGCCATTTGCCGCGGCCAAGCTTCTGCTGCTTTTCTCTGCTTCGCACGATCCGCGGATAAAGCCCGATGCTCGAATTATTAATGAAAATGCGTCCGTTGACCTCTGCAAGATCGATCGTTCGCGTGTGGCCTGCGGCGATGACTTCGATCGCGTCCGATAGATCTTGAGGAATTCCGAGATCTTTCGAAAAATTATTCAGCGTACCGAGAGGAAGCACGCCAAGAGTTTTTCCCGCCTTATGCACGATCGCGGCCACCGCACTGATCGTTCCGTCACCGCCGCCCGCAACGATTATTTCTGCATCGTTATCCGCTGCTTTGGCCGCCACAGACTCGATATCATCACCCGCTTCTGCAAAATGAACATTTGCCCTGAGCCCGCGTTCGGCAAACAGTTCGTTAAGATCCCGTTCCGCTTCGCCTTCCGTAACGCTTCCGGATCCGGCATTGATTATGACCTCAACAACTTTTGCCATAAATCCAAGACTAGCGCATATCGAGAAAACCCGATCATAAATACAGAAACTGCTACTCCATACCAAGACATCTGTTATATATTAGTAGCATTCTCTTTTCGTATTTATTGCCGTTCCGATCGAAGCCAGGTATTACCCATGAAAGAACACATTTGCAATAGAGTGTCGCTGACGTTAGCTTTCTGCTTAATTCTTGTCACAGCTTCATTGGCAGCTGCTCAAACAACCGGTTCTCAATTCGAAACCGCTGGCTGTAACGACAGCTGGGATACCACATTCACATCCAACGGTGCGAACAATCAGGTAAATGCAATCGTCGCGGACGGTTTGGGAAATTATTATATCGCCGGCAAGTTTTCTAGTGTTCAGGGCGTGCCAGCACAGGGCATAGCTAAGTGGGATGATCAGACAAAGTCGTGGAGAGCGCTCGGTTCAGGCGTCAACGGCCAGATTTACGCGATCGCTATCAATGGCAACGATGTCTACGTTGGCGGCGATTTTTCGATGGCCGGCGGAAGTCCGGCACGAAACGTAGCAAGATGGAACGGCTCAACTTGGTCACCGCTGGCGGCCGGACTTGGGCAAGGCACACACATCGTTCGTGCGATCACCGTACATAACGGTGAGATTTTCATCGGCGGAAATTTTAATATCGCAGACGGTTCGCCCGCGGAAGGCATTGTACGTTGGAATGGATCGTCCTTTTCAAGCGTTGGGAATCTCGGAGGACAGGTCAGGTCGCTAGCCTCAGCAGGCGGTTTCCTATATGCAGGCGGACTTGTTGCACATATTCCCGGGAATAGCTTTGGGGTAATTCGATGGAACGGGACGGAATGGGCATCTTTTGGGACCTCGGCCCAACCTTCGTCACTCGTCAACGCCATCGCCGTTAATGGATCGGATATCTATTTCGTCGGCAGTCAGATCGTTATTCCTGGCCAGCAGGCCGCACATGTCGTAAGGTTCAACGGTACCAATTGGACCCGAATGGCCTTTTTCTCAAATGGGATCCTTAACGCGGCTACCGTAGTAAATGGCGAGATCCACGTCGGAGGTTATCTACCTGACCCGCCAAATCTTTTCAATAATCTCGCTAAATGGAATGGCTCGAACTGGGTAGGCCTGGGTTCCGGAATTCAGGGCGGCGGCGGTATTAGCCAAACGGTAATGGCTTTGGCCAATATCGAGGGCACGCTTTATGTCGGTGGAAACTTTACAACAGCCGGCGGGCTTGGAGCGAAGAATATCGCCAAGAACGATAGTGGTGCGTGGTCAGCATTTTCCGGTACAGGTATTGACGGCCCCGCACGGGCGATCGCTGTTTCAGGGAGCGATGTCTACGTCGGCGGCAGTTTTACATCCGCCGGGCCAATTACGGCCAATCGAATCGCAAAATGGAACGGCGTGACAAATACCTGGTCAGCGCTCGGTGTCGGAATCAACGGCTCGGGGACGGATAACAGCTTTATTTCAGCTATCGCTGTCGCCGGCGGCAAGGTTTACGCGGGAGGAAGCTTTCCACGTATCGGCGGCGTTACTGCAAGCAACATTGCGGTTTGGAACGGTACCACGTGGGCTCCTCTCGGCACAGGAATAACAGGCGGAAATAGTCGCGTCAGCGTCATCATCGTTCGTGGTGAGGACGTGTATGTAGCCGGCGACTTTGCTAATGCAGGCGGCGTCGCCGCCAATCGCATTGCCAAATGGAACGGCACCTCGTGGAGCGGGCTAAATTCGGCGATCCTTCCGACAGCCGTGACGTCGATGGCCTTCATGGGCGACGATCTCTACGTCGGCACCGGCACCACGACAGCCGCTAATCCGGCCTATTTTTCAAAATACGACGGTACTAACTGGACGGCACTCGGCGCCGACCTCGGCGACCGCGGAGTTAGCTCGATCGCAGTCATCGGAAGCGACATTTACGTTGGCGGAGGCTTTATCACGGTCAACGGAGTGACCGTCAATAAGATCGTTAAATGGAATGGTTCGTCGTGGTCGGCATTGGGCAACGGCCTGCCGCCGGCCAGCTCAATGATCAATGGCCCCAACCTCGCTGTTGCCGGCAATCAATTGATCGCCAGCGGTGATTTCACGTCAGCCACGGGCGGACCGGGCGATCGCATCGCGAGATGGAACGGCACAACCTGGACGACGATGAGCACGGGATTGAATGCAGACGCCAACGCTTTACTTGCGGCCGGCGGCGATATATTTGCGGGCGGGCCGTTTACGACCGCAGGCTGCAATCAATCGCCGTACTTTGCTCGATGGCGTGAAACGGTTTGGAACGGTACCGCGAGTACTGATTGGCATACTGCCGCAAATTGGGGAAACAATACGGTCCCTGACGCATCTGCTGGCGTTTCTATAGTTTCAAGCGATATTTCTATCTCGTCGGCCGATGTTACGGTCGATAATCTTATTGTCTCAAATGGCCGCAATGTAAATATTGGAGCCAGCCGCAATCTGACGGTAACAGGCGACCTTGACCTTGGGAATGGATCTATCGCGGGTTCAGGCAACCTGATCGTTAACGGCTCGCTTAATTTGAACGGCAACATAAGTATTACCGGAACCATTACCGTTAATGGCGATCTCTACATCGGCAACGGAATGATCACTGGTGCAACTAGCGTCCATCTCACTTCGTGTAGAGCATCTTCACTTGCCGGAGGTGACGGCAATTCTTATATCACGGCACCGTTAACTCGGTGCATCGCCCCGACCGGCACCTATCGTTTCCCTGTCGGTTCGGGTTCTGTCTATGCTCCAATTGCGGTTTCGAATGCTGTCGGAACTTCGACAATGACCGTTCAAACAAATGACGGAGCACATCCGGGCCCCGGATTGCCTGTGGGCCGATTGCAGCGTTGGTGGAACATTTCGAGTGACGGCATCACACAGGCAGACCTGCTGTTCAACTATTTGGACGGCGAGGTAACCGGGCTCGAACCGGCATATCGTGTTTTTCGTGTCAATGGCTCGGCTGTCGCACTTCCTTCGTCGGTCAACACTACCGCAAACACGGCGTTCGCTGCCGGCGTCACATCATTTGGAGCATTTACTTTGGCAGAGACACCCGAAGGTACTATTTCTGTCGGCGGAAGGGTCCGTCGTCCGGGCGGTATAGGCGTTCCTTTTGTTACCGTCACATTGACCGACGGGAACGGCGGCGTATGGACGACAGTAACGAAATATACCGGGCACTATCGGTTCGATAATATCCCGTCACCACGGCTCTATACGGTTACGGTCGCTCCGCGAAAGAGAGCAATATTTGCTGCACCTTCGCAGCAGCGAATAGGTGTTACGGACAACATTGCAGATGTCAACTTTGTAACCAGCACGCCCTAGCGGCCTTTAGCGGAGAAAATCTTCCAGCTTTGTCGATGCATCAGTTTTGTCGTCGCGGTATTTCACGATGATCGGGCAATAGATCGAGAGGCCGTTCTCCGCGCCAAAGCCTTTTGTGATCGCACGCGAGCCCTGAACGACGACCGCACCTGCGGGAATTTCCAATGGCCGGTCGCCTTCGGCTTTAATGATGCGTTCATTCGGCAGAT
Organism: Pyrinomonadaceae bacterium; assembly: GCA_041751035.1. Classification (GTDB taxonomy): domain Bacteria; phylum Acidobacteriota; class Blastocatellia; order Pyrinomonadales; family Pyrinomonadaceae; genus OLB17. The sequence goes on along the minus strand of JBGSYH010000030.1, from coordinate 623,830 downwards.
CAAAGACCGGAGTCGAGCGCGTCAGCATAACGCCGGTCGCCAGAACCGCACGCTCTCTTACAATAGTTCCTTCGTAAACTCCCGTATTCCCGCCGACCATCACATCGTCTTCGATAACGACCGGAACCGCGCCAATCGGTTCAAGCACGCCGCCGATCTGCGCCGCAGCCGAGATATGCACGCGTTTGCCGATCTGAGCACAACTCCCAACCAACGCATGCGAATCGACCATCGTTCCTTCATCAACGTAGGCACCGACATTGATATATGCCGGCGGCACAACGACCACACCGGGAGCGACATAGCTGCCATCGCGGATCGCCGAACCGCCCATAACGATCCGAACGCCATCTTCCAAACTCATCGGCCGCAGCGGAAACGTGTCCTTATCAAAGAACTGCAGCGTCTCGGTCGGCAGAGACATCTCGACCATCTTGCCCATCCGAAACCCGAGCAAAATTCCCTGCTTCACCCAAGCGTTCGCGTGCCAATTCCCCGCCGCGTCCTTCTCCGCGGAACGGACCTCTCCCCGCCGCAGAGCCGTCTTGAAATCTTCATAGACCTCACGATCCAATGCGTTAAAGTCTTGCTGCTGATAAAGCCTTTCTATATTTTCGCGTATGCTCATTCACACATCTTCCTTGTTTTTTGAACACTATTGCCAATGCAACCTGACGTCGATATGATTCGTTCGGCCGTAACACCAACCGGCTGCCAGATGCACGGATCATCAGATCACCACTTCCGCTAGTATTTCACATTTTCAGCTTTCGCTCAGAGAGCTATAAAGATAAAATACGCCTATGGCAGGAACTTCAATTCTATTCGGCAGGATGCTGATCCTGTTGGGGATAATCGGATATGGCTACGGCCTTTATTCCGGTTCGGCTAGTGTAACGGCATTGATCCCGGCGTTCTTCGGGCTCGTAATTATGATCCTGGGTCATTTGGCAAACGCGAAAGAAGGTCTTCGCAAGCACCTTATGCACGCGGCGGTCGCCGTTGCCCTTCTAGGCTTTATTGCTGTCGCGGTCAGGTTGATCCCGAGATTGAACAGCATTGAAATGGGTGCGGCCGTGATCTCACAGATCCTGATGGCAGTTATCTGCCTGGCTTTTGTGATTCTGGCCGTGCGTTCCTTTGCTGCAGCCCGAAGCGGCGGCGCGAGCAACCCGAATAACTAACTAACGCTCTTTAGCGTTATCTCAACCACCAATCCGTCGCCTTCGTTTCTGGCGATGATCTTTCCTTCATGTGCCCTAATGGCCTGTTCGGCGATCGCAAGGCCCAGACCGGTTCCGCCGCTTCCGCGGTCGCGGGCTTCACCCACTCTGTAGAATGGCCGAAATAGATTGGTAAGTTCGTTTTCCGGTACGCCGCCGCCGTGGTCTTTTATACTCACGACCGCATTTCCGTTGTTTCGCTCAAGATCAACCTCGACCTCCGTGCCTTCGCGCGTGTATTTCACGGCGTTTCTCAAAACGTTTTCGACAGCACTCTGGATCAACCCTTCGCTTCCGACCACACGGCATTCGTCAGCTCCGTTGAGCTTTACCGAACGTCCCTTCGCACTCGCCTCAAAATCCGCATCGGACACGACCTGTTCAACGAGCGATCGGAGATTCAACTCCCGTTGGTCAAAATCCCGGGAGCCTGTCTCGAGCTTCGAAAGTGTCAACAGCCGCGAGATCATCTCGTTCAGCCGCTGTGATTCGTTCTCAATACGTTCAAGCTGCGGCGAGGCTTCCGGCCCGGCCTTTTTCTTGGCTATCTCAAGAGCAACGTTCAAACGCGAGAGCGGCGATCGAAGTTCATGAGATATATCGCGGGAAAGCCGCTTTTGCGAATCGATAAGCGATTCGATCCGCTCGGCCATTTCGTCAAAATCCTTTGCGAGCGCAGAGATCTCATCAAGCCGGTTTCCGACGTCGCTTCGGGCTGAAAGATCGCCATCCGCCAGCCGTTGTGTCGCTTTTCTAAGTTTCCCGATCGGAGAAGATATATATCGCGCAAGAGCCCAACATAAGAAAAGTGCTGTCAAAAGCAACGCGGCGTAGCGAAAATATCTGAGCGGCGATTCACCAAAGAATGGGATCATGCGTGGGCGTTCCCATCGAACGATCAGGACATATTTCATGCCATCCGCGAAAGTGACGGTTCGTGCCGAGAGCGCGGTCTCCGACTGATTCTCGATCTCGACCGTTTCGCTTGCCAGAGTCCGAGAAACGAAGTCCGCATAGTTTGCGACATCGACACCATCCGATAGATAGTTCCTGCCGCTGCTGCCTATCAGATCGACCTCGCTGATACTTTCATGTTTCCGAATGCGGTCTAAAAAGGCGACAAGCCCGGGTTCGCCTTCGTTCATATAAACCTGAGCTGCCGTTTCAGCGTAAATGTTCGTCTGACTCCGGACAGATACACGCCAACGGCTCACGACCGGTTCCGTTTGCACGGTCCAGTTCAAAAAGAACATCATGCCGATCATCAACGCGATCGCGGCAAGGAACCAAAGAAAGATTTTTAGAAAAAGATTCATTTTACGGTGTAAATATACCCGACCGAACGAACGGTCTTTATTCTCTCGCTGCCGTCAGTGTGAAGTCCAAGCTTCTTTCGCAAATTTGAGATGTGCATATCAAGCGATCGATCGTACGGCGAAAGTTCGCGTTCGAGAACGGTCTCGCTCAAAAATTCCTTTTTCACCACATTTCCTGCGTGACGGACAAGTGCGGCCAAAAGGTCGAATTCGAGCGACGTGAGCACGACGACCTCACCATTGATCGTTGCCGACCGCGAGCTTGTCGACATCTCGAGATCATCTACGGATAGCTTCTCCGGTAAAGAAAGATCTATCGATTCTCCGGACGCACGCCTGAGCACGGCACGTATCCGGGCGACCAACTCTCTGGGGTTGAACGGTTTTGGCAGATAATCGTCTGCACCTATCTCGAGCCCGACGATGCGCTCCATGTCATCACCGCGGGCTGTGAGCATTACGACCGGAAGCTGCGAAGTTTCGCGAAGGTTCCGGAGCACGTCGAAACCATTCATCTTCGGCATCATCACGTCGAGGATCGCAAGGTCGTAATTCCCGGCACGGGCACGAGAAAGCCCTGCCTCGCCATTATGCACGGCACTGACCTCGAACCCTTCAACACTCAGGTATTCGGAAACAAGTTCGCAGAGCTCTTCGTCGTCGTCAATGATAAGCACCTTATTCATAGCCGTTTTCATTCTACGTCAGAAGCGGCCGATTCGCAGGGCCTCTTACATTTCTTTACAGAACTTAACAAAACCCTTCGGGCGTAATGGACTGAATCGTCGTCTAACAACTTGAACGCGGCAATTCGCCGCCAACTAGTTTGATGACAAAAGGGGATAAATTGATGAAAAAGTTCTTGTTCGGATTTATAGCCGTTGCCTTGCTGGCGACCGGCACATTCTTAGTAGTAGCTCAGACGACCGATGGTTCGGCTGACAAGAAATGGAATAAAGGCGGCAAGCGCCATTTTGGAAAAATGCACCGCCGCGGCGGAATGATGTTTCGCGGACTTGACCTGACGGAAGACCAGAAAGCCCAGATGAAGGCGTTTCGCGAGGCGTCAAAACCGACCGTACAGCCGCTGATGGAAGCAATGAAAGCGATTCGCGTGAAAGCCAAAGAAGCGAAAAAGGCAGGTGCCGACGAAGCTCAGATCGCGGCGATCAGGGCCGAGGCCGCACCGCTTCGTGAGCAGATGAAGCTTCACCGGGAAGCGTCGATGACACAAATGATGTCGATCCTCACCGATGAGCAGAAAACGAAGCTTGCGGAAATGAAGGAAAAGCGTCAGAACCGCATCAAAGACGGAAAAGGAAAGCGATCGGGCAAACGGCTCGGTAGTGGTGAAGCGATCTAACTTGCTTCACAGATCAAGGGGGAAAGAGGTCCGGCGAGCAGCTTCGTCGGGCCTTTACGCTTAAATGGCAACCCTTTTCCCGCCGACCCACACGGCTTCGATCAAGTGCTGATCGTTCAAGACAACAACGTCCGCTCTCTTCCCCGCTTCAAGCGATCCGCGCGAATCCTCCAAGCCAAGCAGCCGTGCCGGATTCAGCGATGCCATCTGCTCGACCTCATCTGTCGAAAATCCGAGGGCGAACATCTGCCGGACCGCGTCATGCATCGTTATAACCGATCCGGCGATACTTCCGCGTGCGTTCTGCGTACGGCCATTTACAACGCTGATCGTCTCGCCCCAAAGCTCAAATTCGCCGTCACCCAAACCGGTCGGAGCGACCGAATCCGAAATAAGCGTTACCTTTTCGCATCCTTTCGCCCGACACGCGAATTCGAGCGGCTTTGGATTAACGTGAATGCCGTCGGCAATGATGTCAAACGTCACATCTTTGTTTGAAAATGCCCACCCGACTACTCCGACATCTCGATGATGCAGTCCGGTCATAGCGTTATAAAAATGTGTTAGATGTCTGGCACCAGCGGCGAACGCCTGGTCGAGAATTTCGACGCTTGCCTTAGTATGTCCGATCGACGCGACCCAGCCTTGTTTGGTAAGTTCCTTTGTTAATTCAATGCCGCCATCGATCTCGGGTGCGAACGTCGTCATATGCACACCACGTTTCAATCGCGGAAGCTCGATCAATTCATTTCCTGTGAATTTCTTGAAGAACTCGGGCCGAAGTGCTCCGCACATCTTTTCATTTGCAAACACGCCTTCGTAATGGACACCGACCGCCTGCGCGATCGGCAGATCGGATTGGATCTCCATCAGCCTGTCGATCGCATCGATGATCCGCCGATAATTCTCATCCGAATCCGGCACAACCGTCGGCATCCACGCCGTAACGCCGTTCCTGGCCAAAAACTCCCCAACCGCCGCCAGCCCATCAACATCCGCTACATTCACATCAACCCCAACCGCCCCATGATTATGAACATCAATGAACCCGGGCACGACCCGATTGCCGGAGGCGTCAAAAACATCGGTTCCCGACTCTTCAGATGCACCGTGCCCGATCGCGGAGATCCGGCCATCTTCGGCAAGCACCCAACCTGCCGCAGTTTCGCAATCAACGTTCACTAACGCATTTCTGATCAGCATCGAACCCATAAATATGATTCTACAAAAGAAAAATGCCCGCGTCGCAAAATAGCAACGCGGGCTGCCAAACTACGAATTCAACTTAAAAGAAGAATTTCGCACCAAACTGCATTACACGCGGATCACGCCACGACGTGACTTGTCCAAAAGTGGAACTACCGTTTCCACCTTGCGAAACTGGCTGCGTTGTAGCTGTCCAAACGACTGTGCTCAAGCCCCGCGGATTTGTGAAGTTGAAAACGTTGAACGCCTCAGCTCGGAGTTGGAGACGGAAACGCTCGGAGAAGCTGATCGTCTTCGACATCGTGAAATCGACGCGCTTGGTCGGCGGCCCTTCGATGATGTTAATGCCTCCAGTGCCGACGATTGCCGGATTGCCATTCGTATTATTGATCGGAGTGACTTGAAAACAATCTGTGTTAAACCACTGTCCAACCGTCTGCTGACCTCCCTGGTTCGGATCGCATGTTACGATCGGACGGCCAACCGTCAGGGCCGTCGGAATTATACCAAGCCCGGCCGGATCATAGTTGGACACCGTAGGTGTGAATCCAAGTCCTGTTTGATAAGTAACAATTCCCGATGCTTGCCAACCACCGAGGACCTTCCCAACGAACCCACGCTGTGATCGATAGAACGGAAGCTCGTAAACATAATTGATGGTCAGTACGTGGCGCCGGTCAAGGTTAGCACGGCCTTTTTCGGATCCAATGTCGTATGAATCCTGAGGAGCATTTGACCGGTCAGTTCGATTGTCCGACAAATTCTTAGCCCATGTATAGGCCAAATTCAACTGCGAAGAACCGCTAAAGCGATGCTGTGCCGACACCTGCATACTGTGATAATTGGAATTGTACTTGGGCTCAACGATCGTTACTGACCGATAACCGCGATAGGGGCGGATCTGGTCTAGGATCAATGAATTCGCCGTCGAAAGAAATGCCGTATTTGGCTGCTGACAAGGAACGGTCGGCGTCGTTGAAGCGCCTACTGCACACTGGCTGTTCAGAGCCTGACCCGGACGAAGCGAGTTCGCACCATATCCTCCGATCAAATTCGTACCCTTCGAACCGTAGTATCCGACCGAAAACATCGTTCGCTTCATCAACTGACGTTGTACATCGAATGACCAATGCTGCATATACGGTGTTTCCCACTCCATTTGCACAGCCCGGACACTTGCAACTGTATTTGTCGCGACCACAGCACATCCATTCGGAACTGGATTATTCAAGCTGGTTCCAACAACCTGGCAGTTCTGCTGGAACGGAGGATTTGTTCCGATGTTCTGAAGGAAGATACCGTTCAGGATCTGTTCGTGATAAACACCGTATCCCATACGTACCGATGTTTTTCCATCACCGAACGGATCCCACGCAAGGCCAACTCGCGGAGCGAAATCTAACTTAGGCGAATTCGTAACGAACTTACCATATGGCGAAGTTGCCGGGTTGCAATTCGGGAACGGAACTGTGTTCTGGGAATTTACGATCAAACCCTCACAGAAATTACCGGTTCCGGGAACCCTGTTTCCAGCACCCGTTACAAGCGGGGCATTCGCTCGGTTGTAAAGCTCCGGAACAAAGTTGCTCATCCGGCCATTTTTGTCCCATGGAGAACCGAAGAACGAATACCGCACTCCATAATAGACGGTAAGGTTCCTGCGAATGCGCCACTCATCCTGCGCAAAAGCTTCGAATGTCTTCTGTCGAAGGTCTGCCGTGTAATCAAAACTTGCCTGAGTAAACGTGACATTCGTGCCCATCAGGAAGTTTGCCCACAGCTGCTGTGTCGCGTTACCGCCCGGTGCAATGACGTTTGCCGTTCCACCCGGTGTGTTGAAGCCCGAGAAAAGTCCTTCATTATTTCCGGCGAGAGCATTCTCATTCTTTCGGTACTTCGAGTAGATCACGCCGAATTTCATCGTGTGGCTGCCGGCGATCCATGTCATTGAACCCGAAAGGTTGCCCTTCCAAGAGAAATTGTCATAAGGGCCAAAACCCTGTATCGCACTGAAACCGTTGCCGCTTATCGTAGGAATACGATCGCGGTCATTTACATAGGCCAGGGGCGGCTGAATGTTTGAATTCGACAGAGCGATCAACCCAACATTCTTGCTCAGGATAGCCCCATATCCGAATGAATAACGGCCTTCGAAGATCAGATTAGACCGTGCCGCCCAAGTAAGCTGCGCCGTATGTGTTCGCCCTGGCGAATCAGTTTCAGTAGTGGAAACTCCCGGAAGACCGGAGCCGGACGAGAACAATGCATTGGCATCGACCGTCGGGATGCTGTCCCGCTGGAAACGGTAATACATTGAGATCTTGTCGTTGATCGAGTGGTCGATCTTAAAGATCTCCTGTCGAAACTTAGCTAGTCCCGGTGCCGGAGCGAACAAAGTGTTCGTTCCCGAATTCGGCAGCGGTATTCGGTTGTAAATGTTATTAATGTACTGTTGAGCGATCGGGTTCACATTTGCGAGCGTACTGTTTGCAGGCAGCACGTTCGTACATGCAGCTCCCGTGGCCTGCAAGCAGATCGGAACTGTAAAGAACGCATTCCGCTGATTTTGATTAGGAACTGTCGACTGAAGAGTTGCGGATCTGCGGTCTTCTCGCCACTCCTGTGAGAAGAAGAAGAACGTCCGGTCATACCGTTTCCACAACCCGTCGTTATCGACCATGTTCACAAAATAGACAGGCCCGCCCAACGTCCAGCCGTAGTTGTTATAGCGGAAAGGTGTCCGCTTTGCCTTGCCATTATCATCACGGCCAAGCGGCGGGTTAAATAGATTGTTTACAGGAACGTCATTCGCATTAAATGCTTCATTTCGGATGAATTCAAAAGCACTGCCGCGAAACTTTGACGTTCCGCTGCGGGTAACGACGTTTACCTGTCCGCCGCCGCTGCGCCCGGATTCTGCAGGATACAAAGAACGAAGAACACGAAATTCGCCGATTGAATCAACGCTCGGATAAGCCTGGATGGTAAGGTTCGAACCGCGGTCGGTTACGTCTGCCCCATCAACAGTGAAGGTGTTTTGGCTGCTGCGGGCACCGTTAACTGCGATCTGAACAATGTTTGCCTGTCCGGCCGGATTGGTCGTTCCAACGTAAACCTGATCGGAGAGATCATTGGTCACACCCGGTGCCAAAGTTACAAGCTGTACGAAGTTGCGATTATTGATCGAAAGTTCGCGAACCTGATCGCCGCTGATGATCGTGCCGCTCGTCGCCGAGGTTAGATCTACCGCGATCGGGTCTGCCTCAACTGTTACGACCTCATCAATATTTCCAGCTTCGAGCGTGAAGTCAACACTTCGGCGAGCCCCTAGGTCAAGTTTGATATCTGTGCGGACCGCCCGCTTGAAATTTGGAGCTTCGACCGAGATCGCATAAGTGCTAACGGCCAAATTGGGTATTGAAAACTCACCGTTGCTGTTCGTTGTAACGGTCCTGATAACGATATTGTTCTTAGAAGGGTCGCTAACCGAAACTGTGGCTCCGGCGACCGCTGCTCCTGCGGAATCTTTTACAGACCCGACAATGTTTCCGGTTATCTCCTGTGCATTGACCGGAACGCTAGTAATGATCAAGGTCGCGAAGACCGCGAGGAATGTGGTTAAGATCCTGTTTCTCATCCTGTTTTTGCCTACCTTTATGTTGGTTGATCTAAAATGATTCCCATAAGAAATATTTGGGTTTTTGGAAGTTTATCCAAAATTTCGTTATCGTTCCTGACACACTGAACCCGGCAGAAATTCGCCAAACTAAGCGAATAAAAGGGTTGTTACGAAAATGTAAATATCCAGAACGACCGCGAATGAATCCTGCTATTGATATAGCAAATACGATGCCCTTCTGTTTCGAAAATCGGCAAGGCCGCTCTGCCACGAAGCTTCGATCGCTTCGGGCGTTTCGCCGCGCTTCAATCTGTCGAGCACATCCTGATTTACAAGCAGCCGAAGATAGCGGTCAACCTGCCAATCGGCTTGATAAAGCTTCCGGATCGCCGCGGCGATCTCGATACCGGTTCGAACCGAATTGAATCTCGCACGGTCGGTGATGATGAAATTCACACCACCGAGGGCTTCATCCTTGAACACCGAGGCATTCGGTTTGAATCGGATCGGGACAAAACGCACGCCCGGCAAGTTCTTTTCATTCAAATACTTAGCAAGCTTTTGCCCGTCCAGCCACGGTGCTCCGATCACCTCGAAAGGCGTATCGGTCCCGCGTCCGACGCTCAGATTTGTGGTTTCCAGTAAACCGATTCCCGGATACAGCGTCGCCTGCGTGAGCGACCGCATGTTCGGGCTTGGGTTTACCCACGTCTGGCCCGTTTCGTCGAACCACATTGGCCGCCGCCAGCCGTCCATCTTTATAACGCGAAGATCGGCGCCGATCTTCCGCTCGGCGTTCATCATCTGCCCGAGCTCGCCGATCGTCAGCCCGTAGCGAACGGGTATCGTGTGTGCGGCAATGAAAGATAGCTTATCTTCGGTGGCAAGCGAGCCTTCAATCGAAACACCATTTATCGGGTTGGGCCGGTCGAGCACGTAAATTGGTAAGTCCAATTTAGCCGCCTCTTCCATCACATTCTTCAGAGTCGCGGTGTATGTGTAAAACCGGGCCCCGATGTCCTGAATGTCATAAACAAGTGCATCCAGCCCTTGGAGCTGCTCCGGCTTCGGCCGCCGCATTCCGTCCTTATATAGGGAATAAACCGGCAACCCGGTTTTCTCGTCCTTCGTGTCGTCTATTTTTTCAGTATCAAGCTCGCCGCGAATTCCGTGCTCCGGTGCAAAGATCGAAACGAGTTCAACATTCTTTGCCTCATGCAAAATGTCGATAGTCGATCTCCCCGCAAGATTCCGCCCCGTGTGATTTGTAACAAGCCCGATCTTTTTGCCTTCTAAATCCTTGAAACCATTCTTTTCTAGTATATCGATGCCGTTAAGAACTGGACCGAATCGAACCTGTGGCGGTCGTTGAAGCCCCGGACCGAACTCAAGCCGACTAAATGCATTTGCGACACGAACCTTCTCAACGAATCCCGGTATCTGAGCCGCCACCGCTGCGTTGTATCTCGCTTCCTGCTCGCGCCATTTTTCCATCGGCGGATTTTCGATCGCGGAGGCGGCAACCGTTGCAACTCGGGCACGTGTCGCGACAACGTCGCCTTTACCGTCCGGGTGAACGCGGTTCGACATAAAGACCACAAAGGTCTCCGAAGCCGGATCGATCCACAGCGATGTGCCCGTAAAACCCGTATGCCCAAACGACCCAAGCGGAAACAGCTCGCCGCGATTCGACGAGAACGACGTGTTCATATCCCACCCAAGCCCACGTGTCGAACCATCTTCCGCAACCACCACGGGCGACGTCATCTTTGCCACGGTCTGCGCCGACAAGACGCGCTGACCGCCAGAGGCAGAAACACGACCGGTAGGGAGTGTGCCCTGTGTCGCGTCGCGTCTTCGGCCAGGGGCACCCTCGCTACCGCTCAGGTTTCCGCCTGGAACTACACCGCCATTCAACATCATCTGCGCGTAACGGGCAAGATCGTCCGCAGTCGAGAATAGGCCCGCGTGACCCGCGACGCCGCCCATGCGAAAAGCAGTTGGATCGTGGACCTTGCCACGAAGTATTTGATCACCTGTCTTTTCATCACCTTCAAACTTCGAGCCAAGGTAGCTATTCTGGCCTCTGATATTCTCCGTCGGAGCGACTCGCTGGTAGTTATCGACGATTGGTGACTCGCAATCTATCCCGTCGATCGAATAGCCTCGCTCGCGAAAACTCGTAAATCTCATCAGGATACTTTCTTGAAGATTTGCGCATGCTATGTTCAACAAGCTACGTCCGTCAACTCGATGAACAATCTCACTCAGCACAATGAACCCAATATCCGAATAAACGAACCGTGTACCCGGCGGGTTGCGGAGTTTCTCCTTCTTCAACGCCGCGAGCATTCCTTCGCGACCGGTCCATTTTTCGCCGAGGTCGAAGTCAGGGCGATAGCCTGAGGTGTGTGTCAGGAGCTGCAGGATCGTTACCTTTTTCGCTTCGGGGTCGTCTATGTCGGTGATGAACTTGCCGATCGTGTCGTTTAGCCGCAGCTTGCCCTGTTCGACGAGGATCATTATCGATGTCGCCGTAGCGACAGGCTTGGTAAGCGAAGCAACGTCAAATATCGTATCGACCGTCATCTTCTCAACCGTCGGCACGAGCGAACGGTTCCCGAACGCCTTTCGGTAAACGATCTTCCCTTTGTGTCCGACGATAACGACCGCACCGGGCAGTTTCTTATCGGCAATATCCGCCAAAACGATCTGCTCGATCTGATCCAGCTTCGCCGCGTCCATCCCAACCGACGCCGGCGTAGCAACAGGCAGTCCTTGTGGGGAGATATTTTTAACCGCCGAGACGCAGAGACACAGAGATAAGAGCAGAAATCCTAAGGATCTTTTGCTTGTGACTTTTAGGCTGCTGTAACCCAAATAATGCTTCATAACAAAATCAACAACTCTCTTCCCTCGGCGTCTCCGCGTCTCTGCGGTAAAACTATTTTCTCGCCTTCAGCTCTTTCTCACGCTCAACGAAGCTCTCCTTACAAAGGCGGACGAATTCCTTCCCGATCGGCGAAAAGTGCCCGCCGCGAAGCCTCGCGAGGCCAAGTTCCCACTTGATCTCCGCTCCTTCGATCAACCAAGAGACGAGCTTGCCATCGCGAATGTCCTTGGCGACAGATTTTGCACCCGTCATTCCAACGCCGAGGTTGTTCGCTACCATTCTGTTGATCGCTTCCTGCCGTGAAAGTTCCATCGCAATGTTCGGACGAACATTTGCCGCGTGGAAAAATTCATCTATCATTCGCCGCGTGTTTCCGCCGCGTTCGCCCAGGATCAGATCTTCGCCGGCAAGCGTCGCCGCCGAGATATATTTCTCCTTCGCGAGTGGATGCTTTGGATGTGCGATCGCCACTATCTCGTCAGAAAAGAGCGATTCGGTACTGATATTAAGATTATCGACCGGCAAGGACACGAATGCCGTATCCAATTCGCCGTGCATCAGCCGATCGACAAGCCGCTCGCTGGTGCCGGACGAAACGACCAATTCGCTTTTCGGAAATTTTGCCTTTAGGCCTTTCATTATCTCGGGCAATTGGTTCATCGCGAACGTTCCTGACGCGGTCCCGATCCGCAGGCGTCCATATTCGGCACCGGCGACCTCAGCGATCTCCGCGAGTGCCGCATCGTGTTCACGCAATATCTTTCTCGCCCGTTCGAGCAGATACTCACCCGCTTCGGTCAGAATAACCTTTCGCGGCGTGCGGGTGAACAATTGCAGCCCGACCTCGTCCTCAAGCTGACGGATCTGCATCGAGATAGCCGCCTGCGTTACGTTTACTCTCCGCGCGCCGGCCGTAAATGTCTTAGCCTCGGCGATCGCCAAAAAAGCTTTTAGTTGTCTGATCTCCATAATCTTTTGGCTGTTGGTCGTCTGGTTCTGCTTATGATGCCGATCATCGGCGTTTATGCATTGTACATCACGCAAACTTATTGATTACATAAAATCTACTATATTTGATTATATGTCAAGTTTTAACTAAGAATAGGTTGGCCTATTATACAGTGTTTTAAATACGATGCCTGCCCGCAACACAAAGCGACGTAAGACCCCGACCGCGCCCCAATATTTCCTTGGCGTGGATGGCGGCGGAACGAAAACGCACATTGTGTTGATCGGCGAGGACGAACGCGTGGCCTGCGAGGGATTTGCGGGGCCATCAAACCCTTTGCGTGTCGGTGTGGTAACGGCTGTCTCCAACATCTTAAAAGCGGTCAATGATGCATGCGACCGGGGCAGTGTTTCACGCGGAGATATCGCTGCCGCGACCTTGGGGTTGGCAGGTGTGCGGCGTGCCGACTTGAAACAGCGTGTAAAAGCAAGCTTTGTTGAACACCTTCGCGTTCGCAGAACAGAGGTCGTAACAGATGCCGAGATCGCGCTTTTTGCGACCACGCTGGGCAAATCCGGTTTAGTTGTAATTGCTGGAACAGGTTCGGTTTGCTTGGGAAAGAACGATGCCGGAAAGATCGCCATCTCGGGCGGCTGGGGGCCGCTTGCCGGTGACGAAGGCGGCGGTGTCGGCATCGCACGTGAAGCTCTGCAGGCAGTCGCGAAGGCATCAGACGGCCGCGGGATTCCAACCGTTTTGAGCAAACGAGCGTCAGAGTATTTTAGAGCTTCGGGGCCGGAGAATCTTATCGTTGCGATATACTCGCCACAGGTCGATAATTCGCGGATCGCGGGGTTTGCAAAGTTCGTGGTCGAAACAGCCGTGAAGGGCGACGCCGTCGCGATGGACATCATCGAAGCCGCCGGTTCGGAACTTGGGCTCGCCGCCTGTGCAGTGATAGAAAAGCTAGGACTTAAACGAAAAAAAGTGCCGATCGGATGCGTCGGCAGCGTATTCAAAGCCGGCGAGCTTCTCAAAAAACCAATGATCGACACCGTTCACACCATCGCACCAAAAGCATTCCTGACCGAGCCGCTGATGCCGCCCGCCCAAGCCGCCGCAGTTATGGCTTTGCGAAATGGCAAGTCGCTATGAACGGCAAGGGTCAGAACCGGGAGCGATAGCGACTGGGTGTGCCGAAGCCCGCACGAAGTAAGGGCATAATTAAAAGGATGCTTCCGATCACCGAACAAGAAAATCCGAACACGGCGCGTATCGACGAAGTATCGACGCACGAGGCTCTTCGTTTGATCAATGAGGAAGACAAGCTTGTGGCGGCGGCGGTCGAAAGGGTGCTGCCGCAGATCGCCGAGGCGACCGATGCTATTGTTGAAAGATTGCAGAACGGCGGTCGGCTTTTTTACATCGGCACAGGCACAAGCGGTCGGCTCGGAGTTTTGGACGCTTCAGAGATCCCGCCGACCTACGGCGTTTCGTACGATCTGGTGCAAGGAATCATCGCCGGCGGCTACGACGCTCTGTACAAAGCAAGCGAGGCGAGCGAGGACGACAAAGCCGCAGGAGCCGAAGATCTGAAGCATCGAGGCGTAACTAACAAAGATGCGGTCGTCGGCATCGCCGCTTCGGGCCGCACGCCATATACGATCGGTGCCGTCGAGTACGCAAGGTCAATAGGATGTTTTACCGCCTGCATTGCTTGTGTACCCGATTCTGAGCTCACGAAGTCGGTCGATGTTGCTATCATTCCCGTCGTCGGCCCCGAGGCAATTACCGGTTCGACGCGAATGAAATCGGGCACCGCTCAAAAGCTCGTGCTAAACATGATCTCGACCGTCGCGATGATCCGTCTCGGCTACGTCAAAAGCAATCGAATGACGAACGTAAAACCGTCAAATGAAAAACTAGTCGAACGAAGTAGGCGAATCTTGTCGGCCGAAACCGGACTTGATGAGACCGAGGCGGAAAAATTACTGAACGAAGCCGGCGGCGATCTTCGCGTTGCCCTTGTAATGCAAAAGGCCTCTGCCAATCGAACCGACTCTGAGAAAGCATTGCGAAAATCATTACATATAGTCGATAACGCCGTGCGAAGCATTGAAGTGTCCAGATGAATCAACCGAGAGGCGTGTAAGATGATGAAATTTTTTTTGACTTCCGTTTCTTGTGTGCTCTTGGGTGTGATCCTTGCCGAAAGCGTTGTTGCATGTAGTATCTATATACCTCCGCTTAGGCGAGACTTTAGAAAGGCCGAAAGTGTGTTCATAGGCCGGGTTGTCAGCGTAAATGCAGCCAATTTGACACTTCGTGAAAAAGAAGAATTATCTGATTTCGGAGATTCTAGATCGTTTTCAAGGATGAGATTCCAAGTACTTAAAAAGTGGAAGGGGGCTAGAAATAAGGAGTTGGAATTTTCCGGAATTGCGCATGATTTCTGCGGATGTCCCGGGGGGCCCATGGACCAATTCGTCGAAGGGAAAGAGTACCTGATCTTCGCCCGAAGAAAGACAACATTGTCCGTATGCGAGTCAGAGCCTGTTACCAATGAAAAAATAGCTCGTCTTGATAGCTTTTGGTTTAGGACCTGGGCTCGGATCTATCCTTTTTAATGAAAATTCATGACCCCCAGATTTTAAATGCCGCTCTCGAACTTGCGACTGAATGGGGCGAGAATTTCCGCAAGCCGATCGGCGAACGGATGAAGGCACGATTTCCTCACCTGACGGAAGATGACATCACCGAAGCAGAACGTTACGCTAAAGAAGCAGAGGGCAGAATTTACACATTGGCCGAGATGGAAGAACGCGGCGAGATATCAGAAAGTGATATCACACGTCTTGCCGCCGAAGAATTTCCCTGGCTCGACGGCAGCCATATCGGCAGGCTAAAGAATATCGGAATGTATTACGCGCGGCGATAAAACCGAATGCAAACACTCGACCTCATCATCATCTTTGTTTATCTGATCGGCATCACGGCGTTCGGCGTAATGTTCCGAAAAACGCAGAAGTCCGCGACCGATTATTTTGTCGGAAATAAGAACACGCATTGGACCGTTATCTGCGCGTCGATCGTGGCGACCGAGACCAGCACGCTTACGCTGATCGGAATTCCCGCGACCGCCTACGCCATCTATGCGAGGCCGGAACAGGGCGGTAATTTTACATTTCTCCAGCTCGTGCTCGGCTATATCATCGCCCGGTTCATAATCAGTTTTCTTTTCATTCCGGCGTATTTCAAAGGCGAATTGCAGACTGCATACAAGCTGCTCGAAAACAGATTCGGCCCTTCTGCCAAGAATTTCGCAGCCTCGCTGTTCTTGTTCGTTCGGGCAACCGGCGACGGTGTCCGAACATTTGCCGCGTCGATCGTGATCGCTGCGGTCATTGCCGTTTCGTTTCCGACATTTCCATATCTGACTGTCGTTTCGATCCTCATCGTCGGTATCTTGACGCTGATATATACGTATCAGGGTGGGCTCGTCGCCGTGCTGTGGACCGATCTTATCCAGCTCGTAATTTATGTTTCGGGGGCGATAATTGCCGCAATTGTTATCTGGAACAGCATTCCCGGGGGATGGCAGGAGATAAGCTC
This sequence comes from Pyrinomonadaceae bacterium, assembly GCA_041751035.1. Taxonomy (GTDB): domain Bacteria; phylum Acidobacteriota; class Blastocatellia; order Pyrinomonadales; family Pyrinomonadaceae; genus OLB17. The sequence goes on along the minus strand of JBGSYH010000030.1, from coordinate 607,649 downwards.
GGTAGCGGCTTCCGGCGATAAATGGGTCTTTGTTTCGTTCGCGTTCGATTTTACAGTGCCGTTCACATTTTGGGCCGGCCTTATCGGCGGAGTGTTTTTGACCACCGCTTCGCACGGCACCGATCAGATGCTTGTCCAGCGGCTTCTGGCATGTAAAACAGAAGGCGATGCGAAGAAAGCGATCATAACCAGCGGTTTCGTAATTCTTTTCCAGTTCGCCTTACTGCTTTTCGTCGGCGTTCTGCTTTACGTTTTCTATCAGCATTTCCCGATGGCAACGCCGCTGGCAAAGAACGATGAGGTTTTTCCGAGATTCATCGTCGAACATCTGCCGACCGGTATCGCCGGACTGATGATCGCCGCCTTGACCGCCGCCGCGATGTCCACGCTTTCAAGCTCTTTGAATTCGCTTGCGTCGAGCAGCATTCTCGATTTTTATAAACCGCTGATAAACCCGAACGCGAGCGAAGAAAAGCTGCTCAAAATGTCGCGTTGGCTTACGGCGGCGTGGGGCGTGGCGCTGATCGGCATCGCGTTTCTTTCGCAGGACGTCGGCTCGGTATTAATCGTCGGGCTCGCCATCGCGTCGCTCATCTACGGGCCGATGCTTGGTGCATTTTTACTCGGCGTTTTGACAAAACGTGCAAATCAAACCGGCGTGGTCACGGGAATGCTTGCGTCGATCGTTTCAATGCTCTTGATCTGGCATTTCACCCCGATCGCGTGGACCTGGTATGTACTGATCGGAACGACGATCTGCTTTACGGTCGGATATTTGGTCAGTTTGGCAACAGGCCGCACGGAAGCTGAGACATAGAATAATATTTCTAAGTATAAGTATTGGAATGATTTTGATGTTAAATAGAAAATCCTGCTCGATCATTTTGAGCATTACTTTTTTGTTAGGGTCGCTGGTCTCTGGGAATCCGCAATCCGCAATCCGCAATCCGCAATCCCAAAAGTTCGACCCTTCGAAAAAGTCCTGGGATTGGGCGGACAAAACGCTCAAACAGATGACGACCGACGAAAAGGTCGGACAGCTTATCCACGTTGGGATCAACGCACGGTTCGCGAATCAGGACAGTTGGTTCTTCAAGGATCTTCGTCGCCACGTTACGGAAAACAAGATCGGCGGCATTATATTTTTCGGTGCGCCGATCTACGAAACAACGCACATCGCGAACCGAATGCAGGAAGCGGCAAAGACGCCTTTGCTGATGTCGCTCGACGCTGAAACGGGCATCGGAATGCGTTTCCAGGACGCGACGAATTTCCCCTGGGCAATGGCTGTCACCGCGACAGGCGATCCGGAATTCGCCCGCCGAATGGGCGTGATCACAGGCCGCGAAGCACGTGCCATCGGCATTCAGCACGTTTACGCTCCGGTGCTGGACGTTAATAATAACGCCGCAAATCCTGTAATAAATGTCCGAAGCTTTGGCGAAGATCCGGACGATGTCGCCCGTTTCGGAGTCGCTTTCGCCGAAGGCGTTCAGAGCCAGAAAGTTATCGCGACCGCAAAACATTTCCCCGGCCACGGCGACACGAATATCGATTCACATCGCGGGCTTCCGATAATCAATCTGCCGCGCGCACGGCTTGATTCGCTCGAACTTCAGCCGTTCAAAAAGGCGATCGATGCCGGCATTGGTTCGATAATGATCGCCCATATCGCTCTTCCGCAGGTCGATGGCGAAGTTATCCGACCGCTAAAAGAATATCAGGGCGGCGACGCCGAACCGGGGACCGAGATAGTATCAGAAACTGCAACTATCCCCGCGACGCTTTCCAAGACCGTTCAGACCGATATCCTGCGAAACCAGATGGGATTCAAAGGCCTGATCGTCTCCGACGCAATGTCGATGAGCGGCCTGACGCTCTATTTCACCCAGGAAGAAGCGGGTGTTCGTGCATTTCTTGCCGGGACAGACATTCTCGAAAAACCGGAGAACGTTGACGCAATGATTAGGGGCCTGAAAGCCGCCGGCGCAAGCGGACGCATTCCGATGGCACGCCTCGATGAATCCGTCCGCCGCCAGCTTGCGTGGAAACATGCCGTCGGCCTAACCGAGCAAAAGATCACGCCACTCGACCAGATCGACCGCATCGTAGGCGGCGCGGAATCAACAAAGTTAACCGATGAAATAGCAGCGAAAGCTATAACGTTGGTAAGACAAGAAGAAGGCTTGTTGCCCCTCGATCGCTCAAAGAAGATCGCGGTGCTCGGAATTTCGAACGGTTTTGATGGGCCCGGAACGATGGGGCCGTTCGCCGGTACGCTTCGAACCGGAGGCCTGCGTTTTTCGCAAAGTTATTTGCAGGAGAATTCCTTGCGGCCGCAGGTTGATGCCGCCCGAAAAGCAGTCAGCGAAGCGGACGTCGTTATTGTTGGACTTTACGGCCGCGTTCGTTCCGGTGCCGCAAATAGCGTTGGGATTCCAGATAACGGAGCCGCAATTCTCCGCGAGGCACTCGCTTCAGGCAAAAAGGTCATCGGCATCAGCTTCGGCAATCCGTACATTCTGTCGTCGTTCCCGGAAATGAAAACTTACATCGTCGCCTACGGCGATATGCCAAGCCTGCAACGTGCAACCGCCCGCGGCCTACTTGGCCAACAAGGATTCACCGGCAAACTGCCGATATCGCTCCCTGGCCTGCATCCACGCGGCACAGGAATTCAGATCAATAAATGAACAACGGATTAACTCGGATTTACTCAGATTAATGCATTTAAATTAATCCGCGAAAATCTGCGATAATCCGTTGTTAAACTTCTTATGACTCAAAACTGGGAGATCGAAAACTTCCTCGAAACTCGCGACGGCCGTTTGCATATCGACGGCGTTGACGCGGTCGCTTTGGCGCGCGAGTACGGCACGCCGCTTTTTGTTTACAGCGAGCCGCGTATCCGCCACAACATTGAGCGGCTGCAGAAGGTAGGCGACGCTATGGGCTGCGCGTTCAAGCTTTGCTATGCCGCAAAAGCGATGTCCACGCTCGGCGTGCTTCGTGCGGTTCGGGATGGGGGCTGCGACCTTGAGGTAAATTCCGGCGGCGAGCTTTGGAAGGCATTGAAGGCCGGTTTCCGCGGCGACCAATTAAACTTTAACGGCCTTAGCAAAGAGGTTTGGGAAATTGAACTGGCGATCGAGAACGGCGTGTACGCGATCCAGGTCGACTCGCTTTACGAGCTTTCGCTGATCGAAGAAACGGCCATGCGTCTCGGCAGGAAAGCCAACGTCAGCCTGCGGCTCGTACCCGAGATCGAATCGAATACGCACTCAGGTTTGCAGACCGCATTGCTTACATCAAAATTCGGAATGATGCCCGACGAAGCCTTCGGTGCGTTTGCCAAATATAAAGATTCCGCCCATCTCGAACTTCGCGGCATTCATCTTCACGTCGGCTCGCAGAACCCAACAGAATCTGTTTATACACAGGCATTTACAGAAATGTTCGCAGCACTTCTCCGCATCTATCGCGAGACCGGACTCCAACTGCAGCACATAAATCTCGGCGGTGGTTTTCCTGTGAATTATCTCCGCGACCGCTCGCAGGCAAGCGAGTTCCCCGCCGAACAACGCGAAATGTTTGCGGCTAATTTCGAACCCGCCGAAGCAATGAAAACCGCTTGGGCCGAAGTCCGCAAACGAGCCGAAGCGGAGAACGCCGTAGACTTGCTCGAAGGCATCACGCTGCTGCTCGAACCCGGACGCTCGATCATCGCCGACGCCGCCGTATGCCTAACCACGGTCCGAAACAAGAAGGAAAGACCTCTCTATGGATCTGAGATCGCAAATCGCAAATCGAAAATCGAAAATTGGATCTTGACCGATGCCGGTTTCAACATTCTGCTCTCGATGGAAACCTACAAGTGGTACTACCATTTGATATCAGCCGAACGTGCGGGCGAACCGCATGAAACGCCATACAAGGTCGCGGGGCCCTTGTGCGATGGCGGCGATGTTTATTTTGATATCGAGGGAGAAGGCCGCTTGCCCGATCACCGTCTCCTACCCGAAAACGTCGAACCCGGCGAAGTGCTCGCATTGCTCAATTGTGGGGCTTACTCGCTCGCACAGGCTTCGCAATACAACGCCCGCTTCCTACCGCCCGTCGTTCTAACAAAAGCCGACGGCACCGCAGAACTCATCCGCCGCCGCGACACTTTCCAAGACCTGATCAGTAACGACCTTTAGAACTACTCAGGCCATCGCAAGTCTTATATTGGGCCCAATCTCAAGTTCCCGAGCGTATTCAATATGTAAAACTCGCCTTGGCTCGTCGGTATTGCATTTGGATGAAGCGTGAACTAACAATGGGCTCATTGCTATAACTCCACCTTTGCCGACTGTGCAGACCTCCTGAGGTCGAACGGCGGCAACTCCGCTGAGATCGTCATCCGAAAGCCGTTTTGTGTGTGTTCCCGGAACTACTCGAAGTGGGCCGTTGGAATCGGTGGACGCATCAAGATGAATTCGAATTGCAAGAATTTTCGAAAGAACAGGTGCAGGAGCATGCATGAAGGTAATTCCCTCCTTGACCGATGCCGGTCCCCATCCATCGCTGTTCACGGCCTTTTCAACAGGGATCGCAGTGTCCTGATGCCATGCCACGAGCCAGTTTGCCTTACCAGATTTCTCAAATAGTGTTGCCTTGAATGGGATCAGCGGCTGTCCAATAATATGTATTGTAAGCCCGATCAAACGCGGGTCGTTCGAAATTGCGGCAACTTCGGGAAAGGTCATTAGATTCCGGATCCCGGCTCTGCTTCGATACTCTGTGAATCGCTCCAGCCTCGCGATCATGTCATCGCATTCACTCGGCTGAATAACGCTCTCAACGATCGAAAACCCATTGCGTTCGAACTGTTCACGCATGCCGATTTTAGCTTCCCGCAGCAAGAATTCCCCGAAGTCTTTCGTGCTCGGTTTCGCTTAGTTCGAGGTCATGTTTCTTGACAAGCTCTGCCATCGGGACAAGGGCTTTGGCTTGCGAGAGGCGGCCTTTCGTTTGCGAGATCGTTTCGAAGAGATGATCCACAGAGCTTCCCAAAAGATCATCTTGCTCGGTCGATGCCGCCCGGTCGGCGATGCCATTTAGTGCATTTGCGCGAAGCGTGAGCTGCGGAATTTCTTCGATGTGAGCTGCGGCTTCATTCAAAAGCTCGGCGGCCTGTTCGGGGCGGCCTTCGCGTTTGGCGGCGTCGGACATACCGATCAGAGCAAAAACTCGCTGGCCTTCATCGGTGATCGCGTTCAAGGCCTGCCGCGCGAGTTCGCCCAAATCCTGCTGGGTTAAAACCTGAGCGACCTGCGTCAGAGCGGTCATCGAATATTCGTCGTCCTCGATGCGCTCGGCGATCTCGATACCGCGTTCGCCCTTGCCGAAACCTGCAAACTGCGCGGCAATAGAACCGAAAAGAGCGAAACGTTCGCGGCTGTTGCGCGTTTCGGTTTCCTTTTGCGAACGCAGCACTTCATAGGCTTCATCGAGCGCTTCAAACGCGTCTTCTTTCTGCTCGTTCCGCCAAAAATAGCGTGCGTGCCCGAACAGCGCGTTGGCAATTTGAGTCTTGTCCGCAACGAGGTCAAGGGCCCGGTCCGAAAGATCCTGGCTTCCGGCGACAAGAAAGCCGACCGAGATCGCACCGAAAAACGCATCGCGGTGAACATTGTCCAAAACCTCGGTCAGCTCCTGTGCCTTTGAAAAAGTTTCGACCGCACGGTCTTTGCGTTCGGCACGTAGATACAGATTCCCGATCTCAACATACGAACGGATCTTTTCCTCATCGTGTTCGATCTCAGCCGCCGCGACCGAAGCGATGCTCAAAAATTCGACCGCGCGTTCGTTGTCGCCTGCTTCGAGCGCCGCACCCGCGATGTTGTTCGCCGCCGCGACCTGTGCACCCGGAAAGGCGATCGACTTGATCGTCGTTCGAGCCGCGTCGATCTCGCCGTCGGCGGCCTGCTTGAACGCGACCGCCGCCTGAACGAATTCCGGATGCGTCATCTCATCGGCTATCGCATTTGCCGCATCGAACTGGCCTTTTCCGGCCTTTACCATACCGAGCCCTTCGATGCCCTCGACAAGCAGGCCCGGATCTTCGATCGCATCGATCAACTGCCGCGCGTATTCATCATCGTCAACTTCGGCACACTTTGCCGCCACCGCGATCAGCAAACGGTCGCGCACAAAAGGATCGTCCACGCTGTTCGCAAGCTCCGCCGCCAGGTCAACATCGCCGCGTTCCAAATATTGAGGCACCACCGCCGCGATCGCCTCCGAATGGTCATCGCCCGATTCGACACGCTCCGCAACATAAGCCGCCGCCGCAAGCAGATCAACCTCGGCATCACCGCGTGAAATAAATTTTTCGCTCATAAAATTTCTTTACCGCCGAGACGCGAAGACGCAGAGAATATCTAAACAAGATCCGCAAGATCAATCATCCAAACTATGAAAAGCAAATCTCCGCCTCTCTGCGTCTCCGCGGTTATATTCCTCATACGAAGACCCGCCGCATTGATTCCGGCATCCAGTCATCGAGCCTTGTCGCAACGCGGTCCGCACCGGCGGCGCGAAGTTCATCTGCCGAGACCGTGTTCGCTACACCAAGCACCGGCAGATCGGCGGCCTTTCCTGCCTGAACGCCCTGCGGCGAATCTTCTATCACGAGGCAATCGGCGTGGATCATCGGAAGATGGCCTTGTGCGATGCGGACAAGATCTATCTGCCGAAAACCTTCGCGGTAACATGCCGGATCGGGCTTATGCGTTGCAATGTTATCGGCACTTAAGATCACCGAAAAGTGTGGTGCAAGCCCCGACAAGTTCAGCACAAGATCGATCTCTTCGCGCTTTGCCATACTCACGACGCCGACCGCCATTTCCTGCGCTGACTTCTTGATGAAATTCTCCACGCCATCGAACAACGGAAGATTCTCTTGGACGCTCTCGCGCCATTTCGCTGTCTTTGCACCGAGCACCGAGGCCAGTTCATCGTCGTCGATCGGCTTGCCTACTTCCTCAAAGACCGACCGCACGAACGCACGGTCGTTCATTCCCATTCGGGCGTAATACATCTCGTCCGTCAGCTCGACGCCGAAAGGCTTCATCACCTCGCGATACGCCTCGCACTGCACCTGCTCGTCGTCGATCACAACGCCGTTCCAATCCATTAAAATTGCTTTGATCATAAGATTCTGTTTAGAGTTCAAGCTTCAGCTTGCCTCTTTATTTCAAAAGCGTGTCGAGCAAACTAAAGTTTGAACTCTGAACCAAACATATTCCCGCAGCCGAGAATTCCCTTCGGGTCGAACGCTTTTTTCAGCTCGGCCATTTCATTCAAATATCGCTCGCCCATCATCACATATAGATATTTCGATTTCAGTTTTCCGATACCGTGTTCGGCCGAAACGCAGCCGCCGAGCATTATCGATTGGGCAACAAAACGCCCGTAAATGTGCCGCGAACGCGTCGCTTCTTCGTCCGATTTGGGGAGTAAGTTCGCATGCAAATGGCAATCGCCGATGTGGCCGAAGATCACGTATTCGATTCCGCTTGCATCGAGCATCTCTTTCTGATATTTCAGAAACCCGGCAAAATTCTCGTCCGGCACTGCCATATCGGTTCCGATCTTTTTCTGCTTATTGCGCACTACGCGTTCGTTCACCGCGACCGGCAGCGCATGCCGAAATGCCCGCATCTTTTCGCGATCGGCGTCGGTCGTCGTGAACCACGAGCGGTCAATATCGGCATTGTGCTTCTCAAGCAAGGCGTTCCATTGTTCCAGCAAAACGTCTTCCGTTTCTTCTGAAGTCTCCTGCTCAAAAAATATCGCACCTGCCATGCCTTCGGGAGTCTCGGGAAACTTCTCTCTGATGAACGCCAAAGCCCGATCGTCAAAGTACTCAATTAGTGTCGCCTGCAAGTACCAATCGTCGAAGAAAGGGGTCGCTCCTTCGGGAATTTGCGGTTTAATTTCGGATTCCAGTGTGTCAAACGACATCCCTCTCGCTTCGTTAACAAAGGCCAAAAGATCTTTATGATTCTTGAAAAACACAATGCCACTAAATGCACCTTTCGGCTTATTGACTAAGCGAAATTCGATCTCGGTTATGACACCCAGAGTGCCTTCGCTTCCTATGAATAGATCGATCGCTTCGGGGATATGGTTATCCCCGTTGTAATAGCCGCTGACGTTTTTTCTAACATTTGGCCGTTTGTATGTGGGAATCTTCAATCCGATAGCTCTGCCACCGTTGGTTGTCAGGTTGAGGGTGCCATCGTCCGAGGCATGATTCGGGCGGGAACGCGACAGCGTTAAAGTGTCGCCGTCGGCGAGAGTTATCTCTAATCGCTGAACAAACTCACGCGTCGCACCGTATTTAAAACTCCTCGCACCCGATGCATTCGTCGCAACAGTGCCGCCGATCTGGCAGCTCCATTCGGTCGGGTCGGGTGGATAGAACAGACCTTCGGCTTCGACCCCTTTTGTAAAATCCGCGAGGATCACGCCCGGTTCGACCACCGCCGTCATCGTCGCTTTATCGATGCTCTTGATCTTGTTAAGCCGTTCGAGCGACACAATATATCCACCAAACGGAACCGCACCGCCGACCGTCCCGGTCCGAGCGCCCGAGATCGTCACCAAAATTCCCGCATCGCTCGCCTCGCGCAAAACGGCGGCAACTTCATCCGCCGTTTCCGGCACAAACAACTGCTCCGCATGCCCGCCGGGCATGTTGCTCGCATCGGTGAGATAATTTTGTAACTCATCGAGCTGAGTTTTGACTTGCATACTTTATTCTCTAGACATTATACCCGCCGACGTCCTTGAGAGCACCCGTGTCTGGACCTTCTGTCGATCTCAAAACACTAAAGCTTCCGTCGGTTTCCAGGACGACTGTTTCAACATCGGCGATCGACGAGTCTGCGACCCGTCGGTCATGCTCCTGCGATCTCACGAAGTACCCGATTTATCCGCTGCGTCACGCGTCTCTTATCATCGTCGGTCTCAAGCGTCATTTCTGCGTACTCAGCGATCAGTTTCAAATGGTTCCTAAGAACGGAATGACGTGACCGCGATTCCGTGCGGCCCGCCGCCAGCTCAATTGCTGATGCTAGCTTCATAAAGACCGCCCGGTTCCCTTTCCCGCTAATGCGGATCTGATCAAAAGCCGTACCGACAAGATCAGCAAACGATGGCCTCTTGGCGATGATCACTTCCTTGCCGTCTGCAACGCGGATCCGTTCAGGAAATTTCCTTGAAGCCATCTCACCGATCAGCTCGCCGAGGCTTTCTATACAGTTCACTGCGGTCGTCGTATCGTTAACTCCGGGCGATAGAGCCTTAAGGGCAATGTCAACAAGTTGACGAAGCCCAAACGTAACATCCTGCTCGATCGTACGATCCTGCGAAATTACGAACAGATCGTTGATCTCTTCTTTCCTGTCGTCGCCAAACTCCTGAGTTCCATTCGGCAACAATGAAACAAGCCGCGAACCGGTACCGACGAACTCGCCGACAGCGGCTTCCATTCGAATTACACAGGCGTTGTCGGTCGCAAACTTAGCAAGGTCGTCAACATCTATCAGCTTGATGTACCCGGAATTCGCGGACGGAACCTTTATCCAATCCCCTTCCGCATGTTCGATGTCCGCAGGTATCGTCTCGTCCTCATCGGAGATCGGCCTGCCGAGTTCTTCGGGAAACATCGAGTTGATGGTCTTTTTCGTCTCATTGACTATTTCGCCAATGATGTTGCTGATCTGCAGCGAAGCGGCAATGTGGTGAATAAAGAAGATCAGAACGACAATGCCGCCGAGCGCCAAGCCCAACCCTGTGATGACCGCGATCGATGGAACAAACTGGCCCTCGTCACCACTCCGGATCGTTCGCAAAACGACGAGGCAATACGCGAAAACGGAAACAAAATATCCAAGGACAAATTGATTCGCACGGTCGCTAAGAAAATTGCGGAAGATCCGCGGAGTGAATTGTCCGGATGCCTGATTAACGGCACTGAGCGTCAGCGTAAACACGAGTGCTGCGACCGTCAACATTGACGACGCGATCGCCGTCAACATTCCTCGCGACCCATCAACGCCGACCCCGAACAGCAGCGGATAACGGGTGGTCCAATCGTTGCCGATCGACGAATCAAGCTCGACAAGCAGAAGCGCCAAGCCGATGGATGACGCGATCATCAATCCCGGAACGAACCACAGCGATGCGCGGAGATCGATCCAAAAGTTGATAAACCTATTCAGCATCCCGGTAGAAAACCTCTATCTTATCAAACATTTGGGGTTCCGCGGGAAAATGCTGTTTGCTGATGAGGACTCTAATTGCAAAACCAGCTCTCTCTCCTGCAAGTGTTTAAGCTTGTCGCGGAGCCCGGCAGCTCGCTCAAAAAAAGGCAGAGCCAATTTATCGGCTCTGCCCTTGGTTTTGATCGCTCCTTGCTTACGGAATGTATACACCGGGAAGCGGCAGATCGCCTGCCGAGCCGAAGCCCTGGATGTTGATCCCGCCCGTTGATCGATTAACGTACCAGGTGTTATTCGAAGGTCTGAAAACCGCCGGATCCCATTGATCGTCGCCGTCATAATCTCCGGGTACGGGTACGTCGCCCGTTGTACCGAACGGGAACGAATAAAACGAAAGGTCCTCGCTGCGCAGGATATACCATTCACCCGTCGTCGGCCGCCAGATGGCGATATCCGTTTTGTTGTCAGCCGTATAGAATCCCGGAACAGGACGGTCCGTGCCAACGCCAAAGGTCAGCGCAAAAACGCTTCCATCCGAACTGTTTCTGATCCACCATTGGCCCGATGCAGGCCGGAAGATCGCGATGTCCGCCTTGCCGTCACCATCGTAGTCGCCGACAACCGGCCTGTCGCCCGCCGAGCCGAATCCAATAATGTCGGTGCCGCCGCCTGATTTTTGAATATACCAAGTGTTGTTCGAAGGCCTGAACACAGCGAGATCGGCCTTGCCGTCGCCATCAAAATCGAACGGGATCGGCACATCCCCTGTTTCCCCAAATGGAACTAGGAAATAGGAAAAATCCTCGCTTCTCATAATGAACCAAAGGCCTGTGTCAGGACGCCAAAAAGCGAAATCCGCCTTTTGATCACCCGTGAAATCTGCAGGGACGGGTTTGTCAGTGGAGGCACCAAATACGATAGCAAAGTTCCCGCCGTCGGAGCTTCGCGAATGCCACCAGTGACCTACTGAGGGCCGGTAGATCGAAAGATCCGTCTTGTCGTCACCATCGAAATCAAACGGTGCTCTGCGATTTACGACGGAAGATGCTGTAAGCGTTATGTTCGCGTTATTGACGTCAAAAAATATGTTGCCAACTGCCTCGACCATTATCCGGCCCTGTGTCGTGGCGACGTTCGGCATTGTAAGGTTAACGGTACCGTTGTTTGGAATAGGACTGCTCGAAAACGGGAATGTTTGTCCGCCATCGAGCGAAAACCTTATTCGAACCTGAGCCGCATTTATCGGCGCAGCGGTCGTTCCGCTGACATCCCACGTAACGGGCTGTACGGAATTCCCGGCATAGGTCACAGGCGTGTTCTGTGAGGTCACCGAGAAAGGCGTCGTCGTGTTGACGAACTCCACATTTGTGCTGGCATCCGCCACGCCGCCATTATTGTCGCGAACAGTTACCCGATAATTTATCGTTCTTGCGACCGAGGGAAGATCTTCACCGGTTGAGCAGGTTCCGGCACAAACCGAGCCTGTGGCAGAGGTTCCCGTATATGTAACCGGCGGCTCGTTCGCATTGTTCAAGATATAGGTCATCGACGGGAAATATCTCGTCGGGCTTGTCGTCGGTGAATATGGCCGCATTAATACACGCCCAGTACCCAAATTCACGTCATCGTCATCAGGCGTTCCCGGATAGGATGCCGTGGCGGTGCTCGGGGTGTTGTGTTCCCAAGAATACGTCAGCGTATCGCCGTCGGCATCCGTTGCGGTCGCCGTGAGTGCATAAGGTGTATTGAATGGGATCGAATAGCTTGGAGCGGGAACCGAAACGACCGGGATCTGATTTGTGCCGCTTATGGTTCCGCACGTCGATCCGTTGCCATTGATAAAGTTGATCGCCTCCTCCTGATTGTGGCCCAAGAAGTTGTCGATCGAATTGCGCTGTAGGTTCGCCGAACTTGAACAGATGCCTGCATAACCCATGATCGTCACCGCGCTTCCGGGCTCACGCCGTGAGTTGGACGGCGAAGAGCCGCAATTGCCGGTCGCATTAAACGTATGATTCGCACCGATCTGGTGACCGATCTCATGTGCCACATAATCAACATCGAATCCGTCGCCCTGCGGGCTGTTTTGGCCTGAAAGACCGCGTGCTTTTGACGAACCGCAGATCGACGAAAGCTGCGCCACGCCGCTGTCTGACGTAAGGAACAAGTGTCCTACATCATAATTCGCAGAACCGAGCACACTGTCGATCGTGTTCTGGTTGACCGTCAATTGTGCGGAACTTGAAGTGTTCGAATATGGATCTGTCGCCGGATCCGGATAAACCAAGTTCGTTCCGGAAACCAGTTGAAGGCCTATCGCAAAATCGCGTCGGTAAACGCCATTCATTCTGTTCGAGGTTATCACCACCTGGGCAAGAGCCGGTGTCTGGCCGCCAAAGAACTGCGTGTATTCGCCGGTGGTCGCTATGGCAAGCCGATAGGTACGTATCTGCGATCCATGCGAAAACTGTGGAGCCGCGAAAAAAGAAAAGTCCGACTTTCCGATATTCGCGAGTTCTTCATCAAGTTCGCAATGAAATCGACGCTCACGCATCAGATCCTGCTTGAAATAGACAATATAGTTGTCCTTATCGCTGGCTATTACAGGGTCGATCAATACGGTTCCGCGGGTCGTAAGCACGGTCGCGTGAAACCCAAGTTCGGTAATGCCAAACCGCGCCGTAGCCGAAGGATCGTCAACACCGTGTGCCTGATAGGTCCGCCATGTCGGATATTCCGCAGAAAGTTCGGGCGAAAGCACCGGCGATTCCACGACCCGAAACGTCTCGAGTCGGCCTTCCGGTGTCGGAAGCTTGAAAGTTAACGAACCGATTCGTGCCGCGTCCGTGAATTCCATCGGAGCATCGTTTAGAACCCGCACCATTTGCTGCCGGTCCAATGAAAAGACAACGAAATTGTCCTCTCTGATCGGACGCTCGTTTCTCGAACGCAGCGAATCTGTGTTCGCAGCTTTCCATACACTCTTTCCTGTTTCCTGTGCGGAAACTGATGTTGAGAAAATGAACGCCGCAAAAACGAAAGAGCAAATAACGGCCATGCAGTTTAAACGCCCAAAAGCCGGCAAGCCCATACTTCGGCCACACTGGCCCGGACGAGAGAAAACGAACATTGAAGATCCTCCTTGTGCTGCATCGACCGGATCTCGGCCGGGAGAGCTTATGTTGATAGGTTGTTAATCAGGACATTAAATCAGGCTCTAAAATTGTAACTGCTCACAACTTCAGCTACAAATTAAGAATTCCATTTTCAGAATTCGTCAATCCGGGCCTTTTGGATGAAACCTTTATCAAGAAAGGCCTACTTTAAAACGAGTTCCCTGTCGCGAAGGTACTCACAATAGCGTTACGATCCGCTCCTGCGTTCATTTCTTTAATTTCCGCTTCTTACGGAGTGCACCAAGTGACTTATTATTCTTACCCGAAACGACACTTTGACCCGTTTTCTCTTCGATCTCTTTTCTTGTATTCCCGGCGATGGTGCCACCTTGCCTTGCGATCACGCGGTTCTGTTGCAGCCCCTTCGGCTTATGCTGTTTCGAAATTTCGGTCGTTGTGGCCTCGGCAAGCATGTTCAGGACCAGTTCAAGATTCGACATGTGATCGCGAAGGTTTTCTTTTTTTAGATCCTTGAACTGTTTGTACTCTTTAGTCGTCAAACCGGCCCAAGCCTTCGTGATGTCGTCTGTTAGGATCGCATATTCCGGCCCCTTTTTTACGCCGCGTTCTTCCCATTCGTCGGTCAGTTCCTTTCTGACCTCAATGCTCTTAAGTCGCTGATTTATCCATTCTTTGCTATATCCCTTCCGGAGATATGTCTCCATTAAACGGTCAATTCCTGATTCAGGATCTTCGATCTCGTCGATCCGCTCACGGCCGACCTTTGCCAGCCACATTTTGAAAGGTTCAGCCTTTGGCGACGGAACAGATTGAATCAGGCGAAAAAGCTGCTCTGTATCCGCGACGTCTGTCTTATAATATTTTCCGTCCGCGGAGAGCATTTTCAGTTGACTACAATTTGTAGCCAACTGACTTCCTTCCTTTTTTAGTCGCGATTTCAATACGCTCCAGTATTTTCGTGGATTCGGACTTTCCGTCAACACCGCGATCGTGTCAACTATTGAGAAGTACCATCTCTCTGTCTCTGCGTCCCACAGCGTACGAATCTGGCTCCCTTCAAATAGCTTTATCGAATTTCCTCGTGTCATATCCCAAACCTACCTTACGACCAACTCTCTTTCTCTCAAATATTTCAACTTATCCCGCAGCTCGGCGGCACGTTCAAATTTCATCTGCCTCGCGGCCTCACGCATATCGGCTTCGAGCTGCGCGATCGTTTCTTTCAATTTCTTTGGCGAGTATTCTTCGATCGCATCCAATTCAAGCGGGACCTTGAAATAATCCGCTTCGTAGGCGGTTACCAGCGTCGCGTCGATCGATTTCACGATCGTTGTCGGCGTGATGCCGTGGTCGATATTGTATTGCTCCTGTATCGCTCGCCGCCGCTGGGTCTCACCGATGGCGTTCTTCATCGAATCGGTAATCTTGTCGGCGTAGAGTATCGCCTTGCCGCCGGAATTTCTCGCGGCACGGCCCATTGTTTGAATTAGCGAACGCTCGGAACGCAAGAAACCTTCTTTGTCTGCATCAAGTATCGCGACAAGCGAAACCTCGGGCAGATCAAGCCCCTCTCTCAATAGATTTATCCCGACCAGCACATCGAACTCGCCGCGGCGAAGATCGCGCAATATCTTTATCCGGTCGAGCGTATGTATATCGCTGTGCAAATAGCTGACCTTCACACCGACCTCCGCAAAATACTCGGTCAGGTTTTCGGACATTCGCTTCGTAAGCGTTGTTACCAAAACCCGCTCATTCCGCTCGGCACGAATTCGGCATTCTTCCAAAAGATCGTCGATCTGCCCCTTTACCGGCCGCACCTCGACCACGGGATCGAGCAATCCGGTCGGGCGAATGATCTGTTCGATCACCTCGCCTTGCGTCTTTTCCAGCTCATACGAACCCGGCGTTGCCGAAACATAAATTGTCTGTCCGATCCGTTCTTCAAATTCCTGAAAATTCAGCGGACGATTGTCCTTCGCAGACGGCAGTCGAAATCCGTATTCGACGAGCGTCCCTTTTCGCGATTGATCGCCCTTGAACATCGCACCGAGCTGCGGGACCGATTGGTGCGATTCATCGATCACCATCAACGCATCCGACGGCAAATAATCGAGCAGCGTCGGCGGCGGCTCGCCCGGTTTTTTGCCCGTCAGGTGCCGCGAATAATTCTCGATACCGCGGCAAAATCCCATCTCTCTGATCATCTCCAGGTCATACATCGTCCGCTGCCGCAGCCTTTGCGATTCCACGATCTTGCCTTCGCTTATCAAAACCTGTTCGTGTTCATCCATTTCGGCACGTATCGTTTTGGCGGCGCGTTTTATCGTGTCCTTCGACATCACATAGTGCGTTTTGGGATAGATCGGAATTCGCGAAGTATGCTTGTGCAGGACCTCGCCAAGCAGCGGATCGATCGTCGAGATCGAATCAAGATCGTCGCCCCAAAATTCGAACCGGTATGCCTGATCCTGATAGCTCGGATAAAGTTCGACCACATCGCCGCGAACGCGAAACGTTCCGCGATCGAAATCGACGTTTCCACGTTCATATTGAAGTTCAACCAAGCGCTTCAAAAAATCTTCGCGCCGAAATTGCATCCCCGGTTCGACGAACAGCAGCATCCCAAAATATGCATCAGGATCGCCAAGACCGTAAATACAGGAGACCGACGCGACCACGATCACATCTCGCCGTTCGAACAATGCCCGCGTTGCCGAAAGCCGCAGACGGTCGATCTCGTCATTTATCGTCGCTTCTTTTTCAATATAAAGATCAGCCGCCGGAACATAAGCTTCGGGCTGATAATAGTCGTAATAAGACACGAAATACTCGACCGCGTTCTCCGGAAAGAACGATTTGAATTCCTGATAAAGCTGTGCGGCAAGCGTTTTATTATGCGCCAGCACAAGCGTCGGCCGCTGCGTTTCCTGGATCAGATTCGCAATGGTAAAGGTCTTTCCGCTGCCCGTTATGCCAAGCAGAACCTGATCTTTCACACCGCCGTTTATCCCCTCGACCAACTGCCGAATTGCCTCCGGCTGATCGCCCTTCGGCGTGTTTTCACTAATGAGACGAAATTGCATTCCTTAGATAATACCGAATTCCGGTCCCGATGAAAAGCATTCACATTGAACGGAAATACCATTATAATCGAAG
Source organism: Pyrinomonadaceae bacterium (assembly GCA_041751035.1). Lineage (GTDB taxonomy): Bacteria > Acidobacteriota > Blastocatellia > Pyrinomonadales > Pyrinomonadaceae > OLB17. Next base: position 591,079 of record JBGSYH010000030.1, on the reverse strand, counting down.
GCATGATTTTGACCTTCGAAACATTAGAAGCAGCCGCGAAGCAGCTGAGCGTAAAGGAACGAGCGGCATTAGCTCATACCCTTTTAAAGAGTTTGGATGAAGGCGAAGATGATGACGCGGAAGAACTTTGGGCTGCGGAGATTCATCGACGTGCAGACCTATACAAACGAGGTGAGATGGAGACCGTTGATCTGGATGAGGCCATGGCCCGCATCCGGAGCCGTTTGAAATAATGTGTTGAGAAATCATGTCTGTTGTTGAATGCAATGAAGTATAACGAAACGCGGGTAGTCGAATCCAGTTTGCGTTGTTCAAAGTTCCCGTGCGGGCAGTTATGTTCAATTCTAACGTATCAAAATAGTAACTTTATAAAATGAAAATCTTTCTCGTTAACTTCTTGGCGGCCGGAATTTTTTCCCTGACTCTAGGGGTCTCGGCGATTTTTGGGCAGTTTGACACCTTCACTACCGATTCCTTTGAGGATTTGCGGGTCGGGAAATCTACTCTCGATGAGACTGTAAAGAAGTTAGGACAACCCGCCATTAGTCGCCCCACTGTAGCGTTCGAACTAGATTACGGTGCAAATTGGTTTAAAGATTGGTTCGGCGAAAACGCGAAACGAAAGGCTTTCAAGCGAAATATTTACAAAAACATCGAGAACTTCAAACAGGTCGATTTGTACTTTCAAGATGACAAGCTCGTATGGATTCGGGCGGATTTAAGGGATCCTTTTGCAGGCGAAAATCCCTTTTTGTCGCCTAACGAATTGGACTCAATGTTTGACATTGAATTAAGGACCTTTGTTTGGGCCTTCGGAAGAAAGCTCCCTCCCATTGTAGAATTTGGCTCGAAGCCGGATCACAAATTGGATAACGATTCACCTTTTTACTATCTACGAATCGGGATCAATGACGATGTGATCGTTTCTAGCTTTGTAAACAATAACAATGAAAATCTAACTAAGAGTTTTCTCCGTAAGAAGTTTTCGCTGACTAGAAAACGATGGGAGGAGATAAATTCCCGCGGTCCGATGCCTGGATACGTTACCTCCATCCAGATAATAAGCCGCGAACTGACTACACGTTAAATGAAGATTGCACGATTCTGGCGACGCTCCCAGATTCACACAAATGGACCCGATGGACGCCCGATAGAGGTTGCGGCATGGGGCTGGTCGGCGGACGACCCGGCCGAAGCACAGCGGCAGGCTGAGGAACGTTCGCAGCGTTCGGCAAAACGCATCATCGCCGGCGAGCCTTTTCCCGACACCTATGACAGCTACGGCGACCGGCCGGCACGCGAAGAGATCCTTCGCGAGATCAAGAACGACGAAGGCGAGACCATCGCGATGCTCACCCGTAACCGATACGGCGCTGTGGTTCTCAATACCGCCGATCTGATGTTCATTGATATCGACGTTCCGCCCGCTCCGCCGTTGGGCATTTTCGACGCGATCAAAAGCCTGTTCGGAAACAAGCCCGAAGATCCGTTCGTTGCCGCCCACAAACGCATCGCCGCCGTTGCCGCCAGTCGCCCGGAATACACGATCCGGCTGTATCGCACGGTCGCCGGTTTTCGCTGCGCCGTCGTTAACAAACGCATCAAACCCGGAACGCCGGAGAGCGACGCACTGCTTTCAGCCTTTGGCTCTGATCCGCTTTATGTCCGGCTTTGCAGAAATCAGGAGAGCTTCCGGGCCAGACTCACACCAAAGTTTTGGCGGTGCGGTTATGAAGCACCTCGCGGCCGATTTCCGTTCAATGACGAAGCAGAAAAAGCGATGTATCGAAACTGGGAGCGCGGTTACGAACAAGCTTCTCACGGATACTCAACATGCCTTTTTGTGGACCAGTTCGGCACCGACCGCACCGTAGCGGACTTCCGCGGTCTGATCGAACTCCACGACCGCGACACGCGGGCCGAAGGCAACCTTTCACTTGCATAGAAATTGTTTCAGGATATTCATTCTCAAAGGTATAATAGGCTCATGAACATGACCTTCGAATCGATCGAGCAAGCGGCGAAACAGCTAACCTCTTATCAGAAAGCGATCCTTGCACGACGATTATTAGAGGATATAAAAGAAAACGATGCTGGTGCTGATGAGATCGAAACCATGTGGATCGCTGAGGCTGAATCCAGACTCGATGCGTTCCTGCAGGGCGAACTGGCGGCATTGCCGGGAGAAGAAGTTATGGCTCGTCTCAAAACCAGATTGCGATGATCGAGCATTATCGCTTTCTGTCCATCTGTGAAGAAGAACTCGCCGAATCCATCGAACATTACGGTGACATTTCATCGGAGTTGGGTCAGGCATTTTTTGAAAGCTTGGACTCGACAATTGCCAGGTTACTTGCCGCACCCGAGATCGGTGTTCCCGTTGGTCCCGACCTGCGTTCATTTAATCTCCGAAAGTTCCCATTCAACGTCATCTATACAACAGAGGAGGATGAGCTTGTCATCATCGCCGTTGCACATCACAGCCGAAAGCCTGAATATTGGCGCGATCGGGTTTCATGAAGCTACGGCAGATCGCCTGATCCATTGGCTTTACGAAGTATAATTTTCATAATAAGATTTGTTTTTGCATTTACTAGCTATGGCACTTGCCGCAACGCTTTCTGATTCGACCTTTACTGGCCTGCCGCTGATCCACAAGGGAAAAGTGCGCGACGTTTACGACGCAGGCGACGACATGCTCCTGCTCGTCGCGACCGACCGCCTTTCCGCTTTCGATTGCATCCTGCCGACGCCGATCAAATACAAAGGCGCCGTTTTGACGGCTCTCTCCTCATTCTGGTTCAACAGGCTTTCGCACATCGTCGATAATCACCTGATCACCGCCGAGCTTGACGAAATGCCCGAATCGATCCGAATGCACGAAATACTTCGCGGCCGCTCAACGCTTGTAAAAAGGACAGAGGTTTTCCCGGTGGAATGTGTCGTTCGCGGATATCTCGAAGGCTCCGGTTGGAAAGATTACCAGGCGAACAGTTCCGTTTGCGGCCGTGAATTGCCGCCCGGATTGCTGCAGTGCGATAAATTGCTCGCGCCGATATTCACACCCGCAACGAAAGCCGCGACCGGCCATGACGAGAACATAACGCAGGTCGAATTTATGAACCTGGTCGGCCACGACACCGCCGCCGAACTCAAATCGATCTCAAAACAGATCTACACCGAGGCCAGCGAATACGCCCTGGGCCGCGGCATCATCATCGCCGACACGAAATTCGAATTTGGAAAAGATAAGAAAGGAAATATTCTGCTTATCGACGAAGTTCTGACACCCGATTCGTCACGCTTCTGGGATGCCTCGAAATACGAATCGGGCCACGCCCAAGCTTCGTTCGATAAACAGTTCGTCCGCGAATACCTCGAAACTCTCGATTGGGACAAGACCGACCCCGCGCCGCCGCTTCCCGACGAGGTCGCCGAAGCCACGTCCGAACGTTACCTCAAAGCCTACGAATTATTAACAGGCGAGAAACTGATCACGAATTAAATTGGCAATTGTAAATTGTGGAATTGTAAATTGGGAGTATCTACAACCAATTCACAATTCATCAATTTACAATGAACAATTATTTTCGACTTTCCAGAACTTCGATCTGATCGCCGATATTGATCGACGTTCCCGGATTTTCGGGTATCAGATTTTCGCCGAAGAGCACGGCGTTCGCGGTTTGGCCAAGCGATTCGTGCGAATCGGGGAAGACATCTTTCGCCATCCGGAAAGATGAAAGCGTCTTTAGCGGTTCCTTTCCGTCGAACTCGCCTTTTGCCTGATCGACGGTCGTCATCACGCAGCGCGCACAGGGTTTCGGCACCCGAAAGATCGCCTCGCCGATCTTTATTTTCGCCCATCGATCCTCTTCGAATGGGTCGCTTCCTTCGACAACAATGTTCGGACGAAAGCGGTTCATCGGCAACGGAAGCTTCTCGCCGTATTCGTGTGAGTGATATTTATCGTGCAGCCGCTCGTTCACCTCGGCAAGCGATCCTTCACCGATCAACAGCAGCGGATAACCATCCGCAAAGCTGACCGTATCTTCGCCAAGATCGAATTTTTCGCTGACGTGCCGCGTTCCGTTGTCAGGCATTCGAACTAATTTGCATCGCTTCGACAGAACTTCGCTGAACCACTCGTTCATCGCTCCAACATAAGTTTCTGCGATCAGAGTGCTGCTCCATACCGTCACGCTCTCACGTTCACCGCGGTCCGGTTCGAACGGGATCTCGAGCGAATCGAATCCGTCAGAACTCACCCGCAATGCTCCGCCCAGAACCTCGACCACCACCGCAGCCATCTTCGGCACTTCCCGCTGCGTGAAGAACATTCCGTCCTTATCGGTCAGCATCCACCGCCGGTCAAACCGCAGCCCGCGTTTCTCAACGACCGAGCTTTCCAGCGTGATCCCTTTCAGCGACTTGATCGGGTAAATGTTTATTTCCGATATCTGCATATTCTAAAATGCGTTTATTCTAAGCGAAAACGCTCACAACAAACTGGAAGCTCCAAGCTCAGAACTGGAAGCTGGTCTAAACGCTTTTTGAAATCTGATAGCCCCGCACTCAACTTTCCTGCTAACCTAAATTCACTGTTGACAAGTTTAACCGCGTTTAGTAAATTAGCACTCATTGACCGAGAGTGCTAAAACGACCGAAAACTTTCGGTCCAGTTCGTTATCTTATTACTAATAAGAATATTTACAAAGGAGTAAACCACTATGGCAACTACCATTAAACCGCTTCATGACCGCGTTATTCTGCGTCGAATTGAAGACAACGTAAACCAGACCGCAGGCGGGCTTTTTATCCCGGATTCTGCAAAGGAAAAGCCGCAGGAAGGCGAAGTTATCGCAGTCGGCGAAGGCAAATATAAAGAAGACGGCACCCGCCAGACGCTCGACGTCAACGCAGGCGACCGCGTTCTCTTTGGCAAATACAGCGGATCTGAGATCAAGCTTGATGGCGAAGAATTCCTCATCATGCGCGAAGACGAGATCCTCGGCATCATCAGCCGCGCAGGAGCAGCAGCGTAAGAGCGAGCAGTAAGCCGTGAGCCGTGAGCAGTTTTCTGCTCTTTTCTGCTCACTGCTAACCGCTCACAGCTCACAATTTCGACGAAGGAGAAATTTTAATCATGGCAAAACAAGTAGTTCACGGAGAAGATTCACGTGCCGCAATTCTGCGCGGCGTTAATCAGCTTGCGGACGCAGTGAAAGTTACACTGGGACCAAAAGGCCGCAACGTAGTTATCGACAAAAAATTCGGTTCACCGACCATCACCAAGGACGGCGTTACCGTAGCAAAGGAAATTGAATTAAAAGACACGCTTGAGAACATGGGCGCACAGATGGTCCGCGAAGTTGCTTCGAAGACCTCAGATGTTGCCGGTGACGGCACAACGACCGCGACCGTTCTCGCACAGGCGATCTTCAAAGAAGGCGTCCGTACGGTCGCCGCGGGTGCAAACCCGATGTCGCTCAAGCGCGGCATCGACAAAGCTGTTACGGCAGTCGTCGCTGAAGTTGCAAAGCTTGCAAAGCCGGTTTCCGGTGATGCTATCGCACAGGTCGGAACCGTTTCGGCAAATGGCGACAAGACGATCGGCACGATCATCGCTGAGGCGATGGACAAGGTCGGCAAAGACGGCGTTATCACCGTTGAAGAATCGAAGACGATGGACACCGCTCTTGAGGTCGTCGAAGGAATGCAGTTCGACCGCGGATATCTTTCGCCGTATTTCGTGACCGATGCTGACCGTATGGAAGCCGCTCTCGAAGAGCCGGTGATCCTTATCCACGAGAAAAAGATCTCGAACATGCGCGACCTTCTGCCGATCCTCGAGCAGGTAGCAAAAATGGGCCGTCCGCTGCTCATCATTGCTGAAGACGTCGAAGGCGAAGCTCTTGCAACGCTGGTCGTCAATAAGCTCCGCGGTACGCTGAACGTCGCTGCTGTTAAGGCACCTGGCTTTGGCGATCGCCGCAAGGCAATGCTTGAAGACATCGCGGTCCTCACGGGCGGCAAGGTCATCAGCGAAGACCTCGGCATCAAGCTCGAATCGATCACGCTTGAAGATCTCGGCAAGGCGAAGAAGATCACCATCGACAAGGAAAACACGACCATCGTCGAAGGCGGCGGTTCGGGCGAGGCCATCGATGGCCGCGTCAAGACCATCCGCAACCAGATCGAAGAGACCACCTCGGACTACGATCGTGAAAAGCTGCAGGAACGTCTTGCTAAGCTCGTCGGCGGTGTCGCTGTCATCAAAGTTGGTGCAGCTACCGAGACCGAGATGAAGGAAAAGAAAGCACGCGTTGAAGACGCAATGCACGCGACCCGTGCGGCTGTCGAAGAAGGCATCGTTGCCGGCGGCGGCGTCGCTCTGGTACGTGCTTCGAACGTTCTCAACGACATGACCGGTGATGATTCAGACGAAACCGTCGGCATCAACATCGTCAAGCGTGCTATCGAAGAACCGCTCCGCCAGATCTCTGCTAACGCAGGCCAGGAAGGCGCGGTCGTTGTCGGCAAGGTTCGCGAAGGCGACGGCAGCTTTGGCTTTAACGCCGCTACCGAAGTTTACGAAGACCTCGTCGCAGCCGGCGTTATCGACCCCGCAAAGGTTACCCGTTACGCTCTTCAGAATGCAGCCTCGATCGCAGGATTGATGCTCACCACCGAAGCTATGATCGCTGACGTCCAAGACGACAAGGGCGGCGACCATGGCATGGGCGGCATGGGCGGCGGCATGGGCGGCATGGGCATGGGAATGTAAGCGAATGGTGAATTTAGAATGTAGAATGCAGAATTAAGCTCATCATTCATCATTCGATATTCAGCATTTGATCTATCAGGAAAGGCCTCGGCACCCGCCGGGGCTTTTTTCTTAGCTCCCCTCCTTACGAAGGAGGGGTGGCACCGCTTCGGTGACGGGGTGGTTCTCAGCCACACGCCATCCACGCGTGTTAAATTCAAAAGGCCTCGGCACACGCCGGGGCTTTTTTCTTGAGATATCGTGTACAATACCGAATGTGCTGCGAAAAAAAAGATACATCATCGGTTTTGCAGTTGCGGTAGGTATCGCGATGTTCATCATCGGAATTATTGGTGTGCAGTTTCCCCGATCGCTGCTGGTCACTGGCTGTCCTGAAGGAACCGTGCCGACTCATCACGCTGGCGAATGTCGGCCGCTTCTTCCGATAGAAACCGACGAGACCTTTCCTTGGGATAAGCAACAGGCCGAAGCCCAGGATTTCTTTCGGCAATTCCAGACTGGCGTTGCGGCGGACCGCCGCGAAGAAGTTGTCAGCATGATGATGTATCCGCTTCGCGTCACGTTCTATAACGACCCAAAGCCCGCCGACTATCGTTTTCTACAATCGCCCGACGAGCTACTTGATGTTTACGACAAGGTTTTTCATAAGAGTGTAGTGAACTACATCACCAGTTACGACGCCAACGAAGTGTGGGGAAATGATTATTTCTTGCAGACAGGTACCGGGCAGATCGGAATCTCCTGTACCACTCTCGGCGACTGCCCCGAATGCAGCTTCGAGTTTAAGGTTAAAGTAATTCGCGGTAACTCGATCTACCGAGACACCGTCGAAGACATCTTCGGCAACCCGATCAAACCAAGCGACACACAGTGATCGTTAATCTCCCAAAGGCCTCGGCAACCGCCGGGGCCTTTTTATTAACTCTTGCCATCTATCCTATTTATTGGTATAGTTGATTCGATGTCCGCTGACCTCATTCATTTTCTCGAATCGCCGGGATTTACAAAGCGAATAGACAAGCTTGCATCTTTAGATGTGCTCTTTTCATTGCAGAGCGATCTGGCGCGAAACCCGCTGCATGGCGATGTGATGGAAGGTTGCGGTGGTGCTCGGAAGGCTAGGGTCGGGGACAAGGGTTCCGGCAGGGGCAAGAGCGGAGGCTTTCGATATGTTTATCTCTACATCGAGATCGCCGGAACGATCTACCTTCTGCATTTTTTCGGAAAGAACGAAAAGGCAAATCTTTCGAAGGCCGAACGTAACGAGGTCGCAAAATTGGTTAAGGAATTAAAGAGGCTGTATGGCGAAAAAGACTGAAACGAACAACGATTTTTTTAAAGAGCTAAAGGCGGGATTGTCGGCGGCGATCGAGCATGCCCAAGGCAAACGCAAAGACCTTCGCACCACTACGCTTCCGCGTCCGCCGAAAGAACTATCGGCCAAGGAGATCGCAAAGGTGCGCAGCCGTCTCAACGTCTCACAGGCCGTCTTCGCCCGCTACCTGAACATCTCTCCCAAGACCGTTCAATCCTGGGAACAGGGCCTAGGCAAACCAAGCGGCGCCAGCCTCAAGCTGCTCTCAATCGCAAAAAAGAATCCGAAAATCCTCCTCGAAACCTGATCATCTGTTCAGTGTTCACGCTTCAGCGTGCAAAAAGCCACGGCACCTGCCGGGGCTTTTTTATTCATCCTCGAAACAATCTCTCGGTTTGAGCCGTATTCACGAATATGAAAAAGCTTGGTGTTCTTGCAGCAGCGATCTTCTCCATAACCGCGTGCACCACATACAACGAGACCAGCCCGAACCCGCCGCTTGCGGTCGGCACGGCGGTGGAAGATTTTAAGCTCGCCGACACGACCGGTGCCGAGAGGTCGCTCGAAGGTTTAAAGGGCACGAACGGCACGATCCTCGTATTCGTTTCAGCACAGTGTCCGACCGTTAAGCAATATAACGAGCGGATCTCGCAGTTCGCCGCTGACTTCGCCGCGAAAGGCATCAACGTGATCGGCATCAACTCCAACGCCAGCGAATCGCTAGACTGGATGAGGTCTCACGCCGCCGAAAATTACAAATTCCCCGTTCTCGTCGATAAAGGCAACGTTATCGCCGACAAACTCGGTGCGAGCCTGACGCCCGAGATCTACTATCTGAACGACAAGAACTTGCTGGTCTATCAGGGAGCGATCGACAACAGCAGCAGCGGCGAACAGATCACCGAGAGCTACCTGCGCAAGGCGGTCGAGCTGAATTCGAGCGGACAACCGGTCGAACGGAAGACCGCCAGGGCCGTCGGTTGTTCGATCAAGCGGGTTGCTGTGACTTAAGAAAAGCTCCTCTCCTTACAAAGGAGGGGTGGCAGCCGTTTCGGCTGACGGGGTGGTTCTCGATTTGTTGAAGCCCGCACGAAGTTAGGGCAAACCTTAAATATGCGAACTACCGCGATCACGTCCGTTCTTATCCTTCTCTCGCTGCTAGCCCTCGCGTGTCAGACGCCGCAGTCAGCACCGCCAACGGTCATGCAGATCGACGAGACGGGCCTCAAAAACCTGCTCAAACCCAATGGCAAACCGGTACTAATTAACTTCTGGGCCACCTGGTGCGCACCGTGCCGCGAAGAATTTCCGGACCTCGTCGCGATCGGCAAGGACCACAAGAATAAGATCGATCTGATCACGGTCACACTGGACGAACCTTCCGAGATAAACGGCGCCGTCCCCGCATTCCTGAGCCAGATGGGCTCCGACTCGCCCGCATTTTTGCTCAACACGCGTGACCAGGACGCAGCCATCAATCTCGTTTCCAAAGACTGGACCGGCGCCCTTCCCTTCACCATCCTCATCAACGCCCAAGGTGACACGGTCTATTCAAAGCAAGGTAAATTCAACCCGAACACCCTTAATGCCGAGATCGGAAAGCTTTAGGGCATGTAACCTATTTTGACTCGCGGACGCCCGCTGCCAAAACGAAAAGCCTCGGCAACCGCCGAGGCCTTCTTCATTTCAACTCACCCGGATCAACGCGGTTTTTGCGGTTGATCTTCTCTCGGGCTCTGAGTCTTGGTATCGATTATCACCGGCGAAGACGACACCGCCTCTGTGTTATTGTGGCCCTCACCGCGCCCCGTTAGGTACGTGTGCCGATGATTTTCGACTCGCTCAAGCCGGCGGAGCAGGTCTTTTTGGTCGATCTGCACCATTACGCCTAACGACCTCAATTCCATTCCCTCTGCTTCATAGTCGCTCCAGACGGCCGAACCCGAAAGGAGTGGTGAGACAAGATATACCGTCGCTGCCATCCTAAGCGTTAACCGATAGGTGTGGCCGCGCCGAAGTATCGCCGGAAAGGTCCCCGCCGTGTTTCCCGAATCATCATAATCAAGGCCCAGTGTCACCTTCCTCACTTTATACGTCTCAAGATCAAAGTTGTGAACGGGCCTAACATACATGTTCGCGTTCGTGGTCATATCACGGAGTATCAGTTCCGATTCCACGACAGCGTTCGACAATCCGCCCGTAATTACCAACTGTTGGCCGCCCCAATCCACGGAGTAAGTTATCAGCCCCTCGACCGCCTGGCCCACTGTTTCGGGCGTGCTCCCGACCCGGAATTCATAGAATATCCGCGAAGATGCGACTCCCTCGCCGGCTACTGCATTTGGCTGCGTCAGCGTCCGCGCCCTTATCGCCTTTGAATTCACGTTGAACGACGAGAACATATCGAACTGTATTCCGCCGCTTTCGCCCGAGGCTCCGCCATCTGCCGGTGAATCGCTTAGCGTATAGAATGAACCGGGCTCGATGGTCACCTGCCCCGATGCGAACTGTGCCGACACGGCCAAAAATAGGACTAATATCGAAAGTGAAGCTGTCTTCATGTGTTTCTCCTTAATTCGGCCGAACTCGACGGCCGAGGCCTATGGTTAATTGTTATGGTGTGCCGAAATAATAGCGCGAATAGGCCAATTTGACCAGATTTTTGGCTCCCTCCATTGATCATGAGGGGCGGCAGCGTTTCGCGGAGCGGGGACACTCCTGTCCCCAACGCCGCTCGCGGCGTCCATCGTTTCGCGGAGCGGGGCCACTCCTGTCCCCAACGCCGCTCGCGGCGTCCGGAGGCGGCGATAGCCGTCTTTCCGCGTCTCGCGGCAATTAGCCACGTCCTTCAGGTCGTGGTCAAAGACGAATCGATCCTCCGAAGGGCGTTTCAACGTCCTTTCACTTACGGCTAAAGCCAGTCAATTTAAGCCCGTTAAAACGGGCTGAGATATCTTTCGCCGCTTGCCCCACGCCGTAAACGGCGTGGCTAAGTGCCGACTACGTCGGAAAGACGGCTATGCCGCCTGGCAAAAAAGATCGCCTTTGCGGCTTGGTGCATAGACAACAGACTACAGAATTCGACATTCCTAAGTCTGCGAAGCTGACGGTATGTGTGTAGCCCCACGTCGAGCGAAGCGGAACGTGTGGGGTTTGGGGCATGAGAACGATCCGAGCGTGTGAAGCACGCGGCATAGTGCCTACCAAGGCGATCGGCGTCATTCCTCGGCTATGCCGCGATGATGCGCGGCGAGGCTTGCCTCTCCGTCACAAGCCCCAGCAACATCTCGGCGATGGCTCCAGCTACAACTAAAACCGTGGCGCTGACAAAAACCTGATCGACCTTATTTAAAATTCAATGTGTAGATTCCGGACCTGCCGAGTTCAGGTCCAAAAGGATGTCTTGCAACTATTTGGATCTTACGAATACCCTTCCCAATATAAGGCATCCTCAACGTTACAGATTTGGGCTCACACATCTGGCAATCACTTCTCTTGATTGACCCATATTCTTTACCATCGACCAATATCTTCAACTCGTCATGGATCACCGCCCCATTAGCGTCACGAGCATAAACTTCGATTCGGCAAGGCTCAATTTCGGTGCAGTCTTGTCCTTCTTTGATCGACGTGATCTTAATTGTCCTTGGATGGGCAACGACCACCCGCTCAAATACGTTAACGTTTGTATATTCTCCGTTCTCTTCCAAAACAGAACGCAATTCGTAAATGCCTTCCGATGGTTGCCGAAAAACGAAACGGTGGATGTATTTCGTGCCGACCCGTGAAAAATAATTCATTTCGACAGGATTAGTCCAGATCTGAGAATCAGTGCCATGCAACTTTACCTTAGGCACCACTCCCGCCGGAACGGTAGTTTCGGTTTCAACGACTACTGGTGTTCCGGGTGCGACTATATTTCCACCGCTGACCGTCATTTTCATCTCCGACCCACTTTTCATCTCAAAAGTAAATGTTTTCACCTGAAGTCGTCCGCCATTGTCATGGGCTTCAATATGAACGTGGTTCGGTCCATAGATAAAGTTCTTAACGATGAACCGGTAAGTGTCCTTCGCGTGCGGATTAACAACGGTTCTGAGCGAGTCTAGGAATTCCTGATCCATTGAAGCTTCTGTAAGTTCCTCTTTAGTGAATTTTCGACCGTTGATAACCATCTTTGCCTCACCATCTTCAACAACATATTGAAAGCGTGCGGACTGTTCATCAGATGCCGTCACTTTGCTTATCGATCCATCGGGGTCAACAACCGTGAATTCTATTGGAAGTTCAGCTTTCCTATTCACCGGCTTCGTCAAAATAAAGTCGGCCTTTGGAGAAATTATATTGATTCGCGGAGGTAAGTTTTTACTTGGCAGTAGTTTGACAGCAATATATGTTCGATTATTGTCTTCCTGCTCGTCTTTGTCCTCGGAACTAATAACGACCGAGACGAGACGAGACAAAAGATCGTTCGCGGAATTTCCCCTTTCTCCTATCGTCGCTTTCAAATTTTCTATCAATCTTCCCTCGATCTCCCAGACCCTAGAATCGTCGCCCCACGGATCATTTGCTATTCCGGCAGTATCTGGAAATTCACCCCCAAATTCGTTCAATTTCGTTTCAACCAGAATTAGAACCGAACCCCCCGGGTCCAGGTTGCCGAGGTAGCATCGTAATGCTGGCTGATAATGAATTTCTGCAACTTCACAGGTCCCTTGGCTTGGAACGCCGGAAATGAATTTACCCAAACGCAACTCATCATTTAAAAGGATCACATCTTTCGCCGGTTTAGTACCTAGATTGCTCGCAGTGATCGAATATGAAAATGTCTCGCCGCCGCGTGCAGTGTCAGAGCCCGCCTGAACCTTTAGGTCCAGATCAACCTTTGCTTGACCATTCAAGGAGTCGCAAAGAAACAACAATGAAAATGCAATAATGCACAGACTTTTACAGCAAATACCAAATGAGAGAGCCTTCATAATTTACTTCGCCTGTCGACCGGCGGACCCGCAAACATTAATCACCTGCTCACTATAAACGATTTTAGGATTTTATTGAATGAAATTCCGCACGCATCAAACACGTGTCATAGTGCCTACCAAGGCAATCGGCGTCATTCCTCGGCTATGCCTCGATGATGCGCGGCGAGGCTAGCCTCGCCGGTAGATGCCCAACAACCTGCCCGGAGCCCTGATCCCGCTTTGGGGATCGCAGGGCGACAAGCGATTTTGGATCTTGGATTTTAGATATTGGATTGAAGAAGTGCCCAGTCGCTAACGCTCCCGGTTCTGACATTTGCCCGGTCTCTATCGCCCTTGGCGGCTCAGCCGGGATGATGAGCGGCGAGGCTTGCCTCGCCGGTGATCGCACATCAGTAACTGAAGTTCTTCGGTGGCGGAGTGCCTGGGCGGCGGCGCCGTGGTCCGTATAGCCTTGCACCTTCCAATATGTATATTCCCTTAGTTCTGCCTCGGTCCAATCTTCCGAGCCGGGGAACCAGCACGCCTGCCGCACGCCGTACCGTTTCGCACCCGGATATTGCGGCCGCTCGCCCGGCTTGCCTGCCAAGAGCCACTCGCGAAGTTCGGCGTGAAACTTGTCGGAAAGCTCCTTCAATTTCGGATCGGCCGTAGTATCATCCGCCGCGTAAGGCCGCGGCCCGCAGAGGTCGCAATCGTCCGGGCAATCCTTGTGTCCATTGATGTTAGAACCCGCGGACCTTCGGTTGTTGCCGCGCCGCCCGCCGCAAAAATCACAGTTCATACAACCGGTATAGATGCATTTGTCGAGCCCGTAAAAGATCGGCTCCGGCGGCGCTTTCGGCTTTGCGGGTTCCATCGCCGGAGTCCATTTTCTGTAAAGCCGATAGACCCGAGTCTTGGAAATGTCGAGCGTTTCGGCTATGCCGCGAAACGTGCGTCCGGCGTCATACATCGACCTGATCCGGCGTATCAACTGCACCTCCGCGTCATCCATTTTCGCCTCGAACCGGCCGTCAAAAACGAACCCGAGCATGCCGCTTTCGAGCCGCTCGATGCGTGCGACCGGCCCGTTTCTCTCGGTCCAGAACATCGCCGCTCCGCGCGAACGCCTTTGGATAATATAGCGGTCATAAGTTTTGTTCATCTGGCTGCCGATGGCGAATACGCTGTCCGCAACACCGCACAAAACACGCGACCGCCCGAGATCCGTTGTGCTGACAAGGCCTTTGCGGCCGGGCTCGTCGGATTCGGCCAGCACAAGTATCGAGATATCCAGCCCATCGCCGAGCTGCCTTAGCCGTCTCATTATTTTCAGCGTCTCAGTCGTTCCATCGTGCGACGTCTTGACCGCCGAAAGATCGTCGATCACTACGGCCGAAAAACCATTTGCCTTGACCATTTCCCGGAGCCAATCGACCAGGTCCGCGTTTGCGGGCGGGCGGTCACGGTAAAGACGCTCGGCGAATTTATACCTTTTCGGCTCTTTGCCCGCGATCGAATATCGCGACTTAAATTGCGAGTCGCGCAAATTCAGATCGACATACAAGACCTTTTCCCGGCTCGTCGGCATTCGGAACCCCGCGAGCGGCTTCCCGCGTGCCAACGCATCGGCGATCTGGACCGCGAGCACGCTCTTGCCCGTTCCCGCAGCTCCGAACATAAGCGCAAGTTCGCCCTTGCGCCAAAATTCGTCAAACATAGGCCTCGCCTCGATCGATCGCTTCGGGCCTGTAAAACATTCGTTCGCCTTTCGCGGCGTTTGGATAGCGGTAGGTGTCGTCATAATGTGAATACTCCAGTATGCAATTCGTGGAACGTAACTTATCTGCGGCTGTGCCGCTCTATTTGCGGTGAGGCTTTGCCTCACCGGCAGACTGTGCCCCAGTTTTGCGGCTCGGCCGCCGATATTGTCATTAACGGGATCCGGCGGCATAGCCGCGAGACTCTCGAAAGCCTTTGGAAAAGCGTAGCTTTTCCTCAAATAGAGCGGCAAAGCCGCCAAAGACCGAAAACCCCAAAAATTTCTTGACAAATAAAACAATGATACGCATAATCATTTCATACGTTGTATGACACAACGTATCATACACGATACAGCGGGTATGTCAAGAGTTTTTTGAAAATTGAATACGAATTTGGACGGCTTATCGCCGTAAACGGAATTATCTCAGATGTTTACACGTTCCACCAAACAGCGGAACACCCCCGGAACAAGCCCGGAACACGCATGGAATGCTGGCGGAACAAAGCGGCTAAACCGGGCGGCGTTCGAAGCGGAGAAAATCGACGGTTTTCGTGTCCCAGAAGGTCGAATCGGCGGTGAACAGAACGCTGACCTTCATCGTTCCCGCGGCACTCGGTTCAGGGTAAAAGCCGTAGGAAACTATCTCCTTCTCACGCTGTCCGGGCTTAAGGTTGGTGAACATTAACGGAGCGGCGGTTCCAAAGACCGGAATCTTTTTGATGTGCTCGGTCGCCGTTCCTAGGTTAGCCTTAATCGTTGAGAGCGAAACGCCGATCGGCTTGCCGTAACTGATATAAATGCCGGAAAGATATTCGCCGTACGTTTCGTCTCTGGTGGTGTTCAGTTCGACGTTCTTTGCAAGGCCCTTTTGATCTTCAAAGATATTTCGCCGCCATCTTTCCGAAGACTGAAGAACTTTCGGTTCACCGGTCAGGCCTAGTCCGGTCCTCGCTTGTTCAAATCCAAGGGCCGGATCGGAGAAGAAATTGAAAAGGTGAATACATTCTTCTGCGTTTTCCGGGATCTTCAGAACAGCTTTGCTAGAACTGTTGCGGCAACCGAGCGTCATAAACGCAAGCGTCCCGGCGGCACCGATCAAAAATTCACGTCGTGTGTGCATATTGGCGGTAATCATACATCCGAGACGTCAGGACGTCAACGCATTTGCGGGGTCGGAAATAAAATGAAAACCCTGCTCGAAGCAGGATTTCCGTCGAATTAAGGTTGAGGTGGTTTGGGAGGCGACATCGTCTGTGTATACGAATCGTAGAGCCCGGTCAAACGTTCGAGCGAAGCGGGGTCGCGTTGGGCCAGCATGGTGATAGCGGTATCACGCTCCGCAAATATTGGGTTGAGCCTGGCACGCTGGTCAGTATTCAGAAAACCCTCGTCGCCCTTCTCATCTTCGGCCCGCAAGCGAGTGAAAAAGTCGCTCGCACCCTGCCGAGCTCTTTCATATTCGCCGCGTCGCGCTTCAACTATCGAGGACGACAGGAGATTGCTTACTTCAGAGCGGCGCAATTGGGTCAGGGCAGCATCGCGTTCCGCAGCATTGCTTCGTGCCATTAGCCACATTGGCACAAGCCCCAGCAAGAACGCCACCAAAACGACCCCAGCGATAACGCCCCAATGCTGGAATCGAGACTTTACTCTCGCCGAGAGGCTCTTCTCTCGATCAATATTCTCAGTATTTTTCTTTTCTGGATCGCTCATAATGTTCTTGCCGATGCTAGCTGCTTACTTGTCCGATGATTCTGCTGATGCCGGGTCAAGTTCCCACCGGTCCTCGTCGCGTTTTTCACGCTTCTCGGTCATGTCGAGCGGCTCGTTTCTTTGGTTGGAAATGCCGTAGGCGAGACCTTTCTGGTCGGCATTAATGTTCACAAACGCCGTGTCATCAAGACTGTTTTCCGGCGATGGCAGCATATATTTCTGCTCGCCCAATTCGTGTTCAAGCTGTTCGATATCCGACTCGCCGCGGTCCTCGGAATATTCGAATTCGCGTTCGACCTGTTCCGCTAGCGATGGCTCGCTCGAACCGGCTGCTCCGGTCGTTTCCGCTTTCTTCTTTTCTGTAGTTTTTTCTGGATCTTTCATCTTTGAATAAACGATCCGGCCTATCGCGAACGACCGGTTGCAAGGCGATAGATCACAAGAACGACGATCGCGCCGATTATAGAAGAGACAAAGCTCGGCAGGTTGTCACCGATATTGTCAAAGGAACTTATCATCGGGTAGCCGAAAAAATTATTCCCGAGGAATCCGCCGACGACCGCCCCGAGAATGCCCAGGATAGTCGTTAAAACAACGCCGCCGCCATCAGCGCCGGGCAAAATGAACTTGGCAAGATAACCCGCCAAGAATCCTAAGATCAACCAGATAATGAGTGAAACCATTTTATTCTCCTGTCGCCAACTCGTGGCACATGCCGGCCCGAAAGGCCCGCATATTATCAAATATAGTGTACGTACCATTCGATTTGATCATGCTTTTGACCTGCCGTCTGTGCGGTAACACACCGAGAGTTCGCCCCTGCCGAACCTTTTTCGGTTACGATATGTCGGTATGAACGTTGAAGAACTTGGATATCAGCAAACGCCGCTGGGCGAATTGACGCTTCGGCGAAGGGTGGAACCGCGGCTTGGCGGGATTGAGGTTTACGAGGTCAAGCTCGGCGACGAATATCTGATGTCGAGCCTGTTTACCGAAAGCGAACGCCAGCTTTCCACGCTTGGATTATCGCCGCTGTCGGGTGAACTCGATGTCGTCATCGGCGGACTTGGGCTTGGTTATACGGCTGTTGAGGCGTTAAAGAATGCGAAGGTTGGGCGTCTGATGGTGATCGATCTTTTCCAGTCTGTTATCGATTGGCATCAGGCTGGCTTAGTCCCGAATGGCAAAACGCTATCGGGCGATCCGCGATGTGAACTACGCCAGGGCGATTTTTTCGAGCTTGCCCGAACGGGTTTTGATGCTAAAGACACCGCACGCAAATTTGACGCGGTCTTGCTGGACATCGACCATTCGCCCGAGCACTTCCTCGACGAAACGAACGAATCGCTTTACACCGCGGACGGCCTGGCCGCGATCCGACGCCAACTAAAGCCGGGCGGCACCTTCGCTCTCTGGTCAAATGACCCCGCGAACGAAGATATCACCGCCCATCTTCAGTCAGTTTTCCATTCGGCCGCCGCCCATGACATCACCTTCCCTAACCCGTATACCGGCGTGGCTTCGCGGAATTCTGTTTATGTTGCTCAGGCTGTTTGAAAATAACTGTTTCTCGCTGGTTAGAAACGGCTTTCGATCAGTTCGGTGAATTGATCGACGATGTGTTTCATCACTTCGGCATGCATTTCGGGAACGCTTCCGGTCTTCATCGGCTTGCCGCTTCGAACCGTGACTTCGCCGGTATATTTCACCTTCCCAGTCGCGACCTCGATCATGCGAACCGTAACGGCCGCACTACCGTAGCCGTCAGTGCCCTTCGGAATATATTCGCTAACCGTGCCGGTAACGACATATGCTACGCCAAGTTGCTTCCCAGCCCTGACCGCAGCCGCATTCCTCGCCGAATCGCTTGCATTTATCACCGTCAGGTTCGATTGCGTTGCGTTTCTCGTGTGCCTCGTGTCATATACGTCAAACTTACGGGTATGGTTAAGCGATGCCGAAAGGGTGGTCTGCAACTGCCGTCTGGCCATGTCGTTCATTGCCGAAGCATTCGGACCAGCCGTAAATTCGACCACCAATGTCTTTACGCCTTTATCACGCGCCGGCGCCTGTGCAAATGAAACGCCCGCAACAGCGAGCCCCAAAATTAATGCTGTAAATATGTTCTTCATGATCTTCTCCGCTAATAATTTACGGCCGAATCCCCGGCCACTAATGAATGCGTTGAAGATCAGAAGAAACTATCACACAAAACAGAAAAGCCGATCAACTAATGACCGGCCTTAGTAGAAAAAATTGGAGATCGTTATTACTTCAGATGCTTCTTAAAGAAATCCAAAGTGCGCTCCCAGGCGAGCTTTGCCGATTCAGCATCGTAACGCGGGGTCGTGTCGTTGTGAAAGCCATGCTGCTTTTCGGCGTACACAAACGATTCGAACTTTATCTTGTTCGCTGTCAGGGCTTCTTCATATGCCTTGATGCCTTCATTGATGCGGGCATCGTTTCCGGCATAGTGAAACTGCAGCGGAGCGGAGATCTTCGGTACATCGGCGATTCCGGCCTGCCGGCCATAATAGGCGACACCGGCATTAAGATCTTTGCCAAGCAGAACGGCGAGTTGGTTGACCATGCCGCCGCCAAAGCAAAAGCCGACCGCACCGAGCTTTTTCGAACTCTCTTTATGCGTTTTCAGCCATTTGGCAGCGGCGACAAAATCTTCGGTCATCTTCTTGCCGTCAACCGTGCGGAATTTTGCCGCACCTTCCTGCTCATTGCCCGGATAGCCGCCGACCGAGGTCAACCCGTCCGGGGCATATGCCATATAACCGGCCTTCGCCAGGCGGCGAGCGACGTCTTCGATATACGGGTTAAGCCCGCGATTCTCATGGATAACCAAAACGGTAGCAAACTTCTTGCCCTTTGCGGGCTTGGCGAAATAGCCTTTGATCGTGCCATTGCCCGCGGGCGATTCGACAGTTTCATGGCTGACCTTTATGTCCTTGTCGTCCGGCTGAATGGTCTGTGCCCAGGCGTAATTCGGCGTCAGGCTCTGAACGATCCCGGCAACCGTAAGCCCGCCGACAGCGAACTTGCCCAGGCCGCTAAAGAACGTCCGGCGATCGATCTCGCCGTGCTGCCATTCGTGAAAAAGGTCCAAAAGTTCCTGTGGATATTCGTCTGCCGTCTTGCGTTCCATAAATTTACCTCGATGTTTTCAGGATACCGCACGAATGCGATCAGGAAAAACAAATGCCTCGGACTACGGGTTAGACGCCGCGCCGCGTTTCGCCGACCAGCTTTCTTCGGCCTGGCCGCCAAAGGATATCGTACCGCTCATGCTGTCGCCCGAAACCTTTCCGCTGAACATCAGTGTAAGGTCGCGGCCGCCGTAGTTGATCGTATAGCTGAAGTTAATGTCGTCGCCTTTGATAGTTCCCGTGAGCGGAGCATCGCCACTCAGACGTTTTACCGTACCGGTAAGTTTTTCGCCGTCGACGACAAGCGTCATCTTGAACGGGCGTGCTCCGCCCGGAGTGTTAAATTCTCCATCCCAATTGCCGGCGACGGACGCCGTCTGTGCAAAGCCAGTGCCGGCGACGGCAAGTAGAAAAACTATGGTGAATAACGATAGAAAAAATGCTTTCTTCATAATGAACCCCGATAACGACATTCTAACCGTTTCGCCGCTGTCTGCGCCAATCGGCAGCCAGGCTGACCTTGGGTTTCCGCCAGTCAGTTGCGGATCTTCAACTTGTAGTTCGATATTGCTTCATCCTTCGTTGCTCCGAATGCGAAGCAATCGCTCTCTTCCATACTCACGAAATCCGGCCCGACAATACAAAATTGATCACCGTCGAGGAAAATTAGGGTTCCGCCCGGACCGCGCGTTGCTTCCAGATCCGGGTCATGCATCAATATTTCAAATTCTGGTGTCATACGAAGATTCCCGCCCAACGTGCATTTTAACTTACAGGCGGTCAGATCTAGTTGCCAGCCAGCCGGGAGTTAACATTGGACGATTGACGAATAGGGTCACCTGTCAGCCTAAAAAGAGTGAACGCTGGCACGAGCATTGCTTCTAATCCCTTCGAGAGCAATAAAGAAGGAGAATTTATACTATGTCGTTATCAAACTGTCCTGAATGCGGACACGACGTTTCAACTTCGGCGGTGGCATGTCCGAATTGCGGCAAGCCACTACAATACAATACAGCCATTCCACCGCGTCCGGTCGTCGTGCAGGACGCGATAAAAGAAGAAGGAGTTCCGCCGTGGGCCTTTGCGGTCGGTGCGATTGCATTGATCGGACTTATCACCCTAGCTTTTGTTTTGTTCACCAGAAGCGACGATTCCGACAACTCGAACTTGAGCGTGCGGGTCGGCAGCGAAAGTGATTCGCGTCCGGCGTCACGGGATCGTGTGCCAAACGAACCGAGCAGTGCCTCCGTGCCGGCAACTTCGAGTGAATCCGCCGCACCACCGGAATCACGTACGGATATCCCGGGTTCGCAAACCGACGTAGCCGCGCCGCCAAGCAAAGGCCAGGTGAAGATCGACGCGAAGGTCGTTTCTCAGAACGGCTCGCCCCAAGCGGTCCGCAATGAAAAGTTTTACCTACTTGATAAAAGCATCGAAGAAATACTCGCCGAAGCTCGAATCGAGCCGATCGAAGGAAATTCGTTGTCTAATAGTCTCGGGTTGGCGGTAATGTTTCCCGAACGCTATAGCGATTTTCGACAGCGGGCGATGAGAGCGATCAACGCAGCGGTAGAATATTCAGGAACGACTGGTTCCGATGGAATGGCCGCGCTTAGCGGGATCGAACCGGGAAACTATCACCTATTCGGCATAACAAAGACAGGCAAGGGATTTGCTATCTGGAACTCACCCGTTTCGATCATTGCCGGTGACAATATTCTGAATCTTTCCCCGGCACGCGTCACAGAGATCGCAGGTTCATCGGAATAGGTCGCAATCGAAAAAGCACAGGCGGCCTCTCAGGTCGCCTTGCTCGATTATGGATCAAGCGGCTCTGCTTGATGTCAAAACGTGTCCCATTGAGTTCGCTTTGTTAACGTCTAGGATGACTCGATTTTTTTCCAATCTTTTTGCACTTCAAACTAAGAAGATCGAAACTTATGAGGGATATACTAGAACGATGATCCTAATAATGACAACGGTACCCGATTCTGTATCGGGTCAAAGGTTAGCAAGATCGCTGGTTGAAAAGCGGCTCGCAGCGTGCGTTCAGATACTGCCGCAAATGACCTCCGTCTACTTCTGGGAAGGAAAAGTCGAGGAAGAAGGCGAATATCTGCTTCTGATAAAAACGCTGGCCGAGAAGCAAAACGAGATCGAGGCTTTTATCAGCTCCGAGCACAGCTACGATACGCCGGAAATAGTAACTTTCGAAGCGGATCGCGTTTCGGAAAAATACTCCGACTGGCTGAATGGTTATCTATTAAAAGCTTAAGCCCAACACGGACAATTCTAAGCAAGCTCTTCCTTAGCTTGTTCGGCGGCACCCGATGTCTTGACAATAAAATCTACGGCATCTTGCGGCGAATCGGTCAGGTGGATAAGATTCAGATCTTCCGGCGAAATATAGTGATCGTTTAGCATCACCGTGGTTATCCATTGAAGCAGGCCCTGCCAATATTGCGAGCCAAACAGAACGACCGGGAAATTCCGGATCTTTCTGGTTTGGATCAGGGTCAACGCCTCGAACAGCTCATCCATAGTCCCGAAACCGCCCGGAAAGATGATGTATGAATTCGAATACTTAATGAACATCGTCTTTCGAACAAAGAAATACTTATATGAAAGAGATTTTGTCTGGTATGGATTGGCATATTGTTCGAACGGCAGTTCGATGTTGCAGCCGACGGAAACACCACCCGCTTCGAAAGCACCTCGGTTCCCCGCTTCCATAATGCCAGGTCCGCCGCCGGTAATGATCTCGAAGCCGCGTTCAGCCAGAAGACGTGCCGTTTCGCGGGCCGCGATATACATTGGATCGTCTTCTTTCGTGCGTGCGGAACCAAAGATCGAAACGCCACGTGTGATCGTAGAAAGATTGTCAAAGCCATCGACAAATTCACCCATGATACGGAACACGCGCCACGAATCAGAGGTTTTGTACGCATCATCCGGTTCGGGCGAGCGAAGCAGGACCTCGTCGTCGGTCAGTTTCCAATATCCTGGTTCCTGTTGTCGGCGCTTTGCCTCCGCAACGGTCTGCGGCTCCGGAGCCTTGCCTTTATCTTTCGGTTTCTTAGGTTTGTTTGCGTCAGTTTCAGCCATGTTTCTAAATGCAGAATTCAGAATATCGAATGCAGAATGTTGCGAATTCATCATTCTGAATTCTATATTCTGCATTCGCTTAGATACCCATAATGTTATATCCGCAATCCACGTATATCGTTTCGCCGGTGATGCCGGACGCGAGATCGCTTACTAGGAAAAGCGCGGTGTTTCCGACCTCGGCTGCGGTTACGTTTCGCTTGAGCGGCGACTTTTCGCCGACGTAGCCGAGCAGCGTGCCCATGTTCTTTACACCTCGGGCGGAAAGCGTATTGATCGGGCCGGCCGAGATCGCGTTCACACGAATATTTTGCTTGCCAAGATCAGCCGCAAGATAGCGAGTCGAAGCTTCGAGAGCAGCCTTTGCTACGCCCATGACGTTATAGTTCGAAACTACTTTCTCGGCTCCGTAATAGGTCATCGTTACGATGCTCCCACCGTCAGTCATCAGCGGAGCCGCAGCAAGCGAAACCTGAGTAAGCGAAAACGCGCTGATCTCAAGTGCAGTGCGGAAAGCTTCGCGAGTTGTGGTAACAAATTCACCTTCGAGCGCTTCTTTTGGCGCAAAGGCGATCGAATGGATCAAATAATCCAAACGGCCATAACGCTCTTTGACAGCTTCAAACGCCGCATCTACGTCGGCCTGATTCGTTACATCACAAGGCACCACGAGCGAATCCGGCAACTCGCCTGCGAGCTTTTCGACATTTTCTTTCAGTCGTTCGCCTTGGTAAGTAAATGCCTGTTTCGCGCCGTGTTCGCCGCACGCCGCGGCACACGCCCAAGCTATCGAACGCTTGTTCGCGACGCCGAATATCATTCCGATCTTGTTTTCTAACATATGAGTTATTCGGTTACGTATAATTTTTGCAGAGCTTCAAAATCCAGAAGCCGAATGTCGATATCCACTGGCGTATCACCAAACTTTTGGGTGTTCAAAGCCGATCTTAAGATCTGCTCATCCTCGGCAACGATCTGCGTAACCAAAGCGATCATCAGCCGGACATTGGTTACCGTGCCCGTTCCTTCGATCTCTTTCTTGGTCTGTGCGATCTTTCGGATAATCGATTCGATGCGGTCTTGCCTGAGTTCCGGCGACACAAGAAACGCTACTTCGCAGCAAACGAGCACGCCGTCCTTCTGAAAGACCGCGTCGAACGGAACACCGGCAACGCTCACGTGCCGCATCAGCGGAACGCCCTCTTCGTGCTGGATCTGCCGCAATGCGAGGTCTTCGGCAACGATATAAGCAGATTGCAGTTCGCTAAGCTGGCCCGCTTCGACCTCAAGGATCTTTGATAATTCGCGAACCTCGATATTCAAGCTCTGCCGCTGAAGATCCGGCATCGCCGTGGACCATTCGATCCGGTTTTGATTGAGGCTTGATGCGAGCCGGTTCATTTTAAAGATGGTCGCTCCGGCATAGATCACGAGCACTGCAAACGCTGCGGAAAAGATCGCCGCGATCATCCAGCTTTGCGAACTAAGGGCAAATATCGCGCCTGCCAACAGCATCACAGCCAGCACCGCAGCGATCGCAATAAACGGTGCGAGGCTGGCCGGTCGTTGAAATGAAACGCTCGTGTTTTCGAGCCTGTTTTGCATTTATCGTAATTAGGCCGCGGAATTTGCTCGTACGAACTCGATGTCATCAAAGTGCGTCATCGTCTTAAACGCACGGAAACGTTCGTTGATCTCGCCGTATTCAAGCGCGTCAACGCGCTCGGTTCCGAACTTTTCGACGTTGAACGAAGCCATCACCGAACCATAGATCATTGCACGCCGCATCGTATCGTCGTTGATCTCGTTCTGTGCGGCAAGATAGCCCATGAATCCGCCTGCGAACGTGTCGCCCGCACCGGTCGGATCAAAAACGCTTTCGAGCGGATATGCCGGAGCAACGAAATAGCC
The DNA here is from genome assembly GCA_041751035.1 of Pyrinomonadaceae bacterium. GTDB lineage: Bacteria > Acidobacteriota > Blastocatellia > Pyrinomonadales > Pyrinomonadaceae > OLB17. The sequence goes on along the minus strand of JBGSYH010000030.1, from coordinate 566,364 downwards.
GTCTTTTGTGAAAAGTGTTGCACCATACTCCCCTCGTTTGATAACTACGGCTTTCAGGCCAAGATCCATTATCTTCTTGGCGGCTGCGTAGATGCTCGGCTCGTCTGTTAATTGGCGAGCTTCGGCGTCGTTGATGATGATGCAATCGACGACCTTGATCGTTTCGATCACGGCGTCCTTCATCGACGAGATCCAGAAGTTCATTGTGTCCATCGCAACAAACTTCGCGTTCGGCGATTGTTCGCGAACACCTTTTTGGAGCATCGGCAGGATGTTCGCAAGGAAAAGAAACTCCGCGTTCTTTGAGTTTTCAGAAAGTTTCGGATCAAAGGTCTCGAACACGTTGAGCTGCGTGTCCAGCGTATGGGCCGTGTTCATATCGTATTCGTAACGGCCGCTCCAAAAGAACGTCTTCCCGTCGGGCACGATCTCGATATCGTTCGTATTGATGTTATGACGTTTGAAAACGTCCCACTCGGCATCGGTAAAATCTCCGCCGACCACGCCGACCGCGTTCACATCCGTGAAAAAGCTCGCCGAAAGGCCAAAGTGCGTCGCCGCACCACCCAAAACCTTGTCGCGTTTCCCGAACGGCGTCTCAAGCGCATCGAAAGCGACAGAACCTACAACTGTTAAAGACATTTACTAAAACTCTCCGGTGAATATGTATTGCAAAAGCCTTTATTTTACACTTGCCCGGCGAATTTTAACAGGAAGGCTGGCACCTCGAGGCGGTTAATCGGAATTCTGCAATCCGGCGATCAACTTCTTGATCTCGGTGACGCGATCGATCGGCACTTCGCGGAGCATATCGCTCAGGCTTTCGGCGGAATCGTCGCGTCGCAGCCCCCGAAGCGGATGGGCATCGACATTTTGCGTTCCCGGGTCGGGTTTCCACTCGTAAAGATCATTCGGTTGGCAGTTCAAATACTCGCAGATCTTCTCCAAATGCTTCGAACTGATGCTCTTGACGTCATTATTGAGCAGGTTCCAGGCAGTAGGCCGCGAAATTCCGAGCTTGACGAGCTTTTGGTAAGGATTACTGATCCCCCGCAAGGTGAAAAGCCTCTGAATATTGAACTTAAGCATACTTGATGTGCGATTATATACAACTGAACTATTCCTATGTAAAACTACTATAACATAATATAAAAAACAGATCAGATTCTGCAAATTAAAACTGTTATTATGTAAAACCTTTTGACGCTTGTACAAAACTACATCATCTTTGTATAAAACTATTCCGTAATAATATAAAACTCGAATGAAATTATGTAAAACTAAGGAAGGTTTTTGGACCTATAACGCTCCATTGCTGAAGAAAGCGTATAGAAAGCGGGCGGGATCATCCTTTATTTGATCGGACCGGGTGGAGAGGGCTTATTTTTTCAGCAATTCGAGAGCTTTCTCGGCATCAGGGCGGAATTTGCTGTCGGGAAATTTCTCAATAAGGGTCGAAAGATATGCGACGGCTTCCTCGCGAAGCTTTTCCGGTGCATACCGTTCGCGTTCGCGCTTGATCTTCAGATTCACCTTCTGCTTGCCTTCATTCCGCGACAGATAATAGCTGCTCATTCCTGCGAGATATAAAAACTCATCGATCTTCGAAAATTCCGGGTAGGCGGCGTAAGTTTCCTCAAATCTGAGCAAAACCTGCTTATACGCCTTGCGGGCCGGCCCAAATGCCTGCTTAGCAACATCTAAATTCAGCATCGCGTCAGCCTCAAGCAACGGATCCTTATCCAGAACAGGCGTAACATTCCGCTGGGCCAGGGTCATTGAGCACAGAGCGATCCCAACGAACGACACATTTACAAGAAGTGTGAACAGGTTTTTCATAACAGTCTTTGATGAATCGTATTGAGCAATGGTTGGCGGACTCAGTAATCAACGTTTTTAGGCAGCGAACGACACACCGTACACCTTTCTTTTTGGTATGTAGCAAGGATCGACCAGAACAATTCTTCCTCTTCCTCTGTGTCGATCATACTGCTGAACTCGAGCCTACCTAATTTTGCAGAAATTGTTTTTCGAGCTTTGTCGGCGAGAACCGCGACGTCATAGACGTTTCCACCATGTAATTCTGTACTTATCGAATCTATCTCGTCTTTTCTACTTTCACGTACATAAACGATCGTGCCAGCCCGCCAACCGATCTCGAATGAGCCATCCTCTGAGCGTAAATATCCCGCCCAGGCGTCAGTCCAATTTGCCTTTACCTCTCCTGCAAAAGTAGCGGGAATTTCAACCGAGCCAAGATGGTGATACAGATTGATCCGCTTTTTCGCTATTAGAGCCTCCGGATCTCTTCCCGGTTCCTTATCCAAAACAGGTTCGTTCTGAGCAGACAAGCAAACGGTAAAGACGGCGAATAAACCGATCATTATCGAGAATTTTTTCAACATATATCTATGTGATGCGTGAGTTCTCGAGTCCGTTTCCAAGCTACGAACGATATTTTCCGATAATTGCCTCAAGCTTCTTGGCTGTTTCGGCAGGCCAGTGGTCGGGCTGCGTGAAGATCGCGTTCTTTGTCGCACCGGCGAATTGGTTCGGCGTTTCTTTGGCGGCGACGCGTTTTACGGCGTCTTTCAAAATAAGCTGCGCGTTGCGGACGTTCTTGTTCAGGTAGGCAATGACCATGTCGATCGTTACGTCGTCGTGGCCTTCGTACCAGCAATCGTAGTCGGTGACAAGTGCGAGCGTCGCGTATGCGATCTCGGCTTCGCGGGCGAGTTTCGCTTCCTGCAGGTTGGTCATCCCGATGATGTCCATGCCCCACTGTCGATAGACGTTCGATTCCGCTTTCGTCGAAAACGCCGGGCCTTCCATACAAAGATACGTGCCGCCGCGATGCACCTTTACATCGACCGTCTTACAAGCAGCTTCCAAAATATCGCCAAGTTCGTTACAAACAGGATGTGCGAACGTAACGTGTCCAACAATTCCTTCACCGAAGAATGTCGACTCCTTCGCTCGATCGCGCGTCCGGTCAAAGAACTGATCAGGGATGACCATATCCGTTGGCTCATACTGCTCCTGTAGCGAACCGACCGCCGAAACCGACAGGATGTATTCCACGCCCATCAGCTTCATCGCGTAGATGTTCGCCCGGTAAGGCACTTCCGTCGGCGTAAACTTATGCCCGCGAGCGTGCCGCGGCAGGAACGCGACCGTAACGCCATCAAGTTCCCCAATAATAAACGCATCCGAAGGCGAGCCGAACGGCGTCTCCACCGTCTGCTCCCGAACGTTTTCCAACTCCGGCATCTGATAAAGGCCAGAGCCGCCGATTATTCCAATTCTTACTTGTTCCATCACCATTATTTACTGGATTTGCTATCGCATTTCTTTGAATCAACGATCGACTTGAGTTCACCACTATTCCGTTTCGCAACCAATCCATCCAAGTCCGCGTTTCGTGCCTTGTCATTCTCGGTCAGCATCTTTTCATAAGTTCGAAGCATACTCTCGATCCCGGCGAGCTGAGCGGCTTTTTCATCATTTTTCTGGTCGGGATTCTCAAGTTTGAAAACCGCTTGTCCGAACGTGAATTGCATCAGCAATTCGGACTTAAATTTGTTCTTTTTGTCCGGGATCATTTTCATCGTTTCAGAGCATAGCGTGACACTAACCTGGTCTGTCTCGACCAACCATTTGAAACCCCATTCTCGTGCGGCCCCAGCGTTTTTATTAAATGGCTGCTGTTCAAGGAGCTTTGCATTGACAAGGAAAGATTCTCTGTCCTTCTGCTCTTGAGTTTGGCCAAACGAACTCTGAACCGAGAATAACAATCCGAGGCAGACAACGAACAAGCTTAAATATTTCATAATGTGATCTCCGGATTAATTGGATTGACAGATATTTTGCCGTTAAACTCACTGATTCTGCAAAGCGGATGTTCAAAATCGTGATAAAAAAGACATATCCAGCCTTCCTCGACCGCCTGCGGTAAGATCACTTTCTTGAACGCGAGGGTTTCAGTCGGATAGAGGTCGTAGCCCATTATCCAAGGCAACGGCACGTGATGGCTGGTCGGAATGAGGTCGGCGAAACCGTAAATCGTCTTGCCGCCGCGGTCTAGCCGCCAGGTCTGCATCGTTTCGGAATGGCCGCGGACTGTCTGTAGCTTTAATCCCGTGATAGGTTCGTAATCGTCCGGCATCGCTTCGAGCTGAACTGTTTCGATCATCGGCCGCCAGTTCTCAGGCAGATAACTTGCGCGGTCACGTTCATGAGGCGATTCGGCGTGTTCGAGTTCGCGGGCCGAGACGAGGTAACGAGCGTTCTTAAACTGCGGGCGGGATGAACCCGCAACGAACTGACCGCCCGCTAACGCAGGCGGTTCTGACTGGCCACCGGCCACTCGCAACTGACCACTGTTGATTGTATTTCCCCCGGCGTGGTCGAAATGCAGATGCGTGTTGACAACGATCGTGATGTCATCGGGTGTGCAGCCGGTTTTCTCAAACAGCGTTTCGGCGAAAGGCTTTTCGCGAAAAATACCGTAGATCTTTGTTTCTTTCTCAGACCACTTTTCGCCGATGCCGGTTTCGATCAACACCTTTTCTTTGCCGGTGTCGATAAAGACACAGTTCATCTGCTGTTTGATCCGATTGAGTTCATCGGGCGGGCAGACCCGTTCCCACAAAACGCGAGGGACGACTCCGAACATCGCCCCTCCGTCTAACCTAAATTCAGTGTCGGGAACTATTTCAACCCGATAATCACCGATCTCCATCATCTTATTTCTTCGGCTCTGCCGGTTCAGCTGCCGGCGGTGGTGGTGGTGGTGCGGCACCTTCAGGACCACCCGGACCTCCGGGGCCATCGGGTCCGCCCTGCATCTTCTCCATTTCTTCCCGCTGCTTCTTCATCGCGTCTTCGATCTGTTGATCGGTAACCTCAGGAACATCAAAATCATCCGGAACCTGAACGCCGTTCTTCGCGATCAAACCGTCGATAAGGTCTTTCTGCTTCTTTTCCTCAAGCTTTTGCCGGGCAAGCATTTTCGCAGGCATTTCACGAGCCATCGGATTGTCAGGATCTTTAACGGAGGTCGATATCAGAATGTGCCGAACATCGTAGGTTTCTTCTTCCTTACCGGCCTCATTCTTGGTAACGCCCTTTCGCTCGAGCTTAATGATGTGGAAACCATAATCAGTTTCGACCAATTCAGGAGCGATCTGTCCCGGCTCTAGCGCCAACGCTGCCTGTTCAAATGCAGGCACCATGCGCCCCTTCGGGTTGTTGCCGTAAAATCCGCCCTGTAATTTTCCTTCAGGATTCTTGTTACCCGGATCTTCCGAAAACTCATTAGCAAGTGCAGCAAAATCCTCTCCATTCTTAGCACGGGCAAGGACCTCCTCAGCTTTCGTTCGCTTTTCAGCTCCGCTATATGTCGGATTCTCAGCAATGAACGCGGCAACTTCTTCGTCAGTTACTTTTAACTGTTCCTTGGTCTTTTCGGAATAAATACGGGCAAGAAACTGAGCCTGCTGTAATTTAACCTGCAGATCGACCTTCTTTTTGAACGTCGGATCGATCTCTCCGGACGAAGCTTTGTCCAGAAACTCCTCCTTGTAGATCTCGATCTTCGCAAAGATGTCGCGGGCCTGCTTACGCTCTTCTTCAGAGATCTCCCGGTCGGCCATCTCTGGGTTCTGGGCCTTCATCAAACCGATCTTAGAATCAAGAAAACGCTGAAAGGCCATTTCATTGTCGCGTTTTCCGAGTCCGATCTTGCTCTTCAAATTATCAAAAAAGCCCGCATCAGCCGGAGGTGCCGCATCATAAAACGCGTTCACACGTGCCTCGTCGATAAACCCAAACGGCGGCATCGGCCCTTTATCTTTATTGATCTCGCGGTCGTAATTGACGGCAATTACCTGCGCTCGAATATTGTCGAGCTCCATCTTATTGGTCGGGTCATTGGTCAAGCCTTCCGACTTTGCACCGCTCGCAAGAGCGAACAGCTCGCGAAGATTATCAAGCTGTTCTTTCTTCATTTCCGGATTGTCCGCAAAACGCTTCAAGAAGGCCGGATTGTCTTTCGCAAGATCGGTCAAGAGCAGTTCGATCTCTTCCTTCGAAATCCCGTTCCAGTGCGCCGACGATTGCCCGCCGACACTATTTTTCCAAAAAACAAGGCCGGCACCGATACCCAAGATCACCAGCAACAAAATCAGGCCCTTTGTTAAACTACTCAAAGCTCAAATCCTCACTATTACAAATCTATTTACGTTCGAAAACCAAACGTTTAATATAGCAGATTGTCCACTAATCAACTAGGATGCGGCCAGATCAGACCGCGTTTGCACCAATTCGAGCAAAACACCGCCTGCTCCCTTCGGGTGAACAAATGCGACCAAACAGCCTTCGGCACCCAACCGCGGTTCTTCGTCGATCAGCTGAATGCCCTCGCCTTTCATCTTTTCAAGCGAAGCATAAATATCGTCGACCTCGACGGCGATGTGATGTATGCCGCCGCCGCGTTTTTCCAGAAATTTACTGATCGGCGAATCGTCGGTAGTCGGTTCCAATAGTTCAATACGGCTTTCGCCGATCGGCAGCATCGCGACACGGACCTTCTGATCCTCGACGACCTCGGTATGAACATTCTCAAGCCCTAGCGCGTCTTGCCAAAACTTTAGTGCTTCGTCGATGCCTGTTGTGGCAATGCCTAAGTGGTTTATCTTCATAGATCGCTTATCAACTCTTCGACCGCAGAATACGGGTCGATCTCTTTCTTGGACACTTTTATTGCCAGGCCGTCGATCTGCGTCGTCTTTCCATTTTTCGATAACAGATCGGTCAGCAGCCGTTCCTGCAAAAGTTCGAGCAATCTCCATTTTGCGATCGCCCTCTTTCGCTCCAAGTTCGCCTCGTTCGAGCTTTCAACAAATGCAGAGAACGAACTGACAGCGGCGGAAAGATCCTCAATGCCTTCATTATTTGTCGCAACGGTCTTAATGATCGGCGGCATCCACATATCCGGACGATGCGCCAGCGAAAGCAACGCTTCAAGTTCTTTTTGGGTGCGGAGAACTCCTTCCCGATCGGCCTTGTTGATCACGAAAACATCGCCGATCTCCATTATTCCGGCCTTGATCGCCTGTATGTCGTCACCCATTCCGGGCACAAGCACGACCACCGAAACGTCCGCCGTCTTAACGATCTCGACCTCATCCTGTCCAACGCCTACGGTTTCCACGATCACTTTGTCAAAGCCTGCTGCATCCAGAATTGCTACGGCATCGACCGTCGCCCGCGACAATCCTCCGAGATTCCCACGCGTCGCCATCGACCGGATAAAGATATTCTTATCAAGCCCGAGCGTGGACATTCTGATCCTGTCACCCAGTATCGCTCCGCCTGAAAATGGCGAAGAAGGGTCGACACAAATAATGCCCACCTTTTCGCCGCGTTCTTTATAGAGCAACGCCAGCTTATCGACCAACGAAGATTTACCTGCTCCCGGCGACCCGGTGATGCCAATTATCAGGGCATTTCCGGTTCGCGGGAAGACCTCCCGCATAAGGCCTGCCGCATCATTAGAACCGTTTTCGACACGAGTGATCGCACGGGCAATGGTTCTGGTATCGCCGGCAAATAGTCTTTCGAGAAATTCTGTGTCGATCATCTTTGGTCCTGCCGGGGTTCAAACCGAAGCTGCTCGAAGCGATTCCCTTTCCAGACCAAATAATACTTCCCAAAGCTCGGTTCATCGACTTCATTTCCGGTGCCGGCGGCACCGTCCAATATGAGCAGAGAGCTGTTTCTTCTATACTCTATCGGCTTATCGTCGTCGTCATAATAATTTCCGGCGATGAACGGTGAAAGTTCTTTTGGAAAGAAGACCTTTCCGGTCCGGGCCTCAATTACCGCGCCGGAAACACAACCCGTACCGCAGCCCCACGTAGCAACAATATATCGGCCAGCGAAATTTACGCCGCCCCGTAAAGCCTCACGCAGCCGCGTGCGAAACATCCGCGCGTCCTTGTGCGAACGAAAATCGATGTCACGGGTAACTGTATTAGAGATCGACGCCGGATGCTCGTTAAACAGAGGAACGCGATCAGTTTGGGCGGTGGCAAACGGCACGAAAAGACCTAGTGAAAATATCAGAATGAAAACACATCTCATGCCTTCGATTTTCTCATTGTGCGAGCAAAAACAAAAAAGAAGCCATCCGGAAAATCACCCGGTCCGCCCCTTTTTAATTGTTGATCATTGAAACACCGTCTTTCACCAATGTCTTCTTACTGCATTGAGGTGACCGCACCGTCGGCTTTGTAGGTGGAGTTTTTTGCGAAATTCCAGAGGTCGGCTTGAGCGTTGCATCACTTGGTGGCGGGGTCGGGTTGTTCGGCGTGTTTTGGCTATTCCACCCGAGCTTTTCGAATACGCCTTCATTGTTGTCGTCTTCGCTGATCAGCCCGGTTGAGCCGCCCCAATAGCTAGGACAACGGTTTCCACAGGCGATAGTGTTTTCCGCGAGCAGACCGAGGGGGTCGGTGAACTTGTATGGCGAGTTCAGGATGTATGTGTAACGGTTGAACGCCTGCGGATTCTTGATGCTTGCCGAGGCGGTCAGAGGATCGACGCTGGTAAATCTTCCATGCGTTGAGTTGTTGTACCTCGCCTGTGCGGAGTCGAGCCCTGATTCGTCGTCTTTCTCGTAGCCGGTGTAGCCTTTTCGGGTTCGTCGCCGCCCGAATACCCCAACCCGCTGACACGCTCCTCCGTGGAGTTCACCTCGCCAAACGCCGTGTAATCCTTGAGTTGACCAATGCCATACGAAACTAGGCTTTCTCAACAAAATTCTTAGACTATTACTTCCAAAACCTTTTCAGCGAGGTCGTTGAGCTCCTTAACAATTAAGCGAATTTCTGATTGAGTAATTTGTCGTCGAACACCATCGATAGAAATCTCGACCTTAGAAAGTTTTTCTTCTAGCATCTGCGATCTCCTAAACACTGCGATGTTCGATTCGTACTGCTCTTGGGCGTTTGTTTTCCTTTTGTTTGCGAAACTGCGCAATCGTAAATTATCAGCCCAGAATAGGTCCAAATGCCGATAGACCTCTGGAGTCATTTCTGCAGTGATCTCTCCATCTTTACATGGCAAGGGTAACGAATCAGAACTATTGCAATTCCCGACAAGCACAATGTCAGGACGGCCAAGGTCCAAAGCTTCATCAAGTGATCCTAACTTCTTGGGTATCGACCAGTGCCGTACTTTGGTCTTAGAAAAGAGTGGCTCTTGGGTACCGGGGTCAGCAGAGTTGGCAACAAATCGAACTTCGTTGTCCGTTTGAGCATCAACGGCAAAGATAGAGCATGAGGAAAAGAACATTGTGAGTAGCGGGCAAAGACACAGAAGATACAGAAACCTAGCGTTCATGAAAAAACCTCCAAATATGATTATCGCTCACCAATAAAAATCCCATGGTACATTTAATTTCGGCAACCGTCGTTCGACCTCCTCTCGTCCCTTAGCCCTCCCGGTGCGAAGAGCGAGTTCACCAAATGCAGCTGCAAGGTTGCAATCCACGCCACCGCATGTCGACGGTGCATTCTTCATCAAACTGACCTCAAAGGTTCGCCCGGAAGGTAACAAAACATTGAGTTCTTCGAGAACCCCTACTGCCTCAAATATTAGCATGTTGTTAGCCTGTGTGAGGCTACGTCTGATCGTGTCCGGAGAGTCAAACGTCGTCGATTCTCCAGACGACGCTTCAAAGGATGGGCCAGATTTAGATACACCGACTGATGTGCTGAACGACATTGTTACTGAACTTCTTGGATGTTTTTGAAGTGCGTCGATAGCGATAATTGCCGATGCAACGTTTGATGCTATATCAGAAGCTGTGGAATCTAGAATCTTCTTCACAGTTGAAGCGACTGGCTGAGATTGTCCATTATTCTCGACGCTCCAATTTGCCTCAACCGCAACCTTTACTTTAACAAAGGTATTCTGAGATGCCGTTCTGCTGGGATAACTCGATGATGAATTCTGTTTTCTACTTAGAGCACTTTGAAACATATAACCGAGCGCGGTACCATTCGCAACGTGAAATTGGAGCAATTGAATCTCGTGTTTGGTAAGCTCGCCACCATATTTGACCTTGCAGAACAAATTACACCGAATCGGAGATTCGGACTTTCCACCGTCGGCTCCGGTTGTAGCAGGTATTAGCCCGAGCGGGTCGGTGAACTTGTATGGCGAGTTCAGGACGTATGTGTATCGGTTAAACGTCTGCGGGTTCTTGATGCTCGCTGAAGCCGTTAGAGGGTCGATTGACGTATAGCGACCGTGCGTCGAGTTGTAGTACCTCGCCTGTGCGAAATCGAGGCCGCTTTCGTCGTCTTTCTCGTAGCCGGTATAACCCTTTCGAGTCTCGTTGCCTCCCGTATACCCAAGCCCGCTGACACGTTCCGCTGAGATATTCTCCTCACCAAACGCCGTGTAGTCCTTACGGGTCGTGACGTCCCCATCCTGATCCGTTATCACCCTCGGGCTTCCCAGATGATCGGTTGTCAAATAGCTTACCTGCGACGCTTCTCTTATTTGCATCGGCAATTAATGAGAACTATATGATGATGTCCAAAAATTCGGTATCAGGATCTGCCTTCTTATATTTGCTATATCTGACAATCCATCCACCTCGTTTCGTCCTTGCGATGGCATTTAGAAGTTCACGATAGGTTAGGTTCTTGAATTCCATTCTCTCGGGCAGAGGCCGCTTGGAGTACCACGGGAACATTCTTGAATTAGTGCTGTCGATCTGGTTTGATTTTGCAAAAGCTTTGAATTCCGGCAACAGGAATGTAACTCTTGCCATGGCTACGTCGACCGGTTCTCCCTGTGGCATTTGAAACTCGGCGACGTGCATATGCATAAGCTTTTCAATATTTCTAGAGCGTCCTTCGGTCGGGTAAATGTTGATAACTCCGTTGTTGAACTCCCATTTGTAAAACTTCATCTGCTTGACGATCACATCCATAACCTCAGAGAGCGGAGCATCTGAGAATTTGAGAGTAAACAGGTGGTCCTTTACGACCGTCCGAACCCCGGTACCAGTAACAAATTGAGTTCCGTCCGGGTTACTTTTAGGTTCGTCATAGGGAACGTTTGTCTGGAAGAAATAGTCATTGTGATCCCGGTCCGAAGATGATTCTTCAAGACCGATTACGACGTCATAATCATAAATGATGCGCTCAAAAACCTCCCACAAGGACTTGTTTTCCACAATTATACTAACTCGTAAATCTTTCAATTCTGCATCCGAAGCTGATTGACACATCACATCCTGGGAGGCGAGAGCAAAAATGAATAGGTATAGGAATATTATTACTCGAAATATCATAAATCACCGAAAAGAATGGGGTCAAAAAGAATGGGGTCAGACATGCAATTCTCCGGCGCATTCTTCATTTTCTAAAGTTCTGGTAAACTCCTCGATCAATGGCACGTAAAGCGCGATTGGAGGTCGAGGGTGGTCTTTATCACGTTATTACAAGGGGTAATGCCCGTCAAGACATTTTTCACGTCGCCGAAGACTTCTTAAAATTCCTCTCGCTGCTCGCGTTGCAAACTCAGATATGCGAAGGAATTGGTTAAGAAGAAATATCACGAAACACTTCGAGAATTGCACATCTGACCCCGATCCTCCACGGCCAAGCCGCCGAATCGTTCAGAGGCCTTTCCATTTATTCCATTTGCCACAACTGCCATCAACTGCGCCAATTGCTATTGGCGGCCGGTCAAGGCTGATAGAAAATATAACGGGCACAGCACGATTTCGGATTGCGGATTGCGGATTGCGGAATGCGGATTTCGGATCGGTAAACATGAGGATCTATGAAAAACATCCGCGTAGATCCGCCAAATCCGCCCGATCCGCGGTTGAGAACGCCTGGCCAGCGAACTTGCCAACCGCTTATGAAGGCCTTTCTGACTTGATCTTTGAAATACCGGCAACCTAAAGCTTGAACTCTGAACTTCTTTGCGTTAAAAATTCTTCGGATCTGTTTCACGAGCGTTTCAGGTGTTTCAGGTGTTTCAACTGTTACAACTGTTTCAAGTGTTTCACTGAAACGCGCGGCACGCTCTCAGAAACGAAACACTATTGGAAAAATGCCGATTTTTGTTCAGGTGCGTTCATTTCGCGCACATTCCAGGTTGAACAAAAATGGGATTTTTCGAAGTTTTTTTAAAAACTGACTGAATTCGACACTGAGACGACAGTAAGTGAAGCATACACAGCTACTTACACGTTCCACGCGCCAGCGGAACATGCCCGGAACGCCCCCGGAACGCCGCTGGGACACGCGTGTCGGGCCCTGGGACAACGGGACAAACGGGACAAGGGTTTGGATCTGAGATCTTGGACCTTGGATCGGGCAACGGAAACTGGCAAAAAAAGGCCGCCATTTCAGGCAGCCTCAAAAAACCTAAATGCCAAATTTCTTACATCTGGCCTTCATCGGCAGATGGGCCGTAGATCGATGGAACAGCAATATCATTCAGCCGCAGATAGACCGAAAGCTGGCCGCGGTGATGAATAATATGGTTCATTACAAAGGATCGCATCACCGCAGCCTTGGGCAGCGTGAAATAGACCGTCTCGCCATTTCGCATGGTCCAATTTTCCATAAACACCTCGTCAGGTGTATTGCGAAGAACGTCGATGGCTTCGGCGACGCATTTATCAAGATATTGGACCAATTCCTTGGTCGTCTGCGGTTCGACGGGCTTGTATTCCCATTTTGCGAAATCGAGCTCGGGTGCCTGCAGCGTGGCCGCGGTCCAGCTGAACATTTCCGCCACGTGAACGGCAAGCTTTCTGAATTCCATCGATTTCTCGTGTGGCTTCCAGTCGAATTTTTCAGCCGGAACCCGTTCCAGGCAGGTTCGCGTGACCTTTGCTTCCTGTTCTATCTCGGCGATTAGGATCGAACTCAAATTGTTTGAAACTGATGCTGCGCTTGTACTCATGATTGTCTCCTTTAGAAAAAAATTAGACAGTTAATCTATCACAGGTGTTGCAGGGATGCAACGTGCAACATATATCGTTTCACACAGCCATTATTACCGGCTTCTTCAAGGTCAATCTTTCAATAAATTCTTTGCGATCACCATTCTTTGGATCTCGCTGGTGCCTTCGCCGATGGTGCAGAGCTTCGAATCGCGCCAGTATTTTTCTGCCGGATAATCTTTTGTATAGCCGTAACCGCCATGGATCTGAACAGATTCCTCCGAAACACGAACAGCCACTTCGGACGCATAAAGCTTTGCCATTGCCGATTGCTGTGTAACAGGCTTCCCGGCGTCTTTGGTCGCGGCGGCCTGAAGGGTCAATAGACGCGCGCACTCGATCTGAGTTGCCATGTCGGCCAGTTTGAATTGTATCGCTTGGAATTCAGCAATGGCTTTTCCAAATTGGTGACGCTCTTTCGCATATTTGACGGCCGCTTCGTAAGCACCTTGAGCAATACCGACCGAAAGAGCCGCGATCGAAATACGTCCTCCGTCCAGGATCTTCATCGCCTGAAGAAATCCTTCTCCCTCGCTGCCGAGCAGATTCTCTTCCGGAACGTAGCAGTCTTCGAAAACGACCGATGCCGTTTCCGAGGCTCGCATACCCAGCTTGTTCTCTTTCTTATCGGAGCGAAACCCTTGCATCGACTTATCAAAGATGAAAGCCGAAATTCCCCGGTTGCCTTTTTCCTTGTCGGTAACCGCAACAGCAACAAGCGTGTTGCAGGCGATCGCGTGCGTAATAAAATTCTTCGAGCCGTTAACTTTCCATCCGCCGTTCGATCTGATCGCGTTCGTCCGCGTTCCCGATGCATCGGATCCTGCTTGTGATTCGGTAAGACCCCAGGCGCCAAAAGATTCGCCTTGAGCCAGCGGGATCAAATATTCCCGCTTTTGCCGGTCAGAGCCAAACGTGTAGATATGATTCGAACACAGCGAATTATGCGCCGCGACCGAAAGCCCGACCGATCCGCACACACGGCCAAGTTCTTCGATTATCGTTGCGTATTCAACATATCCCATCCCGGCTCCGCCGAACTCTTCCGGGAAGATTATGCCCATCAGACCAAGCTCGGCTAGCTTTGGCCGTAATTCGATCGGAAAATGCTGGGCTTCGTCCCATTCCATTACATTTGGGAGGATTTCACTTTCAGCGAACTCCCGAATGCTGTATTTGATCTGTAATTGCTCTTCGTTTAACTGAAAATCCATAGTGTTTTTATTATAATCAGAGATTATAGTGTCATAACTCATAATGAAGTTCAAAAACTTGGGATCGGTTTTGGGCTTTATTCCTTCCAGCACGACACGCTATGCTAGTTAAATGGATTGGCAAAGTAATTTGATCAGATCGGATGATGGGATGCGTGAATTATTGACCGCGACCAAAAGTATTGCGGTGATAGGCATTAAACCTGAGTCTCGATCTGGCGAACCGGCTCATTACGTTCCGAAGTATATGAAGACCGCGGGTTACCGGATAGTTCCGGTCCCGGTTTATTATCCGGAGACCGAAGAGATCCTGGGCGAATCCGTCCATCGAGAACTTTCTTCGATCAAGGAAAAGATCGATATGGTAAACGTTTTCCGGCGTTCTGAGCATTTGCACCTTCATTTGGACGAAATTCTAAACGCGGCTCCGTCTTCCGTTTGGATACAATTGGGGATAAGGGATGATGTTTTTGCGGACAAACTGGCTCGTGCGGGTATAAAAGTAGTTCAGGACAAATGTTTGATGGTGGAGCATCGTGCTTTAATAGGATGAAGAGAGAAATGCGGAGTTTGTCAGGTGTAAGACCGATCACCGCCGGAACGAATGACGGTAAATTTTGTTTGAATAGTTATTGGCAATTCGCTGTATGAATCCAGCTAGAACCATTCCGAATACAAATATCAACGCTCCTCGGCGTGGTAGCCTTTTTCCGGTGCTTGCGTTGTGGTCGATCGCTCTAGTGGCCGGATTTGTCTTTTTTGTTTTTGACGAGGGGATCACACGCTCATTAGGCGGATATTATTTGGTGCCTTGGGCGATCGTTGCAGGCACACTTTTCCTTTCACCTAGTATCTATCTCTTTTACAAGGGTCGATTCGACCTTTTTCATCCGCTCGTTTATTCAGTTTGGGTGTATATTTTCCCGGTCTTTGCGGTCGGCGCGTTCCTGATCACTTTTGAGTTTGGCCACCCATATGTGATCGATCTGGTAGTTGATCCTGAGTATTATCTCCCGCTTTCTTTAATGTTGGTCGCACTGGGGTTCCTCGGGGTTATTGCTGGTTATGCGTTGCCGTTCGGAGAATGGGTCGCAAGATGGCTTGAGCGTATCGGACCCAAAAGCGACTGGGACCCGGGTTCTATGTGGCTTGGCGGACTCTTGCTTATCGTATTTGGGCTCGGCATTGATATTTTAGGTTTCGTGCAAGGCGTACTCGGCTTTCAAAGGGTCACGGAGATCGGCGCCTATGATGCATTGGTAACCTTTCTGTCGATCGTATTCAACGTCGGTTTCATTATGCTTTGGCTTGCATTTTTTAAGTCAGAGCGAAAAGGCCCGATCTTTTATTTGATCATCGTTTTCCTGTTGGCTTTGATACCTCTGAAAATGGGCCTACAGGGCGGCCGAAGCAGCCTAATGGTAAGCGTTCTTTCTATCGGGGCCGCGTATTGGTATTCCGGCCGCCGTCCAAAAGCCTCTCATACGGTTATTTTCGGACTGATCCTTTTTTTATCGATCGTGATCGGCATTATCTATGGCACGGCTTTCAGGCACATCAAGGGCTCTGAAGAACGAGTCGATGCGGGTGACTATGTCGGTCAGGTTTTTATGACTCTTGACTATGTTGCAAGCTCCGATATTTCATACATTACTTCGGACGGCTTGACCTCCCTTGGTCAACGGATGGAGAATCTTAGTTCGCTTGGTGTCGTTATTTCGAACTACGAGATGATGGAACCATACGAAGAAAGCTATGGATTGAAGAACAACATTTACAACGACGTGGTAACTGCATTCATTCCGCGTGCAATTTGGGCAGACAAGCCACCTACGTCTGACGCCCGGGCCTACAGCGATCTTTATTTCAAATACAGCGAGAATTCCTTCGCAATAACCCCTTTTGGCGATCTTTATCGTAACTTTGGCATAATCGGGATCCCTCTCGGAATGATGGTATTTGGCATATATTACCGATTTATCTATTCAGGATTGATCGCTACTCCGGAACCCAGACTTTGGAAGAGTGTCGCTTATTACCCTCTGCTTACGATCGTTTCTTACGAGACGTTTTACGCAACATTCATCCCCGTCGCCATCCGGGTGATCGCAGTGGTATTTATAAGTTTATTGATCGTTAGCTTTTTCGCGAGGAAGATAAATTCGAATCGCTGAGTTTCGGGTAGAGGCTCTGCACTTCTTCAACGGAGAGTTTTCTGTATTTCCCCACCGGTAGGTTCGCCTCTCCGATATCCCCGATCGCGATCCGACGAAGTTTCACGACCGAATGTCCGATAGCGTCAAACATTTTTCTTAACTGCTGATTGTGCCCTTCGTAAAGTGTGACTAGAAACCAGCCGTTCTTTTCAGTGCCACGAAGTGTCTCGATCTCAGCGGGTGCCGTTTTGAATCCATCATCAAGCCGGATACCTCGCTGGAGCTTTCTTATCGCCACTTCAGTTGGAAGGCCTTTGACCTTAACAGAATAGACCTTCGGTATTTTTTTTGAGCCCGAAACGTAATTCGCAAAGTCGCCGTCATTGGTCAGAATGATAAGGCCCTCTGTGTTGAAATCGAGCCGGCCGACGGGAAACAAACGGCCATGGCCTTTGATCAGGTCGGTCACGAGCTTCCGGCCTTCAGGATCAGATGCGGACGAAAGCACTCCACGGGGCTTGTTGAGCAGAATGTAGCTATGCTCTCGGTCGGCGAGCATCGGGTTGATCAGCTTTCCACGAACCTTTATATGATCCTTTTCAGGATCAGCCTTTGAGCCAAGTTCAGTAACGATCTTCCCGTTGACGGCCACCTGGCCATCAGCGATCAGCTTTTCTGCCGCTCGCCGAGATGCAATACCGGCCTGTGCAATTAATTTCTGAAGCCGTTCTGTCATTGATTCACCAGATCCTGAAAGTCCTCGATCGATGGCAGATCGCCCAGATCTTTCAATCCGAACTGAACCAAAAAATCCTTTGAGGTCCCGTACTGCATCGGACGCCCTGCGGCTTCCTTGTGCCCTTTCGTGATAATGAGACGCTTTTCAAGCAGGGTCTTGATCGCAGATGCTGACTGAACTCCGCGGATCTCTAATATTTCGGGAATGGTCACTGGCTGCTTGTATGCAATGACCGCGAGGGTTTCCAATGCTGCAAGCGAAAGCTTTGCCGATGGCTTTGTCTTTAGATACTGCCGTATCGTTTCGTGCAATTCGGTTCGCGTTGCCAGCTGCCAACCGCCGCCGATCTCACGAATTTGGAGCCCGCTTTCCCGATTCTTATATTCTTCGGTCAGGGCCTCAAGGGCAGCCAGAACTGAATCTTTGTCCTCGCCAGTGATCTCGGACAAGGCTCGAACCGTTATCGGTTCATCAGCAACGAACATCAAAGCTTCGACGACCGCAACCAATTCCCCAACACTACGGGCCGGGGCTTCTGCCACATCGTCGCTTTCAACATCCTTATCTATCTCTGTCATTATGAACTTACTTCTACCTTTCTCAATAAAATATCGCCAAATGTGTTTTTCTGAACCAGCTTTACACTTTCGGTTCGGACTATTTCAAGAACAGCGATGAATGCGGTAACCAACTCACGGCGATTATGCATTTCTTCAAAAAAACTGAGAAGCCTGATCTCGGTCTCATCGAAGATCCGCTTATTCAACCTCCGGATCATTTCGGCGAGTGATATCTCTTCGCGTTCGATCTCAAGCTCGATCTCTTCTTTTTGCCTTGCGAGAACTTTTTGAAAGACAGTGATCAGATCGAACACCGTCGCAGATATTTCTAAATTATTCTCATCCGAGTCTATCGAACCACGTTTGAACACGGCCTGTTCAATTGTCGTGCGTTCGTAAAGCATATGCGCCGCGGCCTTGAACTTTTCATGTTCTAATAATCGGTCGGCAAGTTCTTTACGAGGGTCATCGATCTCCTCGTCGTCGGGCGCCATAGGGTCTCGGGGCAGCAGCATCTTCGATTTGATCTCGATAAGCTGGGCTGCCATCACCAGAAAATCTGCGGCGACGGCAATATCGAGCGATCTCATCAGTCGAATATATTTCAAGTATTCGTCAGTGATCGTCGAGATCGGAATGTCAAAGATATTTGCCTGTTCTTGCCTGATCAGGAAGAGCAAAAGATCCAGCGGCCCCGCGAACTTACCAAGCTTGATCCCGAGCTCGTCGCCGGCTTCGGTAACGATCTCGGCGGTCTCGTTGAGGAAATCAAATGAGTATTGTTCGGGCTGCTGTTCTTGCATTGAAAAGGGATTCTATCGCAACGGACACATGAATCGAAGACGGAAACTCCGATTTTCGCGGGCCTGCAAACTTCAAGCACCGCAAGCTAAAGATATTTGGTCTCCCGTAGATAAATAATATAGTCGATCGAAGGCGGCTCGAATCCGTCTTCGCGCAGCTTTATAATGATGTTTCCGCGATGAAGCGTCGAGTGAAATAGCACATGGGTCAATAGTTCGCGAAAATTATTCTCAAACGGGACTCCCTCGGTCGAGTGATATTTGGTTCGTATGTCCAAACCTTCATCATCAAATTTACGAAGAAGTTTCTCGAACCGCTCTGCTACTTCGCGGGCAAGCAGGCCACATTCTTCAAGCGTCAGCTTTGGCCAAAGGTCAGCACCTGTCGAATTTTTCCCGTAAAGACGTTCGTAGTATTCCTTTTCCGTGATCAGCGAGTGGGCAAGTATCTCAAGCGACCGAACCGAATCAGCAGATTTCAATGCGACGATGATCCGGCGGTTTGCCCAGTCGTTGTAAGCAAAGAGAGCACGAAGATGTTCGACTGTGTACATTGAATTGGGATGCAAGCAAAAAGGCTATTCGACCGCGTGCCGTTTTAGATCGTCAAGCGACACGACCGTTAATGCTGCTTCGTGCGTTGCCTCAAGATAAACCCTTGGAGCCGCATTGTGTGCCAATGCCTCCTTCCAGCGCAGCATGCAGAGGCACCATTTGTCGCCGTCTTTCAGCCCCGGAAATGCATATTGCGGCATTGGCGTTGAAAGATCGTTTCCGACGGCTTTTGAAAACGCCAGAAATTCGTCTGTTGCTTCGATGCAGACCGTATGCCGGCCTGTATCATCAACACCAGTCCGACAATAGCCGTCTCGGTAAAATCCGGTCATCGGGTCGAAGCAGCAGGATTCGAGTTCGCCGCCAAGTACATTTTTTGGTTTGGGCTTATGCCCGTTTCCGTTGGTAAAGCTCATGGTTTGTTTTGAGACGATTATAACTGATAATCTCTCTTTCGGCTCAACCGAGCGAACGGTGTTTAGTAGAACAGGTGACAATGCTTCCGGTTATCATAGTAAATCCAGGTTCGGCGGGCGGCTCCACGCGACAGAAATGGGCGGGGATCGCCGCCGACCTGCGTGCCCACTTCGGGCCATTTAAGGTAGCGTTCACAAAGACGTCGGGCGACGGTATCGTGCTTGCCGAACGGTTCGCATCAGACGGTGCCCGCCTGATAGTCGCCTGTGGCGGCGACGGTACCGTGAATGAAGTTGCGAACGGGATCCTTCGCTCCGGTTCTGATTGCGAACTTGGAATATTCCCTTCCGGCACGGGTGGCGATTTTCGACGTACAATTGGAATGCCGACCGAACCCCGCGAGGTCGCTAGTTCACTGCGAACGGGCCTGACAAGAACCATCGATGTCGGCCGTGTATCTTATACAGGAGACGATGGCGAAACTGCTGATCGCTTCTTTATAAATGTATCGAGCTTTGGACTAGCCTCGTCGATAATCGAGCATGTTAAAGGTTCGACGTCGTTGAAATGGCTCCCGCTGGATTCGGTTCGCGGACGGGCAAGTTTTGCGCTCTCGACACTAAAAGAGGTCGTCGGCCTCGACACCATAACCGTTCGAGTATCAATTGATGACGAGGAAGAAAGTCTCCTCCGAACAGCAAACTTTTGTGTCGCTAATGCACGGTATTTCGGAGGCGGTATGATGATCGCTCCGGATGCCAAGCTCGCCGATGGCCTCTTGGATATCGTAAACATCGGCGATATCAGCACCGCAAAAATAATTCTAAACAGCTACACGCTTTATAGCGGCACACATCTATCGCTCCCAGAGGTAAAGACGCGGCTTGTCCGGCAGATCACAGCAAGGCCCCTGAATGATGAAGACGTCGTTCGGATCGAAGTTGACGGTGAACTGCTTGGCCGGCTTCCTGCTAAGTACGAAGTAATACCGAACGCACTCCGAATCCGAATCCCTCAGAACCCATCGAGCACAGGCTATTCCGACAGATCTGACGGGTAATAGATCAGCTCAATGATATTTCCATCCACTCCGTTCGTATAAAAAGATGATGTTCCGTCTCGGTGCGGCTTTATCGGGCGGCCTTCCTTCGCGGCCGCGGCCTCAAGTTCTTCCATAGAATCTACCCGCAGGCCAAAATGAGGCGGATGCTTTGAATCTGGCGGGAGCAATGCGATGCCGAATCCGTTTGGATCGCGGACCATCGCCCAGTCTTCATAGACCGTCTCCACTCTAAAGCCCAACCGCTTATATTCTTCCACCGAACGCCCAAGATCGTTGGATTTAACTGCAATGTGATCGACTATTCCCGAAAACCTTTTATCTGACATTGTGTTTACCTCGTTATATTTCTATTTTAGCGCCGTCATCTAACATATGAAAGATTCTCGCCGGAAATGCCCCAATGAAACCATTGTGATAATTTGTTGTCTGTGAGAATTGCGTCCCTTTTGCCCTCAGCTACTGAGATCGTTTGCGCACTCGGGCTTGAAGAAAGCCTTGTCGGGGTTACGCACGAGTGCGATTTTCCACACGGCATCTCTGATAAACCGAGCCTTACGGCCAGCCGGATCTCGCATGAAACGATGACCAGTCGCGAGATCGATCACGCAGTTCGATCGAATCTTGATGGCCACGGCACCATCTACGATCTGGATACGAATTTGCTCGAAGAGCTTTCGCCTGAGCTGATCATTACTCAGGAACTCTGCGATGTATGTGCGGTAAGCTATAAGATCGTTAGCCGTGCGGCAAAGCAATATACTGCTGATGCTAACGTCGTTTCGCTTGAACCAAACACGATCGAGGACGTTTTTGACACGATCCTTACGGTCGGCGATCTTGCCGGTGAAAAAGCACGAGCGGAAGATCTTGTCGCTGATCTGGTCGATCGCCTTGCAGCCGTTTGGCAGAAGGTCGAATTTCTTGACCAGCGTCCGCGGGTGATGATGCTCGAATGGCTCGAGCCGCCGTTCGCTCCCGGGCATTGGGTGCCCGAGCAGGCCGAAAGCGCAGGCGGCGTCTGCGTGCTTGGCAAAGCGGGCGAGCGATCCGTAACGACAACCTACGAGGAAATATTGGAATCGAATCCGGAGGTGCTGATCCTTATACCCTGCGGTTATTATATTGCGGACACGGTTCGCCAATTGGAACACACAACATTTCCTTCGGCATGGCGTGACATGGAAGCGATAAAGCAAACCGAGGTCTGGGCGATGGATGCCACTAGTTATTTTTCGCGGCCCGGCCCGAGGATCGTTGAAGGTGTTGAGCTCTTGGCAAAGGTCTTTCATCCGGATATTTTCGGCTCCCCTAATCCGGAGGAAGCACTTCGACTTGGGAACGAAAGTTTACATTTTTCACAATGAAACCTTTTTTGAATACGCTGTTACTTTTACTGATCCTTGCCGCTCCGGCAGGAATTTTCGCTCAGTCCGCAGCGTCCATGCTTGCTACCGCAGACGGCATAAAAATAACTTCGAGCGACCTTTCTTCCGAGGCCCGCGACGTTCTTACGCGGCGCGATGAAATTATTGCAGCCAATCGAACGCGTTTTCTCGAAAGGACCATTGCGGAGAAGCTTCTGGAGATCGAAGGACGCGGACAAGGGATATCCGGGGAAGAGGTCCTGCGGCGTGAACTGGAAAAACTTCCCAAGCCGGCTGAATCGCAGATAAAGGCTGTCTTCGATGCCAATCGAACGGTCTTTGGTGATCGTCCGCTCGAATCCGTGCGGGTTCAGATCGTCGGTTTTTTGATGCAGGAAGATGAGGAAAAAGCGGAGAAGGCCCTTATCGAACGTCTCCGCACCAAGCACAAGATCCAGATGGGCACGCCTGTTAATAAACTTCCGCGAAAGCCGGCCGATGTTCTTTTCATTCTTGAAGGCAAACACTATTCGATCGGTGAGTTTGAAAAAGAAAATCGGATCGCACTCAATGACGTCGAGGTGCACATCTATGAAGAGATCCGGGCCGGTGTTGAAGACGCTCTTCTGACAAAGCTGATCGAGAAAGAGGCCGCGGCACTAAATGTCGATGCCGGTTCTGTCATCGCCTCCGAGATCACCGACAAGATGCGGGAGTTTTCGGATGCCGAACGTATATCGCTTTGGGATCTTCTACAGAGCAGGCTTTTCAAAAAATATAGCGCCAAGATCTTGTTGCCTGAGCCGGAGCCGCTCGTGCTGAATGTTTCGGCCGATGACGATCGTTCTTTCGGGCCCGCGGCGGCACCGGTCACAGTCGTAATGTTCAATGATTTTCAGTGTTCGGCGTGTGCAAGTTTCGGCCCGATCGTGAAGAGTGTTGTTGAGAAATTTGGCGATAAGGTTCGGCTGGTGATCCGTGATTTTCCACTTGAATCGATCCATGAGAACGCCTTCAACGCCGCTCTTGCCGCGAACGCAGCCGCGCTGCAGGGTAAATATTTTGAGTATGGAGCGCTTCTTTACGCAAATCAGTCGTCGCTTGATGAAGCCACGCTGTTACGCCTTGCGGGTGAACTGAAACTCGACATGGTCCGTTTCAAAGCGGATATGGCCGACCCGAAGAATGCAGCGGAGATCCGCAAGGACATTGTGGACGGGAAAAGTTATGGCGTCGGCGGAACTCCGACGATCTACATTAATGGAGTCAAACATCACGGCCTGACGGAACCAAAACTGCGCTCGGCCATTGAAAAGGCACTGAATAGAGTAAAATAGTCTGAGTATGCGAATGTTGATCATTATTTTTGCCTTGCTGGCATTTATCGGATGCGGCGAAAACGCAGCAAACAAACCGCCCGCAAATGGTGCTGCCGCCAAAGCTCCGATCGTCCCGACCTATAAATACGAGGTCGTCGCCACTTACCCTCACGACGCAACAGCTTTTACCCAAGGACTTCTTTATCACAATGGCTTTCTTTACGAAGGAACCGGCGGTGAGGCAAAAGATTGGTTCAAGTCTTCGATCCGAAAGGTCGAGCTGAAAACGGGTACCGTTCTGCAAAAACATGAGATCCCGCGCCAATACTTTGGCGAAGGCATAGCAGTTTTGACCAATAAGATCTATCAGCTTACGTGGAAAAGCGGTAAAGCCTTCGTGTACAACCTTGACGATTTCAAGCTGCTGCAGGAATTTTCGTATTCCGGTGAAGGTTGGGGCCTAACCGAGGACGGCACCCACCTGTATATGAGCGACGGCACGCATATTATCCGTGTTGTCGATCCGGAAACTTTCAAGACCATTAAGACCATTGCGGTAAAGGACGAACGCGGCCGGCCCGTTATGCAGTTAAATGAGATCGAATGGGTGAAGGGTGAGATCTGGGCGAACGTTTGGCAGAAAGATTGGATCGTCCGCATTGACCCGAACACGGGAAATGTCATCGGCCGGATCGACCTGGAAAAGCTCGCCCAAGAAGAGCGGCGATTGAATGCTTCCGGCCCATCGGAACGGCTTCCGGAAGTTCTGAACGGCATCGCGTACGACCGTGAAGGCGACCGCATTTTCGTGACCGGCAAACTCTGGCGGCGCGTTTTCGAGATAAAACTACAGCCCGTATCGTGATGGATCTCAAAGAGCATGAACCTTTTATGCGTCGGGCGATCGAGCTTGCCCGCGAGGGAATGAATACGGTCGGCGGCGGGCCGTTCGGTTCGGTGGTTGTTCGCGATGGCATTATCATCGGCGAAGGCGGTAATCGCGTTACCGCGACCAATGATCCAACGGCACACGCAGAGGTCGTTGCGATCCGCGAGGCTTGTCGCAGTATCGGTTCGTTTCAACTCGATGGCTGCACCGTTTACGCATCGTGCGAACCGTGCCCGATGTGTCTCGGGGCGATCTATTGGGCTCGGGCCGAACGCGTTTACATTGCCTGCACTCGTGAAGATGCCGCTAATGCCGGCTTTGATGACGAACATATTTACGAAGAATTAAAGCTCGGCCGCGGCGAACGGCGTGTTCCGATGATGGCGGTCCTCCGAGATCAAGGCCTGACGGTCTTCGAAGAATGGATCGCCAAACCTGACAAGATCGAATATTAGATAAAAGTGTCGAACACATATTTTTTTATCTTCCTCGCATTATTTGTCGGAGCATTCCTGCCGCTCCAGGTCGGCGTAAATTCAAAACTTGCAGATGCGGTGGATAGCCCGCTGATCTCAGCATTCCTTTCATTTTGCGTCGGAACTCTCGCCTTGCTCTCGTACATTCTGATCACGGGCGTCCCGATCGCGAACGCCGCGAATGCAAAGAACGCTTCGCCAATTTCCTGGATCGGCGGATTGCTCGGAGCTTTCTATGTAGCTGTTTCGATAATCCTTCTCCCGAAGCTCGGGGTTGCGACGACAGTTACGCTGATAATCGCGGGCCAAATGCTGATGAGCCTCGTGATGGACCATTACGGCCTGCTCGGCGTTCCGGTCAACGAGATATCGAAGGCACGCGTCGGAGGTGCAATACTTGTGATCGCCGGCGTTGTGCTGATCCGAAAATTCTAGGCGACAGCTCTATTTCGAAGTACAATGCTTCCCAAGGAGAATCATTCATGCGTGGATCGTTTCAAAGCTTTCTGATATTCACCGTTGTTCTTTTCTTTTCGCTCACTTCAAACGCCCAACCGATCATTTCTGAACTTAACGGTTTTCATTTGGGCCAATTTCGTGCTGTGACACATTCGGAGCTCGGCGAACCGGACGATCTCCAGACGCGCGACGAATATGCTTACGAAGTGTATTACCTAACTGAAGAACCGCCCCTATACTTGGTTTTTCAGTATCACAAAAGCGAACCGCAAATAATCTATTCGATCCAGTGGTCTGGTGAAGATAAAAGCATCGATCCGGGTTTCCGCGGTCTAAGGCTTGGGGCTACTCCGGAAGAGGTTGAAAAGGCATTGGGGAAGCCGTCAAAGAAGATCGAGGCGGGCGAGAATCGAACACGTTGGGAGTTCGAGGGTGCGAATTACTCGGTCGAGATAATGGACGGGAAGAAACTTTCGAGCATTCGGATCGTCGATGAAAGGGTCGAAGGCCGCGACCCGGATGTTAAGGCGTTGCCGAAATTTGATGAAGTAAAGCGAATTCTTCAGAACGGATCAAATGCTGAGATCGCTTCCATTTTGTCGCCCGGCGTCGAGGTTTACGAAGACGGGAAAGTCTTGTATTTCAAGCGCAAGATGAAACCTGAGGTCGCGGATGATTCGTCAAAGGTATTTTCGACAATTCGTAAGCTTGCAAAGGAGTTGTCCGGCGTCGATCGAACCAAACCTGATGAGTACGATGAGGTTGGCCGCTTTCGATACGGTAGAGATGTTCTTCATGTCTTGAAGTTCTCCAAACTTAAAGGGATAAACGAGATCGTATTTATGTGGACCGGCCGAAAATGGGTGATCTGGGAGATCGGCATGGAGAGTCCGAACAATGATAATTCGTGGATGAACCGCTATGAACCCGGATCACTAAAAAACCTGGCGACAGAAAAGCTGAAGAATCTAATAGCTTATCCGAACGTATTGATGAAAGGGCCGGACGGGAAGCCGATTGTACGCCTTTCATACAACTCTTTTCCAACAAGGACGAGAGTGGTGTTTACCGGAGAAACTCGTAAGACATCCGAAAGCAGAATAAAGCTTCTTGAGTATTGGCTTACCGCGCTTGGCCGCGCGAAATCTGAGGCGAAGCTTTTCGAAAACGAATTTAGATTTGTCGAAAATGGAGAAACTTACTGGCTCCCGGTTCAGTCAACGTTGCTGCCCGACCTAAAGACCGAGGTAAAGAACGGCGATACCATCGAGATCTACGTCGCATGGGTCGGCGTCGAATATGTGGATGAGAAGCCGTTCAGCTTTGCCGTATTAAACGAATTTATAGCAAATTCGCCTCAAAAATAATTCTTCGAAAATCGGAACAATTTCCTCTTTCGGTTGTCTATATGACTAACCGTTGGCACCGGGACGCTGCAAGGAGGAATTGAAATGTTTGACAAGTTAATCGAATCCGGTTCGAACACGAAGGATAAAAAAGATCGCAGCAGTTACTTTGCGGTGTCAACCTTTTTGATGAGTGCGGCATTGATCGCCGGGCTATTGGTTAGTATTTTTGGGGCGAACTATGACATCGGCAACCCCAATATGGACATATCTCAGCTTTTGGCTCCTATCGAAACGAAAGCACCGGAACCCGAACCACAGCCGAAGCAGGAATCACAGCCCCAAAGTGAAAGTCGCTCAACTGAACTTCCAATACGGACCAAGGCTTATCAGCGAATCGAAGAAACGCCTAAAGCGGTAGTACCGGTTGCTACGGCACCGGTCGATTTTAAGGAGCGTCCTTTGGGACAGTTTAAGATCGGTGATACTAATGTTGACCCTCAAAATGTCGGTGGCAGAACGGATGGCACAAGTTCCGCCACTCCAAAGGGTTCCGGCGATGGCCCCGGAACTTCGGCATCGAGCGAGCGATCAACACCACCGCCTCCGCCAATTAAGAAGCCCGAGGTAAACCCGAACACCGTCGTCTCGCTCGGTGCGGTCAACGGTAAAGCCATTACACTTCCAAAGCCTTCGTATCCACCGGCAGCACAAGCGATGCGCATTGAAGGTGCGGTTCAAATACAGATAACCATCGATAAGGATGGTTCCGTGATCTCTGCAAAAGCTGTTGGTGGTCATCCGACGCTGCGTCGTGCGGCGGAGAATGCAGCCCGGCTCGCAAGATTTTCCCCCACCAAATTGTCGAATGTGCCGGTCAAGGCGACGGGCATTATTACCTACAACTTTAAGCTGGGTTAAACGTTTGCTGGTTCAGTCAGCTGCCGGGTTCGGATCGCCGCAAGGCATTCGGATCCGGCTTTTTGCGAGTTCAACGGGAAAGCAGGTCCATCAGGTCGTCAACATCCATTTCGTAGATGGGCACTGGAAATTTCGCCTTCAGATCGTCGTAGTTCATTCCGTCAAGCAAGATCGGTTCGTCCGATTTGATCGTGTGCTTTGGAATGATCGCGAAGTCACCGACCAATTGTTCGCGGATCGCAAGATAATCCTGCCCGGTCAGCAAACCCGCGACCGAAACATCGCCGCCGAAGTAGGTATTTGGTACCGGAAGAACAGATAAACGCGTTCCGGCCGCTTTGTTATATCGGGTGACCATCTCGCTAAGCATCGGTGCGAACATCTCTCCGGTGAGGATCGTGCCATATTTCGATCGCGGAATGCGGATCGCCGATCGCGCATCTCCGTTTCCCTTCGGAACCATCGCCAATCGGTTTGTTCTGACATCTGCAGAGGCGGCAACCGGATGAGTGCGGGCATCGGTAAAATATTTCCTTGCTATCGCAACGCCCTCTTTCCTCTGCGTCTCTGCGACTCGGCGGTTCAGCACATTTTCGAACCGCTCGATGAAAGTTCGGATCATCCCGACGCCGTCTTCGATCTGCGGATAATTCCCATAATGCCGCCGCGAAGGGATATCTACACCGCCTTTCAAATAGATCTCGTCACCGAGAAATGCGAATGTCGAGCCGAGCGTTTTGCGGAATTCTTTCTGAAGCTTTTCGACGTCCTTGATCGTCTGCCTACAAAATTCCGGCGTAACTCTCGACAGCCGATCGTCCGTGTTGTACCGGGTCAACGCGACCGGCACGACAGCCGTTGAAACTATCTTTGGATAATGCTCGGCCAGATCCCGAAGCGTCTTTTCGAGTATCGCTCCGTCATTTATAGTCGGACACAGCACGACCTGTGCGTGAAGCTCAATGTCGTTATCAAGCAGCGTTTTCAGCTTGTCCGAAATATCTGCACGGGATTCATCTACGCCAAGCAAATACGCACGCGTTTTCAGATCAGTTGCATGAACCGAAACGTATTGCGGCGACAATCGCTGTTCGACGATACGCCGCATCTCATCCGGAGTTATCGATGAAAGCGTAGTGTAATTGCCGTAAAGGAACGAAAGGCGAATGTCTTCATCGCGGACGAAAAGCGATGGCCGTGCATCTTCCGGATTGCCTTTGCAGAAACAGAACAGACATTCGTTGGCACACTGCCGAGGCACGATCTGCTCGAACATCAAACCGAAATCTTCGCCCTCATCGCGGTCGAATTCGATCTCTTCGGTCTCACCGTTCGTCTTCTTAACCTGAAAGATCAGGTCGGTCTCACCGGCGGTCTGAAAACGAAAATCAAGATAATCGCGAACCGGTTTTCCGTTTACGCGAACAATGCGGTCGCCCGGGCGCAGTTCCATCTCTTCGCCAAGGCTTTCGGGCGTCACTTCTGTGATTATCACGCCCGCCCGTCGAAGCTGGGTTACAGCCGGTGTTACCGCAAATTCGTACATAAAAAACAGTGGCCAGTCGTCCGTGGCCAGTGGCCTGAGCGGACTTAACTGACCACTGACCACTGAAAACCAGTCTACGCCGCTGCCGCCTTTAGGTCGATCAGCGAATCAAGCGGCGTATATTCGAGATTCTGCGATTCGGCGACTGCATCATAGGTCAGCTTGCCGGCGTAAGTGTTAACGCCCTCCTGCAAGCCTTTGTCTGCCTTGATCGCCTGTTCGAAACCCTTGTTCGCGAGCGACAATGCATAAGGCAACGTCGCATTCGTGAGTGCAAAGGTCGAAGTACGCGGCACCGCACCCGGCATATTGGCTACGCAATAATGCAGAACTCCTTCTTCGTAATATGTCGGATTCGAGTGTGTGGTTGCATGCGTTGTTTCAAAACATCCGCCTTGATCGACCGCGACATCGACCAGAACAGCACCGTGCGGGATAAGATGAAGCATATCGCGCGTAACGAGTTTCGGAGCGGCAGCACCAACAACCAACACCGCGCCGATAACAAGATCGGCATGCGAGATCGCTTCTTCGATCTGATATCGCGACGAAGCAAGCGTTTGAACTTTCGAAAGAAAAATATCATCAAGCTGACGAAGCCGATCAAGATTCCGATCGATGATCGTTACTTTCGCACCGAGCCCGACTGCCATTTTCGCAGCTTCGGTACCGACAACGCCGCCGCCGATAATTACAACGTTCGCCGCCGGAACGCCGGGAACACCGCCAAGCAATATGCCGCGGCCGCCGTTCATTTTTTCAAGATATGTGGCACCGACCTGGACTGACATACGGCCCGCGACCTCAGACATCGGCGTCAAAAGCGGAAGCTTTCCGTGAACGTCAGTGATCGTTTCATACGCCACGCCGGTCACCTTGCGTTCCAGCATCTGTTTCGTCAATTCGAATTCCGGTGCAAGGTGCAGATATGTGAACAGCAACTGATTTTCACGCATTCGCGGATATTCCGGTGCGATCGGTTCTTTTACCTTGACGACCATATCGCCTTCGCCCCAGGCATCATCGGCAGTCTCAACCATTGTGGCGCCCGCGCCCTTATATTGGTCGTCCGTAAACCCTGAGCCTTCGCCCGCCGTCTTCTGTACGAAAACCTCGTGTCCCGCACCCACCAGTGCGTGCACGCCCGCCGGTGTTAAACCGACGCGATATTCATTGTCCTTGATCTCTTTCGGAAGTCCGATCTTCATTATTATTCTCCAATATAGAGTGTGTTTTTAGGTATTAAGTGCAATCCAATAAAATAACATTATAGAACGCCGAAAACAACGGAAATACTGTGGAAACTTCTTGCTGCCAGAACTATTTATCGAAGGACCAGATCATCGGGATCATGATGGTCGCGAGTATCCAGAACATAACATTCAGCGGTGAACCGACCTTTACAAAGTCGATGAACTTGTATTGGCCAGGGCCGTATATCATCGTATTCGTCTGGTAGCCGACCGGCGTCATAAAGCTGGCCGATGCCGCGAAGGTTATCGCCATCAGGAACGGTGTAGCATCGACACCTATTGTCTGCGCTGTGGCGATCGCGATCGGGGCGAGAAGCGCGGCCGTGGCATTATTCGACATCGTTTCTGTCAGGATCGACGTTACCAAATAGAATGCCGAGACGAGAGCTATCGGCCCGAGAACACCGACATAGGCGATCATATTGCTCGACAAAAGCCCGGCCGCGCCCGATGCGTCCAATGCCGTCCCAAGCGAAAGCACACCCGCCAATAGAAAAATGATCTTCCACTCGATCGCTTCATAGGCCTCCTCGATCGAAATGCAGCCGGTCAAGATAAGCGCGATAGCGCCGAGCAAAGCCGTAACAACGATCGGCGCAATACCCATCGTCGCCGCAACTACGACCCCGGCAACAATGGAGACCGCGAAAAATGCCTTGCCCCGGCGAAATTCCGAGACGTCCATTTCCGACGTGATAATGAAGTCGCCGCTCCGCTTGAAGTTTCCTAAACGGCCAACCTTTATTTCCAGCAAAAGCAGGTCACCTGCACCAAGTGTGGTATCGGAAAGCTTTTCGTGAAGCACGCGGCCTCGATGGCGTATCGCGAGCACCGTACCGCCATATTTTTCACGAAAATATGACCTCTGCAGCGTGCTGCCGACCAGATCGCTGTTTGGGTCGATCACCGCTTCGACCAGACGGAACTCTTCCGATGAAAGGCTCTCGTCGCCCCATTTGCTCTGCGGTTTGAACTGTACGCCGGTGTTGTCCTGAAGCGCCCGGATCTTTTCGAGATCGCACCGAACGAGAAGCACATCGCCCGCACGGAGAAAGTCGCGGGCCGCTGGCAGGTTTATAACCTGGTCGCCGCG
The DNA here is from genome assembly GCA_041751035.1 of Pyrinomonadaceae bacterium. GTDB lineage: Bacteria > Acidobacteriota > Blastocatellia > Pyrinomonadales > Pyrinomonadaceae > OLB17. The sequence goes on along the minus strand of JBGSYH010000030.1, from coordinate 535,149 downwards.
GTTGATCTTCAGGATCGAAAGGTCGAGTTCATGAACTAGTGGAGCATCCTTGATCATTTTGTCGACCGACGTAGATTCCTCCGTCAGAACTATCTCGGTCAGGTATTCATTGAGTGCAAATTCTTCGACAAGGTCGCCTTTGCCGCGCCGTTCTGGTATCAGACGAATGCCGAAAAGCAGCATATACGCCGTCCCGAACGCGAACATTATGAGCCCAAGCGGAGCGAATTCGAACATCGTAAACGCCCGCAGGCCGTTGCGCTCGGCGATAGAACTGACGAGAATGTTGGTCGAGGTGCCGATCAGCGTACACACGCCGCCGAACATCGAGGCGAACGAAACCGGCATCAATATTTTCGACGCGCTTATTCCCGTTTCGCGGGCAACGCCGAGCAGTATCGGTAGAAAGATGGCGATAACCGGCGTGTTGTTGATAAAGGCGGAAAGGACCGCGACCACGATCATCACCGAGATGATCCCGGCCCAAAATCCGCTTTTGAACACGCGGCTGACAAATCCGCCGAGAAAACTTACCGCACCTGTCTTGAACAAACCCGCGCTCAGGACAAACATTGAGGCAACTGTCACCGTTGCCGCGTTGCTAAAACCCGCGAGACCATCCGCCGGCGAGATAATGCCGCTGAGCAGCAAAAGAGCCATCACCAAAAGCGCGACCAGATCCACGCGCATCTTTTCGGTTACAAAAAGAAAAACCGCGAGAGCAAGTACCGCAAGAACGATGATGATCTCAAATGACATAAATATAGGCGTCGTTTTGACGCCTAGCTTAACGAATTCAATGTTTCAGAACAAATCGCTGCCTAGATCTCTACGGCGTCGATCTGGGCTTTTTGAAGTTTGCCGCTGTAATCGACGTAAAGTGATTTCCATTCGCTGAAGATATCGAGCACCTGAGTTCCGGCTTCGCGATGGCCGTTGCCGGTCGCTTTCGTGCCGCCAAATGGCAAGTGGACCTCAGCACCGATCGTCGCCGAATTCACATAGCAGATACCCGTGTAAAGTTCCTGCATCGCGTAAAAAGCCTTGTTCACGTCCTGCGTATAGATCGCGCTAGAGAGTCCGTATTTCACGCCATTAACGATCTCGATCGCTTCATCAAGCGTCGAGAAAGGAATGATGCTCGTAACCGGGCCGAATATCTCTTCCTGTTCGATCCGCATCCCGGGTTTTACGTCCGAGAAAACGGTCGGTTCGATGAACCAGCCTTTTGCGTAATTGCCCTTAGTCAGCCGATTTCCGCCGGCGGCCAGCGTTGCCTTATCGACCTTTTTGCCGATCTCAATATAACCCTGGATCTTCTGCATCGCGTCTTCGTGGATCACCGGCCCGACCTCGGTCTTTGGATCAAGGCCGTTGCCAACGCGAAGCGATTTGACGCGTTCGACGAATTTCGCAACGAATTTTTTATAGACTTTCTTGTGAACAACCAGCCTCGACGAAGCCGTACAACGTTGGCCGCTTGTTCCGAACGCACCCCATACCGATCCTTCGACTGCGTTGTCGATATCGGCATCGTCCATAACGATGATCGCGTTCTTGCCGCCCATCTCGAGCGAAACGATCTTGTTATCGCGGGCACAAGCTTCGGCGATCTTTCGGCCAGTGTCGGTCGAACCGGTAAATGAGATCAGCCGAACGTCCTTGTGATCAACAAGTGCCGCACCGGCTTCGCCAAATCCATTTACGAGATTGACGACGCCTTTCGGGATGCCCGCCTCTTCACACGCTTTGACCAAATTCAACGAAGAAAGCGGCACGTCCTCGCCGGATTTAATGACGACCGTATTGCCGCAGACCAGAGCCGGGATCAGCTTCCACGAAGGGATCGCCATCGGGAAATTGAACGGCGTGATCAGCCCACTGATGCCGACCGGCTGGCGGACGCACATCGCGAATTTATTCTTCATTTCGGCAGGCGTCGTAAAGCCGTGCAGCCTGCGTCCTTCGCCTGCCGTGTAATATGTGCAATCGATCGCTTCCTGAACGTCGCCGCCGGCTTCCTTCAAGACCTTGCCCATTTCGCGGGTCATTTCTTCGGTGTAACGCTGCTTGTTGTCGCGGATGATCTCAGCCAGCGTAAACAGCAATTCGGCACGTTTCGGTGCAGGTGTTTGCCGCCATTTCGTCGCCGCAGCCTTTGCCGCCGCAACTGCGTTATCAACATCTTCGGCGTTCGACTTCGGAAATCGGCCGATGATATCTGTTGTGTCTGCAGGGTTTACGTTGTCAAACCATTCGCCGGACGAACTCTTTACCCACTCGCCGCCAATGTAATTGTGATACGTCGCGGTCGCCGCCTTTGCCGTCGTCTTTGCCGACTTCCCGGCCTTCTTCTCTTTTGCCTGTTTTGCCTTTGCCATATTCTTCTAGTCTAGTTTCCCGCCCCAAAAAATCCAAAGCCCCGACGGGTTTTCCATCAGCGGTAGGTTTAATTTCTAGGATCTTCGCATACACGAAAGCCGGTCCCTGACCCGATCACAGGACTATTCTTCACATTGAACTGAAATAAAAAAGCCTGCCGGTAATTAAACCGGCAGGCGAAGTGTTCTTTAGAACCAAGCGATTACCATTCAAATCGGGCAGCCCATTGGATCTGCCGTGATTGGAATGCACCTGTGATCTGTCCAAACGTATTTGAATTAATGTTAGCCAACTGTGTGTTCTGAACTAAGTTGACATTATTCAATATGTTGAAAGCCTCAACACGGAACTGGATCCTCATCGATTCGCGAAGTTGAATGTTCTTGAGAAGAGCCATATCCACATTGAAGTATCGCGGACCGTTGATAATGGTCCTGGCAAGGTTTCCGGTTTCGCCTGGATTGGTATTAAAGAATACCTGACCATTAAACGATGTGCCGTTCAAACTGTAACCCTGCGAACCTGTGCTGTTCCAGGTTCCATTGGGATTTTGGGTCTGCAGAAGGACACTTGGATTGATCCAATAAATGTTTCCATTCTGCTCGAAAATTCCAACTAGTGACTGGATCTGTGCATTGGTTAGGTTTGAATTCACCGACTGTCTGGCTGAACGTGCGGTTCTATTTAGCGTACCGCGCGTGTCGACAAACGATATCGGCGCACCTGACTGCCACTGCATAAGTCCGGAGACGTCCCATCCGCTCAAAAAGATCCGACTTGCCAAACCACTGTAGTTCAGGAACTTACGGCCCTTTCCAAACGGAAGCTGATAGATCCCATTCGCCGTAAACACATGATTCGTGTCGAAATCCGCACGCTGCTTATCCAGGTCCCTGTTGTTATTGTCAAGGAACGGCTCGAAAAGCTGCTGTGAAGTTCCGATCGTGTTTGTCAGATTCTTTGAGAACGTATAGTTCGCTTGGAAATACAGTCCATTTGAGAATCGACGACGAACCTCGGTTTGAAGCGAATCGTACTGATACCAACCGGCATTTTCGAACAGATCAATTACTCCGGTCGAGTTGTTAGGCAGGAAGTTCACATGTGGAACTGCGTTGGGGTTGCAAACGAACGCACCCAACGAGCCAATACACGGCTGGTTATTGACATTCCGGGGATTCGTGCTGTTAATGTACGAAGCCGCGAGATCCAAAGGAGTACCGTTGTTGAGGTTGTTCAAGAAGGTTGCAGTAGCAATTCCGCTTGTACCCCCAACCAGAAGTCGTCCCGGTCCCGGAGCTCCGGCATTGGCGAATATCTGAAGCGGAACACATCCTGCAGCTACACAGAACGGATCGCCGCCTACGCGAAGATTGTTCTGAGCCCGAAGGAAGTCAGCAAGAAATCCGTTGCTTACGACATCGATCTGGCCATAGTCAACACCACGTGCAAGGTTATTGCTGCGGGTGCCGACGTATCTGATCTCGAATGCCATATCCTTTGCGAACTCACGCTGCCATCCAAAGCTATACTGCTTGACAAGCGGGGTCTGGATCTTAGGATCGATCGCAAAAACAGTTCCGAAATGGTTCCCAATTCCCGGACCATTGTTCGTAAGATACGGAACAGGAATGGTCGGTAATGATGGAGCCCCTACAGTGGGAACCGGATCAGTGTCTATTCGGCCGGTCAACCCGCCGAGCGTCACAGTCGTTCGTGCCAAACCGGCATTTCCGATGGACGCATTGTTGATCGACGTAACGATCGAATCGTTACCGAAAACATGGCTATATCCGCCTCGGAAAACTGAACGTCGGTTACCGAAGATGAACCCAAGTATTCCCTTTTCAACCGCAGGTGACCATGCAACACCAAGGTTTGGAGCTATGTTGTTGTAATCGGTCTTATAGTAAGCGGTATCGCTTCCAATGCTCCCACCAAGGGGAACATATGTTCCATTTGGATTAAGAAGTGAAGCAAGCGGGTTATCAAGATCCTCGATAAACGGTTCCAATCCACGGCCGGTGAGGTTTCTCAATGCCGGGAATATCTCGTACCGGACTCCCAAACTTATGGTAAGTCCGCGAGCCGCCGACCAGCGGTCAGCGAAATAAAACCCATGATTCTCATAACGGAACGGACGAAATTCTGTTGCTCCGCGTGTAAATCCTTCATCAAGCGTTGTTACATTGAAAGACTGTGCAACGGTTGTGAAGTGGCCGCCAAGAAGGCCCAGTAGATTGTTGGCAGTACCAAGGCCGGTCGTGCTTATGCCGCCCAGATTGGTGAAATTACCAGCAGTAAATGTCGTTCCAAGTCCGCTGCCGAATGTTGTTGTTGCGACAGTTCCTACGTCGTTATACGCGTCAACTTTGAAGTACTGCAATTGGCCGCCGAATTTGAACGTATGCTTTCCAACTATCCAGTCCGAATTGACCTGATAGTTGAAACCTTTGGTGTTACGCCCCTGATCGGTAAACGTATTCGCACCGCTTATGAGCGGAACTGCCGGAATGAAGTCCGGATATTCACTGATGCGATCAAAAGGAACTTCGCTGGAGAAGAGGCCCCCGCGAACTTCGGTAATGAAGTTTGGAGTAAAGACACGGCGGTATGCTCCCGTGATCTGTCGATTGGCCGACGATTGTATTCCGTCCGGCACTTCTGAAAATCCGGTCGCGTCGATGTCCGGGCGAAGATTAACTTCTTTATTGTAGTTGTAGATGAAGCTGATCGAATTCCGGTCATCTATGTCGGCGTCGACACGCGTCGAATACTGGTCTCGATCCTGATCCTGACGTCGGTTCAGGCGAAAACCCTGCGTGTTGAGGCCATCACCGCCTGTAAAGTTACTCGCGGTTGGAAGATTCGCGATTATATTGTTGGCGATAAATGGTGAGATCGTGCTTCGAATATTTCCAGCCGGGAATACCGACTGAGCATATTGAAGAAAGTTGGGAATCGTACAGATGCTGCCTACAGTCTGCGAAGGACAGAACGGCGTCACTGCCGTCGAATTCGTTCGCTGATAAGTGAACGTACCGTTCCTGGCCGACGGTGACAATATCGTCCTGGTCGCGGGTCCCGAAAGCGGATCCTTGATCTTTTCATAAGCAAAGAACCAAACGGCCTTGTCGAATGAGACCATCGGGACCCCGTTACCAAACATCGGGGTCGGAAGTCTCCAGCTCGCCTTTCCACCGTATTGGTTTCGATTTCTGAATGGACGATCAGCACCGGTCCGGTTGTTAAAGAACGAGTTTGCCGCAAACGCCGAATTTCGGTTATATGCGAACAAAGCTCCGTGAAAATCCTTGGTTCCGCGCGGCGTCACCAATCGGATCTGAGCACCGCCGTATCCCTGATCCGCTTCCTGGTTCGTAAGCGAGATCGTGAACTCAGCAGTATCGTCCACCGAAGGCCTGCCCGGAGCAAAATCCGTAGCATTGGTTCGGATGAACGTGTCCTGAATATTGATACCGTCGCGGGTGATATTCGTGAACGTTGTACGCATGCCGTTGATGGTCGTGTTCTGCGCGCTGTTTGATGAAACACCTGCCTGCAGTCCTGCTAATGTAAGCGGGCTGCGTGTTATTAGCGGCAGCGAAAGGATCTGCTCAGGGCTGACCGTGCTGCTGACCTGTGCCGAGGTCGCCGTAACGACGTCAGCACCTGCGACAACTACCACCTCGGCGGTAACGTCACCTATTTCGAGCGTTACATTCAACGTAGCATCTCGGCCAACGTCGATCTTTTGCTCATTTGCGATTAGAGTCTTAAATCCAGCCGCCGATACCCTAATGGTATAGGTGCCAAATTCTAATTGGGGGAACCTGAACTGGCCTTGCGAGTTCGTGGTAGTTGTGGTCTCTCTGCGTGAATTGGTGTCTACGGCTACGACCGTTGCACCGGGTAAAACCCCGTCAGGACCTGAGACGGTGCCTGTAAGACCACCCGTCGTTCCTTGTGAAAACACAGCAGAAGAGATCGCTAAAATAAAGAGAAAGGCAATTGAAAACCTTTTCATTTAACTCCTCCGGAATGAAATTATTATCTTGAGCGGTCTTGAAAGTAAGAAATTAACGAAAGCCAGCTAAAAGCCAACTAAAAAGAACGTTCGAGCCAGCCTATACAAGTTTGGTGCCATCAAATATATCGAACAAAGTCTCAGGATTTATAGGTTTGGCTATAAACCATAATAAATATTTATCGCAAACTTCCGATTAACTACAAAAATTTGGAGTTGGCTCGCACGGTTCATCCGATCCCGTTCAGCAGACACATGTCAGCAAGGGCTGATCTGGCCCACATTCTGTGCCGGCTCATTACACGACTCATCGCATTTCTTTCCATCTTCAACAACTGCTATCAACTGCGCCAATTGCTATTGGCGGCCGCTCAAGTCTGGTAGAAAATGTAACGGGCCCAGCACGATTGCGGATTGCGGATTGCGGGTTGCGGATTGGTAATCATGAGCATTTATGGAATATATCCGCGTAGATCCGATCGATCAGCTCGATCCGCGTTTGAGAGTGCCTAGCCACCGAACTGGCCGCCCGCTCACGCAGGCGGTTCTGACTTGATCTTTGACAACGGCAAGCTGAAGCTTGAACTCTGAACTTCTTTGCGTCTTTGCGTTAAAAATGACCGTAAATTTGTTGCGTGTCGGGCCCTGGGACTTTGGGACAAACGGGACAAAATCCGACATCAAATGGCGACGCGGTCAATTACACAGTCGCTGACAGCAACCCGCGACAGCATAAACACCCGCAAATAATTGCCGATACACGGTTTAGCGGATCTCAGGCAAATTTGTCCCATTTTGGGGTGTCTATTTTCAAAGTGGGACACTTTTTCCCCGCAAGTGGCTCAAAATGCAGCACTTAACCTGTCTCACTTTTTCCAAAAATGGGACAAAAGTGAAACAGGCAATCTGAAATTTGAAATTTCAGATCTCAGATCGCTCCGTCTCAAATGAACATATTAAGCTTGTGGAGAATGTTTTTTCGAAAATTTAGCGAAATCCCACTCAGAAAGGGCCGTAAATATATGACACGCAGCAACTTGCACGTTCCCGTCTCAGATGGAACAGGGGTGGAACAGGCCCGGAACGGGGCCGGAACAGGGGTGGAACGGGGCCGGAACAAACGCGGAATGAGGGCAATAAATGCAAAAGCCCGAGCGTTGATACCCGGGCTCTTGCGAATCGACGTATATGGTTCTACTGAACCGTGAATTGAACGATCTTTAGCTGTGAGATACGAGCCCGCGGGTCGAATGTCATTACGTGAAGCACGACCGGATCGCCCTTTTTCAGTTTTGCGGCGGCATCGGCAAAAGCCTTTTCGTTAGTCACCGACACGCGGTTGATCCGAACGATGACGTCGCCTTCGCCCAGAGCATCTACACCGGTCGAAAGCTTAACGTCCGCGATAAAGCTTTCGGGGTTGATCTCTTTGACGACCACACCGGTTTGCCCTTCGAGCTTAAAGGTCGTCGCCTGTTGCGGCGTCAATTCGGCAAGCGTCAGGCCAAAGGGCTTAGCCGGTTCGTTCGTTCGTTCGAGCGGAAGCCGTGTGCGGTCCGGATTTGCATTCGCATTCCCGGCGCGAAGCGGACGCTGACCCAGCTTTAGGCTGATCTTTTTGCTGACGAAGTTGTTGTTCTCTTCGCGAAGAATGTCTAGTTCGACCGGATTATCGGGCGAAGTGCTCGCGACCTTTGTGATCAGATCCTGAGCATTTGCGACCGGCCTGCCGTTAAACCGGACAACGATATCGCCGGACTTCAGGCCCGCGGCCGCCGCCGGACCCTGTTCGGCACGAACGTCTGTGATGATCGCACCACGCGTGTCGCCGAGCCCGTAAACCTTAGCGAATTCTGTTTTTATGGAATCAAGCAGAACGCCGAGGAATCCACGCTTGACCAGCCCGTGTTCACGGATCTGCTCATATACAAAGCGTGTTTCGTTAGAAGGAAGGGCAAACCCGACGCCGTTGTAATCGCCGGTCGAAGTCGCGATCTGCGAATTTACACCGATCACTTCGCCATTGATGTTAACGAGCGGGCCGCCGGAATTGCCGCGATTGATAGCGGCATCCGTCTGGATAAATTTTTGAAAAGGCGAACTGACCATTGTTTCGCGCTGACGGTTGGAGATAATGCCGGCAGTCACTGATTTCGATAGCCCAAAAGGCGAGCCGAGTGCTAATACCCAATCGCCGACACGGGCCTTATCGGAGTCGCCAAGCGAAACAAACGGAAGGTCGCGGCCGGCATTGACCTTTAGGATCGCTATGTCGGTCTCTTCATCGGCACCAAGAACTTCGGCGGGCAATTCTTCGCCGGAATCAAGCTTTACGGTTATTCGTATCGCGTCATCGACAACATGTGCATTTGTTATCACATATCCGGCCTTATCGATAATGAAGCCGCTGCCAACCGCTTGAGCAGACCGCCTCGGCATCTGTCGGCGGAAGAACTCGAGGATATCGTCCTCATCGCTCGGCTCCGCAGGTGCTCCCGGTTGGCGCCGGGCGGAAACTTCCGGAACGCGTGCTTTGGCATCAATGCTTACGACCGCGGGTTCGACCTTTTTTGCGATCTCGGCAAAAACATCAGACATTTGTGCCGGTGTTGCAAAGCCATTCGACGGAGACTGGGCAGAAGTTACTCCGGAAAAAACGATCAGCCCGAAGGCGATCACGAATGCATTCAGCGAGATCGGTCTATAGATTGCGGCGAAGATATATTTCATCGTAATTCTCCAAACGGCGTCGTGCCGCGGGGGTGTCATTGATTTTAGCAAATCGTCCATATGTTTAGTAAAAATTCGTTCCAGCACGTCACGGCTCAGTTCGCATTGGTCAACAAGACCTTCATTACACCCTTTTGCCCTGCGTGTTTCATTGCTTCGAACGCCTCGGCCAACGGATACTCTGCGGAAATAAGCGAACTGAGCTGGAATTCATTCGTACACATAAGTTGTATAGCCGGGGCGAACCGTCCGCATCGCGAACCGACGATCGTGATCTCGTCAACTACGACTCGCCATGCTTCCCATTTGGGCATACCGCTGAAGGTCGATTTCAGAACTATCTTTCCACGCGGCCGTACCAGATCCAGGGCAGACGCGAATCCCGATTCGGATCCGCTCGCTTCGACAACAATATCAAACGCATTTCTTGCGGAATCTACGTCTTTGGCAAACATTGTCGTAATACCACGTTCGGCGGCGATTTGGAGTTTGGATGCATGTTTTCCGACAAGGGTTACCTTGTTTGACGTCGTTGATAACGCAAAAGCGCACAAAAGGCCAAGTTTTCCGTCACCGATAACCGCGAGATCGGTATACGGCGCGAATTCGATCCGTTCCGTTATCCCGAGAGCTGCCGCCAAAGGTTCAACAAAAACAGCATCGCGATCGGAGACATCATCCGGAACAGGGAATAGATTTCGTGACGGAAGAGTTAGATATTCCGCATGCGAACCATCGCGATCCTTGATACCAAGAACTGTTCGTTTCGGACAATGGCGTTCATCACCCGTAGTACATAGCGGGCAAATCCCACAGCCTGTATTTATCTCGCCAACCACGCGACGTCCGACCAATTCCGGCTTATCGGGTGAGCTTTCCACGACCCCGACGAATTCATGCCCGATCGTGCCGCGAAATCCGGCGTACCCCTTTACGATCTCAAGGTCAGTGTTGCAAATGCCCGACGCCGACACTCGGACAAGCGTCTCGCCCCGCAATACGGGTATCGGGACCTCATCAAGCGTCAAGCCGCCTTCGATCACTTGCAATGCTTTCATATCAGGTTCAAATTTACATCTATTCCGAGTATCAACTATAATCGTCTTTATGATATCACCTGATTTTCTTCGCTCCGGTCCGATCACCCGGCTTTTGCTTTTAACAGCTGTTCTTGGTCTTGTTGCGGGAGTTCTGGTTTCTTGTAGCGACACTCCGACAACTCCACCAACGGGTCCAGCAGCGAGCTCGCCAACCGAAGCCTATAAGCTTTTGTATGCGGCCGTAAAGAGCAAGGACACAGAAGCGATAAAGGCGACGATGTCAAAAAAGACACAGGAATTTGCGGTGATGGTTTCGCAAAAACAAAGTTCGCCTATAGAAAAGGTCTTTGAGAACGGATTTACAGCAACTACATTCGCAGAAAGTCTTCCGGAGATACGTGACGAACGGGTTGTGGACGGTATGGGCAACCTGGAGGTATTCAATTCCAAGGATAATCGATGGGAGGATCTGCCTTTTATTCTGGAGAACGGAAACTGGCGGCTTGCGGTGGGCGACCTGTTTGCAGGTACACATAAGTCCGCCGGGAAGGGCCGGGCTCAAAAAGAAGCTGAGGCTGCAAACGTTCTTGCGAACACTATGGTCCCAGTTAATGCAAACGTGAACATTAATGCTGCCAGCAACGTTTCGAATCCCTCGGCTGTAAGATGACCGATCGCATTGAGATCAAAGCCGTGCTCGATCAATATACTCGTCACGGTTGGTTCCCCAGGAAAGCCCTAGGCTCGGCGGATTTTCAAGCTTCGACGCTTGATCTCGTTCCGGATATTGAACTAGGTGAAAGCGAAACGGAGTGCATTTGGTTTTCTCGCAGATCTTACAATGATTCGGAAAGTTGGGAACTCCGTCGATTTTCCGGCAGCCCGTTCGCTCTTGTGGTGGTACTCCCCGATATTGCGAGCGATGAGACCCGCAACGGCTTGCTGAAGGAAGTGGAACAGAAAATGAAAACCGCGTAAGTCTTTTCGTTTCGATAAGATCTCTGCTTTTTTGTACGCCCGTAAAACAAACGCTTGACATCATTGGCGATGAGTTGCAAACTTTACTTGGCGAAATGATGATCAAAGATCTCGGGCTAAAAGTTGAAGAAGTTTGGAAAGGCCTAAGGCCGATGACGAAAGATATGCTGGTTGGAGCCCTTAAAGCCAGCACTATCCAGCCCAACAAAGAACCCCAACAAAAGTTTGCTTACGACACCCATGCGGATTGGGAGCTCAGTCGGTTGCTGTCCGCGATCGACGAACATTCAAAATCTCAAAAGTCTGGCAAGAGTAAGAGCACACTTGGTGAACTCAACCGTCTAGCTGAAACCTGCGCCAGCGTCCTTGAAGCACAAAGCGGAGCCGCGGAAGTCTTCGTACAGCTCGCTACACGAGCCTTGGAGCGTAATGATTTTGATAAGCTTGACCACCTGGGTGATCGGCTTGCTTCGCAGTTCTCGGCCGGCGAAATTGCCGAAGTGATTCGCCAAACAGAAGTTCCGCACATTAGGGCGATCGCATTCGAAACCCTGGCGATGCTTCCGGTTCAGCATGTTGCAATATTGCTGGACGATCCGTTATACACGGACATCGCGGTCTTTGCACTCGAGCAAATGGCGTTCGAATTTGAGTCGGAAGAAGCCCGGGACATGCTGGATTATTTCGAGCAGACTGGACCATTTAGCGAACCGGCAAATTAACTCAAGTTCATGTTCATTTTACGACGGCCGGATCAGCATCGCTGATCTCGGCTTTTCTATTGCTCCGTGAGCTGACGAAGTAAACATTGCAAAGACTTTATGAAAACATCGGATATAGAAGCGATTCTCAAAACATTGGCCGAGGGCGGCATTTCCGCAGCCGAGGCGGCCGGACGGATAAAAGATCTGTCCTTTGAAGACATCGGCTATGCCCGTGTCGATCACTCGCGTGCCCATCGTCAGGGATTTCCCGAGGTTATTTTTGGCGAGGGCAAGTCCTCGGAGCAGATCTGCGGAATTTTCGAAAAGCTCATTGCACGCTCGCCGAATGTTTTGATCACCCGCACGAACGCCGATGTTTACGGTGATATTCGAAATATTTTCACCGACGCCGAATGGCACGAATCGGCTAGGCTGATACGTGTATATCGTGACAAGAATGAGGTTGGTTTTGGCGAGATTACCGTTTGCACCGCCGGAACAAGTGATATACCGGTTGCCGAAGAAGCTGCGTTGACCGCAGAGACGATGGGAAATCGTGTGCAGCGTATCTGGGATGCAGGCGTGGCCGGTGTTCACAGGATCTTGGCTGAACGCGAACGACTGCAGAGTTCAAGTGTCGTGATCGTCGTCGCCGGAATGGAAGGAGCTCTACCGTCTGTTGTAGGCGGACTTGTATCGGTTCCGGTGATCGGCGTTCCGACCAGCATTGGTTATGGCGCATCGTTCGGCGGGATAGCCGCACTTCTTGGAATGCTCAATTCATGCTCGTCGAACGTGACCGTCGTAAACATCGACAATGGCTTCGGTGCAGGTTTTTCGGCAAGTCTAATCAACCGGAAACACACGTCGAACGAATAAACGGGCATTCAGGCTATGATCACATTAACTTAACTCGATCAAGCTGTTGAAGTGACCGTTCAAACAGACCCATCAATTTATTTCCCTATTCCTAATATTTGTTGGAAAACCAATAATTTCTTCACTGCATCTGAATGCCTGTCCACGCAGATTTTCCCATTTAGCCCCCAAAGAGATCGAATTCTAATAAAGAACAGGGGAGTATTTAATGAAGACGAAAATACTGTTTCTAGTCCTCACAGCGGTGATGGCTATTTCTGCCGTTGGCCAGACAGTCACCGGCTCAGGCACAGGGGCGGCAAACAATTCTACTCAAGTATCAGGGAAAGGAACCGGCTTGATCGCTGGTTCCGAAACAGCAATTTCAGCGAGCCTTGAAAAGTCGCTAAATGCTGAAAAAGCGAAGGTAGGCGATCAGGTCGTTTTGAAAACCACAAAAGCGGTAAAACAAAATGGCGAGGTCATCATCAAAAAGGGCTCAAAGTTGATCGGCAAGGTGACGGAAGTTCAAAGGAAAACTAAGGAAAATGCCGATTCAAGGATCGGCATCTTATTCGACACGTTGGATCAGGGCGGGCACTCAATACCAGTGAACGTGAGCATCATTGCCGTGGCCAATTCGGCGACGCAAATAGCAGCCGGAGATGACCTGTTTGCAAGTTCGTCCACAGGTTCAACTACGACTGCTCGTGGATCATCATCTCCTGCTTCCGGTAGGTTACTTGGCGGGGTAACGAACACTGTCGGAGGCGTAGTAAACACGGCAGGCAGCGCGGTAGGTTCGACGGTCAGCACTGTCGGAGAAACCGCAGGACCGGCCGTTGGAAAGGTCGGAAGTTCAGTTCGCGGGCTCCAGATATTTAACTCAACAAATGCGTCAACGAGCGGAAGTTCAACACTCTCGCTTACCGGCGGAAACATTAAGCTGGATCAAGGCACAAGTTTCCGATTGGCGGTCACCAGCAGTTCTAACGTCTCAGCGGCAAAGTCCATTGATGAAAATTAGCGATCGGGCGTTCTAACAGTCGAAAATGGACCAGGCAGGTTAGCCCGGTCCATTTTTGTTATGTTAGACTTTCGCCGCGATGCTTAAATACGAAATACACGATCCGGTTTGGTTCTATGACCTTGAATGGGTGCCTGATGCGGTCGGAGCGATCCGTTTATTTGATCTTCCGCCTGAGATCACTGAACTCGAAGCGATGGAACGTCTCTGGCAAGAAACGAAGGATTACGACGCCGAGAAATTGCCGCGGCCATTCGTGAAGTATCTATTTTCTCGGGTCGTTTCGATCGCTTTTCTTTCGCGGAGAATCGTTCGTGTTGATGGGGAACGCCACGTCGAGTTTGCCCTTAATTCACTTCCGAAGTTACCGTTCACAGAGACTACGGTCGATGAAGCCGAGATCATCGGTAAGTTTCTCCATTTCGTAGGCGTTCGAAATCCGCAGCTCGTTGGATACAATTCTTCAGAGTCAGACCTTCAGGTTTTGATTCAACGCGGAATGGTCAATGAGATTCGTGCCGAGGCATTCAATGCCAGACCGTCCAAACCGTGGGAAGGGCGTGATTATTTCGATTCGCGAAACAGCGAGGCGCACCTTGATCTGATGGCAAAATTCTCGCGAGGTGCGATGACGCCAAAACTCAACGATATGGCTCGACTTTGTGGTTTTCCCGGAAAGATCGACGCGACAGGCGATCAGGTCGTCGATATGTGGCTCGCGGGCGAAATAACAAAGATCGTCGAATACAACCAGATCGATACGCTAAATACCTACCTCATTTGGTTACGCATGGTAAATTTTACCGGAAAACTTTCCGAAGAAGAATATTTTACTGAGCAGGAAGATTTCCGTGCTTTCCTTGAATTGGAAGCCGCCAAGGAAGACAACGACCATATCCGCCGATTTCTCGCCAAGTGGGGTAATGTCTGATCATTATCCGCTAATGCGCGCCGCTCTTGCAACGGCGCGCGAAAAATGAAAGACTATTGAATGATGAAGCGGCCGGACATAGACCAGAATGCCAAACCGCTTTTTGTAAGCAGCTCGAATCCAGGATCAAGCACTGCCTGGGCATGTGTGGTTTATTCACTGGTGCCTTTACTCGGAATCGTGTTCGTTCCTTTGGCTTTCGCGTTCAGCATTTACTCCGTTCTACGAACAACCGGATCAAGCGGTTTCCGAAATGGTATCAAATTATTCATGGTAGCCGTTGTAATTCTCTTTGCACAGCTCGGTTTGTGGTGGCTCTTGTTTCTAATACCGGAAATGGCCGGAAGATCATGATCGTATGAAGATCGCCAGCATAATTGGATCGACCTCACACGTTTTGTATATCGCTCGGCTCAACGCTTTGGAGGCGAGCCCCGATACGTTTGGCTCCTTCGTCTCCATGTCGGTCGGCGAAAATGTTGTTGTAGGGATTGTTTCCGATTCGCGGATCACTGATCCGGCCCTATTCCGCTTCTCACCTCGTTCGGAACATGAGCACGCACTTGATGGAGTAAGCCCGAGCTTGCAGAAAGACCAGAATATGTTGATCGCCATACTTCTTCTTGGAGCACTTTCAGCTAATGTTGGAAATCACGAGGTGCCGCGGCTTGTGATACCGAGCGGTACGATCGTTGAGCTAATGAATGAACCAGAATTTCAAAAGTTCCACCTTGACAGTTCCGGCGACTTGATTCTGCATTATCTTTCGAATCTTAAAAACCATGCGGGAAGTCTCAGTACTGAACTCACAAAGATCGTCATCGATAAGCTTCGAACTTTCTGTGGCGAAACAGAAAGGAAGCAGCTTAGGGTCGTAGAACAGTCGATTTCGTGGAAACACACCTTTGGCGAAACAAACTTCTGAAATTATGCTCCAGCTAAATAAGATATATAGCGAAAACTGCCTGGATACAATGAGGCGGATGCCCGATGGTTTCGTCGATATGTCGATTACAAGTCCACCTTATGACGACCTCCGCGATTACAACGGTTATCATTTCCCGGTCGAAGAGATCGCGGCGGCGCTTTTTGCAAAAACGAAAGAAGGTGGCGTTGTGGTTTGGGTCGTCGGTGACCGGACTGTGAATGGCGATGAAACGCTTTCAAGTTTCAGCCATGCTTTTGCATTCCGCGAAGCCGGTTTTCGGATCCACGACACTATGATCTATGCAAAGAACAACCCGATCCCAAGCGATTGCGGGAAGCGCTATCGGCAGTGTTTCGAATATATGTTTTGCTTTTCTAAGGGTCAGCCGAAAACGTTTAACCCGCTCACTCAGCCGATAAAGCAGGAAAAGGCTTTCAAATCATTTCGTATTACTAAGGTCGGGCGCAACGATCTGGCACACGACCACGTTGCCCCTAAAGAACGTAAGGTCAATAACATCTTCTTCTACAACGTCGGCACATCCAGCTCAAAGGACAAGATAGCTTTCGAACATCCGGCGATATTTCCTGAGCAGCTTGTCGAAGACCAAGTACGGTCTTGGTCAAATAGAGGTGAGGTGGTCTATGATCCGTTTATGGGATCGGGCACCACGGCAAAGATCGCTCATCTTCTCAAACGTCGCTGGCTCGGTTCAGAGATTAGCTCAGAATACGTAACGCTTGCTGAAAAAAGGCTGCGACCTTATCTTGAAGATTCGAAAATTAGGGTCGCCGCGTGACAACTATTTCGAGTGCTAGAGCGTCTATTCGTTTTGAAAGAAATATTTAAGAGCGAGGTCCAAATTATGAGCCTGAAAACGATCGTTTCCGTGTCATTTGTTCTTTTCCTTTTGGGGGCTGCAAGTGCGCAGGTTCGTCCGGTCGAGAAAGATGATCGGCCAACCAAGATCGACGTCCCTGCCGCTCCGCCTACGTTCAACGCAAAGTATGAGGGCGGCATGTTTGGATTCAGCAAGAAGGAAACCGGTACGATTCGAATCGATGATATAAATGAGCGTATCGTGTTTTATGGAAAGGACGGAAAAGAAAAATTCTCACTTTCATTCAGCGATATCCAAGTGATCTATCCGGATTCTCGCTCGGTAACGTCAAACACAGGCAATATCGTAAGAAATATTCCGTTGCCGGGAAGTATTCTTGGCGGCTTGATCAAAGAAAAATGGCGATATATGATCATCAGCTTTAACGATGCTGATGCGGATGTTAGCGGAAACGTCAGCTTTAAGATCTCGAGCAAAGAACTTCTCGAATCGGTCATCCATACAGTCGGTAAAAAGGCCGGCATGACACAAAGAGGGGATTCGTATTACCGGCCTAGAGTTTCGCGGACAACTATCTAATTCATATCACCAAAACGATGCTGGAGGATGGCGGTCAATGCGATCGCAGCCGTTTCGGCACGCAGAATTCGGCCGCCGAAGGTGATAATGCTTGCCCCACCGGCTCGGGCAGCTGTGAGTTCCGAATCTTCCCATCCACCCTTCGGGCCGTATAGTGCGGTTAAGTGACTCAACCTCGAAATTTCGTCGAATCCTTCTCCTTCACGTTCGCTGAACATTACCATTTGACTCTTTTCCGCTTCAACGAATGGCTGGAAATCTACGATCCTATTAACCGCCATTAACCTTGCCCGACCGCATTGTTTTGCCGCCTCGAACGCGATACGTTGCCATCTTTCAAGCTTCTTCGATCCATCTTTGACACGAATCTCGCATCGGGCGGTAACAAGCGGCGTGAACTGGTGTACACCGAGTTCCACACATTTTTGAACGATTAGATCGAATTTGTCCGGCGGCGTTATCGCTGCCGCAACGTGTATTCTGAACGATGATTCCGGTGCTGTCGGTTCGATTTCGTTGAGGATCCTGGTTTCTGCTCCATCTTTGCTTATCTTGAGTATCCGGCAGAAAAACTCACGACCTTCACCATCAAATATAATCACTTCGTCGCCGACACTTTGCCGCAAAACATCACGCAAATGCCGGGTCTCGCCGACATCCAAACTAACAGTATCACCCATGAAAGCACTTCGCGGTGCGTAGAACCTATGCATCTTTTTTTCCGCCGCCGAACCATTCGCGAAATTCTTCAGACCGCAGTCTTAAGGCGATCCAGGTATCAAAAATTTGCGGCGTCCGTAGCCAGTGTGTTATCCATTCCGCGATCTCTGCATTCATCAAACGGCCTCGCTCGTCGAGGCATTTCTTGAGCGAGCGTTCGTGGGCCATTTCCTTAAATCTTACCGCCTTTTCGTGCAACCGCCGAAGGCCAAGATCATCAGCTTCTGATTCGTACTTGCGCCGAAGATTCTCCATTCGTTGTAACGACGAAGCTGCACTTTCAAGATCTTCGATATTGATCAGATTACGGAGTTCTGCGTCATAAATCGTTTCCGCTTCGCGCTCAACGTAAAGATCCATTATCTCCGAATGCCGCAACTCGGCACCTTCGTCCGCGAGCAAGCGAGCCACGGCCATAGGTGAATCAACAGCGCCTGCACCAAACGTCTGGTCAACGATTCGCTCGATGATCTCGACCTCCGACGCACCGATGCTCTCACAGTCAAGCCGTTCCCAGACCTCGATCATCAGGTCTTGCTTGTTCTTCGCACTTAAATTCTCGAAGCTGGTCTCGCGTGGCATATTCGAACGGGGTTACGTAGATCGACGGATCGATCCAAGCAGTGCGGTCGAGGAGTGGTCCTTTGGGTCGCCAACTATTTCGACCGCTCCACCGTAGGATCGCACAATGTCACGTTCAGGAACCGTGTCGGTTGTATAATCGGTACCCTTTGCATGGATATCAGGCCTTATCGCGAGGATCAATTCCTCGACCGTGGGTTCATCGAAAATAGTCACAGCATCAACTGACCTTAAAGAGGCCACGATCTCGGCCCGATCGTCTTCAGGCATGAACGGCCGACCTTTTCCTTTTAGGCTTCGAACTTGCCGATCGGAGTTGATCGCTGCTATAACAAACCCGCCAAGGGCTTTTGCCCCGCCTAAATACCGGATATGGCCAACGTGAAAAAGGTCGAAGCATCCATTTGTCAGGATAATTCGCTCGCCTGAGACTCGCTTCTTGTCAACAAGCTCGATCAAGCTATTTCTTTCGTAGATGGGGTGATCAGTGCGTTCCATATTCATTTGAGGCAGCTTGCGATACATCAGATTTCGAAGTACCCGAAGTTTCCGTTTCAAGCGAGTACCTCAGCTCTTCGACCGAAACTGATGCTGTTCCCTTTTTCATCACGACGATCCCGCCTGAATGGTTTGCGATACGAGCCGCCTCTTCAAAGTTAAGTCCGGCCGCTAGCCCCAATGCAAATGTGGCGATAACTGTGTCACCGGCTCCGGTCACATCAACCGCAGTTGAAGAACCGACGGCAGGAAAATAGATGCTCGTAACGTCTTGCTGATAAAGCCGCATCCCCTTGTTTCCGCAAGTCACCAGCAATGCCCGATAGCCGAGATCTTGTCTGAGTCGTTCACATCCGGTGTCAGTCATCTTACCGCCCAACAAATTTTCCACTTCTTCCTGATTCGGCGTGCCGGCAGTTGCTCCGCGAAATTCTGAAAGGCGAAACCTGGAATCGACCAGGATCGGGATGCCTCGTTGATCGGCGATCGCCAAACAATGCTCAAACACATCGCGCCCAGACGCCCCGTAACCGTAATCCGAAATTACTACGGCGTCGGCGGTCGCCAGAACAGCCTCAGCATTTCCCAAGATCGCCTTCTTGATTTCGGGAGTTATGACGCCCGAGGGTTCGTGATCTATTCTGATCACCTGACTGCGGGGGGCGTGCTGATGACCCGCTAGTACCCTGATCTTAGTAGTCGTATGAAATTCATCGGCGCGTAAGATGTTCTCAACTCTGACATCTCTTTTTTCCAACTCGCCGATCAAAAGATCGCCCGACGTATCTGCACCAACAATACCAACCAATAACGGATCACCGCCGAGCGAGGCCACATTAACAGCAGCATTCGCGGCTCCGCCGGGCCGGGTCTCGGTTTCATCGTGCCGCATTATAAACACCGGAGCCTCACGCGAAACTCTTGTTATCGTGCCGCTCAGAAATTGATCGGCGACGATATCGCCAATGATCGCAACGGCTTTGCCTTTGAATTGCTCAATAGTATTAGCGTTAGATCCGATATGCTGAAACCCCCAAAAGATCGAAATTAGAATAATAAAGAAAAAGGTTGAAGACAATTTCGTCTTCAACCTTGATCTGTTCGTTCAAAATATCGCTCCTAGTGCGTATCGTATGCGGCCACCGGAAAATCATTAGGCGAACCGAATGTCAGACCAAAGGTAGTGCCCGAAAGGCTGCTAAGAACATAAAACTCCCCAGTCGAATTCCGCCATACAGAGATATCTGTCTTACCGTCTCCGTCATAATCATTTTGGGTGGTAAGGTCAGTGCCGGTCACACCATAAGGTCCAATTATAAATCCGCCATCAGAACTGCGAAGGATGAACCACGTGAGTTGCTCTAAAGCAGTTGTGCCCTCACGTACAACAGCAAAATCCGTCTTACCGTCACCGTCATAGTCACCAGGAACCACAAGATCATTGCTCAAGCCCCACTGAACTATGGTGTATCCGTTGTCAGAACTGCGATTGACAAAGAAAGTGGCCTGCGATGAAGCAGTCGCTCCCGGACGCTGTACCGCTAGGTCGAATTTCCCGTCACCGTCGTAGTCGCCCGGGGCCGTAAAGTCTGTAGCGAGTCCGAACTGAATCGCAGAAAAACCTTGGTCGGTACTTCGGTATACGTACCAGACCATGTTGCCGCCCGTTCTACGAACTACCGCAAGATCAGTCTTACCGTCGCCGTCATAATCGCGATTGACCGGCTCGTCACCTGAAATACCGAATGGATCAGCAGTAAATGTGCTGTCAGAGCTTCGAATTCGGTAATGCACACCATTCGTATCACGCCATACCGATAAGTCTCCGATGCCGTCACCGTCGTAATCGCCGGGAGTCATGAAATCCTCATTGGCTAAGCCAAAATTATTAGCAGACGTGTTGCCACTGCCCGAAAGTGCCGAATACCAAGTATTGTCGCTTGGTCTAAAGACCGTAAAATCAGCCTTTCCGTCACCGTCATAGTCCATCGCGGTGCGCAGCTTGATCTGACCAAAGGTGGGAAGGCTCAATAAAGCGACAACGGTCGCAAAAACGGTGAGTCTGCGGAAAGCAGCAATCGTATTACTCATTTGTTATTTCCTTGAACGAAACTATACCGAAAACTGGAATGCGTTCTGATATGCGAGACGCAATCAAACCAAAATTATACATTGGCTAGCAAAACAATAGCAACATTAAAGTGGTCGCTTTTTAGTAAGAACTGTCACAAACTAAACGGTTAGACGCTCCTACTAAGGAAAAAGTTGGAATAGCGGCAAATTTCCAACACTACATTATCGTGTTTGAGTTACTAACAATTCGCGATCTCCGATTCGAACTACACCTTGTCGCGAAATGGTCGGGTTCACTCTGACCCAAAACTCTACTTTGGACGTGCCGCTTCGTGTTTTTGGTCCAAAAATGCTTATCCAATTTACATCCGTAGCGACGGAATAGTCACAATTTGCCGCCGCATTGATCTTCGCAGCCCAATAACCGCCTTTTGTGGGAAACTCCACAGTTTTTACCGATGGATCGAAGTCACAAACTGTCGGCGACAATAATGCGTTCGCGGCATTTAAACGGCCACCGGATCGAACCACCCCGCTCCACGCCGCTAATTGATCGGACGAACTCATTATAGTCGCCTTTAGCGAGGCAGCAGAAAGATTCGGATGATGGGCCGCAAGTAGTGCAGCAACACCTGAAACGTGCGGCGCTGCCATCGAAGTGCCCCCCATCGGTCCGTAAGTCGAATTCGAGCCGTTGGTTGTGCTCTGGATCCCCGCTCCAGGTGCGGCAACATCAACCGAGACCAAGCCGAAATTCGAAAAACTCGCACGGCCATCTGAAAAATTTGACGCGGCAACATTCAAAATGCTCGGTGACTCATAACTTCCGGGGTAAAACGGAGTTTGTTCAACATTCGATCCCCCGTTCCCGGCCGCGAAAACATTTAGAACACCGGCGTCGCCAAGAGCATCGATCGCATCTTTCGTCGCCTGATCATAGCCGCAAGCCTCTGCACAGCCGCCATAGGAATTATTCGTGATTCGGATATTTACACCGCTTTCCTTCATCATTCGAACATAATCGTACGCAGCGATCAGCATCGCGGAAGTCGTATCATTCGCCGCTTGACTGTATATCTTGATCGGCATTATCCGAACATTCCAATTCACGCCGACCACACCGAGTGCGTTGTTGCCGACGGCACCGATGGTTCCGCCAACGTGAGTTCCGTGGCCATGCTCGTCCGAAGGATCACTGTCGTTGTAACGGAAGTCCCAGCCGTGAACGTCGTCGATAAATCCGTTGCCGTCATCATCGATGCCATTGTTCGGTATCTCGCCCGGATTAACCCATATATTTGCCGCGAGGTCTTCGTGCGTCAACCGCATACCTGTGTCGATATTTGCGACCACGACTTCCGGACTGCCCGTTGTAATATCCCACGCCGCCGGTGCAGAGATTCGCTGCAAACCATAAAGCCCGGTCGTATCCCACTGAGGATCATTGGGTATCTGATGAAGGCGGTAAATGAAATTGGGTTGAACTCCCAAGATCACGTCAGATCCGCCAAGCGACCTTAGAGCGTCTGCGAGCGATTGCCGATCAGACAGTTTCACCAGGTACCAATCTGTCTTGCCGATCCGCTTTACGTCCGAATAGCCTTCACGTGAAAGGCGGCTAATGCCTCGGCTCTCGCCGCCGCTTGGGATCTTTACAAGCACTTCATTATCAACATAATCCTTCGCGAAAACAGTGCTGCAGATAAACACGATCACGAACATAACGCCGAGCGACCGAAAGGCCGAAGCGAAAATTCTTTTGTTCCGCAAAGGTGTCATCAAGCTTAGGAAACTGAACAGCACAGCGTTCATCTTTAGGTTCGATAATACAACGAAAACGGACGCAGGTGGGAAAAAGAAGATGAATGGGGCGGCTAGAGGGATTCGAACCCTCGACATCCTGAACCACAATCAGGCGCTCTAACCACTGAACTATAGCCGCCATAAGAACAATTTCAGATCTCAAATTTCAGATCTGAAATTGCAAAGTGTTGGTACCCCCGGCAGGGCTCGAACCTGCGACCTACGGCTTAGAAGGCCGTCGCTCTATCCAGCTGAGCTACGGGAGCAAAAACCCAAAACAGATGTTATCGGCTGAGGCTTGCCAAGTCAAACATTTGCATCAGGTTGTAAGCCCATTCCTTAGAGAGCTTATGTGTTTATATACCCACAACTGAATCACTCGATCCAAAATCCGTTGTCCCGTTGTCCCACTGTCCCAGGGTCCGACACGCAGCGTGTGACTGAACCACAGTCGATCGTTCCACAAAGTGTCCGAGGTGGAACGGGTTAAGTGTTCCATTTTCAGCGGTTTGCCGGAAAACATCGTTCCACTTGCGAAAATAGGAACCCCAAAATGGAACGACCATCTTTGTCCCACTTTTGTCCCACTTTTGTCCCAAAAAGTGTAGAAAGTGGGACACGTTAAGTGTTTCCTTTTCAATTACTTGCGGACAAAAAATGTCCCAATTCGAAAGTATACTGTCGAAACCGTCTCAAATTTGAGACGACGGCGTCTCACTCGTCAGAACCGCCCAGGTCCCAACTCTCAAATTTCAAAGATCCGGCCGGACTCACACTGCCGGCCTCTGCAATGATAATAGAGCCAACTGAGCGAACCAATAGCACTTGGCGCAGTTGATGGCAGTTGTTGAAGATGGAAAGGTTATTCGCCGAGTCGACCTTGAAGCCAATGGATCGCCAATACGATCATTCCGACAACCATCGGGAACAGGCTGATCGCTAAAATGAAATAGACCTCGTTTCGGAATGTGAACCTAAACCGCCGCACTTTTCCTTTCACGCACCTTGGAAAGCATAAGTTCGAAAACTTCCGTTAGGTCGAGGTCGCTGGTGTCAATGACCTCAGCACCTTCGGCGATGGCCAGCGGTGAATCGGCGCGGGCAACGTCGCGTTCGTCGCGCTCATTTATTTCGGAAAGCGTTTGTTCGTAGGTAGAATTCCGGCCCTTTCCTCTGTCTTCTTCGTAGCGGCGGCGTGCACGGGCATCGGGCTTTGCGGTGAGGAAAAATTTAATATCGGCATTCGGAAAAACGACGCTGCCGATGTCACGGCCTTCGAGCACACAGCCTTTTGGAGACTTGTTGCCGAGTTCCCTTTGGAGTTCGACCATACGGCGTCGAACATCGGAGATAGTCGAAACCTTTGAAGCTGCCTGTGCCACTTCAAGCGTACGGATATCAGAGGTAATATCTTCGCCGTTCAATAAAACACGCAGCGAATCAGGTTCGCCCTCGAGTCCTATTTCCGATTCATGAACGATCCGGGCAACTTCTTCAGCATCGTCCGGCGAAATACCTTCCCTGACCGCTGCAAGTGCACCTGCCCGATACATTGCTCCCGTATCCAAATAAAGCAGGACAAGCTCTTTCGCAAGCATTTTGCCGAGCGTTGATTTTCCCGCACCCGAGGGCCCGTCGATAGCGATTATCATCGACCTCTATTCTACCGAAATTTGGCCGATTGTCAGTTTTGCGAGGACGGTTCTTTTCAGTGGATAGTGACAATTGGTTAGCGGATAGTCTCACTGTTGACTTGCCACTATTCACTGATAATGAAGCGGTCTATCGGGTTCTGAAAACCTTTACGGCCCGGTCGGGATAATCGGTAATGATACCGTCGAGATCAAATTTGCTCATCCGTTCCAGATCCGCCATTTCGTTTACGGTCCAGGGAACGAGTTTCATGCCTTTTTCGCGGCAAAGCTTTACAAGTTCATCGTTCACGAGCGAGAAATGCGGGCTGAGCGTGTCCGGGACAAAGCCGAGTGCGTTGAGCTTTTCGGTCAGCTTTTCATTTCCCCCAACAAGAAGAGCAAGCGGAATGTTTGGATCGGTCTTTTTTAGTTCTTGCAGTGGCCGAAGATCGAAAGATTGGACGATAACGCGTTTTTCGAGCTTATGCTTTTTGATGTCGTTGACGACGAGTTTCACAAACTCAGCCGGTGCCGGATGAAACGTGCCATCGCCTGCCGGATTCGATTTTATCTCGATATTATACCGAACAGGCGTCAGCTTTTTATCCTTGGTATGTTTTTCGACCGCCTTGAACACTTCCGTCATTAACGGCTTGGCGATCTTCATCGGTTTCTGGTTCGGAAAACCTGCATTACCAATGCTGCCGACGTCATATTTCTTGGTTTCGGCATAGGTCATTTGAAAGATATTGTGGTCGCGTTCGGTCTCGCGAGTGATGCGCTCACCTTTTGGATCCAGCGAGATGGTGTGATGAAACCAAGGTTCGTGTGAGACGAGCACTTTTTTGTCTTTGGTTATCACAACATCCAATTCGAGCGTGTCCGAACCCTGATCAATCGCAAGGAGAAACGATGGGATCGTGTTTTCGGGCAAATGCCCGCGCGACCCGCGATGGCCTTCGATGCTAACGAACTTTCCGGTTTGTCCGATGCCGAGAACTGTTATGAGCAAAATTGTAAAGAGTGCAAAAGTTGATCTGTGTTTCATATTGGTAAAAGCAAAAATTATGCGGCAAAGCAAAAATTATCTGCTCCGCCGCATTTTCATTAGAAGGTGAACTTTAACGCTAACTGGATCTGCCGTGCAGGAAACGCACTGCTGATCTGGCCGAAAGCACCGAAACCGGTAACTTCGCCCGCCGCGTTGAACGTTATCAGGCCTGCATTTGCATTTGCCGCCTGAAAGTTCGTCCTGTTGAAAACATTGAAGAACTCCGCCTTGAATTGCAGCTGCGTAAACTCGGTGATCGGTATCCGGAAATTCTTTTGAACCGAAAGATCCAGATTGAAGTAGTTATCGCTTCGGGCAATATTGCGGCCTGCATTCCCGAATGGATTTGTGACCGGCGGCCGGCGGAAACAATTTGGATTGAAGTAACCAAACCTGGGATCGGGACGGTCACCGCGATTCGTCGGGTCACAGATAATGTTCGGCCTCAAGGCAACACCGCCGAGGAACGAAGGAAGATTGTTCGTCACCGGCGACGGCGTGTAGCGGAAATTGATCGGTTGGCCGCTGAGCATTGTGTTAATTCCGTTAAGCTGCCATCCGCCGATGAACGCGTCAAGGATTCCGTTCATATCGCCTCCGAGCCAGCGGCCACGGCCGATCGGGATCTCCCAAACGAAAGCCGTAGTGTTGTTGAACGGCTGATCGTAGGCCCCGATGCCTTTGTCAGCGGCGATATTGTAAACATCCTGCGGCGTTCCGGTATTGCCGTTCGGCTCTTCAAGAACCTGCGAACCATTGTCGATCGCCTTTGACCATGTGAACGAATTCAGAAAGTAAAATCCACTGCTGAAGCGTCTTTCAAGCTTTACCTGCATCGCATTGTAATTCGAAAAGCCTTCGGGCAAAACGGCCGAGATCGAGCCGAAGTTCGCTATCGGACGCCGTGCCTGAAGAGACGGCTGCTGTGCCGCCGGCAACGCGGCTTCGGCAGGTGTCAGCGGCCGGGCTTGATTGAAGTCCGCCAGCAGAACAGTATTCTTCGCGTTATTGCCGACATAAGCGACATCGATCACCATATTGCCCGGCAATTCCCGTTGAACGGAGAGCTGCCAATTTTGGATCATGGCGGTCTTGTTGTCCCGTGGAATATAGAGCGTGACGTTATTCGGCAAGCCACTGGTCGGATAACCCTGCTGTGTTGCTCTGAAGCAATTTGATGCAAATGCATCACCGGCGCAGAGCGGATTCAGGATCGGATCGGGTGCCGTTTGCGCAACTGCCGCACGCGTGATGATCGGAAAGTTCGTTCCCAAAATGTCGGCACTACCCAGTCTGTTCAAATAGTTGTAGCCGACACCGTAGCCGCCGCGGATAACGGTCTTGTCAAAAATATTGTAGGCAAAACCCAGACGCGGCCCGAAATTGTTGTAGTCCGGATCAACGAGCCCGCGGTCGTACAGTGAACCGTCCTTTGCCAGAATTATCGAGTTGCTTACCGGATCGTAGTTCGAAAGCCGATTGTTCTTTTCATAATAAGGCGTTCCGAACTCATACCGAAGGCCAAGATTTAGGGTCAGTTTGCGATTGACCTTGAAATCGTCCTGAATGTAGGCAAAGTGAAAACGCTGCTGCATTTCGGCGACCGTCAGATCGGCGAGTTCGTACTGGCTGCGTGCGCCGAACATAAAGTCTGCAAGGTTATACAGGTTATTAGCCGCTGCTCCGCCGGGACGGCTGAACTGGCCGGTGTAGGTATCGATTCCCATCAAGGGATTTGTGTCCTGAACATCAGTGTCCACAGCAAGATATTCGTATCCGATCTTGATGGTGTGTCGTCCGGCCGTAACGGTATAGCTGGGGCGGATGTTAATGTTTCTTGGATCCTGGTACTGCGGATTCGTAGCCTGCCGGCCAAGTTGTGAGAAGCCGCCGATCGTCTGCGTCGTCAAACCACCGGTTATCGTCGGATCCGACGGCAAACCAGTGATGCCGTATAGTTCAAACATACTGGGGCCGCCTGTAAGCGGCGGACGTTTACCAGCCTTGATGTCAGACCACGAGAAACGAAGGTCGAA
The DNA here is from genome assembly GCA_041751035.1 of Pyrinomonadaceae bacterium. Taxonomy (GTDB): domain Bacteria; phylum Acidobacteriota; class Blastocatellia; order Pyrinomonadales; family Pyrinomonadaceae; genus OLB17. The sequence continues at coordinate 507,727 of JBGSYH010000030.1, read as the reverse complement.
GAGCGACGAGCTGTTAACGACATAAGTTCCGCCGAGCGAAAGCTGCTTGTTGAGAATATCGATAAAACCGTTCTGATTGCTGCCCGATGGCCCGGGAATATTCGGCCCCTCGAATGCTTCAGATCTTCGATAGCTCCATCGCCCGAAGATATTCAGGGCATCATTAAACCGATGATCGATCCGGAAGTTGTACTTGTCATTGAACTGTTGGTTTTGAACTAGTTCCTGATAGTTGTTTGAGGTTCCGGAGGTGAACGGCTGGGGAAGCTCAGCCAACACTCTTTGTGCGAACGTTGTCATCGGGATCGGTGTTCCCGCATTATAGACCGTGCCGGTAAAGGGATCGCGGACATTGACGGTCAAGATACCCTGTCGCTGGGCCAGCGTTGGCAGCGTCGAAAATACAAGGTTCTTTTGCACCTGACGAAAGCCTTCATAATCGCCAAAAAAGAATGTTCTGTCTTTGATGATCGGCCCGCCAAAGGTAAAGCCAAATTGATTTCGGATGAGCGGCGGTTTTCCTCCGATCGGTTTGAAGAACCCCGTTGCGTTCAGCACTTTATTTCGGTGAAACTGCCACAGCGAACCGTGAAAACGGTTCGTGCCGCTGCGGTATGTCGCGTTTATAACAGCTCCGCCCGAGCGGCCAAATTCGGCGCTGTATGTGTTGGTTTGCACCTTGAATTCGGCGATCGCATCCGGCGAGACCTGCACCACCTGGCTCGAAAAGCTCTGGTTGCTTGTGCCATAAGCATTGTTGTCGATGCCGTCAAGCAGGAAATTGTTCATCGTCGCACGCAGGCCATTGACGTTAAACGCGGCCTCGCGTCCGCCGCCGCCGATCGAGCTGTTCGTGTGCGATTCGCGAACGCCCGGAGCGAGCAAGGCAAGATTTGCGTACGAGCGCCCGTTGAGCGGCAAAGCTACGATCTGCTGACGCTGAACGACCTGGCCGACCGTGCTCGATTCGGTTTCTAGCAGATCCGCCGCCCCCGTGACCATCACGGTCTCCGCCGCCGATGCCACCTGCAGCGTAAGATCGACACGTTGGCGGGCATTTATTACTAAGTTTATGTTGTCAGCAACGGTCCTGTCGAAACCGTTGGCTTCGACCGTTATCTGATAATTCCCGATGCGGGCATTACTAAAAATAAAGCTCCCGCTGGAATCGGTGGTTGTCGTGACAGTGTTCCCGGTCCCGATGTTTCTGAGCGAAACGGCGGCTCCGGTTACCCCTGCTCCGTTCGCATCTCTCACAGTGCCCAAAACTGTTGCCGTTTCGGATTGGGCCGAAGCCGAAAACGGTAAAAGACAGATCATGCCGATCAGCAAAATGCTGAGGTGAAATAGTCCGATCGATTTAGTTCTTGAATTCATGGTCTCCTCTTTTGTGTGTTTCAAAATGAACAGGCCAAGTAAGATTCTTGATGGTTAGTTCAAGGATCTTGGCCCCATGGAACAGAGCCGTTGTATTCATTTCAAATGAGTAATGGAGGAGTCTAGGTCAAGGAGGTGAACTTGGAATTAACCTGTAATTGCTATTTGATTAAATCGATATGGCAAAGATGTGAACGGAAACGGAGTGATTTATTTTAAGTTATCGCGTATTTTCTTTGGCAGTTTTTCAAAGACCATTTCGTAGGAAGTTTTGATCATAACCTTCAGTTCGGCGTCGCTGATCGCATCGGCCCGCTGCACCGCGACCCAATGATAACGAGCGACATAAGGCGCCGGAATTATGCCTTCGACCTCGATGAGCTCTGCGAACTTTCCGGGTGTGCATTTGAACGAAACTTGTCCATCAACCTGATCAAGCCCCGTCACGCAAAACATCTTTTCACCAACGCAAAAGCACAGATCTTTCTCCCACTTAACGTCTTCAGTGGCATGCGGCAGCGAAAGACAAAATTTGCGGATCTGTTCGATGTTCATTGATCTCTACGGCAGCGATTTGTATAAGATCAGATTCGGCACTGGACTATATAAATGTCTTATAAACCGCACCGATTGCGTTTTCAATGTCGTCTCTGTTTACGTCACAATGTGTCACCATACGGATTGAGTTACCAAAACCGATGGCAAGAACGCCGCGTTCCATCAGCTCAACTACCACCTCGTTCGAATCTCTCAACGTGGCCGAAATATCAAAAATTACGATATTAGTGGCGACACTTTCAGCTTGGATCTTAATTCCCCGGATGTTGGCTAACCCATCGGCTAAACTGCGTGCATTTGCGTGATCTTCGTGGAGGCGTTTGGGCGATTCTTCGAGCGCCAATAGGCCCGCGGCGGCGAGTATCCCGGCTTGCCGCATTCCGCCGCCGAAGCGTTTCCGCCAAATGCGGGCGTTTTTGATGAAATCCGCCGAGCCGACGAGTATCGAACCGACCGGTGCTCCGAGAGCTTTCGATAAACAGAACTGGACCGAATCGCAATGGCGCGTTAGATCGGCGACCGGTGTGTTCAATGCAACTGACGCATTAAATATCCGAGCACCGTCCATGTGCACCGAAATGCCTAACGCATGCGCTTGTTCGCAAATTTCGGCGCAGTGTTCGGCGGTCATCACGCTGCCGCCGGCGAAATTGTGGGTGTTTTCAAGACAGATCAACCCGGTCGGGCTGCTGTAATAGGGTTGATCGATGCGGAGTGCGGCGGCGATCTCGTCCCATGTTAAATGCCCGCTGCCATCGGCGCTTCTTACCGTTCGCATCATCACGCCGGAAACTGCGGCGGGCGTTCCGAGTTCATAATTAAAGATGTGTCCGCGTTCTTCGATGATCACTTCCTGGCCGGGCTGTGTGTGAAGCTTCACGGCGATCTGGTTGCCCATCGAACCGGTCGGGACGAACAGCGCCGCTTCCTTTTCAAATATCTCAGCAGCGCGTTCCTGCAGGAGATTGATCGTCGGATCCTCGCCGTAAACGTCATCGCCGACCTCAGCTTCGGCCATTGCTCGCCGCATCGCCTCGGTCGGCTTTGTAACTGTATCGCTTCTTAGATCGATCACTATTTTATTGAATCCCAGAACAGTTGGGTCTGTTCGGTGTAGTTTGCGTTATTGGCTTCTTTCGCCCACTGATTCGATTCGGCAATGACCTTTAACGCCTCATCCTTCTTGCCCGCTTTGTGAAGAATGCGTGCACGGAGCAAGCCAAATCGCGGATTTTTTGCGCTTTTCCCTAGTGCGGCAAGTATCCATTCGTCCGCCTTCGCGAGATCTTTGTTGTTGTGATAGTTGTATTCGGCGGCGAGGAAATAGTTCATCGCGCTCATGCCGCCTTCGGCCTTTTCAAGCTCGGCGACCTGCTGGGCGATCCTCGAATCAACGTCAAATTCGATCGGGAATTTCACTTCAGTATTTTCCCAAGAAAGCGAAATATTTGCGGTATTGGTAGCTATATCCGTGAAAGCAATGGTGAACGTTTCGACAAATCCGGCAGTCTTTGTTGGCGTCGCCTTAAAGCGGAAAACGTCTTCCTCTTGCTTATAGACATTTCCGGCAAGCGAGCGATGACGCAGATTCGAATGAATTATCATCGTCCATTCTTTCTCGCCAGGGATCGAATAAACTGCGTAAGTTCCCGCTTTTAGCGGATTTCCTACGACCTTAACATCTTCCGCAAAGGTGATCTTCGTTGAGGCATTTGCACCGGTACGCCAGATCTCGTTGAAGGGCACGAGTTCGCCGAAGATCTTACGTCCCTTTGCGCTCGGCCGCGCGTAGCTGAGTTTTACCTCGGTCAAAGCAACTTCCTGCGAGATCTCAGTCGCCGGACTCAAGATCGGCACTTTCAGCGAGGGAGCCTGCTGGCCCTGCCCAAAACCAGTAAAAGCAAGCGTGAAAAGAATAAAGACAATCGATCCAAATCTCATATTTACCTCCGTGAAAAAAGTTAAAGCTTATCGATCAACTGACCAGCGAAAACGCAAGGAACATCGCTGATGCTATACAAGCAAAAGTTCTGACATGATTCCAGAACGTCCATTCGCGAAGATAGTCCTGCCACACCAAGTTGGCCGCGATCGGATCGTCGGGAACGGCTGCGGCGAGAGCATTATTTCGCGGAACGTTGAATATAATTGTAACCAGAAATCCGCCGATCAGGTAAAACACTGCACCAGAGACCGCGAACCACCGTCCGGAAAATGAGTTGCCGAAGACCGAAAAACCGATCACGACCAGCGACAAGATTACGTTACCCAGAAAAACCGCCATAAAGTTGGTTCGAACGATCACAGCGTTGATCTCGTTCATTATCCCAATGGCCTCATCGGTCGGGCGAGCCGCCAGCGACCGCATTATCGTCGTTGAAAAAATAAAGAAAACGCCGCCGATAATTCCGGACGCGGTAAGTGAAACGATCAGCAATGCAGCCAGGAAATTAGTCATTCGATCAGGCGGTTTCCAGTTCTGCAGTGTTCCAACCAGCTCGTTTTGCTCCGGCCTGATACGCAGATTCAAGAAATTCTAAAACTGTTCCAGCCGGATCTTCACCGGTTCGCGCATCCTCATACATCAATATAGCGAGATGAGCGCCGTTAGATTCGGCCCATTGGGCAGATGCAGGTGTAAGCGGTTCGTCGGCGAGCCCAGCCGGTTCGGGCGCAACGTAGGCATAAAACGCCGGAGCCGGAACTTTATCATCGCCAAACCAAAAACCGAAGCTGATCACCTCATGTGAATATGCTTCGCGTTCGACACGGTTGGCACCTTCACGCGCAGGCACGCGTTTACCGGAAAAGCGTGTAAGTGCCAGATCAAAGCTGTGCCAGAACATATGGACCGGCGTGGATTTGCCGACGAAGCGGCCGCGAAATTCGTTCAGAATTCCATCAACCGTCACTAGTGTTTGGTGAAACCGCCGGACGTAATCTTTATCGTATGACTTATTTTCCACATTTTCCGGGAACGGCGTGGTCGATGGCGCTTCGTATGGGATCGGTTTGATCGTTGGCTCGATGCCGAGCTTTGCAAGATTGGCAAAAACGCTGCTGTAAAAATCTGCGACCGTGAGGCCATCGTAAAGCGCAAAATCTTCCTGTCGGCCTGTGTTAGTCGTGATCACCAAACGGTCCGTACAAAAGTCGAATTCGATCTCAAAGTTCCCGTCGGAATAAGGGATCGTACGGGTCGAAAGCCCACGCGGGGTCACATAAAGCGGCACGTGCCACCAATGGTTCAGATGCGGATGCATCGCAAGACGGATCTTGCCGACGATCTGACAATAAAGATGAAGCGTGTCCTTGGTCGGACGCCACGCCTCAAGCGGAATTTCAGGAAAAATTTTCGTCATGATCTGCTAAGCCACCTTGCCGCGTTCGCGACATATTGTTTGATATCGTTAAGCCTTTGAGGAGCGGTTCTGTACTCATCGCCCGGAGGTTCTTCCACAAATGTGGGACATTCCATTTCCGGGTTCCAGTTGTAGTCGACAAGATGATGAAAACTTGAATGTGCGATCGCCCGTCCGTCACGTTCATAAGGATCAAAAGCCACAACAACATTGAACTCACGATCCGTTATTTTGCTCTTGCTCTGTGCAACCACTATCGCCGCGTCCGCGTCATTGGGTACGCCGACCGCGCCTTCATGTGGGTGTGCCGGGAAATATTCTATCAATGAGCCATCCTCGCGTTTCATAAGTTCATGTTCGACAACATTGATCCGCTGAAAATTTCCATTCGCACCCGAATGATAGTTTGGCCAATCGATATTTCGCGTATGAATATCATCCCGACGATGTCGCGATTCGTCGGGTTCCCGCTGCTTCGAATGAAAATAATGTGCCGAGCCGACACCGCCAAGAGTGCACAAGGACGAACCCATATCAAAATGATCTCGTGCCGAAAGGATCCCGCCGCCGCGTTTGTTAAAACTGGTGATCGCCTCGCATTCTTCTTTCGTCAGGCCATCGCCCATATCAAGTGCAAAAAGCCAAAGCTGATCAAAATTCGAGCTGTCGAGCGTGCTTAAAATCGGATCGAGACCGTCGGATCCGACTTCTCGGTTTCTTGCAATTATCTCATAGAGAGCGTTTCCGTCTTCATCCTTTTGACTGCGAAGAACATCGGTCAACAGCGAAAAGCGGTCGATATGCCAATCATCCGCCGTATATGGGATTGTGGTCTGTAATAAGATGCTCTTTGGTCTAGTCATGAAAGGCACCAGTTCCGTTCTGCCTCCGGTGTTCGCGATCGTCGATCATTCAATATGCTCAAATATTACGCTTGTCGAATCGTCAATTCAAACTTGTCGCTTTTTCGTAGCGCAAAAACAAAAGACCTCCGCAAAAACAGCGAAGGTCTGGTTAATATACCCCGGCGAATTTCATTTAAAGGAAACCCAAGCCGGAGCCTGATAAAAGCTTAACATGCGCGAGCCGGTCAGGTTCCTGGTGTGTGCATCCCTTTTTAATGGCAGCGGCCATGTGATTCGTTCATTGCGGCGATGATATTTGCGTCCAGCTGCTTCGCATCGGTGAGCACGAACATATGCGAAATGCGCGGCATCGGTCCGCTTAGCTTTGCTTTTTCGATAACTTCATCAAATGGCCGGTCGCCGAGATCGAGGCCCACTCGCAGTTCTTTTGGTTTGATGTTTACCGCCGCGAATTCGCGATTCTCTAGAATCGAAACGTATGTCTTCTTTGGTAGTACGGTCGCGTTGGGAAAATGCTTCTTCACCCACGCGATGAGCTCGTCAAACAAGGGGCGCATATCCGCCGCCTTGGCGAATTGTGTTTCAAGCAGATCGCCTGTGTCCTGATAAACGGGTTTCCCGCCATTCGCGTGGATCGCCGCCAGCATCGAAGCATTCATGTGGCCGAAACCGTGTTCTGATTTTAGCCAGTTGATCACCTCGGGACGCTTTTTACTGCCGAAGCTGTCGATCGTTTTCATCCAGCCGGAAAGGTCCTTCCCGGTCGTCGCCTTGACCGAATCCATAAACTCTTTTTCAAATTCACCCGATGTTTTCTGTGCCATATTGCTCCTGTGTCTGTAGCCCGCACGTAAGTAAGGGCTCGTTGATCGGATTAACTTCCGAACCTAGCGCCAAACTCCTAAAATAAATCCGATCACCGCAAAATATACAACGATATAGCCGCAGTTGATAGCGATGTACTTCAGCGAACGCTGTTCAAAAAGCGCGATTATTATGAACATCCCTACGACCCAGATCGCTGTGAGCAACCCGGCGATGGTTCCCCATTGCCAGGTAGTCCCTTGAGAACCAAGAAAGAACGCCAGATTGTAGGACATTATCCATGCGATCAAAAACGAAAGGCCGAAAGTTTTCAATGGATTTGCGGCGGCGAGTTGTTCGTCGGTCAGTCCGTTTTCCTTTTGCCACGCCTTTGCAAAGACCAACGGTGACCACCAAAGACCGCCGATGACCAGACTCATCACGGCGCAAACCAAAACGGCAATGTGATTGATGTAAAAGTTTTCCATAGCGAGTGCAAGTTTAATCACCCGACTGCATCGCGTATTGGAAAAAATTTACCTAGCCGACAGGAATGTAGTTTAGATAGTTCGTGTGGATCTTCGAATACTGTTCCGGCGTAAAACCGGAGAATTGCTTAAAGTCGTTGATAAAATGGGCCTGATCGTAAAAGCCGCAATCGTGTGCGATCGTTGTCCAATCGATCTCCGTAGCAGCGTCGATCGTTCGAACGGCTTTCTGAAACCGCATTATCTTCAAGAACGATTTTGGGGTGACCCCGATCTGCTTCTTGAACATGGCGCCAAAATGCTTTTGCGAATATCCGATCTTGGCATTCATTGTGGCGATGTTGGTTTGATCGGGGCGCTCGATCATTTCGCCGAGGGCAAAAGCAACGCACGGATCGAGATTCAGCTTCGATCGAAACTTTGATAACAGAAAACCTTCGACCATTAAGAATCTCTGATCTATATCCTTTTCATCAAGGAGGCTTTCCCGCAGATCGCCGAAATCGCTGCCCCAGATCAGATCGGCATCGACAACGCTGTCGCGGATCTCTTCCATTGGGAAAGGAAAAAACGGCGCGGACCTGCCCTTTTTGAACGAAATTACCATCATCGCGGCACCGTTTCCCGAAGGGATCGTGATCGGTTCCGTGCGCAATCCTGAAGCCCAAACATGATTGCACGCCTGGATCTCTTTCAATGTATTGTTGTCGTAAACGTATTGAGGAGTATCGTGAAAGTCGATCAGTATCTCTGTATCGCCGTTTGGCAGAAATCGATCCACGGCGTGTGCGTGTTCGGCCCGCTCGAAGTAAATGAACGCCTCAATAAATTCATTCAATGGAAATGCCGGAATGTGAACTTTGTAGAGCATTCGATCTTGTTGGGGTCTTATCGATAAATAATTACTAATTAGCCAATTACTAATTAATAATTAGCTACGAGTCGAAGCCTAACTTTCCTCTAATTTGTTAACGCGGCGTTCGTGGCGGCCGCCTTCGAAATCGGCAGCGAACCATGCTTTTACGATCTCGACGGCCTCTTCTTCGGTGGTGAACCGGCCGGGGAGTGCAAGAACATTCGCATTATTATGTTCGCGCGCGAGCCGGGCGATATCCGGCTGCCATGCGACGGCTGCTCGAACGCCTTTTATTTTGTTAGCGGCGATCGCCATTCCGGTCCCTGAACCGCAGACGAGAATGCCCTGTTCGAATTCGCCGGCAGCCACTTTGTTCGCCAATGCCTTAGCAAAATCGGGATAATCTACGGATTCCGACGAAGTCGTACCGAGGTCTTCATACTCGACACCTAATTCATCCAGAGTTTTCTTGATCTTCTCTTTCTCATCGAAGCCTGCGTGGTCTGCGGCAAGTGCAATTCGTTTTGTCATTATGAGATTCTTATAACACCGATGCGGTCTGATTGGCAACGAAACCGGCTCTACATCATTGGGATCAAGAAAAGTTTGTTTGCATAGGGTGAAAGACTTATACTTAAAGGAGTTTCTTTTTCTCGAGCCTGATGAAAGCACGTGCCGCGATATTTTTGTTTTTTCTGCTTGTTGCGGCGACCGCATCTATTTCCGCACAGGACTATCTTCCCGAATTGGTTCGCCGTATCAAGCCCTCGGCTGTGGCTATCGAAACCTTTGATGCCCGGGGCGGCACCGTTTCCCGCGGCAGTGGTTTTTTTATCGGGCCTGACCGAGTTGTGACAAACAGGCACGTGATCGAACGCTCTTCGAGAGCTGAGGTCCATTTGGCTGATGGACGCAAATTCCCGGTGAAGGGAGTGCTTGCGATCGATGGAGAAGGCGACCTCGCACTGTTACAGGTCGATGTTCCGGCCGGATCAGGGCGGCCATTGCCGATCGTTCGGACGGTTCCACAAGAGGGCGAATCGATAGTGGTGGTTGGCAATCCGTTCGGGCTCGAAGGCAGTGTATCGAATGGTATCGTGTCGGCGGTGCGTGACATTTCAGGCTATGGCCGCATCATACAGATCACGGCTCCGATCTCGCCGGGTTCAAGCGGATCGCCGGTCGTCAATATGTACGGCCAGGTGATCGGCGTCGCGACGCTTCAGGCCGCGGAAGGGCAGAGTCTAAACTTCGCCGTGCCTGCCGAACGTATTCTCCAGCTTAAAATAACCGATCTCCGGACGGTCTCATCGCTCGCCGCAGAAACTTCAGAAAACAAAAGGGCCGCGGCCGAACGGTCTTATTCACAGGGCGTTGCCCAGCTTTCGAGGGACGATTACGCCCGAGCATTGCCTTTCTTTCAGAAAGCCGCTGAGCTCGATCCGAACTATGCTGAGGCATGGTATCAGGCAGGCTTTTGTCTCGGAGTTCTTGGAAAACATACGGAATCGCTCGCAGCATCGAAAAATGCTGCGCGTATCCGGCCCGAATGGTCGGCTACGCACGCAAATATAGGAGCATCGGCGTTTGCTGTCGGACAGTTTGCCGAATCGGCAGATGCTTATCGCAAGGCGATCAGGCTTACTGACAATGATCCGGAAATATATTTCGGATATGGCCTTGCGCTGAACAGACTAAACCGCCCCGACGAAGAGATACTCGCCTACAAACGTTCGATAGAGCTAAAACCCGATCATGCGAACGCTCTCGAAAGATTGGGCCAGGCTTATGTTCGTCAGAAGCGTTGGAGCAATGCCGCCGAGGCTTTCGAACAATTGAAAACCTACCGGCCGGACGCAAAGACCTACAACCAGCTCGGCGAATGTTATCTGGAGCTCGACAAGCCTGATGATGCTCTCAATGCATTCAATAACGCATTAGGCTATGACCCGAACCTTGATCAGGCAAGATTCAACCTTGGCCGTACTTATTTAAGATCGGGAAACCGGGAAATGGCGCAGGTTCAATATGAGATACTCCGCTCTTCGCGATCTGATTGGGCCGACCGTCTTTTGGTTCTGTTAAATCCCTAAAGAATAATTATTGGCTGCACTGCGGATCGCTCTCATCGGCAGGTTCGCCGTTTCTATCTGCACAGCGAAGAACTCCATCCGTTGCAATAAAAAATGATCGGACGCCACTAGTTCCGTAAATCTGAGGAACTGCGGAGATCCGGAATGAGGCCGGAACGTTCTGGGTTTGACCTACAATGATCACAGTATAGCTGTATCCGTTGGCCATACCCGATGCCAGGGCTTGCGTGATCAAACCTGCTGAACGAAGCTGAGCCAGGCTACCAAAATTCCCGCTGCCGACCGTTGCCTGATATGTGGCCTGTGCGCCATTCAGCGTCCGCAGCCCGAAGATCGTACATTGCTCATTTCCGGAACATGAAAATTCTGCGTCAATTTCCGGATCGTTTCCATTCGCCGGCACACCTTGCCTGTCACCTCCACGCAATACGCCGTCTCCTGATATGAAGAACGAACGCAAACCTGTTTTGCGATAGATTCGCGGCGTAGCTGTAATCGAAAAGGTCGCAGGCGTTGACGGAGGTGAGTGTGGCGCAATAGTAACGACGAACGTATAACCGTATTTGGTTCCGGAGGCCAAAGCTTCGTCAATGAACCCCATTTGATACAAGTCCTGCAATGAGCCATAGTTTCCGTTTCCTTCTGTTGCCTGAAACGTAGCCTGTGCGCTGTGGAGTGTTCTCAACGAGCGTAGTACCATTGCCTCGTTTTGCCGACGTGGAGGCGATTGGGTGGTCTGCGCTTCAACGGCTGCGGAGAACAAGAGGGCGATCGTTACCATTAGGAGAATACGGGATCTTAAGGAAATTGAGCTCATAGTAGTTGATCCTAAGTTAATGGGTGTGCAAGCAGGCGCGGGAAGCGAAGATCTACCCGTTATATTAAAAGACTACCAATGTGGTCTGTAATTTAGCAATGATTTTGTTTAGGGCAACTTTCCAGAAACAGTTGGGAGATCCATTCGTTCAAAAAAACGCCTTACAAGTATTTATACGAAAGCGGATAATGTGGCCGTATATCGTGCCGCAAATAAATTCCAGCCCGTTCGAGACGTTTCGCTATCTTATTGCAAACATTGAGGAAACCGCCTTTGGCACAACCGTTGCCATTATAAGTGTCGTAGGCAAGCATAGGCCTAACAAGAAGTTTGAAAAAGGGGGGAAACGATTATGTTTAAGAAATATGTATCCGCATTTATGATGATGGCATTGATGGCCATAATGGTTCCGTTGTTCGCTTCCACAGCTGAAGCACAACGAAATTGTTACCGCGACCGAAACGGACGCGTTGTTTGTCAGGATGCTAAGAAAAGAGGAAATGTCTATGATCGACATCGCAATCTGATCAACATTGGTATCGGTACAGGTGCCGGAGCACTGATCGGTGCTTTGGTTGGCGGTAAAAAAGGTGCGGCGATCGGTGCAGCCGCTGGTGCTGGCGGAAGCGCACTTTACACCTATGTCTTTAATCCAAAGACCAAGAAATATGAGCGTCGATATTACAGACGATAATCTGTAAAGTTAACGAACCGGGGAAAAGATGGGTCGCCAGAAATGGCGGCCCGTTACATTTTTAAAGCTAGCTGCATTCTAAACGCCGAACATTTTCTTGATCGCTTCGAATTCCGCATCGGCCGCCGCCTTTTCAGCCTTTGTCATCCGCTTCTTTCGCGGCTTGCCGGATTTGGTGAGCGATGGTGGCTTCTTTGGCGAAGATATTTTAAGCGGCTCGTCAAGTTTCTCTCCGACTAAATAGACCACGGGTTCCGAACCGAGCACCTTCGCCGTATGGTACGCATTCGCCGGCATGAAATCGCGGTCGCCGGGACCCAAAACGAAACGGCCAACAAATTCTACATTGATCTCAAGCTGGCCCGACACGACCCAGTGAGTTTGAGTTTCCGAATGAGCGTGCGACGCATAGAAGCAATTCGGCTGATCCGACCACTGGAACACACGGTATCCTTCGTTTACTAATTGAAGCCGAAGCATCGCCGGATTTGGTGCATAGACCTCTTTCCATCGTTCTATCCTGTAATCTGCGTTCATATTCTTCGAAATATTAAACAATCTACTGTGATCTTGGCAATGAACCCTGGGCAAGGCCCGACTAGTTAATAGACGTAAAAATCTGCTAGACTTGCTTCGCGAACCGATGCTTCGACCCCTTCTCAAGCAAACACTACTTAGCGGTGCATTTTTCCTCGCCTTGACCGCAACGGCGGTTTACGCGTATGGGAAGTCAGACATCCTCGATATCGCATCTCCGGCATTCAAGGTCTTTACAGATCAAAACGGGCTGCCGTCGAATGCGGTCATGACCTTGGACCGCGACGCTCAAGGACGTTTTTGGGTGGGGACACAGGACGGGGCGGCTTACTTTAACGGGCACCACTGGATAGTGGTCAATATGCCCAACCGCAATATCTCCAACTATATATTCGACATTTTACACGGCTCAGATGGAAGCATATGGTTTGCGACTGACGGCAACGGTGTTCATCGTTTGCTGGGCGGAACCTGGACCAGCTTCGGCCCGGCTCATGGACTGGCAAGTAATTTCGCAAGAGTTTTGCTGGAAGCGGAAGACGGCTCGGTATGGGCGGGAACTCGCGACGGCCTCTTTAAGTTCGATGGTGTCGGATGGACAAAGTTCGACCTGGGCGATGACCCTGCCAGCGGCAGAATTCGTTCGATGATCAATACGCGGCGTGACGACCGGGAGACGATCTGGGTCGGGACGTATGGCGGATTGATCGCCATCTCGAATGATTCGACCAAAACCTACACCGTTGAAAACGGCCTACCGCACAATACGGTATTCGCCCTTTTTGATTCGTTCCTGTTCGATGGAAGCGATCGAGTTCTCGTGGGAACAGATCGCGGCCTTGTTGCCATCAGCGATGGCCGCGTTGAAAAAACAGTCGGACCCGAACAGCTTTCAAAGGAAATAAGAAGTATTACAACTTCAAGGACCTTCGGCGGTAAGAATAAATTATGGATCGGAACCGGAAGCAGCGGACTGTTGGCATATGAAAACGGCCGGTGGTCCGTTTTCGACCGCAAACGCGGCCTTGCCGGCGACACGATCTTTGCGGTTTTCGACGCGAATATCGGCGACGGATCCGTTTGGGTTTCGACTCTCGGACACGGTGTCGCCCGGCTCGAACGAGGCAACTGGCACCAAGTAAATGAGTCCCACGGACTTTCGAAGCGGGTCGTCTTCTCATCTATCGAATCAGAGGGCTCTTATTGGTTCGCCACATTTGGGGGCGGCATTGCACGATTCGACGGAACCGCTTGGACAACCTTTTCCGAAGCAGCCGGAGGCGTGCCTCGCGATTATGTTTACAGTCTGAGCTCGGTCGTCGTTGAAGGAAAAGAACATAAGCTTGGAGGCGGCGAAACTGGTGTGATCTCGTATTCGGGAGGCCGTTGGACGCCTTTCGGTTGGCCCGATCTTCAGTCCGAGACCTGGGATTTTCACAGCAGCGGAGCAAACGACGAAACATTGTCTGTGGGGACCTCTCGAGGGCTTGTCGAGGTGACCGGCGGAACGGCCAATGTTACGAACTCCCAGAATGGCCTGCCGGACGACCGAGTTCGGGCTATTGCCGAAACGAAAAGCCCCGAAGGTAAAACCACGCTTTGGGTCGGCACCTACGGCGGCGGACTCGCGAGGCGTGCTGATGGTCAATGGTCCACGATCGACATAAATTCCGGACTTCCCAGCAATCGGGTTTTGGCATTGCTTGAATATCCGATCGCCGGCCGGCAGAAATTACTTGTAGCGACCAGCGGCGGTATTGCGGGCGTAGATCTGGAAGACACGTCTGAACCTATCATCGTTTTCAATCCTGACAATACACCAGGAATGCTGAACAGCTACGTTCTCGACTTGATCGCTGACCGAAAAGGAAGGCTATACGCGCTTACAAATCGCGGAGTTTCGCGGTTCACCCCGGTTGGTGATACGACGGGTGGCCTGGACGTTTACACGTTCACTATCGAAGATGGCCTGCCGAGCAACGAGTGTGTTTCCGGTTCGGCTTTTCTTGATTCCGCCGGCCGACTTTTTGTTGGAACAGTAGAAGGCCTGGCGATATTAGATCTCGAAAACGAACTGGATAACATAGAAGCAAAACCCCTTTTGTTGGGAAATATTTCGGTTGCCGGAAATATTCGGAACAACTTTGCCGGATCGGAACTCAATTATTCGGACAGTAACCTAAAATTCACCTTCTCATTACTTTCGGATTTTCGTGAACATGCGACGAAGTACCGCACACAGTTGATCGGCTTTGAAAATGAACCGACCGAATGGTCAGACGAACCTGAACGTGAATTTTCCTACCTGCCCGCGGGTACATATGAGTTTCAGGTTTGGGCACGCGATCATCTTGGAAATATCTCGAATGCTCCGGCGATCCCATTCACAGTTCGGCCCGCCTGGTGGCAAACGTGGTGGGCAATGCTGTTGTATCTGCTCGTAGTGGTATCGATCGTTTCGCTGATCGCGTTCGTTATCTATCGCAACAGGCTGAACCGGATACTCGAGATCGAACGCGTGCGTTCGCGGATCGCAACCGACCTTCACGACGACATCGGTGCCAGCCTTTCGCAAATTGCAATATTGAGCGAGGTAATGTCGCAGAAGCTGCAAAAAGGCACTGACGTTGGAACCAAGCCGCTTGCGACAATTGCCGAGACGTCACGCGACCTGATGAATTCGATGAGCGACATCGTCTGGTCAATAAACCCTAAGCGCGACCATTTGATCGACCTGGTGCAGCGAATGCGCCGATTCGCGACCGAGGTATTGACGGCAAAAAAGATCGAATTCGAATTCGAGGCTCCCGAGGATGATCTCGGCGGCCGGCTCGACCTTAACACACGGCGTCAGATATATCTGATCTTTAAGGAAGCCGTTAACAACTGCGTCAAGCATTCCGGCTGCAGCCGTGTGCTCGTGCTTGTAAAAAGATCGGGCAGTGGATTTGAAATGACGATCTCAGACAATGGTTCAGGATTTTCGCCCGACGCCGACAACACAGGGAACGGCCTGACAAGTATGCGGCAGCGGGCCGAGAGCATTGGCGGGATTTTGGAGATCTCGCCGAACGGTAATGGAATTGGAACAGAGGTTAGATTGTCCGTTCGGATAAAGAGCAGCAGGTTTCGGTTTGGTAAATGACTACATAAACAGGTGGCGACCAGCTCGAGAAACTCAGGTAACCTTATTAAATGTTCCAATTATTTCGTGAAGCTTTTTCGTCTGGCGGAGGAATTTCATCGATTCCCGTTTCTTCGTTTCCGGTTCCGATCAGTATTATGAGCGATTCAATGCAGCCACTAAGGATAGCAGTTGTCGAAGACCAGACAAGTATTCGCGAATCGCTCGGCGAATTGCTTGAAGTTTCGGAAAAGTATGAATGCGTCGGGCTTTACCCCTCGATGGAAATGGGCTTGGCCGGGATCGAGGAAAAGCGTCCGGACGTTGTTCTTTGCGATATAGGCCTGCCCGGCATGAATGGTATCGACGGGGTAAAGATCGTCAAAGAGAGGTCTCCGGCAACGCTGGTGATCATGCTTACGGTCTATGACGACAACGAGCGCATCATCGAAGCGATCTGTGCCGGGGCAAGCGGTTATTTGCTCAAGAACACTCCGGCCGACAAACTTTTTGCCTCGATCGACGAAGTTGCAGCGGGCGGAGCACCGATGTCACCTGAAATAGCACGGACTGTGATGGAGCTTTTCCGCGTAAATCCGCCGCCGAAGCAGGTAGATCACGGCTTAACACCTCACGAAACGCGGATACTCAAAATGCTCGTCGACGGCCACAATTACAAAACCGCCGCCGCTGCACTAAATGTAAGCATCAACACCGTGTCGTTCCATATGCGGCACATTTATGAAAAACTGCAGGTCCATTCGAAGTCCGAGGCAGTCGCAAAAGCTCTGAAAAGCGGGATCGTATAGCCGATCAAATGAAACCAGGAAGCATTTCCGTTCCCATATCCGTCCTTCTCGCGAGCGTTGTGCTTCACATCGTTATACCCGGGATCCTCGCTTTTCTTTTCTCGCTATTCTTTCTTCTGCTTTCGGTTGGCGAGATAATCGTTTTCATCGCCGAATCTTTGATGCTCTTCTTATTGCTCCAACTGACCAATACGCTTGCCGGTTCGGGCATATTCGCTTTTTTGTCAGTTCAGCTAATGAACGCAATGAACTCATGGTGGAAATATCCCTTCGTTCTAGTGCTTTCGTGTGTTATTCATTTCGCGGTCTTTGGGACCGTGATCCTTGTTTATTGGCTGCTCGTTCACAGCGATAAGCTTGTCTGGATCGTACAATATGGCTGGAAGATCACTGCGATCACCGCCCCATCCATTGCTGTCATCGCGATCACTGCATACCTATTGACGCCAAATCGCAGAAATGCCAAAGCGCTCTTTAACGGCCCACAGAACTTCGAAAGATGATCACCATCGACTCTGATCTTTTCTGTATCGCTGCTATCTCAGAACGTGCAGACTGGGTTGCAAGCCCGATGTTTGTCGTGCCTTTCAGCAACCGGATCGAGCGGCCGTCGGCAAAATAAGCGCGAGTTTCGGCGTCTCCGTCATTCCCGAAAAAGAAGATCAGTTTCCCTGCATCGTCGAACAAGAACTCTTCCGTTTCCACACGAGCCGATCTTTCCGTTCGAGCATTTACCTTGAACAAACTATTCGGATACGGCCCTTCGCCGCGGATCTCGTAATAGAACTTGATCGTCGAATTGTAGATCCCGACTGCGGGCCAGGACGCACGGCCGCTGTTCACGCGAAGTTCGTTTATATAGACCGTTGCAGATTCCGGATCGCTTTCGGCCGCAGCTATTTTTGCATTCGCTTCCGAATAGGCTTCGCGGATCGCCTCTATTTGGCGGTCAACATTTTGTGCAGAAACAAAAAATGCGGAGGCGGCAACAAGCACCGCCGCCGCCATTGCTTGGGGCAAATTTATCTTCATAGCAGTTATTTGGGCATCACATTTCCGAATGCGATCGCCTTTTCATCGTTGCTTCCGTCAAACTTTACGAACACACGGCCGATCTTTGCATCGACACGTGAAACGGTCGCATCCTCGAGTCCGGAAAATCTAAGAGCCTTGACGCGGTCGCCGGCCTTAACATTCGGCACAAGCGGAATGCTTTTCACCGACGATTTTGGAAAAACGCCTGCCTTTCCTGCGAAAAGCTTCGCAAAGACCTTGTCGCCGCTGGCCCGGATCAGAATGCCGTGCTTCAGGTCAGCGCCTTCGGTTATTGCGATGCCGGTCCCGGGCTCCATTTCGCCTTTGATCACGACAAAGGTATCCGGCTTTATTTTTTCATCCATTTGTCCGATGGTCGTTTTTCCGTCACGCGATTTCGCCGGGTTGTCGTAATCCAGATCCAGATAGCGCACTACAGGCTGTGCCGGATCAGACGCATCGGTTACGATCGCACGCTGCATTCCGGAACCAGTCTGCCACCAAGTAAGAACAATGTCGCCGTTCTTGGCCTTTGCTCCCGGAGCGATCGGAACGATGTAGGCGTTTGGAACTTCCTTTTTGTCGCTCATGAATTGAACTTCCGACCTTTCCGCACCCGGTTTCGACATCTTTTGCGCATACCAAATGAAGGTTTGCTGGTCGCCTTTGTCCATCGCCTCGACGATCCAATTGTACGACGGCACCAGAATATGTTCTCCGGTCTTTGCGGCAGTATCTACGGTTGGAAAATCATACGGGAAATTAACCTCGCCTGTAAATTCCGGTTTCTTTTCCGGTTGTTTTTTTGCCTCAGTGCTGTTGTCGACGGTACTGTTGCCGGCATTTGATGTACCTGATTTATCACCGCCGCCGAGCATACCGCATCCGGCGACCGCCGTGACCAGAATTGCCACTCCCAATAAAAATTTCGCGTTCATTTTTGCTCCTCCGAAACTATTTCCGTTTTGTTATTTTTGCGGTGAACGAGCCCTTAACTGACTTATCGCCCTCGGTCACATTTATCTCGCCGGTGACCGATTCATCACTAACGGAATTGATCTTCACTTCGCCTTCGGCCTTGTCGATATTAAACGATGTCTTGGTTTCCTTTCCCTCCGAGTAAACCGCGACGTTCACATAGTCGAGCTTGTTGTATTTCTCCGCCTTGGTCGAATAGGTTCCGGTCTTCAAGGGTGCCTTGTCATCCGTACCTTCATCACCAATTATCTGGATGGTCACCCGAACATGGCCGTCTGCCGTCAGAGGCTTGCCCATTGAGATCATCCCGGCGGTAGTATCCAGTTCATAGTTGGCCATGGCGAAGTAGTGTGAATTCGCCTTTGTCGATGTCGTCTGGCCATCTTTGGTCATTGAAAAGGTTTTCGTCGAGGCAAGCGAGCCCGACGAGCTGATGTCAAGGGGCGTACTCTTCCCGGCGATGTTGACCTCAAGTTTCGAGCCGCCACCGCCGATGCCGCCGCAACCGACGGATATCACTGCAAATATAAATAAAGCAATTCTGGTTTTCGTCATTTTTTCCTCACTATTTCAATCGAATATAAGCAAGCGTTGTGTTGTTGTTTTCGCCGGTCTTGAATGCGACAAGCGAATTGCCTGCCACTACGTCGGTTCCGGGCATGAAAGCCGGACGCGATGCGGCATCCGCGAATACACGGAGCGTGGTGCCGTCATACATCTGTAGCCGTTCGGTGCGTCCTATCGCATCTTTCCCGGAAATAAACACACGCCTTCCATCGGGTGTGATCGCGATCGTGTTGCCGAACCCATGCAGGCCGTTGTTCTTCGTGCTGCCATCAATGAACTTGTCGGTCGGCACGACCACTACAGGATTTCCGCCGCGTTTTATCACAACAAGACGGGCCTCGGTCGCACTCCTGTCCTTTGCATCGCGGTTCGCAAAATACGCCACGGTTCCGCCGTTTGCGGCGACAGCTGTCGTCGCGGGATTTATGCCGAGTTTTTTTACAGAGCCATCGAGGAGGTTCAGTTCCATCAAATTCTTCTGCCCGCTTTCGGCACTAAAGTAATAGGCCTTATCGCCATTGATAGCGATCGGCTCCGTGTTTGCCCCGCCTTTCTCTTTGATATTGAACGCTATCGGCTCCGTGTCGCCGGTATTAAAGAGAACGCGGGCGAGCTGGTCTCTGGTGCTTACAACAAGATTCCCGGAAGCAGCATCTATGGCAACCTGATCGATCCGGATCTGGCCGGGCCACGGCTCCTGATCCACGACAACATTGGGCTCGGCGCCGCTCACGTCGATAACGGAAAACTTATTCCGGTTCTTCGCCTCGTCCATCGTCACCGCAGCAACATAGTTTCCGCTGGCGACCAATTTCGACGCACCGAGATTCTTGAGATCCGGCACCGCCGCGATCTTTCCGGTCTTTGTGTCGAAGACGTGATAGGTAAACTCGCGCGGATCCAGTAAGACGATCTTGTCGCCTACAGTCACAAAATTAGTCGCCGAAAAACGTTCGCCGCCGGGAATGCCGCGGCCCTTTGTGTCGCCGGCTTTGATGTAGTCAACACCCGTGTTTACCCCGGTGCCGAACGCGATTATCGAATCGCCGACCGCGATATTTCCGCGATAGTGAACCGGAATACCGGTCTTTACCACATTAAGCCCTGCAACCTGACCAAATGAACTTTGGCCGCAAACAACAAGAAAAGCGACAAGAATCGCAACCTTGATCTTAGAGCCCTTGAATTTAAGATCTTTTAACATCTGCACTCCTATATTTAATTGCAGTCCACCTTTAGCTTATAAACCCCGTCTTCAACGAATTCAGCACATCGCTTGCTGCATCCTTCGGCCATTGCGTTCAGATCCTTGTTTGTCGCGTAAGCCGCCCATTTACTGTGTCGGTCAGGCACCTTTTGTGCCTCGGGAGTTTTCAGCCATTTCTGATAGGCGATATCAAAATCCGGGTCGCCGTCAATACAATACTTGCTGCAGGCGTTCTTTGTTGACTGCTCCTTACTGGGGTCTGTGCCCGCATAGGTTTTTCCTTCAACGGTGATCTCCGATCTGCATGTACTGCCCCCGCCGCAACCCAGGACTACCGCAAGCATCACCAAGGCCGCTAGGACCAACGTCGTTCCATTTCGCCATTTCATATCAGCCTCCTCAGCTCTTCTTGATAAACCATGCATCCGAACCGCCTTCTACGTTTGTCTCCGGAATCCCCATTGCGGCTTCGGCGCGGTTGAACGAACTCCTCTCTATTTTCTTCTTACAAGCTCCGGTTCGGCTGGCGAAACGTCGAACACGGGATGCTTATTTCCAAATTTCTTTACGAACGCCTTGTGAAGCTCCGGGGTCATTATCCATACGTCACAGCGTCGGCCAAGAGGGTTTGCCTCCGGAGCCAAAGTAGCCATTCGTGACTCGTCCATAAATTCGTTGCCCCAGTTTTTCCAGGTATCCGGACGCGGCCGATATGAATTGCGGAGCTCGGCCAGGCCACATGCCCTAAGTTCGGATTTCAATATCGTGTCCGATTTGGCGAGTTCCATAGTTCCAACCGCGATATGCTGACCAGCTTCGGGCGCGAATAGTAATTCGAGGTCGTCGCCGACGATCTTGTAAACCGCAAAACCCGCATTGTCGCGTTTCAGATTTTTTTCTGCTTCGGCGTTTCTGACCACAAGAACGACCACATCGCAAGTTCCTGCATCGATCACGCGGCCCTTTTGCCCGCCGACCGTTGGCACTACTTTTTTGAATGCGTTTTTGTTCGATGGATTCGCACTATCGCCAAAAATACAAGCGACAAGGTCTTTCGCCCTAAGGGTCTTTTCCTTCCCTTTTGCCGCTGTCGTAAAGAAAAAATGCTTTGGATAATCGTCCGGGGAAATGATGTTCGCCGATGCCGTAGGTAGGGATCTATTAACTATTTCCGGGCCTCGACCGAAAGACGTGAAAGATACGGAAAGTATCGCGATAAGCGTGGCGAAATATATTAATGCTTTTTTATTCAATGTTTCCTCCTATGTCTGTTAAAAGTACCCTTTGATAGGACCGTACGAAAACGTGAAACCTGCAAGCCGTTACACCTTGGCCGGCTAAAGTGGTTTATTCGCTTCGGCGTCCTTCCAATGTGGTCTAATTAGAGTGACCGCGGACATTCTGTCTCAAAACCGAACGCCTGTCACCACATACATAGATAGGTAAATTCTCAAGGGCGTCCTTAATGGAATTCAAGGACGCCGCTCTTAAATGCACCGAACTACTTAATAACGATCTCGCAAGGTTCTAGGCCGACAAATGCACCGTCGCCGTAATCGACGGTCCCAGCCACTACGCCTTTAACCGTGATCCTATCCTTTTCGTATTTCTGATAGTTTTTCTGCACGTCATCCCAAAGTGCGGGCCTGCTTTTGGAAAAGCACCCGACTGCGGTCTTCGTATCCTTGTCTTTAAGATCGGTCCGATAGGCTGACGCCGCGCTGACGCCCTCCGAGGTCGAATGTGACTTGTAGAGCCCGGTCACGGCCACCTTCTGGCCCTTCCAGTCACCAGGCATTAGCGAGAATTTTTCGTTCAATGAGCTTGCCGGCATCGCGCTGCCTGCATCAATGTCGCCAAGATCGATGGAATCCATTTCTTTTTTGGCAGTCGAACTGTCGGCGGCTTTTGCCGCAGAATTATTCGCGGCGGCGGCAGGCTTGCTTCCTGGTGTGTTGGCGGCCGTGTTGTTCGTGCCGGTCGATGAGCCCTGGCAGCCCGCAAGGAACGAAAGGGATACACATAATACAAATAGACAGGTTTTGATCCTCATTAATTTTCTCCTTTTACATTGATCTAAATGCACCGGTAAATGCACCGGCCTAAAGCTATTTCCGCAAAAACGAGTTTTTGCAGCCGCCCGCATCAACTTCAGCGAGTAACTTTCTCAGAAGACAGGAGAAACTGCTTCGTCGGTAGGCGGGCGGCAACCCCTTTGATATTTGTTCGGGTGATCTATTCAACTTCCGATATATGAATTTTCGGGACACCGCAGCTTGAGTAACTCATTTCATAAGGTTCGCCGGCCATATGGTCGGTTATATTGTTTTCATGCTCGTGGCCTTCTTTGAAATTGAACTTGAACCAATAGTGTCCGATCGTTCGATCGGTCTTATTCGTCAGCCGGATAGTAAGGTTGCAGCCCTGCTTTAGACGAACGATCTTGTATTCGGCTGCCAGGATACCTTCATCTTTTTTATCCTGATACTGTATCGCCACGGTTTTCCAGGTTTGCGCGGCCGCTTCCTTCGGGGGGAATATCAAAAACCCAATGACTAGACCAGCGAGAACAGCCAATTTAATGGTCGCCTTTTTCATTCCATTTACTCCTATTTCAATCGCAATCTTCCCAGGGGCTGCCGCAAAATGAGCCAAATGGCAGCCACGCCGGCGTTCCTTCAGTTCCCCGCTTTGGGATCAGGACTTTGACCCAATCCCCCGAACATCCCTGAACCAGGACTTCGAGGCCAGTCCGAATGCTGCCCATGTCCTCCGTCTCGGTCCGAGGATTTCTGTAATACATCACGAGGTCGTCTCCGTCACCACGGGTCTTAACGAACAACAGTGGCGCATACACCCAGCCGCTACCCTCAAAAACCGCCGTCTTTTTTGAGTTAACCGCTTTCGAAATTCGAAGCCAATCACCTTTTGATCCGGTAACGAATATGAGCGTCCCTGCCCGATCTTTCGGTATCGTTCTTACGATCTTCGAACTAAGCCCTGCTCCGGTCCGAACATTGACCCCACTGAGCGGGTCTGCGACATAGGCCGCTAGGTCGCACAGTTCTACCCTCTGCGCTGCAGCCTGGGCTGTCACACAAAAGATAACAAGGAGAGTGAATACGGACTTCAGATTATTGAACATTTGCAGGCCTCCACCGGGCTGCTGTATTTGCATTTCACGCGGGGGCACGTCGAAACTTTACGAGAGCCGCGATCATTTGGCTGCCACAAGTTCGTCGCCGACGAGTTTGTAGATCACAAGTCCTTTGAATTTTCCCTGTTTGTTGAGTTCGTTGAACTCTGCAGCGTCGAACAACACGGAACTGGTCTGCATTGGTCCCGGATAACTCTTATATTTTTCAAAGACGTAAAGCTTTTGCTTCTGGTCGTGGCAATACGAACCGCTGACGACACGGCGCTTATAAAGATCGATCGTGGCCGGGCTGCCGCATATGCGGAGATCGGCGAGCTTGAGCCCCGGCTTGTTGTGGTCCGGCACAATAACGACATAAAACTCGGTCGCCGACACTTTCCGAATTAAAACCAGTTTGTCGACCTCAACTTTATAGATGGAGTTTCCCTGCGCGGTCTCGGTTAATGAGTCGATACTGTTGTATTTGTAGTTCGGATCCTTATCAATGTAGAAGGCGATCACCTGGCAGGTCTTCGCCTGAAACGAACGAATAGCTGCGGTTATGTCTATGTTGGAACTCCATGCGAGAAATTGCTCGCTCATCGGAGGATGGGTTTTTTTGTATGATGTTATATCGCCGCCTACAAGGCATGCGCGCATCTTGGCGATCTTTTCTCCGTCCAAGCCATTCGCAGCCATTATTAGGTATTCACTGTCTTTAAATTGATCTTGGTTACCTTCCTTTCGCGTAGCAGTTCCGGACTCCGCCTTTTCCTTCGTTGGCGTTTTCTGGGCCTGATCCTGTTTGGGCTTATCCTTTGCCTTGTTAAGAATGTTGCTGATCTGGGCATCTGCTGCCAGGCTACTGGCAAATAGCATTGATATCATCATTATTATGTTGGTTCTCATTTTATTTTTCTCCTGATTGATCCTTATGGAATTACATTTGCGTGAAACACGATATCGGACAGTTCGTCGAACAGAGAAAACTCATAAGTGCTCTGGGAGAACGAGTATTGCCGATGATGCACACTCAAAATATAAAAATAGCCGACGGGTATGTTCTCGAACTTGAAATATCCAAGTGAGCTGGAAAGGGCAGTATGCGGGGAGTTAAACGGCCCACCATACAGCGTTAGTGTGGCTTTAGCGAGACCGGCTCCGCCTTTCCTGAGGACACGACCGCTAATCGAAGCATTGGCCGAGGTCGGCCCGAGCGGCCTGAACGCCCAAAACCCACCTTGGACAGAGAATGCACCGCCCGTCGATATCGTGCCCGCGAGCGCCTGCCCGCTTGTCTTTTCTACCGTGTAGTCCCCTCCAGACGATGCACTTCCGCCACCGGCGATCACCGTTTGGTGAAGAGTGTACGGCCCGGCGCTCGCGATCTGTCCCGAGACCGAGAGGTGCGGGCTTAGAAGGCATAAAGCTAACAAAGGGAAATATTTAATTCTCATTTTCCTTGTCCTCCTGTAAACGGCAAACGGAAGACTGTGGATTGCTTGCACACGCCAATTGGCGCAGCCCTTCGATCATTGCCCTCTGCTCCTCGATCTGCTTCTGCTGTCGCTCGATCTGAGCCTGCTGTTCCTTGACGGCATTGAGCAGGACAACGCCGATACGGTCATACTTGACCCCTTCGACCTGCCCCGCTTCGTTAAAGGTGACAAGGAGCGGCTCGATCTCGGCAACCTGTTCGGCTCCGAGCCCTAAGTCCCGCAGACCACCGTCCTTCCAATTAAAAGAAACAGGCTGCAGACGCCGGACGATGTTGAGGCCCGAGGCAAATTGATCCACATTCGACTTATACCTGAGTGACGAGGAACAGCTTGAGATCTGATTGCTCGCATTTCGGCAGAGTGCAGTCGAGCCGCCGCCCCCCAGACCGTGGATGATCACAATATCCTGCCCGTTGCTGCGGCCCAGGACGATCGTGTTGCTCAGACCGACATGTGCCTCCGAGCCGATCGCCGTACCATATGAGACGTTGTTGGACATGGTCGCCGATCCGCCGATCAACGTATTGTTATTGCCTGTTATATTCGAAATCAAACTGCCCGTGACGACGCCGACAAAGGTGTTGTCATTACCGCCGATGAGATTTGAGCCAGAAGTGTTCCCAACAAGCGTGTTACGGTTGCCCGTATTCGCGAACCCTGCCGATGTTCCAATAAATGTATTGAGGGAGGCGTTATTGGCAACGCCGGAATTTGCGCCGAAGAACGCATTACCCGAACCTGTTTGGCTTGACGAGCCGGCAGAACGCCCAAAGAACGCGTTGTTTACTCCTGTCGTATGAACTCCGCCCGCGCTGCTGCCGAAAAAAGAGTTACCCGTGCCGTCTGTATTGCTATCACCTGCGCTGCTCCCAAAAAAGGAGTTATCGCTGCCGGTGGTGTTAGATGAGCCCGCCAGTGCACCGAAGAATGAATTTCTGGGGCCATTGTTCGATTGGCCGGCCAATGCGCCAAAGAACGAGTTGAATGAGCCGTTGACGTTGTCCCTTCCGGAGTTCTCTCCGAAAAATGCGTTTCGTAATCCGGTCGTGTGCGACATTCCGGCCTGGTACCCGAAGAACGTGCTTCCATTTTGCTGATTCGCTCGGCCCGCCCGGTGTCCGAAAAATGAATTATTGCTGCCCGCACTTGATTCACCGGCCTGAAAGCCAAAAAAGGAATTGCCTGCTCCATTAGTGTTCTCATAACCGCTGCGGTAACCAAAAAAAGAGTTTGTTGCGGCAGTATTTGAGTACCCCGCTTCGTGGCCATAGAAGGAATTCAGGCCGCCGGTGGACGTTGAAAAGCCAGCATAGTGTCCGAAAAACGAATTACCGGCTGCCTGTGTATTTGAGCGACCGGCGGAATTGCCATAGAACGCATTGTTAAAGCCCGTGGTCGTGCTCAATCCGGCAGAGAAACCGAAAAATGAATTACCGCTGCCCCCGAGACCGGTGTTTAGCCCCGCAGCCGTAGTCGAGTTACCCGCGTTCGCAAACAGGACCCTGCTGCCGTTGAGGTTGAATTGGGTTGTGGCATTTAGGATACTCGCCGTGCCCGTCCCGCTAATGTTAAAGTTCGAGGAGATCTGTTGGGCTGCGGTGTTTTGGACATAGTTAGAGCTGCCCGGATTGGGGTCGCGCGAGTCGGTGAGCCGCGAGTCAGAATCTTGTACGAATTGAGCTGCGGGGATGCCATTCAAATTCAAGGTGTTGTCGGATGTAGCCGAATTCAGTGATCTTATTGAGTACGGCGAGCTTGTTACCCGCTGTCGCGGACTGAGCAGCGTGTAATCCACCTCGGCAGGTTTTTTTACGCTGACCTCCAGAAATCGTTCCTCGCCGCTGAACAGCGGGGGGCCGAAACTAAGTTCCACCGTAAAGATCCCGTTCACGACGTTCACGTTCGTTCTTTCAAGGTAGGGAGTGATCGGATTCTCGCTTCCATCGAACAATCTGAACCGAAGATCATACATTCCCTGTGCAGCCGAGATCCCGTCGGTCAAGCGGCCTTGGTAAGTAAACGCCGCAGTTTGACCCTGCCCCGTCCAAACGAAAGGCAAAAGCAGCAGAAAAATTAAAGTTAGGTATGTGCTTCTCATATGGCAGTTTTTCATTTTTTCGCCGGTTGGTCAGATCTCATCCCCAGCGTAACCGGGCTCCAATGGTTGAACTGCAGATATTCTGTCTCAGAAGTAGAGACCTGTCACCACATATACATGTAGGTAAAATAAAAAGCCCCGTGCAGTTATGCACGAGGCAAAAAGGAGGACTGTTTGGGGAAGCTAGTAGGTATAAGTGTTTGCGGCGATCATGACACCTGCGATCCGCTGACGTGCGGCGATGGTGTTGACCGGTGAGTTGTTCTTCGTGAAACGTTTAAGAGCGACAAGCATCGTGCGGCCTTCGTCGCCTTCGGCGATCGCGGCAATAGTGTTCTTGGCTTTTGAATCGATTCGCTGAATTGCGTCATTACAGAAAACGCTTGCCATGTCGATCTGACGCCCGGCAGATTCCTCGCCGTTCTTTTCGGCAAATTTCTTTGCACGCAGGATCGCGGTTTCCATCTGATACGCATCCATGATTATATCCGCACAGTTGATCAAAACTTCCTGCTGCTCAGCTAGTCCAGCCATATATTTCTGAGCCGCCGTTCCCAGAACCATCAACGCGACCTTCTTGGCGTTCTGTGCGAGTTTCGTTTCCGCCGCGAGTAGGCTCGTGTCTTCATCGAACGACATCTGCGGGTTGAGTATCTCATCTTGCAAAGCCTTTGCAGCCTGTAGCAATCCGAGTTTGCCCTTCATCGCACGCTTCATTAGCTGCCCCGGGATCAACATTCGGTTGATCTCGTTCGTGCCTTCGAAGATGCGGTTAATGCGCGAATCGCGATATGCCTTTTCAGCCGGATAATCAGCCGAATATCCATAGCCGCCGTAGATCTGAACCATTTCATCCACGACATAATCGAGAGATTCCGAACACGCGACCTTATTGATCGACGATTCGACCGCGTATTCTTCGATCGACTGCAATTTCTTTGCACCATCGGCTCCGTCGCCGATGAGTGCGTCGATCATACCGACCGTGCGATACGTGATAGATTCTGCGACCCACGTGCGGATCGCCATCTCGGCAAGCTTGTGCTTCATCGCACCGAACGACGAGATCGGCTTGTTGAACTGGTGGCGTTCGTTAGCATAGCGAACCGTTTCGTGGATCGCGAGCTTTGCTCCACCGGTAACCGATGCACCAAGTTTGAATCGTCCGACGTTCAAAACGTTGAACGCGATCTTCGCACCGTCGCCGACATTGCCGATCAGATAGTCTTTTGGGATCTTGGCATCGGAAAGGATCACTGCCGTCGTCGAGGACGATTTGATGCCCATCTTGTGCTCTTCAGCACCCGGACGGCAATTTTCGGAACGCGGGACAAGGAAGCAAGAGAACTTTTCTTTCTCGCCGTCGACCTTTGCGAAGACCAGATATACGTCAGCGAAACCGCCGTTCGTGATCCACATCTTTTCGCCATTGAGGACGTAATGCCGGCCGTCGTCGGTCAGCTTCGCAACGCATTTTGCACCGAGAGCGTCCGAGCCTGAGCTGGACTCGGTCAAGCAATACGCCGAAACGATCTCGCCGGAAATGATTCCCGGGATCCATTCCTTTTTAAGCTCTTCGCTGCCCCAATACAGAATTGGCAGTAGGCCTATCGACGTTTGTGCACCGTATGTCGAGCCAAAACCGCTGCCGCGGCCGACCATTTCTGCGATGATCGCACCGGTCGTTTGGTCGAGTTCCATTCCGCCAAGTTCTTCCGGAATATTTGCACCAAGAAGCCCAAGCTCGCCCGCCTTTTTCAAAAGTCCACGAGCAATTTCCCAGTTATGCTTTTCAAGTTCGGGAAGACTCGGAACCACTTCATTATCGACATATTCACGGCAGGTCTCGCCGATCATCCGATGTTCGTCGGTAAAATCCTCAGGCGTAAACACCTCCGCAGTCGTCTGCTCGGCGATCAAAAACTCGCCGCCTTTCATATATTCCTTTTCCATTTGTGGTTCCATTTTATTCATCGGCTCCTTAGGTTAAACTTGCCATAGATAATACTGAATGAATGTTCATTCAGTCAAGAGGAAAGTCATCGTTCAACGCATCAAGAATTTTTATTGCCATTTTATTCGTTGTGAAGTAAACTACTTACGTCGAATATTCGCAATTCGCGAATCGCGAATGAAAACATGGACGCTGTCATTCTAAAACCTCAAGATGTCCTAATATTGGTAAAGCTCTGTGGCTACGCTCATGACCGGCGCCCACCTTATGCCTTAATTGCTTCAGACTTAGGCATGAGTGCATCTGAGGTAAACGCCGGAGTAAGGCGATTACAGCAGGCTAAACTTGTCCTGCCGAAGCACATAACAGAGATGCCTATCCGGGCTGCGACCGAAGAGTTCCTTATCCATGGGGTGAAATACTCATTTCCCGCAACCAGAACTACGCTTGTTCGCGGCATGCCGACATCGTATGGTGCTGAGCCGCTCAATCAATTGATCGTTCAAGATAGCGATCCGATTCCAGTCTGGCCGGACCCAAAAGGTGCGGTTAACGGACTTGGATTGATCCCGCTTTACCGATCGGTGCCTGAAGCTTGTCGAAAGGACGATCTCTTATACGCGCGGTTAGCATTGCTAGACGCGATCAGATCGTCAGGGGCTCGTGAGCGCAAAATAGCGGAAGCAGAATTGATAAAAAGTCTTCGAGGCAAAAATGGCGAATCCCAATTTTGAACTTCTAAAGGCAGTCGTCGCCAAACTCGGTCCTTGTGTCAATGATTTCACATTCCTTGGTGGCTGCACCGTGGGACTATACATTTCTGATCCGGCTGCGGCTAATGTAAGGTCAACTAAGGACGTGGACGGCATAGTTCAGGCTCTTACGTATGGGGAATACATTCGAGTTGAAGAAAAGATAGCCTCTCTTGGATTTTCTCGTGTTGAGCAGCCGATATGCAGGTGGGAAATCGATGGGCTATTACTTGATGTGCTTCCGGTTAATGGCGATTTCCTGGGATTTAGCAGCAAATGATTCGCCGAGGCAATCGAAACCTCACTTGTTCACGAGATCGGGCCAAAATTAACGATCCGAGTGATCAGTCCAGTTTATCTGCTCGCGACCAAACTCGAAGCATTCAACGATCGTGGCAACAACGATTTTCTCGCGAACCACGATCTTGAAGATATATTGACTTTGGTGAACGGTCGCGAAGAACTGATCTCCGAGGCAAACTACACACGTGGTCAGGTGCGCAAATTTATCTGCACAACACTTAGATCGTTACTAAGTAATCCAAGCTTTTTAGAATCAGTACCGGGCCACCTAAACCCGGAGCCTGATCGTTTCGAAATTGTAGTTGATAGATTGAAACGAATTGCTGCTTACTGATCAAGCCCTTCGAGAATACCTGCGGTGCCCATGGTGCCATCGGCGTAAAATGCCTTCTGCATGTCGATGATCATTAATGCCAATCTCATCTAGTTTGTAGTTTGAGCAAGTTGGCTTCGACCAGCCTCCCACTCTTCAAAATCAATGAACGCGTCGAACTCACAGTAATACTTGATAGCGTCCAACAACATCTCATCGGACAAATCGGGCCGCTGTTCCCGAGCGTTCCAAACGACCTGCTGAAAGGGATCGACAGGCAGAAATTCCTTAAACTTCACGCCATCAACGTCAATGAATTCGGGGGGATCGTCGTCAGTCCAATCCTCAAATGTAATGAGGACGCATAGCGCTTCGAAGCTTAAATCCACACCTTCCGGAACATAAAGAATTCCGCTTAGCGGCAATTCTTCGTCACGAAACACCGCTTCCCTAAGATTTACTTGCTCCATACAATGAAGGCGAATCGATTAATCAATTCTTTCAAATATACCAGCTGCACCCATTCCGCCGCCGACACACATTGTGACCATTCCGTAGCGGGCGTTGCGGCGTTTGAGTTCCTGCAAAAGCGTAGCGGTAAGCTTTGCACCTGTGCAGCCGAGAGGATGGCCGAGAGCGACTGCTCCACCGTTGACGTTTACTTTCGACGGATCCATCTCTAGAACTTTCATTACCGAAAGTCCTTGAGCAGCGAAAGCCTCATTTAGCTCGATAACGTCGATCTGGTCGAGCGTCAGGCCGGCAAGTTTCAGAGCCTTCGGGATAGCATAAACCGGACCGATACCCATTTCTTCGGGCAAGCAACCGGCTGTCGCGAACGAGACGAATCGCGCGATCGGTTTGAACCCAAGTTCGGCGGCTTTATCGGCAGACATCACCACTGCGGCGGCGGCACCATCGGACATTTGTGACGAGTTTCCGGCGGTGACAGTTCCCTTCGCGTGAAAGACGGCTCTGAGTTTCGCAAGGCCTTCAAGCGAAGTATCGGCACGCGGGCCCTCGTCTGTCTCAAACACAACTTCTTTACGGCGGACACGGCCTTTTTCGTCGAGCTCATCAACGCGGATCGTCATCGGCACGATCTCGTCCTTGAACTTTCCTTCTTTGATCGCGGCCAGAGCTTTCTGATGCGAGCCGTACGAGAATTCATCTGCCTGTTCGCGCGTGATCTCGTATTTCTTCGCGAGATTCTCGGCGGTCAAGCCCATGTTCAGATAGTAATCAGGGTAGGTGTCAGCGAGGCCCGGGTTCGGCCGAAACGTGTTGCCGCCCATCGGTATCGCCGTCATCGACTCGAGCCCGCCCGCGACTATCGCATCCGCTCCGCCAACCTGAATTCGCTCGGCTGCGAGTGCGATCGTTTGCAAACCCGACGAGCAATATCGGTTGACCGTCATCGCCGACGATTCGACCGGAAGCCCTGCCAATATCGCCGAGGTCCGTGCGACGTTCATCCCTTGGGACGCCTCAGGAAACGCACAGCCCATGATCACGTCGTCGATCAGCGACGCATCGACGCCAGCCCGAGCCACCGCGTCCTTGATAGCGGCCGCACCCATTTCATCCGAACGCGTATTCCGCAACGTGCCCTTCGGCGCCTTACCCACAGCCGTACGCACGGCCGATATGATAACTGCTTCTTTCATAACGTAAAAAACCTCTCTATGCCTTGCCTCACTTCGTCGCTCTCAACGATCATCCGACTGTAAACTTGCTCAACTGACACTCTTTCAAACTGAAACAGAATCTCATCACAATATGACTGCGTTAACCAATCTTTTTCACCATAAGCTCCGATAACCACTTGGATAATCTCGGCATCAGGTACGCACTGTCTCGCCGCGGCTAGATTTTCTTCATCCGAAGCTAAAACATGAGCAGCCCAATTAACATCAGCCGCGTTGTTCAACTTTGTGACGATTCCTTTCCAATATTCACAATCAGCCATGAAAAAAACCACCGGTCAGTCCTGCTTCGTTTCCCTAAAACCCCGTCAACGAACTTTTATCCTGTAGCTTCCGACCTTCTCTTTATCGTCTTCAGCATCTCCATTCTGATCAAACCACTAAATGGTTGAACGAAGGTCCAATAAAATCCAAAGCTCCTACGACTGCCTTCGTCGAGGCATTTGATCCGCGTTTCCGTTGTCAGCCGAATAGAGTCGCCCTCAGTTGCGTCGGTATCGACCGAAAAATTCCAAACGGCTTTCGCATAACCGCTTTTGTCGAACGCCTTGAAGTTCTCGGCATTTACGTCCTGAAGATCGCCCCACGGCGTCCAAAATTTCCCCGCCAATCCGATCAGCAATTCACTCGCCGGCCGCTCGCCAAGTATCCGAAACTTTGAGTAGCGTAAATTCCGGAGCGTCAAAGCGTCTGCAGACATTCCCCGCAGCGTCAACAGTGTTCGCACGATCCACGATTCACCAAAATTCGCATCCTGCGCCGCTTTGTAAACTGTCGCGGCATCGGCGTGGATCGCTATCGAATGCGTTTCCTCAAAATCGTACTCCGGCAGAAATTCATCGATCAGCATTTCAATCCCTCGATCTTTTTCAAAACGCGGTTTACGTCCAACATCCTCGCCGTTCCTTCGCCGCCGCTCGTTGCGCCGGAAGCGAACCAAGCCCACTCTGCATGCGAGAGCCAATATTTCCGAACCGCTTCTTCGGTCTGGCCCAGAGCATCGCCCCACGATTCGTAAAACGCGGCTTTCTGGATCAGAAGGTCGCCGTATGGATCCGGCTTGCTCGTCGCCTCGAGCATTAACGGTTCCGCCTCTGCAAATCGGCCTTCGTTCATCAGCAACCGCCAGTCCGTCATATCGCGACCTCCACTTCGACGGCTTCCAGTGAACGCAAAACACTTGGGTCGATCTCAACCAAAAACCCCCGCTTGCCGCCGTTAATATAGATTCCGTCGATGTCGAAAATGGTTCGCTCTACGTAAATCGGCATCTTCGTTCTCGTGCCAAATGGCGACGTTCCGCCGACAAGATAACCGGTCAATTTCGTTGCCTTTTCAGGTGTTACAGGTTCGACCGTTTTTACGCCGAGATACCGCGCAAGCATTTTCGTCGAAACTTCTTTATCGCCGTGCATCAGCACGATCAGCGGCTTCTTTTCATTAGTTTCAAATACCAAGGTCTTCACGACCGCATGAACATCAACGCCCAACTGCCTCGCCGATTCCTTCGCACCGCCCTTCTCGACGTAATCGTAAAGATGCGGAACGAACTCCACCCTTTTTTCTCTCAAAGATCTAACGGCCGGAGTAATCGGAACATCCAATTTCATTGGTTACAGTAATTAATTAGTAATTAAGCAATTAGTAATTACTAATTGATAAGCGTTAAAGCTTGACCTCTTTGTATCGAAAACACGATTTCACGTGGTCGTTCACCATTCCGGTGGCCTGCATGAATGCATACATAATCGTCGAACCGACGAAGTTGAACCCGCGTTTTTTCAGGTCTTTAGATATCGCATCGGAGATCTCTGTTTTCGCGGGAATGTCGCCGAGTTCCTTACGCTTCCCGTCGATCGGTTTGCCGCCAACGAACGACCAAATGTATTTATCAAATGAACCAAATTCTTTCCGCACTGCCAGAAACGCTTTAGCGTTTTGTACTGACGACGCTATCTTCAAACGGTTACGGACGATTCCTTCGTTTTGCATCAGTTTCGCCTGCTTTGCTTCGCTGAACTTTGCGACCCTTGCGGGATCGAAATCATCGAACGCTTTTCGGTAATTCTCTCGTTTTGCGAGGATGGTGTCCCAGCTCAAGCCGGCCTGCGCGCCTTCCAATATCAGGAACTCGAACAGCACCTGGTCGTCGTGCTGCGGCACGCCCCATTCCGTATCGTGATAATGAATGGCAAGTTCGTTCCTTGCCCAGCCGCATCGTTTCATATGTATTAAGTCAAATATTTCTCGACAACTTCCCTTGCCCCCAACCTCGTGAAGTCGTCATACGCCGCGACAACCGCTTCCGCACCCATCATGTCTTCGATCGAATTCACGGTCGCTATTCCGATAGCTTTCATTCCGGCACGTTTCGCAGCTTCAAAACCGCCGAGGGCATCTTCAAATACCATGCAATCGCCTGGGCTAACGCCGAGCTTTTCCGCCGAGACCAGAAACATTGCCGGATCCGGTTTGCCTATAGTTACGTCGGTCGCAGTCGTTACCGCGTCGAAATATTTTCGAAGATCAAGTCCGTCCAAAATGAACTCCATGTTCGGATTCGACGCAGCGGTCGCGACTGCCATTTTTATCCCAAGACCTTTTGCTTCTTCCAAAAATTCGACCACGCCGGCGATCGGTTTTCTGTGCGGCAAAAATGCCTCGCGATACAAAGTCTCTTTTCTTACCGCAAGTTCCGTTATCCGTTCATCCGAAAGATTCCCGAATACTTCGGGAATTATCTCGCGGTTCGTTCGGCCGGCGGTCGCCACAAGAAACTTGTGTTCGTCCATTGTAACGCCGTTCTCTTCGAGCAATATTCGCCAGGCGTCAGAGTGAACATGCATGTTGTCAACGAGCGTTCCGTCCATATCAAAAATGAACGCCTTACTTGAAAAATCGGTCATTCACTTCCTTTTTCGAGAACTGTTCTTGGAAACTCGTTTAGCAAAGTCACACGTTCGGCCTGACGGATGTGCCGTCGCTGATGTCCGACTATAATGTCGTAAGCATGCGCCAGCGAATATGTGACCAAACTCATGAACGAAGACGTCAATTTCGTTTTGTCCCAGTCGGCATTTGCCGTAGATCGTACCGTCGCCTTTAGTTCTTCCTGGCTTACGGAAAAACGCTCGATGACGTCTGCATCAATATCGCTGGGCGGAACAAAACGATCCGAGGTCTTCACCTTCTTTTCGTCCTTGGGCATTATGTTCTTGAGCATCTTGCCCAGCATTCCGCTGAACGGCGACCAGCTTTCCCAAAAACCCTGCCGTCGTGTGCCATCGGCAATGGCCTTGAAATCGACTGAATAGATCTCTGTCGTCTTGATCAAATGGTCGATGCACTGCCCGACGCTCCATTCATCCGCCGACGGCTTCCAGTTCAGCTGCTCGCCTGAAAACTCTCCGAACTTCGCGCGGACGTCTGCCGTTATTACGTCAAGTTCGCTCTCGATCTTGTTAACTTTATTCGACATCGCAGTATCCTAATTTCTAAGGGGCTTCCCGGTCTTCAGCATCGCCGCGATCCGGTCCTGAGTCTTTCGTTCACCACACAGAGAAACAAATGCTTCGCGTTCGAGATCGAGCAGATACTGCTCCGACACGTAAGCCGCGTGGTTCATATCGCCTCCGCTCATAACCTTTGCGAGTTTGTTGCCGATGAGTTGGTCGTGATCGGAGATGAAGCCGCCTTGCTTCATCATGTGCAGAGCGAGCTTCATCGCGGCCTGACCGGCTTCGCCCATTACGTAGATATCTGCACGCTGAACCGGCTGAACATAACCCGAAGCCGAAAGGTTCAGCACTTCCTGTTTTGCGTCGGCGACTAGCCGGTCGCCGTTCATCGAGATCGAATCGACGTCGCGGAAAAAGCCCCACGCTTTTCCTTCCTGTGCAGAGGTCGCGACCTTGCCCATTCCGATCATCTCGAAAGTCTTTTTCAGGAACACAAGCGGATCGGTGTCCGGCACGGCTTTCGCGGCATCCATCGCACGCATTGTCATTTCTTTGGTGCCGCCGCCCGCAGGAATTACGCCAACGCCGACTTCGACCAAACCAATGTATGTCTCACCGGCAGCACGCACTCTGTCGCCGTGGATCGCGATCTCGCAACCGCCGCCAAGCGTTAGGCCATAAGGTGCAGTCACAACCGGCTTGGCCGAATACCGCAACCTCATGACCGCTTGTTGAAGGGCGTGGACCATCATATTGATGTCGTCCCATTCCTCTTCTTGGGCGGCCAGCAGGAGCATCATAATGTTCGCTCCGGCCGAGAAATTCCCGCCCTGATTACCGACGACCAGGCCTTTGAAATTCTTCTCGACCTCTTCGATCGCGTAGTTCATCATCGGAACCGTGTCGCCGCCGATCGAGTTCATCTTTGAATGAAATTCGAGACACGCAACGCCGTCGCCGATGTCGATCAGAGATGCTCCCGGATTCGATTTGATAACACCTGTTCGATCCTTTACCGACTTCAAAACGATAACGCCGGGCCGCGAAGGGACTTGCTTATATTCGCCTGAAACCAGATCGAAATAGGATGTTTCGCCGGCTTCATTCTTGTAAAAGGTTTCGGCTCCCGAAGCGAGCATTTTCTCGACGCTTTCAGGGATCTGATCGCCTTCTTCCTTCATCCGCTCGACCGACTTTCGAACGCCGACCGCGTCCCAGGTTTCGAACACGCCGATCGTCCAGCCAAAACCCCATTTGATCGCATTATCGATCTCGACGATGGTGTCTGCGATCTCAGGAATGCGGTTCGCGGAATAGCGAAAGGTCCGCGACATCGTTTTCCATAAGAACTCAGCCATTTTGTCATCGCCCCAAACGAGCTTATTGATACGAGCCGATTGATCTTCGATCGCCTTCGCGGCGTCAAGCGAAGCGAACTTTGTCTTTTCCTGCGGCTTGTATTCGAAGGTGTTCAGGTCTAGTTCGAGTATCTGCCGTTTTCCTTCGGCGTCGGTCGATTTTTTGAAAAATCCGCCCTTTGTCTTGTCGCCGAGCAGCTTCTTTTCGAGCATCGTTTTGATGACGTCCGGAATTTGAAAAACATCGCGGTCTTCGTCATCCAGGATCGCCGGATAGAGATTCGTGTTTACGTGAGCCAAAACATCGAGCCCGACAAGATCGCTGGTTCGAAATGTCGCCGATGAAGCATGGCCGATGGCCTTTCCGGTCATCTGATCTACCTCGGTCGGCGTAAAGCCCATCGCGATCATTTCGTGAACCGTGGCCATCATTCCAAACGTGCCGATGCGGTTCGCGATAAAATTCGGTCGGTCTTTTGCCGGAACCACGCCTTTGCCCAGCCGTTCATCCAGGAATCCTGAAAGCTTGCACGCCATAACGCCATCGGTCCATTCGGTCGGGATAAGCTCGACCAATTTCATATAACGCGGAGGGTTAAAGAAATGAACTCCGACAAAGTGTTTCTTAAAATCTTCGGAAAAAGGTTCGGCGATCGACGCGATCGGAATTCCGCTCGTGTTCGTTGCGATGAACGAACCGGGCTTGCGGTGTTTTTCAACATCTGCAAAGACCTTGTGTTTGATGTCCAGCCGTTCGACGACGGCTTCGATAACAAGGTCGCACTCCTTTAGCTTCGGCATGTCGTCCGTAAAATTGCCGAGCGAGATCAGCTTTGCATTGTCGCCAAGCATAAACGGTGCAGGCTTTAGCTTTTTCGCCGCCTCAAAAAGAGAATTCACAACACGGTTGCGAACCAATGGTGATTCGAGCGTCAAGCCTTTTGCTTCTTCCTCCGGGGTTAGTTCGTTCGGTGCGATATCCAAAAGCAGCGTCGGTATTCCGGCGTTCGCTAAGTGTGCGGCTATTCCGGCTCCCATCGTTCCCGCGCCAAGAACTGCGGCTCTGGATATCGTTAATTTGGACTCAGCCTTTGATGGCGATCTGTCGTCGGTTGCGGTCGCGTTTCCTGTTGTCGTCATTGGTAACTTCTCCGTATGAGGGTCGATCTGATTATTTACGCGATTATAACTGAATGAACGTTCATTCAGCAAGCTAGCGGAATGAGCTGGTTCGAGTTGATGAAACAGAAATAAAGCTAGCAAATAGCGCTATTTCAAATATTTATCAAACCAGTCGAGATTACTTTGCATGGTAGCGATCTGAAGACGCGGTTCCTGAATTCCGTGCGGCTGCCGAGGCAGAATTATCATCCGCGTCGGGACGTTCTGCCGCTTTAGCGCGTTGTAAAGTTCGTAGCCTTGCGCGATCGGAACGCGAAGATCGTTTTCGCCGTGTTGTATCAAGGTCGGCGTTTTCGCGTTCTTGATGTTGAACATCGCCGAATGCTTTGCATAGATCGCCGGGTTATCCCAGAACTCCGATTCGAAGTAATCCGGGATGAACGACGGAATATCGGCCGTGCCGTTGAAGCTCATTAGATTCGTTACCGGAGCGCCTGCCGATGCAGCTTTGAACCGGTTGGTCTTCGTTATGATCATCGACGTCATATAACCGCCATAGCTCCAGCCCATTACGCCAAGGCGGTTTGGATCAGCGATGCCCATACCGATCACATGATCGACACCGGTCATTAGATCTTCATAGTCCATTCCGCCCCAATCCTTGATGTTGGCCCGGCGAAACTCTGTGCCGTAACCTGATGATCCGCGAGGGTTTGGCCGAAGGATCGCATAACCCTTTGCCATGAAACTCGCCAGCGGGTAAGAGCCGCGGTTTCCAACGTACGACCGCTGAAAAACACCGGCCGGACCGCCATGAATATTAAGGATCAGCGGCACTTTTGTTCCGGCGACATATCCGTTTGGATAATGAAGAAGTCCTTCGATCTCGCGGCCATCTTTGCTCTTCCATTTGATGACCTCCGTCTTTCCGGTCGCGATCTTCGAGTGTTCTGTGTTCGCTTTGGATATCTGCTCAAGGCCAGATCTGCCCGTCACTCCAAAGAAAACTTCAGGCGGCGAATCGGATCGTTGAGCTACAAACGTGTACTGGCCATTCTTACCGGAAAAAGGTGCCGCAACCACGCCGTCAAATTCATCGAGTTCAGTAATCGTTCCGGCGGTAATGTTCGCGCCGTAGAGCGCCGATCTTGTGCCTTTGGCCTCGGTGAAGAGCAGGCCGCGGCTGTCCGGATTCCAGGCGATAATGTTCGGCTGGCCGTCGTGCGAAAGCGGCATGACCTTAGCCGGGCCGCCGTCGACAGGATAAATGTGGATTCGATTGCTTTGTGCCCAGCGGATCGGGAGTTCGCTTACGGAGATCGCGATCGAGTTACCGTCTGGTGAAAAGCGCGGGTTTTGCTCCGCCGCCTCAGTTGCGGCAAAGGCGGTTACCCGCATCGTATCAAGGTCAACAATTGAAACATCGGCGGTCGGCCAATTGTCGGCAACCGGCGAGGACGTGTGTGAAAAGACGATCTTTCCTCCATTCGGGGCCCAATCGAACGACGTTACATGCCGCGCGTCTGTGGTCAATTGTTTCACTTCGCGTTTACCGTCGGCCCCTTTGGCGAACTGAGTTATGTACAGCCGTGCCAGTTTCGTGTTCTCATGGACCCAGCGGAAATCGTTTCGTGCTTTATCGTTCTTTTCCTCTTCTTCGCTCTTTGGATCGGTCATCGTATAAGCGATCGAAAAGCCATCCGGTGCCCATTCGAAATTGCCGACGGCTCCCTTTCCGTCGGTTATCTGCTCGGCCTCGCCGCCCTCGGCATTCAGAACAAATATCTGGTTGCGGTTATCCTTTCGGTTGGATGTAAAAGCGATAAACCTTCCGTCCGGAGACCATTTCGGATTCGCGGATGAACGCTCGCCAAACGTTAGCTGGCGGTTCATTGTTCCGTCGCTCGCTGCCAGCCAGATCTGGGTAACGAATTCGCTTTTGTCCGCCGTCATCACAGCTTCGTTGAGCGAATAGACGACCCGCTC
Source organism: Pyrinomonadaceae bacterium (assembly GCA_041751035.1). Classification (GTDB taxonomy): domain Bacteria; phylum Acidobacteriota; class Blastocatellia; order Pyrinomonadales; family Pyrinomonadaceae; genus OLB17. The sequence goes on along the minus strand of JBGSYH010000030.1, from coordinate 467,870 downwards.
GCCGTCGGGCGAGATACGGGGTGTAGCCGGAAGTTTCAGTTTTACCTGCAGTTCCGGCGTCCAGGCCGCTGCGGAATTCTGAGCAGAGATATTCGTTCCAAAAAGTTGAACCGAAACTAAGATCGCGATGAAAATGCCGAGTGCTTTCATTCTTATGGGTCTCCTAAATTACGTCGAATTTTGCTTTGCGGGTATTGTGCATCAAATCCGGAAATGGCGCAATCCAGATTTGCCGTCACGTAGCAAAACACTTTCAGGTCAGCGAACATAGCGAGCCATCCGGTTTTTCAATCAAATTCAACATTAATATTCTTGTTCCACAATAAGATATGGTATAAAACTTCGTTCCCCCCGAATTATCGATAGGCTGTTGTAAAGCTCTATGAAATGCAATTCAATACTCTCAAATTCCACAAGTGGACGTTTTCTTCTGTTGTGCTCCCTTTCGCTTGTTGTGGCAGTCGGCTTTTTGTGGAAGACCGAGCGATCGGCTACAAAAGGCTCGTTCGTGCAGCCCGCCGCACTGGGCAAACTCGCGTTTCAGCGCACGCTGTTTTCAACGAGTGGTATAACGACCGCCTCGATATTGGCGGTAAACAGCGATGGGAACGGACAGGTGACGCTTGCGGCAGCGAATGTGCCTCCGGTCTTTATACTTGAACCGGCCTGGTCGCCCGACGGTACGAAGCTGGCTTATGTCAGCGATTCTGACATCTGGGTAATGAACGCAGACGGAAGCGGGAAGATAAACATAACCAATAATGGTCAAGATACGATCGAGCGAAACCCTTCTTGGTCACTAAACGGTGTGATCGCCTACGAACGTGCCGGGCAAATATGGACGATGAATGCGGATGGATCCAACCAGATCCCTTTTTCAGCGATCAGTCAGTCATTCCCGGCTGACCCGGCATGGTCACCGGATGGAACCAAATTGATATTTACAACCGTTGACGATATTTGGGTCATAAATGCCAACGGTACGAACGAGGTCAGGGTTACCAACAACTCGGTCCCGGATTCAGACCCGGCTTGGTCGCCGGACGGACAAAAGGTGATATTCGGCAAAGCCGGCAGCGGTATTGCTGTAATAAACCTCGATGGTTCGGATGAGATATTGCTGACCAATGGAGCTGACGACAGCGCACCATCATGGTCAAACGACGGAACAAAGATCGCATTTGTTCGACGGGGTTCGACCGTAAACGGGATCTATACGATGGATGCGGCGGGCGGAAATCAACTTCGCATCGTTGCCGATGTTCCCACCCAACCCGGGAGGAGCGAAAATGATAATCCGGCTTGGCAGCCGGTCGCAGTTACCCCGAAAACTGTCGTTATTAGCGGCCGAATTACACGCAGCGGCGAAAGCCTCGGCGGTATCCTCGTTGAGTTGACAGGCTCGCTTACGCTTTCCACGACCACAAATACCCTTGGCGAATACCGGTTCGACAACCTGCTGCAAATCGGAAACTATACGATCACGCCGATCGTACCTGATCACATCGTCACACCTGTGCGGCGTATCTTCGTCAACCCAACGGCCAATAAGATCGCTGATTTCACCGCGGGCCAGACCTGCTCGACCCCGAACTGCCGCGTCAACGGAAAGATAACCTTCATGCGCGGTTCAAATATCTTTATTGCCAATGCCGATGGTACGAACCCCGTCAACCTCACAAGCGGTCTAGGCATAAATGACATGCCTACATTTTCACCTGACGGCAGCAGAATAGTATTTCAAACGAATCGCGATGGTGATCTCGAGATCTATCGTATGAACGTTGACGGCACGGAACAGGTGCGATTGACCACAAGCCCGGGCTCCGATGAAAAGCCAACATATTCATCGGACGGCACTCGAATAGCGTTTGTCAGCAGCCGCGACGGCAATTCAGAGATATATAGCATCAACGCGGCCGACGGGTCTGATCCCCAGCGTCTAACGATCAATACGATCCCGGACACTGATCCCACATATTCTCCGGATGGGACAAAGATAATATTCGCAAGGCCGTTTAATAAAGGAACTCCGACTGGACAATATGCCCTTTATACGATGAATTCATCGGACGGTTCGAATGCAGTGCAGATAACGACGCCTCCGTCCTCTTCGAACGATGTCACTCCCTCTTACTCGCCCGATGGGAGCAAGATAGTTTTCTGGCGGGGTATCTTTGGAGCCGGGACGTCCGAGTTGTACACGGCGAACGCCGACGGTTCGAATCCAACATCGTTCGGTGCAGGTATCGTTTCCAAACCATCTTTTTCGCCGGATGGAACCAAGTTCATTTATTCACGATTGTTCAGTCCCTTCCGATACGATATTGAGGCGGTTCCCGTAACGGGTGGGCCGGCGGAGGTCCTGATCGAGGACGGTCACAATGCCGACTGGCAGGCGCTCGAGCCTGCGACAAGGCAGACGCAATTCGATTTTGATGGCGATGGCCGAAGCGATATTTCGGTCTTTCGGCCAACCGACTCCATTTGGTATCTTCTCCGTTCGGAAGCTGGATTTACCGGTTTGCAGTTTGGGCTGGCGACCGACACGATCGTTCCGGCAGACTATGACGGCGACCAAAAAACGGACGTCGCGGTTTGGAGGGCTTCCGAAGGGAACTTCTACATTCTCAACAGCGCCGATCAGACCGTAAGGATCGAGAACTTAGGGTTGCAGGGCGACATTCCTACGCCGCAGGATTGGGATGGCGACGGTAAAGCCGATCTGTCGGTTTTTCGTCCCGGAGCCCAGAGCATTTTCTATTATCGGGGCTCGCAGGGTAACTCAAATGGCGATCTAACGGTAATCCCTTGGGGGATCTCTGACGATAAACCTGTTCACGGCGACTATGATGGCGACGGCCTTACAGATGCGGCGGTCTATCGGCCTTCGAACGGTGTATGGTACGTCCGGAAAAGCAGCGACGGCCAATTATTTGCGACGAATTTCGGCCTTTCGGACGACATTCCGGTTCCCGCCGATTATGACGGTGACAGCAAGACCGATCTAGCGGTTTATCGCAATGGTATTTGGTACTTGCTGCAGTCATCCGAAGGGTTTCTGGCGTTCCAGTACGGATTGGCGAACGACATTCCCGTCCCCGCTGATTATGACGGCGACGGACGCACTGATGCCGCGATCTATCGCGACGGGGTCTGGTATTGTTTAAGATCGACCGGCGGAAGTCTCATTGTGCCATTCGGTTTGTCATCAGATAGTCCAATACCGGCTGCGTACGTTCGTTAGAACTCTAGGATCATCAGAATTCCTGAAATTCATGGGATGCCTGAAGTTTGAATTTCCAGATCATTCGCTCGCGGGTTTCGTCGAGAACAAAAGCGGCATCGGTGACATACCAGTCACCCAAATACTCCCATTTATTTACGCCGAGTTTGTTAAAAAGAGGAACAGAGTGTCGCGTCTCGATGGCCGCGTGAAGAGCGCGGTTGGCGGCGTCGAGTTTTTGATCGCCGCGGCGGCCTGAACCGGTGTAATGAATTACATCTGTCGAATCTCCGTGGAAATCAGGATAGCAGGGATTGATGCGTCCGAAATCTGTCAGCAGCGAGATCAAATGGCCGTTCTTTTGGCAGATCCCGTTCCGCGAACGGTGAACTACTGTAACAGCCTCCCATGAATAAACCTTGCCGATCTCGAACTCCATCGCGCCCAATATTAACAGAGCCAGATCAGATATTACTCAACGGATATGTTGATCTTCATAAACTTCGCTCTCGCTACGATCAAAAAAAGGCCGCCCTGTCAGACGGCCGCGGAGTCCGATCAAACCGGGTTTAGTTTGCCGAAACCGGCATGTCGCCTGCAAGGCCAAATTGAGCGGCAGAGAATACTCCATTCGTACTGTTCAGCCGATACCAAACGCCGTTCGAAGGCCGGAAAATATTAAGGTCAGCCGTCCCGTCACCGTCAAAGTCTGCAGGTGCGGGAATGTCGCCGTTCATTCCGAACGCCAAACCTCTTGTACCGCCGTCAGATGACCTTATCCAATACCAAATTCCTGTCGATGGACGCCAAACAGCGATATCGGATCTTCCGTCGCCGTCAAGATCGGCAACAAGCGGAATATCCTCAGCCAGCCCAAATCTATGTGCTGAAAAGGAGCCGTTCGAGCTGTTGATCCTGTACCATGTGCCGTCGCTCGGCCGATAGATGCTGATATCAGCCCGGCCGTCACCGTCGTAGTCCGCAGGTAAAGGCCTGTCACCGTTCATCCCGAACCGAACGGCCGAAAAGCTTCCGTTTGAACTATTGAGCCAATACCAAGTTCCCGTAGATGGCCGGAAAACAGCTATGTCCGCTTTTCCGTCACCGTCAAAATCCGCGGCAGCCGGAATGTCATCGGCCAATCCGAACGAGACCACCTGTGCAGCGTTCGTCGCGCTGTTTATTCGCCACCATGTTCCGCCGCGATATATTGCCGGATCAGCCTTTCCGTCACCATCAAAATCAGCGATCACGATGCGGTCGCCAACCGTGCCGAATTGGAAAGCCGCAAAACCACCGCTGCTGCGGTTCAGATACCAGACGCCATTACCGGGGCGGAATACGCCTGTGTCGGCACGGCCGTCACCATCAAAATCAAACTGTGTTCGTCGATCCGAAATTGTTGTGAGACAAGCTCCGTTGGCTCCAACAAATCCGCCGATCTGATTTCGCGAGAACTGGCAGAAGGACATTGGTGTCGATCCGCTAAGCTGCGTATTCATCAGCGAATTCGTGCAAGATTCGGCCGCATCGGCATGGTTAGCTCCCAGGTTATGAGCTATCTCATGTGCGGTAACCAGAAATTTACCAGGTGCCCAGCCGACATATCCCGAAAGACCGTATGCAAATCCCGGATTGCTGCAAACCACCCCGAGAAACGCGTATCCTTGCGACTGTGCATAGCTTTTTCCGGTAAAAAGATGTGTCGTGTTTCGGCTGACCGTTGCGAAGTTCGCATTCCAGTAGTTCTGAAAACTTCGCAGAAGTTGGTCCGTGTTCGAACCGGTAAACGGATCCGGACTGGTCCACGTATGCTGGAACGTAACCCGAAAGCGGATACTTACTTCTGCCTCGAATGTCCCCTCGGCCATATTCAGTATCGAAAGTATTTCGCTGTTTGCTCCCTGTGCACCACCGTGAAGCGACACGAACTGCGAATCGGCCTCGGTCGCGATATCAACACGGCGAAACTGCTGAAAGTTTGACGCCGTTTCATCACCCGTTAGAGAACGGCCGTATTCGATACGTTCCGGCATTTCTGAATTGCACCAGAAATCTTCGCGATGACGGACATCTTCGCCGCGATAGATAACGTATTCGCCCGCTCTCGCTTTCGAGTCGTATCTTTTGGCCGGTTCTACAAAGAATCGATCAGCACCCAGGTCGAAAAGCCCTCGATCCGGCCTTCGCTGATCGTCAAACGCACGTGCGACCCGGCCTCACCGGAAACAATACCTTTGTACGTAGTGACCGAGGTTCGCAGAATTTCGCTCGTTCCTAAATGATGGGTGTCCTCTGCCCTGTAAAACGGAGCCCGCAGATCGTGCGGTGAAACCGATAGGCGCAACGATCGGTACTGTGTGATCAGTAAAACTTCCGCCACGTCCCCGTATATCGAATCGGTAGTAGAAAAGGTAGCGATCTCGACCTTGGAAAAATGGTCATCGTATTTTTTGACCGGGGAAGGCGATTGAGAAAAGGCGCTTATCGCAAAGACGATCAGCGAAAAAGACACGAAGGCGTGCTTGGCGACAAATAAAGCAGCGTTCATTGTTGATTTACCTCTGGGAGGGATTATTAATTTTCAGAACTCGCAGGAAGTTGTTCTTGACGGAACAAGGGGCCTATTTAAAGAACATTTGGAACACCGGTCATATTCCAGCAAAATGAAATGAGGCCTGGTCAGTTTGACCGAATGAGCAGATCGATTAGATAAATATTTTGAAATTACTTGTACGAAAACTGTGGAAAGCTCTGCCGGCCGGTCTTCGGCTCAGACTGGTTCGAATGTGGCAGCCTTCATTTACTGCCTCCACAGCGGCAATAATCAGGAATGAGGCCGGCAAGGTCCTTCTGCTCAATCATGTTCTCCGGCCCTTTTCCGGTTGGGGGCTTCCGGGCGGATTCATTGAGCACGACGAAGCTCCGGAAACCGCGATCCGCCGCGAACTAATGGAAGAGACCGGCATTGAACTAACAGATGTCACGCTCTTTCGCGTCCGCGTGGTCGGCACACACGTTGAGATATTGTTCACGGCACGAACCAAGGAGATCGGTTCTGTCCTCAGCCGCGAAATAATCGAGCTCGGGTGGTTTGACCAAAATGAACTGCCGCGCGGTATGAGCCCTGCACAACATCGCCTTATTGACCAAGTATTTTCCTCTGAAATTTGAAAAGGCGTTTTTGTAGATATAAGATATCTCTTCCGCATTCGCGGATCGAGTTTCAATGACGATCTGGAGAATTTTAAATGGTTGACCTTATACCCTCGCCCGAAGAGGTAATGAAAATTTTGCAGGATACCGGTGCATACCGCCGAGGGCATTTTGTTTACCCGAACGGCAAGCATGCCTCGCATTACTTTCAAATGCCACTCGCTTTTCGCTATTACGACAACGCCCGGATCCTGTCCGTAGGCTTGAGCCGACATTTTCGAATGGAAAAATCGATCGCAAAAAGCCTGCCCAAGATCTCCGTGATCAGTCCGAGCCCGGGCGGGATCATGGTCGCCTTCGGCGTTCGGGAAGCGCTCAGCGCAGAACAGATCTATTGGGCCGAAATGGAAGACGGCAAGCGGCAGTTTCGGCAATATATGTCTGAAATGCATGTACATCCGGCGATCATTGTTGACGACATTCTGCGTTCGGGACGGGCTATTGTCGAGACCATCGAACTTTGCAAGGAGATCGGCACTGAGGTGATCGGTATCGGAACGATCGCACGCTTTGAGGACGGCCCTTCTGAATTCGACGGCATTCCGGTCAAGAGTCTTATGACGTTTGACGTAAATTTCTATGAAAACGAGGAAGAGTGGAAAACCTCACGAAGCGCGTCCGATGCCGAAGAAGAACGAGTCAGGTTCTAAGCTGAGATACGCGATCATTTTTCATTGAGTTTTGGGCATTCTTGGATCGGATGCCCTTTTCCTTTTAGCCAATCAAAGATTTAACGAATCGGTCGGCTTAGTTTGACGCGACACGACCATCGGTTATCATTTCCAAATATGAAAACACTTTATCCGGAGATCGAACCGTTTGATTCGGGAATGCTTAAAGTTTCCGATATTCACGAGATCTATTGGGAACGAGTCGGAAATCCCGACGGCATTCCGGTCGTCTTTCTGCACGGCGGCCCGGGCGGCGGGCTTATCCCTATGTATCGGCAGTTTTTCGATCCTGAGGCATATCACGTCATCCTTTTCGATCAACGCGGATCGGGCCAGTCAACGCCTCACGCGGAGCTACAGGAAAACACAACGTGGGATCTGATCAACGACATCGAAGCACTTCGCGAAAAATTCGGCGTTGATAAATGGCATGTGTTTGGTGGTTCGTGGGGCAGCACTTTGAGCCTTGCATATGGCATCAGCCATCCGAACAGGTGTCTCGGCCTGATTCTCCGCGGAATTTTCCTCACGCGAAAAAAAGAACTGCAATGGTTTTATCAGTACGGGGCCTCGGAGATCTTCCCGGATTTTTGGGAACGCTATCGCGACGAGATCCCGGAAGATGAACGCGGCGATTTCATGACCGCTTACCACAAACGTCTGACCAGCGATGACGAGGCCGTTCGCCTTTCGGCAGCACGGGCATGGAGCACATGGGAAGGGGCAACCTCAAAGCTTTTCCCCGATCAGGACCTAATGGACCACTGGGAAGGCGAACACGAGGCACTATCGCTTGCTCGCATTGAATGTCACTATTTTATGAACGGTTCATTTTTCCCGAGCGACGATTATTTGATCGCGAATGTGGACAAGATCCGAAACATCCCGACCGTCATCGTACAGGGCCGATACGACGTCGTTTGCCCGATGACCTCGGCATGGGAACTGCACCGGGCTATGCCGGAAGCGGAGTTTATCGTCGTGCCGGATTCCGGCCATTCGGTGTCTGAAAAAGGCATCACCGCTGCATTGGTTGATGCAATGGATCGTTTTCGAACCGCCGGTCTGTGATATGATTAAGGAATTAATGCCTTCAGCAATAATCAGCTGTTGAGCTAGGAGACGTAATTATGTTAGCCATTGCTTTGGGAACAACTGAAATAATATTGATAGTGGCTGTTCTGTTTCTACTTTTTGGCGCGACGCGCCTGCCGCAGCTCGCTAAAGCTCTCGGCCAATCGCGAAAGGCATTTAAAGATGGGATCCGCGAGGCGGAGCTTGAAGAGGCTGAGGAGAAACAACTTCACGCTGCTGATGCCTCGAACAAGAGCTAACCGAGTTTACAGGCCTTCACAGTCAATTCGTATAGCTTTTCTTCCCGGTGAGCACCGTCGCTTTCACCGCAAATCTGAACGACAGCTCTTCGGCATCGATCAGTTTTGCAAGACTATCGATCACTTCTTCTCGCTTTTCGTCCGAAGCATCTTCTAACCATTCGGGCATTAAGAAATCTACAACAAGCGGCGAGGTGGCAAATGCTGCCCCATCTTCGTATTCGAATACCTCGTTAGCAAGATGCGTTTCGATGTTTTCGAGTCCGGCCAATTCGGCCATTTCTTCCAATGCGGACCGTGTTGGGATCGCCGCGACAAGCGAATCGACATCCGCCTGCTGGGTCGCGTCTTTTTCAGCGAACATCACTTCCCACAACATCGAAAATATCTCGCCATAACTTCCCGCTGACGGCACCATCAGCAGCACACTTCCGCCCGGCCGGGCAATGCGAACGGCCTCGGTCAAAAGCTGCCTTGCCTCACGCGGCGGCACCAGGCTGGCATCGACGACAACGCTGTCAAAAGTATCGCTGTCGTAGCTCTTCGTTGACATTTCAACTTCCGAACGCAAAGCAGCCGCCTTGTCGCGGGCGATGTGCAGCAGCTCTTCATTCTCGCAAGATGCGAAAACGACGGTATCCTTCCCGGCAGCCTCGGCAACCGCGAGACAATGCGTCGCTGTACCGGCGTTTAGATAGATCACGTTCTCAGATTTGCCGAGATCAAGGTGCTTATCGGCAAGCTCGGTGAAACGCCGCGTAAAATCGTCTGTAATATAAAGATCGCGCATGAACGCGAGTTCCCTTTCGGTCTTTGGCATATCTATATTTAATCGCAGCGAACGGCGAAACTAAAGCCCGCAATAACACAAATCTAATAGGGTGTGCTACGCTGAGATTTCCTTAATCGAATGAGCAAACATATTTCTGAGTTATTCGATCTTTCGGGCAGGACGGCGATCGTCACCGGCGGTTCTCGCGGGATCGGCAAAGAGATGGCCGAAGGCCTGGCAGAAGCCGGAGCCAATTTAATGCTGTGCGCACGCCGGCAGGAATGGCTGGATGTGACCGTCACCGAATTTACCGAGCGCGGATTCAATGTCGCCGGAAAGGTCTGTGATGTATCGAAAGCCGAAGACGTTCAGTCCTTAGTCGATGCAACGATCGAGAAGTTTGGCGGGCTGGACATTCTGGTTAACAATGCCGGGATCTCTTGGGGAGCGATGCCCGAGGATATGCCGCTCGAACAATGGCAAAAGGTGATCGATGTGAACCTGACTGGCTGCTTTCTGATGGCACAGGCCGCTGGGCGCGAAATGCTCAAGAAAAATAGTGGCTCGATCATCAACATCGCCTCGATCGCCGGAATGACATCATCTGCGAACGGACCATTTTATGCCGGTTATGTTTCGAGCAAAGCAGGTTTGATAGGCTTAACGCGTGAGCTTGCGGCAAGCTGGGGACGTCGCGGAATTCGCGTAAACGCGATCGCACCGGGCTTTTTTCACTCACGGCTTGCCGATGCCGTTATCGATATCTATGAGCGTTCGATCCGGGAAAACAACGTGATACCCCGAGTCGGCAACGAAGGTGAATTAAAGGGCACGGTGGTTTTTCTTGCATCAGACGCCTCAAGCTATATCACCGGTCAAACGATCGCCGTCGATGGAGGGATGACAGTTTAATGGAACAACTTCTAGCCCCGACACCCGAACAATCAGCCATCGCCGTTCTTTTTATCGGCTTCCTTTTCGGACTTTATCACGCCGTCGAGGCGGATCATCTTGCCGCGGTCTCAGCGATTGTTAGTGAACACAAGAACGTGTTTACCGCGTCGATCGTCGGAGGATTTTGGGGCCTCGGCCATACGATCTCGCTGGTGGTCGGCGGCGCTCTTGTTGTCTTTGTGAAGTTTCAGATATCCGAAAGCACCGAAGGAATTCTTGAAGGTATAGTCGGGATAATGCTCGTCCTTTTGGGCCTGAACGCGATCAGAAAGATTTTTACCGCCGAAAGGATCCACGCCCATACACATGAACACGACGGACACGAGCACACGCATCTGCACATACACGAAAGGGAGGAACCGGCGCGGCCGCATCACCGCTTCGCACCGCGGACGGTCGCGGTCGGCATGATCCACGGACTAGCCGGCAGTGCGGGGTTGATGCTTCTTGTCCTGCCGACAATTCCCTCGCCAGCAGTCGCAATGCTCTACATTGCGATATTCGGCATCGGCTCGATCGCCGGAATGATGATAATGAGCGTGCTGATGGGACTTCCGCTTCACCTGACCGCAGAACGGTTCGTTATGGTGAACAAAGGTATTCGTGTTCTTGCAGGCGCGTTTAGCCTGGTGTGGGGCGCGTTGCTGATAAACGAAAAATTTCTCACTTAACGAAATGAAACTCGCCGAAGGCCTCCGGCACATGGAAGTCCGGCTTCTCCGTCATCGTCGGCTGCCACGCCAGATACCCGCGATCTGGTTCCTTACCAACGCAGCGAAAGATATTTCCTAACCAAACATCCCCGGCCTTTGGCTTTCGCCCAAACGCCTCCCAAGGGATCTTCATCGCCATCAGAACCCGGCCGTCTTCTATCCGCGCCGCCGCTTCCATTCCCGATTCGTATTCCCAATCCGTCACTCGCTCGCCGCTCGTCATGTCGATCGCAAGATCAAGCCATTCACCCGTCGGCGCCACCTCAAACTCAAAATACTTTCCCGGCTCGTTCCTATCCGGCGCAATAAATATCTCACAAACATCCCGCTCCCAAAGCCCAACTACTTTTCTAGTCATATCAGGCCACTCGCTTACGATCAGCGGCTCACGTTGCGTTGCATCAAACCGGACATACAGTGAGGTCTCTGACCGCAAAAGCTTGACCGTTAGTTGTCGTTCGGCAACCGTAGATTTACCCAACCAATCTGTGGAAATACGAAAAGCGGGGGCTCCGCTCCACTCCTGTTCATCCACCTCGTCAATCGTAAACTCTTTCGAGATATGCGCAATGGTTATGTGCGTAGATGAGGGCATCCTATATACTTAGACGAAATTGTGCCGACAATCGCAAGAAAATCGTATCACCTGAACTCGCTCCGACAGTTAATCAGTGAATCGAGCAGTTAAGCGGCTCAGTTTGGATTAACGAGAACATCGGAAGTTATAAACTCCATCGGTTTTCGTTCGCCTAAACATTTTACAGCAGGTTTCTTTGCCGGATTCATGTAGAATTCCTTTCCGATGCCCCTAGTACAGTCGTCGGCGTGTATAGCCGCGTGTGAGGCATCGGGAACAACGATAATTGACGCGTTGGTCAAGGCCTTGGCGGTCGTCCGCGCAAATGATGGCGGGCAAACCGGATCGAACTCTCCGGAAAATATTAGCGTGGGGATATTGCTTTTCACGGGTGCAAAATATTCCTGCGGAGGCGAATCGGGCCGGAAAGCCTTGATAAGCGAGGCCTCTAGTCCCGGTTCAATAAATCCAGCAAAGTCAGGAAAATTCTTTAGCAAGTATTCTTCAGTTTCTTCGTCGAAACGGGGTTTCGATTCAAACAAAAGGATTGCCTTACTCTGCGCCATCGTAAATTTGCCAAAGGAATTTGGGTTGTTCAAAAGTTTTGTCCATTTCAAAAAAACCTCATCATTCCCTTCCGCCATTTCCCTTAGGGCTAAAGGGACGAGTGGTATCGTTTTCGGGTCTAACATTGCGCGCCAAACTGCCCATGCAAAATTCCCTTCGTCGAACGCGAATTTGAGGTCGGCCCCCGCAGGTTTTGGCGTCGGCTGCGTCGAAGAAGCTTTACGTAAACGATTAGTAACTTTCACAAAGTCTTCTTTGATCGATGGAAACATTTTGGATAATTTTGAATCGCGGTTGAGCCTTGCTTGCAAATCTTTGAAAGCGGAATCGAAAGGATGTATGAAATCCATCCAAGGGGCATTTGGCGGAAAGGGGGAATCGAGAATGACGCTGCGAATATGGTCGGGAAAACTGCGCATCATATTCAGAGCAACAGTAGTTCCGTGTGAAACGGCGTAAATATTCCAATGCTTTATTCCTAATCCTTTTCTAATTGCTTCGGCGTCGGCCGCTGATTGTAGCGTGGAGAAATCGGCGACTTGAATCCCTAGTTTTAGACTATCTTCCTTACATTTAATATAGGCAGACGTAGTTTTTGAAACTAACTCTCCGCTTCCTAAATTTGCGTTCGAAATCAACCGCAAGGACAAGCTGAGCATGGGGCAAAATGAAGGTTCCGAAAAACCCGTACCGCGATAATCAAAGAAAATTAATGCATGATTCTCTCTAAGCTGCGAAAAGGTTGGGGATTTCAAATACCGAGGCATATTCTCGAGCGTTGCAATGCCTGGCCCTCCATGAAGGTACAACAAAGGTTCTTTTGGAGCTGAGTTTAGTGCCGGGGCGACTGCGACAGCCAAAGAGTACGTCTCACCTCTCGGGTTCTTAAAGTTCCGTTCAACTGGAATCAGATAGCAGGATATGTCGTGGGCCTCGGCCCAAACTTTGTCGAGGCCGATTTTCTTACAATCCTCAATTACAAACGGATTAGGAACTTGTTGACTTAGTCCTGTGAAGCAAAATAAACCAAGCAATAGGGAGAGATTTATGAGTTTCATTCAACTTTCTCCGGGAGAAAAAGCACGGATAAGACTGTCCGTTAGAATCTTTCAGTTCGGCGAAAGTATATTTCATTTTGATGAATTTAGTACAGTGCGCACTGCCATTTTTGCGAGTTTCCAGGTGCGGTCCCAGTCTATTTTGCCGCCGTCTTCGCGGCCCATTATCTTATCGACGAACATTTTGCGGAAGTCGCGGCCCTCGCGTTTGAGCATAAATTCCTTGGCATAGGGCTTTGCGGTTTCAAAGAAATTGAACTCTGGGTCGGTGATTATGCCGATGCCTTCGAGGGTCATAAGAGCCCGCATAATATAGGTAAAATTCGAAGGCAAGCGGAACGGATAATCGTACATCACGTCCGCAAGGTCATAGGTCAGCTCTTTGAAATTTACGTCCTTCAGTTTCAGGTTCAGATGGAACTCGAACATCTTTTCGACCACCGGCCTTACTGCCGCTGCGTCTACGCCCGGCTTCAGGAAATTCAGATCGATCAGGTCCTGTGCTATTCCAGCCGGATCTTTGCTCACAACGTGGAAGAACGCATCGATCATCTTCGCCTGCAGTTCGGGCGTGATTCGACCGACCATGCCGAAGTCGAAGAACGCAAGGCGTCCGTCCGGCATTACGAGAAGATTGCCAGGATGCGGATCAGCGTGAAAAAAGCCGTCCTCAAGAAGCTGTTTTAGATACGTTCGGATCAGCAGCCGATTAACTTTCTCGGGCGAGATCCCGCGGGCCTTAAGCGCGTCGAGTTCGGTGACCTTGTCCCCATGGATGAATTCCATCGTCAGGACCTTCGCCGTCGTCGCATTCCAATAGATCTTCGGTACGTGAACGTTTTCCCAGCCTTTGAAGCTCTCCCGAAACCGCTCGGCGTTGCGGCCCTCAGCGGCGTAATCCATCTCTTCGTGAATGGTTTCGTTAAATTCGCGAAGCATTCCGGACCAATCCGCGTTCTCATTGAGCTGCGGGAAACGCTCGGCAAAGTCTGCTACTTTGCGTAGGATCTCAAGATCACCCTTGATCGTCGCCTCGAGATTCGGCCGCTGTACCTTAACTGCGACCTCTTCGCCGCTGAACAGACGTGCACGATAGACCTGCCCAAGCGAAGCGGCCGCGACCGGCGTTAGCTCAAATTCTTTATAAACTTCGTTGATCTTCAGCCCGAGTTCTTTCTCTATCCGAGCAAAGGCTATCTCGTTATCAAACGGCGGCACGTTGTCCTGCAATTCGCCAAGAGCCACAACGAACGGCAGCGGCAAAAGGTCTGCCCGCGTTCCCATCGATTGCCCGATCTTGATGAACGTCGGCCCAAGTTCGATCAATTTTTCTTTAAGCCAAATGGCCTGCTTTTCCTGATTAACTTCGCGGTTGGTCTCGCTTCCGAGCATCCACCATCGAAGTAAAAGCAGAAATTGATGAACGAACCAAAGCTTCACGCCATAAAGCTTTTCGCCATAGACCGCGGCACGCGTCAGGCGTTCGGCGGTTTTCATCCGATGACGTGCATGGCGAAGCTGGCCCTTTCGGTGCATTTCGTATTGGTCAAGGTAAAGATAGAGCGCCAGCTTTCCGATCACGGCCGAAACATGAAATATACGAAACCATCCGCGAATGCCTGTATAGCGCCGCTCGACCTCAGATTCCTTTTTCGTAAGAAACTTCTCTTCGGCAATAAGCTGATCGTTCGTCACGAATTTCGCGATCGGAAGATCCGCCGTCGCGACCATTGGAGCCGAACCATTGCCATTCGCAGGCTTTGCCGGAAGGTTCGGTTCAACAACCGCCAGACCATTATTTTTCGTAGAATCGTTCATCCGCCTATGTAATTCGCCGCTCAAGCCCATTTCGATGCGGTTCTCGGCCCTCATTGTTCGCTTAATTGTTAGCTAAGCCGCTAATAATTGGACTATGGCAGAAGCTTGAATGAATTCGTATGCTTCGGCCGAAACGCACTGAAATGACGTCGATCCACCGTCAGAATGGTTGTAATGCTAAGCCGCTCCGCCATTGCTACTATGCAGGCGTCAACGAAATCAATGTTATTGTCGGCATATTCGCGGAGGATTTCGGCCGTGCGTGCGCAATCTGCAGAATTAGGCGACTCGAACACAAGTTCTTCGGTTGTCGACAGTTCTTCGAGAAACTTCGCGAGCGCCTGGACACCGAGATTTCGCTTCACAAAATAGCAAACCTCCGTGATCGCCGGAGTCGGGAGAATAATTCGACCGCTGATAACGGATCTTGCATCGAACACAACCTTGTGGTGGACATCTTTTCCATCAACTAAAGCGTAAAGAAAACCCGAATCAAGCAAATAAGATGTCATTTATCAGTTCCAAAACCCTGCGCCGGGTCAAGATCTTCAGAATATAATATTTCGTCCATACGCTCAGATGTGTCTGAAGCCTCACTATTAAACATTCCGGCCATCCTAAAAAGCTTGTGCGTGCTTGAATCAAGGCTCGGATCATTGCCGTTCTCCGGAAAACGTTCGTCCCACACTTCTTCTACCAGATCGCCAAGAACCTTATCGACCGTCTGGCCGGTACGTTCGGCACGGCGTTCGATCTTCGCTTTCATTTTTTCTGACACCGTGATCGTGATACTCATAACGCCACCTCACAACAAATCTAGCATACTCCTTACGCCCTCGTGGCTGAAATAGTTCCTCGCCCTTGTCGTGTCTCGTTCGATCTGTGCCCGCAACTCTTCTATTCCGTTGAACTTACGCTCATCACGGATTCTGTGAAGAAACCGTACACGAAGAACGTCACCATAAAGATCGCCATCGAAATCAAAGACGAAGGTTTCGATCGAGGGTTCAACATCATTCTCGAACGTCGGCCGCACCCCGATGTTCGTAATGCTCCGCCGCCATGTGCCGTCAACAAGGGTCGCCGTCGCATACACGCCGTATTTTGGGATCACGCGATTGTGCGGTTTTAGATTCGCCGTCGGGAAGCCTATGGTTCGCCCGCGCTGAGCGCCGCGTTCGATAACGCCTTCGACGCCATAAGGCCGGCCAAGCATCCGGCGAGCCAAATTTACGCGTCCTTCGTTCAAAAGGTGTCTGATCTTTGACGAGCTGATCCGCTGGCCGCGAAGCCGGACCTCGGCAACCTCTTCGGCAACAAATCCAAGCTCGCCGCTCATTTTTCGCAGGAAATCAATGTTCCCGCCGCGGTCTTTCCCAAATGCAAAATCCTTCCCAAGATGCACCTCGACCGCCTGAAGGCGTTCATGAATGATCTCGCGAATAAATATCTCGGCAGGCTGCGCGGCAAATTCAAGATCGAACGGAACAACGATCGCCTGCTCAATTCCCAACACTTCCAGATTTGCGAGGCGTTGGTCAAGCGTTTGCAGCAGCGGCGGGGCAGATTCGGGATGCAGAACAGCACGCGGATGCGGATCAAACGTGATCGCTGTCGGAACGGCGTTCACCGCCTTCGCGCGCTCAGCAACCGTCTGCATTATGCGTTGGTGCCCGAGATGCAGCCCATCAAAAACCCCAAGGGTCAGCACCGTGGGCTTTTGGATATTCGCGTTCTCTGTGCCGTGAAAGATCTTCATATCCATCTAAAGACTTTTCGCGACCGCTGACACAAACCGATCAGGTTCATCAACTGTGAAGAAAATCCGAGAAACGCGCTTTTCAATTCCATAGACTCCATAAACCGACGCATCTTCATTTAAATAAAGCGAAATATTCGGTTGTGACAGTCGCCCCAGCGGCGTCAAAACATATTCAAAAGAAAGTGGCTCTGACCCATACGGAAGTTTTTCGATCTTAACAATGTTATCAAGGCGGATAGCGGCATCACCCAAGATCCCGCATCGGATCAACAGCTCGTTGTTCGTCAAGACGATCGGCCGCATCCACATCGCCTTCAAATGAGCAACGATCTGGATCGCAAAATAGATACTTAGCGCTGTTGCTATCCAGGCCGCGGTCGGACTAAGCATTGCAAGTAATATGTGGGCTATAGCAGTCTCTGCGGTGAGCAGAAACAGGAACACCATCATCAAGGAAACAGGGCCGTTTAGCTTTCGGTAGGTAAATCCGATACCGACTGGCCGCCGCCACTTGATGAAGGCATATATGAATGTACCGACCTCAAATGCAGCTGCACGCGCAACGGCAGCCGGTTTCAACTCGCGGACAAATGCCGATCGCAGCCTCTCCATCAGGTCACGGCCCGAAACTGCCTCATCCGCAAACGCCTGCCGAGTCCTGTATATCCGAAATCCCAGATAACCGAGCACGAACAGTTCAATGGCCGGAACGCCGAACTTTGTCACCGCTTGCAGCAATCCGCTGGTCTCGTTCTCGACCATCGCGTAAGCGGCTAATAGACAAACAAAGAAAACCGGTACGACCGTTATCTTCTGTACTGACGTCTTTCGGATGATGAAGTAATATGCGATAGGGATCGTGAAAAGGAGATCGATCGTCACTGCCGTCGCCATAATCGGATGTGTCGTCACCAAAGAACTCAGGCCGATCAAAACGATTCCCGTCGCGGCCGACATCAATAATCCGATCTTTATCGTCCATTGAATGGAAGTTGAAAGATTTGATCCCATTTGAACACCTTCATCTCAATCCCCGAGATGGTTGTCTTTCATCAAATAGTTTCGCACATAATCGGCGACGGCCGAATCGAGCGGCGTGGTCTCGGCGGTGTAACCGGCGTTTCGAATACGGCTAAGATCGGCTTGGGTGTGGTATTGATAGCGGTCGCGAAGGTGTTCGGGCATGTCTATAAATTCGACATTCTTTGGCAGATCAAGCGCTTTGAAAATTGCATCGGCGAGAGCATTCCACGTGTTCATTTGTCCAGATCCGACATTGAACAAACCGCCGGCTTTGCTTTCGGTGAAATGCAGCGTCATATCGACTGCATCCTTCACATAAACAAAGTCACGCCCGAATTCACCATCGGCATAATCGGGATTCGCACTTTTGAAAAGCTGTAATTTCCCGGTCGTGTTTATCTGATCAAAAGCTTTGTTTACCAGCGAACGCATGTCGCCTTTGTGATCCTCGTTCGGCCCAAAGACATTGAAATATTTCAGCCCGACGATCTGTTCAAACAGACCGTTTCGCGCCGCCCATTGGTCAAATAAATGCTTCGAATACCCGTAAACATTCAATGGCCGCAAGCTGTTAAGATCATCCGTGCCGTCCGCCATTCCCGCCGAACCGTCGCCATAGGTTGCCGCCGAAGATGCGTAAATGAATCGCGTGTCGTTCTCGACCGCCCACAACGCAAGCAGTTTTGTGTATTCAAAATTATTGCGGAACATATAGTCCGCGTCCGTCTCGGTCGTCGAGGAACACGCCCCAAGGTGAAATATACATTCCGCATCCTCATGCAGATCAAGCTCGTCCGCAAAGTCGTCCGCGTCCACATAATCCGTAAATTTCAGCGGCGCCAAGTTCTTCCACTTGTCCGTTTCGTCCATCCGGTCAACGATCAATATATCGTCGTACCCCATCTCATTCAGCCGCCAAACAACAGCGCTCCCAATAAACCCCGCCCCGCCTGTTACGATCATTCTTTGGTTCGACATAAAGTTCAATGATACACCTGTGTCTAGCTATCGTGAATCGATCTGCAATCGTTACCTCTTTTTCAGCCCGCCGCCGCCGATGTAGCCGCTGACTTTCAGATAGCTGCGCGGGAAAAGGCGTGCGAGGCGGCTTAGGATGGCAGCGTCGGCTCCGACGATTATCTGTGGGTTACGGCGTTTCATACCGCGAAAGATGATCTCGGCGGCTTCATCGGGCGAAGTTTTGGCGAGCAGCTTGTTCTGAAACTTTCGATGTTTCTCGATCTCCTCATTTGTCATCGTAACGCCCGAGCCGACCCGAGCCTTGTTCACGATGTTCGTCGTAACACCGCCGGGATGTACGGCTGAGACGGCGATGTTCGTTCCTTCAAGCTCGTGCCGCAGGGCGTCGGTAAAGCCGCGGACGGCGAACTTGCTCGCGCAGTATGCCGCCTGGCCGGGAGGTGCGATCAATCCGAACAGGCTGGAAATATTTACGATGTGTGCGGACTTCTCTTTTTCTAGATGCGGCAGGAAAAACTTCGTTCCGTGAACGACGCCCCAGAAATTTATGCCCATCAGCCATTCGATCTCATCGAGCGAAACCTCACTAAAGTTCCCGCCGAGAGCAACGCCTGCGTTGTTGATCACATGCGAAACGCGTCCGTATTGTTCGACAACCGCATCCGCGACTGCTTCCATCGCAGTGCGGTCAGAAACGTCAACCACGTGCGTCGTCACCTTAACCGGAAATGCTTCAAGTAATTCTGCGGTCTCGGCGAGCCCATTAGAATTCACATCAGCGATCGCGAGTCCCGCAATTCCCTCGCGTGCAAAACGCAACGCCAACGCGCGGCCGATCCCTGAAGCTGCACCGGTGATAACCGCAACGCTCTCTTTGGTCAGGCTCATAATCTACTTAAGAAATTCCATTGTGCCATCATTTACGCGTCCGAAGCGAAGCATCGAAAGGTCCTTGGCATAATTCTGATGCAGCCGCCAGGGCATTTTCGAACCCTGGCTTGGGAGTTCATGAAGGGCCCGCAGGACATAGCTAGAATTGAAATCGATAACAGGCTCGGGAACCACGCTCGGATCCGAATTCCGAGGTACGCATGCCGTGTAACCATTACGGTCCATATATTTCAATAGCCTGCAAACATACTCTGCGGTCAGGTCGCATTTCAGCGTCCACGACGCGTTCGTGTAGCCAAACGCCTGAGCCAGATTCGGCACGTCGCTGTACATCATTCCCTTGTACGCCATCACCTTCGACAGATCGACCGTCGCACCATCGACCACCAATTCGAGCCCGGCCATTATCTTTAGCACCAAGCCGGTCGCTGTGACGATGATATCCGCTTCGAGTTCCTCGCCATTTGCCAGACGAATTCCGCCAGCTGTGAAGGAATCGATCTGGCTTGTAATGATCGAGGCTTTGCCTTCGCGGATCGACTTGAACAGATCGGCATCCGGCACAAGACACAAACGCTGATCCCAAGGGTTATAAGTTGGTTTGAAATGTTGTTCCGCGGCTTCGGGGCCGAGCTCCGTTTCGACGCCCTTCGCGATCAGGCGTTTCATCCACGACGGCCGCTTCTTTGCGATCTGGTAAAAGATCATCTGCCGCAACACGTTCTTCCAACGTGTCACCGCATAAGCCGCCTTCGCCGGAAGCACGGCCCGCAGCCCGTTCGCGATCTTGTCCTCGGCGGGCATCGAAACAACATATGTCGGCGAACGCTGCAGCATCGTCACGTGCTCAGCCGTCTCTGCCATCGCCGGAACGAGCGTAACCGCCGTCGCACCGCTGCCTATTACAACGACGCGTTTCCCCGTATAATCCAGCCCCTCAGGCCATTTCTGTGGATGAACGACCGTTCCCTCGTAATCCTCAAAACCCGGCCACTCCGGCGTGTAACCCTTCTCGTAATCGTAATAACCGGTGCAAAGATACAGAAAACTGCACGTGAATTCGATCGTCTCGATCTCGTTATTTCCGTCTTTTTCTTCCTTTGCATCTTTGCGGCTTTGCGTGAGATCTTCTTCCGCCACGGGCACACTCTGAGAAACCCTCGTTTCTGACTCTGCGTCTCCGCGTCTCGGCGGTGAATCATCACTAAGAACCGTTACCTCAACTCGCCAACTCGCGTCTTCCGACGACCATTCCGCACGCTTTACCTTGTGCCCGTATCGAATCTCTTTATCCAGCTCGTACTCCCGAGCCGTTTCGCGGATGTAATTCAAGATCGCCGGCCCATCCGCTATCGCCTTCTGCTCTTTCCATGGCCGAAACCTGTACCCGAGCGTGTACATATCCGAATCCGAACGCACACCCGGATACCGAAACAGGTCCCAAGTCCCGCCCATCGCCTCGCGGCCCTCAAGTATCGCGAACGTCTTCTCCGGTAGGTCCATCCGCAGCCGAGCCGCCGCCCCAACCCCCGAAAGCCCTGCGCCAATGATAAGTACGTCTACGTCGAAATGAGGCATTTACTGACATTCTAACCGAAATCCGCCGTATGACTCATTCGAAGTACGAGAGAATAGGGGATGAACGGAAAGTGGCTCGGAGGATTCACCTGAAAAAAAGGCACCATCAATCGGTGCCTTCTCGATCCGTCAAGACCTTGATTTCTATTTTCCAAAAAGCTTGCCTAAAAAACTGCTGGCTTCCTTACGGGTTTGGTTCCGGTCAGAATTTGTATGCTTACCTTGATCGACCCAGCTTGAGCTCTGTTGCTTCTTTTGTCCTTTTCCCTTATCTCGATTGGTGTGTTTGTCCCAAGTCGAGTTTCTCGCGTTCTTCTTATGTTCTGCCATTTCTTTATTCTCCTTCCGGCATATACTTTTTTTGGAGCCTGTCGCGATGCCGGTTTCGACAGGCCCCAGTTCCCATTAGTAGATGTTGATCTTCTGCCCACGGGTAGTTTTTCCAGTGGACGGATTGAACACATAAAGATGATAGGTTCCACGGCTTAGCGTAAGGGGTATCGTTAAACTGGTCGATGACCTAGCGCCCATTACGCCGTTCGGAATCTGACACTTAGCCCAGGCGTCACACCATCCGCCGAAGATCATTGCGACCGACGAATATCGCTCGAAGCCGGAACCAAAGGCCGTGGTCCAGAACTGGGATCCTGAAGCACTAGAGTTGGCGCTTAATCTATCCAACTTTGGATACGCGCTAGCCTTGGAAAAGCGTGGGTCGAAGTATCCTACGATCTTCAGTCTGCTTGCCGTTCCAGTTCTTGTCGTTATGGTTGTTGTTCCTGTTGTTGAACATTTATTGTCGAGATTCTTCTCTTGGATCTGAATATCAAGATCGCCGTCAGGTCGTATTGTGACTCGACGAACAACCGAAACATGTCCATAGTAGGTGCCAAGGTCGTGCACCGCCATACTTCCGACCACGGGAAATTGGATGTTCATCGTGGCCTTCTTTTGATCGATGCTCGTTAAATTGGTGCTGCGAATTGCAGGAATGTTATCTTTCACGTAGTCCGTGCACTGACAACCGCCAGGCACGTACGCGTACGATGACAATGTCAAACCAATCATCGCTAAACTTAGGGTCAATAAGTATTTCATTCTTCTCTCCTTCTATTTTTTTGGTTAACAGGTTTTACCTGTTAACTCCCACCTTAGCTCGATACTGACAAGAATTAATTGAAAGAAAAATGAATTTAAAATGCTGATTCTGGGCATTTTTCTGCACAGGTGGATAGTCAGGGCACAAGGGCATTGCGGATTGAACTGACCTACATGATTAGACTAGGATTATGAACGTGGTGTACAAATTCGAAGATTTTGAGCTTGATGCAGATACGAAAACCCTTAAGAAACGGGGCATGGAGATTGGGCTAAATGGCAAGTGTTTCAAGGCTCTTTTTTTCTTGTTGATGCACAATGGTGAGAGAATTACTCGAGAACAAATAATTCGATTTGTTAAAGATATCCCAGACGAGTCAATTTATGTCAATTTCGACAATAATGACGTTGACAAGATAATAAAGGCTCTTCGACAAAAGATGGGAGATAATTCTCGCAACCCTAGGATTATCCAGACAGTATTCAAGAGCCAGCATCCCGATGGAGGCTATAAGTTCATAGCGGATCTCGAGCCTTGTTCTGTGAAGAATAATGATTTGTTAAATTTTCCAAGTGAAGGGTCGTTGTCGGAATCAGAGTGGGTTAAGAAGCTTAATATGCTTCCAGATGTAAAAATCTACGGAACCACCGGCTCAATTCCTGAGATCAGGATTGATGGTGACTATGAAATAGATAAGAAGTACCGGACTGAAATCGAAAAATGTCGAAAGACCCTTGCACAGAATGATACACAGGCTGTCGTTCTTGAAGTACCAGATATTGATACAGTGCCGCTAGTATTCAATGCGAAGAAATTGCGGTATGCGGCCGTAAAGGTTTTAAGAACTCTTGGAAATAACCCGTATGTCCTCAGTTCTAATGCAGTGTTGGTGTGTCCAGAAAGGAATTTATTGATCGTTGATCGCAGATCGAGTGCGACCGATACATATAATTCGAAGTTCCATACACTGGGAGGGGCGTTCGAAGTAAACAGAGATAGTGCTAATTTTAAGATAAATGCGATGCGAGAAATCACGGAAGAATCGGGGGTTCCTTCATCAATACGTCATGACATTCCGATATTGATCTCAGAAGAGATGTCAACCAAGTTTATTCAGATAGTATTTCTTGGAGCAATCGTGAGCGAATCTGAGTTAAAGAATTTAACGGCCAGTTGGGAGTCTGAAAAACTAGTAAAACTTCCTTTCGACAAACTCGAGGAGTATTTGGTAAACGAGGAACTATATTCCTGGGTACCAACTGGCAAGGCACACATACTCGCATGGTTAGCCTTTGGAGCTCCTGGTTGTAACGGGAAAGCGACCTTCAACGGAAGAAGGCCGGAACAGCTTTTTCTAGAAGTTATGGCTACTATTTGAGATCAACATTCCATTAAGTTCAACTCCAACCAAACTGTGAAATTGAGCCGACAGATACATATTTAGAAGCTCAAATTCGATCGCTTTCGCGAACTAGACAAACAAAAAACTCTTGACCGGATGTTGTATAGATGATACAATGTTGCAGAGTTTGATCTTTGAAAATTAGAGTAAATACGGGTTCGAATCGGCTATTTTTGAATTCTGAGACGCCGCTGAAAAAGTTTTTTCACAAAAATTGGGAAATTCGGTGAAAATAATCCGCTAACCGCTATCTTTGTAACGGTTTACGCGTTCCACTATAGGGTGGAACAGGCCCGGAACGCCCCCGGAACAAGGGCGGAACGAGCCCGGAACGAGTCGTGTGCAGTGCCTGGAATTTGGCTCCTTGAAAGAATGAATCGAGAGGCTGATCAGCTCTCGCAGAATCTGCCGAGGTAATACGGCAGCATCTTACGCCACCAGGGCCAGTCGTGATTTACGTCGTGCCCCCAGAGTTCGAGCAGGTGCGGAATGCCTTTCGAATGAAGAATGCCGGATAGATCGCGACTGCGGTCCGGAGCTTCGTAGTCTCCCTGGCCTGAGACAAGAACTACCGAATCTGACTGACGAAGCCGCGGAAGATGATAATCGTCGTTCAGATTTCGCAGGTACATCGAAGGGTTATTGAAATAAACGCTCTCGTTGTAAAAGCCTTTGTCCAGGTAGTTGTAGATATCGTAACTGCCGCTCATCGCAATGGTTCCGCGGAAGTTATCGGAATGTTTGAAATATGCATTTGCCGCGAGAAACGCTCCGAGCGAAGCACCTGTGGTAAGCGGACGCGCGTCTTCGCCGCATTCGTTCCTGATCAGCGGCAGCACCTCTTCCATTATGTAGCTGTCATAGCGGTTCAGCATTTCGACCTTCCATGCCGGATGCGATTCGCGATTCAGCAGGCTGTATTTGTTTACCGAATTGATCGAATAGGCACGGATAAGGCCATTTTCGATGAACGGCTTGATCGAATCGACGAGATAAAAACGCTCGTATTCAAGATAATCCGCGGCGGCGGTCGGGAACATCAAAAGCGGATATCCGGCGTGCCCATAGGCCACGAGCGGCATATCCATATTCAAATTGTGGCTGTACCACGAGGTGATATCGCGTCGCATGTTAAGGTCTCCTGTGAAACGTGAGTATAAAAGGTTGTGTTAAAAATTCGAAATGTTCGTTGTTAAAACTTGATCGACCGTAGATATTCTCTGAACTGATCGCCGAGATCTTCGCGTTTCAAGGCGTATTCGACCGTCGCGATCAAAAAGCCGAGCTTGTCGCCGGCATCATGGCGTACGCCTTCGAGCTTTACGGCATAAAACGGACGTTCTTTTAGCAAGATGCGCATCGCGTCCGTGATCTGTATCTCGCCGCCGGCTCCCGGCGTTGTTCGGTCGATGGCATCAAAAATATCGGGCGTAAAAATGTATCTGCCGATGATGGCAAGATCGGATGGAGCGTCTGCAAACGCTGGCTTTTCGACCATGTCATTTATCTTGAAAACGCCGGGCTCGACCTCTTCCGCATCGATAACGCCGAACCGCGAAATGGCCTCGCCCTCGACCTGCATCGTTGCGATCACAGGTGCGTCATATTTTTCGAAAACATCGATCATCTGGCGAAGAGCAGGCGTTTGGGCATCAACAACATCGTCTGCCAGCAATGCCGCGAAAGGATCGCCGCCGGCAAAATCTTTTGCCTGATATATCGCGTGGCCGAGTCCGAGAGCCTGTTTCTGCCGCGTATACGTGATCTTGGCGATGTCTGATATCGCCCGAACCTGTTCGAAAAGTTCGTTCTTACCTTTTTCCTTCAATAGCTGTTCAAGTTCGAAGGAGATGTCAAAATGGTTCTCGATCGACGCTTTTTCGCGGCCGGTGATTATAAGGATCGAATCGCAACCGGACGCGACCGCTTCTTCGACCGAATATTGGATCAGCGGTTTATCGACGAGCGGAAGCATCTCCTTTGGCGAAGCTTTTGTCGCCGGAAGGAACCGTGTCCCGAGGCCCGCGGCGGGGAAAACTGCTTTTCGAATTGTTTGAGCCATATAAGATTGCTAAATTATGGTTTCGCTCTGATTTAAGCAAACTTAAAGTTTAGGGCTTTTTGGGCGGCGAAACAACCTCAGGTTTCTGGGCAAATAATATGTTGGACCTAAATTTTGTACGTGAAAATTTTGACGCCGTGAAACAGGCGTTGGCGAACCGGACATTTCCTGCGGACGCTCTTGAGGATTTTACTGCTCTTGATGCCGAGCGGCGGCGATTGATCAGCGAATCCGACGCGATCAATCAACAGCGAAATGCGGCGAGCAAAGAGATCGGCGATCTGATGAAGGCCGGAAACCGTGAGGCCGCCGATGCAAAAAAAGCGGAGGTCGCAAGCCTTAAAGACCGGCAACACGAGCTTGACGCGAAGCGTGACGAATCCGAAGCTGCGATGCGCGAACTGCTCTCAGGATTGCCGAATATTCCTTTCGCAGACGTGCCGGTCGGGCCTGATGAATCGGCAAACGTCGAGATCCGCAAACGGGGTGAGATCCGTGAGTTTGATTTCGAAGTAAAGGATCATGTCGATCTCGGCGAGGCCCTGGGTATTTTGGATTTTGAACGTGCAACAAAGATCGCCGGTTCGCGTTTCGCAATTTTAAACGGAGCGGGCGCCAGAATGTCGCGCGCTTTGGTCAATTTTATGCTCGATGTGCACACACGTGAGCACGGCTATTCTGAAACCATCCCGCCATTTTTGGTGAACAGAACTGCACTGTGTGGGACGCCTCAACTGCCGAAATTCGAGGAAGATCTTTTTCATATAAAAGATGAACGCGGGTTTGCACTGATCCCGACGGCCGAGGTTCCGCTGACCAATTACCACGCCGAAGAGATACTTGATGCGAAAGAACTGCCGAAAAATTACACGGCCTACACACCGTGTTTTCGCAGCGAGGCCGGAAGCTATGGCCGCGACACGCGAGGGCTGATCCGGCAGCATCAATTTGAAAAGGTGGAGCTGGTAAAGATCTGTCTTCCGGAGGTATCTGAAACGGAGCACGAATCGCTAACCGCTAATGCGGAAAAGATCTTGCAGCTTCTGGGTCTGCCGTATCGAACGGTCGTACTTTCAACCGGCGACATGGGTTTCGGAGCCAGAAAGACCTATGATATCGAGGTTTGGCTGCCTTCGCAGAATACCTATCGCGAGATAAGCAGTTGTTCGAACTGCGGCGATTTTCAGGCTCGGAGAATGAACCTCCGCTTTCGTCGTGCGGGCGGGGCAAAGCCCGAATTCGCCCACACGCTAAACGGCAGCGGGCTCGCGGTCGGCCGGACGTGGATCGCTATTCTCGAAAATTATCAGCAAGCGGATGGCTCGATCACGATCCCGGAGGCTCTGCAGCCATACATGAATGGAATCACGTCGATCAATATCGAACGATGAACATCGTAGATCCAATATGGTATCTCAATAAGGTCTGTTCTAGATGCGAGCAGGGGGACTCTCTTACATATCTGAGGTGTACCCAGTGTGCTGCTTTCATACTGATCTGCGAAGAAGAGTTGATCGAATTTATAGGTCTTGATCCAAATGAATTGGTATATGGACGAGATTTAATAGATTCGTGCAGTAATTGTGACGCGGTCAATACACTGCGTGATGTTACCAGCCATGAAATGAACGAACTGGGATTTGCCAAGGACGCCTACCATTGACCGTTTTGCATTTAGTAATTACGATGTAATTATGAAAGCTCAGATCATTCAGATCGGAAATTCCCAAGGCATTCGAATTCCGAAAATGATGCTTGAAGACACTGGAATTTCCGGCGAGGTCGAGTTGCAGGTATTGCCCGAAGGTATTCTGATCAAGAATATCAAAAAGCCCCGAGGCGATTGGGATGCGGTCTTCAAGAAACTCGCCGAGTCGGACGATGACATTCCGGTCGGATCAGAATCTTCATCCGAATTCGAGAAAAAAGAATGGCAGTGGTAATGCCGACCAAAACGCGATGGCAAAACGCTTTGAAGTTTACCTAATAAACCTGGACGAGGAAGTTTCGGACGACCCGAAGAACTCTCGCCCTGCCGTCATCGTTTCGCCGGATGAGCTGAACCGGAATCTTGACCATGTGATCATCGCCCCGATCGCATCGACCAATGCGAAATACCCGACAAGAATTGCGACCGAATTTTTGAACGCTAAACGACGTATTGTTCTTGATCAATTGCGAACGGTCGATTCGTCCCGTTTGGTCAAGAAGATCGGCGAGATCGACAAAACTTCGGCAGACGCTGTTCTCGAGCTATTACAGGAAATGTTCGCCGAATAGCCGCCAGGTAAAAAAAGGACGGGACTAGATCCCGTCCATTCTTTGAGATCGAAACGTTGTTACAACCTTCTAAAGACCGAATAAGTTCGGCTAGTCGGCTTCGTCACGTCAGCGTCCTCAACCGTAACAAACAGCCCGAAGTCCGGAAGTGCGGTTTCACTCCTTATTTCCGACTCCTGACGTTCGCCGGTGTTCACCACCTGACCCAGCTTTGTATATTCACCATTTGCGGATGAAGCCCATAGCACAAAGCGCTTTCCTTTCGGTGCCATTTTCATATCGTCAAAACGCATTTTTATCTGCGTCGTTCCCGCTGCTCCGGGATCGATATACGCTTTGCCCTTCAGTCCTGAAAGCTCGCCGCTAAAATCGATCTTCATTTCATGCGTCTCGCCACCAAACGTAGGAACGCCGATAAGCGGAACTTGGTATGGAGTGTTTACCGCCGCACCAACGGCACGAGAATCTTCATCACCAGTTCTCGTTACAGGTACGACCGCGAATCCTTGCGGAACCTCACTCCGGAAATAAACCGGTGTAGTCGGGTTCCAAGACGAAACGCCTGCGTTAGGCGAAAGCACTATCATGAACTGGCTAAGATCTGTCGAAAACTCTGCCTTCCCCGACCCTTCGGCTATCTCAACCGGACCTAGGTATCGCGTGGCCCCATTTGGTTCGACTGCGTATGCATGAACGACCTTCGCAGAGCCCTCCTTAATTTCAATTCCGTTGAGATCCAGCACGATCTTTGTGCCGTCATCCGCTCGCAGAACAGTAGCAAGGCCTCGTGCTCCATCGATCGGAGTCACGGCAACCAAATTGACCACGGTCTCCTTTCCGACAGGATACTCAATAACCGTATAGGTTCCGTCAGCCTTTTCAACTATGACCGCGTCCTGCGCAAAGCCGCTGATAGACATCACTGCCATCAGAACCATTACCAATACAAAATACTTAAAAAATTTCATTTCCCTTTTGCCTCCTTGAAAATATCTCCACACCGACGCCGAATAGGCGTTTTTCTAAGCGCCTCACTGCGGTGCGCCAAGGTTATGGAGGTCGCAAGGAATGTGCCAAATCAATTGCACCAGAACTTAAGCCTTGTGTTCAGAGAGACTTAGAGAACCTGAGGTTTTAGGAATGCATGCATATGGGAGATCGATATGTGTAGGCTTGCCAAACGCGCTCTCGCTGTTATGTTTCAGATGCGTACGTCCGTGACCATTGCCTTTGGATTATCATTTTCAAATGCCGGAAGCCTTAGCCTCGTTCCAAAGATCGTCCATTTGCGAGAGTTCACAATCTTCTAAAGCCAGTCCGCTTTTAGCAAGTCCATGCTCGACAAACTTGAATCTTTCACGAAATTTTCGATTTGTCCGCTTCAGTGCGGTTTCAGGTTCAATGTCGAAATGGCGGGCGAGATTTACTATAACGAAAAGAAGATCGCCGATCTCTTCTTCGATATTCGTTTGATCATTGGCCGAGATCGCAGACCGGAGTTCCGCGATCTCTTCTTCGGCTTTATCAAGAATAGGTTCCGGTACGGGCCAATCGAAACCGACCTTTGCCACTTTTTTGGTGAGTTTCAGAGCTTCGAGCAATCCCGGAAAATGAACGGGCACGTCATCAAGGATCGAATCTCTAACTTTTTCTTTTTTGCCCGAAGCCTTTCTTTCATTCGCTTTCAGCGTGTCCCAGTTGTCGAGAACGTCTTGGGCCTTCTCTAACTTTTCATCGCCGAAAACGTGCGGATGGCGAAGTATCAGTTTCCTGGAGACGCCTTCGGCGACCTCGTCGATATCAAATTCGCCGCGTTCTTTTCCGATCGTCGAATGAAAAACGACCTGGAGCAAAACATCGCCTAGTTCTTCTTTCAGATGTTCGACATCGCCGGTGGCATCGGCGTGCTGAATAGCGTCGAACGTCTCGTATGCCTCCTCAAGCAGATATTGTGAAAGCGATGCGTAGGTTTGCTCGGCGTCCCAGGGGCAGCCGCCGGGCGCACGAAGCCGTTCCATTACTGAGATAAGTTCGTCGAATTTTTCTGACATAAGGTTATTTAAGTCTAGGAAGGCGAGGAAGTCTAGGAAGTCTGTGATGTAAGACAGGTTCTCGGATTTAAACTTACCAATTGCGGTTCGGGCTTTATAGACCTATTTGGCAAATGGTAAAATGAATGGAATTTGTGAAAGATCATGATCGGACAAGACGAAAACCAAGAAGAAGTGACGTTTAGGGTAACCGACCGCCGGAAATTCAATCCGGACGGATCGGTAAAGGACGGCGTTGTGATCGAGCCGGAGCCGGTCAAAGTTGAAGAGGCGGCGCCGGCATCAAGCCCCTCGGCCGAGCCGAAAGCTGCCTCGGCAGAAGAAGCTCCTGCTCTAACCGAATCGGAAAACGGCGTTGAGACCAATGCCATCGCCGACGACGATGAAGACATTCCTGGCGCGGACGACCCGGCGAGCTTTGTTAACTTTCTCTCTACTTTGGCGACGAACGCTGCCGCGGCACTTGGGGCCGTTCCGCATCCGGCGACCGGAAAGCGTTCGCTTGACCTCGATACAGGCAAGTACTGGCTCGATGTGCTGGCGATGATCAAAGACAAAACGAAAAACAATCTGCACCCTCAGGAAGCTCACCTTTTTGAAGGCCTCCTTGCTGATCTTCGAATGCAGTACGTTACGATGGTCCGGGCCACGGAAGAAAAACTGAAAGCCCAAGCCGCGCAAAAATTCTCCGGAGCGGACATCCTCGGGAAGAAGTAGTGTCCCGAGTTCGGCGAGTTTACCAAGTTCTCCGAGTTTGTTACGTTTAGCAAAAACTATCAATTGGGAGGATGCTAATGGCGACATTTAAGAAGTTTGAAGAGATACAGGCTTGGCAGAAAGCTCGTGAGATCACAAAGAAAATTTATCTAATGTCGAATCAAGGAGAGTTTGTCCGAGATTTCAGTCTACGTGACCAGATGAAACGAGCAAGTGTTTCAATAATGGCGAACATAGCTGAAGGACACGGGAGACGCACAAAAACAGAGTTTGCAAATTTTCTGAATATCGCTCGCGGTTCCGCAGTGGAACTACAATCTCATCTTTATGTGGCTCTGGACCTTGCTTACATTTCACAGATCGAATTTGACGAGACTTTTTCGCAACTTGACGAGGTTTCCAAGATGACAGTTTCCCTCGCAAGGTATTTGAGAAACTGACACGGAATCAGAGATCTGATCAACTCGCTGAACTCGGCAAACACGCTAAACTCGGCTAACTAAATGAAACTCACCTTCCTAGGCACAGGTACATCGACAGGCGTTCCCTCGATCGCTTGCGATTGCGAGACGTGTTTGTCCGATGACCCGAGGGACAAAAGGCTCCGAGTTTCCATCTTGATCGAGCATGCCGGAAAGACGATCCTTGTTGACACCTCAAGCGACTTCCGTCAGCAGGCACTTCGGGCAAACATCCGCCGGCTTGATGCCGTGCTGATAACGCATTGTCATGTTGATCATGTCTTTGGATTGGATGATATTCGTCCGCTCAACTTCCGCTACGGAGCGATGCCGATATTTGCGAACGAGATCGCATGGATCGATCTTCGCCGCATCTTTCAATATATTTTTCAGCCGACACATTTTGGCGGCGGGCTGCCGCAATTGATACCGCACACGGTCGTCCACAATTCGCCATTTTGCATCGGTGAAGATATCGAGGTTACGCCGCTTGAAGTGATCCACGGGAAGCTGCCCGTCGTAGCTTATCGATTTAACGACTTCGCCTACGCAACGGATCTTAAAACCATTCCGCCCGATTCGATGGACGGACTCCGCGATCTTGACGTGCTGGTTCTGGATTGCGTTCGGATAAAACCGCACTCGACGCACCTGCACCTTGAAGAAGCCCTCTCGATAATTAAGGAACTAAAACCCAAACGAGCATTTCTTACACACCTGAACCACGACATCCTCCATGCCCGCGATTCAAAGCTGCTCCCTGATAACGTGCAATTTTCGTTTGATGGCCTTGAGGTGGCCTGATCGTTAAAACGATCGGCACCACAACATATTGTGTTACCAAATACTTACAGACTTTGCCCGATTCTTTAATGAACTAGGTGATGCGGGGCGCGGTAAATGTTGCAGGCACGCGGCTTACAAATTTAACATAAAACCACTACATTTTGTGTTGACAAATGGCTTCCTACACAATATAGTCTATATCCACTGAAGGAACGCTCAGGGATTTTGCAGTTGAAAATACAAATAGCCCCGATGAGATAATGGGGAACGAACGCCGGCAGACCAAACCACGAAAACTGTGTGTTTTGGTCCAAGGCAAGTAGGAACGCCTTTGCTCAAGGCCCTTTTAATTAACCCGACGAAATCCAGGTAGTGCAGCATTTGTTGCGGTTCGGTCGAACTGTAGCCAACGGAAGATTGTCTCTACAAATATCCGAAAGCAACTTCGCCGCAGAGGATTCGTCGCCCCAAGAATTATCGGGGATAACCCATTTTGGAGATCGCATATGGATACGCTTACCGGAACAACCTCATCCGCCGCAACCGCTCGACAAGAAGAAAAGACACAGACGCAGATGCGTGTTACAAAGCGCAACGGCAACGCCGAACCGGTCGATATCAATAAGATCGTTCGTGCCATCTCGCGGTGCTGTCCCGGCTTGCCGAATGTTGACAGCATGCGGATCGCGACCCGAACCATCAGCGGGTTGTATGATGGCGCGACGACCAAGGAACTCGATAAGCTCTCGATACAGACGGCCGCCGGATTGATCTTTGAGGAACCGGAATATTCCCGGCTTGCGGCCAGGCTGCTGAATCAATATGTTGAAAAGGAAGTCCGCAATCAAGAGATACATTCGTTCTCACAATCTATAGCTTTTGGCGTTCGTGAAGGCCTCATCGCTCCGCGTGTCGTCAATTTCGTTTCGGAGAACAGCCGCAAGCTGAACGACGCGATAGACCAGACCCGCAACGACTTGTTCGAATTTTTTGGCCTACGCACACTCTACGATCGATATCTATTGAAGAATCCGGTAACGCGCGACGTTATCGAGACCCCGCAGTTCTTCTGGATGCGCGTGGCCTGCGGCCTCTCCGAAACGCCTGCTGAGGCGATCGAGCTTTATAATCTTTTCTCGTCGCTGGAATACATTCCTTCGACGCCGACGCTGTTTAATTCCGGCACCAAGCATGAACAGCTTTCGAGCTGCTTCCTTTTGGATAGTCCGCAAGACAGCCTCGAAAGCATCTATAAAAAATATTCCGACGTTGCGATGCTTTCGAAATTCTCGGGCGGCATCGGGATCGCCTATCACCGAGTGCGTTCACAGGGATCATTGATCCGCGGAACGAACGGACATTCGAACGGCATCGTGCCTTGGCTGAAAACGCTGGATTCGTCCGTCGCCGCAGTAAATCAGGGCGGCAAGCGCAAAGGTGCGGCCTGCGTGTATCTTGAGACTTGGCATGCCGACATCGAAGAGTTCTTGGAACTCCGCGACAATACCGGCGACGATGCCCGCCGCACGCACAACCTGAATATCTCGAACTGGATCCCGGATATCTTTATGCGCCGCGTCGAGGCCGACGAGATGTGGTCGCTCTTCGATCCCAAAGCAGTGCCGCACTTCCCTGATATCTACGGCGACGAATTCGAACGCGAATATCTCAAAGCCGAGGAAGAAGGCATCTTTAGGACACAGGTAAAAGCACGCGACCTTTACGCAAAGATGATGCGTACGCTGGCTCAGACGGGCAACGGCTGGATGACCTTCAAGGACGCATGCAACAAGAAATCGAACCAGACGGCACAGCCCGGAAATGTGATCCATCTTTCTAACCTGTGTACCGAGATAGTCGAAGTGACAAGCGAAGGCGAGACCGCCGTCTGCAATCTTGGTTCGATAAATCTTGCTCGATATGTCAGCGAAGCCGGATTCGATTTTGGCCGCCTGCGGCACAACGTTCGGCTCGCGGTCCGACAGCTTGACCGCGTGATCGATCTTAACTTCTACGCGATCCCGAGCACGAAAGATTCGAATATGCGTTGGCGGAACATCGGTCTTGGCGTTATGGGCCTGCAGGATGTTTTCTTTCAGATGCAGCTGCCATTCGATTCCGAACCGGCACGCAAGATCTCCGCAAAGATACAGGAAGAGATCTATTTCGCAGCTCTCGACGCATCGTGCGAACTCGCGGCAGAAAAAGGTGCACACCCGGCATTTGCCGAAACGCGAGCGGCCGAAGGCGTGCTGCAGTTTGACCTTTGGGGCGTCGTGCCTGAGGACACCGAACGTTGGGACGCACTTCGCAAAAAGATCAAAGCGAACGGACTTCGAAATTCGCTGATGATCGCTATCGCACCGACCGCGACCATCGCCGCCATCGCCGGCAGCTATGAATGCATCGAGCCGCAGGTTTCCAATCTGTTCAAACGCGAAACTCTGAGCGGCGATTTTATTCAGATAAACAAGTACCTGGTTCGTGAACTGAAGCAGCTTGGGCTTTGGACGGACGAGATCCGCAACAAGATAAAGCTAAGCGAAGGATCGATACAGGATATAGAAGAGATACCGGCAAGTGTCCGCGAGGTCTATCGAACCGCTTGGGAAGTGCCGATGCGTTCGCTGATCGATATGATGGCAGACCGCGGTGCGTTCATCGACCAATCCGGCTCGCTAAACCTATTTATGGAAAGCCCGTCGATCGGAAAGCTGTCGTCGATGTATATGTATTGCTGGCAAAAGGGTTTGAAAACGACCTATTACCTACGCTCGCGGCCGGCAACGAAGATCAATCAGGTAACGGCGGATTACAAGGTCGCAGAACTAGTGCCAGCTGAACCGAAAAAGGTTTACACCGATGAAGAAGCTCTGATCTGTTCGCTCGAAAACCCGGACGCCTGCGAAGCATGCCAATGAGAAATTTAGAATGATGAATATCGAATGATGAATGAAAGAGTTTGATCTTAAACATCGGACAAAAACTTTTGCTTTGCGGATCATAAAACTTTTCGCGTCTCTGCCGAAAACGACTGAGGCCCAGGTCATTGGAAAACAAGTTCTAAGGAGCGGCACCAGCGTAGGTGCACAATATAGGGAAGCATGTCGATCTCGTTCAAATTCAGAATTTATCAGCAAGGTGCAGAGTAGTCTTCAAGAGTTAGATGAAACCGCCTACTGGTTAGAACTTCTGGTTGACGGGGAAATAGTTAAGGCCAAACGACTGGAAGAACTTAGAAAAGAAACAGATGAACTGATCAAGATCTTCGTTTCGTCAGTTAAAACAGCGAGACTTAAGAAATGATCCGTTTCTTAATTCAATATTCGATATTCGAAATTCAACATTATGTTACTTGATCCTGGATTTAACCTCACTCTTCGGCCGATGCAATACCCGGACTTCTATGAGATGTACCGGAACGCCATCAAGAACACTTGGACGGTTGAGGAAGTCGATTTTTCGATGGACGTGACCGATCTGCGTGCGAAGATGACGCCGGCGGAGCGGCATTTGATCAATCGGCTAGTTGCGTTTTTCGCGACCGGCGATTCGATCGTTTCGAACAATCTTGTACTGAACTTATACAAGCACATCAACGCGCCTGAGGCTCGGATGTACCTCTCGCGGCAGCTTTATGAAGAGGCTCTGCACGTGCAGTTTTATCTAACGCTGCTCGATACATATATCCCGGAGCACAAGGAACGCGAGGCGGCGTTCGCGGCGATCGAGAATATTCCGTCGATCCGCAAGAAAGGCGAGTTCTGTCTGAAATGGATAGATTCCATCAACGATCTGCAGACGCTCGAAACCAAAGAAGACCGCCGCAAGTTTTTGCTCAACCTGATCTGCTTTGCTGCGTGCATCGAAGGGCTGTTTTTCTTTGCGGCGTTCGCTTATGTCTATTTTCTGCGGTCAAAGGGGCTGCTACATGGGCTGGCATCGGGGACCAACTGGGTCTTCCGCGACGAATCTGCCCATATGAACTTTGCCTTTGAGGTCGTCAAAAAGGTTCGTGCCGAAGAGCCCGATCTTTTCGACGCCGAACTCGAACGCCAGATCGCCGCGATGCTCGACGAAGCCGTCGAATGTGAGATGCAGTTTGCCGAAGACATTCTTTCGGGCGGAGTTGCCGGGCTTTCGGTCGCGGATATGAAGCAATATCTCGAGTTCGTTGCCGACCAGCGTTTGGCGATGCTCGGTATCCCGAAGGTTTACAAGGCAAAGAATCCGTTCTCGTTCATGGACCTGCAAGACGTTCAGGAACTGACAAATTTCTTCGAACGCCGCGTCTCAGCCTATCAGGTATCGGTCGCCGGCGAGGTCAGCTTCGGCGAAGCGTTTTAGATACGACCAAAAAACGAAACAATGACGCCGAGGTGCCGCGGGGCATCTCGGGACACTCGGTAGATTCCTATGAATGCAGACGCGGCGGGACGGTGTCGTTTCGTTAGTTACACGAACCGGACTAAAATGGGAAGAGCAAAGGCAGCAACAGGACACTTATGACAACCACTATCGCCGAGATCGGAAGCCCGTGGATGATGTAGTCGCTAAAGCGGTAACCGCCGGGGCTCATGACAAGAATATTCGCTGGGTGGGCAACGGGACTGATGAACGACGCGGCCAGAGCGTATGCGATGCCCATCATGAAGGGATAGGGCGAAACCTCCATTGCTGCGGCCGTATTTATCGCTATCGGCGACATAAGGACCGCAACTACTGCGCTCGGCATCGTCTGTGTGATCGCAATCGAAAGCGTCATCAATCCGGCCAGAACGGCTATCGGGCCGTATCTTCCGGCGGTGCTAATCACGCCATCGGCAAGAAGTTGAGCAGCTCCCGTTTCGCCCATTGCGGCGCCGAGCGGGAGCATTGCGGCAATTAGGAAGACCGCCTTCCAGTCGATGGCCCGATAGGCTTCGTCCATCGAGAGGCATCTCGAAGCTACCATCAGCACGCATCCGGTGATAGCGGCGATCGCGATCGGCATTCCGAGAAGAATGACCGCTCCGATCACTCCGGCCATTATCAGTGCGGCGACGGGGGCGAGGTGTGTCTTTGGTACTTCTTGCACCTCGGCCTGAAGAACCACGAAATCGGGGTCGCGGGCCAGCATTTCGAAGCGGTCCTTAGTGCCATAGCAAAGCAAACCATCGCCAAAGCTGAGAGGTATTTCCGCCAGCTCCGTCCGATAGGGACGCTCTCCCCGCCAGATGGCCAACACTGATACGCCATACTTATCGCGAAACCTCAGGTCGGCGAGGGTTTTGCCGGCAAGATTCGTATAGGGAGAGAGGATCACTTCTACCATCTTCAGCGAGCCGATCTCTAGTTTGTCACGCTTAACATTGACCTTTCGGACGATCTTAAGCTTGTCCAGGCCCTTGAGGACCTCTATCGTTCGGGGGCGTCCACCGACGAGCAAGAGATCATTTGTCTCAAGCGTGTCCTCGGCCCCCGGCATTTCCCAGCTTCCGCTGCGGTGCTTTACTGCGTAGGCCGCAAGCCCGAACGCAGTGCCGAGCCGGCTTTCCTTCAGTGTTCGGCCCGCGAGGGTCGACCCCTCAGGAATGCTCATGATCAGTAGCAGTTGGTCCAGATCATATTTCGCGGCATCTTCTAATGAAGCCTGCCAGATCTCGTCGCCAGTGTCGATGACGCCAAACTCCTCAACAGGGCCATGGACCAGCAGCCGATCGCCGGCGAGTATTTTCAGCCCGCGGAGATCGGTGCGGATTATGTCGCCACTGCGGTAAACGGAAAGAACATTGAAGCCGAAACGCTCGCGAAATCTGATCGCCGAAAGCGATCTGCCGACTAGTTCAGATCTTTCTGCTATCTCCATTTCGCCAAGGCTGACTTTATCCGTGATAAGTGCCGAAGCCTTCGGGCGGTGCTCCTCTAAGGTCAACACCGGCTTCTCGGCTATCTCCTCTATCCGGTCCAGCCGGCCGAGGATCAGCAACCGGTCACCGCTTTCAATATCCACATCCGGCTCGGCTGCGATCCGCTGGCCGGACCTTCGGCGGATGCTCAGAACGTTAAGGCCGAGAGCTTGCCCGATACGGCTTTCGCCGAGGCTCTTTCCGATCAGCGGGCTTTCATCCGGGATCACAAGATAGGCAAGGCGTTCCTCAAGGCTGTAAAGCTTTTTGATGTCTCGGCCCGAGTTTCCATTTGCTCCAGCTTCAAGTATGTCTCGCTGAGGCAGGAAGCGTCGCCCGATAAATGCCATGTATGCAACACTTCCGGCGAGTATTACGAGCCCCCCGATTGTGAAGTCAAACATCTCAAGCGGCCGAAGTCCGGCCTCGCGGAGAGCGTCGCGGACAAGCAGATTGCTCGGTGTTCCTATCAGCAGGATCAGGCCCCCGAGCAGTGAGCCGTATGCCATTGGGAGCAGAAGACGGGAGGCGTGCCGCTTGGTCTGCTGGGCGATGTCCATCGTTATCGGCAAAAACATCGCCGCGACCCCGATATTGTTCATGAAGGAGGAGAGAAGCGCCGTAACGGTCATTAGCACTGAGATCAGCTTGCCTTCACCGCCTCGGGCAAATCGCATTAGATGGTTGCCGAGCACGCGCGAGACGCCCGTCCGGGAGAGTCCGGCCGAGAGTATGTACATCGCCCAGACCGTAATAACGGCCGGATTGCTGAAACCCGCTAATGCCTGGTCAGAGGTGACAAGGCCGGTAATAGCGAGTGCGACAAGCACGCCGAGGCCGACGAGATCGATCCTCACGACCTCGGTCATGAAGAGAATAATGGCGACGGCCAAGATCCCAAATACCAGTGCAATTTCAAAACTCATAGGGCTTTTTGGCCTTTCTCAAAACTCTTGAACTCGTCTAAACCCGGCGAAGATCGGTTAGAAGCGGCGCTAAGGAATAGCCCGATTTTAATTCGAGCGAGCCGGGTTCACAAAATAGATGCTATGTAGACCCCAGGTGGGGCCTGGGACGCGAGCCTTTACACCCACACCCGTACCAATGCCTTACATAGGCCGTTCAACGTTATCGTACTGGATTTCCAATTCGCCGGCACGATACGAGATGAATGTGAGGAGACCATTTTCCAATGTTTGTCGCGAAGCATCCAAACGCGTGTAAAGCGGAATCGGCCGCTCCAAGGCTTGCCATCGCTTACGCCGGATTGAACGCTCACACCGGTTACAACTGCGTCGGTGCCATTTGGCAATTTTACTTACTATCAGTTTATTTTATATCTAGCCTGGGCACTACCCGAAAATTGCTCGATTGGTAAAATGTTCGCCCGAACATATCGGTCGCCCTAACCTCGACGCGGTGTTCGCCTAGCGGCAGATCTCTGGGGATCGCAACTCGCCAGATATGTGTGCTGTTGATAGGGTTTGAAGGACGACGGCCCGGGAAAAGAGTATCGGTGACATCCCACTTAAGCACGCTCCATGTATATGAAGGATCAAACGTTTCTATGTGTGTCATCCGTCGCCATTCGCCGTCGCCGATCTTGTATACAACCTTGTCTGTCTTATAGCCCATAAAGAAATTCGCAACTATCGAGCCGGTAACCCAACCGGTAGAGGCAACCACTTTCGGATGCGAAAGCCTTATCTGGTAATCGCGAGGTTTCTCGGCCGCTTTGTAGTCGATGGTGTACTGATTCCCTTTTATATTAAGGAATGCATAGCCGCGCGGCGTGCCGTCTCGCATGGTCGAATCGGGTACGCCCGCCGCAGTTATCTCACCAGAATACCAATCGCCAGAGGTCGTCCCGGCGTTGTATTCGTGATGCGGCTTCGCACGATCGAACCCGTCTTCTTTGCCGTAGAAATTGTGCCGCTGTATGTGCGTATGAGCGGACATCGACAGCGTGTTCGGATATTTTTTCAACATATCGAACAACCGCTGACGGTCGGCGTTGCGGAACGTACCCTCATTCTGATGGAACAGCGGTATGTGGACCGACAGCACGATGAGTTTATCTTTAGGTACATGCCGGAGATAATTTTCCACGAAATCTAACTGGTCCTTACGAAAACCGCCCCAATAACCGTCGCCATCCCGCGGGTCAGGATAAAGAACGTCGTCGAGCACAATAAAGTGTGCGTCGCCGTAAACGAATGCATAGTTTGCCGGGCCGAAATGGTATTCAAACGTTTCGTCCGCGAGCTCGTCCGTCTTCGCGTCGAAATTCATATCGTGATTTCCGTAAACGTTGTACCAGGGAATTCCGACCTCGGCTACCGCTTTGGAATATGGAGCAAAAAGATCGAGGTCGTCGCCGACGATATCACCAAGGCTGATGCCAAAGGCAACGTTCTTGATGCCCTTTACCTCGGCGACAATACCGCGTGCGAAAAAGTTTACCTCTTCGATCGTGTACGGCTGCGGATCGCCGAAAATGAGGGCCGTGAAATCCTTTTCATCGCTGGCCCGCCGCAAGCCAAAATCGACCGAAGCGGGCAGCGAGCCCGTCGGGTCGAACGCCTTGAAATCAAACTTCGGCGAGCCGTTCGGCTTGTGCACGTAATAATATGCCGGCTGGTTCAATTCGTTCGTCGGTACGCTGTAACCGGCGGGCTTTATCACAAAGACGATCGTGTCATTCGTCACCGGCAGCGAATACGCGCCGTCCGGCCCCGAGAGCACGACCTGAACACCATTGCTGACCGCTACGTCCGCGATCCCTCTTTCATTTGCATCGCGCTTACCGTTGCCGTTGCCATCATTGTAAATTACGCCTGTCGCAACACCCTGTGCCTGAAGCGAGATCGAAAAAGCCGCCAGCGATACCAGCAGCATCCAAAAACACCTAGTTAAACTCTTGCGCATCTTCATACTATTCTCTTGGGATCAAAGGACGATATCACTTCGATCGGCTCAAACCTGTCCGTATATTTTTCTCCGATCGTACTTCATCGATCGCAATATTGCTAAACAGATGTTTCGCCATCTTAACACTCTCGTAATAAGAGACGTCCCAATGTAACCCTGTTCGAGCGTCGCACCGCTCGGCTCGGAACGACCCAGCAGACTCCGCGAGCATCATCTTCGCCGGGCTGGAACTGGACGGGTTCTGGACTAAACAACACCGCGCCATTTATTCCATCTTCAACAACTGCCATCAACTGCGCCAATTGCTATTGGCTATAGCGAATTCTCGTAAGAAAATGTATCG
Organism: Pyrinomonadaceae bacterium; assembly: GCA_041751035.1. Taxonomy (GTDB): domain Bacteria; phylum Acidobacteriota; class Blastocatellia; order Pyrinomonadales; family Pyrinomonadaceae; genus OLB17. Next base: position 426,709 of record JBGSYH010000030.1, on the reverse strand, counting down.
GGCACGAAATATTCTTCGGCCACGTGGCAGTATCCCGTGTGTCCGTAGCCCGCACGTAAGTAAGGGCTCGTGTTGATCTTGGATCGCGGATCTGAGATCTCAGATCTCGAACCGGGACCCGCAAAGTTTTTTAAGGATCCGCGTAGATCTGCTCGATCCGCGTTTGAAAGTGGTGGGCCGCCGAACTGGCCGCCCGCTAACACAGGTGGCTCCGACTCGATCTTTGACATTGGCAAGCTAAAGCTTGAACTCTGAACTCTTTTCCGACTTTGCGTTAAAAATATCCGTATTTTTGTTTGTCCCATCGATGCGTGTCGGGCCCTGGGACTTTGGGACAAACGGGACAAGATCGGACATCAAACGGCGACGCGATCATTGACACGATCGTTAACACCAGCCCGCGACTGCACGCACAGCCGCAAATAATTGTCGATACACGGCTTAGCGGATCTCAGGCAAATTTGTCCCATTCTGAGGTGCCTATTTTCAAAGTGGGACACTTTTTCCCCGCAAGTGGCTCAAAATGCAGCACTTAACCTGTCTCACTTTTTCCAAAAATGGGACAAAAGTGAAACAGGCGATCTGAAATTTGAAATTTCAGATCTCAGATCGCTCCGTCTCAAATGAACACATTTGGTTTGTAGAAGATGCTTTTTCGAAAATTGAGCGAAATCACACTCAAAGATGGCCGTAACTATATGACACACACCAACTTACACGTTCCCGTCTCAGATGGTACAAGGGCGGAACAAGCCCGGAACAAGCCCGGAACGCGAGCGGAACACGGAACAAAAGATCAGGTTTTCAGTGCCCGGTTTCGCCGGAGATCTGGTCGATGGCGTGCTGCAGAATAGGTCTTATGACCTCGAAACATTCGGCGACGGCCTTTGGCGAGCCCGGAAAGTTTACGATCAGAGTGTTTCCGCGAATGCCGGCGACGCCGCGCGAAAGCATCGCGGTCGGCGTTTTGATGAGAGACGCGGCGCGGATCGCTTCGGCTATCCCCGGCGCTTCGCGTTCGACAACCGAGAGCGTGGCTTCAGGGGTGTTGTCTCGCGGCGAGAAGCCGGTGCCGCCGGTCGTGAGCACCAGATTTACGTCTGTGCGTGTCGCGAACTCGAAAAGAGCTTCCTTGATCGCTTCCAGATCGTCTTTCACGATGCGGCGTGCGGAAACCTCGGCTCCCATCGCGATCAACAACCCGACGAGCGTCGTCCCGGAAACATCGTCGTCCGCGTGGCGGCTGTCGCTGGCGGTTACGACCGCGGCTTTTATCTTGATCTTTGACATTACAGTTAGCTGACAGTTGACTCGATCTTTTCGAGTGCCCTCGCGGTCCGTCGGCTGTAAAGTACGCTGAGCAGAACTCCGATCACGACGAGCAGCATGCCTCCGAGAGCGGAAAGGCTCTGCGTTTCGCCGAAAACGATCCAGCCGATCGTGACGCCGTAAACAAGACCAGTGTAATTTACAATCGCGACACCGGCAACGGCCTCTTTCTGCAGGGCGTTCGTCAAAAAGATCTGGCCAAGCTGTGAAAACACGCCGATAAGGAAAAGCCACAGCCAGTCCCAGCCGGTCGGCATTCGGAAATCGAAGAACAGCGAAACGAATCCGGCAAGTACTCCGACGAGTTGGAAATGCAGCACAACGGTGAGCGGATGCTCCTTGCCCTTTAGGCTGCGGACCAGGTTGTAAGCGACGCCCGACCCGAAGGCGGAGATGATTCCGATCAGCAAAAAGAACCACGAAATGCGCGGATCGAACCTTTCGATCAGCAAGACTCCGGCAAACGCGATGGCGTAAAACGCCCACTGCAACGGACGGACGCCTTCCTTCAGGACGAAGATCGCGATAACGGTGGTGAAGATCGGCGAAAGGTATTGGATCGTCATCGCCGATGCGAGCGGAATGTTTTGCACCGTGACAAAGAACAGATAAAGTGCGGTGGTGCCGAAGATCCCGCGGAGCAGAAGCAGCGTGCGGTTCGAACCTTTCCAATCGGCACCGGCGTGGTACAAACCAATAAGGCAAAATGCCGTCGCCAGCACGCACCGGAAAAAAACCACTTCCATCGCCGGAAGATGCGAGACCTGCTTGACGAAAACATTGGCGAGTGCGAAAGAGAGCGTCGAGAAAAACATCGCCCGGACGCCTGCGGTCATAAAAGGTTCCGATGGAAGATTCACCAGTTATCTGGGGATAGACAGTAGTAGTATCCCGTTCAAAATAAATAAAAACCCGCTGACGTAATATTGTGTTTTTACGAGGCGTTCAAAATCGGCGGTCTGATTTTTGCGAAGTTTTTTAGACAGTTCAACCAAACGAGAATTCCCCATTATGAATACTAACCCGACAACGATAGCGAAAGTGGCCAAAATTATTGAAAGCATATGGGTCCTCTATTCTTCAGCTCCCGAACAGCCGCAATCTGTGCCGCAGCCGGAGCTTGGTTTGAATTCCCGGAGCTTTCGGACGAGCAAAATTCCGAAATAGGTCAAGGCCCCGGCGACAAGTAGCAATACGATTATGTTTTGGACACTCATCATGCTAACCAAATCCCAGGAACTTCCCACCCTGATATGTTATCAGAGCAGCGACGTAAGCCAACACCGTCATGTGCGCGACCATAAACAGCGGCCACGACCAGGAATTCGTCTCGCGGCGGACGACAGCCACCGTGGACATACACTGCATCGCGATGACAAAGAAGACCATCAGCGTGACGGCGGTCAAAGGCGTCCAGGCGGGCGTGCCGTCAGAGCGTTTTGCGTCGCGGATCGCGGAGAGAAGCGTTTCGGATTCTTCGTTGGCGTCGGCCCCGACGTTATAAATAATACTAAGCGTGGAAACGAGAACTTCTCTCGCAGCAAAACTTGCGATAAGGGCAACGCCGATCTTCCAATCGAAACCGAGCGGTTCGATAACAGGCTCGATCGCGTGGCCGAGCATTCCGGCATAGCTGTTAGCAAGCTGCTCGGATTCGCCCGTCTGCTCGGCAACTTCCGTCCCCGCTCCGGCAGGTGTTTCCGAGGTTCTGGGAAAATACGCCAGCGCCCAGAGAATGATCGAGATCGCGAGGATGACCGTCCCTGCACGTTTGATGAACAGCCACGAACGCTCGAGCATGTTCTGAAACACCGTGCGGATGTTCGGCATCCGGTAGGGCGGCATCTCCATAATGAAGGGCGGCGGCGGAGCCTTAAGGATCGTTCGCTTGAAAATAAAGGCCGCGACGATCGCCAGCACGATGCCAAGCAGATACATCCCGAGCATGATCACCGCCCCAAGCGATAGAAAGCCGAACACGACCTGCGTTGAGAAGAACGCCGCGATCATCAGCGTATAGACCGGCAGACGTGCCGAACAGCTCATGAATGGTGCGATCATTATCGTCGCGAAACGGTCACGGCGGTCTTCGATGGTGCGTGTCGCCATTATGCCGGGGATCGCACAAGCAAAACTGCTGATCAACGGTAGGAATGCTTTCCCGTGAAGCCCGACACGGCTCATCAATTTGTCCATCAGGAAAGCAGCCCGAGCCATATAGCCCGAATCTTCGAGGACAGAGATAAACAGAAACAATAAAAGTATCTGCGGCAGAAAGATCAGAACGCCGCCAACGCCGGCAATAATGCCGTCCGCGACCAGATCGGCAAGAATTCCTACCGGTAGGACAGACTTTGCCGCGTCTGCCAGCGAACCGAAACCTGCATCAAGCAGGTCCATCGGCAAAGCTGCCCACGAGAAAATGACTTGAAATATAAGCAGCAGAACCGCAAGCAGAATGACCAGCCCGAAGAAGCGATGCGTCAGAACTCGGTCGATCTTATCGGAGAAAGCGTGAGCATCGCGGTCGGTATGGCGAACCGAGGCCTGGACGATATCAGAGATCTGTTTGTATCGGCGGAAGATAGGGTTTTCGGTATCGGAAAATTCTATCGGCGGGTTCGTCTTGGTATCTCTTTTTACCGAAAGCGCCGCTGCTGCAAGTTCTTCAAGGCCCCGGCCAGTGCGTGCATCGACTTGAACTACCTGTGCACCGAGCATCTCGGAAAGTTTTGCGACGTCTACCTCGTGGCCTTGCTCTTCGAAAAGATCGGTCATCGTCATCGCGACGATGACCGGCGTTTCCTGTTCCAATATCTGCGTGACGAGGTAAAGATTTCGTTCGAGATTGGTCGCATCGACAACTGCAATGACAACGCCCGGTATTTCAATTCCATCGGTCTCGCCGCTTAGCACCTTGCGGGCGATCTCTTCATCGATCGAGGTCGCGTCGAGGCTGTAAAGTCCCGGTAGATCGATAATATCTACAAGGCTTCCGTTCGCATCCCAACGCCCCGTTTTTCTTTCAACGGTAACGCCGGGAAAATTCGCGACCTTTTGGCGAAGTCCTGTGAGCGCGTTGAATAAGGTGGTTTTCCCTGCGTTTGGATTGCCGGCAAGAGCAACGGTAAGTGTTTCGGTCATGTGAAATTATTCGTCGGTAAGGTCGATATGTATGGTCGCCGCCTCATTTCTGCGGATGGCAAGGTTATATCCGAGGACGCGTATCTCGATCGGGTCGCCAAAAGGCGCTGATTTCACGACCTTGATGGAAACACCGGGAACGATCCCCATTTCCATCAGCCGTTTAGAAATTGGCTCTTCACCGACAACGGCCTTTACGCGTGCGAAGCCGCCATCTGGAACCTTAGAAAGTGTTGCTGTCATAATACTTGTTCTCTCGAGCCGAACGTCTGTGAGAAACAGATCGAACGAATGACGTTCCTTTGACCTGAATTATATGAAGCCAAGTTGAAGTTTATACGATTCCTTATTGAAAACCAATTTCAAAAGAAGCCTTTTGGCGCCTCGCTCGGATCAAATAGAGGGATGACGGCGAAAGCTCGAATTCACAGCGGAAATTGTCTTTCTGCCAGCGGCTGGTAGGTGGATATGGATATAGTGGGGTTTGCCGTTTCTGGCTGATCGAACACGTTCAAAAGATCCAAAGCGCTCGTTGAGAACTCGGGATGCTCGGGCTCAAATTGGTCGATCGCCTTCCGGATCTCATTCGATGCATTTCTTCTTTTCGACTCGGCGATCCGATCATTCTTTCGACGAAGGCAAATAGAACCCAGGCTAGGTGTCTGATGTCCGGCGGCAGAAAGTAAATTACGATACTTGCGAATTTGTCCCGGATCCCTTGATCCTAGCGAGATCGAGATCTCAAAGAATTCTACGATCGCGTCGACGATCTTCTTTCGCTCAGTCTCGGGAAGGTGGGCTGACTGGCTTATTGCCCGAGCGTAACAAATTGCTGCTTTGTCGATGAGTTCGGAATCTATTTCGCCCGCTAAGCCGAAGAGTTCTGTAGCATTCGAATAAAATTGGGCCGCAATCATTCTTACTGCCGGAACGGGCCAGAACAGTACGGCAGTCATGGTTTTCAGGAAGGTAAGAAGATCTAGCCGTCCTTGAAGGACAAGATAATGCACACCAAATGGTGCGCCGACTGATAGATAGATGATCGCAAGCTCCGATACAGGCACATATGGAATTGCAGCAATAACGGTGCCGCGTCGGATGGAGAATAGGCGGGGTCAGAATGGCCACCTCAAGTCCGTATTATTTCACCATTTACATAAGATCGATGGAACATTGAGGATTTGTTGATCGTAATGATAATTTGCAGGTTGCAGTAACGAAGTTGTATTAATTTCGCAAAATGCAAAGAACATCTTTTTTTGACCAAGACGCAAAAAGATCACGAGAATCCGTTCTATTCTTCGGCATAGAGATTGCTGAGAATAATAGTAGCGTACCAAGATAGAACGCTTCCGGTTCAAATTTGCGATCACAACAAGGAGGTAAACTGAAATGACAGAACGATCCAAAATAAAAGTAATTAAGAAAGGCACACCTAAGCCTGCAGTTGAAAAGAAGACGGATCCGTCGCGAACTAAACGCGAGGCAGCCCGTGAGATAGTTTCGACCGTTACTAACTGGGTAAGTGATTTCCAGCAGCAGAAGCGTCAGCAGACGCAATTGGCGATCGAACAGCTTTTCGGTCAGCAGCCTCGGTCTAACGAATCTTGATTCTCAGCATTGATCTTAAGTTTCACGATAAGTTTAATTCGTAGTATTTGAGCAAAGCGGCCTTTTCAGGTCGTTTTTGTTTTGGTTTTTGATCCAAAACGTGATTAAAGATACAGCGGTTGCAGGATAAGTGTCACCGTTGATATTCTAGGCCTGTTCTGATTTGGCCCCAAGCACGCGGATGAATAACAAAGTTGCATTGATCACCGGCGCAAGCAGCGGGATCGGCCGGGCTACGGCAAAGCTTTTTGCTTCGAGTGGTTGGACCGTTGTTGCGGTTGGCCGAAACGAGCAGGACCTACAATCACTAAGAGAAGAATGTCTTGAGTTTGGTGGCACGATAAAGGTGCAATTGGCGGATGTTCTTGAGAATACACAGATCGACCGAGTTGTTTCTGGTACCATTCAGACCTTCGGTCAGATCGACGTTCTGGTCAATTCTGCAGGGGTTATCAAATCCGGTTCGATATCGGAACTATCGATCGATGATTTTGACCGTATGATGAACATAAATGTTCGCTCGGTGCTTAATTTAATTCAAAAGTGCATTCCGCATCTCGAATCAACGAAAGGCAATATCGTAAATGTCTCCAGCGTAACCGGGACAAGGGCATTTCCGGGCTTGTTGTCTTATTGCGTTTCAAAATCAGCTATCGATCAACTAACCCGTTGTGCTGCCCTTGATCTGGCTCCGAAAGGGATCCGCGTCAACGCGGTGAATCCCGGGGTGGTGATCACAAATCTTCATCGCAGAGGCGGAATGAGCGAGGAAGATTATCAGAAATTTGTACAGCACGCTTCTGCCACCCATCCAATAGGGCGGGCAGGCGAACCTGAAGATGTTGCAGCTCTGATCCATTTTCTGGCGTCCGATGAAGCGGGATGGATCACCGGCGTTACCTACGCGATCGACGGAGGACGCTCCCAGACATGTGCCAGATAATGGCACCTTAGTGGCTCAAAAGATGGAAATAAGGCTTATGCCCAGTTCATTTGAGGCCGACGGCACCGCATCTCAGCGGCAGCATACGTCCTGCCTTCTTGTGAACGATTCCGTGGCGATCGATGCCGGGAGCCTGGCGCAAGCTGCGACAGCTGATAACTGCGAAAAGATCCGCGATATTGTCCTCACCCACGCACATCTTGACCACATTGCAGGTTTACCGCTTTTTATTGACGATCTCTTTGCGATCCTGGAAGAACCAATACGAATACACGCTTCGCGCGACGTGATCAATACCCTTGAAAAGGATATTTTCAACTGGAGCGTATATCCGCGTTTTTCCGAACTTAAGAACGAATTTGGCCCTGTGATCGAATACAGGGAATTCATCCCCGGAAATATGGTTTCTATACAGGGATTAGATTTTCGACCGATCAAGGTAAACCATAAGGTGCCATCGACTGGTTTTGTCGTGTCGGATAAAAAGCGAACATTAGCGTTGACCGGAGACACTGCTGAGATGGACGAGTTTTGGGACGAGGTCAATGCTCTTTCTGATCTTGATGCTCTTTTGGTCGAATGCGCGTTTCCTGATTCAATGCACGAGCTTGCCGCTATTTCCCATCACTTAACGCCTTCAAAGCTCAGAGCCGAACTATTGAAATTCCAACATGTAAAAGCTCCGATCTATGTTCTTAATATCAAGCCACGATACAGACAACAAGTTGTTCGGGAACTAACGCAGATGGGAATCTTGAATTTGAATATAATGCCGATCGGTTTGGCGATAAATATCTGACCGTTGCGTCTATTTGTTCAGGTTCCGACGGAAATTTACCGGCTCGAACGAACTTTCTCGGTGCTCATCGGGAAAATCATAGAGGATAACACGGCCATTTCGCAACACATCCTTAACCTTGAAGGTTCGATCCTCCCGTTCCTTCCCAGGCATAAGTTCGGCCCGAAATGTGACCATCATTTCTGGCCGAGCCCAAATGCGCGAAACCTTTTCTTTTACTGGCTGACTCGGCTTATTAAAGATCCCCATCTTCCGTGTCCTTTATTGGCCGCTTATACTTGACGCCGCGTTTTGCCGGATGGATCCGCTCTATAGGACGGCGATCGCCGAGCTTCTGAGTCGGCGGAGCTACTGGTTTCCTTATCGAATCGAAGACAGGTTTTTCGGTCTTTGATCTCTTCTTGCGGTTTCCGTCCACGCCGAGATTTTAGCAGATAAGACATCAACTCCGAAACCCGAATTCAGCTCCCGTACTACCACCGAATTTGACAAAAACCCCTAAAAATTAAACGATAACTCAACTGTTTGCAGACGGATGAATCAGTTTAACCAAATAAAACCCCATCAACGTGCAAGACCAAAGGCAGATCGAGGATTTTGGCTCAGGACCACGAACTACTATTTTTTTGTGATCGCGGTCTGTATTGCGTCATTTTTTCTTGGTTGGGCGATCTTGGATGACCTGGGGGAGCGCTCACCTTGGATCGGCGCGGGGTTGATCTCTAGTTCAGTGCTCGCCTTTGCGGTCCTTCTTCGAGAATTTGTGATCAAAATGCATCGTAGGCGACAAGTCGCGGAACAAGCCCGTCTCGATAAGACGCTGCTTGCTGTTGCATCTCAACGCAACGAAAAAAAAGAGAGCAAGCTTACCGCGGAGCAAAATAAAGAATGGATCGCATTTATAGTTACCCGATCCAATGCTGCACGAGTTTTGGGACGGGTCGGGGAGGCCCATCGCGAGGTATTTGAAATTTGCGATGAATATCTTCGTTCAGTCCGTACTGAGATTACTATGGTCAGCCCCGGATCGCCTCGAATAGGGGCCTTCAAGCGGGGAATTGATCGAATTGCCAGTATCCATCGTTTTCATATGTTGAAATGGGCGGAAATTGAATCGCGGCAAGCTGTGTTGGAAGCAAAAAGTCTTGTTAACATTGGCGAAAGGTTCAGGCTGATGACCAACGCTGAATCGGCGTTAAGTTTTGCACTTAGCTTTTATCCTGATGATTCTGATCTTATCGCCTCGCACACTGCTCTTTCGGGGCTGATGGATCGATTCGATGGAGATGTGACGTCAGGAGGAGAAGAAGCGTTTGACCAAGCAGCGCCTCATGGCACGGATATTCAGACCACGATCTTGGCCTATGATATTGAAGAGCTTAGGCAAGCAGAGTTTATCTTCGATGATATCGACGATACTGAACAGCCTGAAAACGAAGACCCCTCAGACACCAGATGATATTTGGTTCAACATTGGAAATAAACCCTTGGCCGGGCTTTAAATGAGCTTCAACAATGATTTCCCAAAACTGCCCAAAATGTCGGAGTTCTCGAATCCGAAAAGGTTATAGGCCGACGCCCCTATGGTCAAAATTCTTATTTCGATACAATCTTCTTTGTGATGCGTGCAATCTGGAGTTTTTTGGATTTGCAGTTCCAGGTACTGTCAACAATAGGGGAAAGAAAAAGAAGACGAAGAGTGAAGAGAACAAGGCATAGACACAAGGGGCGATGTTCAATAGGACTTCGGTGTTTCTTCGTGAATTGGTTTATTTGGTCATCAAGTGATCTGCGAAGGGTAATGTTTAGCGGTTTTATATCCCTTGCGTTGTTGACAACCTCAAGTTCTCAATCCGAAACAAACCAGCCTATCGAGCTAATTCACCTTGGGGATATCGTGGATGTCGACGTTATTGGCAGCACTGAGTATGATTGGCGTGGTCCGCTTACGGCGGACGGATATCTTGACGGATTTGACGACCTTCCAGAACCGATTTTTGCAAAATGCCGCACCCAGACAGACATTGCCAAGGCGATCGCCGACGGATATAGCCGGATCCTTCGGGATCCAAAGGTCGTAGTCAGGATAATTGATCGTTCCAACCGTGCAATAACGCGCTTGGACGGGGCGGTTCGAACTCCGTCCCGATTTCGTATCCAGCGGTTGGCCAGACTTAACGAATTGATCGCTATTGCCGGTGGTATTACAGATTCTGCGAGCGGCGAGATCAGGATCCAGCGGCCTAAAGGCCTGTCTTGCCTGGGCTCCGCGCCGGATCCTGCAACCGAACGCCCGGATGTCCGCATCATAAAGATCGCGGACATTCTTGCCGGAAGCGAAGATGCCAATCCTGTTGTCACCAGCGGCGATATGATCACGGTACTCGATGCGTATCCGATCTATATTATAGGTGGTGTCATGCGCCCGGGAAGGATCGATTCACGAAACAAAGTGACCCTTTCGAGGGCCGTCGCAATGGCCGGCGGATTGTCATCGAACTCCGCGGCATCGGATATAACGATCTTTCGACGCAGTGAAGGACGCACTGAGAGGGTCACCGCGGATCTAAAAGCTATAGACAAGGGAAACTCGAGTGATATCGAATTGAAACCATTTGATATTGTTGATATTCCCGTAAAAGGCGGTGGAGATCGACGGCTGCCTCCAAATTTAGACAGGGTCGAGCAACGCCTTGGCAATGACCTGGTTCAGATGCCGCTTAGGGTCTTGGACTAGTGGTTCCTACAAATATTGTTGCCGACCGCGTGTAAACGTGTTTCAATTGGTAAGGGAATTTATATCTGCATTTGAATTATGGCTAGTAAATTAAGTCGCCGATCATCGGCGTTAGTTTGGTTTCTTGGTGCTGCGATCGTGATCGGCGTTCTGGTCGCTTACGAGCAAATAGCGATTTTATATTTTGTGGCTACCATCGCGTTGATCGTTCTGTTCCTGATCGTTGCTTTTGCTGATCTGGAGAACGTGGGTAAGGACGGGGAAGGCGGTTTCTCGTCTCGAGTAGATTGATCTGTTTTGCAGCGAACCTCATTCCTTAGATTTATCTTGATCAGTTTGATGCTTGGCGTCGTCGCGGCACACGGATCTTCGTTTGCCTTCGATCGGCCGCCGAACCTTCAATGGCAGTCGTCAAAACCAATACGCATAGCTCTTTCCAGGTCGTTTGAGAATTCTCAATCGATCCTTCGTGGTTCTGATGTCAGAGGTGCTCTGCTGCGAAGCCTGACCACGTGGGAATCTGCAGCGGGCGTGAATTTTGAAGTTGTTGATAGTGATGATCTGAATGTTAGCCCTGCAGGTATAGCTGGTAACCGGATAAACCTTATCACTATTGCGGGTACTTCGCAGAACACCCTGTTCTTCTCAAAAGAAGCAAACGAAGCCCCGGCGGCGACGCGAATATTTTTCGACCGTAAAGGATTCATAATTGAAGCAGACATTGCACTCAACACATCTGAGATATTTTCGACCTCCGGCGCATATGGCACGTACGATCTGGAATCGATCTTTTTGCATGAGATCGGCCACCTTCTAGGTCTTGAACATTCTGACCTCCCGGGATCGGTTATGTCCGACGTCATTCAAAAGAACGGCGTTTTCACTTCAGGGTCAGACCAGCAACGAAAGCTCGCAAAATCTGACATCGCAGCCGCTCGCGCGATATATGGTAACGCAGTGGCAGAATGTTGCGGTTCGATTAGCGGCAGATTGACCCTCAAGAATGGAAGACCTGCAGCTGATTCATATGTCTGGATCGAAGATGGCGATGATGGCCGTTTTGTGACGGGACGTAGAACCGATGAGACAGGACAGTTTTCAATCAAAGGTATCGAAAGCGGCCAATATCGTGTTGGAACGATTAGCGATGATGATGCATCGCGAGTCGAATACGAGATCATTGATATTGAATCGGGGACCGAAGTCAGGCTGTCAAAGACTGTTGCTCCGAGGCAGATTGCGGTACCTGTTTTGATCGGGGCTGATGGACGGTTATCCGTAGTTTCGTTGCGTGCTTTGCCGGGCGATACACCGAGAATTTTTATCGGATTGCCGCCTGGGATTGGCGGCCAGTTTACGATTCGTTCCCTATCGAACCAGATCAGCATCGATCCAACGAGTTTTGCCAGGCATTCTGATTTTTCAGGTTTCAATGTGACGAGTTTTTCGGCGGATATCGCCGAAGGTGTACTGGAAGGAGAATATTCACTTCTGATCGAATTTGAGGACGGTCGAACAGCAGTTCTTCCTGGGATCCTCCGCTTTGATTGAGGCTTAGAGGCCTGTGTATTAGCAGATGGACCTTGGGACCTCAGAACGAGAAATTGTTTGCAATTTGATTGCCGTTGTGCATAATCTTGAGTGTTCACCTCCCCGGTGAACGTCAGGTCACGAGGGGTGAGGACTTGTGACCATTAGGGCGGCGGTGTGGGAGACGCCGCCCTTAACTTCGTCATTGTAAGGTCGGTCGCCCTTCCTTCTTGGACGATGATATTAGAACCGTACTCGATAGCCGCCGCTTTGTGACGGGCGGTTTTTCTTTTTGTCGTATGAAACGACGCGGCACCGGCCGAATAAGAAAATGGCTGTTCAATGAGGTCTCGGAAATTGAAGGCCCACACGAACGGGTAGGTCGCCACCCGCAGCATCCGTGGTGGAAGGTGATGTGTCTGACCGGCGTTGACTATTTTTCAACGCTTGGTTATCAACCGGGCATCGCTTTTCTTGCAGCGGGCGCTATCTCGCCGTTCGCAACGCTGGTTCTTGTCCTTTTGACATTGTTTGGTGCATTGCCGATGTATCGCCGTGTGGCAGAGGAAAGTCCGCACGGTGACGGTTCGATCTCCATGCTCGAACGGCTCCTTTCTCGTTGGAAAGGCAAGATGTTCGTACTTGTCCTTCTTGGCTTTGTCGCAACCAGCTTTATTATTACCATCACGCTCTCAGCCGCAGATGCCACGGCACATATAATCGAGAATCCCTATGTTGAGAAGAATTTCCATTTCCTCCATCACGAGGTTATCGTTACGCTGATTTTGATCGGATTTCTGGGCGCCGTATTTCTTCGTGGATTCAATGAGGTCATCGGCCTTGCGGTTGTAATTGTTGCGATATTCTTAACGCTAAATCTAATAACGATCATCGTCGGGCTTCACCAGATATTTGTTGTGCAGCCGGAGGTTCTCAATAATTGGTCAAATTCGTTGTGGGCCAGTCCGAATGTTGGCGGCAGCATTGTTTATCTCTTAATCGGATCTTTACTCTTATTTCCAAAGCTTGCTCTTGGGCTGTCGGGATTTGAGACCGGCGTGGTGGTAATGCCGCTTGTTAAGAGCGATGTGCCGCCGCCGGAAAACGATGAACGTTCGATACATGCTTCGGCACATGCTTCGGAGCCGCCGTCACCAGCACTAGATGCTCATATTCAAGGGCGAATTAAGAATGGCAAAAAATTGCTAACAGGTGCAGCGGTGATAATGAGCTTTTTTCTCCTTGGCAGTAGCATCATCACCACCATGCTTGTGCCTTATGAAGAGATTCAGGAAGGCGGTAAAGCATATGGGCGTGCGATCTCTTATCTAACTCATGGATACCTGGGCCCGGCGTTTGGAACGGTTTACGACATTTCGACCATAGCCATTCTTTGGTTCGCCGGGGCCTCGGCGATGGCCGGATTGCTGAACATAGTTCCCAGATATCTGCCGCGCTACGGAATGGCGCCTGACTGGGCCCGAGCAACACGCCCTCTGGTATTCGTTTTTACGGCTATATGCTTTCTTGTAACGATCCTCTTCCAGGCAAGCGTAAACGCACAGGGTGGCGCATATGCGACGGGGGTTTTGGTGCTGATGACCTCTGCCGCGGTAGCTGTTACGATCTCGGCCCGAAGAAATAAAGAAAAGAAATGGCTGGCTTTTCTGGCTATCACCGTTGTTTTTGTTTACACGACAGTAGTGAACATGATAGTCCAGCCGAGCGGAATTCAGATCGCTTCGCTTTTCATTCTTGCGATAATCGTTACATCCTTTATTTCACGTGCGCTGAGAACTACCGAAGTGCGGATCGACGATATCCGCTTTGACGGCAAGGCCCTTGAGTTTATAGATGAACTTTCAGAAGGCGAGATCCGGATCGTAACGAACAGACGCGAGACCGGGGACGTTTCGGAATACCGCTTTAAAGAACACGAAAAGCGGATCGACAACCATATTCCTTCCTCCGACCCTGTCCTCTTTTATGAGGTGGAACTCGGCGATGCGTCGGAGTTCAAAGGCGGGATCTTTATTCGCGGAGTGGATGTTGACGGCTATAAGATACTTCGAACAGAATCGCCTGCGGTACCGAATGCGATCGCTGCGCTTTTATTACACCTTCGTGATCGAACAGGAAAGATCCCACACGTCTACTTCGGATGGAGCGAAGGCAATCCCATAATGTACTTGGCAAGGTATCTGCTCTTTGGAGAAGGTGATACTGCTCCGGTTACTCGCGAGATTTTGCGGAAGGCGGAACCCGACCCAGAACTACGACCGAATGTGCATGTTGGCGGTTAGTCGTTCGAAACCGTTCCGAGCACCTTGGGATTCATTTCGAGGAAACAGGAACGGCAAAAGACCGGGCGTCCCTGCGATGGATAAAAAGGAACAGTTGTTGATTGGCTACATCGGGCGCATTTGACTGCAACTTCAATTCTTTGACGGACTCCTGATTCCTGTGCGGCGGTTATCGCGGCAAGTCGTGCGTTTTTTGCCTGCTTACACTCTTTGCAGCGTTTGGGCGGGTTCTGTAACTTCTTATCGCGAAAAAAAGCCTGCTCGCCAGCCGTCCATATGAAATCGCGATCACAATCTACGCAGAGGATCGTCGTATCCTCAAACTCGTTCACATCTTCGGCGAGATCGACATCGTCGCTCACAAATGTCTCGATGCTGGACATGCCTTCCCTCCTTTGTCGCTACAAGTTCCAATAAATGTTTCAATGTCACCGCAAGGTTGGCGGCATCTTAGCTAGCGGCGGGAGAATGTAGTAAATTCGAACAAAACAATTCGTTAATTACAACAGGCCGCATGGCCGGAAACATTTAACGAAAATATAACTAAGACTATTCGCTGTCAAGGGACGTTCGAAATAATGCTCCAACGATAGCGGCGGAAAAATCGATATCCAATGAACATTCTTGTTATCGGCTCGGGCGGGCGTGAGCACGCACTTTGTCACACATTTGCCAAAAGCCCCCGTATTTCGAAAATTCTTTGTGCCAACGGAAACGCTGGGATCGCATCCGTCGCGGAATTGGTGGGCATCTCGCCTACGGACATTACCGGCCTTGCCGATCTTGCCGCTGAAAAAGCTATCGGAATCACGTTCGTTGGCGGAGAAAGTTCTCTCGCGCTTGGGATCGTTGACGAGTTCCGCTCCCGCGGCCTAAATATTATCGGCCCGACGGCATCGGCGGCGAGACTCGAAGCCAGCAAATCCTTCGCGAAGGATTTCATGCTGCGGCACGCGATCCCTACCGCGAAATACAAAACTGCCGGATCGGCGAGCGAGGCGGCCTGGGTACTTCGCTCCGGCGAATTTGGCGGCGAGGAAACACCGGTCGTCGTCAAAGCAGATGGCCTTGCGGCAGGAAAAGGCGTTGTTGTCGCAGCAAACCGTGCCGAGGCAATTGCTGCCATCGAAGGTCTTGCCGATCTGGTCGGTCAGGAGGCGACTACCTCGATCGTGATCGAAGAATGTCTTTTCGGGAAGGAGATATCGCTGCTGGCATTTTGCGACGGAATTGACTTTGCCCTGATGCCCGCGACCCGCGATCACAAACGCATCGGTGAGGGCGACACCGGCCCGAACACCGGCGGGATGGGCACGATCACGGACGATGAAATGCTGTCCGCGGCCGAATTGGACGAGATCACTGAAAAGATCATTCGCCCAACGCTCGTGGGCTGCAAAGCGGAAGGTTTTCCGTTTACGGGCATTCTTTTTTTAGGCCTGATGATGACCAGTGACGGTCCGAAACTGCTGGAATACAACGTGCGCTTTGGCGACCCTGAAACGCAGGCCGTACTTGTTCGTCTGGAAACCGATCTTGTGGAAATTTGCGAGGCGATGATCGAAAGTCGGCTCGACACCCTGCCTATCAAATGGCGCACGGGCAGTTCTGCATGCGTTGTTCTCGCGGCCGAAGGCTATCCTTCGAAACCCAGAATTGGCGACCCAATTAAAGGCCTCGACGACGCGGCTGGCACAGACATCACGGTCTTTCATGCCGGTACAAAACCGGATGGCCCCGGTCATTTCAAGACGTCGGGCGGTCGTGTCTTGGGCGTGACTGCGGTCGCCGATTCGTTAGAAACCGCGATCGTTTGGGCATATCTTTCGGTCGAAAAGATCTCGTGGCCCGGAATGCAGTACCGCCGCGACATCGGCAAATGAATTCTTTTACGAATTCGCACCGGCCCGCATCTTCTGTGGCCTTCTGCGGCGGTCAGACGAACCTTGCCTGAATACGCCTTTCCGCATTCGGCTGCCTGAACTTCCTGCCGATTACTAAGAATTCGATCGACACTCGCAAATTTCGAACGGAACCGGAAATTAGGCCAAAGATCGTGTGCCCTGTCACGAACTCAGACCAAATACACGTGTTTTTACCTCGCCAACACCTGTAGCCAAGCTGCCAACGAGTATTTTTGCCCCTGCTACACGAAAATTCGTGTCGGCTACACGTGTTTTTGCCTCGGCTACACGAAAATTCGTGACGGCTACACGTGTTTTTGCCTCGGCTACACGACAATTCGTGACGGCTACACGTGTTTTTGCCTCGGCTACACGAAAATTCCTGACGGCTACACGTGTTTTTGCCTCGGCTACACGAAAATTCCTGACGGCTACACGTGTTTTTGCCTCGCCTTCGGAAGGTTTCAAACGGAAAAGGCTTTTATTTGCAGGTATTTGGAGCGAATCCCGTTGTTCGGCGCCTGTTCTGTATCGTTTTCAGACAGTATGCTGACCTTCTTTGTGTCGCGGAATTGAACCGAGGTCATTAAGAAGCATTCGCCCTCAAGAAAGGGGCGACTCGTGACGTCTTTCCACTTAAAAATGCAAAGTTCGGCATTGCCTCTGCGTCGGCGATGGCTTTTCACGCGGCCAAGATTTATCCTTTCGTCTGATGCGTTCGCTGACCTATTTAGAGCTTGTTCGGGGCAACCGAAATTTCCGGAATCTTTTGACCGGACAAGTCATTTCCGAACTCGGCAATTGGTTCAATTTTATTGCCGGGTTGGGGTTGGTGCGCGTGGTCAGCGAGGCTTCACCGACCGCCGCCGGCATTTTTTTCGTGTGCCGCTTGCTCCCATTTGCATTCGTCTCGCCTATCGCGGGGACCTTTGTGGACAGGTTTTCGCGGCGGCAGGTTATGATCTGGACCGATATCGCCCGCTTCTTCGTCGCGTTGGCATTTCTCGCGGTCACGTCGAAGGACGATCTGTGGATCGCATACATCGCAACCGCCCTGCTGTCGATCTTCGGCGCATTCTTCGACGGTGCTAAGAACGCGACCACGCCAAACCTGACAAAAGCCGAAGGGCTGTTGGCGGGAACCGCATTGATGTTCTCGACACGGTTTCTGTTGATGGCGATCGGATCGGCCCTGGGAGGCTGGGCTGCATCGGTGTTCGGCTACGAGATCGCGTTTATCATAAACGCCGTTTCGTTCCTGCTTTCCGCATACCTGGTCTGGCTGATCCCGGAGGAGGCCACCCGCGACGAAGAGACCGGCGAGCGAATGCGCGAAAAGAAGAAGCGCGGTTCGTTCATCGGCGAAATGCGTGAGGGCCTTCATTATGCCGTCACAAACCATTTCGCCCTGACCATCCTGCTAATGAATATCATCTGGGCGGTCGGCGGCGGTGCGATAAATGTGATCTTTGAGCGCGCCGGCGGCGTCCACTTTGCCGGGATCGAAGGCTGGAATCCCGATCGCGCGGTCGCGATAATGTGGACCGCCGCAGGGCTCGGCCTGACGATCGGAATGCTGATCGCTCATCGGACATCTTTGATACTCGACCTTCGCGGAAGGCACAGCACGTTCATCTGGGTGTCGCTGATCGTGCACGGTCTGCTATTTTCAGTTGCCGGATTCATGCCGACACTATGGCTTTTCGCGTTGTTCGTCTTTGTTTCGCGAGCCTTGATCGGCGTGGAATACGCGATACAAGAAACACTTTTTCAACGCAGCCTTCCAGACAAGATCCGCGGCCGTATCTCAACCATCGATCGCGGTGCTGAATTGACCGTTTTTGGCATTTCCAGCTACGTCTCAGCGGCAATGATGTTTTATATCACGCCAATGACGCTGACCATCATCTCTGGAATCCTGTCGGCCTCGGCCGGCATTGTCTGGTATTTACGCCAAAGCGACGACGATTTTCGCACTGATCTAAGGGACGCGGAAGTCAAATCGGTCTAAGCGGTGATGATCACTGCCTTAGTTCCGGTGAGTTCGGAAAAATCTTTTGAATAGACAGCTTCGACCTTGCGGATCGAGCCGATGGCGGCGATCAACTCTTGAGTCGAGACAAAGGTGTTCTCGACATGGGCGATAGCCCAAAGTTTGAAGTGTGACGCTCGTTCGAGCGTATCACGGAGCAGGCGAAGATAATGGGATTTCGTTTCCACCGGGGAGCCAAGTCTTCCGGCTCGAGCGGCATTTACCTCGGACCAAAAATCACCACCGCCGCGAAACCACTCTTCACGCCATACAGCCGACGGGGCAAAGCCGCTGCCGCCGCTGTAACCCGACACGGGTAGCCGCATAAATAAAAGATCAGCAGCCGGACCGGCGATGAACTCGTCGGCTGGCAGGTTTGAGCAAGTGTTTGGCTTTCCATTATTTACCGGTGGCCGACTGTCCAGCCAAAGCCTACGAAAAGCGGAGGACAGCGGTTGCCGAAGCTCGTTCGTTTCGGTATCGAATGAACGTAGGTAATCGCCGACAGCCATAATAAGTTCAGCAGCAAGAGCCGATCGCAGCGGGGAGCCGAGCTGATCAAGATTTCGGCGTGCATTATCGAACCACCAGGCATCTACTTCACCAAACCAATTCTTCAATCCGGGATTCTCCAGCTTATGGCCGGGAACGTAAACATCGTTGAGAACCGACTCGACATCTTGCTCGGTCAACACCTCAGATGAATTTTCGATGGCCGCGACCGAGCGGATCCAGGCCGAACGCAAAAGGTCGTTGGCCGAAACACGCACGCCCCGGCGCTTAAAGAACACACCTAATGCAGGATCAGACGTGAACGGGATCGCGGCCGAGCGAAACTCAAGCCGTGCAAGCACGTTCTGTTCGAATCCAAGAAAGCTCTTCGGGGTTGCGGCAAATTCCATCACTTAGATTTTCGCCCTACTCTTATGGTTATGCAAGCGAGTGCCCGGCAAGACCATCCGGGAATGTCGTATTAGTACATTGACGAACTTTGATCTTGACGATCATCTAACTTGTTGACGTTAGCTTTAATCCGGCAATGCCGGCGATGATCAGAAAGATACACGCGACGCGAATAATATCCTTAGGTTCGTCGAACAATATAATTCCTAGGATCGCCGCACCGACGGTTCCAATGCCGGTCCAGACGGCGTAAGCGGTCCCGATCGGAAGAGTGCGAACCGCCAAGGAAAGAAAATAAAAACTCGCGACCATCAGGGCGCCGGTGATTAGGCTGGGCACAAGCCGAGTCCAGCCTTCGGTATATTTCAAGCCGATCGCCCACGCGATCTCAAGAACACCGGCGATAGCGAGATAGGTCCAGTTCATAGAAGTTGAGAGTACAAGCTTTAGCTTGCCAACGCATACATAATTCGCACTGTATTGTGCCTAAGACAAGCTGAAGCTTAGACTCTGAACCATCATTTAACGACTGTGATGTCCCGTGTCGTCGAATTATATCCTCCGTTATCGACCACGTTTCCGTCCTTGTCGATGAGTTCGAGTTTGACCGTATGCTTGCCGGCAGTCCAGCCTGAAAGCCAAAGCGGTGCCCATTTCTCGATCATCTTCGGTTCGCCGCCGTTTACTGAATAACGAACGCGAAATTCGCCGCCATCGCCGACCAGTTTTGCGTTTGCGATCCAGAAATCGATCATGATCGGATCGGCATCAGCACCTTTGTATTCGCCCTTAGGACGGCTATAGGTCAATAATGGTTTTGTTAGATCGATGGCACCGCCCTGGGAGGCAGGCATCTCTTTGCCTTCAGGTGTTGGTTTCGGAGCTGTGTTCGCATTCGAATTTGCATTGGACATCTGCTGTCCGCTGTTTGTCGTCGCCGGAATGTCGAGGTTCGCACCGCCGTTCTTTACCGTAAATTTGACGACATCAAACGCCGCTTCGTTCTTATAGCTTTCATGCCACGGGCGCGAAGCAAATACGCGAAGCGTGTGTTCTCCGTCGGGCACGTTTCGAAGTTCGAACGGCTCTTCGATGTTGTAGTATGCCTCGTACGCTTGATTGTCCAAGATAACGTGAATGTGGTTGCCCATTTTCGTCGCGTCATCCATTCCGGGCTTGTAGCCTTTTAGGTCACCGCCGAGCGTTAGCAGAATACGAACCGTTGAACTTTCGATCGTTGCTCCATCGGGAGGAACGGTAATCTCGATCTCAGGCTGAGCTGCATCTTGTTCGCCACGTGTGGCCATCATATCTTTGATCCGCTGAGGCGTATCTGTCGCTGTAAGTTTTACCGGACCTGCCGGAGCCGCGTTCACATTTGCATTACCGCCATGGTTCGCATGATTGCTGTCAGCCGCACCGCCGCAAGCAGCGAAAAATAACGACGAAATGATCAGTATTGATAAAAATATTCCTTTCACAATTTCCCCCTAGGTGATTAGACCGCGGCCATTTCGACCGCAGCCGTGTTCTCAAAGATGTCTTCGAAGCCGAAAACATCCACAAAGTTTTTTACAAGTTGCTCCTCTACTTCAACCATATCGACCTCACGGCCAAGGAGCCGTTCCATCGAAGTAACCGGTTCGCCCTCGCAAGCGATTATCCAATTGAAATAGCTAAGATCGGTGTTCACGTTCAAAGCGAAACCATGCGTAGTAACCCAACGCTTGATGTGGATCCCGATCGCGGCGATCTTCCCTTCCGAAGTATGCACGCCGGTGAGCCCTTCGATCGGAAAGGCTTCGATCCCGAAATCAGCCATCGTCCTTATCAGAACTTCCTCGATATCGCGGACGTACTTGTGCACGTCTTCGCGATCCGGTGAAAGGCTGATGATCGGATAGCCGACTATCTGGCCCAGACCGTGATATGTCACCTTTCCGCCTCGATCCGTTTCAAAGACATCAGCGCCGATGCTCTTTAATATTTGAGCGGTTGCTAGAACACCGTTTTCGTTTGAGCGGCGGCCGACGGTGTAGGTGTGTGGATGTTCAAGAAGTAACAGATGATCACGTTCGCGGTGTTCTATTACCTCGCGCTCAAGCCGCTTTTGCAGCTCGAACGCATCGCCGTAACCGATCCGCCCAAGGCGTCGAACCTCTAACACCCGCTTATTCATCTAAGGATATGATAGAATTTTCGACGAAGTTTTAACAGGCAGGCAGTTTATGAATTTAATCAAAATGATCTCAATTGCGGCGGTTTTATTTACATTTTCTGTTGTCGCCGCGGATGCACAGCGGCGGCCAGCTCGTCCGACGGCACCGAAAGTTGTAACCACGACTACGACACCGACGGCTGCGGCTTCGGATGTTAGGAAAGCTACAGAAACGGTCTCGAATCAGATAAAGAACACTACAAAGTTCCTTTTCATCTTGGGGGGTGTTGCCAAAGGCATTGAGGATCTGGACAAAGACCGTAATGCAAACAAAGCTGCGCGCGATGCTAACGCGCAGAACAAGGCCGATCTTATCCAGACGATCCGAAACATGCGTGCGGGCATGCTTGCTCTTGAGGTAGAATTCAGAACGAAAGCACCGCTGAAAAAGCATCTTCCGCTGGTTGCGGGAATGACGAATCTGGTTGCGGAATGTGAGGACCTTGCCGTAGCCGGACGTTTCAGCGATTCAGGTAGGCCGCTGCTTGCATTGGTTGAAAAGTTATCTGACGCGCTTGCGGCTCTTTAATTCTCAGGCTTTTTCAGGGCGATCGTTTTTGCATCTGGATCGCAGACCTCGATCTCTGCGGTTGACGCGGCAGAGATCCCGAGTTTCTCCTGAATAAATCTTTCGGTCTCGGCCTCCATCAATTCGCCATTAACGACCGTCGTCTTTTCGGTGAGCGATTCACCTTCCTTTTTGAGCTTTCCCGGTTCTAGAAAGATGTACCAGGGGGTGCCCCACTTCCTCATGTCTCCGGCCTCGCGACGCTGCGTGAAATGTTCTGTGCGTTCGCGGTCGACTTGAGAAACAGAAGCATAGACATTTGGAAACGTGAGCTTGTATTGATCGACGTGCGTTTTCATACGCGAGATCGGATCATATAGGCCAACACCGATCACGGCCAACCCTTTTACAGAATATTTTTCGTGAAGCTGCTGAACGAACGCGACATCGTGTTTCCAGTTCGGGCACCACGGAGCCCAATAGACGACCATTACGAGCTTTTTGCCTTCGGAGAACTTTCGCAAGGTCGTCTCGCCGTCCGATGAAAGATTTTTGTACGTCCAATCCTTATAGCTAAACGGCTTTTCCGTGATCGGTGCCTGCTCGTTCTGTGCAAACGCAAAGGAGGTGAAAACTAAGATCGCTGCAAATAATGATAAAAACCGCATAAAATGTCCTGCCGAAAAAAGCGTATAGGTTCAGACGGCGAAACACAAGCAAACGTTGCCGCTGATAGGCAGATGCGCGAAAGCAAGTTCGTTAAAACTTCGAGCGGATTCCGCGCTATTGGCGAGTAATTCCCGCAGGGATCCTGGGCTCCACAAGCAGGGTCTTGAAGCTTGCGAGCGAAACAAGTCCGGGTGCAGAGCGCTTCGGTTTGTTGACGAATTTCTTCTGCGTGTAATGGACTGCGGCCTTCACCTGTTTGCGGCCCTGCGAATAGAAGGCAGCAAGTTCAGCAGCTTCGAGCAGGGTCTGTGGCGGAACCTCTCGTTTGCCGCTGTCTCTGATCACCACGTGTGATCCCGGATAGTCCGCCGCATGCATCCAAACGTCCAAAGATTTGGCGATTCGAAGAGTAAGAAAGTCGTTGTCCTTCGCCTTTTTACCGACGAGAATTTCAAATCCGTCAGATGAGAAGAATGTTCGATATGCTTTAGCCGGCTCTAACTGACCACGGCCTTTTGATACATTTTTCTTTGATCCCGAAGGGGCAAGCACATTTTTAAGTCCGTCGATGTCGCGATCTGCGATCATCGATTCTATCTCCATCATCCGAATTTGAAGATGGTCTAACTCGCCATTCGTTTCGGCCAAACGCCGTGAGATCGCGAGAGCGGCGTTACGAGATTTCGTGTAACGGCGAAAGTACTTTTCAGCTGTTTCAGTAACACTTTCGTCATTCTCAAAAGGTATTTCGACCTTCGGAAGTCCCTCATCAAAGTGATCCGTAACGATGAACGCGCCGTTACGTTTCTCTGCAGTAGCTGTATTTGCCAGCAGAATATCGCCGAAACGCTTCCAATGCTCGGCGTCACCATGATCCTTCAAGTCGTTTTCCAGATTCGAACGCAGCTTCTCCTTTCGCTTGATCGCGGAAGTGACAGTCGATCTTGCTTTCTTTGCAACGTTATTGAATTCTTGTTCAGATCGCCGATGGAGATCTTCGCGATCAAGTTGTTCGGAGATCGATCCGGACGATGCCGTCTGAATCTCTTTCGGTTCCGGGCTTGGGATCCTTGAGTCCGGTTCGATTGGCACTGGCGGTGCGTATCGGTCACCTATTGATCGGCCTTTAGCGGAGCGCAGCCTCGCAATGATCCCTTCTTCGCCATCGAGTAGGTATAGATTCGATGATCGACCGGTTAACTGAACACAGAGTGACAGTTCGGAACTTTTGTTCGGATCGGAATTACTCGAAAAGCGGAACAATAACACACGCTCGTTTTCGATTGTCACTATCGACCGGATCGTTTCCCCGCTTAAGTACTTTTTCAAGGCAAGCAAAAATGGCGAAGGATTGTTCGCCTGTTTTTCCAGTTCGCGGAGCCGCCTTTGTATGAGGTAAACGCGTGGGTTTGAAGGCTCAACGGAAACGAATAGCCACCGTCCATCGTTCAGATGCACGTCAATGGCAACTTCGACAGGGGAAAGCTGAAATATCCTGCCGAGCGATTTGCCGATGATCAGTTCAGCCAGTTCAATTTTTACCGCATTGAGCGTTGCGACATCCACGTTTTCAATATCAGCTTTTGTAAAATAAAAGATCCAAGGCAGGATAACCCGCTTTGGATCGTTGGATCGGGTTCACGATCTTAGGACTATGAGTCGCGAATCAGCAGTGTCCCAGAGACAATATCATGCAAAGCTCGCCTTTCTTCGGAGAAGATAACGGTCAAAAATCCGATTCCGCCAAATGCCATTGAAAGCAGATAGACCGAAGAATTGACCGCGGCCTGATGGACCGTTGGATAAACGTTCGCATCTGCATCGATCAATTCGAGTCCAAATATGCGCATCCCGAACGTCTTTCCCCACCATGCCAGCGAAGCCGTAAGATAAAGAAAAAGAAATAATCCAAAGCTTCCGGCAAATGTCAGAAAACCGGCAAACGAATTCCATGCCCCGCCGCCCGCCATAAAAGGGGAAAGAATAATAAGGGTTCCAAACCCGCCAATTATTAGGTCGAAGAGGCCGGCTCCAACCCGCATAGAAAACGGTGCGAGATCATCAAGTTCTTCATCCGTACGAGCGTCAGCGAATAGTTCCCTGTCGATCTGCGGTTCGATCGCTGGCTTTGCGGAACTCGCATCGGGTGTTCTCGCTTTCGGATTCAAGGTATTATTCCTGTCGATGGATGCAAATTCCTTCGATTCCTTTACGATCGTTTCGACCTTTGGAAGTTTGTTTGTGTCGTATTGCTTTTTCTCGATCTTCAGGGCTGAGACCAATTTGGGTCGGTCAACCGGTTCCGGTTGCTCGACGGGTTTTGGCCTGACAAGCTGATCGGCCGTTGGTGCCACCACAGCGAAAGGGAATCTCTTTTGAGCTGGGGACGCTGCGATCGACTCAGACGTTCGATTGATAGGTTTTGGCAGGAAAGTGTTTCTGGATTCCTCTATTCGCCGCATTGCCGCCTTTAGTCGCGGGCTGCTCTCTTCCTTTGGTGAACCGGCTTCGGCGTCCGAGCGAAACATATTAGAGCCTGAAACGGACGATATTGATGGAACTACCGTGGCAGTCTCCGGCGGTCTCTTTTCGATCCCGCGTTGGCGAACCGCGTTCTGAAGCTGAAGCCGCCAATCGGGCACAGCTGCTTTTCCGGGATGGAATTCAACAAGGGTCGGACTGGTGTTCTTCGGAGGCAGATCCGCTGTATTTTGCCTTTCCGGCGACGAAACCCTGTCTGCATTCGATTGAGTGTTGCCATTGCTAAGAAAAACTGGACGCGGAGGGTCCGACAACGGTTGGGGAGCGCAAAGCCCGCCGGAATTAGATGTAATCTTGGTTTCCAGTTCTTCCCTGACCGTGTCGTTCATCATTGCGCCGCAAGTAAGACAAATCGACAACGTGGGTGCAAGTTCACGTTTGCAGACGGGGCAGTTCATAATTTCTCTGGCCGGGCTTGTAAATTGTTATTCTGAGCGTAAAGATCCGAATCTGCTTGAGAGTATCAGATTTTACTTTAACCCGTCAATACTAAAGCGCAGATTTTATTGATGTTTAGCCTTTACTAAGGTGGCTGTGGAAATGCCAAATAAATCTGTGGAAATCTCTTTGTCAATCGAAAATGTCATCGTCATCGGTTATTCGTTGTCTGCCCGCAAACCCTGCTTCCATTTCGTGCCACCATTCGATCTTGTCAGGTTCGCCCAACTGCCAGCAAAGGAGAACCAGTCTTCCATTCTTCATCGAAGGGAAATCGATCAAGCCTCGTCGATAGTCCTTAAGTTGAACGCCCTCATCATTTATCTCGGTTGTCAGCTTCCCAATGTCGTAGAGATGTCGAACATAATTCGATCCGCCTATCATTCCGCCATTGTGGCTTGCCGCAGCAGCTGCGGCTCTTGCCTCGTCTCGATATTGCCCGACGTGCTCATAAGAGCGCCGGATCATCTCAAGCTTTAGTCTTATGCGAGGCAGCAATTTATTCGCCTCGGCTACAGTAAAGGTCTTCATTGTTCATCATCCACGCGTACAAAAGCATCCGCTCGGCGGTGTTCGCCGGACTCAAAACCAGGCCCGTTCGCATTTTTCGGGGCTCGCGCGTCTCTCGACGACCGCGAGGCCTCAACCCCGCCAACGATCTCTGGTGCTATGAAGGAAGGCACTTCAAACTCCCCGCTCTGAGTAATGTCCTTTCGGATCGACTCAGCGATCTCGCCAAGATCGATGAAGAAATCGGCGACATCTATCAGCCGCGGAGCTGTGTTTGAGCGAAATCCTGCCACCTCAACGCGGCACCCCTTATATGCGACAGCGTTGACCGCGTAGACGAAATCCTCATCACCTGAAACCAAGACTGCCGTATCATAGCGACCGGCAAGGCTCAGCATATCCACAGCTATCTCGACATCTAGATTGGCCTTTCTAGTTCCGTCGTAAAACGTCTTTAGGTCTTTTTGCACGACCCGAAAACCATTGCGGCGCATCCAAAGTAGAAATCCTTGCTGCCGTTCCGCGCCGGCATCAACACCGGTATAGAAAAAGGCTCGCAAAAGTCGTCCATCACCAAGCAATATCTGCAACAGTTTGTTGTAGTCGATGTCGATGTTATGAAACCGGGCGGCGTGAAATAGATTGTTTCCATCAATGAAAACAGCGACGCGTCCACGATGCCCAAATTTCCACGACGAACTCGTTGTCGTGTCAAAATGCATTCAATTTACCTCTGTCGGACTTAGGCGGGCGGTCTATCTGGCGGTTTGTCGATCAAAAGAACTTCTAATTCTATATTTCTTAAATAGAGAGCAAAATAGATGGATCGAATCAAGATCTTCAAATTATTGTCACTTGCGTGAAACGTTAAATAAACTGCCCAATAATAAATTTGTCCTTTGCTAGTTTGCAACTAGTGATACGGATGGTCAAGCACTATTGTTTCTTACATGTTAAAATCACGCATTTAGTGCACTACTATGGTCGAAAATCGCAAAAATTCGCCTGAGACGCTGCCGGACGGCACTTTTGTCCGTTCGACGATCGACGAGTTTGCTCAGGACGAACTGACGGTGTGTTCGAAGTGCAAGCGGAGAAATTCCCCAGAGCGAGAGGCCTGCATCTATTGCGGAAACACATTGGGTTCGACGGTCATGGTCACCCCAAAAACCGAAGTTGCTTCTCCGGAGCAGTGGGAAAACGGTACAAATCTGATCATTCGAAGATCCAGAAGTGAAGCTGGTAGAGTCAAGTCTGAAATACCTCTACAAAGCGCCGAAACTATTGTCCTTGAACACCTTGAAGCGGAAAATGGGCCGCTCGGTTTGCCACTGACCCGAACGGCCAAGCCGGATCACGCTTCGTCCAGAGCCAGTGATCTTTGCTCCACCGGGATTAACGCATTTGCAATAACGGACCTTGAATTGGATATGAATCGGCCGCCGAGAAGGCTCAGAAAGATCGATCTCCTGGACGAGGAGGTCGTGTTTGAGGATTTCAACACCGGTTTTAGGACCCGTGCGTCTTGCGATGAACTTTTGCTCGCCGTAGCTGGAACTCTTTTGAATTCAAGAGAAGAGACGCAGTCGCGAAAGAACCGCGACGATCGGCCAGACGTAGCGCGAACTGAATGTGACCGAAGGGTTCTCGATCTTTATCTCAAAGGTGATCCGATCGGTTTCCGAGTCGAGATCGCAGGTTTTGATTTTTCCGGACTGGGACCGGGATGGGCATTAACCGGGAGCGAAAACTTTGCACGCTTGATCGAAAAGATCCAAGGGATCGCTCCGGCCTGTTGTTTCGATGACAATTACGACAGCCTTCGGGAGCTGCTAAGTGCAGTTTGGGCCGAAGAATCAGAAAGGGATCATCAAGGACTCAAGCGGATAGGGCTAAGCCGCCTGAGACGGACGGTTACGACCGTGACGTCGAATGAAAAACAGTTCACAAGATATTCTCGTCTCCAGTGTTTTTCGTTATGAAACCTAAAGGAAAGGTTCCTTCAAGATCATGGCCAGACCTAGATCGAGATAAGATCAGGAATGCCAAAAAGGCAATTCAGCGGCCTTCGGGCGAAAACCCACCAGCGCGGATTGTCGAATCCGGGACTAGTCTTTTTGGCCTCACACCGGTGATCGAACGCTTAAAGGCCAGACCGAGGACTATTTCAAAGATCTATATTCTTGAGAGTGCCCGGCTTCATCGACTTGATGAACTCCGCGAACTAGCCCGGACATCGGAAATTCCTGTCGAATGGCGAAGCCGCGCCAAACTGGACCAAATGGCCGGCGACGGCATGAACCACCAGGGCGTAATTGCCACTGTTGCTCCCGCTGAATTTGCATCGGCCGAGGACCTTATCAATAAAATTAGCCCGACTACGCTCTTTCTTGTTCTGGATGGCATCGAAGACCCTCGGAATTTTGGAGCTATACTCAGAACCGCGGAGTGTGCAGGCGTAGCGGGCGTTTTTATCCCTGAGCGTCGCGCCGTCGGACTTACCGAAACCGTTGCAAAGGCATCGGCCGGTGCGATCGAACACGTTCCAGTTGCACGCGTAACGAACATCAACCGCCTCCTTGAAGAATTGAAGAAAAACGGTGTCTGGATCGTCGGTGCGGCGGGCGAAGCTGGGATGGCACATAGCGACTGGGATTGGTCGCGGCCAACGGCTCTTGTGCTCGGCAATGAAGAAAGAGGCATTCATCGGTTGACGGCTGAGAACTGTGATGTCTTGGTTCAGATCCCGATGTATGGGAAAATAGATTCGTTGAACGTTTCGGTCGCCGCGGGCGTAATACTTTTTGAAGCTCAACGCCAAAGGTCGAAAACCGAGAATAGCTAACTATGTTTTGTCCGAAGTGTGGAACAAAAAATCCTGAAGACGGAAAATTCTGTCGAAGCTGCGGGATCGATATCGGTGGTGTTGCGAAAGCTTTGACCCCGCCTTCCGAAAAATCGATGGTCTCCGAATTCGAACGCGAAATGAACTCTGCATTCAGTTTCGCATGCGAAGACGAGCCCGACAGTCCCCGTCGTAAAGATCCGTCCGAGGTGTATGGCGATGGTGTAAAGGCCGTCATCACCGGCGTCGGATTCTTAATGGTTTCAATGGCATTGCTTTTCACAGGCGTTGCCGGAGGCAAAACATGGTGGTGGGCAATGCTGTTCCCGGCATTCTTCTCATTCGCGAAAGGCGTTTCTGACATACTAAAATCCGGCAAGATGAACAAGGGTCCGCTGATCGATCCGGGCTGGTCGGGCAAGCAATTTTCCAGCTCGGCCGAAACGTCGGCCCTTCCACCATCGACGACCACCTACGTCGATCCTGAATCACAATACAGAACAGGCGATCTCGTTCCTTCGAGTGTTACCGAGAACACGACTCGCCATCTGGAACCAAACTCCGAAGGCGAAACGATGACCCTTCCGAAAAAATAGCTATCGTCTTATAACCGTTCGGGCGTTCCCGATATTTCCGACCGAATCAAATACCCGCAGCGTGATCGAATATTCACGCGCTTCGCCGAGTTCCACCTCGACCGTATATCTTTCCTCAGGGCTGTCCGATATGCCGTCTTCGGCCCTGACGCTTTTCCAAGGGCCACCGTTGAGGCTGAACTCAGCCTTGACCAAATATCCCGAAGCATCACGTGCAGAAAATGTAACGCGGCCGCAGCTGCCCGTGACTTGCGGAGTTCCGACAATGGACACGGCCGGCTGCGTGTTGTCTATATCAAACGGTTCACTGATAAGTTCGCCCGAAAGGCTCTGGCCAGCAGGGTTCGATGGAGAGTCGCGTGCAACTATCTTCAGTGTATATCGCCCGTCCGCCAGCGAAAAGCCGTCCAGCGTTACAAAGGTTTCAGATATGCCGGATCTGATCAGCTTAAATTCCGCGTCGCCCGCTTCCTTCAAGAAGATATCAAACACCAATTCGTCCCCATTCCTATCTTCTGCGGCCCACTGAAACGCTCGCGAGCCTCGCTGATAAGCACGCCGCGGCGGGATCTGCTGCTTTGGAATGCCGAACACAGCAGGGTCGATCCCGGAAAGTTCGATATTCGGATCTACCGGAGGTGCCGGATTTGCGAGCAAACCGACGTTAGGCGGCAGAACCGAAAGGCTCAATATCTCCGGTGCGATATTTCGGTTTGCAAATGCCAGACTCACCTCATTCAATGTCGCGGCTGGCGTTCCCGGTTTTAATGTCGCACGCCACTGGAAATATCTGGCTGCATTGCTGGCAATGCGTCCCCGCATTCCGCTTGCAGCAACCGCGGCCCAAGGGCTCCAAGTTTCGTTCGGCGTTTCGGTATTGCCGCTGCGTGTTTCGATGACTGTGCTTCCTGCCGAACGCCACCATATCGCTCCCCAGTTCGCGGTCGTTTTCGCATCGAGCACCGAAGATCTATATATGCCCTGCGGTTCGGTTTCGGGGCCTACTGAGAAAAGTCCGCCCTGGTTGCTGGTCGCAGCGTAGACCTTTGCATCTCGGCGAAACAGCTTTGAGATCTGCGAAGCTTCCGTCTGCACCATCAAGGTTTCGCGGCCGTCATTCGAAATGTTGTAGATGCGGCCTTTGTCCGATGTTCCGAGCATCACGCCGCCGCCGTCCGAGTTTGCGAGCAGCGAGAATCCGATAACGCTTGGTGACGTCCACAATATATCGTTCGCTCCGCTTGGCAATATCCTGTAAACCGCGGCTTTCGCTCCCGTCAGGTCATATTTGCTTTTCGCGGGCTGCGGCGGTGCGGCAGGCGTCGCTCCCTCTACCGAGACCGTTTTGCTTTCCGGTTTTGCCTCTGCCGCTTCGGCTGGTTTGGCGGTTGAAACCGCATCAGCCAAGGCCAGAACATATACCGAACCGTCCGGGCCGACCGCAAGATCGCGAATCTCGCGCAAGGGCGAATCGAGCAAAGCGAACGGCTTGCCGTCCGAACCGATCCGCAACACGATCCCGTTCGAATCCGTCCCGGCAAAGAGCTCGCCGCTGCGTCCGAGTGCAAGGCTGATGATGTGCGTTTCACTCGAATCGAACAGCAAAGATGCTTCCGGAGCCGCGTTCGCCGCACGCACCTTGTAGATCTTTCCACCGTCGCCGGTGCCGACCGCGAGACTGCCGTCCGCCATCACGACAAGCGACCAGATATATTTCTCCTTCGGGTCGAAATAAACCTCCGCTTTGCCTGCCGAATCGATCTTATAAACTTTCCCGTCCGGTGAAGTTCCCGCAAATAACTCACCGCCGCGGCCGATGGCAAGAGCTGAAACGTTCAGCTCCGCCAGATCCGCAAAAAGTGCACCGGTGCCGTTCGCGGCAACGCGGAAAATGCGGCCTTCGCTGCCGGTGCCGAGATAGATATTGCCCGCGGCGTCCATCGCCGTTGACCAGATATATGGCTGGCCGGTTTCATAGATCTTCGCAAGCCGCGGTGCGATCGTCAGAGCTCCGTTCGAGTCGATCGATACGCCCTCCGAATCGCCTTTCAGCACATCCGCACGCGAATTCACAGACCAAACTGACGTCTGCCCGGCTACGGAAACAACGAATAGGGACAACACAAAAATAAGTGAAAATAAAGGTTTTATCATCGGTTATTCGGGGAAACTAAACTGCTCCCCATTCTAAATTATCAGTCGCCAAAATACACACGCCGATTACAACTGGTCGTGTCAACGTCGGGATCGATCGGCCCTTTGAGACGCCGCGACCTGGTTCCGTTCCGCGTTTGTTCCGCCCGCGTTCCGGGGGCGTTCCGGGCCTGTTCCGCCCCTGTTCCATCTGAGACGGGAACGTGTAAGGTGCTGTATTTCATATAGTTACGGCCATTTCTGAGCGGAATTTCGCTAAATTTTCGAAAAAACAACTTGAGACGTTCATTTGAGACGGAGCGATCTGAGATCTGAAATTTCAAATTTCAGATCGCCTGTCTCACTTTTGTCTCATTTTTGGAAAAAGTGGGACAGGTTAAGTGCTGCATTTTGAGCCACTTGCGGGGAAAAAGTGTCCCACTTTGAAAATAGACACCTCAAAATGGGACAAATTTGCCTGAGATCCGCTAAACCGTGTATCAGCAATTATTTGCGGCTGTGCGTGCAGTCGCGGGCTACTGTCAGCGACTGTGTCAATGATCGCGTCGCCGTTTGATGTCCGATCTTGTCCCGTTTGTCCCGTTGTCCCAGGGCCCGACACGCAACGATCTCATCGAAAATTCCTTAGCCTGAGCTTCAGAAAGGGGTAGCTTTCCCGGAAGAAATTTGAACGCGGATGCTGCGGATCGGGCGGATTAACGGGGATTTTTAACGCAAAGACGCGAAGACGCAGAGAAGACAAGCTAAAGCTTGAACTCTGAACAACTATCTGTGTTCATCCATGTACATCTGTGGTCTAAAAATAATTCACGCAAAGATGCAGAGGCCGCAAAGCCAGCAGATAAGCAAGCTAAAGCTTGAACTCTGAACCGACGCTCGAATCTCAAATTTCAGATCTCAAATTTCAGATTTCAAAGAGCAAACCGACGTTGAACTGCCGGCCTCGGCGATGATAGCTGAACCGACAAACCAAGCCAATAGCAATTGGCGCAGTTGATGGCAGTTGTTGAAGTTGGAATAAATGGCGCAGTTGATGGCAGTTGTTGAAGTTGGAATGAAAAAAAGGAAGCAAAGGAAGCTTTGTGAAACCGTGAACCGGCCTGCCGCTCTATCGACGGCAAGTTGTTATGCACTCTGATCAGAAACTTGTGTGTTGGTTAGTTCGGTGCGCCTGTTCCATTCGATGATGGCCAAGCAGCCGACGTAAATTCCTTCCAGAAGAAAATGTATGACCGCGAAGACGGCTGCATTGCCGGTCAGGAATGCGGCGAAGACCAAACAAAATATTGCCCAAGCCGCATTGGCGAAAACAAGCAGTTTGATCAGATGCATTGGCCGGTTCTTTCGACTGGCGAGCGAGAACGAATAAGTGCCGTAAGCCAAGTGAACGAATGCGTGGCCAATGACGAACCACTGCGGCAGGCCGTAAAACGGGGCAACCCAACCGCTCAAGACCAACAGCAAAATGCCCGTCAGGATCGCCCCGATGCAATCAACCCAAAGTATGTTTTTCAGGAAACTCTGCATCGTATCGATGGCTAATGCGAACTGCGCGGCCTTCGTCCGGCGGTCATCACGGCGATAAGAATGAACAAGATCGCCGAAGGCAGCCAGACCCATAAGAGTTCGCTGGCGACCACACGCCAGCCCCTGAGGCCCAGAAACTCCCAAAGGCTGAGCGGCGAAACCTGTATCACCCGCCACGGGAAAAACATCCGTTCGCTCGCGTACGGCCACAGAAGAGTGACTCCCAATCCGCCATTTGTGAGCATATCCAGCAATCCGTGCGAGGCCGCGGAGATCGTAACGAAGAGGAACGAATTGAGCCGCTTTGCCCGAAGCCATGGTGCGATCAGTGCCGCAATGAACCCGAGCGCCGCCGCAAACGCCAGCGAATGGCTAAAACCGCGGTGACCGTAATCGCTCGAATATGCAACATTCAGCCTGAACGCCAGCACATCAAGATCCGGAATCACGGACGCTGCAACACCCGCAGCGATCAACCTCGGCGGGATGATGTTCTTGCCGAGGCCGAATCCGATCGCGATCGGAACAGCAGGATGTGTGAATATTGTAGGCATTGCGGCAACAGAGATGATTATAATCTCACCGCTCTAAAATCATCTAGCGAATGATCGAACCTCAGCTTGCGGGATCAATTAACTATTTACTGCGTTTCCCGGGCGTCTAGGTTTAACGATCCTCACCTGCTCGGGTACTTTCAGCAGCAGAACACAACCGTTCTTTGTGCTTACGCGGTGCTTGTTGCCCACTGCGGTATAAAGGTAGTCGCCTGTGTTCAGTTGGTCTTTTCCAACCTTTACATCGCCTTCGAGCACGAAGATCTCTTCGCCGCCCGGATGGTCGTGCAAAGGGTACGTCGCACCGGCTTCGAACTTTAGAAGAATGGTCGGAGACCGGTCGGTCGCTTCGTCGAAAAGTAGCGATTTTATATAGACGCCATCAACAAGTTCTTCGTCCAGTGGTTTCCACTCGATCTCACTGCTTTTTGCAAGGACATTTTCTCTCATCTTTTTACCTCGTATTTGCGAATTATTGTCACCATTTGTTGACACTTTTAATTATGGTGATGCGGTTCGAGAGTTAGAATAGACGATCTGGTAAAACTGATGAGATATTTAGGCGTTCAGACTTGCCTGAAAGGTTTTAGGGGCGATGCCCGTGTGTTTTTTGAAGAAGTTGGAGAAATAGTATTGATCGTCAAAGCCTAATCGATTGGCAGTTTCCTTGGCTGAAAGCCGTTCGAAGGTGAGAAGCCTTTTTGCCTCAGCTACCGTTAGGCTGTAGATAACTGCTTGAGCAGTTCGTCCGGTGTGGAGTTTCGAATTGCGATTTAAGACGGCAGGTGTTGTTTTTAACTTTTCGGCTAAATTGGCAACGGTCGGTTTCTCGCCAAAGTTTGCCATAAGAGCTTCAAGGAATTTAAGGAACAGAGCGTCCGGTTTATAGATCTCACCTCCCAGGCGAAGCTTAGCCCGATTAAGTTCGACCAAAATTAGCTCAATGCGGCTGTGGATGGAGATCAGATATTGATAGGGCTTTTGTTCGAGCTCGTCGCCGATCGCTGCCAATTGATCGCCAACGATGCTGCTTTTGCCAAGTCCGATCACCTCGTTCATCCCGAAATGGCAGAACAGGCTGTTGTGAAAGACAAGTTCTATATCCCTGTCGGTCTCGCAGAAGAAATCGTAAGTGAATTCCAGCACAAACCCAACGGCCTGCTCGGTGATCTCGGCCGAGTGAATTTGACCTGACGTGATCGTGATCGCCGAGTTTGGCGTGAGTTCGAAATCATTTCCGTCAACGCGAACCTTCAATACACCTTTCCGCAGCCAGATCAGGACATATCGGCGAACCCGACTTGGAGCCAGCAATCTATCAGCATTCTTTAGCGGTGTGATCAAGATCATCGAATCTAAAAATGAACAAAGAGATGGAAAAAATCAAGCAAGCGTCTTTTTTGATCTTACGCAGTGGTCATGGTCCTTTTAGTTTCGCTCCACGATTTCTGATAATCTGTTGAAAATGAACGGACAAATTACTGATTTCATCAAGCATCACTATCGGCATTTTAACGCGGCGGCGTTGATCGACGCGGCGGAAGGCTACGTTAACCATCTCGACGGCGGCGGGAAGATGATGATCACGGTTGCGGGGGCGATGTCGACGGCGGAGTTGGGGTTGAGCCTCGCGGAGATGATCCGGCAGGACAAGGTGCAGATCATTTCGTGTACGGGTGCGAATCTTGAGGAGGATCTGTTCAATCTGGTCGCCCACGATTTTTACGAACGCGTGCCGAATTATCGCGACCTTACCGCCGAAGACGAGCAGGCATTGCTCGACCGCCACATGAACCGCGTTACCGATACCTGCATTCCCGAGCACGAAGCGATGCGGCGGCTTGAGAAAGCGATGGTCGAGGTCTGGACGCGTGCCGAGGCCGAAGGGCAGCGTTATTTCCCGCACGAGTTCATGTATCAGGTCTTAAAGAACGGCTCGCTCGAGGAGTATTACCAGATCGATGTGAAGGATTCGTGGATGTACGCCGCGATGGAAAAGAACCTGCCGATGGTCGTGCCCGGTTGGGAAGATTCGACGATGGGCAATATGTTCGCCGGGCACGTAATTACCGGAGACATCGAGAACGTCCACACCGTCCGCACCGGCATCGAATATATGACGATGCTCGCGGAATGGTACACGACAAACGCGACCGACGATTCGACCATCGGATTTTTTCAGATCGGCGGCGGCATCGCGGGCGATTTCCCTATCTGCGTTGTCCCGATGCTCCACCAGGACCTGCAGCGTGAGAACGTTCCCGTTTGGGGCTACTTCTGCCAGATCTCAGACTCAACCACCAGTTACGGTTCGTATTCAGGAGCCGTACCCAACGAAAAGATCACCTGGGGCAAGCTCGAAGCCTCAACGCCGAAATACATCGTCGAATCCGACGCTTCGATAGTCGCCCCGCTGATGTTTGCCTACATTTTGGGTTGGTAGCGGAGCGCGGACACAAAAAAACCCGGGCATTTCGACCCGGGCTTTTCTTTGTTTTGTTCGATCGTTTATCTACGATCTATTTCGCACCGCCTGCAAGTTTTCCGATCAAGGAGAACAGCGGCATATACATTGCGATAACGATCGATCCGATGGTTATACCAAGGAATGCGATCAGCGCAGGCTCGATCATCGCCAAAAGGTCGGCGATCGCCGTATCGACCTCTTCTTCGTAGAAGTCTGCGATCTTTCCGAGCATTGCGTCAAGAGCACCGGTCTGTTCACCGACGCCGATCATCTGACTGACCATATGCGGAAACACCTTGGTCGCCTTCAACGGTTCGACAAAGTTCTCACCGCGTTCGACGCCCGCACGGACCTTGAGTATCGCATCTTCGATAACCACGTTTCCGGCAGTTTTAGATGTGATCTCCAATGATTGAAGGATCGGCACGCCTGATGAAAGCAGCGTGGAAAGTATCCGCGAAAAACGGGCAACGGCGACCTTGCGAAGAATTCCGCCAAAGACCGGAAGTTTCAGCAGCATGGTATCTATCTGCCACTTGCCTTTTGGCGTCTTATAGTAGAACTTTGTACCGATCGCAAGCCCGATCAAAGCAATGAGGAGTGTGAGGCCACCCCAACCGGCTAAGAATCCGCTTATGCCCATCACGATGCGTGTCGGAAGCGGGAGCAATTCGCCCGGGCCAAGCATACCGATAAAGATCTGCTCAAATTGCGGGATAACGACGACCATGATCACGGCGATCGCACCGATCGCGACTGCGATAACTGCTGACGGATAGATCGAAGCCGAAACGATGCTTCGTTTCAGTTTGACGACCTTTTCGATCAGTGTTGCCAATCGCTGCAGGATCAGGTCGAGCACACCGCCGGTCTCGCCGGCCTCGACCATGTGCGTGTAGAGCGGGTCAAATACTTTGGGGTGTTTTTGAAGCGCCGCGTAAAGCGTTGCGCCTTCCTCAACGTTCTGACGAACCTGCCGCAACACATCCTTAAAGAATGCGTTCTGCTGCTGTTCGGCAAGAATGTCAATACACTGAACCAGAGGAAGGCCTGCGTCGATCATCACCGAGAACTGGCGTGTGAAAACGGCGAGCTCTTTCGAACCTACCTTCTTGCGGGCGCCGATCTTTGGTATCGAAATGACGCGGCCCTTTTCCGTGGCCTGGGTCATTATGATCTGTTCACGACGAAGCAGTGCTCTGAGTTCGTCCTGGCTGGCTGCGTCGCGTTCGCCGGCCACGATCTCGTTGAGCCGATTTCGTCCTTTGAAGGCATATGTTGGCATTACGTTCTTTTGCTCCTTTTTTCAGTGTTTCGGTGATCGGCCCAGCAGGCCATTTTGTTCGTTCCGGCTCAAGGTCTCTGGCCGATCGGCCTGCCCTGTGAATACGGGCTGCCGGCGGGCGGCTTAGCTGGGCGGCCTGTCGGGCTGGTATAGGACTGGTTCAATCCGGAACCGCGTTCTATCAGATCCCGAAGTTCATCGGCATTCGAAGACCGCTGCACAGCAACATCCATCGAGATGGTTCGTTTATGCACAAGCGTGGCTAGTGCCTGATTGAAGGTCTGCATTCCGAACTTATCCTGTCCGGTCTGCATCATTGAATATATCTGGTGGATCTTGTCCTCGCGGATAAGATTGCGGATAGCGGCATTGGGCACAAGGATCTCAAGTGCCATTACTCGGCCATCACCCGTCGCCTTCGGCAGGAGTGATTGGCAAAGTATGCCTTCGAGCACCAGCGAAAGCTGTGTTCGGACCTGCGCCTGTTGGGCAGATGGGAAGACGTCGATGATACGGTTAATGGTCGAATATGCTGAGTTCGTGTGCAATGTCGCAAAGGTTAGATGCCCGGTCTCTGCGATACGAAGAGCCATCTCGATCGTTTCAAGGTCACGCATTTCGCCGACGAGCACGACGTCCGGGTCCTGTCGAAGTGCAGTACGGAGCGCCGATGCGAATGAATGAGTGTCAGCCACGACCTCGCGTTGGTTCACGACACAGTTCTTGTGGTTGTGAAGAAATTCGATAGGGTCTTCGATCGTCAATATATGATCGTGACGGTCGATATTTATCTTGTCGATCATCGACGCCAGAGTGGTCGATTTACCCGAACCGGTCGGGCCGGTGACAAGCACCAGGCCGCGGGGCTTTTTACAAAGGTCGGAAACGACCGGTGGAAGCCCGAGGGCCTCAAACGAATTTATCTCGTAGGGGATAGCGCGGAACACGGCTCCGACAGCTCCCTTTTGGTTAAAGATATTGGCACGAAATCGCGACATACCTTTCAGCCCGAAGGAGAAATCGAGCTCAAGATTCTCTTCGAATCTGTGTTTCTGCGCGTCTGTCAAAACAGAATACGCAAGCCGCTTAGTGTCGCCCGGTGACAGCACCGGTGAACCTGGAAGAACCGAGAGATGGCCGTGAACACGGATCTGTGGAGGGGAATTGGTGGAAAGGTGCAGATCAGACCCGCCGGCATCGGTCATCTTTTTCAAGAGCTCCGGCAGGGTCAGCTGCGATGTAATATTTTCTTGGTTTTCGTAGCTCATAGGACGGTTTGATATGGCGGCCTTGGGCATTGTGAACACCCAAGGCAGCCTGTTAATTGGAGGGTTTAGTCACGCGTGGCCTGCTGAGTTCGGCCTGGTGCTTGGAGCGAGCGGATGACCTTTTCTGTCTCTTCGGCAACTCGTTCTGCGGCATCCGCCGATGAATTCGTTGCTACGGAGTAGATCCGGCCGTTTGATTCTGTGAAATAGAACATTCGCGATTGAATGCGTCCGCCGGATGCTTGAGACTGGGCGACAACGACATAGACCTGCTTACCGCCGATCTCTTTCTGAAAGTCGTTGACGACCCATCCGTTCTCACGGATCATTCGATTGATCACATCTCGCCTTAACGAGGTCGTTGCCACACCGCCAACAGCCTGCTGTCGGCCGCCGACAACGGTCTCGCCTACTGACGGGCCGACCACGGTTATCGCTGCCGAACCTGTCTCGCCGCCGCGGCCATTATCAACCGTAAAGCGAACCTCGGAATCATTCGTTGCTTCGGGCTGCCAATTCTTAGGTGCTGCTTCGCCTGATGGCATTACTACACTGCGCTTTCGGGTCGCATTCGGAGCGGCTGCAACAGCTTTTGATCCTTCCTCACGGGCTCTGCGCGCCTCTGCGATCCGCATCTGGCGAAGCCGCAGCGCACGCCTCCGTGCGGCCACTGTCTTCTTGCGACGTTCCTGTGCCCGATAGAGCTGCCACCATCGCTTGGAGTATTTTTTTACGCCCTTCCATTCGCGTTTCTTCTTGTATTTTCGGGTCTTCTTTGCACCCGCTTCGGCATATTCCGTCGCGAGCGGGATCAATGTTCCAACGCCGATCAACAATGCTATCGATAATGCTATTGCCCTTACCATACGTCCTCCATGTGTGCTATTGCACCGTTTCCTTAACTACCTCTTCGATCGTGGTTATACCTTCCCTGATCTTGCAAAGTCCGGATTCGCGAAGTGTGATCATCCCGAGTTCGATCGCTTTTCTCCTTAGCTCGATCGCGCTCGCACCAATAATGATCAATTCGCGAAGTTCGTCAGTTACTTCCATTACCTCATAAAGGCCAACACGGCCCTTATATCCGGTATTCAAACAAGTCTCACAGCCGCGTCCCTTGTAGAGCTTTAGGCTCGACGCCTCTTCTGCGGAAAATCCTATTTCGACCAGACCTTCTGCCGGCACATGTACTTCTTCCTTACACTTGCTGCAAACTCGCCTTATAAGACGCTGAGCCTGTATCAGGTTTACTGAAGTCGCGACCAGGAATGGCTCGATGCCCATGTTGACCAATCGAGAAATGGTCGAGGGAGCATCATTAGTGTGAAGGGTCGAAAGCACAAGGTGGCCCGTAAGCGCCGCTTTGATGGCGATCTCGGCCGTTTCGAAATCACGCACCTCACCGACGAGGATGATGTTCGGATCCTGTCGCAGAAATGAGCGGAGGGCAGCAGCGAAATTAAGCCCGATCTGTTCCTTCATCTGGACCTGGTTAATACCTTCCAGATTGAATTCGACCGGATCTTCCGCCGTCATGATATTTGTTTCCGGCGTGTTGAGTGCCTGGAGCGCGGAATAAAGCGTGTTCGTTTTTCCCGAACCGGTCGGTCCGGTCACCAGCACCATCCCATACGGGTTTGCGATGTTGCGTTTGAACTTTTCAAGGCTTTCCGCTTCGAAACCGAGCTTCGTCATATCAAGCATCAGCTTGTCTTTGTCCAGCAGACGAAGCACGACCTTTTCACCGAACAACGTCGGAAGGGTCGAAACTCGAAAGTCGAGCTCACGCGAACGCTCATCAACCTTTACCTTGATCTTGATGCGGCCGTCCTGCGGAAGCCGCTTTTCGGAAATGTCCAGTTTGGACATGATCTTCAGGCGCGAGATCAGCGGATCTCTTAGCTTCATCGGCGGGTGCATCACATCATAAAGAACGCCGTCGATCCTGAAGCGAATTCGAAAATCCTTTTCGTACGGTTCAACGTGAATGTCTGATGCTCCCCGTCGAAGAGAATCGACAAGCAGCACATTTACTAG
The DNA here is from genome assembly GCA_041751035.1 of Pyrinomonadaceae bacterium. Taxonomy (GTDB): domain Bacteria; phylum Acidobacteriota; class Blastocatellia; order Pyrinomonadales; family Pyrinomonadaceae; genus OLB17. The sequence continues at coordinate 385,857 of JBGSYH010000030.1, read as the reverse complement.
GCGAACTACAGGAGCGTCTTCGCTAGCCCTAGTGAGGCTTGCAAGATCGATCTCTTCATTGTCCTGAATGACCTCGAGTTCCTCGCCTTCGTGCGAATCGAAGTTAAAGTCGAGCGACACGTCGAGATCCTGATCCGAAAGCCTGTCCAGGCCTCCTTTAGCAGTGCGTGCCCCGTTCCTTGCGCCTTTACCGTTCTTACCGTTCCGTGAGGACGTTTCGTCCGGCTTAAAGGCGAACGCAGCGTCGAAAATATCAATTTCTGTCGATCCGCTGTAATATTTCCCGATCGAAGTTGTGATCGACGCCTCGGACGCGATGACGGGCTCTACGTTCAACCCGGTCATGAACTTAATATCGTCCATCGCGAAAACGTTCGTCGGATCCGACATCGCCAGCGTCAATGTTGCCCCTACCCTCGAGACCGGCATCACCGCATATTTTAAGGCGACCTCTTGCGAGATCAGTTTTATGACCTCGGGTTCGATCTGAAAGAGGTCGAGGTTGATGGAGGGAACGCCGTATTGGCGAGACAAGACTGCGGTGATCACATCCTCTGAGATCATCCCAAGCTTTACCAGCGTCGCGCCTAACTGGCCTCCGCTCGTTCGTTGATAGTCCAATGCCTCGCGTAATTGTTGTGGGGTCACCAATTTTTCGCGGACAAGAATTTCCCCTAGTTTTGAAGACATCAGATTTTGGGTGGCTTCCTTTTAACTGCTGTGCAGGAATTGGGACAAATAATTTGACCTGTAAAAGTAAATGAGGGTGAAAAACAACGATGCCAAACACCGTTGAAACCTAATAATACGGGTTTACCGGAATACTGTCAAGCAAATCTTTTTGCCGAAGGGGTGAACGGGTCTAGGTCAATTTGACCGATAATAAGACCGGTTTCCCAAACGCAAGCCAAATCTGATAGCTTCTAAACAATGACGAACGTTAGTTTTCACAGCGGATATGCGGCGCTGATTGGACGCCCGAATGCAGGTAAATCTACTTTGCTGAACAGGATAGTCGGTGAAAAGATCGCTGCCGTATCAAACAAGCCGCAAACGACACGGCATAAAATAAAGGGCATCTATTCGAGTGAAGAAGGACAGGCCGTTTTCATTGACACGCCCGGCGTCCACAAGCCCGGACATTTGCTGAATCGGCGAATGATGGCGGCGGTACACGATGCCCTGCTTTCGGTCGATGTAGTCGTTTTGATGCGCGATGCGAGCGTCTCAACCGGCAACGGCGACCGTTTCGTGTTCGATCTTGTGAAGAACGCCGGGAAAAAAGCGATCCTTGTTCTAAACAAGATCGATAAAGTGAAGAACAAGAATGAGCTTCTGCCGCTGATGGAACTTTACGCAAAAGAATATGACTTTGCCGAGATCGTTCCGGTTTCCGCACTCAAGGGCGATGCAGTTTCAGAGCTGCTCGATCTTATCGTCAAACACCTGCCCGAAGGCGAACCGATCTTTACCGATGATGAAATGACCGACCAGCCGATGCGTGCGATCGCCGCTGAAATGGTGCGTGAAAAGATATTGGCTTCCACCGGCGAAGAACTTCCGTACGTCACCGCGGTCGTAACGGAAAGATGGGATGAATCGGACCCGGAGCAGCTAAGGATATATTGCGCTATCTACATTGAACGTGATTCGCAAAAGGGCATAATCATCGGAAAGGGCGGAACAAAGTTAAAGAAGATCGGCACCGAAGCTCGTGCGGATATCGAAAAGTTGCTCGGCAGGCACGTTCATCTTCAGCTTTTCGTCAAAGTGGTCCAGGACTGGCGAAACCGCGAACGCGACCTGGATGAAATGGGTATCAGAGAATGAACGATACACGACAAGAATGGTATTCGATCGAAATAACAGCCGCTCCCGTTGCCGCCGAGGCGATCGAATTCGCGTTGAATTCTTTGGACGCTGGGGGAACATCGATCAACCATGTTCGAAAAGGCCCGCTCGAAGATGTGGTGGTGATCGGATATTTCGAAACGCTTCCTGATGAAGATCGCGTGCAGGAAGAACTCCATTATGGCCTGCGGTCATACGGCCACGACAAGGAAGTTGTTATGCAGATCACGAGAAATTCGGTCGAAAATGCAGATTGGCTGGCCGAGTGGAAAAAGCACTGGACGCCGACCGTCATTGGTTCGTTCGTTATTGCTCCGCCGTGGGAAACTGTTGATGACGCCGAAAAGATCGTGATCCGCATCGAGCCGAATATGGCATTCGGCACCGGCACGCACGAGACGACAAAACTTTGCCTTGCCGAGGTCGAACGTGTTGTCGGCGACGGCGATTCGGTGCTTGACGTTGGCACCGGAACCGGAATTCTTGCGATAGCCGCGGCGAAGTTTCGCTCTACCGATAGGGTTCTGGCCTGTGATACTGACTCCGATTCGGTCAAGATCGCTCGTGAAAATGCTGAGCTGAACGGTGTTGCGGACTCGATAGAATTTTACGAGGGTTCCATCACGCCAGACATCGGGAAATTCGACGTCGTCTTGGCAAATCTTACGATCGATGTGATACTGCCGATCCTGCCAATGCTGATCGGTGCGACAGGACGTTTTCTAATAATGTCCGGGATCTTGGCGACCCAACGGCCGCAGATCGAAGAAGCTTTGAACGAAATGGGATCTGCCGAGTTTCAGGTAAACGAACTTGGTGAATGGATCTCTATAACAGTTGAGGTATTTAATTCTCAGGCGTAGCCGCGGGCCGTGCGATCGGGATGTCGCCGTCGTCCGGCACTGTCACCATCGGAGTGCGCGGTCGAGGCCGCGGTCGGGCCGGAGCGTAACGGAAGACCGGCGGCAGATTTGGTGAAACGATCTTCGCGGGTGCAAGCGGCTGCGTACGCTTTAGGATCGCTCCGCCGCGGCCTGCGATCCAAAGGTGCGAACCGCCACGATATGAGACCGCCTGCAGCAATCGGCCGGTAATATTCGATTGGGATTCCCAAGTCCGTCCGCCATTGGTCGTCACGAGCACGGAACCAAATTCCCCGACGGCGATCGCCTCATTCTCGCCGACCGCTGCGATCGCGAATAGATTTGCCCTGATCGGCGATTCGACGTCGTTCCAACTCAACCCGCCATCCGTTGACTTCAATATCAAACCATTCGCTCCGGCAGCATAGCCCGTGCGCGCGTCATAAAAGCTAACGGAATAAAGGTTCTCCGTCGCATTTGTCCTCACCGGTGACCAGGTCTCGCCGCCATTCATTGAAACAAGGACCGTGCCGCGGTCGCCGACGATCACACCGTGATCTTTGGTGATAAATTCGATATCCTCGAGCCACGATCGTGACCCGCTTTCGATCCGTTCCCAATATGCACCTGCGGTCGTGGTCTTGATGACCGTACCATTCGCCCCGACCGCAAACCCAATCCGATCGCTGATAAACGACACGCCAAAGAGGTCGTCGGTTATGCCTGAAATGCCCTTGCCCCAGCTCGAGCCGGAATTGATCGTCCGCAGAACGGTACCGCCGTCGCCGACGACCCAGCCCTTTTCATCGTTGAGAAAATCGAGTGCATTCAGGTTTCGCTCCGTGTTGGTAAAGACCGGCAGCCAATCGCGGCCGCCGTCATTTGTGATCCAAATACGTCCGTTCGAGCCGACCGCGAGGCCGATCTCATCGGAAAACATCGCCAGGTCGTTTACATCTTCGCGGCCACCCGCGAGAAGCCGCTGCCAACTATAGCCGCCGTCATCGGTCCTTACAATAATACCGTTCTCACCAACCGCCCAACCTGTAAATTCGTCGGAAAAAAATAACGATGAAAGTTTCGGATTCGTCCTAACGCTAAACGGAAGCCATGTCTTCCCGCCATCGCCGGTGATCCAGACTAGGCCGCCGGCATCGGACATCGAGCCGCGTTTCGCATCTGAAAAACATATCGACAACAGATCGGAGCGGCTGAATATATTGACCTTTTGCCACGTTTCGCCGCCGTCTTCGCTTCGGGCGACGCAGCCGGCGGATCCGGCCACAATGATCGTAAGCGTGTCCGGATAAACAATGCCCGAAAGTCTATTTGAACCGCAGGGCCGAGAGGTTTGCCATGTCGCTCCGCCGTCTTTCGTGACCTTTACAGACCCTAGGTGACCGACAGCCGCCGCGTTCATATCATCGCGTGAGGCTATTCGTGCCAGATGCTCCTCGCCGCCGGATGAAACGGTGGACCAGGTTCTGCCGCCGTCAGATGTTTTCAATACCCGTCCGTAAGTTCCTACAGCCCAGCCGGTCTTCGCCGAAGGATCAGAGAATGAGATCCCTGCAAGATGATCATTCGCATCGACCTTCGCGGGCTTCCATTGCCGGCCGCCGTTCTCTGTATAGAGAATATTTCCGCGTGTTCCGACAACCACGGCTTCCTTTGAATCGCGGACGAACGCCGCCGAAAAAGTGGCGTCAAACAGAACCGGGTGTCGCTGCCAACTAAAACCACCGTTGCTTGTTGTTAAGAGCGTACTATCGGTTCCGACAGCGACACCACTGAGCTTGTCTTTTGCAAAATGTATCGAATTTAACTGGTTTCCTTGCGGCCGCGGGTTTTGCCAAGCCCAACCGGAAACGGTCCGCTGGGCTTCAACCATCGGAGTCAATAGAACCGCAAAGACGCAGAGACGCAGAGAAAGCCGGGAGACAAAAGACAAGAGACAAGAGAATCCAACTCTCACATCTCTTGTCTCAGATCTCCAGTCTCTAGTCTCTAGTCTCATGTCTTTTATCCGCGTCTCGGCGGTTCAAATCTCCGTAACCCCAAGTCCGACCACTGCGTCATCGAGCATTTCCGCATCGACACGGCCGAGCTCGGCGATCGTCCGTGCCGCCTTATCGGCAACTTCCTGAACCTCGTGTCCGGCGTGGCCTTTTACCCATTTCCATTCGACGTCGTGTTTCGCCGCCGCTTTATCAAGCTTTGCCCACCAATCGTGATTCGTCTTCCGCTTCCAGCCGCTCGACATCGTCTCAACTACATAGCGCGAATCGGACATCAATTTCACCTTGCACGACTCTTTCAAACTCGCCAGCCCGATCGTCGCCGCCGCGATCTCCGCCTGCTGGTTCGTCGCCGCCCCGAGATATTCGCCGATCGCCTTCCAATAGCCCTTAAACCCAAGCACAGCCACCGCCGCAGCACGCGGATTTCCCTTTCCGTTGCCAAGGCTCGAACCATCGCAGACTATCGTGACTTGTTTCATCTCCTACACTTCTTAATCAACCATCCTTCCTTAGCGACCTGTACAGGAATCCGAAAGCGAATCCGAACAATGCTAAAACAATAATGTTCAGAGGACCGTTGAAACTATCCCAAGAAAAAGGAAATCCCCACTCTAATCCACGAAAGCCTGATAACTTAATCGCCGATCTCTCATACGAATAAACTGCATGAAAATAGGCAATGATATTTAGAACAGAGAAAATAAAAATGCCAACTTGAAATCCATGCCAAAACTGACTATTGAACGTGCGTCTTTTTTCTTCTGTTTTGAACGTATCGAACATAGCAGTCTCAGCTCGCAAGGCTCAATTCATGATCCATGAATCCTTCGAAAGTATCATCGTGTGATATTACAAAAAGCTGATCGAAGTGGCGGATCTGGCCGATCTGCTGCGCCAGATTCTCGCGGCGTTCGGCATCCATATTGGTCGTCGGTTCGTCGAAGAACGCGATGCGGATATCCGACAGCTGTTTGAGCAATGCCAACCTCACTGACAACGCCGCGACCATCTGTTCGCCGCCCGAAAGGCTCTGAAACGGCCGTTCGTAGCCGCCTTCTTCGAGCACGATGCCGTAATCTTCCGCCCATTTCAGTGTCCGTTCGGCGTTGCCCGTAACGTCGCGATACATCAAATTCGCTTCGGACGAGACGAGATAAACGTAATTTCGGGCTACCAGCGGCGCGGCTTCTTTTAGAGTATCACGAATGAAGACGGTGGCTTCCAAAGTTCGCTGCTGCCGCTCTCGCTCGCCTATCTCCGCCTGCATCGCTGCCTTCGTTTCCGCGAGCCGTGCCAGTTCGTTGCCGAGTTCGGTCACGCGTTTTTCGGCATTTTCCAGCCTAACGGAAGTCTCAGCAACCGATCGCTGAAAAGCCAAAAGCTCTGTCTTTGCTGCAGAATACTGCTCCGTGTCGATCTTCTTTGATGCTTCCTCGGCCAATAAAGTCGCGGCCGAAAGCGCCGTTTCAGCCGCTCTTTTAAGCTCATGCGTTTCCTCGAATGCTCGTTCTCGCTCGGTAATCATGCCTGCGGCAGATTCCAGCGCAATAAATGTCCTATGAGCCTCAGCCGTCGAATCGCGAAGTTCGGCGGCCTGTTTCCAGTGAGCATCGAGATCTTTATAAGCTTCGGTCTGTTCGACCAAAATCTTCCGGTCGCTCTCAAGCCGTTCCAGGTTCTTTTCAACATCGCTCAATTGCCGACGCAGGTCGGGTTCGCTCGCTATCTGGCGTTCGAGCAACGCGATCCGTGCCTTCGGGTTGTCGAGTTCGGCCAAACTTCGTTCAATCCCCGTGAGCGTTTCGACGAGGCCTGCTTCTTCGGACGCGGTCAAATTTGCGGCGTCGTGTTCGGCCCGAAGCCGCTCTCCTTCTGCCTTTATCTCAGCCACGCGATCTTCGTAAACCGGAACCTGAGCAGCCGACTTAGCGGCTTCGCGGGCGCCTTTCAGTTCCCCCACGATCGAAAGCGATTCTGTTTGGAGGGTTTCTATCTTTGACCGTATCTCGCCAAACTGGCTGCCGATAAATCCTTCAAGCGTTTGCCCTTCTTTCAGGTTCAGGCAACGTTCCGAAAGTATCGGACACAGCCCGTTCTTTATTTCGGTTTGAAAACGCTCATCGCGATCGAGTTCAGCACGCAGCCGGGCAAGTTCAGCGACCACTTCGCTCTCACGTTTTTGCAGAGGGTCAAGCTTTTCTGCCTCCGCGCGTTTCGCCGTTGCTTCGATTAAAACCTGATTGTTCCGCGTGTAATTTGCACGAAGTGTCTCAAGTTTTGCCGCAAGGACCTTTGATTCCGCCGAAGCCGCCCTAACGACCGCGAGCCGCGAACGAACTTCTTCGACCTGCTTTTCGAGCTCCGTCTGCCGCTCGGCTTCCGGCCGCGACTTGGCCAGATCGGCGTGTGCTTTTTCGATATCCGCTAATTTTTCGCGAAGCGAGCGGCCATCCGAACGCACGGCGTTTTCGGCGTTTTCTATCTTGAAAAGCTCCTGCTGCAAGCGGTCGCGTTCGCCGCGTTCGCGTTCGAGCTCGGCTATTCGGCCAAGGACCTCATTGTGCCGGCCGGCATCGGCTCGAACGAGATCTATCTTCGCCGCTGCCTCTTTTGAAGCGTTTAATTCTGCCTCTTTCTGCTTTGCGATAAGTTCGATCTTTTCAAACTCGGATCGACGAAGTGCCAGGTCCTTCTGTGCCCGCTCGGCATCAGCGGCGAGCTTATCCATAACCGCAACCTGTTCGGATATCTTTTTCGCTGAAGTCTCCAGCCCGGCCAATTCGGACATCAGCATTTCGGACGATCTCGCCGCTTGCTCTCGTTCGGCCTCAAGCGCGTCAAAGCGGCTGAGTTCACCCTCGGCTCGTGCGATCTTGATGTTCACCGCAGCGATCTGGTTCTCGATATATCGTTGGGTCTTGAGCAACTCTTCGGCGCCGCGGCGGTACTCTTCGACCTTTAGCAGCGTATCGAACGTTCGTTTCCGATCGGCGGCCGTAGCCAAAAAGATCGCAGTAAAAGTGCCTTGCGGAACGCCAATGGCATGTTTGAAAAGCGTTTCAAGATCGGTCCCCGGTTCGAGGCCCAAATGCTGCCAAAGGAAACGCGTTACCTCTTCCTTCTTGTCGGCTATCCGCATCTCCAGCCGCGGATCATAGACGTAATAACCGGTGCCCGTATCCCGAAAGACCGTATAATCGCGCTCGTCCAGCCCGCTCTGAAACGTTACGCGGGCCGAGCCTTTCTTTGCTCCGCGGCGGACAAAATCGTCTTTCTTGTAATCCAGAACATCGAACAGCGTCCACGCGATCGCTTCGATGATCGTCGTTTTCCCGGCGCCATTTTCACCTGAAATAGACGTAGAGCCCGGAAGAAACTCGAACGCGGAGCTTTCATGCGACTTGATATTCTCGAGCTCGACCTTTTTTATGTACACAAATATTCCGTGCCTTTCGCTTAGTGAATCTATAGATTTTAGGCTAATCGAACCCAAAGCAAAAGAACGGCTGGAATTGGCGGCATTAACGAACTAAAATCGCAAGAGTAAAACTTATGAAGATCGAAAATGGCGAGACGGTCACACTTGTGCTGCACACACCGCGGGAAAAACTGCTTGGCATTCTGGACGAGATCGGGCCGGCCGGCATTTCGATCCGTGCGATCGAACTTGGCTATTTCGATGATTGGTGTTCTTCGATCGCAAATGGCGAAGATTTTCTTCCGATGAGCGATTATTTCTTTCCGATGTGGCGGGTGGAACGCATTACGCGTGACGAGGGAATACCTTCGATGTCCGAAATATTTGAGCAGCGTACCGGCCGGGCTTTGGGCGAGTTTTAGGTCACGGCCTGTTTTATTGCTGCTTCTGAATGGCGATCCGTCCGGTGGTCGTCGTGAGATTTACGCGTGCCGTCCCCGCGCCCATTCGGGCAACGATGCTCTTTCCGCCCGGAGTTACATTCTCGGTTTGAACTTCAAGCGGGAGCGCTGACCTGAATGAGCCAAAACCTAAGGATGCAATAAAAGTTCCGGTTGTCGTATCGGGCAGCTGCATCTGGATCGCACCGGTCGATGTCTTGAACGTATAAATACTGCCCGCCAAAAGGTCGCCGTTGAACAGGACCGAACCGGAAATAGTGTTGGCCTTTATCTGTCGATGGCTGATCCGTTGAAGAGAGATCGAACCGCTTGAGGTTTTCGTATCAAGGATGTCGCCGATATTGCCCGGCGAAACGTCATAGGCGAGAATATTTCCAGTCGTCGTTTTGAGTGTTATAGCTCCACCCGAGTTTTCAAGCACAACATCGCCTTGATATGTCACGGCCTTTACACCGCCAGGCACGTTTCTTATCGAAATACTCCCTTCGATAAGCGATACGTCCACATTCTTTACCATGTCGATCTCGACCCCGCTTGTCCGGGCTTCGAAATTCACGCCTGATCCGATCGGAACATCAAGCTCAATCGCCTTTCCGGCGAGACAATTCGTTAATGTGCCTACAGATCCGGACGTCGCGTCGGCGTTCAAAAGCCAGATCCAATTTGGCTGGTCGTTTTTCTTATTCCGCTCCAACACCTTTATCTCGGCCTGTCGTCCATTGCTGACAAACAGCCTTACCTCGTTTCGATCCCAACCATTTATCTTTATCGAGCCATCCGAAACACAAAATTTTATATTCACCGCGCTATCGACATTGATCGACTGTTCGGTCGTTTTAAGCGGCTGACGGCCAACTGCGACCGGAGCCACGGGAACTTTTGGCGGAGTCGAGCTTGGCTTAGCGGTTGGAAACGTTTTGGGCGACACTGGCGCGGGCGGCACTCGTCGATCCTGTCCGACAGCGGTCGAAAAATCGCCTGTCGCCAAGATCGCACTGGAAAGAAATACCAAAGTTGGAAAAAAGCTTTTCATCAAAGGGTTGGCGGCTATCTGAGGCTCGCCATCAATTCATCACGCTGTGCCGCGGAATTCAAAATGTCGATCTTGTCCTGGTACGACGAATACAGAACATTTCGCGCCGCTTGATTGCGTGGATTCCGCCGAACAACTTCGCGCATTCTTTTTATAGATTCGTCGACGACCGCAAGGTCACGCTGAAGTGCCACTTGACCGGAAGCACGAACGCCCAAACCGGTATTGTTCTGTTCAAGTTCGGCGATGGTCTTTACGTAACTTTCCTCTCCGGGCAAATACTGATAGTTCAGAAATTGGGCCTTCGGCCGCGGTTGTCGATCGTTCCTTGTACTTGCTTTAACAATGCGGTGGAGCTCTTCCGGCGAATGATTCGATTCGCTCACAGCTGTCACATTGCGCCCTGGGGTCGCACCCGAACCATTCGAATCCGGCACGGACGATCCCGCCAGATCACTTTCCAGAGATGGTGCGGCAATTTCAGTAACAATCATGTTCGGTCCCGAACTAACAGGCGCCGGGACGTCCGCGATGTGCGGTTGACCTTCATTTGAATTGAATACAAACACCGCCGCCCCAAATACGACCAGAAACCCGCAAGCTGTCGCGAACGCCGGAGTTGCAAAATTTTGAGTTATAAACCCCGTTAGTCTCGTCCAGATCGATGCCTCACGTTTTCCGGTCTCTATCGATTCGCTGATCCTCGTCCACAGTCGCTGGGTCGGTACAAGAGTGTCTATGTCGCGTTCAAGCGAAGCGAATACATAAGAATTCTCTTCGTCGGCCTGCGAAAGCAACTCGGCGCAGTTCGCGCATGCCGCGGTATGAGCGGACACACCGGCAAACTCGACCGGCGATAATTCGCCATCAATAAATGCCTGTATCGTGCCTATATTTAAACACTCTTTGCTCATAAAACCTCTTTTCCGGATCTGCCGTAAAACTTCAAAAATTCGTTTCTTGCCCGGGCGACGAATGTCCCTATGCTTGTTTCATTCAGCGACAATGCCTCGGCTATTTCGCGGTAGGTCAATCCTTGCTGCTTTAACACGAGGCAACTCCTAAGCGGCTCGCGAACCTTTGAAAGCGCCTTCCCAACATCGCTGATCTCCGCCTTTTGCTCATATTCGTCTTCGACCGAAAATACGGCATTTTCCTCTATCTCTTTGACGTAATTCTCTTCTCTCGTGTTCGCCCTAATGTTCCCTCTGACCGCGTTCTTCGCCAGGTTCATCGCGACTCGAATAAGCCACGGACGAAGCATTTCACCGTTAGGCAGAGTGTCGATATGCTTGTGCAGGCGAAGAAACGTCTCCTGCGTCACATCCTCGGCCAAGCCGGGATCGCGCAGTACGGATCGGGCGGCGCGAAAGACAGTTCTATGGTGCAGCGTAAACGCTTCTTCAAAACCGATCCTTTCCTGTGCCGAAGCCGCCGTTGTATTGGACATTGAGTCCACAAGAATTTCCGAGGAATCTCTCATTTTAAGCATCGATCAATGCCTTTCCCACAAAAGATACACCACATTCGCCGAATTTGTGACATGCCTTACCTAAAACCTTACAAAATTAGCGTCGTTGAGCATTTTTTCCGCAAACATCGAGCTTTTCAAAGAGGAAACCACAAAATTATGACTGAATTCGGCTTCCCCAAAAAGCTCTACGACATCATCCGCAACCTCGTTCGATCCTTTCGGGTCAATATACTCAGGCTCAATGATGGCGATCCGTCTAAGCGATTCATAAAGATGCCGGTTTCCCATGCCGTATTCGCCGATCGCTGAACCAATGATCAGCCGAATTTCGGCTTGCTCCTCCGTAAAATGTGCCAGCAACGAAGCCGCCTGGCTGATGCCGCGCTCGAAACGCTCGGAATGTGTCAGATCGCGGCCCTTTTGCTCCGCTTCGATAAGAGTGCGAAGCGGCAGCCTGTTCCGCCGGCCGGCGGGCATTCTAGTGTCAAAAAAGATCGTAATCAGCTTGTCGTCCTCGGCAGCAAACTCGCGGACGATGATATTTCCCGAACGCGCCGTCGCCTTCCAATCAACACGGCGGATGTCGTCGTTTATCTGATATTCGCGAAGCGTCAGCAACTCCTGCCCCGAGCCGCGTTTGCTTGCCACCAACTTACCGGCATCCAGATGCAGGTCAACAGAGTCAGGCCTGAATTGCTCAAAACTCGGTAACACTACCAGCTCGGTCTCCATCGCCGGAAGCCGCCTTCGATGGCGAAAGAAGGCGAACGGATATTTGCTCGAAACCTCGAAGTCCTTGATCAGGAATCGGCCCCGGCGATCGAATATATGGATAGCCCGGGCTTCGACCGTCGAACTTCGGGGGACGTTCACAAAGTATTCAAGTGTGCGCCGGATGATTGGCGGTTTTGCAAGTGGTTCCGCTATCCTTGCGGGCAAAAGCCTGCGGAGTTCGCCGGCCGCTACAGATTCGCTTCGCTCGGTGCCGCGTACCTCCGCCACGACCGAATAGCTCGAAAATATCCGCTTCCGGTTCTGTACGCTCACGAACACCTGCGTCTCTTCGCCGGCGAATATCGTCTCAGGAAACCGCATTTTCACGTCTAGTTTTTTCAACGAAATGCTGCCGGCGATAAGGCCGACGACCATTGCTGCGACCATGAACGAGAACACCAGGAACAGCAGATTGTTGCCGGTGTTCCACGCCGAAAATCCGACTATCGCAACAAGCCCAAACATGATTCCGCCGCCAAGCGTTAGGTCAAACGGAAGATTTAATTGCGAAGCTTCCCTGCTCGCGCTCTTCGCAAGCGGCGGAACAACGAAGATAAGGATGATCAAGATAAAGACCAGCGAGATGCCGGCGGAAATACCCGCAAGCCGCGGTTCGTTCATTCGATGAGCGACCACAGTAAGCCCCGCCAGCCCAAGTCCGCCGACGACGACAGCCGTTCCCATCGCCGCATTGCGAATATCGCGAACACTGAAAAGCTGCCTCAGCGAGTTAAGGTCCATCAGTTTTAGAATACCAAACTTTCTGATCGATCTTTGGCTCGTGAGCTTCGGGAAATTATTAATGTCGGTCAGCTTTTTAAGAGGACAAGCGGGTTAGGTACTGGGAAATGGGGCCGCAACAAAGAAAAAACACCCGGCGATCGACCGAGTGTTTTTGATCTAAATGGTCGGGGCGAGAGGATTTGAACCTCCGACCTCACCGTCCCGAACGGTGCGCTCTACCAGGCTGAGCCACGCCCCGACTTGTCGCGTCGTACCCGCGAACACCTAAGTCTATGTAAGCGGCGGTGCGATGTCAACTAAACGTTATCGAAGGAACACGCGAATGAACACGAATCCGCCGATAAGGAAAACGAGAAAGACGACCGAAAGTATCTCGAAATATTTGTCGATGAACTTTTTGATCGTCGCGCCAAAGAAATAGAACAACGCCGCCACCGCAAAGAAACGCGCTCCGCGGCCGATGATCGATGCGATGATAAGCGTCCAAATCGAGACTTCAAACGCTCCGGCCGCGATGGTGAAGACCTTATAAGGTATCGGCGTTACGCCCGCGGCAAGTATCGCCCAAAAAGCGTGTTCGTTATAAAGCCCGCGGACCGTTTCATAATGGCCCATCGCGCCATAGAACGTCAGGATCGGTATTCCCAGAGTTTCATAGAAAAGCATCCCGATGTAATAGCCGAGTATGCCGCCAAGCACTGATCCGACCATGCAGATCAATGCATATCGAAACGCTTTTTTTGGCGTGATAACTGCCATCGCGATCAGCAGCACGTCCGGCGGTATCGGGAAGAACGACGATTCGGTAAAGGCGATAATAAACAGCGCCCATTCGGCATAGGGCTTTTCGGCATAGCCTTCGACCCAAGCCTTCGTCCGCCGCATGTATTCGAATATCTTTTTCAAACGATTGCCTCGGTTAAATATTAATTAATCTTTCCAGCCGTGCTGCCCGATCAGCGGAACGAAAGAACACGGGCCGCAATCTTCCTTGTCAAAGCCTTTCGCGGTCCGCGTTACGCGCACTAAAATTTGTGATTTAACTTCTTTGCCGACCGGTATCACCATACGGCCCCCGATCTCAAGCTGCTGAACAAGCGGTTCAGGAATCTCCGGCCCGCCGGCGGCGACAAGTATCGCGTCGAAAGGTGCATAAACGGGCCAGCCTTCGGTACCGTCGGCAGTGCGATATGAGATATTTCGATAGCCCATCTGCAGCAGCACTTGTTTCGCTTCGGCGGCAAGCGGAGCAAGGCGTTCGATAGCATAGACCTTTCGTGCAAGCAGTGCCAATACTGCCGTTTGATAACCCGAGCCCGAACCTATCTCGAGCACGCGTTCGCGGCCTTTCAGCTCAAGCAGTTCGGACATACGCGCGACGATGAACGGCTGCGAAATGGTCTGCTTTGCGGCGATCGGCAGCGCGTTGTCCTTGTATGCCTGCGACCAGATCGCCTGAGGAACGAACAAATGACGCTGGACGCGGTTCATCGCTTCGAGCACGCGTTCGTCGGCGATCTTGTAATGCGTTCGCAGATGCTCGACCATTCGCCCACGGGGTATCGCGAACTGATCGGTTATGTTCGTTTGTTTTGCCGTTCCGTTGGTCAAGCTATTCTTCCCAGGTTTTTAGTTCTTCGATAACAAGATGATTCGTCAGGTCTGACCGCATCGGCGTCACCGAGACAAACCCGGCTTCGACCGCCTCAAAATCCGTTCCGCCTTCGGCACGAAACCCGTTTCGCTCTTCGCCGATCCAATAATATAGCTTGCCGCGCGGATCGATATGTTCGCTGATCACCGGCCGGGCGGATTTGAATCCCTGCTTTGTCACGCGAATTCCATTGGGCACGCCTTTCGGCACGTTTACATTCAGCAGAGTACCGTCCGGAATTCCTTCTGCCAATGCCTTTATCGTGACGTCGCGGGCGATGCGTGCGGATTCGGTAAAGTCATGACTGCGAAATGCCACGAGGCTGAACGCAAGGCCCGGCACGCCGAGTATGGTCGCTTCCATCGCACCTGCGACCGTGCCCGAATATGTAGCGTCGTCGCCGAGATTCGCCCCGTGATTGATGCCGGAAACGCAGATGTCCGGCCGGATATCAGGTGCGAGGATCTGGTTCAATGCGAGCGTCACGCAATCGGTCGGAGTGCCGTCAACCGTCCAGTGGCGTTCATCTATCTGCCGAATGCGAAGCGGCCGCGCAAGCGTAAGGCTGTGCGAAGCACCGCTCATTTCCGATTCGGGTGCGACGACATAAACATCACCCAACCCTTCCATCGCCGCTTCAAGCGCGGCAATGCCTTCGGAATGAATTCCGTCGTCGTTCGTAATGAGGATTCTTCTTCTAGGTTCCATCAGGTCAATGACAAAGGCAAGATAATGATTATAAGTGGCAAGGCACGTACGAACAAATCTAACCAATAGGTCTATTCGGGAATCTGATCGATCAGCCGCTGCTGCCGTGTCGATCTGACGCGAAGTACAACGACCGCATCATCCTGTGTGATAGCAAACAGAATGCGATAGATGTGCGGACGGCTCCCGCAGAGCAACTCTCTGACCTCAACATCAAAAGCGAGACTTTCGTCACTGATCCTGCATCGCTGGGGCATGTAAGAAAGCGATGCGACACACTTGCTTATTTCCCAAGTCCACCTGTCGGCTATCTCCGGGTGCTCTTCCAACAACCAATTTCGAGTCTCAAAGATATCGGCTTTAGCTCCGGTCGAAATAGATACACTGTAATTCATTCGAATTTCGTAGTGTCGACGTCTTTCAACAATTCGGCGAAAAATGCATCAGTCGGTTCATACCTGCCTGCCTTCAGATCTTCGATCGCGGGCTTAAGTGCCTCGATCGTATCCAACCGTTCGGACACTTCAAGCAATCTCTGATAACTGGCGGCGTCTTGTACAACAAGTTCCGCCTTTCCATTTATAGTCAATACTACCGGACGTCCGGAGCGCTTTAATTGTGAAAGGAACTCGCTGGTGTTTCGTTTGAAATTTGATAATGAATCGATCTCGTCTTTGATATTAATCATGTGTGGCCTCGCACTAAATCTGCATCAAATATAGTGCATTCCCGTGAAAAAAACAAGAAAATGCGGTGAGAGCACTTGCTCGCACCGCATAATTCAAATTGATCTTAATATCTATCGAGACGAACCGCCGCCCATTGGGCGTGAGCTCGAACCGCCCATCGGACGCTGTTGGCGGAAACGTCTTCGGTTTCGCTTGCGAGCGTTTGCCGATTTCAGTTTCGCCTTTTGTCCCGGCGGGATGAAGTGAGCGTGTTTCTTAAGATCTTTGATGATCTCTTCGCTGATAACCTTTCGTTTGAAACGGCGCAATGCGCTTTCGATGGTCTCATTCGAATGTAAAGTTATATATGCCATTTATTATCTCACCTCCTCTTCGGCAAAGATTCACTTGCAGTGCTCCGCACGGCAGCCACCCGACGTTTACGGGCAATCTATTATTAAACCTTTTTCCGCCAGATCGCGCAAGGGTGGAACTCACGCTAAGACGCTAGGCGCGCAAAGCAGGAATTCTTGCCGAGTTTTCTAATAAGCAAATAAAAAGCCCGCCGCGATTTGCAGCGGGCGTTTATTTTTAACCCGTTCTTTCTCAGAACGAACTTCCCTACACCGAGCCGTTCAGCAGAACGTTTTCGAGCAGGACGCTGACCAGGTCGAGTGTGCCGCCGTTCTGGCCGACACCGTATTGGTCGCGCTCTTCCATCGCGTCGCGATAGCCAAGTTCATAGCCCTGGCTTAGCAGACGCTGCTGTTCGGTAAAGCTGACGGCATAATTGCCAAAACCGCTGTCATTATAGCCATACGGATCGCCCTGATCGGCCCAGCCATATCGCTGTGCATTCTGTGCGTCAGCATATCCGCGGCAATATCCGGTCGCTGCCGCCCGCTGGATCAGATCCTGCGAATAAGGATCGTTATACCCGTAGGGTGAACCATAGCTCGCCGTCTGATATGGATAACCTTGGTAATAAGGCGTCGTATATGCCTGATCATAGACCGGCGTCGAATAGACCGATGTATATCCCGGCTGCGAGTAATACGGTTCATAGTAGTTATTCGCATAACCCGGCTGAGCGTAATATTGATCATTACCTCCGCCGCCGAAAACGACGCTCAAGATCGACCTAAGCAGGCCTTCTTTCCAACTGCTCCTGCCATAGTAGCGGTCGTCGTCATAATAGTAGTCGCCGCCGTAATAGTCGTCGCCGTAATATTTTCCGCTATTGTACACGGCCGGATAATACTGTCCGGAGCGTGAATTGTTGCGGTACGAATAGCGGTCATTGTAGCCCGGCGAGCCGTAGCTTATGACCGGGAACCATTGTTGAACAACCGGTGTGTAGTAATAAACAGGTGCCGGATATCGGTTCCGATCTTCCCAACGGTCCCTTCGTTCGGCACGATAGCGTCGCCTGTTTCGGTCATACCGTCGATCGCGGCGTCCATCGCCCCAACCGCCTGTTATCTGGGTCGGCCAAACATTGATAATATTGTTTCGATTCCGGCGGTCATTGCGCTCATATCGTCGATAGTCGCGTTCCTGCCGGCGGTTCTCCTGCCGGATGCGATTCTGCGCTGGACGTTCATAATTTCTGTTCGCCCACGGAGGCGTGCCGTTCCCGGCTCGATTCCAGCGAGCCCGCGGATTGTCATTTCTATAGCGGTTATCGTCGCGATACGGCCGGTCGTTGCGGACCTGCCGCTGCTGCGTCTGCGGAAAACCCTGCCAAAGACCGGCATTGCGCGAACCGCGGTTATTTTGCACCTGCTGGCGGCGCGAATTCTGATCCGAGCGTCGCTGCTGCATTTGCGAACGGCGATCGCTTTCCGCCTGTTGGCGGTTTCCACGGTTACCGCGTTCAGCTTGTCGTGCCTGCGGCATTTGTTGTCGCTGTGGCCGCTGAACTTCACGCCTTTGATTTCCTCTGTTTCCTCTGTCGCCGCGGTCTTGCCGCTGCTGTCCGGCGCGGTCATCACCACCACGGCCGCGTCCACGTCCTTGTGCAAAAATGTCAGCCGCAGCTGTCGCGAATAGAACACCCGCAACTGCTCCGCCAATAAGAATTCGTCTAAAATTTGATCGCATAATCACCCCTCTTGTTCCAATCGAGAATTTTTTCTGTTGTTCTAAATCAGAGTTGGTCGCAAATACCGTTCCTTCACGCGTTTACAATGGTTTAACCCGAGACTGTACGGTAATCATCCACACGAAACCGTTTGATTTCGCCTCTGGCACGAACCATTTGGTTCACTTAAATTTTCGTTGACATTCGATCCGGAAAGGAATAGAGTTTCGTCCGACCAACCCTAAGCAGCGGCGTTCATCGTGGACGCTGCGTTCAAAATATCGGCTCATTTCTCCGGATCGTCCCCGACCGGGAATCCGGGATCTTGGAGGGAAATAATGCCAGAAATAAAATTAGCTACTTGGAATATCGAATGGATGATCTCGCTGTTCGGCGCGACCTGGACTCAGTGGGACGGCACAATGCCGCAGGCTTATCCCGGCGGGTCCTTTGGCGGGATAAGACTGGCGAAGATCGAGGACGTGCCCGTTCTGGCAAACCGGATCGCGGGCGTGATCGGGGCGGTGGCTCCGAAGATATTGATGGTTCAGGAAGGCCCGCCGCTAAAGGCTCAGATGGAGCTCTTTGTGAAGGACTATTTGAACGACGATTTCGTCGTACATTCGTCCAACTCAAAAAGCCAATGTCTGCATGCGCTCGTCCACAAGTCGATCGCGAATAAGGTCTCGTCGTTTGCCCACGACGGACAGGAAACCGCAATGCTTCGGACGGGATTAAAATTCTATCCGTGGGGCAAGATCGCGGCGGCGGATCAAAAAACACACAAGTTCGATAGGCGGCCTTTGGTGCTTACGTTTAGGCCATCGGCCAGCAAGAAGCTCCGACTCATTAACGTCCATACAAAATCGAAATTCTCAAAATTGAAAACTCCTGCGCAGTGGTTCGCCCGCGAAGCGGAGGCGATAAACGATGCGCTGCTTGTCCGCCAAAAGCTGTCGGCTGAGATATACCGTTTGCGTGAATTTGTCGTCAAAGACCTCGGCCCGGGAAATGATCCGCCTGACGGCACGGTCGTGCTTGGTGACCTGAATGACGGTGCGTACGCAGAGCTGATCGAACGCGAGTTTCTGATACATAACATAATCGACGAACTGGTGGGGTCGTTTCTCGAGCCGGACACGTTCTTTAAGCACGCCATGACACCGGCAACGATCGCGAACGCATTTACTGTGAGTTTTCCTGATCCGCTCGAAGGCGGCCAGATCGTCCACGAGATGATCGATCATGTCGTTGTTTCGCCCGGCATCTGGCAAACAGGCGGAAAGTTCAAATTAAAGGCCGGTAGCTGTAAGGTCGAATTGGCAGCGTTCAACCAATTTGATGCAACGACCGCACAGCGGAAACGCGGGGATCGTCCAAGCGACCATCGGCCGGTTTCGGCGATAATCGAATACTAGAAATTTGGTGTGTCAGTCTAAATCGGGCTTCCGGAAGCGGCGAACAATCCAGCCGAACGGGAGCCCGATAGCAAGCATCATTGCGGAAAATAAGATCGAAAAAAGCACGTCGATGGTCCAAAATTCGAACGGAGCATTAAATGCGGTCTGAGATGCCATCGGGAAGAAAAGTGCCGTGATCATCTCAGCGATCTTCAAAAGTATTCCCGAAACAGCGGCGATGATCGCGAACTCCCGAAATTTGCGAATTGTTGCGCCGGCAATTATAAAGGTCACAATAAAGCCGACCAGCATTAAGGAAAGCAGTCGGGGCAGGCTGTAGTTAGAGATGCCGATCTGCGGCAGGATGAAGTATGGAAAAATTACCAGCCACGCGAGCGCCGACGATAACGCGATACCGATGGTGGTGAAGATCAGCTTTGCCCATAGACCGTTCATAAAAGAAATGGACGGAGATCAATTTATATTTTGCCCCAGCTATCTCGTCGGCAGCGGCACCGAAAGCAGGTGCCCGCGATAAACGAAATAGATAACCCCGCCATCGACCCACATATCCAAGCTGTCGAAAATGATCTTTGGCAGCTTCATTACGGGCCGATATCCAAAATTACCTGCGTTATAAACCACAACGGTTGTCTCGTTCTTGTCAAAATCAGGGATCGCCGCCCAATATTCGTTCTGTCCGCCGGTGGGCTGTAAACGGCGAAAGGTCTGCTGCATGATCGGCTCGTATTCTCCGGGCGCGGGCTGCACGATCCCACTATCAGGGTTCAGAAGCAGAAGGCTATTTTTCAAGAAAGCTGGACGGGCGAACCCGCTGTCGCTTTTGCTCGATTCTTCGTCTTCATAATCGTATTCAGAATAGTCCTCAGCACCGAGCAAAATACGATTCACCGCCGGAATGTAAACGATGGCCTGGTCGGCCGAAGTCTCACCGACATTGATAATGTTCTCGCGATTCGTCTGAAGGTTCACGCGAACCAGGATCGGGCCGGACTCCTCATCGTATTTGGTTACTACAGCCCACCTGCCGTTTGGAGTAATGATCGGAAACCAGTACGAACCGGTGCCTATCTTCATTAGTTTTCCGCCGGCGACTTTGAACAGCCCCTGTTCATTTGCACGAAGTTCGATTCCGGCAGCCATCGCCTTCCATTGTTCAAATTCCGGCCGGATCGAGTGACTGTCCTGAAGGACCGGAAGCATAACGTCAGCCGGACGCTCGACACCCGGGATCAGTTGGCCGTTCGCTAGCCTAAACCAGCCGATGCCTTCATAACTTCGCTTTTCGATCATGTCCGCCCGTCGCTGATAAGGACTGGTTCGTTCGTCTGACGCATCCTCTTCCTCTTCTTCTTCGAGGTTCAAATTTAACAACCGGCTATATTCATCCTCTATCTCCTTACTTACACGCTCCCTTATCGCCTTATTGGCGACAAACAACCTGATATCGGTGCCGTTCTTCCAGACGGTATTTGCCAGCATTTCATCATCAGCAAATAAGATCTCGAGCCCGGGGATCTGTTTAGCGGCCTCGTACTTCAACGACATCTTCCCGCTTGCAAAATCTGTGAACATTTCGTCTAGACCCTGAAATAGTTCCGGCATACTTTCTGATTTAACGAAAATGCGCCGGCCTCCGTTTCGTCCGACCATCAGCAATTGCCTGGGTTCGCAGTAACCGGAACAGTCAAGAAATGGCGGGGCGTCGTTTACATCGTGGAAAGCAAGAAAACTCCGCAGGCCATCGAATTCTTCCTTCGAAAGCGTCCGTTCACGGTATCGGGCGGCATCCTCCTGAACACTAAAAACCGTGCGGTCAGCATACATTCGCACGAAGAAATCTTGATAACTATAAATGCCGAGGAGCTTTTCGTCCGAGACGACCTCTTCCTGTACCTGCTTTGTCAGCTCGGCAAATTCGCCGTCGTGGTAGGCGCTGGTCCCATATTGCGAACTCGCATAGAACGGACTTACGGTCGCAAACAGTTCGAGCAGGTAACCGTCTGTAACCTCAGGAAGGCCCTTTCCGGCCGAAAAATGTGTTGTCGCTCCGGTTATAAACGCTTTATTCGGGTGAAGAGCGAGCACGGCATTGCGAGCCTGTGGTGAGTCTTCAGAGACCAGATACCGTTCGGAGGCCATCGCGAGTATCTTGTCATTCGATCGAAGCAGCGGAGTAACTCGCTCTACCGGAAGCGGAGAGCGCAACAGTCGAGCACATGCAAGCATTGCCACCGTTGCCCTCGAATCGTTACCCGCGAGCAGAGCGGTCATATCATTTACGTCCTCGAGCATACAGCTCGCAAGAGCTACGGCCACTGGTGCGCCGGTTCGCAGGTCAAAGATATCGGTCGGCTGTTTTTCGCGGATCTCTTTTCTTTCTGCCAACAGTTTCAGAACAGAGTCCGTGCTCGCCTTGCCTCGCTTCACATCGCGAAGAAGCATCGTATTTACGGCGGTACCTTTCCAAGCGAGTACCATTTTTCGCATCGCGGCGGCGACCTGCGGTTCGCGCCTGTCGAGCGATTCAATGCGGTTAGCGGCCGCCTGAACAAGTTCATCAGACGGCATTTCCAACTGTGCGGCCATCAAGCCGATCGAAAGCTTTATTCCACCCTCGCCAAGTTCGCGAGGAATATAGACTGGAGCATTGGAAGCGGCGTTCGCATTCATTCGGCTTATCGACAATTCCCCTGATTCATCCGCGGTGCGGGCCGCAGCTTCCATTCCATCTACGATCTCCATGGTGGTAAATCCGCCCGAAAGCAAAATAGCCTTTACGACGAGTCCTTGTTCCCAATCGGACGTTTGCCCCATCAATCTTCGAAGAGCAGGAACCGCACGGAGGTCGGCCTGTTTTTGCAGAGCCATTATCGCGGAATAACGGTGCGGATAATGATCTTCCTCGGCCGCTGAACGGGCTGCGTTAGCGACCGTCGCCGTTACATTTGACATTGCAGCATTTACAGCTGTTCTGGCATCTGAGTTCGTGGCTGACCTCATCGCGTTCGCAGCAACATTCGCTGAGTTCGAATATATCCCCGAATAGATCCGGGCTCGCTCCTCGCTCTCTTCGCGAGTAGGTTTTTCAAAAAGCAGATTTATCAACCCCGGAACACTTTCGGCGATCTTTGTGTGCGAAAGCTGGCGGATCAGTGCCGAGCGTGTTGTTTGGGCCGAATCCGGCGCCCAATTCCTATCCGACAGCCAAGGGAGCAATGCCATGACGATCTTTTCATCACCCGTACGCGTGAGGAGCGTTCCCAGATTTACTATGGCCGCGCGCCGCACAACAGGGTTATCGCTTGCGGCAAGCTCGATCATCTTGTCCTTATATTTATCGGCCGGCGAATAAAGGACGATCGTTGTCAGGCCAGTATATACGCTGCCATTTACACGAAGTTCGGCAAGTGTTTCATCCGCAAGCAGCGAATAATACCAATCGTCGCGGCCCGCCCATTCTTTTTCGCTCACCAACGCATCGAACGCCAGATCGCGCATTCCCGCTGTCGCGTTGCGGTCTTCGACAATGGCTT
Organism: Pyrinomonadaceae bacterium; assembly: GCA_041751035.1. Lineage (GTDB taxonomy): Bacteria > Acidobacteriota > Blastocatellia > Pyrinomonadales > Pyrinomonadaceae > OLB17. Next base: position 363,148 of record JBGSYH010000030.1, on the reverse strand, counting down.
TCAGTTCGTCACGATAGCGGTCAGCATCGCTTATCGAACTGTCTTTCAATGCCCTTTTATATAACGCCCAGAGCGCGCCGACGCGCTCGATCGGGCTGCCGCTTGAATAAAACCGATTGACCAGGGGTGCCGCACGGTCCCAGTCCTGCGTCGCCAAGGCTACCAACTCGTCGGTTCCGGTTACATACTCGCCGTCTTCCTTAAATTTTAAAGCGCTTCGTTCGAGCTCAGCGGAAAAATAAGGGCTGTTGTTCGTCAGCCAAGTCTTCATCGCGTCAAGTTCGGCCCGGGTCAGTGAGCCGCCGGACTCGCCGCGTTCGTAAAGGTCCCTTACCAGCCTGATCCCGCCTTCATCCTCTCGGAAGATGTTCATCATTGCGGTCAGCTCACTGGGATCGCGGCGGAGTTCTGCCATGATGCGCTGCATCACACGCGGCGACGGAGTGGGTGTATATCGGAGAGCAGACATTGTTGCCGCAACAACTCCCCAATAATCCATTAGTTCCCCGATCGGAGCATCGTCCGGCGGCGGCTTTTCGCGGTCGTAAAAATCGCCGGATCGGCGTGTTCCGCTGACCGGCATCAAGGGATTTGGCGGAGGCGGAGCGGGCAGGTCAAGCAGCCGCATGATCACGTCGTCTTCAGACGCTTCGGCACGATAGACCACAAATGCCGAACTGCACACGAGCAGCGCGGAGCAAAACAGGACCGCGGAAATAAATCGTTTCATCGGAGACCACCTCGGGAAGAATGCCAGCGTTTTTAGAGCCTGCACCTTGATACCCGAATTCCCCGAAAATTGCAACAGAAATCGAAAGCGGACCTACTTCTGGTCCAGGAATTCTTGAGGCAGCTCAAACTGCGGTGAGCGATACATTTTTGATTCACCCAAACCGGGCGTCAAATAGAATCCGATACTAAACCTATTCTTTTGGGAAAGATGGTTTCCAAATGAGGAACGATGGATTCGGACCATCGCCGATGTCCCCGGCATGATAAAGAACCACTTGATTCCCGTTCCGCAGGAAAATTGTGGAATATCTTCGCCATCGTTCACTCGCAAATGCGGGGAAATGTAGGCCGGTGTGTGAGCCGCATACGAGACGGGTTGAAAAGTGCCGTTGTGGATCAGAAAGTTTAGATATGGTTCGTTTTCGTCCGTTGCCCCGGCTTCCCAACCGGCAAAAGCAATACTGATCCCGGTATCTTTGCTATGCGTGATCACTTCCCCATCAGGCACCGATGCCGAAATCGGGGGAGTCACACGAAATTCATGAAAGACTATCGACGACCAAAACCAAACAGCCGAAAGTCCAATAAACAAAGTGAGGGTGAAAAGTAATGTTCGAGCGATCCATTTCATATTGGTTCTCCGTGCAGTCTGAACAATGGAACGCGCAAGGTTTGTGAAAGTTGCATTGGTAAGAATAAATTTCGACCAATCCTAAACAAATAAAAGAAAACCCCGGCGGACCGGGGCTTTCAGAGACAAATAGAGTTCAAACTAACGGCTGACGGGTTTGCCTTCTACGTCGAGGAAAACGATCTCGCCGAGGTTCAGTTCGCGGATGCCGGCTTCGATCTTTGAAAGATCGCCGACGAGCAGCAGCGAAGTTCCCGGGACAGCCGCGTATTTTGCGGCGATCGAGTTAACATTTGCAAGCTGCAGACGCGTAAGCTGATCGGGTTCGGCCTGAAGCGTGCTCATTGGCAGACCCGCGACCCAGAGATCTGCGATCTGCTGGCCGATACGCTGATATGCTTCGAATTGCTGTGCATAACCGCGAATACGCGTTTGCCGTGCCTTTGCGAATTCCTCTGCGGTGATCGGCTTTTCGCCTGCAATGTACCGCAGCTCTTTCATGAATTCGACGACCGATTCCTTTGTCTTGTCCGTCTGCACGCCGCCGTTCGCGATCCACGCACCGGCGGTCGAATAATGCTGCGGAAATGCGAACACGCCGTAGGAATATCCTTTTTCTTCACGCAGGTTCAGGTTCAAACGCGTTCCAAAACCGCCGCCGTAAACCGCATTGGCAAGCGAAAGTGCGTAATAGTCGTTCGACTTGCGCTCCGGTGCGGTGAGGATATGCGATACGATCGTCTGAGCCGACCCGGGCCTGTCAACCAGATAGACCTTTCCGGTCGGCATCGGCCGTTTTGCCGCGATATTTACCGCGGGTGCTGCGCCGCCGGACCACGAGCCGAAGTGCTTGCGGGCGGCCGCAACCGCTTGATCCATCGTCACGTCACCGACAAAGACCATCGCGGTCGAGCCCGATTTCCAGCGTTCCTGATGAAAGCGGACGAGGTCGTCTCGGGTTATCGCCGAAACGGTTCCGGGCAATCCGCCCGCGGGCCGTCCGTATGGATGATCGGCACCGTAGGCGATCATCGCGCCGACACGATTTGCGACCGAATTCGGATTATTGGCCGCCTGTTTAAGGCCGTCGAGCGAAAGCTGTTTTTCTTTTTCGAATTCATCCGCCGGGAACGACGGGTTCATTCCAACGTCCGACATTATCGCCATCGCCGGATTGAGATCACGTGACAAAACTTCGGTCCCGAGCGTTGCATATTCGCGGCTCGCACCGCCGGTCAGGTTCGTGCCCAGATCGCCTAGAGCTTCGTCGATCTGCAACGCCTGTTTCGTCTTCGTGCCGCGTCGAAGCATTCGAGCCGTCATCGATGCGACTCCCTCTTTCCCCGCAGCGTCGGAAACGGTTCCGGCACGCGTCGCCATTCCGACGAGCACTTTCGGCAGTTCCGGTTTTTCTACGACAAAAATCTCGATGCCGTTATCCAGCTTCGCGGTCTTCACTTCCGGAGCCTTGAATGGCCGGTCGCCTCCAAGAGCCGGGATCTGCGATCGATCGACCGCAACGTCCGAAGCTCGGCTCGATTGTTCTGGACGAAACCGTACGAGCACGCGTTTGTTCGTGTTCAGAAATTCCGCGACAGCACGCTGCAGGCTTTCGCGGGTTACCGCTCGGTGCCGAGCAACGTCTTCGTCAAATTTTCCGGGGTCGCCGAGAAACGTATTGTATTGATTTAGCCTGTCGGACTTTCCGCCGAAACCGCCGATGCTTTCAAGCCCAGACACAAATCCATATTCCCAGCGCGTTTTCGCTCGTGCGAGCTCCGCTTCGGTCGGGCCTTCTTTCGCAAGCTTTGCGATCTCGTCGGTCACGGCCTTTTCGACATCTTCCAGCTTCACACCGGGCCGCGCCGTCGCCCACATCATAAACGCACCGGCCAGCGGCTGTCCGCTTTGGAACGCGGCAACGTTCGAAGCGAGCTGCTTTTCATAAACAAGCGAACGCTGCAAACGCGAAGAAAGTCCTGTCGTCAGGATCGAAGCCGCGAGCGTCATTTCCGCGTCGCCCGACTGAAAATATCCGGGTGAATGAAACCCAAAATAGGTTCGCTCCTGCGGAACGCGGTCGCGGGCTTCGACGAGCTTTTCCGCCTGAACGTGAACACGCGTCTGCACAGGCCTGTCGAGTGCTGGGCCGGGCGGTATCGTACCGAAATGCTTTTCGATCAGGCGTTTTGCCTCGGCGATATCGAAATCGCCGGCGATGGTGAGCGAAAGATTGTTCGGCGTGTAAAATGTGCGGAAGAAATCCTTCACATCGTCCAGGTTCGACGCCGCGAGGTCTTCGTGTTCGCCGATAACATCCGTGTGATAAGGATGCCCCACCGGGAAAAGATTTTTCGTCATCAGCTTGTACCAGCGGCCGTACGGCTGATTTTCGAGTCCCTGCCGCCGCTCATTTCGGACGACCATTATCTGGTTGTCGAGCGATTCTTTCGTCAGTGCTTCAGGCAGCGTCGCCAAACGGTCCGCCTCAAGCCACAGCAGATTTTCGAGATTGCCCGAAGGCACCGTCGCAAAATAATTCGTCCGGTCCTGGTTCGTTGTGCCGTTAACGCCGCCTTCCATCAGGTTTGCACCGGCCGCTTCGACAAACGAGAAATATTCGCCCTTTGCGTTCTTCGAACCCTGAAACATCATGTGCTCGAAAAGGTGTGCAAAACCGCTGCGTCCCGGCCTTTCGTTCGCCGAACCGACATAAAACCATTGGTTCACATGCACGACCGGCAATTTGCGGTCAACGTGCAGGATCACCTGCAAGCCGTTCGGCAGTGTATATTTTTCAAATTCGATCTTCGGCACCGCCGAAGCCTGCTGCGCAGAAACGTTCGAAACGGCTAGCGGCCCGAAAAATATGGCGAAGATTAACAAAAACGAGACACTCGTTCGGAAAATAGGGGACATATTCAACTCCTGAACTTATTTATATTGGTTAAACTGATAAACTTGCTTCTTTAATAGGTTACGGCATCTTCGACGGATTTGTTTCGGAAAACCCGACGATTGAGCACCGAGCTACATGCTTCTGTCAGTAGCCCGCACGTCAGTAAGGGCTCAGTGGACCGCCGAGCCCTTGTTTACACGCTAGCTACTAACGCGGTGGCAGTGCCGCATTAAGAATATGACGGAAACGATCGAAATTAAACATGCCGGAGACGCCGAGACGAACGTGCTGTCGGTGCTGGCGACGGTCACGTTTTACGAGGCATATTTTGATCAGGACACGCCGATAGATATTGCAAATTATATCGCGGAATCGTTCGCGGCGGAGCAGATCGCGGCGGAAATTGCCGATCCTGCGGTCGAATTTTACATCGCGTATCGCGCGGAAAAGGCTGTCGGATATATAAAACTGCTTCGCGGCGGCGAGGCCGAAGGCATCGACACAGCAAATTCCCTCGAACTCAAGCGAATTTACGTTGTCGAACGTGCGTGGCGAAGCGGTGTGGGCGATGCAATGCTGAAATTTGCCATCGAACGCACGCGGGGACTTGGGTTTGAACATCTTTGGCTCGGCGTCTGGCAGGAAAATGCGCGTGCACTCGGTTTTTATGCGAAATACGGCTTCGAAAAGGTCGGAACCATCACATTTCCCTACGGCGATTCGGTCGGCATCAACGATGTTCTCCGGCTTGCTATCAAATCTTCAAAATCGTAACCGGAAAGTAACACCGACGTAACGAACCGCTAACACGGCGGGCATATTATCTTCGTTTGAATCCCTTCTATTCAGATTTTCAAACGGAGCATAAAATGTATCGTTTTCTAAAAACGTTTCGCTTTTCATCATTGATTTTTTTAATTCTTATTTCGGCTTCCGCCGCTCTTGGACAAGGTTCCGGGACCATTGCCGGCCGGGTTCTTGACGGCACGACAGGAAATCCGTTGCCGGGAGCCAACATTCGCGTCGACGGTACTCCGCTTACAGCCGAAAGCGACAGAACAGGAGCATTCACGCTCGTCCGCGTACCGGCCGGGCCGCAGAAGATAACCGTTTCATATCTGGGTTTTGAAGATAAAACGATAGATGTTTCGGTAAATCCCAGCGGTAGTGCGACAAATGTAGCTGTCGAACTGAGCGCCGGAATACAGGAAACTGTGACGGTCGAAGCTCCGATCCTTGAGGGACAGGCACGTTCCCTTAATCAGCAGAAGGAATCGCTGAATATTCAAAGCATCGTTTCCGCCGATCAGATCGGACGATTTCCCGATCCGAATTCGGCAGAGGCAGCCCAAAGAATTCCCGGTATCACCATCGAACGCGATCAGGGCGAAGGCCGCTATGTTCAGGTTCGCGGAACCGAAGCACGGCTTAATTCGATGCAGATAAACGGCGAACGAATTCCTTCGCCCGAGGGCGATGTGCGTGCGGTGGCTCTGGATGTCGTTCCGGCGGACCTGCTCGATTCGATCGAAGTTTCGAAAGCTCTTACGGCAGATCAGGATGCTGATTCGATCGGCGGAACCGTAAACCTGATCACAAAAGGTGCTCCGGAAAAAACGCGCGTCTCGCTTACGTTCGGCCTTGGCTACAACCGCCTGGTGAACGACGGCCTGGAAACTTTCAACGGAACGTTCGGCCGACGCTTCGCCGACAAGAAGCTGGGCTTTTTGTTTTCGGGCAGCTACTTAAATACGAATCGCGGCTCGGAAAGCATCGAACCCGCATACGACGAAGGCTTTCTCGAAGAGATCGAACTTCGCGATTATCAGGTAAACCGACGCCGCTGGGGAATCAATCCTTATGTCGATTACCGTTTCTCGAATTCTTCCGAGATATACTTTCGCGGCATCTTTAACGATTACAAAGACGACGAATTCCGGCGGCTAATAGCGTTCAAGGTAGCCGACAATGAGATCGCTCGCGAGCTGCGCGACCGAGCAGAAACTCAGCGGATATATCAGTTCTCAGGCGGCGGACGTCACCTGCTTGGCCGGTCGGTCTTGCTCGATTACCGCGTTTCTTATGGTTACGCCGAAGAAGACGAGCCAAAGAATATCAGTTCTGCTTTTCTTCAGGAAGACGTAGATTTCAACCCGAATGTCTCGCCAGGTTCGATCGATCCGGAGAACATTCAGGCGAATCCGCTGAATGAGAATATAAATGAGTTTGTGTTCGATGAGCTTACTTCGGGCGACAACTTCACATCGGAAAGCAGCTTTACGGCGCAAGTTAACCTGGCAATACCGCTCAGGACCGTCAGCAATTTTGCCGGCACTTTAAAGTTCGGCGTGAAGAACCGTTATAACCGCAAAGAGCGAGACAACGAGGAATTCGAATTTGGCCTGAAGGACGATCTTTTCCTCACAGATATTCTCGACACCACCTACAACAAATCTTCATACCGCGGCGGTTTGTATAGTTTCAATCCTGCGTTTCAGGATCCGGCGCGTGTTGCTGCCCTGCGAACTTCGCCCGGAGCCGAAAGCGAAAAGCTGTTCGAAGAAGATTCGGCAGACTATGATGCACGCGAAAACATCTTTGCTTTTTACGCAATGGCTCAGCTTGGTTTTGGCGATCGTTTTGTGCTCGTCCCGGGCATCCGTTACGAACAGACCGATGTTGACTACACAGGTTTCCGCGTTTTGTTTGACGACGAAGGCGATTACGATTCGACCGAAGCTCTAAACGGCGATAATTCGTTCCGAAACTGGTTCCCGTCTATCCACGCGAAATACCGCATCGGTGACAACACAAATTTCCGTGCCGCGTATTCTCGTTCGCTCGCACGTCCGAATTACGTTGATCTTGTTCCCTTCCAGTTGATCTTGCGGGAAGACAGCGAGATCGCACGCGGCAACCCGTTCCTGCGGCCGACGACATCTGACAATGTCGATATAATGGTCGAGCATTATTTCCAGAATGTGGGCGTGATCTCAGGCGGTTTCTTTTACAAGCGTTTGAAGAACTACATCTTCCCTTTCCGGTTTGAAGAAGACATTGCTTTCGGCGGCGGCGAACCGACGACCTTTGAGATCACCGAACCGCGCAATGGCGAAAGCGCAAGCCTTTACGGCCTCGAGCTTTCTTACAATCAGCGATTCACGTTCATGCCGAAGCCGTTCGACGGTCTGGGAGTATATGCGAACTACACTTATGTAACTTCCGACGCGATCCTGCCAAACGAAGAGATAGGTGAGCCCGGCCGCGATTCGATTCTACCCGGACAGGCGAAGAACATTGCGAATTTTGCAGTTTTTTATGAAAAGTACGGATTCTCGGGCCGCGGCTCGCTTCATTATCGCGACCGGTATTTGAGTGAGGTCGCTGGTTCGCCGGATTTCGATCTGTTTGTTGAGAATCATCTGCAGTTCGATTTCTCGGCTAGCCAGCGGATCACAAAGAACATCCGCGTCTTTGCAGAGTTCATCAACATCAACAACCGGCCATTCAAATCTTACGAAGGCGTTTCGAACAGAATTCGCCAGGACGAGCGTTACAAATGGTGGTCAACCTTCGGCGTAAAGCTCGATTGGTAAACGTTTCCCTCCTTAAGGCGGGCGGAAGATGTGCCGAAACGGTTCTGTAACATCTTCCGCTCGATTTTTTGATACGTTAGAAATATGGACAGAAGAAATTTCATCGCCGCGTCGTCGGCCGCAGGCCTGTTTACAGCATTTGGCGGGTTTTCCAAGCTTGCAGAGTCGGCAGAAAGGAAAGGATCGCTTCAATCACTGCGGGCGATCGGCTTTGGCGAACTTGTTCCGACCGCGGCGAAGAACACCGGCGAAAAGGTTCTCGCATTGCCGCGTGGATTTGAATACACGGTCCTAGGGAAAACCGGCGACAAGATGTCCGACGGCCAAATTACGCCGAACGAACACGACGGAATGGCGGCGTTTATGGCCGGAAATGAGCTGCGGCTGGTTCGCAATCATGAAATTAACGACGACGTGCCGAAAGCGGGCGTCGCGATCGGCACCGCGAACCATTACGACGAAACCGCGGGCGGCGGAACAACGACGCTCGTCATCAATCCCACGACAAGGCTTATCGAACGCGACTTCGTTTCCTTAAGCGGCACGCTGAACAATTGCGCGGGCGGCCCGACGCCATGGGGAACGTGGATAACCTGCGAAGAAACGACCCACGGCACTACTAAATATTCCGACGACGACGATGAACCGGTCGGCGGCTTTCCGAAACCGCACGGATATTGTTTCGAGGTGCAGGCTTCGGCAAACAATACGCTTTCGCCGGTCGCTCTGACCGCGATGGGACGCTTTTCGCACGAAGCGATCGCGGTCGATCCAAAGACCGGCATCGTATATTTGACTGAAGACGCCAAGCCGTTCTGCGGTTTTTACCGATTTATCCCGAATCGCCGCAGCCGTTTGGCCGAAGGCGGCGTTTTGCAGATGCTTGCGATCCACAAAAAGCCCAATTACAACACGCAGTTTGGGCAAACGCAGGGCACGCGGTTCGATGCACGTTGGGTGACGATCGACGACCCGAACACGATCAAAGCCGACACAGACGAGCAGGCCGTTTTCAAGCAGGGTGCGAGAAAAGGCGGCACGCATTTCAATAAATTAGAAGGCTGTTGGTCGTCGCCGGAAGGAAAGATCTACTTCGTTTCCTCAAGCGGAGGCGATGCGGCGGGCGGTCAGATCTGGCTTTACGAACCGACGGCGAAAGACAAAGGCCGTTTGACGCTTTTGTTCGAATCGCCCGACCGCGAACTGCTCGATATGCCCGATAACATCTGTCTCGACCCCATTTCCGCCAATCTTTATATGTGCGAAGACAGCGATTATCCGGGACTTTCCGGCAGCGGCGATAATTACGTCCGAATTCTCTCGCCAAACGGAAAGATCGCCGATTTCGCACGCAATATTCTCACCGGTTACGAAGAAACCGAGGTCGCCGGGGCAACTTTCAGCCCCGATGGCTCAACTCTTTTCTTCAATATCCAAACGCCCGGCATAACCGTCGCAGTCTGGGGAGACTTTCGAAGTTTTAAGTCTTAGGCGAGCTGATAGGTAGCGACGCTGGTCGGGGTCTCAAAACAGCGGACCTTATAGACTTTCACACGCTCATCGCCGATGCGGGAATTCAGATATTCGACGAAGTAACGAGCGATGTTCTCGGCCGAAGGGTTTAATTCTTCGTCAAAAGGCGGCAATTCGTTCAGATTCCGGTGATCGAGATAGCCGACGATCTCATCCGCCGCCTTTTTCAGGTCGCCGAAATCGATCAGCAGCCCGATATTGTTCACTTCCTCGCCGCGGGCGTAGATCTCCACCTTATAATTGTGCCCGTGCAAATTTTCACACTTTCCCTTATACCCACGCAGCTGATGCGCCGAAGAAAAATCCCGCTCGATCATTACCTCAAAAAATGATTCCATACGATTACTTTAATCCTGAACGTCGGTCTTTTGCGAATCTCCAGAAAGCGGAAGTTTTCGGGCCGCCGCGTCGCTAACGGTCCTGAGATGCAGGTCCTGCTGCGGGAATGGGATCTCGATGTTGGCGGCGGTCAGGCGGTTGTAAACTTCGGTGACCATATCGCTTCGGAGGCCGACCCAGCCGTCGGTATCCGTTGTCCAAAAGCGGAGCTCAAAGTCTAGCGAACTATCGCCAAGGCCGAGGAAAAGAGCGCGTGGCGCGGGATCTTTTAGAACCTCATCGCGGCTAAGCGGTATCTCTGATAAAAGCTTGAGGACCGTCGTCGGATCTGTGCCATAGGCAACGCCAACCGGTATGTCTATTCGGCGTTTGTCGTCCGACATTGTCCAATTGATCACCTCTTCAGAGATCAATTGGCTGTTCGGGACAATAACATCCGAACCATCGACTTTTCTGACCACGCTTGCGCGGAGCCCGATGCGGACAAGCGACCCTATATGTTCGCCGATCTGCACCATATCCCCAACTTTTACCGGGCGTTCGAAAAGGAGAATGAGTCCCGAGACGAAATTGTTTATGATGTTTTGTAGGCCAAAGCCAAGACCCAGCCCGACCGCTCCGGCAACGATCGCGAACCGCGAGATCTCAAATCCTACAGCAGCTATCGCGATCAAGAATGCTGATATCAGCACGAGATAATGAATGACCGACGATATGGCGTAGGCGACACCTGTGCCGAGATCCATTCGCGGAAACACATCTTCTTCCAGAACAAAGCGCACGAACCGCGAAACGAGCACGGCGATCCAGATCATTACGGCAAACAGCAAGATGTCGCCGATCGCGAAACTTATCTCACCGATATTGATGGTATAGCCAACGATGTCGCCAATCGTTTGGTAAATCACATCCTGGATCGAAAAAAGCCCAAGAACGATCACAAACCAGATAAATATAGCTATCCAATTCAGCCCTCGCGTGATAGCTTGCCGGACGCGGAGCCGGTTGTTGCGGACGATGCTCAGAAGCGAAAATGGCCAGACGCGAAGCAGGAATGCAACGCCGCTGATCAATATCTGCACAAATGTGTAAAGCAGCAGCGCCGCATAGGCCGAACGTAGAACTCCGTTTCCGATCAAATACGAAAGCGACGCAAATCCGAAAAGGTTCGCCCCCAAAGCGACACCAAGAACACCGACGGCAACCGGAATAAACTTGCGGACCGTGTTGAAAAGAGAATACGAAGCGGCCTCCACGCTCTGTTCAACCCGTTTCGATCGATAAAACCAGATCAGGAATACGCATGCGGCGATCATCTCAAGCGAGAATAAAGCTCTCGCTAAGATAGGCAATTCCTGCAGAATTTCGCGCAGACGGTCGGCGATATACAGCCCTAATAAACCGTAAAGCAGATAATTAAGCGGGCTTTCGATTATTCTCCGAAGAATCAGTATCCCGGGAACGATCACAGCCGCTCCGATCAGTGTTGTCAACAATTTCGGAGCCTGCGGATAGAGGACGCCGATGAATATCATTGAAAGGACCAGTCCTGCAGCGATCGGCATTTGAAAGAACGCGGCTGGACGCTGGAGCTTTGGCTCGTCTTCTACCAGCGGTGCGATGCGGCGGCGTGTCCAAAACAAAACACCGATCAAAACGACCAGAAGAACTCCGTGGGCAACAAAACGCTGTGGTGAGCGGCGGGCATAATTGGAAAGATCGCCAACCTGCTTTGTGAGCGTTTGCCTTATCTCTCCTCCTGCACCGCTAAACGCTGACGCCCAGCTCTCTTCCCAAAACGGACGGCTGTCCTGAGAAAAGATATTTGCCAGCTCACGTTCACGCGAACGCTTTGCATTAGAAAGTTCGGCATCTACATTCGATTCCAATTCGGAGATACGGACGCCGACGGCGAGGAATTCGGCTCGCTTTTCGCCGGCTGCCTTTTCCAGATCGTCTAGTGCGGCAACGATCTCTTCAGCCCGTGCGATCACTTCGGGCGGAACATTTTCTGCGAACGCACTGTTGGCAGCGGCCAGATTCGAATTGCCAGCGTCGGCCGGTCCGACCTGAAGCTTTGACACCACTTCATTCCAACGTTCACGCAGTCCACGGATCTCGGCGATGCGATCATCCAAAGTTCGAGTTCGCTCATCTAACGACGTTCGCCAATCGGACAGACGATCTTTGATCGATTGCCATTCACGTTCGCGCGAAGTGATGGCTTCGAGATTAGTGCGTCCAACAGCGACCGCTGCCTGTGCATTACGAAGCTGCTCGATCTCAGCAACGATCGATTCCAATCCGGGCAAGATCGCTGCTGGAACCCGAAGGTCATCAATATTGCCTCGGATCTCACGGATGCGGGAAAGCGTTCGGTCTGACTCGGAATTTATGGCCGAAACGGCAATCGGAGTGGGTGAAGGTGATGGCGTCGCGGAATTGCTCGAACTGTTGGCGTCCTGACCAAATGTCCCTAGTGCAGCGAAGACAAAGATCGCCGCAAAAACTAGATAAAGACCTACGCAATTATCCTTGAAAATGATCCTGAGGCCCTGGAAATTTCGCATTACGTTCCCTTAAGTATAGGAAATTAGGACACATAACGTAAGCGGCACGTTGCTTTGAAAGGATTTGGATCAACTCGCGTCTGCATTGAAAACGTCAGCAACGCTGTCCAAATCGCTTGTAATTCGCATCCGCGGAAGGCTTTCGAGGAATTTGCGGCCGTAAGGTTTTGTGCGAAGCCGCGGGTCTAAGATCGCGATCACACCACGGTCCGTGCGGCTGCGGATCAGCCGGCCGATGCCCTGTTTTAGAGTGATGATGGCCTGCGGGACGCTGTAATCTGTAAACGATCGCCCGCCATTTTCATCGATGAATCGCGAACGCGCCGCAACGATGGGATCGGACGGCACGGCGAATGGCAGCTTGTCGATTATCACGCACGAAAGCTGATCGCCCTGCACATCAACACCCTGCCAAAAGCTCGAAGTAGCAAATAAAACCGCATTCGGGGTTTCGCGGAAGCGTTCGAGCAGGCCGGTCTTGGACATTGATCCCTGTACAAAGCAAGGGTAACTTATTCGGTTCGAGACAAGCTCGAACAAGGCATTCATTGAGAAATTGCTGGTACACAAAACAAATGCATGGCCACGCGTCACCTGCAATATTTTCATTATTTCGCCAGCAGCCATTTGGGTAAATTCATTTGCGCGCGGATCGGGCATCGCCTTTGGCAGGTAGAGGATCGATTGCTTTTCGTAATCGAAAGATGTCGGAGCCTCGAATCCGGTCGTGTTGGCGGCATCGAGCCCAAGCCGCTCGCGGACAAAGTTGAACGAGCCGCCGGCCGAAAGCGTTGCCGAGGTCAATATGCACGTTTCGACCTTTTCGAATAGCTTTTCGCGCAGCAGTTCCGAAACGTCGACCGGCGACGCGCGCAGAAATATGCCGCGGCCTCGGCGCTCGATCCAGTAAACATAGTTCTTTTCTGATTGAGTCACGACGAAATCCAGATCGAACCTTGTTTGCCTCGTTCTTCGCAAAAGGCTTTCCGCTTCGGGCATCTCTTCCGCGAAACCCTCTAGTGTCTTATCAAGCGAGCCAAGAGCGTTGTCGAGAGCAGCGTGAGTTTCACCCAAAGGCGTCGGTTGAGTTCCGCCGTTCTTTGAACGGATAGAAAAAGCATCCGGCATCAATGGAAACCTTCCGTCGAACTTTGCCTGCGAAAAGCGGACCCAGAACTGCTCCGCAAGACCGATGACTTTGGCAGCGATCTTTGTTAGGTCGCGGGTGACGACGGCATCATATATCGGCAGGTTATCGGTATCGCGGGCGAGTTCATCTATCTGAAAATTCGAGACCTGAAAACCGAAATAATCCGACGCTACGTCTTCGATCAAGTGAGCTTCGTCAAATATCACCGCGCCGTAGTCGGGGATCACGCGGCCAAATTTACTGCCGCGGACATTTAGGTCAGCAAAGAACAGGTGGTGGTTCACAACAATGATGTCGGCGTCGTCGGCCCGTGCGCGCATTTTTGTGATGAAGCACGGTTCGAAATCGGGGCATTTTTGCCCGATACAAATATCGCCGCGGGCATTTATCTTGTTCCAGAACGAGAGATTCTCCGGCAGATCGACAAGCTCGGCACGATCGCCGATCTTTGTTTCGCGAACCCATTCGGCAATAGAGCGAAAATGGTCCATCTGATCAAGCCCTTCAAGGATCGGCTGATCCTCGGCCTTGTGAACACGGTAAAGACAGGCATAATTCCCGCGGCCCTTCATATATTCGGCGGTGAATTTCGTCGGAAGTATCTTTTTCAGGAACGGGATGTCCTTTTCCATCAGTTGTTCCTGAAGATTTTTTGTGCCCGTCGAGATCACGATCCGCTTCTTTTGCTTTATAGCGGAGCCAATTGCGGGGACGAGATATGCCAGAGTCTTGCCGGTTCCGGTTCCCGCTTCAACGATCAGATGTCTTTTCTTCTCAAAGGCTTCGGCCACACGCTCAGCCATCTCGATCTGACCTTGGCGGTGTTCATAGTTGTCATGAAAACGCGAGATCAGGCCGCCGGGGCCAAAAATATCCTTGCTCTGCGGATCGGTCTTCTCCATTGAAAAATTATTGACTTATTTGCGGAATCGGTCGAGAATACAGGGAAACTTATTCGGTTTATTTAGAGATCGAACAGACCATTATAATTGAGCGCACAGATGTTCGTTGCGATAGATCGTAGTTTATCGCAATTCCGCGTGTAGAAGGAGTTGAGCCTTCATCTTTCTCCTGACGCCTTACCTGTGTTAAGTGTTTACTTAAAAGGACACATCAATGAAAAGCCCCATAATTGCTTCATTCGTTACGCTATGTTCTCTTTTTTTGATTTCAGTAGTACTAGTACTTCCCGGAATTTTTGGTGTGGAAGCATCATCCGATGCTGAAAGGGGGCAGGCGAGCAAAACTACACGTTTCGAGACTTTTCCCAATTACGACATCAGGACAGACAAAGCGAACCGAGGCAAGCTTGATCAGTTCAGGACAGAAGCCGGACGTTCCGCAGTTGAGATCGCAGATATTAAGGACAGATTTGTGCACGGCGAAAACAGACTGAAGGCTTCCATCCCTGGGCTCGCTGTGGAATATAGCGATCGGCTACAGGCTCCAGAGGTGATCTCAACCAAGGCTGGGCTTGGAACCCCATTTCTTACCGGGCCTGCTGGCGGAAAACGATCCGACCTGCTTCGCAAGTTCGTCGAACAAAACCCTGACCTTTTCGGATCGAATCAGACATTTGCAGCGACCCTCAAGAATGCAAGCGAACAGCAGAATCCCGAAGGAGAAATGTCGTTTGCCACGATAAGCCAGGAGATCGATGGTGTTCCTGTCTTTCAAGGCACGATGACGGCAGGTTTCACGCGAAAAGGCGAGATCGTTCGGATAATAAACAACCTCGCGGCAGTTCCTTCAGATGCTTATTCAAATGCGGATTTCGGAGACGCAGCGAGTCGTCTTCCAAATGCCGCATCATACATCGGCCATGAGCTTCGCAGTTTTGAAAAGCTTTCAGACCCTTCTGCATCAACGGACAAGAAGAAGGTATTTGGGAACGGCGACTGGGCAACGATCGCCGAGAAGGTCTATTTTCCGACCGAACCGGGTGTTGTAATTCCTGCGTGGAAAGTTCTGTTTTGGCTGCCTGACAGCGCTTTTTATGTGATCGTCGATGCCTCCAAGGGAGATCTGCTATGGCGGAAATATATCGGAGCACATCAGTCTCAGCCTGCGACCTACAATGTTTTCGGAAATCCAAATGCGATGATCCCCGTCGCTGACAGCCCGAACCCGATCACGCCGGGACCGCTTTCGCCGTTACCCGGGACACAAGGTGCACGGATACCAAGAACATCGATAACGCGCGTAGGCAACGAACCGCCGTACACGTTCAACAACCTTGGCTGGATCACCGACGGCAATAATGAAACGGATGGAAACGCGGTCGAAGCAGGTGTGGATCGCGAACTGCCTAATGGAGTTGACCCCAATGGCAGGGCCGTCGGCTCGCCGAACCGTGTTTTCGATTTTCCATTTAATCCGAGCAACCCATCGGGCGTTCCGGATGCGGGGGAAGGCCCGCTCCCTGGGGGGACCGGTATCACGCCGTGCCTTCCAGAAGGCACAGCTCCGCCCTTGACCAATTTCCAGAAAGCGACTGTCGCTAATCTTTTCTTCACCACCAATTGGTTTCATGATGAGATGTACAGGTTGGGTTTCACCGAAGCCGCTCTGAATTTTCAACATGATAATTTTGGCCGAGGCGGACTCGGCGAAGATCGTATTTCAGCTGAGGCCCAGGAATGTTCCAGCACGAACGGCGGGAACTTCTTCACGCCTGCCGATGGTCAACGGCCCAGGCTTCAGCTTTTCATTTGGACGTTGCCCGAACCGGACCACGATGGTGCACTTGACGCTGATGTAGCTATCCACGAACTTGTACACGGTCTGTCGAATCGGCTGCACGGAAACGCGACAGGCCTAACGACAAATATGGCGCGCGGGATGGGCGAAGGTTGGTCGGATATCTACGCTCATGCGATGTTGAGCGAACCGGGCGATCCGATCAATGGCATTTACACCATAGCCGCCTACTCTTTCTATCGGCCACAGCAGCCGCACAACGGCTATTACGGTATCCGGCGTTTCCCGAAAGCAGTGATGAGTTCGACCGGCGGTCCCCAAGATCGGCCGCACAACCCGCTCACATTTGCCGACTTAGACGGAACGCAAATAAACCTTACCGACGGCGCATTTGCGCCAAACCCGCACGTAGGCGGGAGTTCGGACCAAGTTCACAACGCCGGCGAAATATGGAGCGCGGCACTTTGGGAGATACGGGCAAAATATATTCAGCGGCTGGAATGGGCGGACGGCAATCGGCGTTTTTTGCAGCACGTTACTGATGGTATGAAGCTGTCGCCGCTGGCACCGACGTTTCTGCAAGCTCGCGACGCCGTTATCTTCGCGGCATTGGCGGGCGGAACCTCTGACGATGTCGGCGATGCATGGGCAGGTTTTGCGATCCGGGGTATGGGTGCTTCGGCATCGATCCAGAATCAGGGTTCAGGAACAGGCAACGCGCGCGTGACCGAAGCTTTTGACACGCCTAACCTATTAATGGCCGAGCCGCTGCAGGCTCTCGACCATACCGGTAATAATAATGGAGCTCCCGAACCTGGCGAACCAGTAATTTTACGAGTTCCGGTAGCCAATTTTTCAGGAACAAGTGCAACCAATGTAACGGTCCAATTGGTAGGCGGCGGCAGTGTGCCGCTTGGCACGATCGCCGCAGGTGGAACCGCGTTAATGGAGTTACCGCACACGATCCCGGCCGGGACCGCCTGTGGTTCAGCGGTGCAATTTAACTTTGATGTTAACAGCAGTCTTGGGCCGGTCAGTTTTTTGCGGACATTGAACATCGGAGTACCAAACATAACGTTTCAGCAGAATTTTGACGGAGTATCCGCTCCTAACTTCCCTGCCGGTTGGACGGCGGAACCAGTTTCAAATGGCATCAATTTTGTTACTTCGGCCAGTCAGCCGAATTCCCCGCCGAATGCGGCTTTTGCGTTGAATCCGGACACAGTTGGCGGCGGCACCAACTTAACATCACCTCCGATCCCGATAAGTGCGTCAGCGGCAACGGTGCGTTTCGAGCATAGCTTCTTGACCGAGGCTGGATGGGACGGCGGCGTGCTTGAATTGAGCATTGGCGGAGGGCCCTTTCAGGACGTGGCCGCCGGTGGAACTTTCATCTATGGAAACTACAACGGTACGCTCGGAGCGAACGGCGTCAACAATCCTTTAGCCGGGCGTCAAGCCTGGACTGGAAACTCGAATGGTTATTCCTCTGACGTCCTTGTCAGGCTGCCGGCCGCTGCCAACGGCCAAAACGTTCAATTACGATGGCGTTTTGGTGCGGACAACAACACAGCTCCTGCGAACGGCGGTTGGAACATCGACGATATTGATGTCGTGGGAAGCTATACATGCTCATTCATTACCGCTGCGGCGGTACGAGCGGATTATGATGGCGACGGGCGAACCGACGTTTCGGTCTTCAGGCCTTCGGACGGCAATTGGTACTTGGACCGTTCGACCGACGGCTTTATAGCGGTGAATTTCGGGGTCGCCGACGACATCATCACGCCGGGTGATTTTGACGGCGACGAAAAGACGGATATAGCCGTATTCAGGCCGAGCACCGGGCAGTGGTTCATATTAAACAGTTCGGGCGGATTTTCGGTTTATCAGTTTGGTGAGGCCGGCGATATTCCGGTGCCGGGAGACTTTGACGGCGACGGCCGCGACGACGCAGCGGTCTTCAGGCCATCAACAAGTGTTTGGTACGCGCAGCTTAGCGGCGGCGGGTTCGCGATCGCCCAATTTGGCGCGGCCGGTGACATTCCGCTCCGCGGAGATTTTGACGGCGATGGCCGGGCAGATCTTGCTGTTTATCGCAGCGGGCAATGGTGGATAGCTCGAAGCAGCGGCGGATTTTCCGTTGACACATTCGGATTTCCGACCGACAAGCCGGTTCCTGCTGATTATGACGGCGACGGCCGCGATGATATAGCGGTGTTCAGGCCGGCAGACGGCGTCTGGTATATCTATCGAAGTTCGGACCAAGGTGTTTCCTTTATACCTTTCGGGATCTCGACCGACATTCCTGCGCCGGGCGATTTCGATGGCGATGGCAATGCGGATCAGGCGATATACCGAGATGGGGTTTGGTTCATTAACCGTTCGTCGGCCGGCCTTTCGATACAGCAATTCGGGCTTGCCGCTGATCGGCCAACGCCGAGCGGCTATCTCCCATAAGTGCTAGTTGTAGTTGGAAACACTAATTCTTGTCGAGGTGGTTTTTTGTTTCTAGTTGCGAGGTGTTGTTTTAGTAGTATGGTTTGACGTTTCAGGGTATTTCTGTTACAACTATCGAACATAATTTCGTATTTTACCGAATTCATATCTATATTTGTACAGCTACCGTTGCGATCGTCCGAAAGGGATCATTTGCATTATCTCGCTCTCTCGGGCTCTTGATCTTTGTTTCAACTTCATACGTCCTTATTTCGAAGGTGAAAAGCAGTATTGCCGTCTTCAAACGGCATTCTTCCGTTCTTTATAGCTTTAGGAGGGCTAGTAAATGCAGAACAGTGAAAGTAAACGGACCCGACGCAGCATTTTGTTGAGTCTGGCGGGGTTGGCGCTTGTGACAGCGATCACGATCGTCCCAACACAATTTAATATGGAGGCGAGCAGCTCCGGCGACGGTCTGATCGTAAGAACTTCCGTTGAGGAAGGCATCCCGGATTTTGACATCCGGATAGATAAAGCAAGTTCCGGAAAGATCATGGATTTTCGCTCAGCCGCCCGTAATGCGGTGAACACTGCGGATCTTCGTGATGGATTCGTTCGGGGCGAAGAGCAGCTTCGCGCGAAGGTCCCGACCCTAAAGATCGAATACAGCGAGTTCCTGACAACCCCTGAGTTGATCGCTCCTGATCCAACAAGAGGTAAGGCCGTAATGGCGCCGCCAACTAATGATCGCGTTGGCACTCTCCGGAATTTCCTCAAGGAAAATAACAGCTTGATCGGAGGAATGCCGAACCAGGAGATCGACTCGCTGAAGGTCCAGACCGATTTCGTCAACAAGGTCGGCGGAATAGGCTTGGTCATTCTTGAACAGCATTTGAATGACATTCCGGTTTTCCGCGGTGAGCTTGCCGGACATTTCTCAAAAAATGGAGAGTTGTTCCGAATCACCACGAACATGGCTACCGGAGTAGATGAAAATTCCCTTACGACCGACTTCCGTAATCCTGCAGATGCTGTCCGCATTGCGGCGCAAAACGTGGGTGCAGAGGTCGATATGTCCTTTAACGCCGAGCGTTCAACGGACACCAAGGTTTATTTCGGCGAAGGCCCCTACGCTTCCCTTGCCTGGAAATATTATTTCCCGATCGAGCCTGGCCTTGTTCGTGCTGCTTGGTATGTAAACGTTTGGAAGCCTGTAACCGCTTACGAAATGATCATTGATGCCGAGACCGGCGAGATCCTTTGGCGGACGAACATGGGCAAAGATCAGACGCAGGCTGCGACTTATCGTGTCTGGAGAAATTCGACGAGCTTTGTACAGTCGATGGACAGCCCTGCTCCGTTGACTCCGGGACCGATCAATCCGTCACCCGGCACACAGGGAACGCTTCAGCCTTCTGAACTTATTACCCTGATCGGAAATGAAGCTCCGAACACATTCAACAACAACGGTTGGATCACTGATGGAAATAACGCAATTTCCGGTAACAACACGCACGCCGGACTGGATCGTTTCAGCCCGAATGGTGTTGATGAGCCGCTCATATCGGGTAGCCCGAATCGAGTTTTTGACTTCGCAGCGAATCCGGCTCCGGGTAATCCGGCTCCGGGTGACCCGTCGATACCGGGTGGTACGACCATCAGCCCATGCAGTGCCACGGCGCAGGTTCCCGTTGACATCCAAAGGGCCGCAGCCGTTCAGATGTTCTACGTCGTGAACCGTCTGCATGACGTTCTCTACCTGCACGGCTTCACCGAGCAGACCCGCAACTTCCAGGTCGACAACTTTGGACGCGGCGGCGCAGGCGGCGACCCTGTTCAATCCGAAGGACAAGATTGTGCCGGTCAGAATAATGCGAACATGGCGAGCAGCACCACGGACGGTACCACCGCCCGTATGCAGATGTTCCTTTGGACTACATCGTCCCCGACCCGTGACGGTACGTGGGACGCTGATATCGTTCTTCACGAGATAGGCCACGGTATCTTTAATCGCAACTCTATTAATGGTACTGCTGGCACCCAGGGTGGTCAGATGCACGAAGGAAACGGAGACTTCGTGGCTCATCTTCTCTTGTCTGAATCATCCGACCCGATCAATGGTATCTATACGACCGGTGGTTATTCAACGCTTGGCCTCCGAGCAGGTGCACCGTTCAGCACGAATGGCAACTACTATTATGGTATTCGCCGATACCCGAAAGCAGTTATCGCTTTCACAGGCGGTCCAAGTAATCTACCCCACAACCCGTTGACCTATGCTGATATCGATCCGGCACAGCACAACCCGGGTGGCGGTGCTTTTGCTCCCGCATTCACCGGTTCTGCAACTGCGGTTCACGATGGCGGTGAGATATGGTCCAGCATGATCTGGGAAGTTCGCTCACGCCTCGTTCAGCGTCTCGGCCATCAGGCCGGTACATCCAAAATGCTTCAGCTCTGGATGGACACAATGAGGACCACAGCAGCATCGCCTACAATGCTTAGTACGCGAAATGCAATGCTTCAGGTGGCACAGAACACCGGAACCAGTGCTGATGTTGCCGACGTGTGGGCCGGTTTTGCGGCTCGCGGCCTTGGCTTCTCGGCAGCTAATCCTTCCGGCAACACGGTGGTTGAGGCTTTCGATCTTCCGCAGCTAAGCGGCAGCGGCGACGCGGTCGTTACATCAGGCAATAACCTGATCGAGCCGAATGAATGTAATACGGTGAATATTGCGTTGTCGAACAACTCTGCCGAAACAGCAACCGGCATTTCTGGTGTTCTTTCGACGAATACGCCTGGTGTTACGATCTCACAGCCGAACTCAGCCTATCCGGATATGCCGGCTGGCACTGGCCCGATAAACAACACCACGCCTTATGAAGTATCGACCGACAATACGGTCGCGTGTTTCACAAGTGTGAACCTAACCTTGACACTTACCTATGCCGGCGGCGGCGGTGGTTCGCCAAAGGTACTTAATTACAGTCTGCCGGTAGGACTTGCAGGCGATAACTATATTGCGACTCCGGGAACAGGAACCGCTCCTGGAAATCCGGCTAACCGAACCTTGGTTCCAGGCAGCCAGATCGATGATTCGCCTTCGCCACCGCTTACGCTTCCGGCCGGATGGACCTCGTCGATCTACGACGTTCCTGTCACATCGCTGAGCATAGGAGCCAACGGCCAGCTGCAGATCAACGGTACCTCGCCGACCGCGTTCTTAAACGCGGCTCTGCCGCAAACTGCAACGCCGACCGGTCCTAGGATCTTCCCGTTCTGGGACGATCATATAATGACGGTCGCTCGCGGTGCCCAGCTTGGGGTTTATACGGAAACGCTGGGATCTGCTCCGAATCGGCAGTTGGTTATTGAATGGCGTGCTCAGCACTTCAATGGCGGTGTCAATGAGAATATGACGACCATCAATCACACGCTTGTTCTGAATGAAGGTTCATCGGCGTTCTCCACCTATTACACGCTGACGGCAGCCGGAGCAAACGCAAACGGCGCGTCTGCCACTGTAGGTGTTCAAGCCACCAATTCCGGAACTCGGTTCACGCAGTTCTCGTTCAATCAAGCTGTGATAACCCCTGGGATGAAGATCGACTGGACTCTTCCTGCAGGACAGTGCACGCCGGGATCGGGACCGTGTGGTGCTCAGCCAACCAGCAACGCACGTGCTGACTTTGATGGCGACGGCAGGACCGATGTTTCGGTGTTCCGTCCAAGCGAAGGCAACTGGTATCTGAACCAATCCACTGACGGCTTTGCGGCGTTCAATTGGGGCCTGGCGGGCGACAAGCTTGTTCCGGGCGACTATGACGGCGACGGCAAAGCGGATGCGGCGGTCTTCCGTGCAAATGACGACCCGGGTGCTGCTGATTTCTACATCCTTAATAGCAACGGATTTACCTTCTCAGGTATTTCGTGGGGAGTTACGGGTGACGTCGCAGTCAGCGGCGGCGATTATGATGGCGATGGGCTCGACGATGTGGCGGTATTCCGTCCGTCAGACGGCACATGGTACATCCGTAGAAGCAGCGACGCAGGAGCGATAGTTGAACCATTCGGTCAGGATGGCGACATTCCTATGGCAATGAACCATGACGGCGACAGTATGCATAACCTTGCAGTATTCCGCCCGACGGAGAATCGCTGGTATGTTGCAAGAAACACCGGTGTTCCGGCTCAAAACTTTGATGTGTTTGATTTCGGAGCGGACGGTGACATTCTTGTCCCGGCAGACTATGACGGCGATGGCCGGCACGACGTTGCGGTATTCCGTCCGTCGAATGGAACCTGGTATATCCGCAGAAGCTCGGACGACCAAACGATGACCATACCGTTTGGCCAGGCGGGCGATATCCCGGTTCCCGGAGACTATGACGGAGACGGTACGGACGACGGCGCTGTTTATCGAAATGGACAATGGTTTGTTCTCGGATCTACTTCGGGACTACAGGTGTTCAATTTCGGACTCGGGACCGACATTCCGATCCCGGTCCGCTACCTGCCCGAAATGGGCGGCGGCGGTCCCGGTCCAGGCGGACCTGTGACAGTTAGTTACACAGGCCCGGCGGTGGCAATACCGGATAACAATCCGGCCGGTGTCAACATTACGGTCCCGGTCGCCGGAGTTGGAACGATCACAGATCTGAACTTTAGGTTCGACGTTGCCGATGGCCAGGTCTGCGACGGAACGATCGGTGACGTGGACTGTGGAGTTAACCACACTTGGGTGGGTGATCTGATAATTACATTGCGAGCCCCGGGCGGGTCACCTTCAGCCGTGATATTTAACCGGCCGGGTTTCCCGACCGCTCCAGCGGGCTGCAACAACAACAATCTTGGTCTGATCCTCTTGACCGACCAAGGTGGCTTACCAAGTGTCAATGCTCAGGGCAACCCATCGCCAGGTGCCTGCGACACTCTTTTGCCGTTCCCTGTCGGTAACTTTTCACCGGCGAATCCACTTAGTGTATTCAACGGCATTAATGCAGATGGCGACTGGGTCTTGAATGTGTCGGATAATGCTGGCGCCGACACAGGTTCGGTGCGCCGGTTCTCGATGATCTTCAACGATGTCAACTAGTCGAACATTGAGCGGGACCTCAACTTTCAAGTCCCGCTCAAAAACCTAGATCGCCGAACGGCCAAGTGAATTATCATTTGGCCGTTCGCATTTGTACACACCTAAATTATTGACTTGCTCCCTGCGAATTGCATACCCTTAGTTCAGTGATCAAATCTCGGCCTTTCGCCCCTGCTGGCCGTCTAAATCAGTTAAGAACCAGTAACTGCCTCTCTTGGAGTATCTATGGATCATATGAGCAATTCAAAACCCCGCGGATCGTTTAAACTTTTCTTTCTAGCTCTGACTGCTTTTGCAGGTTTCGCCTTATTTCTTGCGACGGCTGGCCGGCAAGCGAATGTGAGAGCATCCGCTTCCGGCCCGACGCCCGGCCATACGAACGCTCCGGGCGAGGGAAACTGCACTGCATGTCATACTGATTTCCCTGTCGATAGTGGTGTTGGCGATATTGAGATACTTGGCATTCCAGCAAACTATCTCCCCGGCCAGCAAGTTCCGGTTTCTGTCCGGTTGATCGAACCCGACGGCGTCACCTGGGGGTTTCAATTTACGGCTATCGGCCCCGCCGGCTCCAGCGTTGGTACTTATACGATCCCGGCTGAGGAAACAGGAAATCTTCAGATCGACTCCACTGTGATCGGCGGTTCGCCGCGTACCTACATTATGCAGACGGTGAATGGTGTGACCTCGCCGGTGTTTGGATCAAAAACATGGAATTTTATTTGGACAGCTCCTGCGACACGTGTCGGAAAGATCCGTTTTTATGTCGCGGGAAATGCAGCAAACAGCGATGGCGGGCCGGCTGGCGATTACATTTACACCGACTCAGCGACATCATTGTCGGGGTCGGCGATCGCAAATTTTGACGGCGACACAGCTAGCGATGTTTCAGTATTTGAACCAGCTACAGGCAACTGGACATCTAGAAACAGCGGAAACGGAGAGATAACCACGGCCCAATTCGGCACAGCGGGTGACATTATTGCCCCTGGTGATTATGACGGTGACGGAATTACCGACCGGGCTGTTTTTCGCCCCTCGACCGGCACATGGTTCATTGAACGCTCATCAGGCGGTTTCTTCATTGCAAATTGGGGATCGACAGGCGATGTTCCCGTACCGGGCGACTACGACGGCGATCTTAAGAACGATCTCGCCGTTTGGCGCCCGTCAGACGGTATTTGGTATATCTTTCGGAGTTCTGACGGCGGAGTCGATATCAGACGTTTCGGACTGACGGGCGACAAACCAGTGCAAGGTGATTTCGACGGCGATGCCAAGACCGATTTTGCGATCTACCGGCCATCTGATGGCGTTTGGTATATTTGGCGAAGCACCGATCTGGGCTTTACTATCTTTCCGTTCGGGATCGGAGAGGACAAGCCGGTTCCGGCGGACTATGATGGTGACGGCCGTGTCGATCCTGCGGTTTATAGGCCGTCTCAAGGCTTTTGGTATTTATTGCGCTCCAGCGAGGGTTATACCGGCGGGCCGTTCGGCATTGCCACCGACGTCCCTGTGCCAGCAGATTATGACGGAGACGGGCGGGCGGATCTTGGAGTTTTCCGCAACGGAACATGGTTCATTCTGAGGAGCACTGATCTTGACGTGACAATAGATACCTTGGGTACGGTCGGCGATGTCCCTGTCCCTGCGGGTTACATCCCTAACTAAAGCTCGAAAGGGAAAGACCGCCGGCACTTTTTACAAGAATCGGCGGTTCAGGTTGTAACAAAGAAAACAGCTATATGCTAAGTTGGCCTAATTTCCGGCCGGTTTCGTGATCGGCTGTGATGCGGCTGGCTGCGGAGCCGGCTGGGGTTGGGGCTGAGGCTGAGCTCCACCGGAATTCGAAGGCGGGTTGCCGAGCGGCACCGGCTGGATGATCGTTTCCGTGGCTTTCGTACCTGACGAACCGCTAACGGTTGCATAATCCGGCCTGTAGATGCGAGGCGTGATGAAGAAAAGTATCTCATTCGTGCTTCGCTGAACGCCTTTACGCTTGAACAGGTTGCCAAGCAGCGGAATTCGCGACAGGCCCGGCGTGCGGTCCTGGCTTTCACGCTCGTCGTCAAACAACACACCACCCACGACTGTAGTTCCGCCGTCCGGAACCGTAACTTGCGATTCCATTAGCTGTGAGTTGATCGCCGGAGGCGCTCCGCCAACGATCTGCGATGTCGAGGAGTTTTCTGCCAAAACGTCAAGCACAACTGTTCCGACATCTGTTATCTGAGGGGTGATCTCGAGCTTGAGCGGTACGTTTACATAAGTGGTCGTCACGATCGGATCGCCGCCAGCAGCACCGGCCTGGATGGTCTGGATAGGGATCTGGACCTTATTCTCGATCTTAGCCTTCTTACCATTCAGTGCGGTAACTCGCGGCGTTGCGATAACCTTTGCCTGACCTTTCTGCTCACCTGCTGAGATAAGCATATTGATCTGGGCGGTACCGAAAATACCGGTCGTCAAACCGATCACGGTGTTCGGAATGCTCGACAACAGGCTTCCGTTCGGACCTTGTGTCGGAAGGCTGGGCGGGAAAGGCCGGGCTGACGGGGCACCGTTCAAGGTTCCGCCCTGTGCTCCGCTTCCGTTCGCACCAAAGACCATTGCGTTAAGCTGAACACCGATATCGCGGCTAAAGCTTCGCGTCGCGACAACTATTCTTGCCTCGATCTCGACCTGCGGTTCTGCCTGGTCAAGGATCGCTACAAGCTGCTTGATCGCCGCCATGTTCTCGCGAACATCCGTGATGATCAAAGAATTGCTGCGTTCGTCAACTTCAACTGATCCGCGTCGCGAAAGACGTCGTTGAATGATCGGAAGAATTCCCTCGCCGGAGCTTGCGTTGTTGTTTCCTTCACCAAAATTCGGAACACCAGTGGTGACCTGTCCTTGAGTCGAATTTACATTCCGATACGGACTGAGTGAATCGACAGAAGTGCCGGAACTTGAGACACCGCGGACAAGCGAACCTTTCGCACGGGCATAGTTCAGACGAATAAATTCGGTGAGCAATGGTGCTGTATCGAGCTGGTTGTCCTGGCGGAGACGATAGATCTCGCCTTCTGATGCCAGAACTTTCGCATCTGCTACGCGAAGGATCGTGCCGTTTACCTGTACGCCAAGTTCCTGCGACTGCAGGACCGAATCAAGAGCGATGTTCCAGGGAACATTGCTTACATTTACCGTAACCGGTGTCGCCTTGACCGACTTGTCGATAACAAAGTTCACACCATACTGCTCGGTGATATAACTAAGTATGTCGCGGACATCAGCATCAACCACATTAAGGTTGACCGGCTCGCCGACAAATCCGGCGTCTCCATAACGCTTTCCTTGGTCCTGGGGACGGATCTGTTGACCGATCGAGACGGTCGAGAAAGCTGCGAAAATAAGGGTTGCGGTCACTACTCGTAGTAGGTTGCCGCTGGTGATCTTAAGAGAATTCATGTTTCCTCCGTTACAGTGTCGGCTTGGTCTAAAATGCAGGCAAAGCCATATTGAGCTGCTTCATCCATTCCGGACGCGAAACTGCCACGTCCAGTAAGTTCTAATTCTTTTTCCGTGCGACGCGAACCGGCCGCTTGGTCGTTTTCGTATCTGTTGTTGCGGCGGGTTGCCGGTCCATCTCGTCCAGAGGCGAGACGACCTTTACAGAACCCAACACATCGGCCGCTTTTGGAGCCGGTGCATTTCCTTTGCTTGCGGTCTCTGCATCTGCAGGAGCTGTGCCCTGGATGAGTTCACGCTGTGTGTATCGACGTAGGGGTTTGTGTTCGACCGTGGTGGCAAACTTATCTTTCGCGACCTTTGAGACCTTGCGAAATGTCAGTCGGTTCTCTTCGACCGCAACCAATTGGCCATCGAAGAATTTCTCCCCCGGATAGATCGTGTAAGAAAGCTTAATTGGCGTGGCTTCGACCATGGCCGCATATCCTCTGGGCGTTTTGAATATGCCGGTAACCTGCATTTCGTCCAGGGCAAGCACTGATGTTACCTTAGGCAACGGCTGACCGTTGGTCGCTGCTTCCTCGCGGATCCTCTTGAAATATTCGATCCGCTGTTCGATCGAGGGAATTCCCGCGACGAATGTAGGGGTAGTCTTCTCGCCGGATGGTTTCGGTGCTCCCGCCCGTCCCGGCTCTTTCGTCCTCGCCCAGCCCGGCTTAGCGAACGGATCGCGCTGCGCACTCGTTTCCGTTGCCGGACCTAGAAGAACAACCAGGACGGCGGCTAAGGTGGCGAACATTAATCGTTGGATCGTGGCTTTTTTCAACATGGCTTTATATCTCTCTTTTCTTTATCAGAACGCGGTGGCGGGTCTATTTCTTCGCGGCCGGTTTTGCCCCTTTAGCTCCGGGTTTGGTAGGCGCCGGTTTCGCGTTCATCGCCTCGGGGTCGGCATAATATGCGGTCAGAATGAACTGGGCATGAAGTGTCTTGTCGGCGGTCTGCTTATCAAGCTGGTTGATCTTGAAGTCGCTTATTGAAACGATACGCGGCAATTTTGCCATCTTCTCAAAGAATGCCCGCAGATTGTTAAAGTTACTGTCAACTTCGACCTCGACCGGCTTCGCCATGATCGTATCCTGCTGCGTATCATCGCGAGGCGAGAATCGCATAACAATGAGACGTGAATCTTTGGCGTTGTCCTGTAAACCCTGAAGCACGTTCGTGATCTCACGCTGCTCAGGAAGAAGTACCTTCAACTCTTCGTACTCAAGAGCTTTGCTTGCATAGATGGCTCGGAACTCACCGATCCGTTCTGTTGCGATGCGGGCCGCTTCGTTCTTTGCCTTTAGCGCGGCCACCTCTTCATTCAGCTGTGCAACCTCAGCCCGTGTTTCGCTGGTCACAAAATACCAGACCGCTGAATAGAGGAGGGCTGCGATCCCAACAAGGATCAGGAGTTGGAAGTACCAGGTAAGATTTTTCAGTTTCTCTAACATTGTTTTGTCCTTCTGATTTCAGGATTTCGATCTCTTGGGGCGATTCGCCTTAAGGCTAGTTCTTTGCAACCTGCGGAGCGGCGTTACCACCTTGTGTGTTTCCAGGTGCTGCAGCCGTAGTTGGATTGGCATCAGCCGGATTGGGCGCCTTTGACGGGGTATATGCCGTCTTAATGGTAAAGTTCACAACATTTACCTTCGGTGCCGAACCTCCTGACGTCTGGGTTGCGAGTTGGTTGGTAACCTCTTCACGCTTTGTCTCGATATTCAGGTTCGAGAAAAGCCCGTTTGAGAATTCAAGGCTCCGGCCAAACTGGGTGACCGCGGCTTCATCCGGCGAGTTTCCGCTTATCGTCACATTGTCGCCCGCCTGTTCTACGCTTTTAAGGTAGAGCCCGGGAACCATTGCGATCCTTTCACGAACGGCCTCGAGAACTGCACTTGGCCCAGCCTGCTTCGCCCTCAGGTTCTTGATCGCTTCGATACGCGTATCAATATTCTTGATCTTTTGCTCTAGTTCCTGCTGCTCTTTCATAACAACTTCGAGCTCTTTCTGGATCTGTTGTTGCTCGGCCCTTTCTTTCTCAGCCCGATTTTTTGCCATATGGGAACTGATAACGTCCCAGCCGACAACAGCGGCAAGAAGAAAGCCGACCGCGAGCGTAAGTAGCAAGAGACGCGAGGCCGGGTTGGAGACCTGTCGGTCAACAGCCAATACGGTGCTGCCCTGGCGTTCAGTAACTGAATTTAGAAGATTTATCTTGATCATTTTCGTTTACACCCCTCTCATTGCCAGGCCGACGGCTACCGCCATTTCGGGCATGATCTCATTGATATAACCTGGATCGAACTTTCGACTGTCAACATTGATGCTGCGGAACGGGTTGAGTACTTCGACCGGCAATTCCAGCCTCTTCGAAAGATCGTTTGCCAGGCCCTGCAGCTTGGAACCGCCGCCGGAGATAAGTATCTTTTGCACGACGGTTTGATTGTCTTCGCTTGTGGCTCTGTAAAAATCAAAGGTTTTCTGGATCTCCATCGCAACGATCTCAGTAACATTATTCATAAGCGGCTCGATCGATTTTTCCTCTACGCCCTGTGCCGCTGAAGAATCGCCGCGCTTTACCGCTTCTGCCTGTTGATAGCTTAGGCCAAGGCTTCGCTGCAATACGTCGGTGAACTGGCTGCCCCCGACCGTTATGTCGCGGGTGAACAGTGAACGGGTACCTTTAACGATATTCACGTTCATTGTCGAAGCACCGATATTGAGCAGTGTTACGACCTGGGAATCGTCCGGCTGATAGTTGAGTTCGTAGCAGTTTTGAAGTGCGAATGTATCGACATCGATGATCGCCGGCTCTTTTCCCGCAAGCTGGATCGCTTGTCGAACATTGTCGATCCTTTCCCGCTTACAAGCCGCGATAAGTACATTTGTCGCGTCCGGCGATTGTCCCGTGATCTGATAATCAAGGCTGACGTCGGCGAGATCATAAGGAATATGCTCTTCAGCATGCCAGTCGATAGATTCTTCGAGTTCGTCGGCACTCATTGGCGGCAGTACTATATTCTTAATGATGACCGAATGTCCGCTCACACCGGTCACAACGCTTGATGCACTCACGGCGTTCGAACTGCAAACGCCGCTGATTGCATCGGAGACCGTGTTAAGCTCCATTATCTGGCCGTCAATGATGGTGTCAGCGGGCAGGTTTTGGAAACCAACGCTTACCAAATTAAGGTTGTTTGCTTTACCGTCAAGTTCGACCATCTTGATCGAACTGGAACCGATATCCAGGCCGGCTACGCTTTTCTTTTTACCGAACAGCATTACTTTTTGCTCCTTAGATCAGGCTTGTTTGCCAAAAACTTAATTCTCTCTTTTTTATTCGAAACTTTTGCGGATACCAGGTCTTTAGAAGATTCTTGCCACCCTTGGGACCGACATCATCGAGACGACTAAACAGGAAAGGCTAACTGAATGCGGTGCCAGGCACCCGCTATGTTTCGAATAATCGAACCGTCTTTAATAACGGTTCCGGATCATGTTGTCTTTTAGAAAAAGTGTTCGCATCGGGTGGCGAAGGGGAACGGTTTACAACCGTCAAGGAATAAAATTACAGGAATGATGAACATCTGTCAACACTTTTTTACAATGTTGAACGATTTATGAAAGATTTTTTGTCAAAATGACCGAAGGCCCGTTCTTTGGCGTGTTTATGCTAATTCCCAATTTCCAATTTCGCGACAGTCTCAAGATGCACTTCGTCAGGACCATCGGCCAATCTTAGACTTCGGGCGTATATCCAATGTTGAGCAAGCGGAAGATCTTGGGAAACGCCGCCGCCGCCGTGAACTTGAATGGCGCGGTCAATGATGGTCAATGCCATCTGCGGCACGACAGCTTTTATCATCGCAATTTCTTTTCGAGCTGCTTTATTCCCTGCGGTGTCCATCATCCATGCGGTCTTCAATACCAGAAGTCTAGCTTGATCTATCGCGTTCCGAGCTTCCGCGATCCATTGACGAACAACGCCCTGTTCCGAAATAGGTTTACCGAACGCGATCCGGGACTTCGCTCTTTCGCACATCAACTCCAGTGAACGCTCAGCCACGCCGATCAGCCGCATACAATGATGAACCCGTCCCGGGCCAAGACGTCCCTGTGCGATCTCGAAACCGCGGCCTTCACCGAGCAAGATATTGCTTTTCGGAACACGAACATCTGTAAAAGAAACTTCCGCATGTCCATTCGGCGCATCGTCAAAGCCGAAAACATTCAAAAGCCGTTCGATCTTTACACCGTCGGCATCCATAGGTACCAGGATCATTGATTGCTGCTGATGTTTCGGAGCGTCCGGATCCGTCTTGCCCATGAATATCGCAAGTTTGCATCGCCTGTCTCCGGCTCCGGTGGACCACCATTTTCGGCCATTAAGAACATAATCATCACCATCTGCGACGATCGATGCTTGAATATTCGTTGCATCCGACGAGGCTACATCCGGTTCGGTCATCGAAAAGCACGAACGGATCTCACCATTCAAAAGCGGCTTCAGCCATTCTTCTTTTTGTTCCGCCGTTCCGTATAGATGCAGCACTTCCATATTGCCCGTGTCCGGAGCGGAACAATTGAAAACCTCGGAGGCCCAGACGACCCGGCCCATTATCTCAGCAAGCGGCGCGTACTCGATGTTCGATAGGCCGGATACATCCGGCAGAAAGAGATTCCACAGCCCCGCATCCTTTGCTTTTGATTTTAGCTCCTCGATCAGGTCGAGCGGACACCAGCGATCGCCCGTGTTTAGTTCACCAATAAAGTGTCCCTCGTTGGAATAAACATTCTCCCGCATAAACTCCTGCAGAAGGCCTTGTAGATCGCGGGACTTTGCCGAATACTCAAAATTCATTTATTTGATCTTTCCATTCGTTTATTTTTGCAGTCCGACCTTTTTCATCAAATTTCTGAATCGCTTTTCAGCGCGAATCGAATCGAATACCGAATCCGCGTTGGCCGTCGGAAAAAATATTTCGCGATTATTGTATGACCTCTCTAAATGATCCATAGCCTTTTCGTTTTCGCCGATTTGCAAATAGAAGGTAGCTAAAGCCAGCGAATTCGAAATGTTACTTTTTGATCGGAGGCGTTCGTCGATCAGACTCGCCCAGAACGATCTTAGATCATTCTTCGCAAATGCTGCGGTTAAAGGGTGTTTCGCTTTCTCATTGGCTGACAATTTCCCTAAGATCATCGCGGACATTTCGGAGTACATTTCTTTCTGAACATAGATCCAGAAAAGCTGTTTGCGTGTGCGCCAAAAATCAGGTTCGATGTGCTGGGCAAAACTGCATTGTTTTAGGGCTTCCTGAAAACGTCGATCATAAGAATACAACTCACACAATGAAGCATAATAAAAAGGTGAAAATGGCTCCGTTTCTACGGCCTTCCTAATTTCGACCTCGGCTTCGACCAAACGCCGTTGGATGCTCAAAAACACTCCGTATTCGTGATGAGCGTGCGCATAATCTGGGTCCAACTTAAGAGCCTTTTTAAAAGCAACTTCGGCGCCTTCCCAATCCCAGTACTTTCTATGTAATATTTGCCCGAGAGCCGCGTACGCTTGAGCGTTTTCGTCATCGAGTTCGACAGCTTTCCGTACAGAATTCTCAGCAGTGTCCCAGTCAGTCAATAAAGTATCTATATTCAAGACGGCCTCTGCCAAGCCAGAGTGAGCGAGTGACCAATCCGGTTCGACTTCAACAGCTTTTTCAAAGTGCCGGATCATTTCCGCACTTTGCTTAAGTTCGCGGTTTTGCCAGATCTTACGTCCTGCTAAATAATTATTCTTTGCTTCAGAATTTACGTTTACTTCCGCTAGTGATTTTTCATCCGTAGTTTGTGCCAGTTTCAGCCAAAGCAGTCGAGCGGTGCGAAGTGAAACTAGTTCTTCAACTTCGAGATTGTTTAACTTTTGCGTCGTGAAAGTTTCCGACAAGAGAGTCTCGCCGTTCGAAACTCTCATTAGCCGAACCGTGACCCGCACGTCTTCATGGTCATAGCGGAAGCTTCCATCCAATACCGCATCCACATTCAGCTCACGTCCAGTTTGCAAAGAATCGAAATCTGTTCCAGCGTATTTTCTTATTGCACCAACCGGTAGGAGCCTCAAGTGTTTGATTCGGATCAAGCTAGTATGGAGCGCATCGGCTAACCCCATCTGCAGTGCCTCACCAGTTTCCGTTCCTTCGCCGATCTGAACAAACGGCAAAACGGCCAACGTATCGATGCCGAGCCCATATTTATCTAACGGCTGTGAGGGCTGCTGCCGGAATATGGCAATTGTCAGAAAACACGCCGTGGCCAGAATAGTCCCGGTTGCGAGCCATTTGACAGACAAAAATTTCCTCTTTGGAACGCGATCTGAAGTATCGCCGTTTCCAGGAACTTCAAATGGTTCAGCCGCTGGATCGATGCAAAGTTCTGTTACGTCCGCCGTGAAGCGATAGCCGCGTTTGGGTACGGTTTCAATGAAGTCATTTTCGTCAGCTTTCTTTCCTAGGATCTTTCGCAAAGAGTGTACGCAAAAACGCAGATTTGATTCTTCAACGAAAGTGTTTCCCCAAATCGCATCTATCAATTCGCCGCGGCTCACGATTCGTCCCTGTCGTTCGATCAATATCTTCAAAAGTTCATAGGCCTTTGGCTGCACCGCGATATTCAGCCCGTTCTTTTTTAAAGACTTTTGTGAAATATCCAGCAGAAACCCTTCGAATTTGTAGATGGTTTCCTTCATTTTCTCGGCACAACAAGAAACTAACATTTTTCTAACGTAATTAGAACGCAAACCTGAGGACTTTCCCGTGTCATTTGTCGGAACATGGATTTTTGATGTTGTTTGGCGAATATTCATGTTCGCGACGATCGATCAAATAAAACAAATAGGGAGAAAAAATGAAAAAACACTTTCTTGCAATTCTGACTTCAACCGTTCTTCTGGGGACGCTCGCTTTTGGGCAATCAACCGATCCGGACCATCCGACACCTGTCACAAGCAGCGTTCTGACCGGCATTGCTCGAGGAAGCGGTACTTACGTTTTCTCATTAAAGTCGAAACGGGGCACAACCGTGGCTGTACGGGCAGACCTTACAGTTCGAGGTGACGGGAGCCAGGCATTTTCTCTTGATTTTCGGGGCGGTGCAGGTGTCGACGGCGGCCAAACAGAATGCTGTGAGGGCGAAACCTACTTATCCTTTTCTGATCGGTCTAGGCTCGCAACCTCATTTAGAGTTATTTCCGACGAGAGGTTTTTGATGTTCTTGAATTTCAGCGCTTCGGAACATTCTCTGCCATATACGATCACATTCGAGGGACTGAATTTCGATCCTGAGCCTGTGAATGATGGCAGCACGATCATCGTTCCGGGCAACAGCGGTACGCGATGGGTTGATACGGGAATCGATCTTCGACGAGGAGACAGGGTGACCCTGTCTGCAACCGGCACCGTTGACGTATCGGGTAGCTGGGGTACTCACGATGCAATGGGAACCACCCGATTTGCCAGGGTTAGCGGTTATCCGGTAAATAGTCCCCGGCGTTATGGACTTGCGGCAATGATCGGGTCACAAAAATGGGCACACACCGGTAGAAGTATTACCGCAACACAAAGTGGCCGACTATTTTTAACGTGCAATGACGATTCTCCTTCTGACAACAATGGGAAATTCGTCGTTACCGTTACGATCATTCGCCGAGGATGACACGCGAATTACCGGACCTGATCAGGGAGATATGACAATGAAAGTTATTGCAACCGATACTAGATTAACGTTCAAGCGACACCATTCCCCG
Source organism: Pyrinomonadaceae bacterium (assembly GCA_041751035.1). Lineage (GTDB taxonomy): Bacteria > Acidobacteriota > Blastocatellia > Pyrinomonadales > Pyrinomonadaceae > OLB17. The sequence goes on along the minus strand of JBGSYH010000030.1, from coordinate 328,162 downwards.
GATGTCTTGGATATTGCTGTTAGTGGAGAAACGCCGCTCGGAGAATTTGTTACGCGCTTCCTGTCAGCTCATTCTAGCCACGGCACCTTCAGCAAAATGAAGATATATTGTCACGGATATGTTAGTGAGATTCTAAGCGAACGGGTCGGGGAGCCAACATCTTCCCTGGGCGGTTTTGGGCTTCAGTTTTGTCGTGAAGGGATCACGCTTGAGACCGTCGGCCAACTCTCGCCAATTTGCGGAAAAGTACAGGAGATCAGTGTGCCTGCATGTCGCGCCGCTCATACCGGAAGCGGTACAACTGCCGATGGCCGCGAAGTTCATGGTGATGGGTTGGAGCTCATGCGGCGGCTCGCCATCACCACGGGGGCACGAGTGCGGGCTTCCATAAATACTCAATTCGGTGGTGTGGATCCACACGACGGAGTTTTCCGAGCCGGGGAATGGGAAGGTTCGGTTCTAACATTTGACGAAAACGGAATGCGGTCTCCGTTGATCGAACGCCATCCGTTGGGAGATCATCCGTAAAGTAGTTCGGCGAAAAAAGTCTGTTTCCACATGGCTCAGGTCGGCCTAACCGAAGATAAAAAGGGCGGAAACGGACCTACAAATTTCACAAGATCCTGCGATTCATTTTAACAAAGTGATAACTCCCACTCTCTCCATCGGGCATTCTTTCTCACGATCGCATTAAACGTTGAAGTACTACTTGTGCAGGAAACCTAAATTTTCGTGTATTATAGGCGTAAGCAGAGCAAATGTCGCCTTCTGCGGCGACGCATTTCACCGCAAGACCAACCGATGTTCAACGAAGCTATTAAGGTAAGGCCTGACGAAGTCTTGGACGTATCCTCGCTTGCCGATTTTCTGCGCACGCGAATACCAACGCCGTTTGAAACGATACAGATTTTTCAGTTCCCTTCCGGAAATTCGAACCTAACCTATCTGATCAGATTGGGCCGTGTCGAGTTTGTCCTTCGTCGCCCTCCGTTCGGAAATACCGTTGCCGGTGCTCACGATATGAAACGAGAGTTCGACGTACTTTCCAGGCTCTCAAAAATGTATCCGCCAGCGCCGGAACCGATATTATTTTGCGATGACCGTAGTGTCATCGGGGCTGAATTTTATTTGATGGAACGGCTAGACGGGATCATTCTCCGCGGATCAATTGACCCCAATCATTTCGAGGGCAAGACGCGCAAGCTCGTCGCCGATCTCAATTCTTCGCCTGATCTGCAGAGAAAGGTGTGCAGGTCATTTATCGAGAATCTGGTCAGGCTGCATCGCGTCGATCACAAATTTGCCGGACTGGATAAGCTTGGCAAGCCCGAAGGGTATTGCCGGCGGCAGGTCGTCGGCTGGACACAACGATACGAGGCGGCAAAAACACACCAGCACAGCGAGCTTGAAGCGGCAATGAAATGGCTGAATGAAAACATTCCGGCTGAATCCGGCGCGACGCTCGTTCACAACGATTACAAGTTCGACAACATAATGCTTGATCCCGAGGACCTGACACGCATCGTTGCAGTTCTCGATTGGGAAATGGTTACGATCGGCGACCCGTTGATGGACCTCGGCACGACGCTCGGGTATTGGATGTCCGCAGATGCCGGCGAAGAAATGATGCGGATGCCGTTTAACCCGTATGTACTAATGTCGAATATTTCGCGGCAAGAACTTGCCGATCTTTATTCTGAATTATCAAACCGCGATGTTTCGGGGATCATGTACCATTACGTGTTCGGGACATTCAAGATCGCCGTGATCGCACAGCAGATCTACGCAAGATTTGTTAAAGGCGCGACCAAAGACCAAAGATTTGCAAATTTCGACCGGTTCGTCGCCACACTTGGGAACATCGCTGCTCGAACGATCTCAGCCGAAAAGATCTGACAAAAATAACCGCAATCGTTACCGGCTTGGCCGTTAAAGCTGCCGGATAGATTTGCCAGTCAAGCATTATGAAAAAAGTGTCTTGGATCATTGTGATCCTTTGGATCATATCGATATCACCGATATCGGCCGCAGCTCAAAAACCGGTCTTTGGAAAGGTGTTGGACGACGGCTGGAAGGGCTTTGTAGACGGATACACGGGCGTAGCTGAAAGTGGAAGCGGCGCACAGGAGAAGCTGGACGCGCTTGAGCCCTTCGTGATGGGTTACTTCGGATTCAAGGCTCTGAGGTTTGTGAACCTTGGTGTTGGCGGTGTTGAGGCAGGTCATTTACGTATCTGCAAGGCATTGATAGGAATGTACGATGGCGAATTGAATGAAAGCCTTGAGACCATTGCCTCAAAACCAACCGGAGCGTTGGATTCTTATTTCCCGACCGATAACGAGAAACAGGTCGTGCAGAGATTCGTCGTTGTGAAACAAAATAACCGCTTTGGCTCATTCGCAGAACTTGCGGCCGGTCGTGTTATTGAAAAAGACGCTCGGTCATATTGGCAATGGCAGGCTGGGATGAATCTGGGCGAAACGGCCGGAGATGTGGTCCTCTGGTATAAATTTCCAAACTACAAGCCTTTTGACCTGAATATCTCCGAACGGCTCGGCTCCCTAGACAAACTCTTGAGCGAGGCGCCGGCCGGAATACCTTCAGATTTTATACAGAACGCCAGGCGACTTTCGGCTTTCAAGAATAGAACGTTCTATTCGCCCACAGAACGCGAACAGATCGCGGCCGAACTCGGTCGTGTAGTGCGTTCAGCAATAGCTTTTGCAAATGCCGGTAAAGGATTTCCGAAAGCGACGACGGCTCAACCGAAGCCGTCACCGCGGCCCGTAGTTCGTCCGACACCGGCTCCAACACCCATCGTTCGTCCGACACCGGCACCGACGCCGATCGTCAGGCCAACACCTTCTCCTAACAGACCTCCCGGTTCGACAGCGAAAACGAATTTAGCCGATGGAAGGCGGCTTGCTGATCAGGGGTTGTTCAACCAGGCGATCGCGCGATATACGGACGCTGCTAGGCAAGACCCGCAGAACGGCGAGATATATTTTTATCGCTCTATCGCATATTCCAATCTGAAACTGACAGACAAAGCGATCGACGATATCAACACGGCAATAATGCTGGAGACATTCCTGCCTGATTCGTATTACAACCGGGGAACATACTACATTGATAAGAAGAGCTATGCTGCCGCGAAGGCAGATCTTGACCGCAGCCTGGAACTTCGTCCGGTAAATCAAAAAGCCTATTACAATCGGGGGATCGCGAAATACAATCTGGCTGAATATAAATCAGCATCGGACGATTTTACAAGGTCGATCGCTCTCAACCCGCAGCATATGAATTCATTTATTATGCGGGCGAATTCTTATTGCAAGCAGAAGCTGCTAATGTCGGCAATTCTTGATCAGGAAGAAGCGATAAAGCTCGGTGCCAAGATCACGAAAGGATGTAGCCAATAGCCCGTTACTAGACAGACGTTCGCTCCCGCCAAGTCTGTGGATTTGAACCATCGTCGCGGCGTTCCATTGTTATCGCTCCCGGCGATGGGCACACAAGAGCACAGAGATTACAGCCAACGCATTCTTCCTCGATGACGCGGGGATAACGGTGGCCGTTTGATTCAACGAATTCGAACGATTGATGAGCTCCGTCTTCGCAGGCGACATAGCAAAGGTTGCAGCGGATGCAGTGCTCTTCGTTAACGTGGGCCTTTACATCGTAGTTGAGGTCAAGATTTCCCCAATCGGTCACGCGATCGACCGACTTGCCGATGATGTCATTAACGCTGGCAAAACCCTTGTCATCGAGATAATTGTTCAGCCCGTCGATCATGTCCTCGACGATACGATAGCCGTAGTGCATCACCGCCGTGCAGACCTGAACATTACCGGCACCAAGCAGCATAAATTCGACCGCGTCACGCCAGGTGTTGATGCCGCCAATGCCGGAGATCGGAATAGTGAATTCCGGATCGCGTGCGAGTTCGGAGACCATATTCAAAGCGATCGGTTTGACCGCCGGGCCGCAATAGCCGCCGTGTGCCGCCATACCGTTTACGTTCGGATGAGGAACGAACGAATCGATATCGACGCCCATCACGGAATTGATCGTGTTGATCAGCGATACGGCGTCCGCACCGCCTTTCTGAGCGGCACGTCCCGGCGGAACGATGTGCGTTACATTTGGTGTTAGTTTTACGATCACCGGCAAGTTCGACACTTCTTTGACCCACTCTGTGACCATGCAGGAATATTCCGGCACCTGTCCCATCGCGGCGCCCATTCCGCGTTCGCTCATGCCGTGCGGACAGCCGAAGTTCAGTTCAAAGCCGTCGCAGCCCGTGTCCTGCGAACGTTTGACGATCTCATGCCAGGCCTCGCGTTTCGATTCGACCATCAACGAGACGATCACGGCGTGGTTCGGGTACTTCTTCTTACACTTGTAAACCTCCTTCAGGTTTACTTCAAGCGGGCGGTCCGTGATCAGCTCGATATTATTTAGCCCGATCATCCGCAATCCGCCGTGATCGATCGAAGCCAGCCGCGACGAAACATTGGTGATCGGTTCACCCAACGTTTTCCAAACCGCCCCGCCCCAACCGGCATCAAACGCACGCTCGATCATCGAACCCATGTTCGTCGGCGGCGCACTCGCCAGCCAAAAAGGATTCGGCGACTTAATTCCTGCGAAATTTATCGATAGATCGGCCATAGGGTTTAATTGAGCCACTCGATCTTAAGACCTGTTGCTTTAACGATCGCATCCCGGCTCTCTGGGGTCTCAAATCCAACGACAAAATTCTGACCACCGGTATCAAAACATGTAAATTTCCCCTTTGTATCGAGCGTTCGCGTGACATCTACGACCTTTGAAAACAGATCTGGATCAACCCAGTCGTCTTCTACCTCCAAGTCCCACTTGTAACTCTTGCCGCGAACTGAAAAAGATACCCAAGCCACACCTTCTTCAATATCTACATAGTCTTTAAGGTTTTCAAATTGTAGCTCACCGCGTGTAATTCGTTCGAGATTCTTCAATATCTCGACGTATGCTCCGTGATCCTCGATCGCCTCGGTATCAAAATCCCAGACACGATTTGTAAAAGGCGTCCATGGCTCTCGCTGGAGTCCTCGACCTAATTCCATATACAGATAAGCAAACGGAAGCTCAACGACAAGCTTTTCATTTTTCAGCTTCTCAAAATCGGCAATGAGACCAGGTGAGGTTAACTCGAATCCAAGCTTCTTGAAAATTTTCCATTGCTCATCAAAAGAAGCGTGGCCCGGCTTGCTCGCCGGAGATGGAGGCGGTGGAAGCGTTTGGCCGTTGGCCTCACTTGTAGGAGTGCTAAATATGGACACAATAAATGCAAATAATCCCATCCTCTTCCACCAATATGAGTTCATCACAATCTCTATACAGTCTCGAGTTTTTCTTTTAATGCCTTCAAAAACTTAGTATTGTTCAAAATATCATCTGCGCCGCGAACTGCGTTTGAGGTTTCGCTTTCCATCACCTTTCGCAGTTCGTTGTTGATCTGTGTTTGATACGGAGCGGCATTCGGCTGTTCGGCTCGTACACGAAAATATTCGACCACGTCGTTGTCCAGATATATCGTGATCTTCACCTTTCCGGCGTTTTTTAATTTCTCGGCCCAGGGCGATCGCCGAACCTTGTAGGTTCCGGGTTTCAAGACCTCGTCTTCCGAAAGACCGCTTGCCAGATCAGCCTTGTAGTCCTCTTCCGTAACTACGTAGTCCGGCAGACTATCTGTTTTGTTCATTGTAGTATCTCGTCTGTTTTGCATTCGCTTTTCTCGCGGTTATTATGCGGATATTCTCGCCGCGGACCGTATATCCCACAAACAAAAGTCGAGTTCTTGATATTCCGATTAATTGAAAGCGAACCTCGTCATCTGAATTGACGGCATCGAAGATCTCCACTGCATTTGGATCGAAAAACGCCAACGATGCCTCGTCAAAACTTACTCCATGTTTGTCAAAATTCGCAGCCGCTTTCCGCGGATCCCATTCGAACTCCATAGTAATTATACCGACATATATGGATATATCAAGATATTTCAAAAATGGGCGGCCGTTGTGACCGCCCTCGGAGTTTTATGGATAAGTGTACGGAGCTTGCACGCCAAGCGGAATGCCCAAAGCCCAATACGCGATAAGGAAAATGATCCAAAAGAACATGAACACGACCGTGAATGGGATCATTATAGAGATCAGCGTGCCAATGCCGGTATTCTTGACGTAGCGTTGAGCGAAAACGACCACAAGTGGGAAATACGGCATCAGCGGCGTGACGATGTTGGTCGTCGAATCACCGATGCGATAGGCCGCCTGTGCCAGCTCCGGCGAGAGGCCAAGCTGCATCAGCAGCGGGACAAAGATCGGGGCGAGCAATGCCCATTTTGCCGAGGCCGAACCAATGACCAGATTCAGCAGGCCGGTCAAAAAGATGATCCCTATTATCGTAACCTGGACAGGCATGTTCAGCCACTGGAGGAAATTTGCTCCCTTTACGGCCATCAGGGCTCCGAGATTTGATTGGTTGAACGCCGCAATAAACAACGCCGCAAAGAACGCCAGCACGATATAGTAGCCCATCGTGCTCATCGACTTGCTCATACCGGCGATGATGTCGCGATGGGTCTTCACAGTTCCCGCCACATAACCGTAAACAATACCGGGGATCAGGAATAACAAAAATATCAATGGCACGATCGAAAGCATCAACGGCGCCGTATTGGCGGTTAGCTGCGGCGCGACCGGCTCTGCGCTCTGTGCGATGGCCGCACCGTATGTTTTCGCGTTCTCTTCACCGAGCCGAGCTTTTAGCGCGTTATCGAGCGCCGTTTTTCCGAAAAGCTCTTGTTCAAGTATCGGGCCGAGTTTAAGCGCAACATCTTCGGGCATTCCGTCTGCTTTCAGCTTCTCGACCGTTGCTGTCGTGATCTTAAAACCAGCCGGTGAGCGGAACATAGAATCCGAGGGCAGGGAAACTGCGACAAGTATCGCAATGCCGATGACCATCGAGATCAGGCCCGCGATCAGGCCTTTCTTCTCCTTCGGCCCGAGCGTTTCCATCTTTGGCATATCCGCCGGATCGCCATCGACCTCTGTTGTTTTATTGAGACGCGGCTCGACGATCTTGTCCGTAACAAACCAACCCAGCCCGACCAGCAAGAGCGTTGATGCCGCCGTGAAATACCAGTTTGAAAGCGGGTTTACGACGTAGCTCGCGTTGATGAATTGTGCGCCTGTTTGCGTGAGCCCGGCAAGCAGCGGATCCAAACTGGAAGGTATAAAGTTCGCGCTAAAACCGCCCGAAACTCCGGCGAACGCCGCCGCAATACCGGCAAGCGGATGTCGCCCGGCTGTGTAAAATATCACGCCGCCGAGCGGTATCACCAGAACATATCCTGCATCGACCGCAGTGTGGCTTATTATGCCTACGAAGACGACCATCGGCGTCAGCAGCGATGGCGCCGTTATGTTGAGCAGTGCCTTTAGCGAGGCATTTATGAAGCCTGTGTGCTCGGCCACACCGACGCCCAGCAGGGCCAGCAGCACGACCCCAAGCGGCGGAAACGCCATGAAGGTCGAGACCATCGTTGAAAGAAAGGTGGCAATGGCCGTTCCCGTCAGCAGATTGTTGACCACGATCGGCTTTTGCGAACGCGGGTCTAGCTCTGCGAACGACATTCCCGAAAAGATCGCCGAAAGGATCCAAACAACAAACAGAAGAATAAGAAATAAAGCCGCGGGGTCGGGCAGTTTGTTTCCGATCTTTTCGATCAGGTTTAATGCCTTTTCAACAAATCCGGCCGGTGGCGGATCAAAGACTTGATCTTTTTCGTCCATAATTAAATTTCCTTCACGTCTGCAAATGCGAGGTTGGTTTGAGTAGAGCTTTCCGAGAGTTTACTTCGGAATTGCCGAGCCCGCAAACGCTGCCCGCTCACCCGATAGCGAATGATGTATCCCGATAGCTGCGAGTTTTCCCATCTGTGCCGCATCCACCGCTTCGGCACCGCCATTTACGCAGTCGCCGCCAGCAAAGATCTTGGGGTTTGACGTTTGCATATTTTCATCGACGACCGCCCGGCCCTTGTCGTCCGTTTCGATGCCTACAATGTCCGCCAGGAACGATCTCTGCTTCTGCTGCCCGATCGCCTTGATGACCATATCGCATGGCACGACGATCTCATCGCCGTCCGCGTTTGTCGCTCGGATCGCCTCGACCGTACTGCCGCCAATGATCTCGACGGGAGTCGTCTCCCAAAGGAATTCAATGCCATCGGCCTTCGCAAGTTCGATCTCATAGTCATAGGCCGGAGCGTCCTTTTCTGTTCGCCGGTACATCAATATCGCGTGCTCGGCTCCCATACGCTTTGCCTGTGTTACTGCATCGATCGCAGTGTTTCCCGCACCGATGACGACGGTTCGCTTGCCGACCGGAACTGATTCCCAATTGCGGGTTTTGACCAGTTCGATAAACGAAAGAGCATCGACCACGCCATTCAGCTCCTCGCCCGGGATCTGAAGTGAATTAGTTTTGCCCAAACCCACGGCAACGAAAACCGCGTCGTGTCGGCTCTGAAGATCGTCGATCGACAGATCTTTTCCGATCTCGAAATTCAGTTGAAACTTAACATCAAGCTGTTCGATCAACGCGACCTCCGCAAGCGATTCGGCCTGCGTCATCTTGTATTCGGCCATCCCGTACGTATCGAGCCCGCCGGGTTTTTCGCGGCGTTCGTAAACTGTCACAGCATAACCAAGTCGTGCGAGATATGCCGCACAGGATATTCCCGCGGGGCCGCTTCCGACGATGCCGATGGAGCGGCCGTTCGGTTCTCCTTTTTCGAACAACTGAATATTGTTCCGAACGACATTCTCGGTCGCATACCGCTGAAGCCGGCCGATCTCGATCGGTTTCTGTACCAGAGTTTTCTCTACACACGCGCCTTCGCAAAGGACTTCGACCGGACACACCTTTGCACACGTCGAGCCGATCGGATTTGCATCAAAGATAACTCGAGCCGAACCGTTCAGATTACCGCTCGCGATCTTTTTGATAAACGAAGGAACGTCTATATGCGTGGGGCACGCCCGCGTACACGGAGCGTCATAGCAATATAGACACCGGTTCGCTTCAGCCAAAGCTTCGGGAGCAGACATCAATGGATGAAGATCGGCAAAATTCTGCTCGATCTCTTCGCCCGCTGTTAAATTTGTCCTGCGTTCATTCATCTGCTCACGAATGTCAATTAACTTTTACGAAATGGGTGCCGTTGAAGCGATATGTAATGAATTTGTCGGTTACACGTCCTTGCGGCGTTTTCTCGTCTTCGATCACCACTGGAAAACGGAACTCCTTTTTTGCTTCGTTGAACTCGAACAATTTTATTGGCCGTTCTTTCCTGTCAACAACTGAGAAGAAATCGTATCCGAACCCGACCGAATTTGTAAGTCCCGCTGCGGTCCGAATTAGCTTTGCGTCCAGATCGAGATCGTCGCCAATTATTTTAATGGTCTTGACCGATTGCCCGTGCATCGATGTCGATCCGATAAACGTTGAAGTCGCAAGGTAGATCGGGCCGCCTTTCGAAGGCACTTGAAATATCTCAGGATAAAACGATCCGGCAGATTCTTCCTCGTCGTTCTTGGCATACATTACCGTCTTGCCGCTCGAACCGCTAAATTGAAAGACCGCCGCAAAGTCCCGCATCGTACCGCCGGTTTGCTTATCCCACGAATAGATACGAAGCTTTCCGTCCTTGGATGTGGCGACATACATTTCATCCTTTAGCTTTGGGAATGCGTATGCTAACGTCGCGGCCCTCGTTCCGTTATTCATCAATGATTCGCGTAAACCCTTGTTGGCCGCCGATAGCTTTTCCTCGTCATATTCACCGCCGTAATTTCCATATTTGGAAATATCGTTCAGGTATCCTAATAACTCAATTTCAACCTGAGCCGGTGTTTGGGAAAATGAGGAAATTGTTGCAAGGAAGATGATCGCAATTAAACAAATTCTCATAATTTGATCGGTCACACTTCCTATCGGTCGTGTCTCCGCCTTTCACTAATCTTCGACTATCGCACCATAAGCATCGGGCCGGCGGTCGCGGAAGAACTGCCATGTGTCGCGGACCTCTTTGATCTTGTCCATATCGAGGTCTGCGACGATGAGTTCGTCCTTGTCGCGTGTGCCTTCGGCGATGATCTGACCCCGCGGATCGCAGAAATAGCTTTGGCCGTAGAACTCACCGATGTTCCAAGGAGCCTCGGTACCGACGCGGTTGATCGCTCCAACGAAATAACCGTTCGCAACCGCATGCGCGGGCTGCTCAAGCTTCCAGAGATACTCGCTCAAACCCGCGACCGTCGCCGATGGGTTGAAAATTATCTCCGCACCATTGAGTCCCAGACACCTTGCACCTTCGGGGAAATGCCGGTCGTAGCAGATGTAAACACCGATGCGGGCAACCGCCGTGTCAAAACACGGATATCCAAGATTGCCAGGACGGAAATAAAATTTTTCCCAAAATCCGGGTGCGACGTGCGGAATATGTGTCTTGCGATATTTTCCCAGGTACTTTCCGTCGGCATCGATCACGGCGGCGGTGTTGTAATAAATTCCTGTCTGCTCAACTTCATAGATAGGCACGATCAACACCATTCCGTGCTGCTTCGCGACGTCCTGCATCAGCTTGATGGTCGGCCCGTCGGGCACGCGTTCGACCGCATCGTACCAGCGCGTCTGCTGTTCGGCACAAAAATACGGCGTGGTAAATATCTCTTGAAAGCAAAGCATCTGAACGCCTTGTTTCGCCGCGACTTCGACGAGTTTCATCTGGTTGTCGATGTTCGCTTTCTTTATCTCATCGATCGGCGCATCAACATCACCGACATTGTGTGCCTGTATCAGGCCGCATTTTACTTTTCTCGACATACTATTTTATTGCAATGGCCGCACTCGCCGGCCCCGTCAACGGCATAATTCGCGTTTCGCTAAATCCCGCCGCTTTTGCCAGAGCGTCGAAATCCGCACCCGAGAAATCATAGCCTTCTTCGGTTTCGATGAGCATATTCAATGACATCAACAGGCCAAAAGTATTCATCCTTCGATCGTCATCGATTATGTGCTCGATCACCACCAACGCGCCGCCCTCGGGCAAGGCATCGAATGCTTTTTTGATCAACATCGCTTTGTCGGCGGTGCCCCAATCATGAAGTATGTTGCCCATCGTTATAACGTCGGCATTTGGCAGCGGATCCTTGAAGAAGTCGCCCTCAGCTATCGTCACTTTATCGGCCATTCCAAAACTATTAACGATCTCTTCAGCAACTTGCGTAACGCCCGGAAGATCGAACGAAGTGCATTTCATATGCGGATTGTTCAACGCTACCTGAACCGATAAATGCGCGCCGGAACCACCTACATCGCAATGGGTCGTGTATTTCGAAAAATCGAAAGCAGAGGCGAACATAGCAAAATTCGCCATTTGAATTCCGCCCATCGCCATCACAAATTCGCGCATTCTGTCCGGGTCGGAATACAACGCTTCAAAAACGGGCTGCATTCCGGTTTTGACCTCGTTCTGCGGTTTACCGGTTCTAAGCCCGTCTTCAAGATCAGCCCAAAAACGAAAGAGCCGATTATTTGCCATTTCGAGAATGCCGCCAACGTATGTAGGTTTCCGGCTGTCAAGAAACAGGTCGGCTTCCGGCGAGTTTCGATAAACGGCAGTTTCCTTTATGCCATCGCGCTCCAGAAATCCCAACGAGACAAGCGTATCGAGAAAATCGTAAAGGCCGCGCCCGTTTAGGGCGAAATTAGACTGAATTTCGCTTCCCGACCGTTCACCATTGGCGAGGAATGAGAAAACACCTAACTTCACTGCCGTTAGAAGTGTTTTCGATGCCATGAATCCCAGGCCGATCTCTAAAATTTTCGACGGGTTAATATCCGGCCGCTCTTTTGTTGCTTCCATAAAAATTGTCACGCTCCTCGATCAAGCTATTTGCCGGTCGGACTTCGCGATCATACGAACTCATCTCTTAGTTCGGCCTGCGGTTAAAAGATAATACAACAGAAACGCTATTCCGAAAGTGACGAACCACGCATACGTATATAGTGTGTCAAATAGGTTCGGGTCGGAGATCTGACCGCCCGGAGTAGTCGCGGCTCGAAGAAAGCCGGGAACGACCGGTGCGATCGCCAGTGCCAATGCCGCGACGGCCCGCCAATTAAAACCGTTCGAATATGAATAAACACCGTCCGTCTTGTATAGCTCGGCCAACTCTATCTTGCGTTTTCTGATGAGCCAATAGTCGCAGATCAGAATGCCGCCTATCGCTCCCATTAGTCCTGAGTATCCGATCAGCCAGGTGAAAATATACGCCCCCATCGACGACATCAACTGCCACGGCATCATCAATACGCCGATGACTGCGGTTATCAAACCGCCCGTGACGTAGGAGATGCGTTTCGGGTTGAGGTTTGAAAAATCATTCGAAGGCGATACGACGTTCGCAGCCATGTTCGTCGAAAGCTGTGCGACAAAAATGACGATCATCGCAAAAAGAATGACCAACGTGCTGTCTAATCTCTTGATCAACTGAACCGGATCGGCGATCGCTTCGCCATAAATGATCACTGTTGCGCTCGTTACCGCCACACCAATGAAAGCGAACGCTGTCATCGTAAGAGGCAGTCCCAATGCCTGTCCAAGCATCTGCGAACGCTGCGATTTTGCATAGCGCGTAAAATCCGGAATGTTCAAACTTAGAGTCGCCCAATATCCGACCGAAGCCGTCAACGCCGCGGGAAAGATCGCCCAGAAATTGCCTTGCGAAGTTCGCAACGCAGAAGTGCCGGCCAGAACATTTCCCAAACCGCCCGCCGCCGAAGATGCCCAGATCAGCAACACCAACCCGCCTATCAAAAGCAGCGGTGCGGCCCAGGATTCGAGGTGCTTAATGCCCTCGATGCCGCGAAGGATTATGACGACCTGAATTCCCCAGAATAAGAAGAAAGAGATCCACGTATGCAGCGGATTCCCGGCGATCATCGCATCGATGCCAGCCCAGCCACCCCAGACAGCGGTCAGCAAAGCGTCGATCGCAGTGCCGCCGATCCATGTTTGAATACCTAACCAACCACACGCAACGACCGCACGCAGCATCGCCGGAATGTTCGCCCCTTTTGTGCCAAATGACGCTCGCAGCAAAACAGGAAACGAGATGCCGTACTTCGTTCCGGCGTGAGCGTTTAACACCATCGGGATCAGCACAATACAATTGCCCAGCAGGATCGTCAGCATCGCCTGCCACCACGTCATCCCCTGCGCGATAAACCCGCCGCCGAGCATATACGTAGTTATAACGACGCTCATCCCGATCCACAAAGCCGCGATGTTCCAGGTGGACCAAGTCCGCTGCTCAATGGTCGTCGGAGCAAGGTCATGGTTCCACAAAGGGGAGGCAGAAACGTCTTCGTTCAGTTCGACAAACTCATGGTTTTCGTTCTTCATTCGTTTTTTTATCTGCCCGCGCATTAGGGCATCGTTTCTTAGTGTTCCCTCAGAGGATATGATCCTAACCAATAACTACGTCGAACTTGTCGTCTACACTGATCGAATAACTCATCCTTTTGTACTGAGAAAGTTCGAGATAGCGTTTGCGATACGGGCTTCTCTGTCAAACGAATTGAATATCGGAACGTCGTCCCGTAGAGTCTGTTCGCTGACGCCGGTCAGGAACATTCCTTCCTGTTTCAATACGACGAAATGAGATTCGCTTTCGTCACTTTCTTCCGTCCTAACGTAGGCACCGGTGAACTGGCTCATTGCTCCTTCGATAATCTCTTTGCGATGGATGAACTGACGAACAAAGGCGTAGCTATCCGTCGTCTTATCAAAGAAATAGACCTCACGGATCGTACTTCTGAACAAGAAGAGGGCGCAAACAAGAGCAGGAGCACCAAGCGCCAATAGCCCGAACGAGATCTCCTTTCCAATGCCGAAAAACAGAAGAAAAAAAGCTATCGCCAGCATCACAGTTCCGACCGCGGTCAAGAACATTGTCAGCGTCGGCCTATAGTCAATAATGGTCAGCGACTCAGGCCGACGTATGATCCAAAGCGGAACCATGAAAGCAAAGCGATCCGCGATCATCCCCCATAGCCTGTCAAAAACTGATCCATCGTCTGGGTCTCCCAACATATGCTTTCCAATGATCTGAGCTCGGTTAGCAACAAATGACTAAAGTATGTGTCTCGGAGTCCGCTTTCCTCCGTCCTAAAATGTCGCTCGTGCCCGTTTTATGCGAATGATCTAGGTGAATCTGTCTTAGCCGTTCATTTTAATATGGATCACACGCTTATACTAACGAATAGTGTGGCTAATGCCGTTACGATCCCGCCGCTGGGCATCATCTCAGGGCACCACATTCAGGACCGGGACTTTTCGGTTTCCAATTATTTCTTATCCTCGTTCAGGGCATCTCCGCATAGATCCTAAACGCATGAGAGCTTTGTCAGGGCGACACAACTTGCTGCTGCCAAAACTTATTCGGAGCCTGGCGCTCCTTTCCAACTTCAACAACTGCCATCAACTGCGCCAATTGCTATTGGCTTGGTTCGTCGGTTCAGCTATCATCGCCGAGGCCGGCAGTTCGATGTCGGTTTGCTCTTTGAAATTTGAGATTAGCGATCTGAAATTCGAAATTTGAAATTTGGCTTTGCGTTCTAAGCGTATTTGCGTGAACTAGATTCGAACCACAGATGAACACGGATAAACGCAGATAAGATCGTATCAGTTCAGAGTTCAAGCTTTGGCTTGTCTTTCTGCGGCTTTGCGTCTTTGCGTCTTTGCGTTAAAAATCCCCGTTAATCCGCCCGATCCGAAGCATCCGCGTTCAAATTTCTTCTGGGAAAGCTACCCCTTTCTGACGCTCAGGCTAAGGAATTTTCGATGAGATCGTTGCGTGTCGGGCCCTGGGACATTGGGACAAATGGGACAAGATCGGACATCATACGGCGACGCGATCATTGACACAGTCGCTGACAGTAGCCCGCGACTGCACGCACAGCCGCAAATAATTGTCGATACACGGTTTAGCGGATCTCAGGTAAATTTGTCCCATTTTGAGGTGTCTATTTTCAAAGTGGGACACTTTTTCCCCGCAAGTGGCTCAAAATGCATCACTTAACCTGTCCCACTTTTTCCAAAAATGAGACAAAAGTGAGACAGGCGATCTGAAATTTGAAATTTCAGATCTCAGATCGCTCCGTCTCAAATGAACATATTAAGCTTGTAGAGAATGTTTTTTCGAAAATTGAGCGAAATCCCACATAGAAATGGCCGTAACTATATGACACACACCAACTTGCACGTTCCCGTCTCAGGTGGAACAAGGGTGGAACAGGCCCGGAACGGGGCTGGAACAAGGGTGGAACAGATGCGAAACAGGACCACGATTCGCAGAACGGCAAGGTTCGGGCAAAGCTCAAGACGAGTTGATCGATCGAAGATGAAAGAATGCAATCTCATCGATGCGGCCGCATTTTTGTTTTCACGTCCAAATCGTTATCCTGAATCTTTTTATGACTCCTAGAATTTCAAACCAGGTGCATCCGCCAACGATCCTCGAACACAGCCTCAATGGCCGGTTCGGTGAGTTGCTGAAGTTTGAATCGCTTGCGGCACTTGAATCAGCCCCGATCCACGCAGAGATCAAAGACGAAGCCGAGCGGATATTGAATTCGGTCGTATATGAAGGGTTTGCGAAGCCGGACGAAGCAGCGTTGGACGATCACATCTCGGCTGTGGCGTGGAACATTGAACGCGGCAACATCTATGAAGGCATCGTCGATGCCCTGAATGGTCACGACGGTTTGAAGGATAAAGACGTTCTGCTTCTGACGGAACTCGATCACGGAATGGCCCGCAGCGGGAATCGATTTGTTGCACAAGGAATCGCTAAAGAGCTCGGGTTGAATTACGCATTTGCTCCCGTTTATATCGCATTGCAGAAAGGAAGCGGCGTGGAAGCAATGGCAGAAGGCGAGAACACGAATTCTATTCATGGGCTAGCGATGTTCTCGAAATGGCCGATGCGAAACGTTCAGGCCGTTCCGCTGCCGAACGGCAAGGACAAGATGTGGGGCACGGAAAAACGGCTTGGCTGGCTGCGGGCACTGGTCGCCGAGATCGAACATCCGCACGGTACATTTCGGGCGGTGACCGTCCATCTTGACGCACACTGTTCGCGGGCACACAGGCGGCTGCAAATGAAGATCATTTTGGATCATCTGGAAACTCTTCCCGCGATGCCGACTCTGATCGGCGGCGATTGGAACACGACAACGTTCAATTCGCAAAGCTCGACAAGAGCGATAATGGGATATTGGCGGCGAGTCTTTATGGGGCCAAAGAATGTGGCGAAAAATCACCTGCCGCATCCCGAGCGGTACTTCGAACGACCGATGTTCACTGACCTGGAGCGGCGGGGTTATGATTTCCGCAAACTGAACAATGTCGGAACCGGCACGCTGCACTATCACGTTGAAAGCATCGAAAAGAACACGAACCTGCGAGATTGGGTTCCCGAATGGTGCTTTCCTTTCATTTTCTGGGCTGCAAACCGCGTCGGAGGCAGCGTTTCAGGAAGATTGGATTGGTTCGCGGGAAAAGGCATCTCGCTTGTTGCCGCCAAGACCATCGGCGATCTTAAAGACGAAACAGGCACGCCGCTGTCAGATCACGATGCGATCACTTTGGACTTTAGGCTTTCTGAGGGCTAGACTCGGAATATCGGAGAAAAATAATGGAAGTTTCATTTTCACAAACACTTAGCTTTGACGCGGCAACATTTGAATACGAAGCCGTAGCCAACGAGAACGGCAACGCTACAGTCATCAAATTCCCTGTCGATCAAAAACAGGTCAGCCCCGGCGATACGGTCGTGGTCGTTTCAGGCGCCGACATTCATTTTCACGGAATGATCGGAAAGATCGAGGACGGATATGCTTACGTTTCGGACCCAAAAGGTTCGCTGCTCCCGGCCGGCGTTCAATAGTTGCGGGAATTGAATTGGATTCATCGCGGATTACGTTGGTCGGTTGCGAATGGATCGACGTCAAATCCGCAATCCGAAATCCACAATCCAAAATCGACGTGGGGATGTAGCTCAGCTGGGAGAGCGCGTCGTTCGCAATGACGAGGTCAGGGGTTCGATCCCCCTCATCTCCACCAACCGGATCAGACTGATCTTTGAAAACCAATGAACTGCTCTTTGTTAAGTATTCGAGCCGTAGTTGGTAATATGATTCGGCGGCTCGATGCCATCGGCAAGCCGGCCATCAGGAATTGGATCGCCGGGAACCTGTCGGAGCGGCAAAACGCCGGCCCAGACGTTCATTGCATAATCCTCTTCGTCGTCTTTTGGATCGCCAGTGCGGATCTTCGCAGAGGCTTCTTCGATCGGCAGTTTCAACACCGATGTGGCTTTTAATTCCAACTCGTTTGGCCAGCGTATCTCGGGCCAACGGCCAGGTATAATGTGTTCGGTAAATGCCTGGAGTGCTTGTTCTTTTTCTTCACGATCTTCGACAAGTTCTGCCTTTCCAAGGACAACAACCGAACGGTAATTGATCGAATGATGGAACGCCGAACGCGCCAACACCAGCCCATCAACAAGCGTAACGGTGACGCAAACGTCAACCCCTTCGGAAAGGGTACGCAGCATTCTGCTTGCCGACGAACCGTGAATATAAAGATCGTCTCCAATACGAGCATAACCGGTCGGGATCACATAAGGTTGGGCGTCAACTACAAAACCTACGTGACAGATAAATGCCTCATCGAGGATGGCGTAGATCGTCTCGCGGTCGTAAGCACCGCGGATCGGAAGGCGTTTTACCTTTGTTCGTTCAGTACTTTGCATATACGGCGTGAGGTCAGATCACTTCGTGCTCATCCAATCATCGCCAACGCCGATCTCAGCGGTCAGCGGAACGTCTAATACGGCGGCGCGTTCCATTTCGCGTTTGATGATCTCAACCGCTGCAGCGACTTCGGATTCAGGTGCTTCGAAGAGCAGTTCGTCATGGACCTGCATGATCATTTTTGTGTTCAGGCCCGCATCGGTCAGGGCCTTGGCAACATTGATCATTGCGATCTTAACGATGTCTGAAGCGGTTCCTTGGATCGGCATGTTGATCGCTTCACGTTCGGCACGCGAGCGGACGGCAAAATTGCGGTCCTTGATGCCGGGAAAATAACGGCGTCGTCCGAATAGAGACGTCACATATCCTTTCTCGCGGGCTTCTTCCGGAATGCGGTCCATGTAAGCGCGGATGCCTTTATAAGTCTCAAAATAATCGTCGATCACCTTCCGGGCTTCTTGTTTCGAAATGCCTACACGCTGCGAAAGGCCGAATGCTTCGACGGCATAAGCAATACCGAAATTGACTATCTTCGCCAGCCTACGCTTTTCTTTCAAGTCCTTTTCGTCGGTTGCCCCAAATACAAGTTTGGCGGTTTTCGCGTGGATGTCTTCGTTATTCAAATAAGCTTCGAGCATCACAGGGTCTTTCGTTATATGTGCCAGGATTCGCAGTTCGAGCTGTGAATAATCGGCCGATATCAGCTTGTTCCCTTTTTCCGGGATGAACGCTTTTCTGATACGTTGGCCAAGCTCGGTGCGGACGGGAATGTTCTGTAGGTTCGGCTCGGTCGAACTCAAACGCCCGGTTGCGGCAACGGTTTGATTCAACACGCCGTGAATGCGCCCATCGGTGTTTACCATCTTCGGCAGCGAATCGGCATAGGTGGCCTTGAGCTTGTCGAGTTCGCGATAATCGATAACGAACTGAGCGATCTCGTAATCAACTGCCAGTTCGGCAAGCACGTCCTTGCTGGTCGAAACCTGCCCGGTCGCGGTCTTTTTGCCGGTGGCGATGTTCAGTTCGGCAAATATCTCACCGACCTGCTTTGGCGAACCAATGTTGAATTCGCGACCGGCGATCTTAAATATCTTTTCCTGAAGCGTTGAAAGCTCTTTGGTAATGAATTCGGAAAACGTGTGGAGCAGATCAACATCGACCTTCATACCGGCCGTTTCGATATCCGCAAGGATCGGCCCGACGGGAATTTCGATGTCCGAATAAACCTGGTTCAAGCCATCTGCCAGCACCTTTTTTCGTAGCATCGGCCTTAGCTGATGTATCCAGTCGGCACGCGTCGCCGCCTGCCAGCCTGAAGCAGAAAAGCCTTCCGGAATTTCGGTTGTCGGGTAAGCATTCAAATGATTCTGGGCGAGGAATTCGATCTCATGATGCGGTCGGCCCGAATCGAGCAAGTAAGACGCGATCATCAGATCGTCCGTAACCGCCGTCAGCTCAATATCAAGTTTTCGCAGCACAGCGAGATTCTTCTTATAATCGTGCGCCGATTTATCGAGATATGGATTAGCAAACGTATCAGCCAGCGGACGCAACGCAGCGGCCGGACCGCCCTCGAAACCATCAATATCTATGAACGCCGCAACGCCCGGCGCATATGAAATGGCCACTCCCCGCGGCGGCTGTTTATCAAACGAACTGTGCCATTTGCCCTCGTTCGAATCATCGACATAAAACGAGAACTTCTCCTTTTCCCAAAGCGTGCGGATCAGCTTATCAAGCTCGGCCCGGTTCTTGACGACCTCATATTGCTGCTCGGCCCGCGATGGAGAATCGTCGTCGTCACCGCCGCTGCCGTGCATATCGAAAAGCGTCGCCGCATCCGAAAACTCTTTCGTAAGATTGTTGAACTCCAGCTCACGGAATAGCTCAAATGCCTTTGCACGATCCGGTTCGCGGAATCTTAGAAGATCAAGATCGAGTTCGACCGGCACTTCGCAATGAACCGTCGCGAGCTCGAGCGATTGGCGGATGATCGCCTGATTATTCATCAGGCTTTCGCGATAGGTCTTGTGCTTCACCTTTTCGGCGTTTGCCATCGCCTCTTCGGCGGAGCCAAATTCGAGTATCAATTTCAACGCGCCCTTTTCACCAATTCCCGGTGCGCCGGGAATATTGTCGATCGCGTCGCCCATCAGCCCGAGCAGATCGATTATCTTCGAAGGCGGCAGACCGAATTTATTCTGCACCCAGGCTTCGTCGCACCATTCGATCGGCGGGACCGGCACCTTGCGTTTCATGTTGGTCGAATTTTGCCGCATGGCCACAATGTGCGGGTCGCGAACAAGCTGGCAAAGATCTTTATCGTTTGAAACGATCACCGCCTTCATATCTTTATCGGCGGCTTTCTTGGCAAGCGTGCCGATAATGTCATCAGCCTCAAAACCGTCGTATTTTAAGATCGGTAGATTGAATGCCTCGCAGACTCGAATAATGAACGGAAGCTGTGCCGCCAGATCTTCGGGCATGTCCTCGCGGTTCGCCTTATAATCGGCAAAAGAATCGTGGCGAAATGTCGGTGCTGCGGTATCGAAAACAGCGGCAATGTAATCAGGCTTCTCGTCATTGATCAACTTCCGCAGCATATTCGTAAAAACGAACACGGCCTGCGTCACCTGGCCTTTGCTATTCCGCAGCGGCTCCTGCCGTGCGCCCATCGGAGCAAAATACGCACGAAAGATGTGCGACATCGAATCGATCAAGAATACTCGCTTCATTTCCGACAAGTTTAGCCGAAATCGACCGACTTCGCACGAACGCCCGAAAGCGGTATTAACCACTGATCAACACAGATTCACACAGATCGTGAATCGTAAATCGTAATTCGTGAATCGTAAATCGCGATTATCCATTCATCATTCATCATTCATCATTCATCATTCATCATTCATCATTCATCATTCATCATTCATCATTCATCATTCATCATTCATCATTCACCATTCACCATTCACCATTCATCATTCATCATTCACCATTCACCATTCACCGTTCACCATTCACAAGTTCATTGTTACCTAACTTTGCTCTAAAGTTATCTAACTTCGGTTCGATGTTACGTAACTTTGGTCCATTGTTATCTAACTTTGCTCTATTGTTATCTAACTTTGCTCTAAGGTTATCTAACTTTGGCTTAAAGTTACCTAACTTTAGCCTTTTGTTACGTAACTTTGATCCAAAGTTAGATAAAATTTGGACTATTTTCGGACACGCGGCTTCCCCAACAACCAGCCAACCCGCACGCTTTCAACCACTTACAGAGTTTTCCACATTTCCACAGCCCCGCAGCCCCAACTCGCCAAGTGTTAAACACTCAGCCAATTTTCGTGGGGTGACGCGGTAGTTTTCGCTATCCACTATTCGTTATTAGTTGTTCGTTATTCGCTGCATGCCCCCACCGAGTTCCCAACCGTCGTTGTATTAAGCTTTGCGTGCATAACACACGAAATATATCGTTCGTTATAATTTACCGCAACAAATGAGCGGTAGGTGGCTTCACGTTGTGGGCAAGGCAGTTTTTGGAAGTGGGTTCTGATTAGTGAGGATATGACAAAACCAATCTCTATATCTAGAGTCTGATCGGATGACTTCATTTTGTTGAAAAGCCCAATGACAAACTCGACAACGATCAAAAATAATTCCGCAATCAATGCCCATATTATTCCAATCTAATTCAGGCACTCGATGAGGTATATAAAAGGACTTAAGATGAGGGCTCACGTTTGATTCACTCATCCATTTTCTCCAGAATGAATCAGGATCAAGATCTGACAGTTTATCTTTGAAATTATTACCCGCCGCGCATTGGCCGAACATAATCAGCTTGCTTGTTTTCTTGTCTTTAAAATCCTTCCATGCGACCAAATCAACTTTGTCGTCTTTTTTCCATCGCGGCGGCTGAGGTTTGAACCTAACACCTTCCCCAAGATCTATGCATAACTGATCTATAGCGGCCTTATAAACGGAGTTTCCATTCCTGGATATCCGCGATGTTCCAAAACTATGCACTCGACCGCCAATAAATTGAGCGGCTGCAAGCGCCGACAATTCCTCAAAAAGTAGCCATGGATTAATATCGATTTCCCAACTTCGTTTAGTAGACCAGCCGAAATATGAAAGGGCTAGGCAAAAAAGATATGAGGAGTATTCAGACCGATCCCCTTTGAACTGTAAAACAGCACCATTGATTTCGAAAGGATAAGCTGAACCAGCCGCTCTCGAGCGAGATTGTAACTCTGCAAAAATAGATAGAGCCTTTGCCTCAAGTCGATCCGCAACGACGACAGAAGCGGTGGTGAGAGCACTCTCCAAATCGCCTTTGCTCGCATTATCATCGGAAGATTGAAGGGCCAGTAGCTCTAACCAATCCGCAAGCTTAATAATACTGGTTGATTCAGCTGGCAACGGGAAATCGGGCATAAGTACATCTTACTTCTTTTGTTTTCGCTTACTCTCCATGGTCGTAAACAGTGACTGAGAGACGTCGACAATGTCCGCTGCAATACGAAACATTTCTTCATCGCCTTTGTAACCAAGGGTAACGGTGCCGGATGCCTTCACAAGTTCTTCCTTAGCTCTAGATAGCGACTCTTGAAAGCGACGGGTGTCTCCTCTAGCGATATCAAAGGACCTATATAGAGAAATCCCAGAACGCAAGGCAGAAAGAGCCTGTCTATCGCCTATCACTTCGCGTAAAAGATTTAGGTCAGGATTCTGGCTCTGGATGATGGGGGGTTTGTCCTCTGATTGACTTCCGTAAATCCAAACCATAAGTTCCTTCAATTCGCTCAACTTAGATTTGGGAACAGGATTTTTCTTTAAGGAGCCATCGGAATCAATGCCGAGGAATTTTTGATACGGAACTTGGTCAACTGCAGTATAAAGATGCGAAAAATAGAACTTATTTCTGGTGCGATCCTCACGATCGAAACCGGCCGCCCTTTCTGCTTGCATCAAAATCTCATATCCACGATATAGCTTTTTTACAGTTGAATGCCTGTCACCGATTCTCCGCGCAATCTCTGTTAAGGAAATACCAAAATTATTCTTAACATCTGCGACGTACATCGCCTTGCTAAAAGCGTCCCAAGGCTTAGGTCCATTGATATGTCGAAAACCCAAATACGCCCATAATTCTTTGCGACTATTGTAAACAGCAACTGGAAGCTCATTCAGAGCCTTTATATCCTTCGGCGTGATTTGGGGAAGATCTGTTGCCTTAACTGTTCTACGCAGAGCCTCGTCACGAAGAAGCATTACGGCTGCCAATCGCCTATTTCCCTCTACAACTTTATATTTTTTCTTGAGAGAGAATTTTTTATCAGATTCTGCCGGTATCGCAAAAAGAGCCTCTTCAGGGAAAAAACCGTTGGCAGCAATCGATAAGGCAACCTCATCTACAGACATTTCTGTCCAGAGAATTTTGACTATCTCGGTCTGGGTTTCACCACCTTCACCGCTTGCTAAACGAGGATTCTCATAGTCGAGCAACAGTTGGTCGACAGGAATCTTCCGAATCTCATGATTACTTTCACTTTTCTTCGATATGGCCATTATTGTTTCGCCCCACTTTCGCTTAACCCTGTCCCCCCTCTCTTTTTCAATGCCTTTTTTCGCAAAGTGGCTTCCTTAGGTAACAAGCTTAAATTTGTGATTATCAGTTCCTCGGTCTCCGTGCGGCTCGTCTGTGCGGCGGCTGAGTAGAGGAATCCAATCTTGTTTGGCATTGTGCCATTTTTCGTATACTTTTCGACAATCGCGTCTGCCATGTCATAGCTTAATAACCATGGACTCTTCTCCCTCGTGATTGTGTCGTGTAATTCTTGGTGATCCTCATCACTAAAATAATGTCTGTAAAGCTTGTTTGCCTTGAAATAAAAAGGCGGGTCCAAATAATAAAATACATCCTTCTTTTTGTATCCCGACTGGGATGCTTTTTTTAGTGTAGCTTCCCAACTTGAATTCTCAATAAAGACTACTTTGTCTTTTAGAGCGCCGATTTTTTCGAGGCGATTGCAAAGCATATCACGATTGAAGCGGCAATCGATTTTATAATCGGATTCTTGTTTCTGACCACCGATCGGACCAGCCGAAGTAGCCATGATGCCCGAGAAACTTGTACGGTTTATAAAAATACAGGCTAACGCTCGTTCTCGGTCTGTCGTGAACTCACTGCCTCGAAAATATTTCCAGCGTTCGATTGTGATTGGAATCGTCCGTATTTCTTTCATCAACCATGCTGTCTGATCAAATGCGACTTTCCAAAAGCTGGCGACAAGCGGATCCTTTTCTCCAATGGCAATTTTTTCTACGTATCCCGCTTGGAGTAGTTTAAGGGACACACTCAGACCTCCCGCGAAGGGCTCGACCATAAGTTTAGGTTTCAGCTTATTAAGCTTCAGGACTTCTGCAACAAAGGTCGCCAATCGAGCCTTCGCTCCCGGGTATCGAAGTGGGGAAAGTATTCTTTGGCTTGTTTCCTCAGGCATAGCAGTGGCAATCAGGAATTGTACGAAGGCACACAACCCTCGAAGTTTACGGTGTTTGTCTAGTTATTCTCTAGACCCAAGTATATGCGATTCATTGAAAATCTGCTTTTAGCCCAAAACAATTTTTGCTCTATCCGGAAGAAAATATCGTATTTTTGGCGTTGGTGACGGTATAAAGAGTTTGTGACCCAAAGTTTATTCCGCTGCATGACTAGTATGAGAATCTGTGAATCGTTGCTTGCCTCGGGTCAACCTTTTCTGTGCGGAATTTCGGGGGAAGAACGTCGGTCTAGGATTTTAATCGAAGAAAAAGGCTGGCCGGTGTGTGCCGGACAGCCTTTGCTGAGCAAACTTGGGGTTGCGTTTTTTTAAGCGGAGAACGAAGTTCCACAGCCGCAGCCGCCGGTGGCGTTCGGGTTTTCAAATGTAAAGCCCGAGCCCATCATATTAGATGTGTAATCGACAACAACACCGTTCAGATATTGTGCCGAGAACATATCGACAAAGAGCTTTATTCCAAATTTTTCAAGAAGAAAATCGCCCTGCTTCGGCTCTTCCTCAACGTTCAGGCTATATTGAAAGCCTGAGCATCCGCCGGGAACCACGCGTACGCGAAGCCCGGCCGTTTCCGGCAGGTCGTCTTCCGCGTCAATAAATTTCTTGATCTCGACCGAGGCTGCCTCGGTAACGTCTAATTGGACACTTGGTGCTGCTACTGCTGACATAAATTTCGTCTCCTAACATAGATCAGGACCCGCCGAGGCGAATCCTTACATTAAAATAAATATTAGAACAAATCGGGAGTATATGCAAGGAAATGAAAAGGGCGAACGCAACCCGCGAACGCCCAGGTTTTGTGCGGAAAGAAGCTCGGGCACTTAGGTTAGCGGCCTAATCGGTGCCCATGCTGTCGCGGAGCCGCATCGCACGCCCAAGGTTCGATCCCGGCCCGGCCATCACGCGGTTCATATTGCTGAAGAATTTCAGATCGCCGCATTGTGACAACAGTTCACCTACGGTCGAATCGAAAGGCGGCGGGAAATGTTTTGCCAGCGTTCCAAACCCCTGGAAAAGGCTGTCGAACGCGGCGGCGGCTGATGCCGGATCATTGATCATTATATCGTCGTCTTTGAGCACCAGGATCGCCTGAAAGATCTGGTTCACGGCTTTGAAGTCCTTATAGATCTTTTCGCCTTTTTCAAGATATTCGATCACATCGCCGAGATGCCTGTTTGCGTCAAAAAGCTTTTGATATGCGTTCGAATTAGAACCCTGCAGGAACGAAGCCGAGTTTAGCGCCAGATCGATCCGCTTCTGTGCGACGATCGCCGCCTCCTTCATATCTTTGGCGTCTCCGTTTGCACCGATCGCACCCGCCCAAACCTTTACCCTTGATAACGCTCTTCCAAATAATTCATCTGACATTGTTTATCTCCATTCGATCAAAAACATTCCCGTCCACCTCAATACGCGTGGACGGGACCACTTTCGTCTCAATTTAATTTTTTGCGAACTACGGACAAAAAATTCCTTTAATTACGAGCTGGGACGATTGGTTCACTTCCAATCTGAAACATTGTCCGTAGCGATTCTTTAGCACGATGCCGTTTCCGCCCAGCCCGAGGATATCGCCGTCCTCCACCCGCACATCGCCGTTTACGTGAACACGTGCGGCCGGCTGTGTGGTGCCAATGCCGACGTTCCCGTTTT
Source organism: Pyrinomonadaceae bacterium (assembly GCA_041751035.1). Classification (GTDB taxonomy): domain Bacteria; phylum Acidobacteriota; class Blastocatellia; order Pyrinomonadales; family Pyrinomonadaceae; genus OLB17. The sequence goes on along the minus strand of JBGSYH010000030.1, from coordinate 302,012 downwards.
CCTGAACCGTTATCCGGCCGCCGACAACGTTCGGGGCATCAACGGTCAAACTGCCATTGCTTCCAAACGAGGCAACCGAACCACCCGTGCTGTTCGTTTGAACTCGAAGGCCTGTATTGCCCGGATCTACTACCTGAAGAGCGTTTGCCGGTGAAGCAGTGCCGATGCCTACCTTTGATGTAGCTTCGGCACCGTTAATACCGGTAACACTTCCTAGGACGACAGCGTTCGAAACATCGACGCGCGACCGATTGCCGATCGCTGTTGAATTCGTAACTCCCTTTCTTGCGTCGGAGTTGAACCCGATCAGGGTGTTATAGCTTTCGCGGGCGAGCGATCTTCCGGTCAAATATCCCAAAAATGTGTTTCCGGTCGACTCGGCAGAGTATGCTCCGGAAGTACTGCCGATAAGTGTGTTAAATGAACCGGTAACGCTGTTTAGCCCGGCGGATCGTCCGATGAAAACATTGTCGGAGCCTGTATCGTTGATCGCTCCGGCGGCCTGCCCGAAAAAGGAATTCGAACTTCCCAGACGGTTGCCGGCTCCCGCAAAGTTTCCAAAAAAGCTGTTATAGCTTGCGGTGCTCCTTTCACCGGCACTGCGGCCGACGAACGTGTTTTGCGTTCCATCGGTATTCGATTCACCGGCCGACGCTCCCACAAAAGTATTTCCGAGGTAGGCTTGTGAGCTTGCGGTGCCCGCATTTCGGCCCACGAAAAGATTGTCATAAGGCGCGGAAAGGACGCTGACCCAGCCAATGTTGAAACTGGATCCGGAATTCAGAGCCCATCCGCTGACTGCGCCGCCTACGTTGATCTCGACGCCCGGCTGCGGAGTGCCTGTTGGATTGTTCTGCACGATCTGCGAGGGGTAAATGCCCTGCACCGAATCTGCGGACAATGCAAAGGCGGCCCTCGTTGCAAAATGTGCCCGCAAGGCAAAGGGCGATGGCTGCAGCGGTTCGCGGTTGGCTGCTATGCTGTATGCCCCGCTCGAACCGGTCGGCCTGTAACGGACCTCAAGAAACAGCCCTTCAAATTGGGTGAATGGCATCGTGCCGAGATCGATGTTGGTGCTGAACACGCCGTTGACAACAAAGACGTCAGGAACGGAAAAGGCATTTCCCACCTGGGTCGGCTGGTTCTTATCCGAGTGAACCAAAAAGATCAGGTCGTGAGCCCCGTTAACGACCGCTCCACCTTGATCGATTATTACCCCGCGATGTTGAAACAATGTGTTTTGTGCCTGCGTTGAGAGTGCCAGCGTGAAAAGGACAGTTGCAATAATTAAGTTTTTCATAAGTGCGATTCCTCTGGTTCATTAAGTTTCAATAGTGCTCCATGCCTCTACGCGTTCGAATTTCGGGATTTGGCTCAAATCAAAAAAAGCCGCCGGAGAAAGATCCGACGGCCGAAGGAAATGATAAACCCACGTAGGAACGAGCTAGCGAACAAATGTGCTTGGCACCGGCACATCTCCCGCAGAACCGAAGGCTTGTATCTGCGTGCCTGAAGTTGATCCTTGTATGAACCATGTCGCGGCGGTCGGACGGAACACCGCGGCATCCGCGCGTCCGTCTCCGTCAAAATCACCCTGCAGCGGAATGTCTCCGTTTGCTCCGAACGGGAATGAGAAGAAGCTCAGATCTTCGCTACGAAGAATGAACCAACTTCCTGTCGATGGCCTGAAGAACGCGATATCAGCCTTGCCGTCGCCCGTAAAATCACCGGGTACTGCCCTATCGGTAGCAGTTCCGAAGACCACAGCGGACGTGCCTCCATTGGATAGGCTTATCCACCATTCGGCGCCATTTGAACCGCTTGGCCGGAACACTCCAAGGTCCGCCTTTCCATCACCATCGTAATCGGCGGGAACCGGACGGTCATTGGCGATACCGAATTGGGCGATGGTCGTTTGGTTATCTGAGGACCTGAGAATGAACCATTGCCCACTTGATGGACGAAACACGGCGGGATCGCTTTTCCCGTCGCCATCGTAGTCGGCGGGCACCGGAATGTCGCCATTTGTTCCATATGGAAATGAAAAGAAACTCAGGTCTTCGCTGCGAAGCACGAACCAGTTGCCGTTAGATGGTCGGAAGAATGTAACGTCAACCTTTCCGTCACCAGTGAAATCGCCGGGAGCAGGAATATCGGTCGGGCTGCCAAAAACGAATGCCGGAACATTTCCATCCGACGAACGCCGCCACCACCATTCTGCACCGTTTGCACCGCTCGGGCGAAAGATGGAAACGTCTGATTTTCCGTCGCCATCAAAATCGAACGGAGCACGCCTCGTTACGGTACCGGGTGTAAAGATCACACGTTCGATCAGGCTGCCGCTGCGGGAGGCATCGGGATGATGTCCGCGAAAGCGAATAAATTTCTTTGAATGGCGGCCGGTCCAGTTCCAGTTGGACCCCAACGCCCTTGGAACATCGGCCAAGGGAAGAAAATCGATCCCATTGTCCGATTCTTCAAGGGTCACCCTGCCGAAATCCGTGCCGCGTCCGGAAAATTGAGAAGCTATGCCTGACTGCGAGATGCTGATAGAGTCAAACGATCCGAATGCCACATCGTTCCATCGGGCAACGAGCGACCGGGCAGTGCTCTCAAATGAACTAAAGCTACCGGCATATATCACTTTACCGTCGCTCTGGAACTGAATGTCGCTTACGAAACCGTTATTGATGGCCGGCGAATAAGCATTGGAGGTTCCGGTATTGATCACCTCCGCAATGCCAGGCTCGGGGCCGCCGTTAACCTGCGAGAAAAAGCCGCCGATCAAGAACGATCCGCTTCGAGTGGCACGAACCACCGATACGGTCGCATTCACAGTATTAACGAACGTGGAGTCGATCGCTCCGGTTTGTTCGAAACGTGCGAGGTTGGTTTTTTCGCCGTTATTGTTGACAGTGAACGTGCCGCCAACGACGATCCGCCCTGTTGAATCGACCACGATCGAAAGCACGCGCGTATTTCCATTGAAAGGCGACAATTGCGGGTTGAAGGTAGTGTCGGTAGTGCCGCTCGGTTCCAACCGGACGAGCCCCAGCCGATTAGTTCCATTTACGTTGTTGAAAGCACCGCCGATCAAGAGCTTGTCGTCTCTTTGCAAAACTATTTCATCGACCGTGCCGAAGATCGATGCCGTGAAAGAAGTGTCTCGCTGTCCGTTCGGCATAAGGCGGACCATGCCGCCCGAAAGAACTCCTCCAGTAGTACTGAACTGCCCGCCGACCAGTATCTTGCCGTCCGGTTGGATTCGAAGTGCGAAAACGCTGCTGTCGAGCGACGGTGTGAAGGAAGTATCAAGGCTTCCGTTAGCATTAAGCCGGGCGAGGAATGGCCGCGAAACTCCGCCCACTGTTGAAAAGTGTCCGCCGATCACGATCTTACCGTCGTCCTGCAGCGATGAAACTATTACTCCGTCAGGAATATTAGGATCGGCAAAAGACGCGTCTCGTGATCCATCCGGGTGGATACGCGCGACGCCGCTCTGGGTGACACCATCAACCTGCTGAAACGTCCCCGCCAGGACGATACGGGCGTCCGGCATTACGTTCACTGAGCTAACGACCCCGGAATTGCTTGTTATCGACGCCGCAAGGGTCTTATCAAGTACCCCGCTTTCTTGAAATCGGGCAATCCGATTCCGTGCATTTGAATTTGCGCTTGTAAAAGAACCAACGGCTACAGCCTTTCCGTCGCGTTGGACGACCAGGCTATTGACCATCAGGTCGGCGCCCGCTGCATATGATTGGTCAAGAGTTCCGTTGAAATTGAGACGTGCTATCCTTGATCGCGCGGTGCCGGCGACGTTGGTTATTCCACCGCCAATGACCAATTTTCCGTCCGGCTGAAATGCCATCGTTTGAACCCCGCCGCTGGCGGTTGCGGTGAATGAAGCGTCGATAGCACCGTTCGGTTCGAGCAGTGCAAGCTGCGGCCGGCTTTGTCCGCCGATAAAAAGAAATGTTCCGCCAACTGCTATTTTCCCATCGGCCCTTATTGCGAATGCCCGCACGCCTCCATTTGCTTGGGTTGTAAAAGATTCGTCGAGTGTGCCGTTTGCGTTCAGGCGTGCCATAAAGTTTCGCGTTACACCGTTGACCTGAAAGAAACCGCCGCCGATGAGTATCTTGCCGTCGGGCTGGATGGTGATGGCGTCAACCTGAATGTTTGCAGAGGCCGTAAACGTTTGGTCGATCGTGCCGTCCGTATTCAGCCGAGCGATCATGCTCCGTGGAACGCTGCCGATCATCGTAAAATTTCCGCCGATTATCAGCTTGCCATCCGGCTGAAGGGCCATTGATACTATAGGCCCGTTTGGCGCGGTAAAGACCGCGTCGACGGTTCCGTTCGCGTTTAGCCGAGCAATATTTGCATGTTCTACACCGCCGACTTGCGAGAAGGAGCCTCCGATCCACACCTTGTTATCCGGTTGTATTGCCAGCGTGTGAACCGTCCCATTCACCGCGGCATCGGCGAAAGTTGTATCAACGGTGCCGTATGGCCATAGTGCCACGACCCGCGACCGAGCAACTCCATCAACGTTCGTAAAATCTCCGACGATAAAGATCCTTCCATCGGTTCGTATCGCCACACGTCGGATCGTATCGTTCACGTTCGGTGCAAACCCGTCGTTAATTCCATTAGCCGCGAAAATATGGCTATGGAACATAAGGCTGATCGCGAAAACCGCCAAGGTCATTGCACGGATCGATGATAATAAAGACGCAAAACTATAGAGGTTATTAAATGTGATCGGTTTCGTTTTCATAATGAACCACCTTTAAGGAAATTCTTCTCAGAAGTGCCGCAAACCCGAAAAGCATTGGTCGAGTGCGGTACGGCTTATGACACAACGCGATAAGGAATGTGATTGTGGCTCACGAAGATCTCAAGCGGCGTGAAGATCAGGATCGCATTCTTAAATTTATTCGTGTCTATAAGGTGATAAGTTGTGCTAGACTTGCGTGCATCACCCTATGGATACTGAGGTTACCCTGCTTTTGAACGAATCCCGGTCGAGCTCGAATCGTGAGGCTCTGGATCGGCTTTTGCCGCTCGTTTACAACGAATTGCGGCGGCTTGCGGGCAGTTTCCTTAATCGTGAATATGCGGTGTCGATCCAGACGACCGAGCTGGTTCACGAGGCATACTTCAAACTTACGAATCAACGCTCTGTAGATTGGGAGAACCGCGGCCAGTTCTTTGCAATTGCGGCCCAGGCAATGCGTCGTATCCTCATTGATTCGGCCCGTGGGCGTCGGTCTCAAAAGCGAGACGGCGAAAAGATCGCTTTAGACGACACGCCGAGCATTCCGATATCGGTTGATAGTCACCTGATCGACCTCGATGAAGCACTAGATGATCTAGCCAAACTCGATCCGGACCAGGTTCGGGTTGTCGAACTTCGGTACTTTGCCGGATTGACCATTGAGGAAACCGCAGAAGTGCTAAAGATCTCGCCCGCGACCGTAAAACGTGAATGGGCAACGGCAAGAGCGTGGCTCTTCGATCGTATAAGCCAGTAATGAGCCGAAACTCACCTGATCTTCGCGTAGTCAGATAACAAACATGAACCCTACACATTGGCGATCAGTAAAGGAAGCTCTCTTTGAAGCTCTTGAATTGAGCGGCGACGAGCGTGTTTCATACATTTCTGGCCTTGATCTTGGAATCCGGGAAGAGGTTGAGCGTCTCGTAAAGGCAGACGCTGCGGCCGATGATTTTATCGCCTCGCCATTTTTGCTTGAGAATTCAGATCTTGAAAATGTTTCGGAACAAATACCGTCCGATATCGACGGATATCGGGTGATACGCGAGATCGGCTCAGGAGGAATGGGTACCGTCTATTTGGCGGAACACTCGGGCGAGGGTTTTTCGCAGAAAGTAGCATTGAAACTGATAAAGCGAGGAATGGACACGAATTCAGTCCTGAAGCGCTTTCTGTTGGAACGAAATATCCTTGCGAATCTGGATCATCCGAACATTGCCCGAATGCTTGATGGCGGATCTACGATCGACGGGCTTCCTTATTTCGTGTTGGAGTTCATAGACGGTTCTGAGATACGGAAATACTGCAATGAGAACCGCTACGGCCTAAACGAACGCCTGGATCTGTTTCGAAAGGTATGCAATGCAGTTTCGAACGCACATCAGAAACTCGTCGTACACCGTGATCTAAAACCGACCAATATACTTGTCACCAAGGATGGCGAGCCCAAACTGCTTGACTTCGGTATCGCGAAATTGCTTTCACCGGATTGGAACGCGGATACGAACGAAGCGACACTCACTCTGTTTCGTGCGATGACGCCTGAATATGCTTCGCCCGAACAGCTTGCAGGCGAAGCGACAACTACCGCGACCGATGTTTACAGTCTGGGCGTGATCTTGTACGAACTGCTCGCCGGGCAGAGGCCCTTCGATATGCGAGGGAAGGTCCCGAAAGAACTTGTCGAGAATGTGCTATCGAAAGATCCTCCACGGCCTTCGACCGTTGGAAGCGGACACACTTCCGGCCATAGTGAACGGACCGCTTCGGCGGGAGATGCGGCAACCGAAGAAGGTGAGATCGCAGATCCCCGAATGGCGAACACGGTCGACCGAAAGCAGCTTCAGGGAGATCTGGATAATATAATTCTGAAGGCACTTCGCCGCGAACCGGAAAGGCGGTATCAGTCGGTCCAGGAGTTCGCCGAGGACATTCGCCGCTTCCAGGACGGCCTTCCGGTTTCGGCCACAGCCGATTCGCGGATTTATCGGTTCAACAAATATTTCAAGCGACACCGATTAGGCGTGATCGGCACTGCGGCCGCAGCTGTCCTGCTTATCGCCGCAACGATCGTCACTTCATGGCAATATACTGTCGCACAGCGCGAAAAGAACGCCGCAGAGAAAAGGTTTGCCGAGACCCGCTTTCTCGCCAAAAGTATGCTGTACGAGCTGCACAACAAACTCGAACAGGTCCCGGGCACAACTGAGGCTCGTGAATATCTGGTTGAATCCGCATTGAAATATATAGATGGCCTTGCGGCTGAAAAGATCGACGATCCGGATCTGCAATCAGAGTTGTCAGATGCCTATCAAAGAATTGCCGATATACAGGGCGGGCTGTGGCGGGCCAATTTAGGGCAACGCGAACAGGCAGAGGTCAATTACGCTAAAGCGACAGAGATTATGGAATCGCTCGTCCTGAACTATCCCGAGCGGCACCGATACAAGTGGAAACTCGGCCAGCTATATGCGTCAGCAGCTGATGCTGCGTATCAAAAGACGGATATGACTGCATATGCGCAGCTTTCACAGCGTTCGATGGAACAGCTTATCCCTGTTGAAACAAGTTTCGAGAATGATGATTACTACGAGTTCTACATCTGTGATCTTATTGCCGGCTATAACCGCTCAGCTCGGGCAAAAGGGATAGTCGGTGAGCTTGATGCCGCATACACTGATGCGACACGAGGAAGCGAGATCGCCAACACCGCACGCACAAAGTTGCCTTCAAGCTATCCGGTTCGGAGCGCTGTCGATGTGATCAACGAAACCAGGGCCGAAGTGCTTATGATGATGGAGCGTTATCAAGAGGCACTCGAAATCTATCAGGGATCACTAAGGAACCAGGACGCCGCCGGAGATATCCAAGGCAGCCATCAACAGACCGCCCAGCGAAATCGAATGCTCACGCTTAGCAGCATTGCAAAACTTCAGGGCCTTTTGGGTCGTTACGATGATTCGGTCGTTTCAATAGATGCAGCTCTTGAACTCGCATCTGGTGCAGTTGCGGCCGACCCGGCGGATGCTGATGCCAGGCTGATCTTTGCGAATTTCCGTACCTTGAAAGGAATGATCCTTGAACGTGCGGGACGATATCAAGAGGCGGTCGCTATTCTGATTGTCACTATTGAAGATTGGAAAAAGATCCGCACCGCCGATCCCGAAAACCAGGTTTACAGATATATGGAATCTGACGCACATGGTGCGATCGGAAAATCGTATTTGGCACTCGGACTTTCGGGTAAAAGACGGTCAGAACTATTAACCGCTCGCGAAATGCTCGAGAAAGCCTATGCGACCAACAAAGAATTTCAGGATGCTGGCCTAGCAGGGAATATTGAGAAGGCTGAGACTGAACTTTTGCAGTCGAAGCTAAAAGAGTGCTTGAAAGCACTTGGAATTAACTAAACACGCGGTCTGATCTCCAATACCCGCTTACGCTTGGCTTCGCGACATAATGACCAGATCCGGCTTCATTGCCTCTATCGAGATATGCCGGGCGACCTCTTCGGCGACGTTTCGAAAAGCGTCCGCCTGGCTTGAATCCGGTGTTGAGATAACCACGGGTACGCCCTTATCGCCGCTTTCGCGGACCTCGATCCCCATCGGTACCTGGCCGAGGAAGGTCAGGCCATACTCGTCGCACAATTTCTGTCCGCCTCCGGTACCGAAAATGTCATAACGCGTTCCTGTGTCGGGAGCGATGAAATAAGACATATTTTCGATCACACCAAGAACCGGAACGTTCACTGTTTCAAACATTTTGACGGCCCGACGAACATCAGAAAGCGAAACTTCCTGCGGGGTTGTGACCAGGACAGCCCCCTGGACAGGCACTAACTGAGCCAGCGAGAGCTGCACATCGCCGGTTCCCGGCGGCATATCGACGATCAGATAATCGAGTTCGCCCCAATTTACGTCTGACAAGAATTGACGAACAACGCCGTGAAGCATCGGCCCGCGAAGGATCATCGGCTTGTCGGGCGGAACGAGCACCGCCATCGATATCATCTTTACGCCGTGAGCCTCGATCGGCTGGAGCTGCCCATTTGCCACTTCGGGTTGATCATAACCGGTGCCTAGCATCAATGGGATATTCGGCCCGTAAACGTCGGCATCCATAATGCCGACCTTTGCACCTTGCTGTGCAAGTGCAACCGCGAGATTCACCGCTACGGTCGATTTACCAACGCCGCCCTTGCCGCTTGAGACGGCAATGATGTTTTTCACGCCGGGAATCGCGACGTTGTTCGCGATGCCGCGGCCCTGGGGGACCTCGGCATCCATCGTAACGGTCACGTTCGACACCCCTTCCAACGAGCTCACGATCTCACGAGCCTGAGTTTCCATCTCTTCCTTTACAGGACAGGCCGGTGTGGTGAGTACGATCCGAAAAGAGACGTCGCCGCCGTTTAGTTCAATATCGCGGACGAACCCAAGTGTGACGATGTCCTTATGTAGATCAGGATCGATGATCTGGGAAAGTGATTCGAGAATGACTGCTTCTGATAGTTGGCTCATTGTAGTTTCAGGTAAACTAAAATTTTACCAAATCGAAGGATTTGCGCGAAACGAATTGTTCGTGATCTGCCTTTCAGCACCTAACAACCAGTCGAAATACTTGACTTTAGACGGTTTATGGACTACAAAGTCAATCTAGATCTCTTTTTTCCAGTACTGATATTCGACCTCGCCGGTGCGGCCTTTCATTCCGATCTGGCGATTCTCCGATCTAAATGGCAGCAAATCTGGTTCAGATAACACGCCGCGGATTTGGCGAGACCATGCGACACGATTCGTGGTGGCTACAGTCGCTGGTCACATTCCTCGGCTTTTCCGCGTTTATCGTCTATTCCACCTGGGCAGCTTTCCAAGGTGAGCATTACACTTACGGGCCGTACCTTTCGCCATTTTATTCACCGCTTTTCTGGGAAGCCGCGGGGCAGCCTTTGTCAACACATTCGTGGCTCGGGCCTTGGCCCGCATGGATGCCGACGTGGCTGCCGATGTCGCCTGCTTTCCTGATACTGTGGGCGCCGGGCGGATTTAGATTTACTTGTTATTACTATCGCGGAGCATATTACAAAGCATTTTGGGCGGATCCAATAGCGTGTTCGGTCGGCGAACCGAGAAACGAATATCGCGGTGAGAATTGGTTCCCGCTGATATTGCAAAACCTGCACAGGTATTTTCTTTACGTCGCCATCATTTTTATTGGCATTTTGAGCTACGACGCGATACTCGCAACACAGTTCGACGACGGATTCGGCATAGGCGTAGGAACGCTGGTGATGACGATGAACGTCATCTTGCTCGGCGGATACACGTTCGGGTGCCATTCGCTTCGCCACCTGGTGGGCGGCGGCTGCGATGTGCTTTCGAACAAACCGATCCGGCAGGGATTGTGGGGTTGGGTAACAAAACTTAACCGAAAGCATATGCTCTTTGCGTGGCTGTCGCTATTCTGGGTCGGGTTTACAGATTTTTACGTGCGGATGGTTTCGATGGGGATTTTTACCGACTTTCGGATTTTCTAATCTTTCACCACAGAGGGCACAGGGATCACAGAGTTCTTATTGACTTCCTCCTTGCTCTCCGTGATCTCTGTGGTGAGTTGCTTTCATGACTGAATACACAACATTCGAACACGACGTTCTCGTCATCGGTGCCGGTGGTGCCGGGTTGCGTGCAGCTATCGAGGCATCTGCGGCCGGAGTAAGCGTCGGGCTGATCTGCAAGTCATTGCTTGGTAAGGCTCATACGGTAATGGCCGAGGGCGGAATGGCCGCAGCGATGGGCCATAACGATGATCGCGACAATTGGAAGGTCCACTTCACTGACACGATGCGCGGCGGTCAATATGTCAACAACTGGAGGATGGCAGAACTGCACGCCAAAGAAGCTCCCGACCGTGTTCGCGAGCTTGAAGGCTGGGGAGCGGTGTTCGACCGGACGAAAGACGGCCGCATTAACCAACGAAACTTCGGTGGCCATCGATATCCACGGCTGGCACACGTCGGTGACCGTACCGGATTAGAACTAATTCGCACGCTGCAAGATCACGGCATTCATCAGGGCATTGATGTCCATATGGAAGTGACCGTGATCTCGCTGCTGAAGGACGGTGACCGCGTAGTTGGTGTGTTTGCATACGAACGCGAGCACGGACGCTTTCGCGTGTTCAAGGCAAAGGCGGTGATCCTCGCGACCGGTGGCGTTGGGCGTGCCTACAAGATCACATCGAATTCCTGGGAAGGAACAGGCGATGGCCACGCATTGGCATATCACGCTGGAGCGGAACTCATCGACATGGAATTTATTCAATTCCATCCGACCGGCATGGTCTGGCCGCCATCAGTTCGCGGAATTCTCGTGACCGAAGGTGTTCGCGGCGAGGGCGGCATCTTGCGGAATAGCGAGGGCAAGCGGTTCATGTTCGACGACATTCCCGCGAACTATAAAGACCAAACGTCTGACACCGAAGAAGAAGGATGGCGGTATGTCACCGGCGATAAAGACGCTCGCCGCCCGCCGGAGCTTTTGACCCGCGACCACGTGGCTCGCTGCATCATGCGCGAGGTAAAGGCCGGACGCGGCTCGCCGCACGGCGGCGTTTACCTCGACATCGCGTGGATCAAGGAGAAACTTCCGAACGCGGCGGAGCACATTAAGAAAAAACTGCCGTCGATGTACCACCAGTTCATGCAGCTCGCCAACCTGGACATTACGACCACGCCAATGGAGGTCGGCCCAACGACGCATTACATAATGGGCGGCATTCGCGTGGATGCAGACACGCAAGCCTCGACGCTCACGGGACTTTATGCGGCAGGCGAATGCGCTTCGGGGATTAACGGTGCGAATCGGCTAGGCGGCAACTCGCTGTCGGACCTGATCGTTTTCGGCAAAAGGGCAGGCGAGTACGCAGCTCAGTTCGCGAAAGAGAACGGCCACGGAACGATCGACGGTGCACTGATCGAATCCGAAGCAAAGCGAGCACTGGAACCTTTTGAACGCGAAGGCGGCGAAAACCCATTCGGTATTCAACACGACCTTCAGGACATGATGCAAAAGCTAGTAGGCATCGTAAGGCTTGAAGACGAGATGCAGGAAGCTTTGGTAGGTCTTGGGAAACTGAAAGAACGTGCGTCGAAATCTTGGGCAACGGGCAATATCGATTTCAATCCCGGCTGGCATACGGCTCTTGATCTAAGAAATCTGTTGACCGTTTCCGAGGCTATCACGCGCTCGGCGATCGAACGCAAGGAAAGCCGGGGCGGACAGTTCCGCGATGACTATCCCGACAAAGATCCGGCGTTCGCAAAGTTCAACGTTGCCGTCAAAGAGGTCGATGGCCAAATGAATATCTCGCACGTGCCGATCCCTGACATGCCGGAAGAATTGAAACAAGTGATCGAAGAGATGGGATAATGAGATTTGTAACGCAAAGTCGCTTGGATTTTACTTTGCGGCTCTGCTCCTTAGCGTCTTTGCGTTGAAGGAAAATATGACTCAGGCAACATTTAGCATAAGACGAGGTGGCCGCGAGGGTGGTGAGATGGTCGACTACCAGACGGACGTGTCGGAAGGTATGGTCGTGCTTGATGCAGTCCATCAGATACAGGCTGAAACTGCTCCTGATCTTGCCTGCCGCTGGAACTGCAAAGCGGGAAAATGCGGTTCTTGCTCGGCGGAGATCAATGGGAAGCCGCAACTGATGTGCATGACGCGGCTCGATACGATCGATCTTTCGCAGACGGTCACGATCGAGCCGATGCGTGCATTTGCTCCGGTGAAGGACCTGATCGCAGATATCTCCTGGAACTACGAAGTCAAAAAACGCATCAAGAAATTCAAACCGCGCGAGCCCGATGCCGACGACGGCACCTGGCGAATGCAACAGTCGGACATCGACCGCGTTCAAGAATTTCGCAAGTGCATCGAGTGTTATCTGTGCCAGGATGTTTGCCATGTCCTGCGCGATCATGTGAAGCACGATGAGTTCATCGGTCCGCGATTTCTTGTTTATTCGGCGGCTCTTGAAATGCATCCGCTCGATACCGAAAACCGCGTGGACGAGCTTAAAGATGAGTTTGGCATCGGGTATTGTAATATCACCAAATGCTGCACTAAGGTCTGCCCGGAGCACATCACGATCACCGATAATGCGATAATTCCTCTGAAGGAACGATTGGTCGATGAACACTATGACCCGCTTGCGAAACTTGTGAAACTGCTTAGGAAAAAGTGATGTTCGAACTAAAACCTCTATCGCACGAAGCAATTCCCTCCGCACTTGAAAAAGCGAACCGTTATCGTCTCTTAAACGAACCGGGTGCGGCTGAAAGTATTTATTTGGACATCCTCGCCGTTGAACCGGACAATCAAGAAGCCCTGACGAATATCGTTCTAGCGATGAGCGACCGATTTGGCAAAGATTACGCGGTCGGCGATACGAATATAAACGATTACGTGTCGAAGATACGCGACCCGTACGAGAAAGCATATTATTCCGGGATCGTTTACGAGCGGCGGGCAAAGGCCACGCTGGCGAAAGGCGGTTTGCAAGCGTATGAATTATTTACTCAGGCGATGGAGTGCTTCGAAAAGGCCGAGTCGATGCAGCCGGATGGAAATGAAGACGCGATACTCCGTTGGAACGGCTGTGCCAGAATTATTGAGCGAAACAAGCTCCGCCCGCACGAAGTTTCGGCGAGCGATACACTTGAATAATGGCCAAAAGTTTTCTAATAGTTTGCCGTGTGATATTCTTTGCGGCAGCCACAAGAAGTCTGTATTTCTTAACCTACAAGGAGCAACCGAATGCCAGGAAAATTTGAGATAAAAGCGGGTAAGACCGGCAAATTTCGTTTCAACCTAAAAGCCACGAACGGCCAGATCATTCTCACCAGCGAAGCTTACGATTCGCGTAAAGGCGCCGAGGGCGGTATCGCTTCGGTCAAGAAGAACGCCGGGAACGACGGGCGTTTCGAGCGCAAGACCGCGAAAGACGGTTCACCATATTTTGTGTTGAAAGCGGCGAACGGTGAGCCGATCGGCAAGAGCGAGATGTATAAAACGAAGCGGGCAATGGAGAATGGCATCGCGTCAGTGGGAAGGAACGCGCCGGACGCGCCGGTCGTTGATGGCAAATGATCGAATTTCAATTTTTGTTTCAGCCCGGGCTCAAATAGCTTGGGCTTTAAGTTTTTATGAGTGACAGAGTGCGAACCGGCATCGAGATCCTAGTCGGTCCAAAAATAGATGTGTTGCGTGATCAACGGATCGCGTTGGTTTGTAATCAAGCATCGGTGCTTCCGGACCTCAGCCATGCGGCCGACGTATTCTTTGAGCATCCGTCGATCGATCTTCGGACACTCTTCGGCCCACAGCACGGAATTCGCGGTGATGTTCAATACAACATGATCGAAACGCCGCACGCCGAGGACGAGCGGACCGGCATTATGGTCTATTCACTCTATAGCGAAACGCGCGAACCTACGGAAGAAATGCTATCGGATGTTGATACTATCGTGGTCGATCTGCAGGACGTCGGTTGCCGCATTTACACATTCGTTTACACAATGGCGAACTGCATGCGTGCGGCAAAGAAATACGGCAAACGTGTTGTCGTCTGTGACCGGCCAAACCCGATAAACGGCCGCGAAATCGAGGGAAACATCACCGAGCACGAGTTCAAATCGTTCGTCGGGCAATTCGAATTGCCGACACGGCACGGAATGACGATCGGTGAGCTCGCCAAGATGTTCAATGAACATTTCGGCATCGGCTGTGATCTGGAAGTTATCGAGATGCAGAGCTGGAACCGAAGCATGTGGTTCGAAGAGACCGGTTTGCCCTTTGTGCTACCCAGCCCAAATATTCCGACCGTTGATACCTGTGTCGTTTTCCCGGCGACAGTGCACCTTGAAGGAACAGAACTCAGCGAAGGCCGCGGCACGACAAAACCCTTCGAGCTAAACGGTGCTCCTTTTATCGAACCGCGCGAATGGGTCGCCGCTCTAGACGAATACGAATTTCCGGGCGTAGCATTTCGCGAGGCATATTTCCGCCCGACGTTTTGCGAATTTGCCGGCGAGACCTGCGGCGGGCTGCAGATACACGTATTTAACCGCGATATATTTCGGCCGGTTATCGTCGGCGTCGCGATGGTAAAGACCGTTTACGATATGTATCCCGAACAGTTTCAATGGCGCCAAAACGCCTATGAATATGTCTTCGACCAAAACCCGATGGACGTCGTCTCCGGCACCGACAAAATAAGAAAGGCGATCGAAGCGGGAGCGTCTCTTAACGAAATAGAAGATTCTTGGACGGTAGGATTGGCGGACTTCGCAAAGGCCCGCGAACCTTACTTGCTATATTGAGTTCTTATCGAAGTGAAGAATTCAACTTCTCAAGTACTTCCGAACCCGGACAAAGAACATCCTTGTGGAGAGCATTCAGCGGCGTATCTGTCGTATTAAGAACGGTCTGAAGGTCCTGTGCATCTTCGTTGATATAGAGCAAGCCGGTAAGAATTTCGCCGCGGGACTTTGCATGCTGAATGGCATTTGATGCGGAAAGACGATTCGTCGGATCCCAGTCTTTATTCAATTTATTCAAACGGATCAGCGAGCCATCGTGCATCGTCAGATCGTTGATCGATCCGGCTTCGTATGACGTTTTGATCTCGCGCATCATCGGGACAAAATCCATTGTCGCGGTCATCTCGACATGCTCGCGGACGTAATCATATGATTTTGTCGACCCCACGTTGTTGTTAAATGTGACACACGGTGAGATCACATTGAGCATCGCAAAGCCCTTGTGCCGCATCGCTGCTTTCAGGAGGGGTATCAATTGCTCCTTATCTCCCGAGAAACTTTGGCCCACGAAAGTCGCGCCTAATTCAATAGCTAAGCTCGCGAGATCGATCGCTTCAAAAAGATTGACCTGTCCTGTTTTATTCTTGGAGCCGGCATCGGCCGTCGCACTGTCCTGGCCCTTGGTAAGGCCGTAGCAGCCGTTGTTCATCACCAGGTAAACCATGTTCAGATTTCGCCGGACCACGTGAACAAACTGTCCCATCCCGATGGAAGCGGTATCTCCATCACCGGAAACGCCGAAATAGATCAGATCGCGGTTCGCGAGATTTGCCCCTGTCGCAACCGATGGCATACGGCCGTGGACCGAATTAAACCCGTGCGAATTCGACAGGAAGTAAGCCGGAGATTTTGATGAGCAGCCGATGCCCGATAGCTTTGCTACCATATGGGGTTCGATATTCAACTGCCAACACGCCTCAACGATCGCCGCATTGATCGAATCATGCCCGCAACCAGCGCAAAGCGTCGAAAGCGAACCCTCATAATAATCGACCGTGTACCCAAGGCCGTTCTTCGGCAATGCCGGATGGCGGAATGTTGATCTGACGTAGGTCATAATTCATTTTCGCAAATATCAATCGAGTCTCTCATATTGTAGCGTCAAATCTATGCATTACAAGACGGCAAAATATGGCTTAAGGTTGCATTCTCGGCCTCAAAAAGAAAAGCTCGCCATAAAGAAATTCATAGGCGAGCTTAACGATTCAATTCGCTGCTTAACGCGGTTGCAGTCACAGATTGCTACGTCGCGTTTATTGCCCTTTCTGTAGCCGCTCAGCGGCCAGTTTGTCAGCTTGTGCCTGGGCGGTTTTGCCTTGATCGGTGTAAATGGCGGCTCGGACCTTGTAGAAGATCGCATTCCGAGGCTCAAGGCGGATCGCCTCATTTAGATCTGCTTCGGCCTCGCTCCACTTCTTCTGGCCTCCATATGCGAGGCCACGGGCCTGATAGGCGACTCCGCTCTTGGGGTTTAGCTTTAGAGCGGCATCGGCGTCGGCAAAGCCCTTTTTCCAATCTTTCTTAGCGTTGTATGCGGCCGCTCGCAAGACCAAAGCGTTGAAGTGATCGGGCTTTGCTTTTAGGGTTTCATTCAGGTCTTTGATCGTATCATTGTACCTTCCGGTTCTGGCGTAGATAACGGCCCGGGCGTATCGGACGTTCCAAGCTTCGGGCTGGCGGTTGAGAGCTTGTGTGTACCAATGGATGGCCTTGGCAAAGTCACCTTTGATAGCCATCGCATCACCTTCCGCTAGAAATTCGTTGTATGTCTGCGGTGTAGTCTGTGCGGAAGCGAGGGCTACTGTAAGTAGGACAGCAAATAAAGCGGCTGCAATTGAACGCATAATGTTTTTCATATTTTAATTACATTCCTACTCTAAACGAGTTGAGTATTCTAGCACGTGTATTGCGAGCCTCTAGGCCCGCTGCGTAGTTTGTCATAACAATGGCAGTCCAAAGCCGTTTTTCTTGCTGGAGCAAGACAAAGTCTCCCTGAACTACTGACGTCGCCGGCATTTTGTCGCTCGCGAGGTTAAAGATCAAGTGCCTGCCCTCGACACCATCGATATTGACCTCGAAAGAATCACGAAGTTTCCCAGATAGTTTCATCCCCAGTGTGCCGGCCATCCCGGAAAGGAACGAGTTAAAGTAGAACGTGCCTTGCTCATCGGTAAGCGGCGGATTTTCCCCTTTCAGTGTCATCTCATAGGTGATGAGAATAACACCGCTGCCGAGTTCAGCCATACCAATCTCTTCGCGGGCGAACGTGGGGTCGTTCGCATTTGAGGTTACGTTGGTTTTGATACGCTGCTCGCCGATGAGGAACGAAACACCGGTCTGCCCTATTGACTGCCGACGGAACCGGGCCGGGAAATCGATCTTTATCCGAACGCTTCCTATCACCCGCTCCATATGGTCCGCCGTGTCCTTCGACGTGAGCATATCCACGATCCAATGGCGGCTGTATCCATAGATGAGGAGCATCTGCCTGAAATTCTCGTTCTTGCCGCTCCGCCACTTCGCTTTGACGAGCCTCGCCTCGAGCCCGTCGATCAGCCGCTTTTCGATCACCGGAGTGTCGTATTTTGCATCTTTATGCATCGCTGTCTGCATTTCAAAATATTGTTTTGCGGCGAGATCCGGATTATGTCCACCCGGAAATCCAACCTCGACCTCCCTTACTTCGACTGGAGCCAGCGGCGATTGCGAAAGGTAGCTCAATACAGCATTTTGACGCACCGGAGGATTGGGCGCTAAAGGGAGATCTAGGAAAAATCCGCCGTTTCCGATAGCGTAGGTTTTCCACCCGTAGATCGGATTCAGGACGGGCTTCATCGAACGGAAGATGCGTTCCGCCGTCTTTTGATGATCGGCGCGGTTGGGGTCGATCGTGATGTTAACCACCACGCCACGGTGTGCCTCGATGAACGCAATCTTAAATACTCTGTAATTCCGATGGCCGCGTTTCAGATCTACCGTGACGAGTTCGCCTTCGCGGGATTCGAGTTTATACTTCTCGCGCGACGCTTTGAAATCGCTGATCCCGGACCGCGTTCGCTCTCTCTCAACTAGGTCACTGAGGCTGGTTCTTACGTCGAGGACCCTTCCCTCGCCAGGAGTCTCATTGGTAACCGAAACGTCCATTCCGTCGAATGTTACTTCGTATCTCGTACGATTTGGACCCGCGCCCGCAGAGGTTTCCACCACCTCGAAAGGCATCTCAGCTGCGATGAATGTGCGGCCAAGGCTTCGCAGTGCCCAATTCCTCGCACCCTCGCGCTCAAGCTTGATCGAATCGAGTAATTCCTGAGAAAGCGAGCGGCCTGCGGCATCGCGATAGGTCGCGACAACCACCCAACTGGCGCCGCCCATTACGCCGCCGTCGTGCCCGATCGCGTATATAGTTCGTGCTTCGTTTGAGAATAATGCGAGTTCCCTCCCTGAGATCTGGCCTTTGCGGGAACTAGAGATCTGGACGCCAAGCTTACGGCTGATCTCGGCGAGCAATTCGCTGGGCGTTTGTTTCGCATAAAGGCGCGCCGCTTCGATCCGAACGCCGCTGCCCTCGGCCGACCAAGAGTTGGGGAAGTAAGAATAAGCCTGCTGCTCTGCCCATGGCACCCCTCCGGGGCTTGGCCTAGCGGGAAGGTCAATCAGCAGCGAGGGCCGGCCCAGCGCCCATCGCGAAATCGCCGGATCCTGGGCCCAGAGGGACGTGGCAGAAAAGATCGTGGCCGACGCGAAAACGATTAAAGTCAAGATTCCGATCCGCGGCAGCCGCGATACAATTTCGGTAAGCAAATCAGTTCGAAGCCTCCTTGATCTGGCGAAAGATATTATCTGCGGTTATCGGCATGCCGTCGTAGTTTAGGACGGAGATCAATTTCGATGCATCGACGCCTAGTTCGATCATCATCAGGCTCTTAAATTGAGCGTCGCGGTTTTGTTCGATCACAAACAGTCTTTTGTGCGCATCTACGAATTCAACGAACGCCTTTCCGAACGGAAATCCACGGGGCCGCATTCCGTCGAGCGTGATTCCCTCGGCGGCCAACATCTCGAGAGCCTCTACCGCAGCATAGGTAGATGTGCCAAAAAAGATCACGCCATCGGAATGACCGGTGACAACCGCTCCGGGTTCTGATTCATGCGACATTCCCGGGCTGAAGAAAACCGGTTGCGGAACGAGCTCTTTGGCCGTTTCCCATTTCTGCGAAAGCCTATCAACGTTTCGCTGATAAGCGGCGCCGTCCTCGGTATAGACCGCATACTCGTCGCGACTCGACCCGCGTGTTACGAACGCTCCGCGCGTATGGTGGGTTCCAGGGATCGTACGGTAGGGAATTCCGTCGCCGTCGATATCCAGATATCGGCCCCATTTGCCTTTGAACTGTTCGAGCGGCTGAGTTCCCGAGTGGTCTCCGTGGGTCTGCGCGTCCAGCTCTGAAAGCGACGCACCCATATGGCCATTTCCGTTGCCAATCGTAACGGGTTGATGCTCATCTACGGCTGCCTGCATTCGATCGATAGCACTTCCGAGAAAGTCTAACTGTTCGGTTGTCAAAACTTTCCCACGCTCGTAAATGCGCGAATCATCCCAAACAAGCGGCTCGGTTATGTGGTCGTTCATGCCGAGGTCGAGGTCCGTCATCACGATAACCGGTGATTGGATCCGCTCCGTAAGGTCAAACGCATCAGCCGTCATTTCAAAGCATTCTTTCGGTGACGCCGGAAACAATAGCGGATGCTTCGTATCACCGTGTGAGGCGTAGGCGGCAAGCAGTATGTCTGATTGCTGTGTCCTTGTCGGCATTCCGGTCGAAGGGCCTGTTCGCTGAACGTCGATCAGGACGGTTGGCACTTCGGCAAAATAACCGAGCCCGAGAAATTCCTGCATCAAGGACACGCCCGGGCCGCTGGTCGCGGTGAATGCCCTTGCGCCGTTCCAGCTTGCACCCATGACCATACCGATGGCGGCGAGTTCGTCTTCAGCCTGGACAATGGCGTAATTATTCTTGCCCGTTTCCGCGTCGACGCGATACTTCGTGCAGTATTTCGCAAACGCATCGACGACCGATGTCGAAGGCGTGATCGGGTACCAGGCGGCGACGGTCGCGCCCGCATAGATCGCCCCGAGTGCGCAAGCCGAATTACCGCTGTAAAGGATCTTGTCCCCGAGCAGATCGCGGCGTTCGAGACGCAGATCAAAGGGAGTATTGAAATTTTCCTCAACGTAATCTACACCGAGGTTCAGAGCCTTGATGTTGGGTTCGATCAGCTTTTCCTTACCCTTAAACTGCTCGCCAACGAGCCCTTCGAGCACGGAGAATTCGATGTCGAACAATTTAGAGAGAGCTCCGATGTAAACGATGTTCTTGAAAAGCTGCCGCTGTCGGGCGTCCGTGTATTCCGCGTTGCAAAGAGCGGTCATCGGTATGCCGAGATGTGTGATGTCGGTTCGGTCGTAACCCGGCAGCAGCGGCTTCGTGTTGTCATAGACGAAGTAACCACCTTCGCGGACGTCCGCGTAGTCCTTCTTCATCGATTGCGGATTGACCGCCACCATCAGATCGACGCCCTCGCGCCGCCCGAGATAGCCTTTCTCGGACACACGCACTTCGTACCACGTCGGCAAGCCCTGAATGTTAGAAGGAAAGATGTTCTTCGGCGTAACCGGAATGCCCATGCGAAACACTGCCTTGGTAAACAAAGCATTGGCCGACGCCGAACCGGTGCCGTTGACGTTCGCAAACCTAACTACGAAATCGTTGATTGCCATTTGTTAACTAACGGTCCAGACCGAAGTCTGGTGATCTTCTTTGATGTTTGATCACAAGGATCTTGATCGTCTTCGAGTCTGCTATTTCGTAGTTGACCTCGTATGGAAAGCGATTAAACAAACAACGCCGAACGCCGGACCTTATTTCCGGAAATGCCTGCGGATTCGACGCGATCCTCTTCTTTGCAACTTCGAAGTCTGCGAAGAAGTCTTTAGCGACTTCCAGACCTGCGCTGGTCTCGTAATATTCTAACGTTTCCGTCAGTTCTTCTCGCGCGAGAACGGTATAGCGAAACTTCATCGACGATATTTCTCGAACGACGCGAAAAATTCTTCTTCTGTCAATGACATTTCTGGATTCTCATCTATTTCTCGACTGCGGCGAAGTGCCTCCTCTATGCCATCATCTTCATCATCCCATCCAGGTGATGGCAAAGAGCGTATCAACTTTTCAGCAAGCTTTCCACGATCAGATGCCGGGAGGCTAAGTGCTAGTTCCTCTACTTCTGTGATCACTGACATATTCTTCACCTCGACGAATTATATCACCTGTTGCCTTGTAATATACCCAGTCGCTACCGCTCCCGGTTCTGACTCTCTTACTCCGCCGTCCGGAGTATCTTTTCCATCTTTTTGCCTTTGGCGAGCTCGTCGATGAGTTTGTCGAGCCAGCGGATCTTTTGCATTAGCGGGTCTTCGATGTCTTCGACGCGGATGCCGCAGACGACGCCTTTGATCAGCGGAGCGTTTGCGTTAAGCCGTGGGGCCTTGTCAAAGAAATCGCGGAAGCTGATCCATTTCTCGATCACCTTTTCAAGGCCCTTCTGCGTATAACCCGTCAGCCAGCGAATACATTCGTCGACCTCTCCCTTCGTCCGCCCTTTCTTCTCCGCCTTCGCCACATAATGCGGATAAACGCCCGCAAAACTCATCGCAAATACTCTATCGTTTGCCATCGGATCCACCTCTTATGAAAACAGCGTAATTGTAGTGTTTTCGGGACCGAAAAGAAAGATTGCGGCGGGCAAAATTGCGTCGTAGAAGGTATTGCAAGCCTCGCAGTTCGCATTGTAAGACTTGCAGGTCACATTGCAAGACCCGCAGGTCGAATTGCAAAGCCCGCAGGTCAGATTGTAAGACTCGCAGGTTGCGTTGCAAGCCTTGCAGGTCGTATTGCAAGACCCGCAGGTCATATTGCAAGGCTTTAAGTAGGAATTGCGCGGATCGACGGACGAATAGTTTATTTTACTATACGAAATTCGAGGCCGCTGATCTGGCCGTATTCGGGTGAATCTCCGCCGAAGAGTGATTTGGCGTATTTTTTGACGAGTCCGGCTAGCTGAACCAGCCCCTCTTTATCGTCATAGAGCACGGCATTGCGGACCAGACGAGCGTTGCTGACGGGCACTCGAGTTGCGACGACGGCCTCATTCGCATCCTTTAACTCGGCGGATCTTGCCTGAAGCTGCGTGATCTGTAACTCGGTTTCGTTAGGTGCGTAGTTGGCGTCGTTATCGAGCAGTTCGATCAAATTATCAAAATGCTCGACCAATTGAGTATAGCTTCTCTGCGAGACGGAATTTCCCTGGCTTTCATCCTCGGGCGTTTCGGGGTCGTCTTCGGGCAGTGCGGTCGCACGTGAACCGTTTATCTTTCGTTGATAGCCTTTGGCGTCCTCGATCGCGTTGTCCTCCGCACCGGAAGCGGCAAAGCTGTTTACGACACGCGTGACCAACTGGCTGATCCCGGCGAACTTATTCTCGCGGAAATTCACGTTCACTTTCCAGGGAGCAACGGCCGTCGTCACAGCGTCTATAGCGTTCAGGGCCGCCGCCAACTTCGCCTGCAAAGCCGCCAACTCGATCGCCGCATTGCTCGGGTTATAGGCCGCGCCCCAACCGTCCACGAATACGATCATCGTCCCGAAATGCTCCACATTCCGCGCATGCCCAGTCTCCGCCATAACAATATCTCCTTTTAATTTCTCCTAAGATCAACCGCCAGAACGGCGGAAATTTAACACGACTAGCAATACAATATCAAGTATCTACATTTAGCGATCAAACCTGAAGCACTCCGCAAACTCTTTATTTCGGCTGATATCTTATCTTCACTTCTCTGTCATTGCTCATCGAGCGTTGATAGACGCTTATTCCGGCCCAATCATCTGAGCCTGTGTAAGTCACTAGAATCTTCCGCGGTTCTTCCCAGATCATTTCGATTTCACTGCCACAACTTACGTTAAAGCTATAACCACCTCTTTGTTTTTCATTCTCCCAGCTAAAAGGAGCATCCTTTTTGTTCACAGTAACTCGCCTGAAGCACCATCCAGCCGCGCCGCCGCCCATTCCTGTATATGTTGTTGCCACATACTCTCCATCAGGCGACGACACATTGTTATCTACGGTAATATCCGATCCAGCGGAACCCAATGTTCGTTCAAAAACAGTATCGGCCAGTAGTCCGAAACCCATTAAGAGAGCAAGTGGGAGCATAACGCTTACCACGCCCGCCAAGTAATAAAATATTGGTTTTTTCATACTAGTCCGACGGACATTCTAAGAGCAGCCGTACTTGACCTCGCCGGCTTTGGTGACGTTGTACCAGAACTTTTCCATTTCCCAGGCGGCGGTGGGGCAGCTCCCGGCACCGAGGTCATTTTAGTCGATCCTTCCAATAAAACGGTTCCCGGCTCGAATGTGCGACTGCGATGATCAGGATGTCGTTTTCGCGAACCTCATAGACGACCCCGTAGGGAAAACGTCTGGTAAAACAGCGTCTGGTATTCTCCGAAATTTGTGGCCACGCCGTTGGGCCGAGGATGACACGATTTATCGTTGCATATACTTCACGCGAAAGACGCAAGCCCAGGCCTTCGCGAGACATTTCGTAAAACGCGACGGCATCTATGACTCGTTTCGAGCTTCCGGATGAAAATCGAACGTCATTTGCCAAAGCGGTTTCGTATCTCTTCGAACACCTGTTCACCCGGAATCGTCTTAACCTTGCCGGAGCGAACTTCTTCCACGCGTCGTTCGATCTCGACTTTCCAGATCTCGTCGATCTCCTCCTGCCGTGGATACATGCTGTCGAGAAGGCGATCTACGAGCATCGCTTTTTCATCGATCGGCAGAGCTTCGGCCATCGCGATAAGATCCATTGTTTGTATAGACATAAATTTCTCCTTCAACGATTGTACCGCAACGAACTGGCCGCCCGCTTACGCAGGCGTTTCTGACACACCTATACCGCTCCATTTCGTTCTATCTGCACGAAGTTACCGTACTTGACCTCGCCGGCTTTGGTGACGTTGTACCAGAACTTTTCCATTTCCCAGGCGGCGGTGGGGCAGCGTTCGGCACAGAGGCCGCAGTGGAGGCAGACGTCTTCGTCTTTGGCCATGATGCGGCCGGTCTTGAGGCCGTCGGCGACGTAGATGTCCTGCGTTAGATTTAGAGCCGGGACTTTTAGATTCTGGCGAAGCTCGGGTTCATCGGCATTTGTCGTAAATGTGATGCAGCTCGTCGGGCAGATATCGACGCAGGCGTCGCATTCGATGCACTTCGGAGCGTGGAAAACGGTCTGCACGTCGCAGTTCAGGCAACGTTGAGCCTCTTCGTACCCGGTCAGCGGATCAAATCCGAGCTCGACCTCTTTCTTGCGATCTTTTAGCGTTAGGTCTTTCGGGGCTTGCGGCACGGCAAAGCGTTTGTCGTGCTCGATCTCGCTGTCGTACGCCCATTCGTGGATGCCCATCTTCTGCGAAACGAGATTGACGTAGGGCGAAAGGCGTTCGGTCAGCAGATTTTTCTTGTTGCAGAAAAGATCGATCGAAACCGCCGCTTGATGGCCGTGCGCGACCGCTGTTATTACGTTCTCCGGGCCAAAAGCCGCGTCGCCGCCGAAGAAGACTCGCGGATTGGTCGATTGGAACGTGGTCTTGTCGACAACGGGCATCTCCCATTTGTCGAAGTCAACGCCAATTGTGCGTTCGATCCAAGGGAATGCGTTCTCTTGCCCGACCGCGATCAGTACGTCGTCCGCCGGGAAGAAGACGTCAGGTGCGCCGGTCGGCACGAGAGAGCGTTTGCCGTTTTCGTCGTACTTCGCTTCGACCTTTTCGAATGTCATGCCGACCAAGCGGTGGCCAGTGGACGGTGGTCGGTGGTCAGTTGCGGAAGAAGAAGGCCCAGTCGCTATCACTCCCGGTTCTGACCCGTTGCCCGACTCGTCGGATTTCTTACTGTTCACTGTTCCTTGTTCACTGTTCACTGCTTCGTAGACGAAACTCTTCGGCACGTGGTTGTCGATGATCGGGATGTCTTCGTGCTGAGCGTCCTCTTTTTCCCATGGGCTCGCTTTCATCGTCGCGAACGGCGAACGGACGACCACTTTCACATCTTCGCCGCCAAGACGACGCGCCGTGCGGCAGCAGTCCATTGCGGTGTTTCCGCCGCCGAGAACGATCACGCGTTTGCCGATCTTTTCCGTATGTTCAAACGCGACCGAGCCGAGCCAATTGATGCCAATGTGAATGTTCGCGTCGCCTTCCTGACGGCCCGGAAGATCAGGCAGATCGCGTCCACGCGGCGCTCCGGTCCCGACAAAGACCGCGTCGTAATCTTGTTCGAGGATCTCTTTGAGCGACGAAACGTAGTGCTTGAAATGCGTATGAATGCCGAGCCGCAGGATGTAATCGACCTCTTCGTTCAGGACCTGTTCGGGCAAGCGAAACGCCGGTATCTGCGAGCGCATAAACCCGCCGCCTTTGATCTGCTCGTCGAAAAGATGGATCTCGTAACCGAGCGGAGCAAGATCGCGTGCGACCGTCAGACTCGCAGGTCCGGCTCCGATCAACGCGACCTTCTTGCCATTCGATGGAAACGGCCCTTGCGGCATATAAGGGATCACGTCATCTCGATTGTCTGCTGCAACACGTTTCAGCCTACAGATCGCGACGGGTTCTTCTTCGACGCGGCCTCGGCGGCACGCAGGCTCGCAGGGCCGATCGCACGTTCGCCCGAGCACGCCAGGAAACACGTTCGAATCCCAGTTGATCATGTACGCCTCGGTGTATCGGCCAGCGGCGATCAAGCGGATGTACTCCGGCACAGGTGTATGTGCCGGACATGCGTACTGGCAGTCAACAACTTTATGGAAATATTCGGGATCGTTGATGTTCGTCGGTTTCAAATCGGCTACTTCCTCAATTGCTCGTCATTTATAACAAAAGAATGATAAATGAAGTCGCCATCGTTTGCTACAAAATAAAGCATCAAATCCATCTAAAGCCCATACTTTTCGTGCAGCACTCCAATTGACGCCATCATAAACAAGACCGGATCCATCGAGGCGCGGGCCGTTTCGTCCATAACTGCGATGTCGTCAAGCAGTTTAACGACCGCCGTTCGGTCAAAGAATGGGACGCTTCGGAAGCTTTCGCTCCGCAGAATGTCCTGCAGCATGACATACATTGCATCGTCGTTGCGCTGAGTTGTCGGGGGTGCGAGGAACGGCTGTTTTAGCCCTCGATAGACCTCGTCCGTGATGTATGGTTTCGCCGCTTCGCGAAGCAGATACTTTAATGTGCCGCCATTTGCGAGCATCGAAACTGGGATCGAACTCGCGTAATCGAACAGCTTGTGATCGAGGAACGGCAGGCGAACTTCTACGGCATTTGCCATATCAAGCCGTTCGGCGGCGAGGACGTAGTTTACAAACAACGACTTCATCCAAAGATATAGGATCTGCTTCGCGGGCTCGCGACCCATGAGCGTTTTACGATAATCGAACTGACGGAAGAACTCGCGATAAGGGTCACGTTTTGGAAACTGTGCGGCGAACTCGGCCGCGGTGATCGAATGCAGAAGATCGAACTTCTTTGCGACGTAATCGGTCAAATGCGGCGGAAAGGCAAGAATATGGCTTAACCGCGCCAGCCAGGGTGAGGTCGCAGCGATGCGGCGTTCGGTGTCGGACTTTGGGCGGATTAGACGTGCGAGCATCTTCGCATATTTCGCCATGGTGCCCGATGAACCGCTCGCGAGCACGGCCTGGCTTGAGAAATCGTATCCGGCAAATAACTCATCCGCACCCTCCCCGCCAATGACCGTTTTGTAGCCCTCGCTTCTGACGGCTCGGCTGAGATGATACCGGGCGGCGCCGTGTGCGTTGTAGTGGATCATCTCGCCTTTCCATACCGAGTCATAGAAAACATCAGCGAAGTCAGTGCCCATGACAGCGATAGGACGAAAGTCTGCACCGGCAAAATCCGCCATGCGTCTCGCGGGTCCACTTTCGTCAAAGTCAGGATGATCGAACGCGATGGTGAAAGCGGTGAACTTTCCGTTGGCATAACGGCTCGCCATTCCAAGCACCGACGAAGAATCTACACCACCGCTTAAATAACAGCCGACCGGAACATCGGCCCTCATTCTTAGGCGAATTGCTTCGTCGAGGAGCCTTCGCACGGTCTCGATGCATTCGGGCTCCGAAACGTGGCGGTGTATTGCGTTTGCTCTGGGATAGCCGACGTCCCAATATCGTTCGACCGTGACCCTGCCGCGCTTTACGGTAAGAAAATGTCCGGGCATTAGCTGCTTAACATTCTTAAAAAGTGTCCTATCCAGATCGAACGAAAAGAACAGATTCTGGAACACCGATTCTTGGTCCCATTCCGCCGAAACCCCGGCCGCGAATAGCGCCTTCGATTCCGATGCGATCTTCAGACCATCCGGATCCTGAATGTAGAAAAGCGGCTTGATGCCAAATCTGTCGCGTGCCGCGAAGAGCGTCTCGTTCTCTTCGTCCCAAATGACAAACGCGAATTCTCCGCGAAGGTGTTCAAGACATGCAGCTCCCATTTCCTGATAGAGGTGCAAAGCGATCTCGCTGTCGCTCCTTGTTCTAAAAACGTGGCCGCGTGACTCGAGTTCCTTGCGAATACGTTCGAAATCGTAGAACTCACCGTTGTGAATAATATGTAGCTTTCCGTCTTCGCTCGCGATCGGCTGGGTGCCGGTCTTTGGGTCCATGATATTTAGACGGGCATGGCCAAGGGCAACGCGGCCGTCGGACGAGTACCAGGTGTTTTGTTCATCAGGGCCTCGAGGAAGGAGAGCATTAACGGCGCGATCTATAGAATCGCCTACGACCTCGCTTCCGTAATTATAAATCGCAACAATTCCGCACATTACTTAATCTAGGGGCCGACAGCAAACTCTGGCACACCATCTTCACGACACTTAAATTTCATCAACATCATATTATCGAATTCGCCATATCCGCCGTTTGGATCAATTCGTTCGATTGACGAATGTGCTTCTACAAGCCCCGTTGGCATTTCGTTTCGACAATATCGTGATGCCGTCCGCCTTAGAATACTCGAACGAAGTTCCGAACGCTGCTCGGGAGGTATTCTGAGCCACGTGACGTCGTGAATATAAAAATCGAGCAGCACACCGCGCAGGGACCTCACGAACATCCCATTCGGATCGACTTCTCTACCATCTACATAAATGCTGTAATGCGTGGCGTAGTTGCGGTGATCTATCCAGTTGAAGAGTTGATACTGCTGAGCGATGCCCATCATCCAAAGGGCACCAAAAAAAGCAATTTGGACGCGATCCAGCCCGTCGGCACGTCCGTCGATCAACTCTGGCAGATCTTCCTGGATAATTACTTCGTCGATCGTGATCTCACGCGGAGCAGTACGCCAGTCTAGAAGCATGACCGAGCTGATCATCGCCAGTGTAAGGGTCGTGACCATAAAAAGCGCTACAGCGCCCGAAAACCCAAACTGTTTCACACCGACCGGCTCGACATAGGCACCACGCAGCCAGGTCATCAGTTCTTCACGGAATATAAGTATTGCCGTCGAGGCACAAGCGATATTCGCGTATGGAATATTGAGCGTTGCGACGGAGATCAGGTGGAGCCCTAAAAAAGCAAACAGCAGACAATACTTCGCCGAACTACCGCGTCTCAGCACAAACATTATGGGAACAAGCGGCTCGAGCACGAGCGTTCCGTAGTTGAATACACTTAGAAGCGGAATGTGTTCTGCACTCCAGAAATCTTGAAAATACGAAACCGGCAGTTTGAACACGACGTAAAGTGCGGTGCCGTCGAGCCACATCGGGCTTGTCCATTTCCATAGCCCGGCAACCAGATAAAGCAACGCCAGATTCCAAAAGAAAAGACGCAATGTTGAACCGGGAACCACATAGGTCTTCCAGCGTTCCCACGTCGCCCCGCGATCTTTCAGCCACTCGCTTAATACCAGAGTTCGCCCAACAGGCAACACGAGCATCCAAAAGAGCAGCAGATGCATCAACGCATCATCGACATACATTACGATGAAATTATGCCTGTAGGTGCTGACAGCAATGATGTACAGAATCACCGAAAATAGCTTGACCCGATAGCCAATTATTAACGGAACACAACTGGCGATCGCAATACCAAATATTGCATAGAACCACTCGTCCCCCATCCACGGACGAAAGATACCGAACTCCGTAAACCAATACATCCTCAGTATCAATGCGTGATCGAGCAATCCATCGGGGCCACTGAAGTCTGGAACCTCGAAGAGTGTGCGGACAAAATATGTCAGCGCTACGACACCAACGCATACCCGGAAAATATCGATCGGCAAGGCATCCACCGGCCGTGTGAACGCTGCCCAAGCTTTGCGGAAATTCGAATGTGCCGCCGTTTCGTTCATTAATGTGTTTTGCTTTTCGACCCGTGAATAGTAGAGCAGTTCTGGTGGAGCAGCAAAGTCGGAAGGGCCGTAATATCAAAATCGCGAAGATTCGAATATCCTAAACGTAAATGGTGATGTGCAAAGTTATATTTCTTTTGGTGGTTAGTTCGATCGGCCTCTCGACATTTGCCCAGCAGCGATCGTTTGTAACTGTAAGCGGCAATCAGCTTTTTGTTGACAACAAACCTTATTATTTTGTCGGGACGAACTATTGGTATGGCAGTCTATTAGGCTTGGAAAATGATAAAAGACGAGGGATTGAACGACTTAACAAAGAGCTCGACTTTCTAAAAAAGAATGGCGTTACAAATCTACGATTGATGGCCGGATCAGAGGGCTCGGGCCCGCTCAATGGCGTACCTCGGGTTGAGCCGCCTTTTCAGGTAACACAGGGCGTTTTCGATGAAAGTGCTTTGAACGGGTTAGACATTCTGTTGGACGAAATGGCCAAGCGCGATATGAGGGCCGTCATCTTTCTGAGCAACAACTGGGAATGGAGCGGCGGATTTCAGCAATATCTGATCTGGAATAAGGTCATTTCAGAAGATTGGCTAACCAGAAAACCCGACTGGGATACACTGCGTGATCTGGTTGCAAAGTTCTATGCGTGCGAGATGTGCAAGTATAGCTATGCTCGGCAGGCCGCAAGGATCGTACGTAGGAAGAATTCGGCAAACGGAAAGATCTACCGAGATGACCCAACGATCATGTCCTGGCAGATCGCTAACGAACCTCGACCGATGCGGCCCGAAGCGAACGTGGCATATAAGGAATGGATCGTCGAAACTGCGCAGCAATTGAAAAACATTGCCCCTAATCATCTGGTTTCGATCGGACACGAGGGCTGGATCGGCACACAGGACATTAAATTATTCGAAGAGATCCATGCCGATCCGAACGTTGACTATGTAACCATTCACATCTGGCCGAAGAACTGGGGCTGGTTCGAAAGCGGGAAGATGGCTGAGCAGTACCGGTTGGCTCTTTCCAAAACGCGGGAATATATAGATGTGAATGGAGCCGTGGCGATCAAGTTAAACAAACCAATGGTTATTGAGGAATTCGGTCTGCCGAGAGACGGGCAGTCGTATTCGGTCGGGGCAAAAACTATGCTCCGCGACAATTTTTTCCAAACGGTCATAGAAAAAGTTCGAACTCACAAATACATTGCCGGAGCAAATTTCTGGGCATTTGGCGGAGTGGGACGGCCGATCAAAAATCAACTCTTCTGGAAAGCGGGCGACGAATATATGGGTGACCCGCCGATGGAGGAGCAGGGCTTGTATTCAGTGTTCGACAGCGACCGTTCCACATGGGATGTCATCAAACGAGAACATAAACGGATCGGACGCTAGCACCTGCGACAAGTGTAAAGGCGTTCTTATCGATATGATTCTAGATTCGCGAAATGAACTTTGAACCAAATCCAAAAGATAACTCGAGAAAACAAATTAACGGAAATCCTCCTTGGATGTGGTAAGGCCCGCGTTTTCGGGACGCGGGCCAAATAATCGGAAGGAATTCCTGTAGGCTGCGCGGAGTTGATAGGCAAAAGGCAGCTATTTTTGGTGGTATTTCCAGCTGGTAGACGTCTCCGCAAGTTCTACTTCGCCGGCATGGAAAATTCTTTCTCCTTTCGGACAAAACCATATTTCTTCGCTTCGCGTTCGATGGTGTCCGGGTCGTTCTTTAAATAATGTATCTGCTCCTGCATCGTAATGTTCTCGATCATCGCTTCTTTGATCTCACGATTAAGCCTTTCATTTTCAGCAGATTCACGGCTCAGGTCTGTAATCGCACGGAAATTGACAGTCAGGCCGATGAGAATTGCCAAGGTCAGAAACGATGCCAATGGAACCCATCTTGGCAAAAGGCGGTTTCGCTTCGACGTGCCGACGGCTTTTCTCCGAATATTTGATCGAGCAATCTTGTTTCCCATCACAAATGGTCTAACTCAGAAGATATTCCCTTCCGGAACGCAAAAGTTCTTCTACCTCTGGTTTTGTTTCTGCTTCCGCATAAATTCGAACCATTGGTTCTGTTCCGGAAGGCCGCATCAGCATCCAGGCATCGCTACCGAAAAGAAACTTTACGCCATCAAGCCTATTGATCTCTCGAACTTTTCGCCCGGCTATCTCCGCCGGAGAGCGTTCGAGCTTTTCTTTCAATTTTGCGGCCACCTCGTCAGTTAACCGAACGCCGATGCGTCCCGATTCGAGTTTGCCAACGCGTCCGTAAAGTTCTTCTAACTGTTCGCCGAGCGAAGCACCACGGACCACGACCGCTTCAAGAGCCAGAAGACATGCAAGAATGCCGTCCTTTTCAGGATAATGGCCTTTTATCGAAAGGCCGGCCGATTCTTCGCCGCCGAGCACGATCTTGTCTTCGTTTATCAGCTCGCCGATAAATTTAAACCCGACCGGCGTTTCAAAAAGCTCGATTCCGCGGTCTTTGGCGACTCTATCGACCAGATGAGATGTCGCTACGCTCCGTGCTACACCTTGGGTCCATCCGCGGCTTTCGATAAGATAATCTGCCAACAGTGCCACTATTTTGTTCGGCTCAATATAAGTTCCGTCGGAATCCATTATGCCGAACCGGTCCGCATCGCCATCTGTAGCAAGCCCAAGCGTAAGACGATTCGAAGTAACCGCCTGGCGAAGTTCCTCCAAATGGTCTGCCGCCGGTTCCGGTGACCGTCCGCCGAAAAGCACATCACGCCAGTCGTGAATGGTTTCGACCGAAACGCCGTGTTCGCGAAGGATCGTATCAAGATAACCCCGGCCGGTTCCCCAAAGAGCGTCAAACGCGACAGCCGGTTTGCCGTTTGCTATCGCTTCAAGATTGATCTTCCCCCGGAGATCGTCAAAATACGCAGCTTTCGGATCAAATTCGTCAACACTGCCGGTTTCTGCAACCGAAGGCCCGCCGCCTTCGACGATCAATGTCTCGATCGCGGTAGTAACTTCAGGTAAGGCCGGAGCTCCGTCGCTGGTCGAAAACTTTATTCCCTGATACTCCGGTGGGTTGTGCGAGGCCGTAAAATTCAACGCCCCGAGAGCTTTCTGTTCCCGTATGGCGAATGAAATAGTCGGCGTCGGCGTCGGTCCCATGCAAAGCAATACCTTAAAACCCTGCGAGGCAGCGATCTCTCCGGCGAATTCAGCGAATTTTTCGCCCATAAATCGTGAATCATGACCGATTATGAGCGGTTGATCGACATTCGCATTATTTGTTTTCAAATATCTACAGATCGAATTAGTAACATTTTCGACGTTCGCAAAGGTAAAATCCTTTCCGATGATTGCCCGCCAACCCGACGTTCCGAATTTAATAGACATTCTGGTCGAAGCTTGCTTCCTATTGAGAAGCCTAAAGGCCGGTGAACCCTTTTTCACCATTACCGAGCGTTCCCATTTTTGTTACCCAATGAACCTGAAGTTTCGAAACAATATCACAAGTGCTTAGCCTTTGTAAAGCACTATTTTTATCTGTTAACACATTTTTTTTGAGCGGGTTAGCAAGATCATTCTAATGTATCACTTAAATGAAGCGCTTAAGCAAGTTAGAAATAATCGGATACGCTGCTTAAGAAATGTTTTAAGGATCACGATATACGCACCTTGGGGAGTCGGTCAAAATGACCGGGGCGTTTTTCAGGTGTTTCCTTTTGACTCACGCGATCAGGGGGTATTTGCGGGTGTTACCAGATGACACACGAGAGCTCAAATCGCGAGCCTCTTTAACCTGTAACTTGTTGATTTTACAATGATTGCAATTCTTAGAAAGGACTGAAAATCAAGGCACGGAATTTGCAACCTTTCCACCGACATCACTCGCAAAGCTCTGGATCTTTTGGAGATACATGAATTATAAGAGTTATTTGAGCTAGGCAGTTGTACGTAATTATTGAGTTGGAGATTCATTTATGACCAGACCTGTTAAGCATTTTGAAAAGGGCCTTACCTATGTTGCCAAAGGGCTTTTCAACACCATTCGTTCGGTAAATCAGTATAAACCGAATCCTTCGTTCACACCGAAATGGGCGGACAAGCCGATCCTGAAATCATGGCAAAAGACCAAGCCGACGCTTGGCTTTCCGCGACAGACCGATTCGCTTTGCCCGAACTGTGTGATCGAAGCTCGCGAGGCGATCATAAACGGAGACAAGGACGTTTCGGTCCTGATCAACGAGAAAGTGGGTGAGATCAAGGCGCAGATCATCGAACGCGATGGCGAGGTCTGGATGATCAAAGATTGTCCGGAGCACGGCCATTTTGAAGATCTGATGGCGATGGACTCTGAGTTCCTTACGCACATCGAATCGCTCTTCCCGGGCCGCGACATGGAAGCGCACAACGACGAGAAGCTTCACAACCACGGAACATCGTCGGTTAAATACGGCCGCGGAGCTGTTTTGACCGTTGACCTTACGAACCGCTGCAACATGATGTGCGACCCGTGCTTTATGGACGCCAACCAGGTTGGCTTCGTTCACGAGCTGAGCATGGAAGACGTTCAAGAAATTCTTGATACCGCTCTCCAGCTCAAGCCGCGTCGCCAGCTGTCGGTGCAGTATTCCGGTGGTGAGCCAACGCTGAGTCCGTATTTCCTTGATGCGGTCCGTTATGCACGTAAAGTTGGGTACAACTCGGTGCAGGCAGCGACCAACGGCATTGAGTTCGCGAAATCGAAAGAATTTTGCCGCGAGGCAGCCGAAGCCGGCCTTCGATTCGTTTATCTTCAGTTTGACGGTATTGGCAACGACGCCAACTCGCATCGCCAGATCGGCAACTTGTTTGACGTAAAGCTGCGTGCGATCAATAACCTGCACGAAGCGGGCGTTGACATCATCCTGGTGACCACGCTGGTCAACGGTATTAATAATGACCAAGTCGGCACGATCATCCGTTTCGCACTCGAGAATCCCAAGAAGATCTCGTTCATCGCGTTCCAGCCGGTGTCGTTCACGGGCCGCGACGAGCTGATCACCGAAAAACGCCGTCTCCAGCAGCGTTACACGCTCGCTCATCTTGCACACGATGTTAAGGGACAGGTCGGCATCACCGAACCGACGCGAGATTGGTTCCCGCTTTCATTGATGGGAGCGTTCGCCGATTTTGCTGACGTGGTTCACGGGCCGGAAAATGATTGGGGCCAGGTTTCATGCGGCTGCCACCCGAACTGCGGTGTCGGCACGGCCGTGATGGTCAATAAGGAAAACAAAGAGATGGCACCGGTTCCCCAGTTCCTGAATATTCAGGGCTTGGTCACCGACATGCAGCACATCACGGACACCAACCGCGGCAAATGGTTCTCTAATTTCATGATGGGCCTCGCGCTCCTCAAGAACTACAACCCGTATGGTGCACCTCCGTCGCTCACGCTTGGCGGCATCCTGAAGAAGTTCGATAAGAGCTTTGGCCTCTCGGGTAAAGATTACGGAAAGGTCGGCCCTGACCGCACGAAGGAAGACATCGAGAAACGTCGTCAGGACCCTTGGAACTTTCTGTTCATCGCAGGTATGTGGTTCCAGGATCTGTTCAACTACGATTTCCGACGCACCGAAATGTGCATCATCCCGTACGGCACACAGGAAGGCGAGATCTCGTTCTGTGCATACAACACCGGTATCGGCTGGCGCAACATCATTGAGCACATGCACCAAAATGCGACCGTTGCTCAGTGGTACAAAGAGCACGGCCGCCACGAAGTGTTCGCCCGCGGTAAGGAAGTCGAGCTTGCAGATAAATCGCACGGCCTCGTGCTAAACCCGGTCGACCTCCAGCGTCCGAACAAGCCGGAAATGGAAGGCCCGAAAACGGCTGCCGAAGAAATGCAGATGATGCGTAAGCTCTACAACCAGATGGTTCTCGACAAGAACCAGATCAAAGGCGAAAACCTCGTCCAGATCGGCGGCATCAAACGCGAAAAGAAAGACAAATCTATGGCCGTCGCTGAATAGTCAGCCGCCAGCCGGAACGCGGGCATTCTTGCCGCATTACAAAACAAAAAGCCTCGTCGAGCGATCGGCGAGGCTTTTCCGTTTGCGAAGATCTCTCACTTGGCTTTCTATCTTCCGCCTTTCAACATCCGATGACGGAGAAAGATGGCAGGAGACTAGCGAGCTTCGCGAGTTGAACGCGGGGACCTAGCGGCTTGGCGCGGCCGGAGCAGCTGCGGGGGCTGAGACCTTGACGTCTATGTTTTGTTGCTTCTGTTGCGGGCTTGTCAGCCTTTTTAGGGCTCCGCTGTAATAGAGTCCCCCGACGATAATGCCTACAACTAACACGATGGCGATCGCCCAAACGGCATTGCTTCCCGTTCCATTACCACCATTACCACCGCCACCGTCACGCACGACGACCTCTCTTTCCACCACAACTTTATCCATAATCGAAATTCTCCCTTACTCAAAGACTGCTGTTCAAACCGTTTTATAGTATCAGAAAAACGCAGATCCTGATCGTGTTTTATTTATGTTCCCAAACACACCGGCTTCTTCCGCCGGCCGGAACGCGGGCACACTTGCCCGCAGCAGTCAGAACCGCCTGCGTAAGCGGGCGGCCAATTGAACACTCTTGATGCGGCAAATCGACAGTTCAATTTGCGTCTTTAAGGAATGAAAGCTCTACTTCTTGCGATGTTTGTGTGTGCGTTTGCGGTGGCGGGAAATGCCCAGGCTGACGCTAAGTACTTGGTCAGGGTAAAAGGCATCGGCTTGGGATCGGATTATTCTGACGTGATCAAGTCGCTCGGAAAACCGAAGACCGATACGACCGCCCAGGGCGACGAGTGCCGAGGCAGTAGGATCCGCACGCTTGTTTACGACGGGCTTAAGCTTGAGATGTCAGAATCGTTGGAACCCGAGGCGGAATTCTATGTCCACTCGATCGAGATCACGAATGCCAAATGGCAGCCGTTCGGCCTCAAGACCGGTGCGACCCATGCCGCCGTTAAACGTAAGATGGGTAGCACGAAGTCACAGGAAACCGACAGCGAAACCGGAGAGCTCGTCTGGTACTACTCTTTCGACAACGAATCGGATGGCCCCGGCACCACTAATTTTTATTTCAAAGACGGTAAACTTGTCAGCATCTTTTCTATGTATATTTGCTGATGAGTAAAGTATCCGGCACTTTAGTAAGGGCGTGTTCAAAACAAAAAGCCGGGCTCTTTTATGTTAGAATCCTTCCTATGATGACCATAACCAAGGACATCCCGATCACTATCGACCGCGAGATCATGAGCGGTGCTCCGGTGTTCACCGGAACTCGAGTTCCGGTTTCCGCACTGCTCGAAAATCTTGAAGCTGGCGTTTCGCTCGAAGAATTCCTCGAAAACTTCCCGACAGTCACCTGGGAACAAGCGATAAGCGTCCTGGCGTATTTCCGCACTGAACCTAACGACCTAAGCCTCCCCGCATTAAGATCATAATCGACGAATGCGTCCCAAGCATCGTTAAACGAGGCATTCCGGAACGCGGTATCGTTTCGGTTCAGGATATGGGATGGGCCGGAATCAAGAACGGTAAACTGCTCAGACTTGTCGCCGCTGATTTCGATGCATTTATTACCTCCGATAAGAATCTCCGACACCAACAGATCTTGGCTGAATTGGATCTGGCAATAATCCTGTTACCGAGCAATCAGGTTCCGGTCGTAAAGGCTATACTTCCCGACATCGACGATGCCTTGTCGGACATCTCGGGACAATCTTTCGTCGAAATACTGTAGACGATTCTGCAACTTTTTTCGTATTCCGGTGTCTAAGTTTCTATGAAAACGAAAATCGTAACGTTTTGTTTAGCTCTGTTTATTGGAACTCAAGCAGCAATGTTGGTGTCGAACGTGTTTGCTCAATTTATGATACCGGCGGAGATACATGTTGTGGATGCTTACGATCGCGGCGAGTTGTTTGCTAAACCGCTCGACGGAATTCGCATCGTTTATAGCGACGTGACTTCGCGAGAGTCCGACTTTGGACCAACGATGAAGTTTATAATCGTCAATGGTTCGTCGGAGGCCATCAAGTGTATCGGCTATTCCGGGGTCTGTGCCTCACCCGAAATCCTGATCGCGGGAAAGGATGAAAAGGGCTGGGTGTGTATGAACGGGTCATCATGGTATTCGATCATGCCCGGCGAAACAGCCGAACTGATGGTCGGTCCTCATGATTTCGCAAAGCTCCCTGCTCGCTCGACCGAAGTCGTCGTCGGTTACGAATTCGAACGCCCGAACGGCGAACCGATCCAGCACCTCGCAGAGCCAATGCTCCTTCCATTCGAATTCAGAAAGGAAGTGAAAAAAGTACTTGATGGACTTCACTTCGAGTAACGTCTCGACAGACTCTCCCAACCAAAGGCCTCGCCGATCCGCGGGGCTTTTTTTTGCTTCGTCGAGATGACAAGTGTATTAGAATAGTGGCACCAACGAGCCAAAAGGAGGCGTATCATGAATCTACAGCGTACGGCAGTTGCTTTTTCTATCATAAATCTGGTCGTTCTTGTTTTTCTATTAGTACAAATGGAAACGACCTCGGCCCAGACCGAGGTCTCGCCGCTGGTCCGCGCCAGGGCCATCGAGATCGTTGACGAAAGCGGCAAGGTCCGTGCCGAGCTCAATGTCGAATCGAACGGCGAAGTCGTTTTCCGGCTTCGCGACCGCGAAGGAACTATCCGCTCCAAATACGGTGCCGACGAACGCGGCTCCGCACTCTTGCTGATGGATGACCGGACTGAGGCAACCGTCCGGATCAGGGCTAACAAAGATGGCGGCGGACTCTCCCTTTATGACAGAAACGGAAAGGTGCGCGACGTTGGTGAATAGCCGGTAGATTATAACCGGAATTTAATGAATTCCCGGAGTTCTTCGCGGCATCGCTGCTTCAGTGTCTAAAGGTCGAACGGGCGCGACAATGAGGCGAGCTTGAGGCGCTAATTAATCAGCTTTTCTAGATCGGCGGCGGTGGGTTTCGCGGCTGCCGCCCATGTAGGCCATGAGGGCGACGACCAGGTGGGCGACGAACCAGATATTTTCGTAGCCCATGTTTTGGTAGATATAGATCAAGATAAGTATTCGCGGCACGAAGACGCCGAGCAGCACATCGGCCCATTGCGGGACGGTGTTCGCCGGGAACAGATCAGGATACATCGCCAGATAGACGAGCATCACGATCCGCGGGAAGAACAGCGAAAATAACAAAAAATAAAAATCCATCTGCAGCCAAGAATATTCCCAAGCTTTGGCAGAGTCAAGGTCAGTGAATTGTCATCTGCCGAGGACGAAGCGGTTGTATTCTTTGGACATCAGCATTTCGACGGTGTCGTTGCGAATGCGTTTTTGGCGTTGGGATTCGAAAATGTGGGGTGGTGTTCGCGGGGAGATCAGTTCTTCCTCATCGGACAAACTAAGGAAGTCGAGCCCGAGGAAATTATCGACGCCGGTTGGGTTTGAAATGGTCGGTGCAGACGGCAGTTCAGGCGGACGGCCCTGCGGATGGATGACCGAAACGCCGGACACGTCGGTCAGCGGTTCGGTGTCGAGCACGGCGGTGGGCATGCGCCGGATGCGGAAAAGCGGTATGTGCGGCATAACGGGCCGCGAACGCGCCTTTAGATGCTTCAAATATCGCAGATCGGGTGCGAGCGTTGTCTGGCCGATGGCAAAAACGCTGTCCGCGAGTTCGGCAATGCCGCTGCCGCCGGCAACATCGGCGAGCGTGATCGGAGCAGGGTGCTTGCGCGTTCGCGCGTATGCCAGCACAAGGATCGATACGTTTTCCTGTATCGCGATGTATTTCAGCGTCTGCAGCGTGCGGACCATGTTTCGCCGCGCGGCGGCATATGTGATGTTGTCGATGATCGATATGCGACACTCGCTGTTGGAGATCTCGTGGTTGATCCAGCTTCGAAAATACTCACCATAGCTCTGACCGTCGGTCGGCGTCATGTGATAGTGCGGTTCAAAATCGGCCCTGCGGAAATTGCGCGAAAAACGATATGCCAGCCGCTCGCCCGAACGAAGCTGTGCCGAATAAAGCTCGTCGAATTGATCCTTGGAGCGTTCGAGATCAAAATAGAGCACCTTGCGCTGCGGCAGCCCACATACGCCGCGTGCGATCGTCTCGGCGATCTGCGTGGCAAGTATGCTCTTGCCCGCACCGGGTTCGCCGATCAGAACCGCCACCTCGCGTTCGCGCCAAAGTTCGCCAAACAGCGGCAAGATCTTCGTCCGCACACGCAGGCTTCTTTGGATAGGGGCGTCGCAGCTCGGGTATAAGGCCGTCTCGCTCCGGACTTTTTCTCGGGCGCGTTTTAATGCGGTTTCTTCCGGAGGCTCCCAGCCTATTGCCGAGTCGTACCGGTCGGGTTCGCTGGTGCTGCCTATCGAATAGGCTGTGTCTCGGGTCTTGGGAAATATCGACATTGATCGCAACGTGTGTGCCTTGAAGAACTTCGCTGGATTTCCGGGTCGATGTTCTTGTTACTGCACACTGTTGCAACGATAGCACATTGATCTATTTGATGCAATATATTTTTTGCGTTGGGCGATCGCCGCCCCCGATCTTATACGTGATGCGGAGCGGTCACACAGAACCCGGGGCGTTCGTCGGCAGCGATCAATTTCGCCGGCGCAGGTGCTATGGCCGGGCCGTTATCAATGGCGATCTCAGGATGTGTGATCGTAAGCGGAAGCACGAACATCATTCCGAAGTAGATCAAGCCGAATGCCGCCATTCCAAAGAAGACCAGTGGATAGCCGTTCAACATTCCGGCTGCGAGGCCGCCCAATCCCAGTGCCGCCCACATTGCCCAAACTGCGATGTATAATTTCGTTAACATAATTCCCTCCTGTGGCCGCTCTCTGTTCGGAAACATTGAACCTTTGCCACAATTAAGTATTTGTTTTTTGGCGGTTATCGGACAATAATCACATCGCATCATATGTATGATGTGCTTTACCAAATGAAGCAACGCGAGATCCAACAACTTGTAGACGGGACGGCAGAACCTGCGTTTGCTCTGGACGCAAATGGCCAGGTTGCCGCGTGGAACAAAGCAGCGGAAGAGACCTTTGGGTTTGGTGCCGAAACCGCGATCGGACAATATTGCAGCGATGTGCTTCACGGGATCGACGAATGCGGAATGGAGTGTTCGCACGACTGTGCGGTGCGGCACCGGGCCGAACGCCGCGAGCCGCTGAAGAGTTATGACATCCAGTTGGAAACGATCAAAGGAAAGCGTTGGTTCAGCATGGTAGTGACCTCTGTTTCGGGCGAAAAAGGAGATCCGTTGATCACGATACATATCGCCCGGCCCGCCGATCTGCAAAAGCGGCTCGAAGGAGTGTTCAAGGATTTTGTAGCAAAGGAAGGTTTGGTTTCAGACGGCCGCAGCAGCGATCTCGTCGAGAGCGAACGGACCACGACCGGCCAGGTCGAATTGACGCCCCGCGAGATCGAGATACTCCGGTTGATCTCCGATGGCCGAACCTCTGCGAAGATCGCCGTGGAACTATTTATCAGCAAAGCGACGGTGAACAATCACGTTCAGCATATTTTGAAAAAATTGAATGCTTCGAGCAGGCTTGAGGCCGTCCGCCGCGCCGAACGCGCAAGGCTTATCTAACTCCGGAATCCAGACTTCGGTAATATTCTTCGCAGCTAACGAATTTCCATTTAGTTCGCTTATCATCCGAGTTCAGATAGTCGGGAACTTTATATCGGCAGCCTTTTTCGACATATCGTTTCCCGTTATATTTGTAAGTGGAATAGCTGGTATCTGAGGCTGAAAAATGTCCTTTTAACAAAATGTCGCGATACCCCTTGGTCCGCTTACGAAGTACCTGCTCACCCATTTGAGACGCATCCCAATAGTCGTCGCCGTGCAATAGAATGCGGTATCTGCCGTTAACCTTTTCCAATATCCAAAAATCGCAGTTCCCCACCGCCCCGCAAGATGGGATCGTTACGGCTCGAATAAGGACTTCACTTTGCCCGTCGCCATTCAAGTCGATGTGTTTGATCTCTAAGATATCCTTGCAATCAATAACATCCGTCGAATATTCAATTACCTCTCTAGAAGCTTTATCCCGTAATAGTGCATTCCAGAATGGAAGGATCTTCGGGTCCCGGCAATGGGTTTTCTTTTCAAGCCAAGGTGCCGTTTCGTCGATCTGCGGCGGGCTAGCCGCTTTTGGCGCTGAGAAAAGTTCAAAATGATCAGGAACATTCGGAACTACGTGTGTCGGCTTTGCATTTTTAAGTGACTGCCGGCCTTCTGAGGCAACAAAGATACCGATGCCAAGTGCCGCAGCAAAAATGATGGCGTTTATCGTAAGTCGGAGCATAATATAATGGAATCGTACACGTTCCGATCCTTCTTAAATCTTACAGTGTGTGTCAACCCACTATTCCTTTCAGCAAAACGCCGACGCCATAGGCCAAGCCGGCGGCGAGTGCTCCGACAAAAAGAGTTTCAAGGCCCGAGCGAAGCCACGAATGCGTTGACCATCTGCTTTTGAAGGAACCGATCAAAAAGAACGTAATGCCGGTTGCGATACAGGCGATCAAAAACGATCGGCCCGCGCTGAAGAGATAGGGCACCAAGGGAACCAGCCCGCATATGACGAAAGCGGTGAATGTGCTGCCGGCCGCGAGCCAAGGCGAACGGATCTCGGTCGGCAAACCATATTCGTCCGCCAGCATAGTTTTGACCCAGCGGTCCTTGTCCGCTGTAATAAGCTCAACCGCCTTTTCAAGATCTTCGCCCTCAAAGCCCTTCTCGCGATAGATCTGCCGCACCTCCTCGCGTTCGCCTTCGGGCGCGAGTTCAATGTGCCGATACTCGATCTTCTCTATCCGTCTATAGTCGTCGATCTCAGCCCGCGTACCCAGGAAATTGCTCGCCGCCATTGAAAAGCCGTCGGCAGCCAAATTCGCGAATCCAAGAATTAGTACGATGTTCGTCGATAGCTCGGCACCGGCAACACCGGAAACGACCGCGAACGTCGTCACGGCACCATCAACCCCGCCATAGATAAAATCGCGGATGTAATTGTGATTCGCCCCAGAAATACGTTCCGCGATCGCTTCGTCAGTATGTTCGTGTTCAAGCAGTTCCACGCAGGAATGATACTACCCGGACCGACATAAAAGAATAACGGCCCGTCGAAACAAGCCGTCTCAAATTATTGGTGGCGGGAAGACCGATCGTTAATTTCGACATTTCCAATGCCCTGGCGCGTTTCGACCAGAGTATTCTTAAAACTAAACGCCGAAGACAATTCAAAAACTTGACCTAAAGTCGGGCGGCAATTTGCATCCGGGAATCGAAATATCTCAGGCCTGACTGCGTTCTTTACACTTTATTTAGTCAGCCGAGCGCTTTGAGAACCCTTAACCGCAAGAAGAATAAATACGCCCATCAGAAAGTAAAAACCTAGATTTACAAACCTAGGCAACCAGTCGAGCGAGATTATGGGCGGATCGCCGATCGATCGGTCACTTAGGTACCAAATAAAGAGCTGCACGAAACCGACCGAAACGTCACCCGGATACGGAAGAAACTCAGATAGGATCGGAATCTCAGCTTTCTCAGACACTGCAACTAAAGAGTTAACAAATATCGTTATTATTATCGCCCCGATAATGATGGCCTTCGTCGTAAGCTTCATTCTTGGATCCCTCTGGTTGCCGAAGATACTGCTGCCTTCGCGACCTCTGACACCCCAAATTTCTCCAAGTATCGTGCACTGTTTTTCATGTATGCGCGGATATTGGTTGAAAGGTGCTTGGACCACGCGGGTTTGCGTTCGCCGCGGTGGAAAGCGAAGAGTGCTAGAGCGTATCCGAACATTTGCTCGGTCAAATATCCGGCGCTTCCCGCCCGCCAGCCTTGAAACTGGGAATTCGTCCACTGCTCAAAATAGAAACTAGAGTTTGCGTTGAATACGCCGAGCCCATAAAAGACCGTAACGAGATCGGTCATTGGTTCGTGGTCTTGATAGTCCTCGTCCAGCCTTCCCTCGCCCAAAAGGATCACGTGTCCGAGTTCATGAGCGATCGTTGCGACCATCATTTCAGGCTTAGAGGCCTGGGTCATATCAAGATTTATCGTATGCTTTCCGTCGCGGCCTCGCTGATATGAACCTAACGCATGCTCATTGCGTTCGCCGCCAGCTGCTAAAGGATGGAATCGAGATTCGTCGTCGCCATCGAAGAAAACAATTCGAATGGATTCCGGATCAACGTCCATATATTCGCAGACGCGTTCAAACATTCGCTTGACCGCCGATCGCGAACCATTGTACGGATCCGGGAAATACGATTCCGTAGGCTCCACGACCTCGACGCTTTGCAAAGTTTCCAAGCTGAGCTCTTCGATCAACCAGCCAAAGGCGTGGTCGATCCAGAGACGCGTTTCCTCATCTACCGGACATTTTGGCGAGAACCAACCCATTCGCGAAGTATCGACTAAAACGGGGCAGGCCGTCAATTCACTATGACGACCTGACCCGATTTTTCTTTTTGCGGACTTCTAGCAAGCCGGATCGAAGCCTTCGGCTGGCATTGGGAAATGCTCGCTGACAAAGGCGGCCCATTTTGGTTCTTCTTCGGCGACCTTTTGTTCCGCGTCCTCGCCAAAGGCATAGAAGCTAAGCGAGAGGATCACCTGGCCGCCCATCGGCATTCCAAAGATATGAGCCACACCCGCAAACGGCTGCTCGACCTTCATCAATATCAGCTCGGCGTGTTCGC
This sequence comes from Pyrinomonadaceae bacterium, assembly GCA_041751035.1. Taxonomy (GTDB): domain Bacteria; phylum Acidobacteriota; class Blastocatellia; order Pyrinomonadales; family Pyrinomonadaceae; genus OLB17. The sequence goes on along the minus strand of JBGSYH010000030.1, from coordinate 257,530 downwards.
CTTCGCCGACGTTATCAACTACGCCGTCCAGTTCGACCGTTCCATTCGTGGCGGTGATCCTATCGCCGATCTTTGGAGCCGAAGGTATTCCAAGTTTTTTGGTGAACGAGCTCCATGCCTCCTCTTTTGGTTCGGAAGCAAAACCGATCTGCTGAAATGCTTTGCTCTTCTGCCCCGGGAAATACGAAAGGTACATTCGCAAGATCCGGAAATAACCAGGCCATCCGCCTTCGTAACCCTCGATCTGCTTGTCCCATTGATCGGTGTCCGCAAACCAGCGGTGTACGACGCGAACCGTACATGTGCCGCCGTCTTTCGCCTCAACGTGCCATTCGGTCGCGATCGTCGGACCGTCTTCGCCCATATCGTCTCGGCTGTCTGCGACGAACACTGTTGGCGGGTCCCATTTTGTTATCTTCGACACAGAATCCATTCCGGGCCCGAAGCTGGCCTTGATCTCGCCGCCTTCTTTTTCTTCGATGGTCGTGGGCATAAACCATGCCGACACACCCGGACCGGTCGCTATTGCGGCCCAAACATCTTCCGGTGTTCCCGGAACTTCAACGCCGACCTCTACGTACCGGCTGCCGTCATTATCAAATTTTACTGGCATTCATTTTCCTCCGCTTAGTTAATGCTTGTGTTAGTTAAGTCTATTGATCCGCTGCTGACGTCTTTCACGTACATCGGATGTGCCGCGACCACCAGCCGATGATCGCGTCCCTCAGGTGACGAAGCATCGTGATATTTTGCCGCTAATCTTGTGACCGCCTCGGCAAGCTCGCGTGTGAATTCTGCTCGTGCGGCCGGTGAAGAAAATCGGATCTTAGCATCCATAGTCAGCGTTGCAAGATGCTTTTCTTCCTGACGTGCGAGTCGGAAAAGTGCGCCAACCTCCTGAACGATTCGCGCGGCGACCGCGATCAGATAACTGGCCGAAAGCCGGTCTTTCTCTTGCTCCGGGTCGGCAGCCACCGGGCCCAAAGCCTCCGGCGAGATCACGTAGGATGACGCCGTTGCCACCATCATGCGCTCGGTGATGCCGCCCCATTTGCGGCTCTCTGCCTGTATTGCAAGGCCATTCTCTTCGAGAGTTCGAAGGTGGTAATTGATCTTTTGGCGTGCGATGCCCGTTCTTCTTGAAAGTTCCGTCGCCGATGCAGGATGCGCGATCTCGGCGAGCAGACGGTTTCTGATCGGATCAAGGATCGCCGCAGCTGCCATCTGGTCTGAAATGACTTCAAGCGACATAATGAACACAGTTTAGCTCTTGACAAATAAATTTGTCAAATGACGCACAGTGGTCGTCATTGAGAAGGTACGACAGCTCATCCCTATGTTTCTCAACAGATGAAACGGACCAAAACTTTCGGACGGGAAATAGAAAAGCCATCGGACAAATGTTTCCGATGGCCTAAATGATGTGGTGGCGGGGGGGAGACTTGAACTCCCGACCTCGGGGTTATGAATCCCGCGCTCTAACCAGCTGAGCTACCCAGCCACAAGGACTTGATTATAATTGCCTTGCCGAAAAAATCAAGTTTCTTTCTGCATCTGAGGCGTCTTGAAATTGGCTTCCCGAAAGCGCCATTGTTAATATAGTCCGTCCATAGATATTAGACAGTGTCGTTTGGTATATGCCAGTTGTCATCGCCGCCGCAGTTGAGCATGCGGAAATAATCCTTGCATTGTTCGTAATGTTGGCTGCCGCCAAGATAATGGCGGAGCTATTCGAGCGATTAAAGCAGCCCGCCGTTGTCGGCGAGATCCTTGCCGGCGTCATCATCGGGCCCAGCGTTTTGGGATGGGTGCAGCCTACCGAAATTATCGGCATCGTAGCAGAGATCGGCGTTATTTTCCTGCTTTTCATGGTCGGGCTTGAAACAAAGCCGCAAAGCGTTTACCGAGTCGGGAAAAAAGCTCTGCTCGTCGGAACGCTTGGCGTGATCTTGCCGTTCATTGCCGGATATTTCATTGCAACGGCGTGGGACGGTTCGTTCATTGAGGCGATGTTCATCGGTGCTGCGTTGGTCGCCACGTCAGTAGGCATCACCGCCCGTGTTCTCGGTTCGATGGGCCTGCTTGATAAGGAGACGGCAAAGATAATTCTCGGCGCAGCAGTTATTGACGACATACTTGGTTTGATCATTCTTTCGGTCGTGTCAGCACTAAGCACCGGGACGGTAAACTATCTGGAGCTCGGCAAGACCGCGGCGCTCGCGATCGTGTTTGTGGTCCTGGTGGCAACCGTCGGCTCCCGAGTAATGAACAAGATCGCTCCAACGGTCGGGAAGCTAAAGCTCAGTAAGCCGTTCTTTAATATTGGCCTGATACTTTGCCTGGGGCTTTCCGTCGCATCGATCTATGTCGGGGTTGCGGCGATCATCGGTGCGTTTCTCGCCGGAATGGCAATGGCGGAAGCAACGGAAGACAATCACCGAATGCACCAACTCACGTCCGGCGTAACCGAATTTTTGGTGCCCTTCTTTTTAGTGAACATAGGAATGCAGCTTAATCTCGCCGTTTTTCAGGACTGGAGCTTCATTCTGCTTGCGGCGGTCATCACAATTGCTGCGGTCGTCACTAAATTCATTGGCTGCGGAATAGGTGCGTGGGGAATGTCCGGGCGAGAGATGGCGCAGGTCGGGGTCGGAATGATACCGCGCGGTGAGGTCGGCATAGTCGTTGCACAGATCGGGCTTAGCCTTGCCGTAATAACGGAACGATTTTTTGCGGCCGTGCTCTTTATGGCGGTAGCAACGACACTGATCGCGCCGCCTTTGATCAAACTGCTCTACTCGGAAGATAAAGATCAGGACGGGATCGACGACGTGATCGTTGACACTGATATGTCCGATTCGTTCACAAGAATTGGATAAACTCATATGGTGTACAATGCATCTTTAGTAATTAGGCATGAATAGGTTCCTATCAATACACGCCCTTTTCCTGTTTGCAATTGCGTCGGCGATAGCCTCGTTCGGCCAAACCAGTGTGCCCGCCGCCGCGGAGCTTATTATCATCACGGAGCCGAAGGCAAACGTGTGGATCAACGATGTTCGCTACGGAACGACCGCCGAAGACGGCCGATTCGTGATCAAAAGGCCGCCTGCCGGACGAAAGGTGATCAGGGTCAGGGCATTTGGTTTTAAGGAATCCACGCAAACACTCTTGCCGACGCGATCGGGCGAAGTGGCGTTTCCGCTGACGAAAACGACCGATGAGGCCGAACTAGCGTTTCAGGATGCCGAGCGGACGACCGCGATCGACCGGCCGAAGGCCGCAGAGCTTTACCGAAAGGCCATCTCGCTTCGGGCGAACTATCCTGAGGCGTACGTCGGGCTTGCCAGGACAGAGGTCGAACTAGGAAATATCGAAGCCGCGTTCTCGGCGATAAGAAATGCACTACGATACAGGCCGGTTTATCCGGAAGCGTCCGCCGTCGAAGGACGTTTGTTCAAAGATACCGGCGAAACGGCGAAAGCTATCACGGCCTTTCGCCGAGCTATCACACAGGGCCGCGGCATTCAGCCCGAGGCATTCACAGGCCTGGCGATGCTTTATCAGGAACGTGCCGAAGAGGCTATCGGGAATGGCGAGATCGCCGCCGCCGAGCGCGATTATGAAGAAGCAGCAAAGAATTTCTCATCGGCGATAAAGCAGCTGGGCACATCGCCTGATGTCGGCGTGATAGTTCAAATGCTCGGCCGCATTTATGAGCACCAGCGTAAATATAAAGAGGCGATCGCACTTTATAAGGATTTTCTGGAAAATTTCCCCGACGCCATCGAATCTCCCGCCGTCCGTTCATTCATCGTACAACTGGAAAAGCAGCTTGAAGAGAATTAAGCCGTAACGATCTTTCGGCCGTTCGATTTGAGCGGCGCACTTTATCGGCATAAACTATTTCAGTATGAGCCTAAATGAAAAGATAGTCGCCGACCTGACGGAAGCGATGAAAGCGAAAGACGCCGAGCGGCTCGGGACTCTGCGGATGGTGAAGTCGAACCTGATGAATCGGAAGATCGAGAAAGGCAGCGATCTGACGGATGACGAGGTGATGAAAGCGCTTCAATCGCTGGTAAAACAGCGGCGCGATTCGATCGAACAATATGAAAAGGCCGGACGGCCGGAACTCGCCGCGAAAGAGGCCGCAGAGATCGTGCATATCGAGCGCTATCTGCCCAGTTCGGCAAGCCCTGATGAGATCAACGCAGCGGTCGATGCCGCGATCACCGAGACCGCAGCCGCTTCGATGAAAGAAATGGGTGCCGTGATGAAAGCCGCCCAGGCAAAACTCTCGGGCATGACCGTTGACGGAAAAGCTCTTAGCGAGCTCGTAAGGTCAAAACTGCAAGGTTGATCTTCTGCTTGATCGCCCGGCGGCTCAAAACTTAGCCGGCTGCAGTTTTCGATTCTGCTCCCACGAATTCAAGTATCGCCGTGTTCACCTCGTCGGCATGGGTCCAGAGCAGCCCGTGGCCGGCCCCGTCGATCACCTTGTATTTTGCGTCGGCGATCATCTTGGAAAGCCTATCGCCGGTTACTTCGATCGGCAATATCCGGTCGGCGTTCCCATGGATAATGAGAGTCGGAACATCGATCTTCTCAACGTCTTCGCGAAAATCCTCGATCCACGCATCTACACATTTGACGGTACCGACCGCCGATGCCTGCGTCGCTACATTCCAGCTGTTTCTGACCGCCTCTTCGCTGATCAGGCTTCCGAGTGTTTCGTCCAGATTATAAAAATTCTTAATGAATTCTGTGATGAATGCCGGACGATCAGCGAGAATTCCCTGCTTTATGCCTTCAAAAACATCGCCCGGAACGCCCTCCGGATTGTCGTCGGTCTTAAGCAGAAATGGTGGAACAACGCCGATGCCGATCGCCTTTGCGATCCGCTCCGAACCATACCGGCCGAGATAGCGGGTGACCTCGCCGGAACCCATCGAAAAGCCGCAGATAATGCAGTCGTTCAGGTCAAGTTCCGTTAATAGGGTGTTTAGATCGGATGCGAATGTGTTGTAGTCGTAACCGACCGAGGGCTGGTCGGACCTGCCAAAACCGCGGCGGTCATAGGTGATCACGCGATAGCCTGCATCAAGCAATGCAGCTGCCTGCTTTTCCCAGGAAGCTCCATTAAGCGGCCATCCGTGGATCAACACTATAGGCTGGCCTGTCCCGCGATCTTCGTAATAAAGCTCGATAGGTGTTGAATTTTCTTGTCCTACTTTGATCTTTCCCATTTAATGCCTCCTAATGCCGAATTCAAGAAAACGTGACAAAACGACTCCGAAAAATGGCCATTAGCGGCCAAATCTTAAGCACGTCGCCAGATCTCTTTAGTTAGGATAATAGCACCGGAGGCCAAGGTCATTCAATAAGATCCTGTTCAACCGAAGATGTTCCGAACCTTTTCGATGAACGATTCGTCGGTGAATTCGGTATCTTCGATCTCGGCCAATTGTTCGAGCAATTGCCGCTGTTCTTTTGTAAGGGTCTTTGGAGTAATCAACGTAACTGCCACGAAAAGATCGCCCTTTCCCCGGCCGCCGAGCGCCGGCATACCTTGTGATCTGATCCTGAAAACGGTGCCCGTTTGAGTACCGGCCGGTATCTTGAGGTCTTCTTCGCCATCCAGCGTCGTGACCTTTACGTCGGCTCCCAACGCAGCCTGGGAAAATGTTATCGGTATCGCTGAGTAAAGATTGGCACCTTGCCTTTCAAAGGTCTCATGCTCGCTAACGTGGATAACCACAAAGAGATCGCCGGCAGGTCCGCCGTTCACACCGGCTTCGCCTTCACCCGAAATGCGGAGCCTAGAACCTGTTTCTACGCCTGCCGGTATCTTGATCTCAAGTGTTCTTTCCTTCTCAATGCGGCCTTGTCCCCGACATTCTTTGCACGGCGTACGAATGATCTTGCCGGTGCCGCGGCAGTTCGGACACGTCCGCATCACGCTGAAAAAACCTTGCTGAAACTGTGTCTGGCCGCGCCCGCCGCAGCTAATGCATGATTCCGGTGTGGTCCCCGGTTCGGCACCGTTTCCGGAACACGGTTCGCATTTCTCAAGCCTTGGGATACGGAGTTTTTCGTCCTTTCCTTTAGCCGCGTCCTCAAGGGTTATTTCCAGGTCATAACGCAGGTCCGAGCCCCGCTGAACCGTCGAACGCGTCCGTTGCCTGCCGCCGAACATATCGCCGAAGCCGAATAGATCGAAAATATCTTCGATATTTGTGAAGCCCGGATCGAACCCGCCGCCGCCCATACCGGCGTGGCCAAAACGATCGTACTGAGAACGCTTTTGTGCATCGGAAAGAACCGAATAAGCCTCAGCACATTCCTTGAATTTCTCTTCGGCCTCAGCATCGCCCGGATTCTTGTCAGGATGGTATTTAACCGCTAAAACCCGATATGCTTTTTTTATCTCTGACTCAGAGGCAGTTCGCGAAAGCCCCAATATTTCGTAATAATCTCGCTTTGACATAGGAACTCAGACAAATAAAGCGCCAGCCCAAGAAAGAACTGACGCTTTTCAGATTCTACCGAAAAAATGTAATCGAACACAAGCCCGACGGTCAGACTGCCGTCAGCATCGAGGCTGTGATCCGGCTTGCGGTTTCCTCCACTTTGACCAGGACAAGATTGATCTCATTTACATCGTCCGATGCAAGCGATTCTTCGGCATTGTTAAGAACACCGTTTATCTCTTGCTGTTCCTCAAGTGGAAACGCCTTGCCGTATTCGGTCATCGCTTTCCTTGAGTTCTTGATCATATTCTCAAGCCGGTTTCGGAGCATTATCAGTTCGCGTTCTTCGCGGTCGCGGTCGACCGAACTTTCAGCTTCGAGGATCAGACGCTCGATCTCGTCGGGAGCAAGTCCGGACGAAGGTGTAATGGTCATTGCCTGTTCAAGGCCTGTCATTTTATCTTGTGCCGAGACGCTTACGATGCCGTTGGCATCTATCTCAAACGCTACGTCGATCTGCGGCACACCACGCGGAGCCGGCGGAATGCCGACCAGTTCGAATTTTGCAAGACTTCGGTTGGCTGACGCGATCTCACGCTCGCCCTGCATAATGTGAATTTCAACCGACTGCTGGTTATCCACGACCGTGGTAAAGGTCATCGTATTTCGCAGCGGGATCGTCGCATTGCGGTTGATCAGTTTTACAAAAAGGCCGCCCCTGGTCTCAAGTCCCAAGCTCAATGGAAGCACGTCAAGCAGGACGATATCCTTTACATCGCCGGTTAAAACGCCGCCCTGTATCGCGGCGCCCATCGCCACGACCTCGTCGGGATTGATCTCTGACGATGGATCTTTGCCAAACAGTTCGGCAACCGTTCGCGCGATGATCGGCGAACGTGTTTGCCCACCGACGAGGATCACCTTGTCAATATCTTCCGCCTTCAGTTTTGCGTCCCAAAGAGCCTTTTGGCAAGGTTCTATCGACATATCGACTAGATCCTGGACAAGCTCTTCATACTTTTCACGCGAAAGGCTCGCGTTGACGTGCTTCGGGCCCGTTTGGTCTGCCGCGATGAACGGAAGGCTGAGACTTGTTTCGCTGACGCTCGAAAGTTCACATTTGGCACGTTCGGCAGCTTCTTTCAGACGCTGCAACGCAAGCCGATCGTCCTTCAGATCGATGCCGCTTTCCTCTTTGAAGGTTTCGACGAGCCAGTCAATAATGCGTTGGTCAAAATCCTCGCCGCCGAGAAATGTGTTTCCTGAGGTAGAAAGCACCTCGAACACACCGTCATTGATCTCAAGAATAGAAATATCAAATGTACCGCCGCCGAGGTCGTAAACGGCGATCTTCTCAGTGCGGCTCTTGCCAAATCCGTACGCAAGAGCGGCCGCAGTCGGTTCGTTGATGATCCTTTCAACCTCTAATCCGGCGATCTTTCCGGCATCGCGGGTCGCCTGTCGCTGCATATCATCGAAATACGCCGGAACTGTTACGATTGCCTCGGTTATCTTGTCCCCGAGGAACTCTTCGGCAGCAAGTTTCAACCGCTGGAGCACGATAGCCGAGATCTCAGGAGGGCTGTAAACTCTGTCAAGCACCTTGATATGAGCATCTCCGTTCGGAGCTTCGACGATCTCGAACGGCACGGTCGTGCGCATCTTCTCGACCTCTGGAGAATTATAGTTCCGGCCGATCAGGCGCTTGACGGCATAGAGCGTATTCACCGGATTTGTCACCGCCTGACGCTTTGCGATCTGTCCAACCAGACGCTCATCCTTATCGGTGAACCCGACCACGGAAGGCGTGGTGCGGCCGCCCTCTTTATTGGATATTATCTGGACCGTTCCTCCTTCAAGAACCGAGACGCAGCAGTTTGTCGTGCCCAAATCTATTCCTATTACTTTACTCATAATTTACTTCCTGTCTGGTGGATTGGATCCGGTGCTCGCCAAAAAGCGGCATTTTCCCGATCCGGGAGGGGAGTTTTGGCAACTAAAGCGGTTCGCCGTGGCTTTCAGTCGTGTCCGTGCTGTTCTGTTCGATCATTTCCGGCTCTACCGGAACCTGTGGAGATTTCGCAACTTTCACCATTGAATGGCGAACGATCCGGTCTCCGATTCGAAACCCCCTCAGGAGTTCTTCGCAAATGTGACCGTCCGGCATATCGGTCCGTTCCTCTGTCGCTACAGCTTCGTGAAAATGTGGGTCGAACGGATTGCCCACGGTCGGGATCGTCTCAATACCCATCTTCGCCAGAATGTCGTAGATCTGATGGTTGACGATCACTACACCGTCAAAAAAGCTTTCAAACTCGTCGCTTTTTGTTTCCGGCAAGCGTTCTGCCGAATCTATCGCCCGATTGAAATTGTCGAGTGCCGGCAGCAGAAAGGTCGCCAGATTGTCCATTTGGCTTTGGAACGTCTCTCGTCTTTCCCGCTCTGCCCTTGCCTTGAAATTCTCAAAATCCTTGGAGCGCCTTTGGGAGTTCTTAAAGATCTCAGACCGCTCATCTTCCATCCTTTTGATCGTTGCCTGAAGCTTTGCGATCTCAGATGTCAATTCTTCCGTTCGGTCATTCTGCGGCTTCGCTGGTGTGTTTCCGTTGGTCGGCACTGATCTGTCGCCCTGGGCATTTATCAGGTCTTTTTTCAGAAACTCAGGCAGGTCTGCATCATCGAATGACTCGGCGATCTCAATGATGGTCGTATCAGCCGTAATGTGCAGATCTTTCTCTCTTGCTTCCAGCTGACGGAAAAAGTCATCTACCGACTGGGCGTCATCTACACCCGGTTCGTCGGAGACGATCTCAACATTTTTATTTTCTTCGAGTGGATTCATCTGGTGAATGGAACCGAAAAGTGCGGAGGGTGAGGAACAATTTCAGTTCTTTGAAAGGTCGCGAGACATCATTTTTTCGAGGACACGTGCAACATACGACACGACGGAGATCATTCTGGCATATTCGATCCTCGTCGGGCCTAAAATACTCAATGTACCGACGGCATTGCTGTCACCGATACGGTAAGGAGCTGAGATGATCGAACAATTCTGCATAGATGGTGCGGGGTTCTCGCTACCGATCAAGATCTGGACGCCTCCGGGTGCGGTACTGTCGGTATCAATGCACTCATTGAGCATCTGGAGCAACTTCGACCTTTCTCCAATTGCGGCGATCAATTCCCGCAGCCGTTCAAGGTCAGCAAAATCCCGCTTCGTAAGGATATTAGTTGCTCCATCAACAAATATCTCGTTCGAGGCAGTAGCGGCATCTTCAATGCTTTCTGAGCAAAGGATCACAGCATTCTGAAGCAGCGTGTCGAACATGGTCTTCTCTTCGTGCATCAGCCGCAATATCTCAGCCCTGATCTCAGAGAGGCTCTTACCGACAAACTCGGAGTTGAGATAATTCGCGGTTCGTTCAAGCTCTTCCTTGGAAAAACCGACCTTGAGGCGGATCACACGGTTATGCACGATATCCGGATGCGAGATCAGCACAACCAGGACCCGATTGTCAGGAAGTCCTACGAACTCTATATGCTGCAAGCGGTCATGTGCCAGGTTTGGGCTGACAACGATACCTACATTATTTGAAAGAGCGGATAACAGCTGTGAGGTGCGTTCCATCAGCCGGTCCGGAGTTTCGACCAATTCGCTGAAGTTTAGCCCAAACTCGTCTCCGATCCGTGAAAGATCTTCATTCGAGATGGTCAAAACACCTAACAGATTGTCAACATAGAACCGATAACCCCTGTCCGTTGGAATACGCCCTGCTGACGTATGCGGCTGTTCCAAAAGGCCCAGTTCCTCAAGTTCAGCCATTACGCTTCGGATCGTCGCAGAGCTAAGACCAGAAGAATTTGCAAATCTTTCGGAGATCGCCTTGGAACCGACCGGTTCCCCTGTGACAAAATGTTCTTTGATTATCGCCGAAAGGATGTTCCGACCGCGTATATCGGGATAATGGTTCTCGGTCTCGATATTTAGGTCTCGGTCATGGATCGGCATTCTGTCACGTCGGGAGGCGGGCTGCTGAATTGCCTGAGAGCCTACAGCCCAATTAAAATGAATAGCATCTAAAGGCATTATCTGTCAACATTTATTCGTTAAACCCTGAACAACAATTTATGGAGGAACAAGCCGAAGATATAGCCAGATTTTACGCCGAAGCGTTCTCGCGCTTTGACACGGACCGCCAGCCGCCGCCAATTAACGTCGAATTTTACCCATATGTCGGAATAAATCACACGATCCGCATCAGAAACGGCACTGCTTTTGTGCGAATCGCAGAGATCTGCCGCGACATGCCGGAGCCGCTCCATCGGGCCCTTGCCTATATTCTTGTAGGCAAGCTTTATCGAAGAAAAGCGCCTAAGCAGATGCGAGAAGCATACGAAGCCTATCTTTCCCGGGACGAAGTGCGTGATATTTCCATAGCCCGCCGCCGAAAGCACGGGCGCAAGATAGTTTCGTCGCCAACCGGTGAGACATATGATCTGAGCGAAATGTTCGATGACCTCAATCGAAAATACTTTTGGGGCACATTAAAAAAGCCGACTCTTTCATGGTCGCGCGACCGAACATACCGCATTTTGGGCCACCATGACGCCATGCACGAAACCATTATCATAAGCCGATCGTTCGATTCGGCCGCAGTTCCGCGGTATGTGGTCGAATATGTCCTGTATCATGAAATGCTTCACATCTTTCATCCCACCGTGCACGCGAACGGGCGACGCTATAACCACACGGCGGCGTTCAAACGCGATGAGAAAAATTTTGAACATTACGAAAAAGCGGAAAGCTGGATCGAAAAAAATTCCCCCAAACTAAAGCGGTCCGTCAAAGCCGGAAAGCGAAAATAAACCTCTATGGTTCCGCTCCAAACTGAGCGGTAATTGAACCGATCAAGCCAAAATCGGAAAGCACGCGGCGTTCAAGGCCTCGGTTGTTAGATCTGGTTTCGGTCATTGAATAAGACCGGGCTTGATGCGGAGCCGGCTTTTCGCTTGAAACGACCCCGGCAATACGCGTTATCAAGGCAGTATCATCGGAGATCGTGACCGATGCAGCATTCGTCGCTGCGAACGGTTCGAATAATCGGTTCTTGTTAAAACCATCAACAGGCGACCCCAGACGCCGATGAAATTCCAGTGCGGATTCAGGATCACCCATGATCAACTTATTTCCGTCGATAATTATCCTTAGGCCCGAATCCGCCGTTAACCACGTTTGGCCCGCACCGGCCTTTTCTCCGGGCTTGGCCATATTCAGATCCTTGGAAACAGCCGCTTTTATTTCGGCACCATCGCGGAGCGTTGCGAACACGACCACGCGGTCGCCCTGTTCATCCAATTTTGCAGTGTAGATCTGCGGTCCGATGGCACCAAGAAATGCTTCGGGATCGGCAACGCCATAGGGTTCGAACAGGCTTCCGGCGAACGCGGAAAACAATTGGCCGGCCGCCTGCTCCGATAGTGTCGGAATTGCCAGCACGATGCTGCGCCAGGCAATCTTCGGATCGCGTAGGTCGTATCTCGTAAAACTTGCCGCTGAAAGCGGAAGTGCGCCGATCACGGTTCGATCCTTTTCCGCACCGGATGGCGCGATCGTTTCTGAAAATACCTTTGCAAGGTCCGGGTTAAGCGTTACGTTAAAGATGTCTTCGACACCATTTTCAATGACATTTGCCCGCCAACGAACATCGCGAACCGCCCCTCGGAGAAGTTCGGGTACGATGCGAGCGACAAAACTCTGGACATCGCCTTCGTCGCTTGCATCTTTGGCGAGCGAGATCCCGATGATGTTCGCGAGCTGGCCAACGCCAAGTTCCGAAATAAATCCCGATGCGACAGCGTCCACATTTCCGGCCATCCCGCCTGCGGCAATGCTCTCGCCCTCGCCTCGCCCAACCGCAAGACATTTTTCTATCGCAGATTCATCATTCCCAAAATAGATCAAACTGCCGACAACTAATCCGTATGCCTTTCGGCCATCCTGGCCCGACCAGACAAAGTATTTTCCGTTGTGCTTATCGGAGGTCTCAAGCGTCGCTTCGCTGCCGTAAACCTCGCTGATAAAAAGTCCAAGATGCTCTTCAACAAAAGAGATCACCTGAAAATTCCAGAGTCTTGTTTCGATGACCGCCACGAATCGCGGCTGGAAATCCATTACCGAACTTTCGTCATTGAGCGGCTGTTCCTTGGTCTCAAAACCGGTCACGGCGACCGCCATTTCCATCCCGTCGAGCAACGAAGCATCCGCGACCGTCTTAACAGCTTCTCCGAGCAGAGGGTTTCTGGTAACAGAGCCCACTGCCTTGCCAAGGTCTTTGGTTTCCAGATAGACAAGAGCATCCGAGGGCATCACGGTGCGAATATCGGTCGGCGGCGAACCGCAGGAAACCGCAAATATCAAGGCTGAAAATAGCAGGCTTCCCAGAAGCGCCGGCATAAAAACGCGCCCGGCCGAAGGCTTACTTTCGTATCTCTGCATATGTGGTAACATCATTCGCATATGGCCAATAAAGTATTTGCTAGCGACATTTTACAGGGAAAAGTAGCGTTTGTAACAGGCGGCGGAACAGGCATTACGGGCGGAGTCGCACGTGCGTTTGCCGAACACGGTGCCAAGGTCGCCATCACCAGCCGCAAGGAAGAGAATCTTGCGGCGATGAAGGCTACGATCGAAGCCGGCGGCGGCGAATGTTTCACGGTCGCGGCGGACGTACGCGATTTTGAGGCGGTCGAAAACGCGATCAAGCAAACCGCTGAGAAATTCGGGAAGATCGATATCGTCGTCAATGGCGCCGCCGGGAACTTCCTGTGTGCCGCCGACCAGCTTTCGCCGAATGGTTTCGGGACTGTTGTCGATATCGACACCAAAGGCACTTTTAACGTCTGCCGGGCCGCTTTCGAAGAGCTCAAAAAGTCGCAAGGGCAAATACTGAACATCTCTGCTACGCTCCATTATCTTGCCACGCCGATGCAGATCCACGTCTCGGCGGCGAAGGCAGGTGTTGACGCGATAACGCGAAATCTTTCGGTTGAATGGGGCCGTCACGGCATTCGCGTCAACGGCATCGCACCGGGCCCGATCGAGGACACGGAAGGAATGAAGCGCCTGTTGCCCGAACCGCTCAAAGATAAGATCACCAAAAAGATACCGCTCGGGCGTTTCGGACGGATCAAAGATATCGAAAATGCCGCGCTCTTTTTGACGTCCGACGCGGCCGGTTATGTCAACGGCGTTACGCTCGTCGTCGATGGCGGACAATGGCTGCTCGGTACAAGCCTCGGATGATCCGAGCCTTTCGGGCCGTAATTGGCCTTGATCAAGATGATTCGTTTCTAAATCCAAGCCGCGCGTTTCTGTGAAACATGTGAAACACCTGAAACACCTGAAACACTTGAAACACCTGAAACATGCTGAAACAAACCTGAAACACGCTCATCTCCGAGACGCGGGAGTCGCAGAAAGGGGCAAGCTAAGGCTTGGACTCTGAACTGCGAACCCAAACTCTGATCTGTGCTTATCCGTGTTTATCTGTGGTTACGAACTCTATTTCGATCACCATTCACTTTTCAAATATGCAGCCGAACTCTATCCCTCGACTTGTGCGATGTTACGCGAATCGGACGAATCGGCCAATAGCAAATGGCGCAGTTGATGGCGGTTGGCGCAATTGGAATAAATGTTGAAGTTGGAAAGGTCCGGATCGATCATCCGGACTTCCACACTTAGATGAACACGGCTGTTCTCACTTGCGACCCGGAGTGTTTTCGACGTCCCCATCCGCACCCTGGTTTCCGATCGTTGCTCGTAAGATAAGGATCTTTGCCAGGACGCGGGCCTCGGGGCGTTCGACACGGTTTGCGATGGACTTCAGCCGTTCAAGGTCGTGCTGCGAAAGTGTCCGCAATGGTGCTTCTGCGATCTCAACTTCTGATGTCAGGCCGCGGACCATATTTCCGCCGAACGCCCCAAGCAGAAATTCGCCATTTTCCATTAGTTCGCCAGTTATGTCCACAAACTCGGCTACGCGAAGGGCGGAGGAGATCACCTCGTTCGCCCTCATTATCGAATCTTCCAGCAGCGGAAAAGCCCTGTCCGGATCAGCTTCGGCATACCCGGCGATCAAGATCCAGGTGAACATAAAATCCTGGTAGGTTCTTGGATCTGTACTCACAAGTGAAGCTGCTTCGCGCATCAATTCCGACGCAAGTCTCTGGTCGCCGGCCTTGCGGACCTGAGCGGCGAGCATGCTTAGGCCCATGATCTGTTTTTCGCGGCCCGGCGTTTTGCTCAAAAGGTCGCGGGCACGGGCCAAGATCTTGTCTCGTTCTTCCTGCGGCAGGTCTTTCTGATCGAGCTTTAATGCCCCGTCTCTGAATTCATTTTCGAGACGTTGCTGCTCCATTTGCTCTTCTTCGGCCTTGCTCGAATTCTCCTTGGCCCTTTTCATTGCCGCTTCGCTTGCTTCCATCGCGGCCTTTATCTCCGGCGTTACTTCTTCCTGTTCCGCTTTGCTGCGATCCTCGATCTGTTTCTTCTTGGCTCTAATTTGGACCGCGCGGCCGGGAAGCAATTTCTCTATCGTCGAAATTTCCTGGTCGGTGATATACCCGCCTTCGAGATCGAGAAAACGACGTGCAATCGCCTCCGCAAGGTCGCGCATATCCCCATCGTCGAGCACCGGCTTTCTTTTCTTTTCGACAGAGCTTTCCTTCGTTTCGACGGCATATGTCAAAAGGCTCCCGAAGTAATAGTTCCATTGCATGGCCTTGGATTCGCCGGCAGAATCTTTTGCCATCATTCGTTTCATCATCGCAGCCGCGAATTCCCTGCCTTTTTCAACATCCTTTTCATAGATCGATCTTAAAATTGCGATCGATTGGTGATCCATGCCATCTTTTTCGAGCCGCTTTTTGGCAAGGTCGGCTGCCTTGGCGGCGTTCGTTTTTGCGATCTGCTGTAACAATTGGTTTTCAAAGTATGAATCCATTCCGGATATCATCTCGCGCATCACCGGGTTAGTTATGGAGTTAAGCGTGTCATAGAAAAAATTGTAGGCAAGGTCCGGTTCGTGTTCGGCGATGTTGAGCGCTATCTGCTGGCGAACGCCGCTTGCATTGCGCACCTTTCTTTCAACTCGTTCAAACTGCGTCGGTTCGGTCAGGCCCGGAGGTCCGCTGCGGCCCCGATACCTTCTTGGATCATCTTCGCCACGCACCAGATCGTTCATTTGGCCGTCGTAGTAGGCGAGAAGCTGCTTAAAATCGCTAACCGCCGAACCAAACATCGCCGCACCGGCTTTTTGGTCCGAATACCAAAGCATCGACGCGAGCTCAGCCGTAAAACCAATGCGGTTTTCGAGAGTTCGCAGATTTCCGACGTCGCCGTACGTTTCGCGAAGAAGCGTCACAGCCGCCTGCTTCAGCTTTTCCTCTTTTTCTTCAGGCGTGATCGTGGCGTCAGCCTGCGTCTGCGAGATCGCCGGCAGGACCAGAATTGCTGTGAAAACGAAATGGAATAATATCTTCATCGAATACCTCACCTAATCGGGGACGCCAGGATACGAATGCGACAGAGCCCATCTAATATACGGACGTTTCGGCCGATATTTGCGGATAAACGGCAGCTGCCGCAAAAATAAATTGGCTATTTACACCGATGGTTCCGTCGAGGCCATCAGAATTACGAACCAAATTATCACTTGGTCTTGTCGTCCGGCATCTCAAAGTCCGGGCCGAGCATCTCCTCAAGAAGTTCGTCTTGCGAGACCTCTTTGCCGAGGATGGTCCGAAGCAACATGACCTTTGAAAGGATGCGAAGTTCCGCTCGATCGAACCGATTTGTAAGCGCCTTTGTCTTTTCAAAGTCTGCATCGATCAGAATTTTCGTCGCCGAATCCGCGACACCTGCTCCTCTGATAAAGCCTTGGATCATCTGTCCGCCGAACGCACCGACCTGAAACTCGCCCTCAGCTATTACCTCTTCGTTCACATCGACAAATTCGGCGATCGTCACAACCGCCGATATCAATTCATTCGATCTAACGATCAGATCGCTAAAGATCGGAAATGCTTTATCCGGATCTACGACCGCTTGCCCGGCCGCAAATGCAAATGAGTTCATCAGGTCCATATAGTTCTTTGGATTTCTTTCAACCAAGCGTTCAGCTTCCAGCATTATTTCGGCCGCAAGCCGTTTATCACCGATCTTTGCGACTGACCCGGCAAGGGTCGCCAATCCGCCGATCTTCTGGCTCTTGCTTTTTGTTCGGCCCAGTATCTCCCGCGCTTTCGCGATGATGCGTTCGCGCTCTTCCTTTGGCAGTTCGCCGTCGCCGAGTGTTTCGACCTCCGCCATCATCTCGGTCATTTCTTTCGTTCGTGCTTCGCGGCGGAGTTCGGCCGGCGAGGAAGGTTCCGATGAACCAATACCGGTTCCGGTAGCCGAGATGGGCATTGGTTTCGGAGGAGGAGGCGGCGGCATACCGGTAACAGCAACTTTACGAGTGCTGTTCTTAGGCCCACTCGCCGCATACCGGGCCTTTATCTGAACAGCCCGGGAAGGAGCATACTTTTCTACCAATGTAAGATCGGGCAGATCACTGTCTTCAGTTACCTCTATTTCCAAGATCGCCCGAGCCAAAATATCCCCCAACTCGACTAGTTTTCCGACACTATAGATCGGCGTTGCCGACTTACCGTCCTTACCCGGTGTCGCCGTACTATCACCCAACGACAACAAAGAACGAACGACCGGAACCTGCAACTCTTCCGAAGACGTACTTTTTAGGCGGTTCAATAACTCGTTTCCAAATGCCGGGGCCGCTTCAGGGTCTTTCGAGTGAAGTTTTCTCAAGATCCGAATATGTGTTGACGTAACACCTTTGCCAAGCGAACGCTTAGCTAATTCGGCTGCTCTTTTTGCATCGGAAGTGGCTATTCGGGACAACAACTGCTGTTCGTATTGTTCATTGCTCGTTTCGATATCCTCGCGAAATTTCGGATTAGTGATCAGACTGACGCTGTCATAGAAAAAGTTGTAGGCGAGTTCAGGCTCGTGCTCGGCAATACTCATCGCGATCTGCTGGCGGACGCCAAGCGCGGTATTGAATTTTCGCTCGATCCGGCTTCGGTCGGTCGGCTCCCCGAGGAACGGTATTCCGGCATAAAGATCATCATCGTCATCCGGCGGCGCCATGGAATTGATCTGCCCATCGTAAACGGCTAACAGCTGTTTGAAATCGTTTACCGCAGCACCGAACATGGCGGCACCGCCCCGCTGGTCCTTGTACCATAGAAGCGCGGCGAGTTCGGCCGTGAAGCTAATACGATTCTCAAGCGATCGCATATTGCCAACATCGCTATAGGTTTCGCGCAGAAAAGCGATCGCAGCCTGTTCGAGCTTTTCTTTTTTCTCTTCAGGTGTGGGGGTCTTCTCGTCTTGAGCGATAATGCCGGCTGGAACCGAAAGTAGGAATGCTAGAAACAGCGCAAGGGAAAATCTCATCTGTTGGCCTCCGATATAGTTGGCATCCATCATAAACGTAATCGCCAGTTTAGTAAACGAAATTTAGGATCGGTGATGACGGCCAAATTGTATTCACCTGCAAATAATGCACAATTAACGCTATATGCTGCTTGTGGTCGATAATTACGATTCTTTCACCT
This sequence comes from Pyrinomonadaceae bacterium, assembly GCA_041751035.1. Taxonomy (GTDB): domain Bacteria; phylum Acidobacteriota; class Blastocatellia; order Pyrinomonadales; family Pyrinomonadaceae; genus OLB17. The sequence goes on along the minus strand of JBGSYH010000030.1, from coordinate 239,375 downwards.
ATAACCTTGTTCAATATCTGGGAGAATTGGGTGCTGAGATGAAGATCGTGCGGAACGATGAAGTTTCGGTCGATGCCGTCGATGCGGAGCTGCGGCCCGAACGGATATTGATCTCGCCGGGGCCCGGAACTCCGGACGAAGCGGGCATTTCGCTTGGCCTGATCGAACGATTTGCCGGGCGCGTGCCGATCCTGGGCGTATGTCTCGGGCATCAGGCGATAGGGCAATTCTACGGCGGCGCGGTCGTTCGCGGCCCGGAGCCGGTTCACGGCAAACCGGTTGAGATCAGGCACGATGGACGAACGATATTTCGCGACGTACCAAACGGATTTGCCGCAGGCCGTTATCATTCTCTGGTCGTTGACCATGAATCGATCCCTGCGTGCCTGGAAGTTTCGGCAGAATCACCGGATGGGCTTGTGATGGGACTCAGGCATCGCGAATTCACTATCGAAGGCGTGCAGTTCCATCCGGAATCGATCCTTACCGAACACGGAAAACAAATGCTCGCCAATTTTCTTTCGCTGCAGTAATTGGTAATTGATAATTACACAGCGGCACCAACAGCCTAAGTGATGAAATTACTTGCTCCATTTGGAAAAGTTTACGGCCGCGTGATGGAGCTGCGAAACCGGCTCTATGACCGTGGCACGTTCAGATCGTTCGATCTCGGAGCAAGGACAATAAGTGTCGGAAATCTGACGACCGGCGGGACAGGTAAGACGCCGCTTGTAGCATTCATCGCAAAGGCTTTGATCGAACATGGCGAACAGGTCTGTATCGTCACACGAGGCTACGGAAGGCGAGAACCTCGAGAACGTGTGTTGGTATCGGACGGTGAACAAGTTCTCGTTGATGCGGTGGACGGTGGCGATGAACCTGTTGAACTGGCGCGAAAGCTGAATGGACGGGCCGTGATCATTGCCGACCGCGACCGCGTTTCGGCGGGCCGCTGGGCAAAGGACAAGTTCGGCGTAAGCGTTTTTATTTTGGACGATGGATTTCAGCATCGCCGGGTGAAACGCGATATGGACATCGTATGCATCGACGCGACCAGGCCCTGCGGTAATGGTAGAATTCTGCCCGCCGGAAGCCTCCGCGAATCATTCAAAAGCCTCTCGCGGGCCGACGCCGTCGTGCTGACGCGAACGAACCTTGTTACCGATGAGGAGGCCGTGGCGATCACAGAAAGACTCCGAAAAAGGAACAGCACCGCTCCGACCTTCGGACTTGAGACCGGCATTGGCGAGATCACGAAACTGGACGACTTTTTGGCCGGGCGAGTGACGCCAGACGACGATGAAGATCGCCAAACCGTAGCTTCGGCGTTCGTCTTTTGCGGCCTCGGTAATCCGGATAGCTTTGTCTCGATGCTAAGAAGCGAAGGCTTCAATGTCGTCGGCCAACGACTTTACGGCGATCACAAAGCATATGGTCAAGCGGACGCCGATGACCTTGGATCGGACGCCCGCAAATGCGTCGCGCGATCGCTGCTGACCACTGCAAAGGATGCGGTGAAGCTGAACGAACTAAAATTTGAACTTCCCGTTTTTGTTGTCGAGATCGATCCGCAAATAAATGATGAAGCGGGTTTCGTGCAAATGATCACTTCTTCATAGTCGGAGGCCCTTTTTTATCGCCCCAATAATACGCCCGCACAACTAAAAAATAGACCAGCAAGCAGATAAACAGCAGCAGAAAAAAGAAAATAACGAACCAGACTAGCGGGGACATTATGCAGTACCCTCCTCAGGTTCAGATTCTTCATTGTCGAGGCCATCGAACAACCGCTGATGGCCACGGTGTTCAAGGACGTGACGATAGATGACCGTAACCAAAGCGACGATCGGAATAGCAAGGAACACGCCTGGTATTCCGGCCACCTGTTCACCGGCCAGAACCGAAAGAATTATCAGAAGCGGATGAAGATGGATTCCGCCTCGGACAATACGGGGATACGTGACATAGTCGTGAACGACCCGAAGAACGGCAAGAAATACGGCGACGTAAAGTGCCCGCCAGGGATTGTCGCCAAGAGCCGCGGTAGTTGTAACGAGCACGGCGACGGTCAACGGGCCAAGTAAAGGAATGAATTCCAGGATTGCCGCAATTATCGCTAGCAGCAACGCATATCTAAGGCCTATGATCGAGAAACCGATCGTACATATCACACCGATAAGCAGGCACGAAATTAGCTGGGCTCGAGTGTAAGCGGCAAGTGTTGTGTTCACATCCTGCATCAACGTCTCAGCTCTTAACCGCCACCGGCCCGGTGGAAAAAGACGGAGTACGGCCAGCCGGATCAGATTAACATCCTTAAGAAAAAAGAAGGCAAGTATCGGCACCAAAACCAGCCACGGGGCATACGTCAGCAGATTTAAAAGAAATCCGCCAAAGAGAATGCCTGCGATAAAGCCGGCGAAGCCATCGGCAAGACGGTTGCCTTCTTCGTTAAGCTTTGCTTCGACCGCAGGCGGCAGACGCAGCCGGTCGAACCTTCGGCTTAGGTCATTTGTAAACGCACGCGCCCGAGTCAAATATGACGGCAGGGTTTCAGTAAACTCTTGGCCCTGCTTTATGACCAATGGAGAAACGGTCCAAATTGTTACTCCGACGGTGGAAAAAACGAGAACGAACGTAAGCACTATTGCCGCACCGCGGGGCATAAGTCGTTCCACGCCATAGGCTTTGAACGGCCGCCTGATGAGTTGGACCAGCGGGTCCAGCAAATAAGCAACGAATACCGAAAGAACGATCAGGAAGAACAACGACGTAAGCGAGGTTACGATAGTCTCGATCCGATTGAACACAAATGCGACGATCAAAGCCGCAATTACGATCCGAACGATCGTTGCGGTGCTCGGCCAGGCTCGGTCAATATGGATAGCCGAGCTGTCATTGCCTTTCTCTATCTGTGTTGCCGGTTTTTCGTCGGGCTCGTTAGTGTTCATTCGATTTGGCTAAGCGCCTGCCGCAATATTTCCGTTCGTGTTCGCAGGTGGATCTGTCGAGAGATCTTCGACCGCGAATCTCTGGCCGAGCAACTTCTTCGTTTCTTCCGGGATAAGAAAATTAGAACCGACAATAACAGCCCTGCCTTCGTCAGATAAGATCCTGCGGTTCACCTCAGAGGGTATGTTGGCAGCAAGGAAGGCCTTATCTTCAGCATCCAACGGCCCGCCATCAGTACGTCGATAAACGTAAACATAGGAATAATTGGCGGTACGCATTGATCCAATATCTTTCTCAAAGTTGGAGACCGCCGGGCTAACATTCCTTGAAAACAGATTAGCTGGCGGATTTTCATTGCCCGACTGAATTATTCGCTGATTCGGGCCGCAAGAGATTATAACGGCTGCCGATCCTAACAAAATTAAAAGGCCAAATATCTTTTGCATCTATTGCCCGTTCTCCTCGTCGTCCGGTGGTTCCGGTATCAGGTCGTCCGCGTTGGCATTAACGTTAATTTTGCGTTCTTCCTCGTCCAGAATGCGCTTTTCTTCTTCGGTTTCAGATTCGTCGAGATCGGCCGGCGGCACGCCCTTCTTTTCGCGGATTCGCAGAATACGGGCCTCATCGTCCTCATAGACCATATCGGCCCAGCCGGTATCCAGAAGCTTTGCGATCATCGTTTCGTTCTCGCGTGCATCCGCAAAAACGTAGTTCGCCCCAAATCTATCGCGGATTACCGGGCCGGCTTCTTCTGTCTTGCCCTCAGTTATCTCCAACAAAAGTTTATATAACTCCGGGTCTTTTGAGAACAAATAATTTGGATCAAGCCCGTAAACGTAATTGTGCTTTTGGTTAAAGAAGAACAGCTTCGGAAAATCGTCCCAGTTAGCATTGAAGATGCGTTCGCCGGCCGGCATATTTTCCTGGCCCTTTTCGTTTACACCGGTCGCCCATGCCATCGCACGCTGATAACGGTCGTCCGCCTCGTTGCCGGCAATGGTTGCCATCAATCCGCCGTGTTCAATTCCGATCCGTTGAAGCCCGACCATTCCGATCAGGAAATACACGAACAAGAAGATGCCAAGCACCCAAACACCGGCCTCTTTCGCAAATTCCCAATTGGTTTTTCGCGGCTTTTTATTCGCGTCAAGATATGGTTCGATATCGCGTCGAAATTCTTCAGGCAAGACAGCCGCGGGCTGTTTCATAAAAGCCTGCCAGCTAAACGCCGCGAACAGGATCGCGAACGGCGGGAAATATTCCGCAAATCGCTTCGAGCGAAACTGCGCCGCCAGCAAGATGGTAACGAACACCAGGAAAAACGTAGCCTTTTCCGGCAGCTTGCCATTGCGCGGCATGAACAGAAGGTATCCGATAAGCATCGCGATCATCGCGATAGGGAAGTGTGTTAACAATTCCATCCCAGTGTACGGATACCACTCGCCGCCCACCGCGACGGCAAAATCACTGCCGATCTTTATCTTTGTATAGGCGTGCTCCCAGAACAGCTTTAGATTGTTTGGAAAATAGGGATTGATAATGTTCCCGGCGATCATACCTATGCCGGTATAAGCGATCGGCTGCCATTCGAACTTGCGTTCGTTCCACGCAATGATCAATGCCCAAATTATCGCCGCAATGAAGAGCAGCGGAAACAGGCTGTACGTCCAAACGAACGCGAACATCAGCGGCAACAGCCACACATATTTGCGCTCGAAGAGCATATAGATGCCGGCGATGGTAAAGATTATCGTCAGCGGCGGGGCCTTTGCCATATTCATTCTGTAAAAGAACATATGGGCACAGGTCAAAATGCCGCCGAGCCAGATCAGCTGATAGTCGATCTTGTAGCGGTGAAGCAGCCAATATATCGAAAAGATCGCCACCGTTGCGTAAACGACAGCCGCCACCTTTGCCGCCATTACCGGTTCAAAGAACCACAGAAACGGTATCTGCAGAAGATGAAATAGAAAATGATGGTCGTTGTAATCCGCCGGATTCAGAACAGTTAGCGGCAGCCAGACGAAATCAGGCAGCCACTTCCCGCTTGAAAGGCTTTCCCAGAGAAGAGCGGACCATCGAATATGGTAATAGCCGTCCCAATCGCCGCAGCAAACGGCTCGTGTCCTGAATTGCAGGAACGACATCACCATTGCGATCGCGATCAGCCCAAAGATCAAATAGACCATTCGCGTGGCATCTTCTGATTCAAGATAGGCCCGCCACTTAGGTTTTGGCACGGCCGGTACGGTATTTTCTGGCTCCGGCGAATTTACCGGCTCCGATCTGATCTCTTCCATGAAATTTGGTCAAATGGCGTAAATAGTTAAGCTGCAACTAGAAAAAGTATCACGAAAATAAGCCGAATATCTAACACTCGAATTGCGGAATCGTGCCGCAAACCCTAGAATCGACAGTTTACTGATGTATCCAAAAGGCAATCTGTTCATCCCGGCCCGGCACGGCAAGCTGGAGGCCATCGTCAAAGAACCTGAGGGCGACGCGAAAGGCTTAGGAATTGTCTGCCATCCGCACCCGCTTGGCGGCGGGACGATGCATAATAAGGTTGTGTTTCGTGCAGCCGCGGGGCTTGTCGATGCAGGCCTCAAAACGATCAGGTTCAATTTTCGCGGCGTTGGTGCTTCGACCGGCGTGCATTCGGAGATCGAAGGCGGAATGGAAGACGTTCGGACCGTTATCGAGCATGTGATGGCCGAAGATCCGGATGCGGACCTAACGCTCGCCGGATTCTCGTTCGGTTCGCGGACGGGAATGGCAGTTGGGGTCAAAGATGATCGTGTAAAACGGCTGATCACGATCGGCACGCCTGTTGATAAGTATGGCGATTATGAATTTTTGACCGAAGCGCGTAAGCCGATACTTTTTGTCCATGGCGACAGCGACGAATTCGGCGCCGAAGAGAACGTCCGAAAGCTGTATGAGAAAGTCGCCGCGGGTACCCATGCGGAATTGATAGTTTTCAAAAGCTGCGGACATTTTTTTGACGATCACTTGAACGAGCTTCGAGACGCGATAAAGGTCTGGGTGGCAAAGCATATCTAACGCAAAGACGCTAAGGAGCAAGGGCGCAAGAATTCAAACGGTAAATTTCAACCATTATCTGACAGCCTCGCATCTTTGCGTTAAAAACCAGTTATGAACGAACAACAACAATACCGAGACGCTGCCATAAGGCTCACGATGATGCCGCGCGACACTAATGCCCACGGCACCGTTTTCGGGGGAATAATATTGAGTTATATCGACGTTGCGGGCGGCGTTGAAGCTGTCCGCCACACCCGGCACGATCGCTTTGTAACCGTGGCGATGAAGGAAGTTATCTTTCACGAGCCGGTCTTTATGGGTGATCTGGTCAGCTTTTATGCGGAAACGCTAAAGGTTGGTAATACGTCGATCACGATCCATGTCGTTGTTGAGGCCGAACGCTTCGGCAGTCAGGGACAAAAGGTTAAGGTCACTGAGGCAGAAGTTATCTACGTTGCGATCAACCAGTTTCGCGAAAAGGTGAAGATCGGAAAATAGAACACAATTAAGGAATTAAGAATCAAGGAGATAAAAAGCAATATGCCACAAATTACAGCCGAAGTTTCAACAGGGACCAATTCGATCGAATGTGAAGCAGGCCGCAAGCTTGTCTTGTGTCTTGAAGATGGCGGTATCGACATTTTACACAAGTGTGGGGGTAATGCTCGGTGCACCACCTGTCGCGTTGAGATAATAACCGGTGAGGCCGGTGAAATGGGCGATGCTGAACGAAACATCCTCGCAACAAAAGGCGATCTGGCGCCCAACACGCGTCTTTCATGTCAGATCCGCGTCGCGGGCGATATGCATGTAAAAGTGCTGAACCAGGCGAGCGTGGCTGGTGTCGATGCCGGAACACGGCCCGAAGAATAGGCCGTTGCATACATCTGCTATAATGGTCTTTCAACGCTGATCTTTAGAGAGGAGAATAACGATTATGGGATTAAATACCATTTATAAGGCAAAGTCATTTGATCTTAGCGACCTGACCGGAATTTCGAATGAAACGCTCGCAATGCATTTCAAGCTCTATGAGGGCTACGTTACCAACACGAACACATTGAATGAAAAGATCGCCGAATTGATAAAGGATGGCGAACTTGACGCGACCAAATCTGCCGCTTTCAGCGAACTCAAACGCCGTTTTGGATTCGAATATAACGGAATGGTGCTTCACGAATACTATTTCGAGAACATGGAAAAGGACGGAACCGGCGACCCTGCGAAGGATTCGGCATTTGCAAAGGCCGCCGAAGAAAGCTTTGGCAGCTACGACGTTTGGAAAGCTGATTTTGTGAACACAGGAAAAATGCGCGGTGTGGGCTGGGCCGCAACCTACCAAGATCCTTCGAACGGAGCGATCTCAAACCACTGGATCAACCTCCACGAAACAGGCAACGTTGCGGGATATAAACCGATCCTGATCATGGACGTTTGGGAACATGCGTTCATCAAGGATTACGCACCGGCCGAAAGACCGAAATATATCGAAGCATTCTTTGCGAATATCGATTGGGATACGGTCAGCTCGCGGCTCTCAACAGCGGGCGGAGCATCTGCATAACTTTCGCTACAAACAAGAAACTGATAACTGTTTGAGATCGAACTCTCAACGGTTATCAGTTTTTAGTTTCAAGCTTCCAGTTTTAGTATCTCGGAACGGTTGGATCGACATCGTTCGACCAGGCTCCGATCCCGCCTCGCAGATTTATCAATCTTCCTTCAAACCCGGCCGCCATTAGAAAATCGATTGCCCGAGCGCTTCTGACGCCGCCCTTGCATTGCACTATTGTGGTCTTGTCTTTGTCGATCTCGCAGATACGATTGACGACCTCGCCGAGCGGTATCAGCTTCGCATTGGGAATGCGCGCGATGTCGTATTCAAATTGTTCACGGACGTCGATTATTTGAATGTCCTCGTTGTTGTCGATCAAAGATTTCAGCTCAGTTGCGGTTATTTCTTCCAATTTCGGTGTCTCCTCTTTCGCTGGCTTAAGGCCGCAGAATTCTTCGTAATCTATCAGTTCCTTAATCGTCGCATTTTCACCGCACAGAGGGCAATTCGGGTCTTTCTTTAGCTTTAATTCACGAAAAGCCATCTTCCACGCATCGAAGAGCAGCAGACGATTTAGCAAGATCCCTTCGGCTCCGAGAATTACCTTGATAACTTCGTTCGCCTGTATCGTTCCGACGATTCCGGGAAGCACGCCCAAGACTCCGCCTTCGGCGCACGACGGAACCAAGCCCGGCGGCGGCGGTTCGGGATAGAGGCAGCGATAGCACGCTCCTTTTTCCGCCCAGAAGACGCTCGCCTGGCCTTCGAACCGAAAGATCGAACCGTAAACATTCGGCTTTCCGGTCAAAACACAGGCATCGTTGACCAGGTAACGGGTCTGAAAATTGTCGGTCCCATCGACGATCACATCAAAATCTTTGAACAGTTCGAGCGCGTTTTCGCTCGTCAACCGAGTCTCGAACGCTTCGATCTTTGTGTTCGGATTGATATCGAGCAAACGTTCGGTCGCGGATGCGATCTTAGGCCGGCCGACGTCTTTCGTCCCGTGGATGATCTGCCGCTGGAGGTTCGATTCGTCAACAATGTCGAAATCGACTAGCCCCAAAGTCCCAATTCCCGCCGCCGCCAGATAAAGGCCCAGGGGCGAACCCAGACCGCCCGTCCCGATCGTCAAAACGCGGGCGTTTTTGAGCTTTTTCTGTCCTTCCAGGCCGACTTCGGGCAAGATCAAATGCCTTGAATAACGTGCGATCTCTTCATTGGAAAACGGAGCAGGGACACTCTTGTCCCCAACGGGCGACGCTTCGTCGGCCGTGAATGTTAACAGCGGCATTCTCGTCGGAGGAACCGACGATGGGGACAAGAGTGTCCCCGCTCCGCCTGCGATCGACGGCACGATCATTATCGTTTCGCCGTCTTTTACCCGCGTTGCTGGGCCGTCAAGGTGCCGAATATCTTCATCGCCGACATAAATATTTATAAAATTGCGAAGCTTATTTTGTTCATTATAAAGGTGTTTACGAAGTTCCGCGTGTTCCGCCGTCAGCTCAAGCAAAGCATCGCCCGCGGTCGCCGCATTCACTTCTATCTCCGAATTTCCGCCTACAAATTGCCGCAAAGGCGTCGGTATAACTACTGTAATTGCCATTTAAATTTGCTCCTTTTTTCTCCGAAATAAGTTATATGTGATAACTGAAAAGTGATAGGAACTCCGTTATCACTTCTCACTTTTCACTTATTCCGAAGCGATCAATGTTTTCTCGATCTGCTCCTCGTTAAATCTCGACCGGTCATTCTCCATTTCCCACGACCGAATATCCGCAACTTTTCCCTTCAGCACCGAAGCGATCACATAAGACCACACAGGCAAAGCATGATCGAGGTCATATTGCGAGGGCACGCCGAAGTCTTCAGGGTGCGAATGGTAATAACCGACCACATCCAGCTTGTTCTCCCTCGCGTATCGCTCGGCACGCATTACATCCTTGGGCAGGATCAGCACACGATTATGCCGAGCCTCTTCCTCGCGGGCATTCTCAAGCGGAAACGTTTCGACCACCATCTTCCTGCCGTCTTCAAACCGCCCGATCAGCATTCCGCCGCATTCGTGCGGGTAATCACGCTCGGCGTGAGTGGTTATTGCTTCAATACTCTTTTGGTTTATTTCGATCATTCAAAAAATCAGTTGCCACTCGCTAAAACCTGCGGCACTTCGACTGATATACCTTCAAGCGCCTGCGCGATATCGGCAAGAATATCGTTTACGTCCTCGATCCCGACCGAAATGCGTATCAGGCCCTCGGTGATGCCGATCTCGGCCCGTTTCTTAGGCGAAAGTTCGCGGTGTGTCGCGGTCGCCGGATGAACCATACCCGTGAAAAGATCTCCGACGCTCGTTGCCCGTGTGCACAAATTTAAAGCGTTTAGGAACTTGTAAGCGGCCTCGCGGGTATCTTCGGCAAGCCGGATCGACACGATCGCACCGAACTCTGATTCCTGAAACGTTGCGTCGAGAGCCTCGGCCTGCGGACCGACGAAATTCTTCGGATAGATCACTTCGCTGATCTGCGGGAGTTTTTCCAATTGGGCCGCAAGCCGTTCGGCGTTTGCGCATTGCTTCTCCATTCTGAGGCCGAGCGTTTTTATTCCGCGAAGTATCGAATGAGCTTCCCAGGGGCTCAAGATACCGCCCGCAAGCGTTAACGCTCCGAGCAATGCGGGCTTATCGAATTCATCTTTTGCGACCACCACACCGCCGGTCGCGTCGGCATGCCCGCCGAGATATTTCGTCGCGCTATGGACCACAAAGTCCGCGCCAAGTTCGATCGGCCGGCAGAGATATGGCGTTGCAAATGTGTTATCAACGATCAACTTGGCTCCGACATCATTTGCGATCGCGGCGACTTCTTCGATATCGCAAACCTTTAGCAATGGATTTGAAAGCGTTTCGCACAGAAGCACAGCTGGACGAACTTCGAAGGCTTTGGCTCGCAATGCTGCGATATCGTTGAAATCTTCGGTGATCGTCTTTACGCCGAACGGCCCGAAAACCGTGTAAAGCAATTCGAATGTAGAACCGTAAAGATCTTTTGAGGCAAGGACCACCGAACCGCTCGAGATCTCGCAGGCGAGCAATGCGGCGTGGATCGCCGCCATTCCCGAACTGAACGCAAAGGCGGAATTGCCGTTCTCAAGCTCAGCCATCGCAGCCTCAAAAGCGGCAACGGTCGGATTGCCGTAACGGCTATAAACGAACCCGCTGGTTTCGCCTTCGACGATACGGTCGATGTCTTCGACCCGTTCGTAGATGAACGAAGATGATGCGTAGATCGGTGTTGAAGCCGGAACTCCGGCAGGTGCGGAAAGCCTTTCGCCGGCGTGTACAAATTTCGTGTTGATCGATATGTCGGACATCAATTCCCCCGACAACCGCAAAAGAAAAAGACCCTCGTGCCAAATAAGCACGAGAGCCTTCTAAAAGATCTCTTTGCAGTTGTTTAGCAGTTTTTTTAGTGGAGCAAGTTAACCTTAAATCGCCACTGTTTTCCGCTTTCTAAAATCGAAAGCTGTAAAAGAACTTTTATGAGGTTACCGAAAGCCGATCATTATTGTCAAGAGACAATTCCTTTCAATACCCTTTCGACCGCGTCAATGACACGTGTAGCTGAAACCGACTTTATGCATTTCGGGTCGCCATAAACCTCACATCGGTAACCGGGGCACGGCTGGCATTCAAAGTGTTCAAAAACTATCTCATTGGGTGCATCGGTCCACGGCCGCCAATGGTCGCGGTTCGATGAGCCGAAGACAACGACACTCGGAGTCTCGACTGCTGCCGCTATGTGGGCAATGCCCGAGTCGTTACCGACAAACACCTTCGCCTGCGAAGCGAGCGCGGTTATTTCCGGCAAGGTCAGGTCGTCGAAAGTAATTACGGGTGCGTTGGAACTGGCCGCGAGTTCTTCCAAGAGCTTCGACTCATTTTTTGACGAAACAGCAACACACGTAATTCCTTTTTCGTGCAGAAAATCGACCGTTCGCGCAAAATTTTCGGTGGGCCACTGTTTGGTAGCGAATGCCGCAGCCGGATGAATCAGTGCGATCAGGGACCTTGGATCTGATATTTCAAACTGGCGAAGTCGCGACTTCGCTTCCAATGAACTCAACGCCTCATTAGTAACCGGCAACCGGCTTTTCGGGCGATCTTCAACGGGAATGCCGGCAAAACCGAGCAAAGCCAACTGCTGTTCGGCCGAATGGGTTTTATCCTGTTTCCAGAGATCAGATGCGGACGAGAGCAGATCGGTGTAAAAGGCGGAGTATTGATAATTCGCGAAACCGATGCGGTGCGGAGCTCCGGTGGCTCTTGTGAGAAATGTGGATGTCGTCCCGCCGTGAAGATTGAACACGACGTCGTATCCGACCCGTCGCAGAAAGAGCGCCGTCTTCAGCCGTTCGGACATTCCCTTGCCGATTGAAACGACATTGTCGATATCCTCGAGTCCTTCCAGCAGCGGAGCGACCCAATCTTCAAGAAGGATGTCGATCTGAGCATCAGGCAAATGCCTGCGAAGCGCGGCAAGCGACGGCGTTGCAAGAACCGTATCGCCGATCGAACGCAACCGAACGACAAGGACTCGTCTAACATCTTTCCAATCTATCGACATAGAGACAATGGACAGCAATCTTCAATTATCCACTATCCATTATCAACTATTCACTTCCCTACCGTTGCTTCTTCGACAAGCATCACAGGAATATCATCCTTTATCGGATATACGAGCCTACACTCGGCGTTTTGACAGGACAGACTTGTCTGTTCATCGTTGATCTTCACTTCCGATCTGCACTTCGGACACCGCAAGATCTCTAGTAATTCTGGGCTTACTGGCATAATGAAAGCAGCAAAGGTCGCTAAGCGTATTCTAGCTTAATTCTTTCCCGATAGCATCCAAGTAAAAAGGGCCGCAGCCTAAGCCTTAGCCCTTTTGGAAAACAGTTGAACGGAACCGAAGCCTATTCCTGTTCAAGCATCGCATTAAAGGTCTTGGCGCTGCCCGGTTTGATAATAACCTTGCGTTCCCAAGGCTTGAATCCCGGACGGGCGACACGAATTATGTATTCGGCCGGTGCAAGCGAAAGCTGCGAAGGTGTGCTGCCTTCATAACTGCCATCGATCTCGATGTCAGCACCCGTCGGTTCAGACGTCACCGTCACCGAGACATCGGCCGGTGTCTCAGGAGTTGACGACTGACCTGTTGTGGACTGGGCATTGCCGCCGGGCTGATTTGCGCCAAAGGCGTTCGCCATCTGGTTGCCGACCGCAAAGCCTGCACCGAGCCCTGCACCGAGGCCTGCACCACCACCCTCGTTTTGTGCAGCGTCACGCATTGCATCCGCTGCCTGAAATTGGGCGTAGGTCTGTACGTTACCGAGCGCCCCCATAGAAGCTCGCTTGTCCATTGCCGCTTCGACCTCTGGCGGAAGCGAGATATTTTCTACATAAAACTTAGTGACCTCAAGTCCCCAAGAATTAAAATCTTCGTTGATCTTTGCCCGTATTGCCTCGCCGATCTCCTTGTACTGTGCGGCAAGATCGAGAGCAGGGATCTTAAGCTCACCAAGCGCGTCGGAAAACTCTGTTACGATCGCACGCTTGAGCTGCTCGTCGATGTCCTCTGTCTGAAAATGTGCGTTGGTTCCGGCGATCTCTTTGATAAAGCCGGCCGGGTCAGCGACCCGAAGGCTGTAAGCTCCAAAGGAACGCAGCCTGACGATGCCGAAATCGGCGTCGCGAAGCATGATCGGGTTCGAGGTTCCCCATTTCATGTCCGTAAACTGCTTGGTATTCACGAAATAGACCTCGGCCTTGATCGGCGAATTAAAGCCATACTTCCAGGCACCGAGCTTGGACAAGATCGGCGTATTTCCGCCTTCGATCGAGTAACGGCCCGGCGTGAAGACATCCGCGACCTGACCTTCAAATACAAAAACCGCTGCCTGCGATTCGCGAACGATCAGCTGGGCACCATTTTTTATCTCTTGCTGATAGACCGGAAAGCGGTACAAAAGCGTATCCTTCGATTCATCCAGCCATTCGATAACCTCGATAAACTGGTTCATCGCGGCTTCTTTGATCTTGTCGACAATGCTCATTTAGAAAATCTCCTTGTGAAATCTATAACGAGAAATATGCCACAAAGTTCGGTCAATTGGAAGCATTAGCGGTTCGGACGCACCGATGATCGGCCCTTTTCGGCTACTGAGCGACGACGCAGGTAGAGCGCGGCGATTAGTATGGCGGTTGAGCCTCCCGCAGAATCAAGCAAAACGTCCCAGAAAGAGCCAGTCCGCGCCGGGAGAAAGCTTTGGTTAAATTCATCTAGCAATGCGACGACGATCACCAGCAACAATCCGGCAAAAGCGAACGAATTTCGTAAATGCTGGATGTTTGAAGTATAGAACGCCTTAACTGCCAGTAACGCAAGAATTCCGTATACGGTCGGATGTGCGAGCTTTCTAATAATGCCGTGGTAAAAGCTAAGCGTTTCGGGCGAAGCACCGGGAAAGAGAAATTCGAGCACCGGCCGGATAAACCGGGAAGATTCGCTAAACGAACCACCGCCGCCGGAAAGATAGAAAATAACCCCGATCCAGAGAACGAGCGGCCCGTAACGGAAAAGGGGGCTAAGCCAATCTGATGGTTTTGAACTCTCCTTCAAACCCTTATTGCGTCATAAGTTCGATCATTTTGCAAACGTCATGACGTTCCCTTCAGGGGATAATTTGCGGATGGAATGGTTAGCCCTGTCGGCAATGTATAGATTGCCTTTGCTGTCGTAAGCGATGCCTTTGAGCCCATTGAAAAGCGCGGTCAACGCCTTGCCATCCCGATTTCCTTCCTGCGAGCGGCCGGCCATATTTTGCCCACAGGGGTCGATGATGTTGCCGCCGGCGAGAGTCGAGACCTTACCACCCGCGATCCTGATGACCCGGTTCATCCGGGCATCGGTAAACAGAATGTCTCCGGCCTTATTGGTGATTATCGCATCTGCCGGATCGACAAACTCGACCTTTGCGGCGTCGCCCTGCGTATAGACCGGGCACCATTGTCGCTTATAGGGCTGGCCGGCAATGCTCGTCAGGGTACCCGTCTTGACGTCGATCTTTCCGATGAACCGGGCAAAACCTGAAGCCGCGTAAATGATGTTTCCCTCACGGTCAGTCGTTATCGCCGATACGTCATGCGGAAGAATAAATTTTCCGTCGGGAGTCTTTAGAGTTGAAACCATTCCACCCGAGATCCTTCGGATCAGGCTGAACCGCGGAACGGAACTTTTTTCGTATTTCGGTTTTGGACCGTTCCGATCGAGCAGATAATAGCTGTCGGTAACGTAGTTGGTCCCGATAGCATCCTTGATCTTTTCGTAGCTGCTGGTCACGTAGATATTGTCGTTCGCGTCGATCGTCATCAGCTTGATCAGATTAAGCCCGGCGGCAAGAAGAGGCCCGTCCTCAAGTTTGTAACCGTACTGCTGGCCGGCGAACAAGCTGACCGACGCCTTGTTGTCTCCGGAAACAGTTATCTTGTAGACAGCTGTACCACCTCTTTCCGTAGCGTAAAGATTATTCTTGGAGTCGATAATAAGGTTCGTCCAAGACCGGTCCATGCCGCCGATCACCGGACCCTGTTTTGAAAGATCGGTTATCTTGCCGTCAGGTGCGATCTTCACCAGGCCGTACTTTCGCGTGACGAAGAGATTGTCTTTGCTGTCGACAACAATGTCACTTGCCTCGGCAAGAACCTGTATATCTTGCGCAAGCAGGGTTGTTGGGAAAAGAAGGGCGGCGAAAAGGATGAAGTATTTCATGTATTTTTTGGGTCGCTACGCGACACAGGTCGCGCTGAGCTAACTGCATGGCTCAATCGGCGTAAGCAAATAGTTTTCTGTTCCGCTGCCTGAATGCCCCATAGCAGAGCCCGACCCTCGCCCGACCATTTTGCCTGGCTTGCCCGGTCCATCGGGCAATGTAATGGTATAGGTTCCGCTGCCCTGCGTCTGGAACTGTCCTTTATAACTGTACGTGCCGGAAAGTCCGCCGGACAGATCCATGACAATCCCGTAGCTGCCCTTTAGCTGAAACGGCTTCATGATGTCGCAAACTTTGGAATCCGTCTTCCAGTCGTCGAGTCCACCGATGATCTGGTACGATGCGCCGCCGGTGCTCGCCGTAAGGTCAAGGGTCGCCCGTCCGCGACGGGAACTTGCGCTCAGCTTTATAGTCGCGGTTTTGCCCGACTCTCCCGGAGCAACGTAAGCTAACGTTCCCGCAGTTTTCGGGATCGACGCCGGGTCAATGGACGCTCCGCCTGTGAGCGCTGCATCGAGTTTTGACGGCACCTCAAGGCCGTCCCACTTATGGCGTACGGTCACCGGTATGGTCGTGGTCGAACTCGGCTGAACGGATCCTGGAGAATTTGCCTCTATCTTTACGCATCCGCCCCCTTGCCAGCGATGCTTGGCGCTTTCCAGAACACCGCTGGCCAGCATAAATGCCTGTTCAACCGCCTTGGCGGTCCAACCGTCGTCCGGTCCGTTTTGTTTGATAATTTTCAATTCGCCGAATTTAGAATTTTTATATTCCCCGCCCGGCACATGTACTGATTGACTCGTTATTATGTCGACCCCTTGACCGCCGGTCATGGAGTGAATTGCTTGCCTCAGATCGATGTCGGTACCGGCCAGTTCGGCATCGTCGCCAACTGTAGCCACGATCCTGGCTTCGATATTTTTGTCATAGAATACCGACCCGGCTCTCCCGGCCCGTGCGTTGGAAGCTCTTCGAACGATGAGATCCACCTTGCCGTCAGAGTCCGGACAGGGGTCGCCCTTGAGAGTCACTTTTGAGTTAGCATCGAGGCCGAACAAGGGCATGGAAACCTTGGTTATGATCTCCGACGTGTAGGTGCCGCCGGCCGTATCAATAGACACTGTCGCAGTTGCCTGTACCTCTCCGGTCTTCTCATCCTTCATCGTGATCGTCTTGGTGCCTGTCCCAGCGGATTGGCGCGCCCTTCCTTCATCTGTCGTAAAGAATCCGATCTGGTGGCCTATGAGGTGCTGCTGCACCGATCCGAGGCCTGACAGGTCTACTTCGGCAGCCATTGCGACAGCTGTCAAATTAAAGGGCCAACTGAATAGAGCTCCGGCCCGGATATCATTTCCCAATGCCATTACGGGCACGATCTCAATAGCCGTCCGTGGCCCGTTGGTCGCTTTGGACTTCGACCGCAGATCGTCGAGAGCTCCCTTGATCGCATCGCGTTCTGCTGCCATTACTGCTTCCCGGGGCTTGGCAAGTTCCGGCACGTCGGCGATTAGAGCGTCGATCGCCTCCGTGTTCAATGCCGGAAAGGGCTCATTTGCGTCGATCGCAGGTATGGTCAGATTTTTGACCCTATCGCCAATACCGCCGTCCTTCGAGCCGCCAAAGCGGCCGCATCCGAGGACCACGAGGGCCATTATAAATAGCGAGCACATTGCGACGGGAAAGGAAGAATTGTTCATTGTCATCATTGTTCCTCGCCGTTAACTACTTCATCACGATCTTGCCGTTTTCGATCCGAAGGTTTTCCGGATCGGTCTTTAGGACCAGTTCGATCAACATTGCCGCGAGTTGTTTGGCGGTGGCGAGCGATTCGGCATTATTGCTTTGTTTCCCTTCGATGTAGGTCGCTAGCATCATGCCGCTGAAACCGATCAGCATGTTGTTGAAGCCCTGTTTGTCTTTGTTCGCGAGTTTGCCGAATTCAGGTATTTCGTCCAAAGAAATATTGACGATCTCGAAATAGGCTTTTACGGCATCATCGCTCGGTTCTTCATCGTGATAAACGGTCATTGCCGTGACCGTAAAGAATGTCAGGCCGGCGGCGATATTATTCTTCCAGCCCCGTGCGGCGGCTTCCTCATCATAGGCGGCCTTGGTGACGCTATATATCTGTTTTATAAGAGCTTTTTCTTCCGGCGTGTCGCCCAGAGCGTCGGCCAATGTTTTGGCCGTGTCCACCGTTTTGTCAGGACGAAAGACTCCGTGATTTCTAACTACGCGGGGCGGCTCGACCACTTTCGAACCAGAACGTGAGGTATTGGCACCGGATGACGAAGCACTGGATCCCGGGCTTTTTGTGCGCGACATTATCTGCGTCATGAGATAAGTGTTATTCGCTATCGCCGCCTGGGTGAATGACGAGTACAGCACGCCGTAGCCGGTGTTTGTGTAAATGTCTTGAGCGTTTGCACTGACACTGCTCAAAAAAACCATTGCCGATGCGAACATCAAGATCGCTATATTTTTAGAATATTTTCTTTTCATATTTCACCGAGATTTTGACGGTCAATTACGTGGGAAGTACCCCTACGGGACCAACTCGCCCGCTGCGTTTACCGCGTTGTAAGAATATGTTTTCCTTTCTTCGCCGTTTAGCCAGAAGCTGAATGGCCCATCTCTTTTTGTTTCGTTACCGTCAACCGGCGAGAGCAGCAACGACAAGCGGCCATTGTTGTGCAGGTCGATAAACTCAAACCTGTACTGCATTACCGTTAATCCAAGATTCCCAGACTTCGACGGAGGGTCGTCTTTCGTCGATCTATGACTGCTAAAGACCGATCTATTCGGTGTTAGCGTGATCGTGTTCCCACTAATTTTGTAGGTTCCTTCTTCATTTTCCACGTAATATTTGGGGGCAAAATTTTGAAAATCTACCCTCGTAAATTTATATGTGTTGTTGCCGAAAAACTGATAAGTGTTTGAAGAATATCCCGCGTAACCGCCTGCATCTCTGCGGTTTTGAGTCTGTTTCCAGAAGTGGCGCGTGATCGGACCCTGCGAACTGCTCGGCTCAGCGGGCGGTTGCGTACGGGTTTCGGTCAACGGCCTTTTAATACTGATCGATCCCAAAAATGCCGTGATAGCGGGTTCGTACACCTCTGTGTTGGTAAGTACCAAAGCGTTGATCATTTTGCCGTGACCCGTCGCTGTATAGAGAACCGCAACACCCTTTTCGCCATTCTTTTCAAATTGTGCAAGACCGCTGGCGATCAACCATTCGCCTTTTGGGTCAGAGGGAAACATCTGCGGAGCGCCCGAAACCGTTACGGCTTCCTTCACCATCCCTTCCCACGCAACGTTGAAATCTTCTCTCGAATTTCCAAGCCCCGGAGCGGACTTGAACAAGGTTATCAGGCAGAAACCACCGGACGCTTTGTCTTGGGTCGAAAATTGAACCGCGTCCGTACCGGCTTGTCTGTTCCATCCCTTTGGCGGCTGAAACGTAATAAGATCAAAGGTTTCTGAAGTTTGGGCAGAAACAAAATTCGATAACGCGATAAAAAGGACGGTTGCGACAAGCAGATGTTTCATATACTAACCCCTTCGAATCACTACGCGTAGGACTGAGGGATAGTAGCTCAATTCGTCAGATAAACAAACTTTGTCTTTTCGGTTGGATCAAATAAGAGAGATCAACCGCACGTCGCGGCAAGAAGGTTTGGGCGTTTGGAACTCGCGGGGCGAAAAAAAGTAATGGCCCGAGACGTGCAAGCCACCCGAGCCATCCTGAATTTTGCATAAGTTCAGTTGAGACTGAGCAAGCTTCCTTCGCCTTCTTTTGGATCCGGCCCATATTCGTTTTCGTAAGGGTCGCCCGGCATCAGACTAAATACAAACAAAATAATTCCGCCGACGAGTGGAATGAAGGCGAGCAAGAAATACCAGCCGCTTTTCCCAATATCATGTAGCCGGCGAACGGTGACGGCAAGTCCCGGGATGATCATCGCCAATGCAAAGATAAGATAAAAAGGCCCGTATCCAACATCCTGCATTGCTAAACCTAAAACGTTGTCGATGATAATTGCCGTGATCGCAAAAATAACATTGAACAACACGAAAAACCAATATTCCTTTCGTCTCGCACGCCCTTTGAAATCTGCGTATTGCTTTAATACTTTAAGATACCAATTCATACGATGCCTCCCGAAGAAGATGGATCTACAAAAGCCGACTAACGGTTCGATTCTAGTTTGATGAAGTGAAAAAGCAGGCAAAGCATATATGAAATCGAAACTGATTTCAATGCAATTGCCTGCTAAATGATCTGGCGGAACTTAGGACCTACGCTGCGGCGGCGCCGCTGACGACCTCGATGATCTCTTTGGTGATCGCGGCCTGGCGGATGCGGTTCATATTCAGGGTAAGCGAATCGATCAGTTCGCCTGCGTTCTTCGAAGCTGAATCCATCGCGGTCATTCGCGAACCTTGTTCAGAAGCTACAGATTCGAGCATTGCTTTGTAAACCTGTGTTACCACTTGCTTAGGAAGAAGCTTGCCAAAGATCTCTGCGGCGGGCTGTTCGTAAATATACTCGGCCTCGACGGTGCCTTCAGAATGTTCTTCAGCCTTGATCGAAGGGATCGGAAAGAGTTGCTCGATGACAGGCTTTTGTGAAAGCACGGTTTTGAACTCTGTATAGACCAGGAAGACCTTGTCGATGCTTTCATCGTCGGTAAAGGTTTTGATGATGTCGTCAGCGATCTCCGCGGCATCGGTATATTTCACCTGTCCGGCTCCGGTCAGCCCCAGGTATTCTGCGGGCAGGGACATTTCGCGGCGTTTGAAGAAATCGCGTCCTTTCCGCCCGACGGCCATCATCTCAACTGTCTTGCCGGAATTTTCAACCAGAAACGCCTGAGTTGCCTTTATGACATTTGCGTTAAAAGCACCGGCGAGCCCTTTGTCTGCGGTAACCAGAACCACCAAATACTTCTGATCACCGCGGGGAGTAAGTAACGGATGCGAGAATTCGTCAGCGACCTTTGCACTCAAACCGCCGAGTACTGCCGACATCTTTTTCGCGAATGGACGGGCAGCCGTCACGCGGTCTTGTGCGCGCTTAAGTTTCGCCGCGGCGACCATCTTCATCGCCTTGGTGATCTGTTGTGTGTTCTTTACCGACTTAATACGTCGGCGCATGTCTAGCAAACTTGCCATATTCTTGAGTTCAACGTTCCAAGTTCAAAGTTCAACGTTGATCTTGCGACCTGAGACTTTGAACATTGAACTTTGAACTCGATCTTTACGCTGCTGCTGCTCCGGCTTCGTCCTTGTTCCAGCGTGTCGCCTTAAAGTCTTCGACGGCTTCTTTCATCTCGGCTTTGAGTACATCGTCGATAGACTTTTTCTCACGCATGGTGCTCATTACGCCCGGATGTGCGTTCTTCATATAGCCGATCAGTTCTTCTTCGAACCGCTTAAGGTCTTCGACCGCAATGTCGTCAGCCAGTCCATTGGTAACTGTCCAGATGATCATCACTTGCTGCTCGACTTCCATCGGAACGTATTGCGGCTGCTTAAGTATCTCGGTCAAACGCTTACCGCGTTCGAGCTGCGATTGCGTCGATTTATCAAGATCAGAACCAAACTGAGCAAATGCAGCAAGTTCGCGAAACTGTGCGAGATCGATACGCAGCGTACCTGCCACGGCCTTCATGGCCTTGATCTGAGCCGATCCGCCCACACGCGAGACCGAGTTACCTACGTTGATAGCGGGGCGAACGCCCGAGTTGAAAAGGTCCGATTCAAGAAAGATCTGGCCATCGGTGATCGAGATCACGTTCGTCGGAATATATGCCGAAATGTCGCCGGCCTGAGTTTCGATGATCGGAAGACTCGTTAATGAACCGCCGCCGCGGGCATCAGACATCTTTGCCGCACGTTCGAGCAAGCGTGAGTGAAGATAGAAAACGTCGCCCGGATAAGCTTCGCGGCCCGGTGGTCGGCGAAGGAGCAGCGAGATCTCTCGGTACGCTGCGGCCTGCTTGGAAAGATCGTCGTAGATCGTCAAAGCGTGGCGTCCGTTATCACGGAAATATTCGCCGATCGCACAGCCCGAATAAGGCGCGAGAAATTGCATCGCCGCCGGATCAGAAGCCGTAGCCGAAACGACGACCGTATAATCCATCGCGCCATAATCTTCGAGCTTCTTTACTACCTGGGCTACGGTGGATGCTTTCTGCCCGATAGCCACATAAATGCAAATTACATCTTTGCCCTTTTGGTTGATGATCGTATCGATCGCAACGGCCGTCTTACCGGTCTGGCGGTCGCCGATGATGAGCTCACGCTGGCCGCGTCCGATGGGCACCATCGAATCGATCGCCTTCAATCCGGTCTGAAGCGGCTCTTTTACCGGCTGACGGTCGATGATCCCGGGAGCAATACGCTCGACCGGAAGGAACGAATCGGTAATGATCTCGCCTTTTCCATCGATCGCATTCCCAAGGGCGTCAACCACGCGGCCGATCATCGCATCGCCAACGGGAACGCTCATGATGCGCTTGGTTCGTTTTGCTTCGTCGCCCTCTTTGATCTTCTGAAAATCGCCGAAGAGCACGCAGCCGACCTTGTCTTCTTCAAGGTTTAGCGCAAGTCCGCGAACGCCGTGCGGAAATTCGAGCAGTTCGCCTGCCATCACCTTTTCGAGGCCGTAAACCTCAGCGATACCATCGCCGACCTTGATAACCGTTCCGGTTTCATCTACGGTCATGCTTGCATCGAAATTCTCGATCTGGGCACGGATCAGCTCATTTATCTCATTTGCCTTAATTGCTTCCATATAAAGGGGTTGGCGGCCTGTTTCGGCTGCCTATTTCTGCATTAATTGTTCTTTTAATTTCTCTAGCTGGGTTCTGACCGAACCGTCATAAACTGTTGAACCGACGCGGGCGACAACGCCGCCGATAAGTTCCGGGTCGATACTAAAATTAAGATTCACGGTTCCGCCGGTTCCTTTCTCAAGCATTTTTTGGAGTGAGGCTTTTTGCTCGTCGGACAATTCGTGTGCTGACGCGATAAAAGCCTGGATAAGTCCGTTTCTCTGCTCGATCACCGTTTCGAACCTTTCGTTTATATCGGAAAGGTCGTTCAATCGATTGTTGCGAAGCAGAACCCTCAAGAAATTTGCCGTGGTCTTTGTCGGGCGGGCCTTGCCGATGAGCCCTTCAAGCAGGCCCATCTTTTTCGACTGGCCAATGGCCGGATTTCCAAAAACATTGGATAGATTCGCGTTTGAGGCGATAATGTCGTCCCAGGTTTTCAGTTCACTGCGGACCGCCTCAGTTTCACCGGTCTTTATTACTACATCCGCCAATGCGGACGAATAGCGTCGGGCGATGGTCTCGTTACCCATATGACTAGTTCAAACCTCCGATCGCCTGAATTCCGGCGGAAATAAGTTTTGAATCAGCCTGCTGATCGACCTGAGCTCGAAGTTTCTCTTCCGCCCGGCGAATGCTTTCCTCGACGGCGAACCGCCGAAGCTGCAGCTTTGCGACCTGTCCGATCCGTGCTGCCTCACCCGCCGCCTGAGTCTTAAGCTTTTCCGACTCGGCCTCTGCCTGAGCGATCAGCCGTTCTTTTTCGGTTTCGATCTCCGCCTTAGCTTCACGAATGAGAGCTGCCCTTTCGGCATCAACACCGGCTAATTTCGCCTCGATCTCGTTGAGCCTTTCAACGGCGGCCTTTTTTGCCTCTTCAGCTTTGATGAGCTCAGAACGGATCTCTTCACGCCTTGCCTTAAATGCCGCTGAAAGCGGTCGCTTAAGAACATATGTTAAAAGGCCGACAAATATAAAGAGATTAACGAACTTCCAGATCTCAAAACCCGGATAGTTCATATAGGTTTCCCAAAAGACAGAGAAACCGCTCTTTTCGCCCGCGGAGGCGGCAAACAGAAAGAAACTTAAATTGGATAAAAATGCCAACATACTAAGCCTTCAATATATTCGAGCTGATCCGGTCAGCCATCTTTTCCGCCTCAAGAGCGATCTCGACCTTTGCGGCGGCGACCGCATCTCGCACAGCTTCTTTTTCTGATCCAACGAATGCTGTTGCCTCGGCCTTAGCATCCGCTATCTTTTTCTGTCTGTCTTCAACCGCGGCAGTCCGTTCATTCTCGATCAATTCGTAGCTCGCACTTCTGGCCGCGAGCATTTCTTTTTCATACTTTTTCTGCTTTTCAGCGACATCGCGAAGAATGTCATCGGCCTCACCGCCACGCCCGGCCTTTTGCTTCGAGCGTTTCTGAATGATCGTATTGACAGGTTTGAAGAAAGTACGGTTGAGCGCCCAGATCATTATTAAGATCAAGGCGATATGGATGAAAAGGGTTCCATCCGGGAAAAGCTGGATACCGGCAAAAGCCAGAAATGACATAAATTTATAGAACCCAAAAACTACAGGGCCACGATTAAAATTTGCTTATTAAAATCAAGGTGCAAAAGTACAATATCTCGACTAATGCTCAAAACATTAAAGCCTATCACGCGCAAAATTCGTGGTCAAGGCAGTTGGCCGACGATGGCCATATCGCCGCCCAAAGACAAGTAGCAGGGTCGCATGATAGCATATTAAGAGAGGAAAACGACGATGATCGAAGAAAAGGTTCTGGTTCAAAAATTCCTGAACCGGAAGCAGCGAGAGCGATTAAAAAAGCCTGACTGGTTGAAGATAAAGCTGGGTGATCCTACGAATCAAAACAAGGTCTTGAACCTGATCGAAGGATTGAACCTTCACACTGTCTGCCAGGAAGCAAAATGTCCGAATATTTTCGAATGCTGGACCGATAAAACTGCCACGTTTATGCTTGGCGGGGATACGTGTACGCGGCATTGCGGTTTTTGTGCCGTCAACAAGGGCAAGCCGATGGACCTCGACCCGTTGGAGCCGACGCACGTTGCCGAGGCCGTAAAGCATCTCGACCTGAAACACGCTGTGATCACGTCGGTAAACCGCGACGATCTTGCCGATGGCGGTTCAATGCACTGGGCCGAAACGATTACAAAGGTCCGCGAGATGAATCCGGAATGCAAGGTCGAGGTCTTGATCCCTGATTTTAACGGTGACGAACAGGCCCTGAACAACGTGCTGATCGCCCGGCCCGATGTTCTCAACCACAACACTGAAACGATCGCGAGGCTTTATCGCCGCGTTCGCCCGGACGCAAAATATGCACAGACACTAGAACTGCTCGAACGCTCAGCACATTACCGCGATACGCAGTTTCCCGCGATGAAAACCAAAAGCGGGATCATGGCCGGTTTGGGCGAGACTTTCGAAGAAGTCGTCGATCTGATGAAAGATCTGCGCAGCGTTTCATGTGACATCATGACCATCGGCCAATACTTGCAGCCGTATGAAAAACGCCTACCGGTCGAACGCTACGTGACGCCCGACGAATTTGCCGAATGGAAAGCGATAGGCATGGCAATGGGCTTCAAACACGTCGAATCTTCGCCGCTGACTCGGAGTTCGTATCATGCCCGAGAGCAGGCTGAGTAACTAAAAATGCGCAATTATTTGCGCTATAATTCATCGTATGACGGTTCAAACAATACCACCCATTGAAGACATGACCGGAGCTCAGAGAGTTGAGCTAATGGAGGAGTTGTGGAAGGCGATGAGCAAGCGACCCGAGGAAATAGAAGTTCCAGAGCGTCACCGCCGAATTCTTGAAGAACGGCGCGCGGCTGTTGAACGCGGCGAGATTGAGTACATTGACTGGGATGAAGCGAAACGCCAGATTCGGAGCCAGATCAAGTGAATGTCCGGATTCTCCCGCTTGCAAGAAATGACCTAAGCGAGGGCTACTGGTTTTACGAAGAACGCGAAATCGGACTCGGCAACTACTTTCTTTCGACTCTTGAAAGTGAGATCGATGATCTCGCATACCAAGCAGGCATCCACATCAGAGTTCTCGATTTTTATTTTGTTAAGCACTCAAGTCGATTTCCGTATTCGATCTATTACTTTGTTTCTGAAGAAACGGTAATGGTTGATGCCGTCATAGACCAGCGTCGAGACCCGGATTGGATCAGCGAGCGGCTAAATTGAGATCTTTTAACATATGATGAACGAAAACGAAAAACAGCAAGCGATCGAGGTATTGAACCGGATCATGGAATTGGAACTTTCCGGCGTGGTGCGATATACGCATTATGCCTTGATGGTCTTTGGGTACAATCGTATCCCGATAGTTTCCTGGCTTGATGGCAACGCGAGTGAGAGCTTGGCTCATGCGAAACGGGCGGGTGAATTTGTGACGATGCTTGGTGGGCATCCGAGCCTCAAGATCGGCACGCTGCTCGAAACTCATAAGCACGACATCGGCGATATTCTCCGCGAAAGCCTTGAACAGGAATCTACCACGTTGGCCGCTTACTACGATCTTTTGAAACTCACGGATGGCAAGTCTGTAACGCTTGAAGAGTATGCAAGAGAGATGATCCTGCTTGAGGAGACGCACCTTGATGAAGTGAATAAGATGCTGCGAAAACCCGGTGAGCTAAAACCCTTCGATGTATAGATCTCGCTCTGAACGATCGGTTCAACATGGTCTCCGACGCAAAATAGGCGAATCTCTAACGTCTTAAGTGTAAATTCAGCCGGATGTCCGGCAAGTTGGAGGTGCATAGAATGGACAGTTTCAAACACGTTGTTTCAACGGCGGGCGGTGGTCAGGCAACTTTTCAGCAGTGCTGGCTGGCATCATACCGGATGCTCTATCGGTTCCACAAATTTAATACAAATTCAATCGAAGACAAGCTGAAAGGGGCTGGAATCGATGTCGAGGATGCAAAAAAGGAAGGGTTGTTGGACACTCAGTTCAAGGAAGCTGCCGGAGCCCTCGGATTATCCGGATGGTCAGGTACGATCTACAAAAAAGAGCCGGGTTTTTTTGACATTGGCCTAACGGATGGGTGTGAGGCATTTTTGAAGATACTACAGAAAGGCCCTCTATGGGTTTCGCGATACATCAAAAAAGGATCGTACCATATAGTCCTTGCGACCGGTTATGAGGACACGAGCAAAGGGCACATACTTTACAATAATCCGTATCCCGGCCCGACGAACGCATTGGAGGAAAAGATGGTTGCAAATGAGTTTGTCAGGCACATCACTAATGCGATGAGCTCGATCCAGGGATATCGCTAAAGTCCAGAGCCGGTCCTTTGTTAATGAGTGTTGCCGCAAGATTCGGATCCGTTGCGGTAAAGATCCCCGCCTTTTATGAAGTTTGGACTGATCGCCGGCAACGGCCAATTTCCTTTTTTGGTGGTCGATGGTGCCAAACGCGCCGGAGCCGAACTGTCTGTTATCGCGATCAAAGAAGAGACTGATCCCAAGATCGAACAAGCGGCCGCCAATGTCCTTTGGGTCAATATTGGCCAGCTTGGCAAGATGATCTCATTCTTCAAATCGAACGGCGTCGAACAGGCGATGATGGCCGGGCAAGTAAAGCACGTGCAAATATTCTCCGGTGCTCTCCCGGACGCCCGAATGCTGAAAATGCTATGGAATCTGCCAAAACGGAATACTGACGCTTTGATCGGCGGCGTTGCAAGCGAAATGGCGAAGGACGGCATTGAGCTTATCGATTCGACGCACTTCATTAAAGACCAGCTAGCCCAAACCGGCGTTCTTACAAAACGAAAACCGTCTGATATTGAACTGGAAAATGTTGATTACGGGCTTGGCATCGCCAATGAGATCGCGCGTCTTGACCTTGGGCAAACGATCGTTGTTCGGGCAAAAGCCTGCGTTGCGATCGAAGCCATGGAGGGCACAGATGCGACCATAGAACGAGCCGGCAAACTTGCGAACGGCAAGCTAACGGTCATAAAGGTAGCAAAGCCAGACCAGGATATGCGGTTCGATGTTCCGGTGATAGGTATTCCAACGATCGAAACGATGATCGCCGCCGGCGGGACCTGCCTTTCGGTTACCGCCGGAAAAACACTGATCTTCGATAAAGAAGAAATGCTCGCCTTGGCTGATCGAAACAAGATCGCCGTGATCGGTTCTTGAAAAGAAACAAATTAAGGCTTCACACCGTATCACCATCTTATCGAATACCACTCATTCACATCGGAGAATCAATGAAACAACGACTTTCTATTTTCTTATTAGTTATTGCCCTTCTCGTGCCTTCTGCGGCCGTCGCTCAGACACCTGTTCGGATCACAGCTCAAGAGCGGCAGATCGCCGAAACCATCAAGGCAGACCAGCTCAGCAATTGGCTCCACTTTATATCGTCCGACGCAATGGGCGGCCGCGACACACCGTCGCAGGGCCTTGATATCACCGCCGAATTTCTAAAAATGAAGCTCTCCCGATGGGGTTTCAAACCCGCCGGCGACAACGGCACTTTCTTCCAGAAGATGTCGCTGCGGATGGAATCGATCGATCCGGCCGACAACAAACTTTCCGTAGGTGATCAGAGTTATACACTAAATGCTGATTTCCTTCGTGTGAGCGGCAACGGTTCGGCAAACGGCAAGTTGGTCTATGCCCGGCATGGCTGGATGGTCAAGGCAAAGAACATCGACGCATATGAAGGCGTAGATGTCCGCGGAAAGATCGTAGTTCTTTATGATGGTGGATTCCCCGGACGAACCGCGCTCACGCGAATGCCGGATGGCGTAACTCAGGCTGATCTGACCGGAGCGAAAGGAACCGATTGGGCAGATCCGGCCTCGTACGCCGAACAGAACGGCGCCGCCGGGATAATTCTCGTCGCTGGCCCCCAGGCGCAGGCTGCATGGGGACAGATCCGCGGATTCCTCGGACGGGGACGAATGGTGGTCGAGCGGCTAAGAGACACTCCCGCCGCCGCCCCTAGCACGATGCCTGTTGCCCTTGTTTCCTCCGCGATTGGCGAAAGGATTTTTGCGGGCGAATCGGCTGGGCTTACCTCTCCGACACCCTTTGAGACAGGCAAAACGGCCAACCTTACAACAATAGCCCGCAGCGAACAGAAATGGACGCAGAACGTTGTCGCTCTTTGGGAAGGCAGCGACCCGGTATTGAAGAATGAAATGGTAGCGGTCGGAGCACACTACGACCACGTTGGCACAAATCCGAACGCACCGGGAGATGACAAGATATGGAACGGTGCTGATGACGATGGCTCCGGAACCGTTGGCGTACTCGCGATCGCGGAAGCATTGGCAAAGTCGAAGGTGCGGCCGAAACGTTCGATCCTGCTTGTCTGGCATGCAGCTGAAGAAAAGGGTTTGCTCGGTGCGGAATACTTTAATAAGTTTCCGACCGTCGATATCAAGAACGTCGTCACTCAGCTGAACATCGATATGATCGGTCGAAGCAAGTCACCGGGCGACACCAACGAAAAGAACAAAGATCTTTCAGGCCCGAACGAGGTCTATATGATCGGTTCGGAAATGATGAGTTCGATGCTCGGTTCAATAGCAAAAGGAACGAATGATGCTTACTTGAAGCTGGATTATAACTACAAGTACGACGACCCGAAAGATACGAACCGCTTCTTTTTCCGATCAGATCATTTCCACTATGCACAGAAAGGCATTCCCGTTATTTTTTGGTTCTCAGGCGTGCATGAAGATTATCACCAGCCGGGGGACCATGCGGATAAAATAGATTACGCAAAGATGGAAAAGATCACGCGTACGATCTTCATGACAATGTGGAAGCTGGCCGAGGCTCCGCAACGTCCTGCAGTTGACAAGGAATTGCCGGCCGAACTGCGACAGCGTTGATCTGCTGCAACGAAAGCCTTTCGTTTTACATCTTAATTCTGTAAACTAACAGTCCGCTGAATGGCGGGCTGTTCCTCTCTATGGGGGCGACAGGCTTCGACAGGGGCTTGTATAGATCTTTGGATGCACGTCGGGCTTTTTGTAGGTGAGCTCGTTAACAAAACTTACAAAACACAAATGCTAATCAAGAATTAGCTCTTGCTGCCTAGTTAACTCTAGCTCCAGCAATGTCTTACGCGAAGTCAGCTTGGAGCGACGCGATAAGGCATAACTCAGTCTAAGCTAGGGCACGTTCACCACCTGCGGATGTGTTTGAAACGTTAGTCAGGTTAGATCACAGCAAGGTTCGCCGGCTTGCTTACTTGCCGTGATCGAAATTTGAGCAAACCGGCTAAACGTGTAGATTTCACTGGTCGCAACCTTTGGATGTGGGTTCGATTCCCACCGCCTCCACCATTTTGAGTAAACGAAAGCGGGCCACCCTCTTGCCTTTTTGAGGGTGGCCCGCTTTTCATTATGCGCATTCGATCGTTATTCCAATGCGGTGATATCAAACCCAACGATGTCTTCGACCGCGTTCAAGGTTCTGGTCTCAAAACTATGCCGCTTTGCCGAAGTCTCGACGATATAAACTCCACCGGCCTGCAGCCCTTCGACATAGAAGTAACCGAATGCATTTGTACGGCCGACAAAGACCGTTCCATCAGCGTGAAGGAAACGAACTGTCGCGCCTGAGATGCCCATACCGGAAGCTGTAGCGACCCGCCCACCGACCGAAACGTTTGCCGAACTCGGTGCGAACGAGACCGTAAAGTTGGCACTGGAAACACCTGCGGGTGACGCAAAGCCATTTTCGCGAATGCGTATCCTGGCTCCGGTCGTCGGCGATTGAGAAACATTCCAAGTGTACGAACCGGTGTTCACAATGTTCGCGGCCAATGTTGCAAAGGTCGCACCGCCATCGGATGAGTATTCTACATTTACATTTCGGTTGAATGAGCCGGTGTTTGTCCAACTAACATTCACGTTGTCTCCGATAAAGACCAGACCGTTATTCGGTGTTACGTTGATTATAGTGTCCGGAACATTGTCATTGGTCGAATCCCGGAACCAGCCGATGTCCCGCATTTGCTGGCGTGTGAGGTCGAGATCTATCGGAAGACCTACATTGATGCTGGGTTCCATTAGCAGGTTTGGCGATGCAGCAGTCGAAAAATGAGAGATCGAAGAGCCTCCGGCAAACGTAGTCGGTGTGTGCAGCTGAACTCGTCCGTTAGCCGCATTTCGGCCGGCCGTTAGAAACCCTGACTCCAACCGAACACTGGCCCCGTCCCAAAACACGTTCCCGTTATTTATCGCCGAAGCCTGCCTTTCCGCATTTGTCATTTGGTTCCAATAAAGGCCGGTGCTCTGGTCGATCATATTCCTCAAATAAATGTCCGGAAAACTGTTGAACAGTGCCCCCGTCGATCCATTCACGAATGACTGGAAACCAAGACCGTGGCCGATCTCGTGAAGAACTACCACCAATAGATTTATGCGGGCTGATGGAGTCACGTTGTCCAATCCATAATAGAAACGCGAACTGCCCCCCAGGCAACTGCTGTCAACGCTCACGTTGAATGTAGCGTTTATATCCGGATTGGCGCTCTGATCAGCTCCGTTCTGCTTGTTCGCCAATGCCTGCGAATGCCATGTTCCGGCAACCCCGGCCCCTGCGTAGTCACGATGAACCGTCGTAGTGCCGGCTGAGCCTAAAACCCCACCACTACTGGTACAGGGTGTGAGCGGATTAAACTGGGAGTTAACCGTGATCGGCACCGAACTGTCTAAGAATGCTCCCCATATGGAAGCAGCAAAATTGAAAACGTTGAGCCTTTGCTGTCCGCGGGTCAAACCCATGTTCCCGCCCTCACCGACAACGAATGCTGCAGTTGCCTCGTTGAAACCTTCGCCTGCTCCATCGGAATTGCTAATGACTATATTTGCAGAGGACGGCGCCATCATTGCCTGCTGTAAGGTGTGCTCAGAGATCAGTTTGCTGTAAAACAAATATTCTGCCGCGGTCATCCCATGGCGGGATGCGATCGTCTCCAGATCTTCAAAAAGAAAACTCGTCCGCGAAAATCTTTCGCCGCTATGCAGGTCTCGTCCCAGGAAATCATTGGCTTCGGCGATGCTGGTCACGCACGCTGCAATGGGTTCCCCGCGTTCGTTTAGGCGTGACAGCATTAGATTTTGAAACCGTCCTTCCAAGTCCACTGAAACGGAACCGTCGTTCTTAACGGTCTCGGTCAGGCCGTCAGATGAACGGTTCGTGAACCTTTGGATCAGCTCGGCAAGCTGCTTATCATGCTCATTTTTTTGTGACGAGATCTGATGCGTCTTACCGCGATCATTCTGCCCGTGGGTTAACGACCCGACAAGGGCTGGTTGCAGCAATAGGAGGGCAATTGCCAATGAACTGATGATACGATTCTGATGCTTCATAATGTGATGCTCGCGTTAGGTCAACGTAGGCTGGATACCATTTGGAATGGATAAATTTGCGGTCCCGGAGGTCTACCGAGACACTATATGATTCTATCGTGTAAAAGTTGAGGAAAGCAACAAGAATTTTTCGCACTGTTGTTTAGTGTTAAACACAAGATCAAATAAAAAAAGAGCGGCGTGGGAGAGCCGCTCTTCCGCATTTGATCGACCGGTGGGAGCCGATGATCAAATTATTTCTTACCGTTACCGAAACCAGCCGGCCTGATCTCAAAGTTTCCGATATCATCGTCCATATTCAGGGTGATCGGGTCGAATATATATCGTTTCGAATTTGCCTCTACGATATAAACTTCTCCAGCCCGAAGGCCCTTTATCACGAAATAGCCCATCGGATTGGTCAAGGCGATGTGCGTATTACCTGTTGAGTCCATCACACGAACCGTAACGTGGCCGATCCCTTGATCCCATTCGTTAAGAACCCTGCCCGAGAGTGAGACTTCTGACGAGCTAGGTCCGATCCCGCATACGATATCAGAATGAGACTGTGCAACGATAATATCCGTGTTGACCAGCAGTCCTGAGATCACGCCCAGTTCGATGTGAAGTGCGTTTACCGTAATGTCGCCCGGGCCTGCGCTCTGCTGTTCGTTGGCGATGATACGCAGGGTTAGAATGCCGGTCAAATCGAGATCGACTAGTACTGTATTTGGCGGAAAATCCAGTGGAATTGTGACAGGAATTCCCAGGACCGATGCCGTTAGCCCCACAAGATTTGAATCGCCCGAACATGTCGGAACCGACAGCGAACAAGAACACTCCGTTTCAGATTCGATAACATCTGCAGAAAGCATTAATAGATCTGGCAGCAAGATCGTTGGCTGTCCAATAAAGACCCCTAGTTCTTCAACCCTAGCCTCGGATGCGCTAGTGCCGGCCGGTGATCCGCCCTCGGTTGCCGACGTAGCCGTGCCGGTCGTAAGTATCGGCGAAAGGCCTAAGCCGGCGGTGGTGGTGCTGATCGAGCCACCAGGAGTTGGAAGCCATCCCGTATCGGCGATTATTGTCGATAGGTGAGGAATGGTCGCGCTTCCCTGCACCAGTCGAACACCAGTTCCACGTCCGCTGTACAGATCGAGTGACGGTGCGATCAGGCAGTTGATCCCTGATCGGGCCGACGCGACTATGACATCGGTCCGTGTAAGGTTCAACGGATCTTCCAACGTGATATGAAGTGCGTTGACCGTGATGCTTCGCGGCAAAATGATACGTTCGTTAATTACGACCGTAAGTAACTCGCCGCCGCCGAGAAGGATCTGGATCGTTTGATTCGGCGTACCGTCGATCGTCACGAAAGCTCCGTTGATCCGCAGGTTTGTTATTACCGAATTGCCTGACGGAACCTGCCCGGGACAGATACACGAAGTAGAAGACGAAACGGCATCTGCCGTGATCGTATTTCCAAGAAGTCCGACCGATAGGTTATTAACGCTAGCGGTCGATTGGCTCGAATTTACATTGCCGCCGGGGATGCCGGCTGATGCTGTTGAATTCGACGAGCCGACCGTAACGATCCCGCCCGGCAGGCCAACACCTACGCTGGTGAGCGAAATATTGCCGCCGGCGTTTGGCAGGTCACCGGTGTCGGTTACGTTGGTCGTTAACTGCTTAACACCAGCGATCTCTGACGAAAGGCCAACGGCATAGGCCTGGCCGCTATACGTCTGTGCGGCGGCCTCGCCCGCGGCGAAGACCAACACCATACAAACGATCGAAACGAAAGATCTTACTATCCAACTTTTATACATTTCCTTAACTCCTTTCCGCTCAATAATTTGCGGACAAAATAAAATTGCAACGAAACACATTAGGAACCCAGATAAACCAACACAAATTCTCCGTCATCAGAAAAGCAGAACGACGAAAGACCAGGATCAGCGGTTAGCGAACACGGCTAAAAAACAGAACGCGCAATACATGCGTTCCGCATAAGCCTCGTTCGCACTGCTAAATTCCAGGCGGTTGAGTATTTCGCGGGTCAGGAAACTCGTCGAATTTTAATAGGTATAAGGAAAATGCCAGTGCGCGGGACGGCCTTGGCGCTAGATAATATGGGATTTGGGAGTCGGGAGTAAATTTAATATTTGCTCCAACTGTATTGCCCAAATGAACGAGAATTGACACGTTGGTCATGGAAGTATCCTCCTCTGGGTATGACAAATGTTCTTGGAATACCTGTGCAGCCTCAAAACAGGCACATTCGCGAAGTCCATCGCAAAGTGCTGATCGAAAAAGCACAGATCATTTGAAAAGAACAGCTGCCGGGCAAATGTGAGGTCCGCAACAATTTACGGGACCGGCCTGCTTGTATCATTGACCAAGTCCAATGACTAAGTCAACGCTTTTTTTAAACCCCCAATCGAACCAGTATTCCAGTAAATACTCTAAACCATTTTCCAACAGTGATTTAAAGCTCGTTGCATAACAATCGTGTTTAACTCAACAGTATTACAGATTTCCGTTAAATTCTTTGTTCGGTTAGCATTGTGATTCGGCGAAGATCGCTGATCGTAAATAATGGCGAATTCATCTATCGATCCGCTTTCCCCGATCGGGATATTTGATTCCGGCATTGGCGGGCTTACGGTTTACCGGGCGCTTCACTCGAAGCTGCCAAACGAGAGATTCATATATCTCGGCGATACGGCGCGCGTTCCTTATGGCACAAAATCACTCGCGACGGTCGAAAAATATGCACTTGAGAACTCGCGATTTCTTGCAGAGCAAGGCATAAAGATGCTCGTTGTGGCATGTAATACGGCGTCGGCGCTTGCACTTCCTGCGATCCGGAAACTGATCGGGATCGATGTAGTCGGCGTGATCGGTCCGGGCGGACGTAAAGCGGTCGAAGTGGCAAAGTGCGACTCACCGCGAATTGGCGTTATCGCGACCGAGGCCACAGTTCAAAGCAACGCATATTTAGAAGCGATAAAAAGGTCATGTGAAAATGCCGAAGTCTATCAAACAGCTTGTCCGATGTTCGTTCCGCTTGCCGAAGAGGGTTGGACCGGCGAGCCCGAAACATTTTCGATCGCTGAACGCTATTTGGCTCCGGTTCGAGATTTTCACCCCGATGCGGTCGTCCTTGGCTGCACTCATTACCCGATCTTGCGAAGCGTGATAGAAGAAACACTGGGCGGTAATGTAGCATTAATAGATTCAGGCGAGGCTACCGCGGCGGAAGTAGAAGGTATACTTGCGTCAAAAGGACTTGAAAATACTGCGAGGGTGATCGGCCGGCGCGAACTTTGCGACGACATTGACCATTTTTATGTAACAGATGCCGCGGACAGATTTGGCAGAGTTGCCGAAAGGTTCCTTGGATCGAGGCCGAATAAGCTTGAAGCGATAGAACTGCGGCCGTTGTGATACACGAACGGGCCGATCAAAAAACAAATGACATTTACAAGACAAGATTCACGTGCATTCGATCAGTTACGAAATACAAAGATCACTCCAAATATCTCACCATATGCAGAGGGTTCGGCTCTCATTGAGGTTGGCGGTACCAAAGTGATCTGCACAGCATCGGTTGAAGACAAGGTTCCGATGTTCCTTCGCAACAAAGGCACCGGCTGGGTCACGGCCGAATATGCGATGCTTCCGCGGGCGACTAACACGCGAACGCAACGCGAGGTGCAACGCGGTCCTTCGGGGCGAACGCAGGAGATCCAACGGCTGATAGGCCGCAGTTTGCGAGCAATAGTTGACACGAATAAATTAGGCGAGCGGCAGATCTATCTGGATTGCGACGTTATTCAGGCTGACGGCGGAACACGTTGTGCATCGATTACGGGAGCTTATGTCGCTCTTGCTCTCGCGTGCCGAAAACTCGTAAAAAACAGCATCATTAAAACGAATCCGATCTTAAGCGAAGTTGCTGCGGTCAGCGTCGGCATCGTCGAAGGGACGCCGGTTCTGGATCTTGCGTACGTGGAAGATTCTACGGCCGAGGTTGATATGAACATCGTTTGCACCGGAACCGGAAAGTTTATCGAACTGCAAGGCACCGCCGAACGCGAACCTTTCTCGCGTGCTCAAATGGACGAGATGCTGGGCCTTGCCGAAAAAGGTATCGAGGCATTATTTCAAATACAGCGAAATGCACTTGGTTAATTGATATGACACAAAAAGAATTTGAAGGCAGATCGGCGATAGTTACCGGTGGAACGAGAGGAATAGGTAAGGCGATAGTTTTAGAACTCGCGCGTCGCGGCTGCAATGTTGCTTTTAATTATTCGAAGAGCGCTGACGAAGCAGAAAAGCTGAAGGCAGAAGTCGACGCGTTGGGCGTGAAGGCGTTCGCGGAGCAATGCGACGTTTCGAATACGGAAGCTTCGGCGGATTTCGTAAAACAGGTGACCGCCGAATTTGGTTCGCTCGACTTCCTTGTTAACAACGCCGGCATCACGCGCGATCAATTGATTATGCGGATGAAGGAAGAAGATTGGGATGCCGTTATTGACACGAACCTGAAAGGAGCCTGGAATTTTTCAAAGGCCGCCGCCCGTCCAATAATGAAGAGCGAGAAGGGCGGTTCGATATTAAATATTGCATCGATCTCCGGCGTCGTCGGAATGCTCGGACAGTCGAATTATTCGGCGTCAAAAGCAGGAATGATCGGCCTGACAAAATCACTCGCAAAAGAACTGGCAAGCCGTAACATCACAGTGAACGCATTGGCTTTGGGACTTGTCGAAACCGAAATGGCGTCCGAGATGAATGCAGAATATCGCGAGAAGATACTTACACAGATACCGCTCGGACGGCTTGGCAATGTGCAAGAAGTAGCCGAGATCGCCTGTTTCTTACTCTCGAATTCCGCACGCTATATTACAGGCCAAGTGATCCAACCTGATGGCGGTTTGGCGATGTAGCTTACTGTTATTCGTCGGACGATCGGAAATGGAAGAATCAACAGAACCATCAAATGGACCAAAGGAAACCACGGTAATTAAATTTCCTGTTCCCGTTTACACACTTGTTCTCATCGGCTGTATTGCTTCCGTAGTGGGTGTTCAGTTGTGGGCTGAAATTCCGAAGGACTTCACAATATCGAGGATCTTTTTATTACCATTTGACGCGACGGCGAACATTGCCGGATTTCTGAAACCGGCGTTTTCGGGCGGCGAATATTGGCGGATTCTTACTGGTGTCATGCTGCACGCCTTTGTTCTCCATGCCGTTATGAATTCGTATGCTTTCTACAGCTTCGGAAAGCTGTTTGAGTTTCTTTCAAATCGCTCACATCTTGCGATCGTGTTTCTGCTGGCGGCGATCGGCGGTAGTTTGCTCAGTTTGATCTTCAGACCGGACGGCTTATCCGTGGGAGCTTCAGGCGGCATTCTCGGCCTCGTGAGCTATCTGGCCGTTTACGCGTTCCGGAGACGGCAATTCGTTTCGGCAGAATTTCGGAAAAGCCTTTTGACGAACATCGGTTTTATTCTTGTTTTCGGCCTCGTTCTCTATCGGTTCGTTGATAACTATGGCCATATCGGCGGGCTGCTCGTCGGTGCGATCTACGGTTTCGTTCAGATCCCGTCCGATCCGCACATCGACCCGCGGGAAGCCGGAACTATTACTGAGATCGCGGGCATCGCCTCGATCGGCATCTTTATTGCGGTTTCGCTCTTTAGCATCTATCTCATACTCACCTAGATGCGTTAATCTGTTCAAAACCGCATGGCACGCGTAAGAGTTCATCAACACGTTAATCCGCTCGCACCGTTCTATCGACAGGCGCCGAAGCCGATCGATATCGAATCTGTTTTTGCCGATCCGGACCGGCCTTTGCTGCTGGATATCGGTTGTGCGCGGGGCAGGTTCTTGCTGCGCATGGCCGAGGCAGAGCAGAATTGGAACTATCTCGGTGTTGAGATCCGCGAGCCATTGGTCGTTGAAGCTAATGGCCTTGCAGCCGAGGCCGGTCTGAAAAATCTTCACTACACTTTTTGCAATGCGATGCTCTGGCTCGACCGTCTTCTTGAAAATATACCGCCGGGAATTCTACAGGCCGTGACGATCCAATTCCCCGATCCGTGGTTTAAGAAAAAACACGCCAAACGCCGAATGGTGAACAAGGAAATGGTGGAAACCATCGCAAACCATCTCGCTCCCGGCGGCCGCGTCTTCGTTCAAACCGACATAGAACCGCTCGCGGAAGAAATGTTCGCCTTTTTCCGAGCCGATGCTCGATTCGTGGAATCAACTATCGACGAAAATCCGTTCCCCGTAAAGACCGAACGTGAAAAAGCCGTGGAGGACAAGCTGCTGCCGGTATACAGATCTAGGTGGGACCGGTCTTAGGCCGGGTCATTCTCTTTCCGCCATTGCCGCTCCGCCTGCCGGCAACTATTGCAAACAAGTAGTTCAACGTGAGACGGGCTGGATGGATCGATCGAACACCCGCCGATCGAGATGAGGTTTGAATTAGGAAAGAGTTCTTTTTCTACGCCCCATGCATGGTCGTAGTCCAACATTCCGTATTGAATACGAACCTTTCTAAGCGACATTTTCGAGCCGTGAAGCGAACAATTGCTCATTTACTTCCAACTTTTCTCTTTCTTGAATCTTTTTATAACCATATCGCGGCGGAGTTTCGGCAGGTGGTCGATGAATAGTTTTCCGTCGCAGTGGTCGGTTTCGTGTAAAAAACAGCGGGCGGCGTAGCCTTCGGCATCCTTTTCGAACCATTCGCCTTTTTCGTCCTGTGCGCGGAGCCGGGCTTTCATCGGTCGCGTGACTACGGCGGGAACTTTGCCGACCGATAGACACCCTTCCTGACTCGATTGTTCGCCCTCAGTGTGAACTATTTCGGGATTGGCGGCGATCAGCTTTATGCCGTCGCAGTCCATTACGAACAACCGCAGATTCAACCCTATCTGCGGTGCTGCAAGCCCGACACCGCTGTCGTCATACATCGTGTCGAACATATCGGCGCATATGTCCGCCAATTCCTGATCGAACTTTTCGACCGGCTTTCCTACCAGACCGAGAACAGGTTCGGGATATTCTGTAATTTTTCTGACGGCCATCTATCGAGGTATCACGCCGCTGCGGGCTCCGCGGCGAAACGAACGGTGTGCAAAAAAGCCCTTTTCTTCGCGGGCCAGGCATTCCCAACAAACGTTATCACGCTGGTTCGTCGGTGAAATGAACGTATTGTAATGCGCCATTTCCCGGTCGCAGCGGCTGCAGCGAACAACGGGCTTTTCGGTCGTTTTGGGGTCGATCGCTTCTATCATACAAACTCACAAATCGAATTGAAGTAGAATTAGTGTAGATGCGATCAGAGAAAATTTCCAACGCAGATCCCGTTATGGAACTGACCGGCTACGTTCTCGCGGGCGGCGCATCTCGGCGAATGGGCCGGCCAAAGCATCTTATCGAGTTGAACGGGGTGTCGCTTAAAATGCGCGCGGCAAGCACTCTTGCAGAATTCTGTTCGGAAACCGTCGTCGTAGCCAGCCGTTCGAAACCAACCGAAAACGGTATCCGCACCATACCTGACAAAACGATCGGCAATGCGGCCGGCCCGCTAGTTGCTATTTGCACAGCGGCGGAAGATTGCACAACGGACCTGTTCGCAGTGATACCGTGCGATATGCCCTTCGTAAGTGCTGAGTTTTTCCTGATGATGTACGAGAAGTTCGATACCTCAACAGACGCGGTCGTTCCTGTTCAGCCGGACGGGATCGTTCAACCATTGGTCGGCCTTTATCGAGCCGAAGCCGTTCGTAAACACGCTCCGGACGTGATCGCATCAGGACGCCTGAGCCCGGCAGCTCTGCTCGATGCGATCTCAACGAAATATCTTGCATGGGCCGATATCCAGAAACTGACGAACGCCGATCTGATCTTCACAAACCTGAATACTCCCGAGGCCGTCGCCTCTGCCGAGACTGTTCTTGCTCGCGAGGTGATTCCGGGATGAAAACCAGCTGGTCTTTCCTTTTGATCACTTTCCTTCTGTGCGGTTATGGCGTTACCAATGCTCAGGACACTGGGCGAACTCTTAGAATTTCCGTCACAGACGCAAATGGTGCCACAATCACGAACGCTGAGGTTCGGATCCAACGAAAAGAAACGGTCACGGCCGATTGCATTTCAAACAACGGCTTCTTTGAATGCAGCGATGTTATCCAGCAAAACACTCTCTTTATAACAGCTCCGGGCTTTGCTGAAGTGAGACGAAGCATCTCAAGCGCAGACTTATCGGCAGGAGCGATCACTGTCGAACTCGTGCCAGCTTCGGCGATCGAAAAGATCGTTGTCGAGATCGGGCGCGTTGCAACGGCGGTCGGTGAAACTCCGGAAAGCATAGTTGTTCTTAACAAGATGATTATAGGAACAACAGCGGCTCCAACTCTTGACGACACGCTTCGGCAAGTTCCTGGTTTTTCGCTCTTTCGCAGGACAAGCGGACGCAACGCAAATCCGACGGCTCAAGGCGTTTCGCTGCGCGGAGTCGGGGCAAGCGGTTCCAGCCGCTCATTGGTAATGCTCGACGGGGTTCCATTGAACGATCCGTTTGGCGGCTGGGTTCAATGGAATCGCGTCGCACCACTTTCCGTCGAAACGGTCGAAGTTCTTCGCGGCGGCGCGTCGAGCCTTTACAGCAATTCCGCATTGAGCGGTGCCGTCGATATTCGCACCCGGAAACCGCGGGAAAAAACCTTTTCCGGCGAGATATTCGGCGGATCGTCAGGCACATTTGGA
Source organism: Pyrinomonadaceae bacterium (assembly GCA_041751035.1). Classification (GTDB taxonomy): domain Bacteria; phylum Acidobacteriota; class Blastocatellia; order Pyrinomonadales; family Pyrinomonadaceae; genus OLB17. Next base: position 198,965 of record JBGSYH010000030.1, on the reverse strand, counting down.
GCATCTGCTTTCGCCGGAGCGGCTCCGAAGAACTGGCTCTTCACCGCGACCGGCGGGCATTTCCAAACCCGTGGATATATTCCAGTTTCTCCGGAAGACCGCGGCCCGGTCGATTCATTCGCGGGCGTACGAAGCTCGAATCTCTCAGCCATGATCGAGCGTTCGTTCGGCCGTTTCGCCACACTGTTTTTCAAGCCCTTCTATTTCGAAGAAGCCCGTACGAATGGCACGCCTGCACAGATAAACCGCACTACATCGCGGAGCTTTGTTGTCGGGGGCGACTTCGCCTTTTCAGCCTCGGACGCCTCGAATAACAGCCGCATCGACTGGCGCATTTTCGGAGGAACGCAGGTTTACGATCAAACGTTTTCCGCCTTGAACGCACTGCGGACGTCTGAATCGCTCACCCGCATACAGCGTTCGCCTTCGCAGAATCTCGGCTTTTCGGTGAATTACTTTGGCTCCCTGGGCAGACATTCTTTCGCTGTTGGGTTCGAAGGGCGCGAGGTGCGCGGCACCAGCAACGAACTCGGTGTTTTCAACGGAGCCATCACATCCGCACTCGGTGCAGGCGGTCGCGAACGCAGCTTGGGTGTCTTCGCTAAAGATGTTTTCAGCGTTACGGATCGACTCACACTTTCGGGTTCGATAAGGTTCGACCGCTGGAATAATTTTCGGGGACTCGCCGCATCGCGAAATCCATTGAACGGCCCGATAAACGCGACCGCCTTTCCAGACCGCGCCGAACATGCATTGAGTCCGCAGTTTTCCGTACGCTGGCAGGCCAACGATCGCCTTGCCTTTCACTCCGTTGTTTCTAAAAGCTTTCGTGCTCCTACGCTTAACGAACTTTATCGCGGCTTTCGGGTCGGCAACGTCGTCACCAATGCCAATGAAGATCTTCTCGCGGAAAGGGCCGCCAATTTTGAAGCAGGAACAAGCTACAACGCTAAATGGCTGGGCATTCGTGCCAGCTACTTCATTTCGGAGATAGATCGTGCGATATCAAATGTCACTATCTCTTCAACGCCAACGCTGATCACACGTGAGCGACAGAACGCCGGGACCATTCGTGCACAGGGATTCGAGGCCGATGCTCGTATCGATCTAAGCAACTTTTCGATCACAGCCGGTTATCTATTTGCCGATTCCCGCATCCGCGAATTCGCGTCCGACCTGCACCTGCTCGGCAAACTTGTTCCACAGGTTCCGCGGCATCAATTCACCTTTCAGGCCCGATTTGCAAGAAACGGCTTGGAGGCATCTGCCCAATTTCGCACGGCAGGTGCGCAGTTTGACGACGATCTGAACCTGTTCCGGTTCGAACCTTATGCACAATTGGATCTGTTTCTTTCCCGCCGCTTTGCCAATCGCCTTACCTTGTTCGCCGCCGCCGAGAACATTTTTAATTCGCGCTATTCCGTTGGCCGCACTCCGATCAGAACGGTCGCGATGCCATTTACCATTCGCATGGGAATTCGCTGGAACTGAAAGTTAGCAGTGAAATAAAAAAGGCGACCGAACGCCGCCTCTCATTAGAAAATTTATATACAGCCGCGAATCGCCAAAACGAGCGACACCGCAGGATCGCCTATTATTCAGGTTGGCCCTTGCAGCCTTCGCCGTAAAGAGCGGGCTGCTTGGTGCTGATGATCGGGTAGTTTTCGGCTTCTTTATTGATCTCGAGCCACGGCAGGTATTCTTCGGGGATCGACATATCGGAGAAGATCGCCTCAACCGGGCATTCCGGCAGACACGCATCGCAATCGATGCACGCGTCGGGGTTGATCAAAAGCTTGTCCGGCAGTTCGTGAAACGCTTCAACAGGGCACACGGCGGCACAATCGGTGTACTTACATTCAACACAAGGTTCAGCAACTATGTAGGTCATATCGTTTGGAGTCCGGCATTCAGGCGCCGGGGAAATCAAAGTAAAACCGTAATATTCAACCCTTTACTTGTCAAACCCTCGCGAACAAGTGTTAGAATGCCTTCATAAATAGTTCTAATCAAACCGATAAATTAGGTTCAAAACAGATGACAAATACAAAAGCAGAGCGCGAATTGGCTCTCGATTTTCTCCGCGTAACTGAAGCCGCTGCTATCGAATCAGCAAGAACGATGGGCCAGGGCGACCGAAAACACTCTGACCATGTGGCGGTCGAGGCAATGCGCGAGGTAATGGACACAGTTCCGATGCGGGGCCGCATCGTTATCGGCGAAGGCGAACGCGATGAAGCACCTATGCTTTATATCGGCGAGGAGGTCGGCGGCGGGAATTTCTCAGCCGAGGCCAGAGCCGAATTTCCAGAGGTGGACATCGCGGTCGATCCGCTTGAGGGCACGAATCTTTGCGCGCTCGGCGCAAATAACGCTATCGCGGTCCTGGCGGCTTCTGAACGGGGCGGCTTGCTCAATGCGCCGGACATTTATATGGACAAGATAATCGTCGGGCCTTCGTGTAAAGGCGCTGTCGATATCGATGCTCCGGTTGCTGATAACCTAAAGAACATCGCGCGACGTTTGGGCCGCGATGTTGATGATCTTACAGTTATCTGTCTTGACCGTCCGCGCCACAAACAGCTTGTTGACGACGTACGTGCGGCTGGCGCCCGAATTCGCCTGATCTCGGACGGCGACCTATCGGCAGGTATTTCAGCCGCTGTCGCGGGGACTAACATTCATGCATTGATGGGTATCGGCGGTGCTCCGGAAGGAGTTATCACGGCGGCGGCGATGAAATGCCTGAACGGCGAGATACTCGCGAAGTTCGTTTTCGATCCCGAACGTCTTGGAGTTGACCGGACAAAAGTTCCGCCAAAGGAAGAGGTGATCGAACGGATCAAAAGCATGGGCATTACCGACCCGGACAAAATATATGACACCAACGACCTTGCACCGGGCAAGAAAGTGATCTTCGCTGCTTCAGGCGTGACGGATGGTTCACTGCTCCGAGGCGTTAGGTTCTTTGGCGAAGGCAAACGCACGCATTCGGTCGTGATGACAACGGACAATAAGAGCATCAGGTTCGTTGACACGGTCCACGTCGAAGGCGGCCCGGATGCAGTTATCCGGTTCTGACGCGGCTATTAAATTTACAAGGCGGGCCATATATATTTCATTAAACTTTTGTCGATCTAAGTTTCAGGAGGAATTTGATGGCAGTAAATATGGAAGCATTAAATGGTGGTGCTGGACTCGTTAGAGAGTTTGATAAGGCAGCGGAAACTGGCGGGAAAAAGATAGTTCTGACCGCACCGTTGACCGAAGCGATCGACCACGCCGGTTACTTTATTCAAATGGCGATGGCGTCGCTTCCGATCTGGCTGGAAGGCATTCTGAACCGCAAGTACCCGAAATGGCGCGAGATAGAACGCTATGAAGATGGTTCTGCCAAATATATGCCTGCCGGTGTTCGCCTTGTCGAAAAATCGCTCGAACGTGCGTATTCCAAGGACGAGATCGTCGCCTGTTTTCCCGAAGACCTGGATAAATTCATCGGCCCGGAAACGCGCGTCGTTGCTGTTTCCACACACAATCCGCTTGGCGTGACCTTTGCCGCCGGTGTTTACACTTCTATTTTCGGCTCATCAAAGATGCCGATCAATTCGCATTATTCGCGCGAGCTTTTTTCACAGATCAAAAACCATAAATACCGCGATAATTTCAAGGTGATAGTCGGCGGTTCGGGCGGCTGGCAGATCATACAGACCGATATGTATGACGAGCTTGGCATCGATTGCGTGGTCGAAGGCCGAAGCGAATCACAGGACACGCTCGACCTTTTCGAAAAGGCCATTCGCGGCGAAGATCTGCCGAAAGAGATCACCGTAAAGCATCCGCAGGAGCGCGATGCGATCCTTTTCCCGGATACGCGAACGACTTTCGGTGTCGTCGAAATGACGACCGGATGTGGCCGCCGGTGCAAATTCTGTGTGCCTGATCTTAATCCGCAGATCGATCTGCCAAAGGACAAGATAATGGACGCCGTTCGGGCGAACGTTCGCGAAGGCAACAAGCAGATAAGCCTCGCGACCGAGGATATGTTCATCTGGGGACAGGTGCATACAGATACGCCTTTCTACTTTCCGAACCGCGAGGCACTGGTCGATCTTTACAAAAGCGTTGTCGAAACTCCCGGCGTTGAGCAGCATGTTTTGAGCCATTCAACGATCGCCCCGGCGGTGGTCGATCCGATAATGATCAAAGAATTGTCCGACCTGCTTCTTCCAAAGAGCCCGATACATTTTCCGTATCTGAGCTCGCATCCGGAGAAAAAAGCTCTTGCACCGCTTATCGGGCTCGAAACAGGCTCGGTAAAAATGGCGAAAAAGATAATGCCCGGCAAAGGCGTGCCGTTCCCGATAGATCACTGGCAAAGCGTCGTGCTCGAAGGGCTGAAAGTGTTGAACGAGAACAATTGGTTCCCGGCAATGACCCTGATCGTCGGCAATCCGGACGAGACCGACGAAGACATAATGGCGACGCTCGACCTCGTTTACGAAATGGAACGCCGCGGGCTTTTCGCGTTTCTTATTCCATCTATCTTTACGCCGCTGCACGACACTCGGATGGAAATGGAAAAAGGCGTAACGCAGACAAAGCAGCTTTCGCCGCTCCAATGGCAGCTGATGATGAAATGTTGGAAGATGAACCTGAGGCCCGGACAATACAGCTGGTGGGGGCCAACGGCATGGCGTGTCGGCTCGATCGGAATGTGGCTTTATAAGCTGCGAAAACTGAACGGGCCGAACTTTACTTATCCGCTCTTGATGTTCGCCGGTGCGTTAAGCGAAAAGCGGCTAGAAAAAATGGGTAAGATATACATCGGCAAACCGATCGAGACGTTGAGCCGTGCTGAATTGCTCAAGACCGTCAATCCCAAGATGTGGAAACATTTTCGAGCCGATTGCGGCGATATTCCCGAAGAATCGGCTGCCGTTGTTACAGCTTAGATCAGTAACTGAAAAATGTCGGAACAAGCTTACACATTAGATCTCAGCCAGGTTGGTGCCGGTGACGTCGCGATCGTCGGCGGCAAGTGTGCGTCGCTTGGCGAATTGTTCCGCGAACTGACGACACAAGGCGTCCGCGCGGTCGATGGGTTTTCGACGACCAGCCACGCCTACAATACGCTGTTAGATACGGATGGACTTCGCGGACGGTTGAAGAAATTGCTAAAGGGCTTGGACGTGAACGACCTTGACGAGCTTGCCCGCGTCGGCGGTGAAGCCCGCCGGATGATGTTGGAGACGCCGTTTCCGGCCGAGGTCGAAGCGGCTATCATCGCCGGATATGAGCGGCTCGGCGAGCGGATCGGGAAAAAAAATTTCGAGGTCGCGGTCCGTTCATCGGCGACTGCCGAGGATCTCCCGGACGCATCGTTCGCCGGACAACAAGATACGATCTTAAATGTTCGCGGCGAAAAGCGACTGATCGAAGCGTGCCGCGAATGTTACGCATCGCTCTGGACCGATCGGGCGATCTCTTATCGAACCGCAAAGGGCTTTGACCATTTCGACATCGCACTCTCGATCGGAATTCAACCGATGGTTCGTTCGGATATCGCGTGTTCGGGTGTGATGTTCACGCTCGACACCGAAAGCGGTTTTCGTGAGGCCGTCGTCATCAATGGTGCGTGGGGCCTCGGCGAAGCGGTCGTGCAGGGAATGGCGACGCCCGACGAATGGATCATCTTTAAGCCGACCTTGAAACTTGGATTCCGGCCGATCGTTACACGCAAACTCGGCGTCAAGGAAGTAAAAATGGTCTTTGCGGATGACGGTTCCGGAACTGTCGTTCGTCCGGTCGTCGATACCCAAAGGAAGCGGCTTTGCCTTGCGGGGTTTGAGGTCCTGCAGCTTGCACAGTGGGCCTGTGCTATCGAAGACCATTATTCGAAACTTGCCGGCAAGCACCAGCCGATGGACATTGAATGGGCAAAGGACGGCATCACCGGCGAATTATTTATCTTGCAGGCCCGGCCCGAGACGGTCCATGCCCAGAATACTGACAACTTTATCGAGACCTATGAGCTAACAGGCAGCCACGGAGCTCCGCTGGCATCGGGCGTGGCGGTCGGCCAAAAGATCGGCCAGGGCAAGGCCCATGTTTTGCTCGACGCTTCAAAGCTAAACACTTTCAAAGAGGGCGAGATCCTTGTGACCACGATGACCGACCCTGCCTGGGAACCGATAATGAAGCGGGCATCGGCCATCGTTACGGAACGCGGCGGCCGCACCTGTCATTCGGCGATCATCAGCCGCGAACTTGGCATTCCCTGTATCGTCGGAACCGGTGACGCGACCGAAAAAGTAAAGAACGGCAGCGAAATAACAGTGTCCTGCGCCGAAGGCGATGTTGGGAACATCTATTACGGAAACGTTGATTTTGAAGTTCAGAGGCTAAAGATCACCGACACCGCTCGCCCAAGAACGCAGATAATGATGAACGTCGGCGACCCCGATCATGCGTTCAAGGTATCTCGTCTGCCGAACGACGGTGTTGGACTTGCCAGGCTCGAGTTCATCATCAACAATCACATCGGTATTCACCCGATGGCGTTGGTAAATTATCCGAATCTCAAAGATCGGGAAACAGTCGATATTATCGCCGAACGCATTCAGGAAGAAGATCCCAAAGAATTCTTTGTTCGTTCATTGGCCGAGGGCGTCGCCAGAATTGCTGCCGCTTTCTATCCAAAACCGGTGATCGTTCGTATGTCGGACTTTAAGTCGAATGAATACGCGATGCTCGTCGGCGGGAAAGAGTTTGAACCCATTGAAGAAAATCCAATGATCGGTTTCCGCGGCGCTTCCCGTTATTACGACGATCGGTACAAAGCAGGTTTTAAGCTTGAGTGTCTTGCGCTTCAGCGTGCCCGCGAGGATATGGGTCTGACGAATATTACGCCGATGATCCCGTTCTGCCGTACGGTCGAAGAAGGCGAAAAAGTCATCGCCCTGATGGCCGAACACGGACTTGTTCAGGGCGAGAATGGACTCGAGATCTACGCAATGTGCGAGCTGCCGGCGAACGTGGTTTTCGCCGACGAATTCCTGAAGGTCTTCGACGGATATTCGATCGGTTCGAACGATCTTACCCAGCTTGCGCTTGGGCTAGACCGCGATTCGGAAATGGTCGCTCACCTTTTTGACGAACGAAACGGCGCGGTCGAAAAAATGGTCGCGATGGCGATCGACGCCGCAAAACGTGCCGGCAAAAAGATCGGCATCTGCGGACAAGCCCCGTCAGATTATCCCGAATTCGCGGATTTTCTGGTCGAACGCGGTATCAATTCGATCTCGCTGAATCCGGACACCGTTATTCAGACGACCCAACACATTCTCGAAACCGAAAGCCGATCCGCCAAAGCAAGCGGTGCGGCCGAACCCCATTCATAGGCGTATTACGAATTGCCCGGTTCTTCGTCCTGCTCGTTCGCGATCGTGCCGATCAGGCTGCCGCCGGCTATGGTTACCCGGATCGGAGCTTCGCGGCGGATCAGTTCCATTACCGACTCCAGCATATTTTCCGGAAGATAAAAGTTGCCGGAAAGCCCATCGACCGAGATCGAATTCTGCGGAATGTTGTTTCCTGTCTTGATAAACAACAGGCTGCATTGATACGGTGCATTCTTAACGATGAGCCTTGCACTCCATGAATATTGCGGATTCGGCTGAATAAAAAGCCGATATGTTCGCACAGTAAAGGCAAGCGACGAGCTTTGTGCCGAAGCCTCACTTGTAAACGCGGCCCCCGCTACCCCGACCGCCGAAGCGGCTCCCAACATCGTTAATGCCTCACGGCGGTTGATCGTATTCTTGTTCTTCATAATTATCTCCTTTGCTTATATAGGTTCCGTTTATCTAAAAACTATTCGACCGCGAAACCCGATACCTTCGTCGTCGCGATGGTCTTTCGGGCAGAGTCGTATGCCTCAACCCTCCAACTCAGATTCCTGCCTCCAAAACGCTCAGCGAACCATGGCGGCACTCTGTACGCCGTGTTCGGCGACAGGAGCATCGCCTCGAAAACGACCTCGGTTCCGTCTAGCACTGACAGCCGGTAAACGGCGGCGTTCTCAAGCTCTCTCCAGGTGAATACGAGCGGCGTTATTCGTTCATACTTCGCACCGTTGGCGGGCAGAACCGCACCGTTGGTTTCCCAGAGGTTCTCGTTGCGCGGGCCCTGGACGAAGAATCTAAGTGACGGCATTGGAAACGAAGCGATCGCTCCGCTATGCACCACGCCCGGCCCGACGCCTACCGACGCCAGATTGGAATCCGATTCCTTGTCGTTCACCGCCTCTATCCTCAACAGCAGCATATATTGGCCGTCGGCGTTCAGCGGCACCTTGCCTGTTACCTCAAGCGGGAGCGTAAATTTGCCGGTCGGCGGCAGAAAATGATTGAAACGCGCGATCTGGGTATATCGCCGCTGCGTGCCGCGTTGTTCGATCGGCAGTGTCGCTTCGGTCAGCAGATCGCGGTCGGCCGGACGCTCCTCGCCGGGCTGAACGATCTCCCAGCGGCCCTTGAGACGGCCTGTGCCGTTGTACTGGATCTCGGCGTTGATCTCCGGAAACGGTTCGCCCGAACGCACGAACAACACCGGTTCGCCCTTGGGCGTTTTCAATTCAACATTGGTGAAAGCGAACGGGACACGTGCACCGCCGCCGGCCATGCGGCAGGTTACGTTTACATATTGATCGGGCCCGCCGGTGTTCGAAACGAATCGTCGGACATAAAAGAACCCCGCGCTTCCGCCTGCCTGCGCTGCCTGATATGCACGGCGCACGACCGATGCCGGTATCGTCATAATGTCTGTAAAGCCGCCGTTCCCGCTTGCGGTCGATCGGTTGAACCTTAGCGGCAATGAACCATAGATCGTGTCCGGACGGCATTGCTGGCCAAGCGCCGGCGGCAAGGCCGTTATCAGTTCGCCGCACCATATCGCTTCGGCGGCCTCATAGTCCGCGGGGATCTGACCAAATGTCAGAAAAACGGTCGTCGCGTTTTGCGAATTTACATTGACGCCGGTCGGATGAACGGCGATCGTTTGCGACCACGCGGCGGCCGCGGCAAGAAGAACAAGGGCAATGGCTGCGATCTGTCTTTTCATTTTCGCCTCTCTCGTCTCACAGAATGTTGAATGTCAGGCCAAAGTTAAACGCTTGGGTTTTCGTCAGCGAATTAACAAAGAAGACCCGCTCGATAGTGCTGCCGTATCGGTTGGCGTAACGGATAAAGAATTGTGCGTCCAGCTTCTTGAATTTCTTCGAACCAAACGCAAATCGATACGCCCATTGCAGGTCAAACTCGGCGTTTCGAGCATCGTTCTGATTGCCCGTGTCACCGGCCAGCGAGAATGAAAGCCCACCGCTGAATGCAGAGTTTTTCAGAAAGGCGGTCCGCCATGTTGTGCGCGTTCCGAAACGGAAGGTCTTATCCGTTCGGAGTTGTTCCAGGTTCTGCTGTGCTTCGTTTGAAAGTTCGAAATCCAGATCGAGATCCTTATATGGCTTCGTGCCGAGCGTTATTCCGTGAACCTCGCTTAGAAAATCTGCACGTTCGCGGCCTATCTGCCGGTTGTCCTGAAACGCGCGGCTGTATCTGTATCCGGTTGAAACCTTGTCGGAAAGCGTCCATTGCGCATTGAAACCTTGGGTGTAGCTTTTCTGATCGGGCACCTGCGACGGGTCCTGAAATTCGCCGTCCGTCGGCAGAAATGCGCCGAACTGATGCGTCAGGTCAAAATTATATGAGATCGCGGGAAGCCATTTTTTCGGCTTTTCCGGTGAAAAGAATGTGCTTAGCGGTAGCCCGATCACGACATTGTTCTTGCGGTTCAGCGTTCTGAGTATTGAAACTATGTCGTTCAGATTGTCGCGGTCTCGCAGGTTGCCGAACGCAAATGTCATCTCGCCAAAATTACCTGAAAACTCGAACTGATGATTTCGTTTATCAGCCTGCAGCGAAACGCCAATGCTGCGGTAGAGCGGTTCGATCTCTTCATGGCGATAAGTGCCTGTTAATTTCAATTTCTTCGATCGCCAGAGATTCATTCCCTGAATAATGTCGAAACTGAGTTCCGCATATCGAGATGTTTTCCAGGTTTCGCGGACCGCCGTTAACTGTTGGCCTTGTTCAAGCAGCGGGTCTGCAGGATTTATAAAACGGCTTCGTGTTATTCCGGCCTCATATCGCAATCTTTCTTTTGTGTCGCTGCCCTTCACGCGGAAACCGAAACCTAGGCTACGTTCCGCGTCGTTCACGTTGCCTTGATTCACATTCGTAAGCGGCAGTAAGGAACCGCGCATTACCGTAAATTCCACACGCAATCCGTTTGGCCGTTCCTTGAAAAAGTCACGTGCAAAACCGGCTCCGATCATGCTGTGCTTGCGGCGAGAGATGCCGAGAAAATTGTCATATCCGACGACCGATGTTCCGTTCGTTGCGGCAAGCGTGATCTCATTCTGCTTCCCGACCGGGATCACCGCCGTCACGCCCCGGCTTGAAAAGCTGTTGATCAAATGTCGATTTGAACCGAATGACACGTGTCCTAGATTTACCTTGAACTTGCCTTTGCCGAATTCGATCAGGTAGCTCGAAAGATCGATCATCGGAGCCTTTTCCTGGAGCTCTCCGAATCGAAGTGCATTGTTTCGATAACCGACCCCGACAAAGTCGAATTTGTTAGCAAGTGTCCATCCGCGATGTTTTACAGTGAATGAAAGTCCGATCTGTGTGTCCACTTCAGAGAACGGATTACGTTCCGGCTCCGATTCCTGCGGAACGGTAAGTGTCTGGTTCTGGCCCTTGAAGTTCACGGCAATATTTGGCGTAAACCCAAATTTGGTAGCTTTGTCAGCTACCTCCGCCGTCACAGGCGCGGCCGTATCCACTTCGGCGGTCGGAGCTTCTGTAATTCCTGCCACTATTAGTTTCAGTTCCGTGAGCGATTCCCAATTACCATCGCCGGTAATGCGATACACGGCCACGATCGATTCGCCGGCCGGATAGGGAAATTGAACTGGCGAATAAATGTATTCAGTCCCCGACACCGAAACCAGAGAAGTCACATCCGCGTTGCCGATCAACACCGCAAGGCGTCCTTCATCAGTGGCGAGCGGACGGCTTAACGTAAGGACGATACTCTCGTCGGCCGCGATCTCGCGGTCGGTGAAGTTTGCTGTCACCGTTAATGGTTCAACGGCCTGCGCCGAAACCCTCTCTTCGCCGATGCTCGAAACTATCAAAAGCAGGAACATCGCAGCCGAAGCCGCTAGAATTACATTTCGTCGAAATGATTTTTGAATTATGTTTGTCATTTCACACGACTCCTCGGATGGTGCTGCCGGCGGCTGAGGCGAGCAAGGGAGTTCGCTCAACCGCCGGGTCTTGGGTGATCTGCCGATAGCGATCTAAAAGAACGGCTTCGGCCTATGGGCATTTTGCTGTGAATATGCTTTTGAAGTTTGGAACGAGAGGGTTGATCTCGTTTCCGCGTTCGATGTTGAACCCGATAACTTCAAAGGCACTGTTATTCGTAATTCGAAGCTTCCAGTTGCCGTTCATTGCCGCGTCTGCGGCAGTTACGCCAAGCGTAATGTCGAATTTCGGTGCCTTGTTCGAATGTATGGAATAATAGTTACCCTGAGCGGCAACGGTGCCGTTTGGCCTAAGGACCTCTATCTTCAGCGGAGCGAAGGTGTTTGGGATCATGTTTACGGCATGCCATTTTGCCTTCAGCTTGAAAGTCCCCTGGCTTTTGCCGATGCCAAATATCTGTCTGGTTGTATTGCCGCCTTTCAGGATCGTTGTCGTCTCACCTTCCAGGTCGAGATTCTTGACCGGCGGGCAGTTCGCAGCGTATGTGCTCTTGAACTGCGGAACGAGTGGTGTAATGTCGTTTCCTTTCTCGATATTGAACCCGATCGCCTCTGCGTGACTATTGTTCGTTACCTCGATCGTCCAAAATCCTGGCTTTTGGGCTTCTGCCTCTGTCACGTTGAAGTTAAAGTCACATTTCGGCGTAAGATGCGAGGGAAGATGAGTCGAATAACAGTTTGATTTTGTCGTTAGGATCGTGGAACCGTGCTTTAATCTGATCTGCAATCTTGGGGGACCGCCGATCGTCATTGGCAGCGGGTGCCATTTGAACCGCATCTTTAGAGTTCCGCCAAAGGTTGGGATGTTGTATAGCTTTCGCGTAACGGTATTACCTTTCGGCACAGTTGCTTCGCTCCCTTCCATATCGAGGTTGTAAGTGTTCGCAAAGGCTGAGCCTGCCATCGCAACCATAATGATCGCTCCTGTGACCACGCTTCTGACTAAAATGCTCCTAAGTAAATTCGAATTGCTTTTCATAGTTTCTCTCCTCTTTTCAGTTCGATCTTGAAATCCTTTATTGGCTTCAATTGTTACTGAGAAAAAAGAAGGAAACGTGTCGCAGGCCCAATGAAATATCTTTGGCAAGGCCCATTTGGCTGGCTGACCAAAGCCGATCTACTGGCATTTACGATGATCCGAGCCAGCCGAAAAAAGGTGTCCAGGACATTTCCTGAACACCTTTCGGTTCTGGCTTTGCTGGGCAGCCGAAGAATGTTTTCTGATCAATTTTGGCAAACAGGTGTGAACTTCACCGTTGGCTTTACGTTTGTCGCGCTTCCCGAGCCCGCACCGGCGACCTGAAGGCTCCAGGTTCCGGATACCTGATTCGCCGGAACAGTGTAGTTGATCGTCATCCTTGGAGATGCATTTCCGAAAAGCGCATTGTGCGAATATCCATTGCTCGATGCGACGGTCGTCCCGTTTCGTTTTAACCTAAAGGTCAATCGGCAGCCGGCCGGGTCGACACCGCAGATGCTGGTCCATGTTGAAGTGATCAACATCTTTCCGCCGCTGCCGGACGGCTGAAGATTTATTGGTTGAGTCGGGATCGATCTGTCAACCGTAAGCCCTTGTCCGACGCTAAACGTCGAAAGCGGCCCGGTCACGGGATCAAGATCCGGCACCGTAAATTGAGGAAATGTGGCAACTCCTTTCTGAGGATTGTCTGTTGATGTGTTTCGAACGCGAATACGATAACTGCCGGTTTTGCCGCAGTCAGGGACCGTGTAAATTAGTTCCTTAACGTTAAGATTTGTTGTTACAAAGTACTCTTGTGAGGCGAGCACCATAGTGTCGTTGGTTCGCATCAACTCGGCCACATAAACCGATTGTCCGGCACCAAGGAGACTTTGGACCATGATGCCGACCTTGATCCTCAAGGTGCCGCGATTGCTCACTATAAAACTTTGTGAGAACGCGGGACCTTCATATGTCCTTGGAATGTTGACATCATTTAGCTTGACTGTCTTGGCTGATAAGGGTTCTGCTCCCGCCATAGCGATCACCAAGGCAAGTGTTGAAATTATTAAAGTTGATCTGATCCTCGAATGTTCTTCCACAGCTTTTTCTCCTTTCCGTGTTTTGGGTGGAATACGGCTCGTGAGCCTCCGGCAGCGACAAGCGTCTGTTAAATTGACCTTCCCACTTCTAATTTCTACTGACGTATTCGAGGAAAATGTGTCGTTTTAGAGAATGCGTGCAAGTTTGCGCGTCTATTCGTCGCGTCCGGGATTAACCTGCCATTCGCCTTGCAACGTGAAGCCGGCCCAGTAGAATGGATGGGAAGTGTTCTTTTCGGCCAGCATTGATGATTGGGCGCCGCGTAGAGCGGCGACCGGCGGCAATCCCTCACGGATCATGCGCTGGTAAAAGCGCCGCATAAGGTCGGCGGTCGCTCGGTCGTCAACTCGCCAGAGGCTCGCGACCACGCTCGGTGCACCGGCATACATAAACCCGCGCGATAGCCCAACGATTCCTTCGCCCCTGATCTCTTTGCCTAGTGCCGTTTCGCACGCGCTAAGCACAACAAGGTCTGCGTTCAGCTTTAGATTGTAGATATCGTGCAGCCGCAGGAAGCCATCCTGCTCGCGGCCTGCTTCGTCCCACAGCGAAAGGACTATTCCCGAAAGTTCGGGATACTCGCTATTGACGACCCCGTGCGTTGCAAAATGAACAAACTTGGAATTGCCGAAGCTCTGAGACATTGCGGCGGAGCGGTTAGCGCCAAAATCCAAAGCAAGAAGATCTTTGTCCGCAGGCGCCATCTCCGAGATCCATTCTGCTTCACGCCGGCTGAACCGGAGCCGCCCGAAATCGGATCGTAATTTCGCGAGCTGGTCCATAGTTCCTGCGCCTTGGGGCGCCCCAGACCCGCTCTTTCCGTTACGGCCAGCCGCCGCGGTTCTGAATCGAACATCGTCGGAAGCAAAGACCGGGTCGGCCATTATCGAAACCAAATTTCGGAAGTCGATCTTGGATCTCTTTTGCCGCTCACGCATTACGGCGATCGTCGAAGCTGACGGGAGATAAACGATCTCGTTGGTCTCGGCCAAAAAGACCGGACGCGAAGCCTTATCCGGTTTAGCGTTGCGGTCATCGGACAAGGTGCCGTTAGCCCGTGCGGTCAACGCCGCAAAGGGCAAATACTGCAAAATGCCGTCAGCAACCACTAATATCCGCTTTCCCTTGAGGTCCGGGAAGAACGGAGCCAGCAGTGCCTGGCTCAACCGTTCCGTCTCGGCCGAAAGCTGCTTGTCTGCGTCGGCCAATCGCTTTTTCCGTGCTATCGGTGTTTCGTTCGGCCGAGTTTCATTTCTCGCGGTCAGATTTGCCAGATATCGGCGAACACTCGTTTCTATTTCGGAGCGCTTCGGAAGCAGATACACAAAAGCTGCCTCATTCGTGATCGTCCACACATAGCTGCGCTCATTGCCAAGCGAATATTCCAAAAGTATCGAATCGTCATCAAGCACGTCCGACCGCACTTGCTTGAGCGTAAGCGGTTCGGGCCGCAGCATCGTAAAATAATTCGGGCTGCTTATCCTAATTTGTGCTTGTATCTGCCGATAATCCAACAAGATCTTTTCGATCTCGATCTCTGCCAGCTTGATGTTCTCTGCCTTTGCCTGCGTTCGGAGCAGATTTAACCGAAGATTCTCTTTGTTGTTCAGCCTTGCTTTAACTATCCGCTCCTGTTCAAGAAGCTGTTGGTCAACACCGCGTCTGATCTCGACATTCGATTCAGTCAAAAGGTCTAGAAGACTGCGTGCACGGGAACGCTCGCTCTGGTCAAAAGCTTTCTCAACCTTCTCAGGGTCTGTGTTTGCCTCGCCGGCGCCCAAGAGCAGGTCGATATAAAGTTCGTGGGCCGTTTTGCCAACAGCAAAGAACGCCGACCGGAATTGTTCGCCCGGGATGCGCTCACGCAGATGATCAAATATCTCAAAAGCCCTTTCGATGTCGTTCGTTGCACCAGCTATATCGCGGTTGGCCCGCTTTGCCATTGCAAGGCTGACAAGGATATTTCCCTCCCGAAGCGGCATCGCCAGATCACGGCTTATTTTCAACGATTCTTCGTAAAGTCGTATCGCCGCCACTTGATCGCCACGCCTCGATTCCGTATCACCATAAAACACGAGCGAGTTCATTTCGCCTTCGCGGTGGGGGATCGCGCGAAGGATAGTTATCGATTCCTGCAGGAACTTCTCCGCCATGCCATAGTCGCCTAGCTTCGAATGTGCTGCGCCGAGACTGCCGAGGATCTCGCCTTCGGAAGCTCGGTCTTTTGCCACGCGGGCCGTTTCAAGTCCGCGTCCCAGATTTTCGATCGCCCTCGGTAATTCACCGGTTTCATTAAGGTATAAATTACCAATGTTCTTTAGAGCGACGGCCAATTGCCGTTTGTCCCCAATTCTTTCTGCGATCGCAGCCGAGCGCAAATAACGGTCCAAAGCGGCTTCGTTGTCCGATAGTCGGAGATACAAGACCCCTACGTTGTTAAGTGTTACAGCTTCGCGTTGTGCATTCCCCATTTCGCGAAACATCTCAAGAGCTCGGTTGCTGTGTTCAATGGCGTCTTTTATACGAAACAGGTCTGAATAGACCGTCGCCAAATTCAGCAGAACGTCGGCCTCGCCGGCCTTGTTCTTGTTCTTGCGAAATGCTTCAAGTGCTTGTTGATAGAAGACCAGGCCGCTTTCTTGCTCGCCGAGCATTCGGTCGACGCGGCCGAGATTATTCAAAAGCGAAGCGACCGCGCTATCCATTCCAAGTTCCCGAAAGATAGCGAGCGATTCAACGAACTTTTCGCGCGCCGCTCGTACCTCGCCTTCGCCAAACAGAGCAAAACCAACGCTGTTCGTTATTGCAGCCTCCATTTCGCGTTCGCCGTGGCTCCGGGCGACCGCAAGTCCACGATCCCACGTTGCCTTGGCCTCGTTCCTTTTGCCGGTTGCATTCTGGATCTGGCCGATATTCAGGAGCGTGATCGCCTGCAGCCGGCCATTCCCGATACTTTCGCTGACCGCCAGCGAGCGTGCGAAGATCACGAGAGCCTCATCCCGTTCACCGAGTGCGGACTTCGAATGCGCGATGTTGTTAAGCGCCGCGGCCTCTCTGTCCTTAACGCCAAGTTCGACATAGATCGCAAGTGCGGCCTCGTATTTCACGATCGCGGCCCGGCGCGATTCGGGGGTGCCTGCAAGCCTGAGTTGTTCTGCACTTTCAAAAATAGCATCAGCTTCGGCACGCCTGTCCTGAGCGAATGCTGCGACCGCCAACAGGCACACAAGCATCAAAGACACATGTATAGCGATGCCGCGCTTTACCATCGAACCAAATATGCCGTTTCTGATCATTTCTCCACCCTGAACGAATAAAAGCCTATTTCCTCTGTGGCTCCATCATTCCGCACGCCGGTTAGAGCGACCTCAAATTTACCGCGCGCAAGTTTTCCGCTCGGAATTGTCACGGAGACCGGTCTTTCAACAGAATTTGCGGTCAGCCGGATCGTGTTAGTTGCGACGACCGATCCCGAACCGTCCTTTACGACCACGCGATATCTATCGAACGGCTCTTCGTTATCGTGAACAATAGTCAACCGAACCGGACCGGCACCGGACGGCACAGTACTCCTTTGCGAACCCGAGCTTCTTGTTGATGGGAACAACGTTAGTGCAAAGATGCGTGGCGGTTCCGCCTGACCATTAATCTTGTTCGCTCGTGCGTTCGATCCGTTTGCTTCCTTGGTACCGTTTCCTTTGTCGGGCGGGGTCGGCGGCTCGTCGTTCGTGCCGGGGACCGGGATGTCAATAAGCGGCGAGTTGATGTTTTCGACGGGAACGGTGACAGCAAGTTCGTCCACCGGCTGTATCGAAAGATACCAAATGGCACCGGCTGTGATCAGCAAAGCGGCCGCCGCACCGGTTGCGGCCATCCCAAAGCCGGAGAAAAAGCCGCGTACCTGATCAAGGAATCCGACGGTCTCGACCGCTGGTTTGATCCCGGCCGGCATTTTTTTCGAAGCGATCCCGCGGGCCAGTTCGACCCGAGCGATCCGGCTTGGTGAATTCAAATAAACCTGACTAAACTTTGCGCGTTCTGATACAGCCATTTCACCGCGCACGAAAGCATCGACAAGATCATTCTCGAATTCATCCAATTCGTCGGCTATGCTTTCGTCCCCGAAAAGAATGCGCTCAAACTCGTCTCGTTCGGAGGGAATAAGCTCGCCGAATAGATAGCGTCGATATTTTTCGTGTTCTGGTCTCATTCCCGTGTCGAGTCTATTATCTCGCTGACGTCCGAAGGCAAACAGAAACTGCCCTCACAATTAACTGACAAAATCTACCAAAACGTGTCGCCTGCTCTTAAAAAATTATTCACCCTCGCAACATTCGGTTACGCACCGCTCCAAACGATCCCGAATTCGAACCGCCCGGTTTCTAAGCGCATTGGCCGGTATTCCGAGTTCTTCTGCAATTCTCCGCCTTGTTTCGATCTTTTCATCCTTTTCGCCCTGATAGTATTCAAGGATCAGCGCTCGCGACGCGGCCGGCAATTCATCGAGACATTTATCCAAACAACTCAGCTGCTGCTCCTTGGTATCCGATATGTCGTGTTCCGGATCGACACTGGGAAGGTCCGGCATTTCATCGGTCGAGCGATTTTCCGGTGACCGCGAAACCTCCAACGCGACCATTCTCGCTATTCCGAGCGCATAGCTTGAAACATCGTCGAAAACGTTTCCATCGGCAATCTTATTAGCGATCCGATCGATCACCGTATCTGCGGCTGCGTCTGACTGCCAGATGCCGCGGATCTCGAAGAAACGAACTAGCCTACGACGAAGACCCAAGAATCGGTCGGCGGCCTCTTCCCGGTCATCGGAAAGTGCTCCGAGCAGCCGGTCAAACGCGCCCGCATCTACCTCGCGTTTGGTCTTTTTTTGATCAGCAGTGGACATTTGATCGTTATCGGCAACCGGTTCTGTATCACTTTTGATGTTCAGTTCGATTTGCTATTGTATTCCAGTTTGTCAATCATACTCTCAAACGCGGCTCGCGGGACGAATAATTCTTCTTTCCGGTAAATGCGCGTTAGCGGATGACCAAAGCGGCGAACGATGATTAACACCGAATACGATCGGCAGGCAAAACTGGTCTGGGGCATCACACTGACCTTGACCCTGGTTTGGCTGGTCCTGATCTTGGCTCCTGCTGTACTGCATCAACTGAACCATCACACGGTGGGTAGCTCAATATTTTCGTTCTTTGGCGCTCTCTGCCACCAAATGCCGGAGCGCTCTTTTCACATTGGCGAGCACCAATTAGCGGTGTGTTCGCGGTGCTTTGGTGTCTATTTTGGTTTGGTCGCCGGGCTTTTGGCTTATCCGATGTGGCGGCGGATCGACGACATCGAACCACTTCCTCGAAAATGGCTGCTTTTGTCTATAGTCCCGATGGGCATCGATTGGTCGCTGACGATCTTCGATATCTGGGAAAACAACCACGCGTCGCGGTTTATAACGGGCCTGATCCTTGGAGTCGCCTGTTCAACCTATATATTGCCCGCATTGGTCGAAATAATTCGCAATCTGAAGATGTCCAGGCGTTCCACACAATAAGCAGTTCGCCGCCGAACAATCGTTGACTATCCGGCGTATAAGTAGGAAAATTGGAGGATACGGTTAATGATGAAGTTTGATAAGGAAACCGCGACCGAGAGAGCAATAGAAGATCTGGCCAACAGGCTGGGTGTTGAGGCCTCGGAGATCTCGGCGGTCTCAGCGACGTCAAAGGAGTTTCCTGATATGTCGCTCGGAGCGCCGACCGATGGCGAATTTGCCGCGCAGATGATCGCCAACGGCTGGGAGATACGGCTCAAGCATAATGGTAAGCAGTACGATTATCGCGGCGACAAATATCAGCTAAGGCTTAGCGATTTCAACGGAAAGAATTATTTGGTCGCAGGGTGATTTTTTAAGGAGTAATAGTTATGAACCGGAACAATATCTGGATACATGTTTTGATCGCTGGTGTTTTGGTGACATTCGCCGCGATATTTGGTCAGATCGACAGATGGCGCTCGTCGCTTAAGGAATTCCGTACGAAACCGGTTCAGACAGTTCAAAAACCCAAGACCGCCGCCCGTTCGCAAAATGAAGCCGAGGCGGAAGTGCTTGTACGCTTTAAGTCTCATGTTTCGCTAACCGAAAAAAGAAAGATCGTTGCGCGCCTCAATGACCGTATCGATGACCGTCTTGAGCTGGTCCGCGGCCTTGTTGCGATAGACGATCTGGACAATGCAGGCGTTGACCGGATTGTCGCGGAGTATTCGGCATTGACCGAATATGTTGAATACGTCGAGCCGAATTATCAGATAAATGCCGATCTGCCGGAATTTCGCGAGGTGAGCCCCAGGCCTTCTAGCGATGACCCGGGTTCAAACGCCCCAAATGATCCGCATTTTTCCGATCAATGGGCTCTCTTTAATTCAGGCCAGAACGGCGGCAAGGCAAATGCGGATGTCGCGGCGCTGAAAGCGTGGCAGAAAACACGCGGCAGCGAGGATGTCGTCGTAGCCGTTTTGGATACCGGCGTTGATTACACTCATTCCGACCTGATCAGCAATATGTGGGTCCGTCCCGAGGGGCTGGCTCCCTACACCGATACCGAGCTCGGGACCTTCAACGATAAATTCGGCTTCAATGCGGTTGATAACCTGAAAGATCCGATGGACGACAATGGACACGGCACGCATTGTGCGGGTGTCATCGGTGCAGAGGGCAACAACGAGATCGGGATCGCCGGCATAAATTGGAACGTTCAAATAATGCCGCTCAAGTTTCTCGGCCGCGGCGGATTTGGAACCACGAAGGACGCGATCGAAGCGATAAATTACGCGGTCGATAGAAGGAAAAAAGGCGTGAATGTTCGTGTGATCAGCGCAAGCTGGGGTTCGACACAATATTCGAAAGCTCTCGAAGATGCGATCCGCGCCGCCGGTGATGAAGGCATTTTATTCGTAGCCGCGGCCGGCAACAACGCCGGTGACAACGATAAGCGTCCGCATTACCCTTCGAATTACGACCTGCCGAACGTGATCAGCGTTGCCGCGTTGGACAGCAGTGATCTGCTTGCCTCGTTCTCGAATTTCGGCAAAAAGACCGTTCATGTTGCCGCACCCGGCAAAGAGATCGTTTCGACCTGGCTCAACGACGGTTTTCGGGAAGCTTCCGGTACGTCAATGGCGACACCGCACGTTGCCGGTATCGCCGGACTGATCGTCGCGAACGAGCCGGACATTTCGGTCAAAGACCTTCGCGAACGCATTCTTCGTTCGGTCGATACTCTCGACATTCTGAACGGCCGTATTTTTTCGGCGGGCCGCATCAACGCCGCAAAGGCTTTAGGCCAATAGTTCCGGGTAAACCATCTCCTCCAACCAATGTACGAAATGGGGCGGTCAAGCAAATGTTTGATCGCCCTAGCTCTTTTTGAATCAAGAGGCAATTTCGCTATCCTTCCTATTTTCAATAATTACGGTGTAATTCCGGTCCATCGCCCAAAGTTGGCACACACTTTGCCATTATGGATTGCGGGCAATGGCTATCCATTGCGATGAATTTCGGTAAGGGGAAGATAATGATGAAAAAAGTTAAAAATTTTATCGCGATAAGTGCTTTTTCGTTGGTGGTTTTGGCATTGCCTTCGGTTGCTTCGGCACAGTGGTTTCCGGGTGGAAACAACGGTCCGTATTATGGCGGACAGGGCCGCGACCTGCGTCAGGTTGCAGACCGTCTGAAAGATCGCAGCCGCGATTTTGAACGGCGCGTGGACAATGTCGTAGATCGCCGGGACGATCGCCGGGACGATCGCCGTGATAACCGTGGCGGATGGGGCAATAATCGCGGCGGCTGGGGAAACCAAGGTTATTCCCAGGGCGACCTTAAGCAGCTTGCAGGCGATTTCCGCCGTGCTGCAGACCGCTTCGAAGACCGATACGGCAATGGCCGAAACCTTCGGAACAGTGAAGATGCAGCCCGCCGATTGCTTGATTCGGCATCGCGATTGGAAGACGCAATACGCGGCATGCGATTGAACAATCGGCTTATGGGGCAATGGAATTCGATGCGTGGTGATCTGAACATGGTCGCCAACACCTATGGTTACAATTACAACCGTGGACGCAATACACGAAATAATCGCAACGGCGACTGGCGTAACCGCGTACCGTTTCCGCTTCCTTTCTAAGATCTAATTAGTTCAGACTCAACTCAATGCAGAATTCCTGCCCGGGACAAACCGTTCCGGGCAGTTTTTTTAGCTCTCATCTATTAATAAATGGATCTCGTTTGCAGCTGTCCCTAAGTAGTGCGGCATCGCCGTGTACATTTCGTTCTACTAAGAACATTCCACCCCGGCCTTTTTTTCATTCCAACTTCAACAACTGCCATCAACTGCGCCAATTGCTATTGGTGTGGAATTTTGGTTGAGCTATCATCGCCGAGGCCGGCTATGTAGGGCAGCAACGCGAATCCGGCCTGATCTTTGAAATTCGAAATTAGAAATTAGAAATCTGAAATTTGAAATTAGAAATCTGAAATTTAAAATTAGAGATCTGAAATTTGAAATTAGAGATCTGAAATTTGAAATTCGAGATCTGAAATTTAGGACTATCAACATCCCTACCTTTGCGTTCTTAGCGTCTTTGCGTGAAATAGTTTTCAACCACAGATAAACACAGATCGACACAGATAGGAGTTCAGAGTTCAAGCTTCAGCTCGTCCCCAGTTCAGAGTTCAAGCTTTAGCTTGTCTTCTCTGCGTCTCTGCGTCTTCGCGTTAAAAATACACGCATATTTGTTTGTCCCATCGCTGCGTGTCGGACCCTGGGACATTGGGACAAATGGGACAAGATCGGACATCAAACGGCGACGCGATCACTGACTCGGCCGCTGACACCAGCCAGCGACGACATGGCCGATCGTAAACAATTGTTAGCACGTGACTTAGCGGATTTATGGCAAGTTCGTTTCATTTTGGGGTATCTAATTTCAAAGTGGGACACTTTTTCCCTGCAAGTAGCTGAAATTGCAGCACTTAACCTGTCTCACCTTTCACAAAAATGAGACAAAAGTGGAACAGCAATTTATCGGAAAATATGGACCCTGACCGAGATCAAAGCGAGAAATTGAAGACCACAAAGCCCGTGGCTTTCACTGCTTGGCCGTCGCGATTGAAGGGCCGAAAACGCCATTTCATTATCGCGTCGCGTGCCGCCGGTTGTAGTAGCGTATGGCCACTGATCTTCGTGATCTCTTCGACCTCGCCGGTTTCGTCAACGACGATCTCAACGCGGACCGCACCGGACGCACGCATCTGTCGGGCAGTCGCCGGATACGAAGGCTGCTGTTGCCGAGTGGCGTATGGAACAAGCGGCCCGACGGTCACGGGTCCGGTTATCACGGGAGTTGCGGCTGGTGTTTCGGCAGGCTTTTCGTTCGTTTTCTTTGGTTGTGGCTCAGGCGTACCGCCAACTATTCGCACAGGGCGTTGGGCAGCAGGCGGTGTCGCGGGCTCTTGTTTCGGTTCGGTGCCCATATTTGAGACCTCGACCGTTTTAGGTGCCACAGGAGATGTTACAGGCGGCGTAGCGGGTTGTTTGGCCGCGGCGACCAATTCCGCTGAAGGCTCGGGAGTTTCGATCGGCTTCAGATCAACGGCATTTTTTACGACGCTGTTCGCGGATGCCATCTGCTCACGCGAATCTGCCGCGGCGTCGCGCCAGCGTTTTGCGTCGTAATCGTCGCGGGCCAGAGCGGCTCTCGTTGTGGTCGCCTCTTCGTGCAGGGCTGCGGCGGTCGCGGTTTTCGCAGGCTCTGCCATGAACTCTTTCGTCTGCTCCGCGACAGTCTCGACGATCGCCCGCATCGCTTCGATATCGCGAACCGCTTCAAGCGGCAAGTTGCGGTCAGAGACCAAAAGCCCGAACGAACGATATCGCTCGACCTGGCTTCGGGCGCCGCGAACTATCTGGCCGGCGACCGCCTGGTAAAGCGATTCGGCATGTGCATTGTTTCGCTTGTAATTGTCGAAACTGGTCTTTAATAATTCACCCGCGCGTTTGTAATCGCCTTGCTCAAGATAGCTGTTCATCAGCAAGACATTTACAACGCCATTTACGGCCGGATCGCTGGTCTCGCGGCGAATGTTCTCGAGTTCATAAGCTGCGGCCGGGTAATTGCGAACGGCGATCAAGGCCTTTGCCTTTGAGATGCGTTCACGCATTACTTCCGCCGAGGTCGGTGCCTTGGCGACTATCGGGTTTGCGTTTGGGGTTTGCGTTTCGGGAGACGCCTGCTGCGTCTGTGCGCTAATAATGGCGAAAAAACTAAATAAAACTAAAGAAACCGCAGTGCAGAACCTTCTGACATTTACCGGCATTTATAGTCCTCCTTTGTGTCTCAAGAGACTTAAATTTTCCGTAAAGGCCAAGCGAACTACTATTGGGGCAGGCTCACTTTTATGACCCATTTACATCCGTTTAAAAATAACATCGAAGCGGGTTTGTGGGCCCTTAACTCAATTCCTAAGGCTTTCGATGATTTTAAGACGGTATGTGTTTGCGTCTTTTTTTATAGCACTTTCGTTCAAGGTGAGCAAACGCCGGTCTTGCATCACAACGCGGCCATTGATGATGACCGTGCGGACATCGGAGGATTTTGTGGCGTAAACCAAGTGAGAATAGATGTTATACATCGGCGTTTGATGAAGGCCGTCCATATCGACGATAACGATATCGGCAAGTTTGCCGGTCTCGATCGAACCGATCTTATCGCCCATGTGAAGCGCTCGAGCTCCGCGGATGGTCGCCATTTCAAATACCTGAACGGCGGACACGACCTTGGGATCAGAGGAAAAGACCTTGTGCAGTTTCGCGGCGGTGTCCATCTCTTCCCAAAGGTTAAGGTCGTTGTTCGAAGCGGCTCCATCGGTCCCGAGCCCGACGTTCATATTTTTCGCAAGCATCATCGGAACCGGAGCGACGCCGGATGCGAGCTTCATATTGGAATGCGAATTGTGGCCGATGCCGACGTCGCGGCGTTTCAGGATATCAAGCTCGGCTTCATTGGCGTGAACAACGTGGGCAGCGATCGTTCTGTCGTTGAAGAAATTGATACTTTCGAGGAATTCGATCGGACGTTTCCCTTCGTATTTTTCCTGGATCGCTTTGGTTTCGGTGTCAGCCTCGGCAAGGTGAATAAGAAGTGGTGCCTTCAGCCGATCGGACAACGCACGCGCATCGGTCAGATTGCTTTCGGAAACCGTGTATGGCGCATGCGGTGCAACTGCCGGTGTGATCAAGGCATTTCCCTGCCATTTCTTGATGAACTTTTCCGTGACCGCAAGGCCATCGGCAAAGGTTTTGGCGTCGGGAACCGGGAAATCAATGATCGTTTGCCCGAGCACTCCGCGGACGCCGGCCTTTGCCGTTTCGTCAGCGATGGCGTCCTCGAAATAATACATATCGCAGTAGGTCGTCGTACCGCCGCGGATCATTTCAGCCAGCCCCAGCCGTGTTCCTGCCCGGACGAACGCCTCGTCAACGTTCTTCGCCTCGGCCGGAAAGATATACTTGGTCAACCATTCCTGCAGATCAAGGTCGTCCGCAATGCCGCGAAACAGCACCATCGGAATATGCGTGTGGGTATTGATCAGGCCGGGAATGACCGCCTTGCCCGTGGCGTCAATTGTCTGCTTTGCCTTAAATGCTCTCGCGATCTCAGCCCGCGTCCCGACCGCGACGACCTTCCCGCCACTGACGGCGACCGCACCATCCTCGATAACGCGACGGCCGGCGTCCATCGTAACGACCGTTCCGCCGAGAATGAGCAAATCGACCCGCTCGATCCCAGGCTGTGCCATCACAAACGTATTCGCGGCAAAGAAGAGCGATATGGTTAAAACACAACTGACAAAAGTCCTTATCATTGCTTACATTTTCTCCAAGCGTTCCACGTCAGCCAGGTCCTTGAGGCGTCCGCTGGCGATCTTGTTGTGGATTAGGTCCGGTTTATGTATGGTTGAGATGAAAATATCTTCGACAGCGGATTCAATGCGGTTTGCATACGCGGTTTCAAACTCAACTCCGTCCGCAAAATTCAATATCTGGATCTTCATCGGCTCAACGCCCATTTCGATCATGCTTCTTTTATCAGGAAAAATATCGTCAATGAGGCTGAATTCAGCAAAACCAAAGTCGATCAATGACTTTCTCAAATTTCGAATATTTTCATCGTCATCCGAAACGAATATATCCAGATCGTTCGTTGCGCGCACGTAGCCGTGCAGACCGACCGCATAACCGCCGATTAACAGATACTTAACTTTATTCGCATTTAACAACTCGAATAACTCTTTGAAGTCTTTCGGTAGCTCGAACTCCATAGTTTAATCGCCGCAGCCTTTCGATATGCTGTAATCTTTCTTTAACGGTCGTGCCCTTCCAGTACTCGATCTCGTCCGAATCGTCAAGGCCCTCTACGATCTTGATCTTAGTTCTGTCTAATCTAATTTCTGGTATTTCTTTTCGGTAGTCCATCACTTCAAGAACTTCGAATCAAAGGCTCGCGGGAGCAGTTCGCTCATCTGGATCGTTTCGGTCTTGCCGTTGAGGTTCGAAAGGATCACAGGAACATCGCCGCAGAATTCCCAGATGATCTGTCGGCAGATGCCGCATGGCGGAGTGAGTTCTTCGGTGTCCACAACTACCGCGATCCGGCCAAACCTTGTAACGCCACGCGAGAGGCCTTTCCAGATAGCGACGCGTTCCGCACAGACGGTCAACCCGTAGCTTGCCGATTCGACGTTACAGCCGGTGTAGATCTCACCCTCTTCGGTCTCGACAGCGGCACCGACCTTGAAATTCGAATAAGGCGCGTATGCTCGTGTTCGAACATCCGCTGCCGCCGCGATCAGTTCTTGTTCAGTATGTTTCATTTTGTCGGAGCCGATCGCTCCTCAATAAGTTTTTCACGCACCAGACTGCACAGCAACTCGACGCTGATACCTGTATTCGAGCCTTCAGGTAAGATGATGTCCGCATGCCGTTTCGATGGCTCAACAAATTCAAAATGCATTGGCCTTACCGTTCGATAATATTGATCTATGACCGAATCCACCGTCCGCCCGCGTTCGGCGATGTCGCGGCGAAGCCGGCGAATAAATCGAATATCATCCGGCGTATCAACAAAAACCCGCATATCCAGCAGGTCCAAAACACGCGGCTCGGCAAAGATCAAAATGCCTTCGACTATTACAACGGGCTTCGGCGGAATGATCTCGATCTGATCGCTCCGAGTGTGCGACTTGAAATCATAGAGCGGCATTTCGACCGTCAGCCCTTGCTTGAGCCGCATCAGATGCCCGACAAGCATGTCGCTGTCGATAGAATCAGGATGATCGAAATTTGCCTGATGGCGTTCATCGAGCGGCATATCGGCAAGATTTCTGTAATAAGAATCCTGCTCGACAAGTACGACGCGCTCACGCCCGACCGCTTCAACGATCTTTCGCGCGATCGTTGTTTTGCCTGATCCTGTTCCGCCGCAGATTCCTATGATCATAATTTTGAGATCACTCGTTTCAACAGTTCTTGAAATATATCAGCTACTTTTGCACCCGTTTCCATCACTTCCTCGTGATTTATCGCTTCTTCTGTCATACCAGCAGCCAAATTCGTAATGCATGAGATACCCGCGACACGCATTGCCTGATGGCGAGCGGCAATGGCCTCGGGAACCGTGGACATCCCAACCGCGTCGGCACCGAGGAGCCGATAAAGCCTGATCTCGGCCGGCGTTTCGTACGTCGGACCCGAAAGTGCGCAATAGACGCCCCGATGAAGAAAATCGTTCGCGAGCGACCCCGTATCGCCATCTGATCCCTCGCGCGAGATCGCGTCGGCCTGCTCGACGATCAGTTCCTGCAGCTCACGGTCATAGACGCTCGTCATATCCGGAAATCTCGCACCAAAGCGGCTGTCATTTGGCCCGCGAAGCGGGTTCACGCCCATCATATTCAAATGGTCGGAGATCAGCATCAGGCTGCCCGGTGCCATCTCTGATTTCAGGCTGCCGGCGGCGTTGGTCAAGATAACGGTTCCAATTCCCAACAGGCCAAAAGTCCGCATCGGGAACATCACCTGCTCCATCGAATAACCTTCGTAGTAATGAAAACGACCCTGCTGTACCGCGACCGGTACACCGCCTATCTCGCCAAGCACCAAACGCCCGGCGTGGCCTTCGACCGTCGATCGGGCAAAATGCGGGATCTCCTCGTATGGCAGAGCAACCGCATTTTCGATCTCGTCCGCAAATGCACCAAGCCCGCTTCCCAAAACGATCGCCGCTTTCGGAACACGTTCAAATTTTGAGCGGATATGGTCTGCGGCCTCTTGGGCCTTTTCGTAGGTCATTTATAGCGAAGGATCAAATTTCTTTTCTGTAAGGCTTGCCTAGAGCCTTTGGTGCACGGCTCAGTCCGATGAAACCGGCAAGTACGATTATCGTCAAAACATACGGGATCATTTCTATGAATTGCACCGGGATCGGCTCTCCGCCGATCTTTGCCCACGAAGCTCCCTGGATCTGGATCGTAATAGCCTCCGTAAAGCCGAAAAACAGGCATGCTAACAAGACCGGTATCGGCTTCCATTTCGCGAGTATGAGCGCGGCTAGGGCAATAAACCCACGGCCTGCAGACATTCCGCGTGTAAATAACGAGCTTTGCCCGGTCGAAAGAAATGCACCGCCGATCGCGGCAAGAACACCGGAGATCAGAACTGCCGTGTACCTCAGCTGGTTTACATTAACGCCTGCCGCATCCGCAGCTTCCGGATTCTCACCGACCGCCCGAAGCCGCAAACCAAAAGGTGTTTTATAGAGCACATACCACGCAGCGGGAACGACGATAATTACGAGCACCGATAGATACGACAGACCGCCGAACAAGATCGGTATCTTGTGTGCCTGATCGATCTGCGGTGTCGAGCCGGTCGAATCGTAGATAACTCCACTGATCAGTGCCGGCAGCCCTAGCATCAGAAAATTGATCGCCATTCCGGCAACTACCTGATCCGCTTCAAAATGAATAACCG
The DNA here is from genome assembly GCA_041751035.1 of Pyrinomonadaceae bacterium. Lineage (GTDB taxonomy): Bacteria > Acidobacteriota > Blastocatellia > Pyrinomonadales > Pyrinomonadaceae > OLB17. The sequence goes on along the minus strand of JBGSYH010000030.1, from coordinate 170,413 downwards.
CAATTGCATAGATCAAGGCGGTAAACGCACCGGCCCCGATGCCGCACAGAAGCCCAAGATAAGGATTTCCAGTTTGAAACGTGACGACCGCGGCAGTGAAGGCACCGGATAACATCAGGCCTTCAAGCGCGATATTGATCACTCCCGAACGTTCGGAAAACAGGCCGCCCATCGCCGCGAACAGCAAAGGAGTCGCAGCGGTTATCGCCGAAAAGAGAAATGCGATCGTAAAGAAATCAAGCATAGTTCAACGGATCACCGTCTTGCATATCTCTGAAAACACGCAATGAACAGGATCATTATCGCCTGAAGCACAAAGCCAAGATCCTTAGAAACATATCTAGTAAACCCATCAACGAATATTTCACCGCGAAGCAATACACCGAAAAACAGCGCGGCGATCAAAACACCGAACGGATGATTACGACCAAGTAATGCCACAGCAATTCCGAGGAAACCCCATTGTGCCGAAAAATCGTGATAGTAATTGTAACGGGTGCCCAAGACCTCGCCGATCGCAACCATTCCGGCAAGCCCGCCTGAGATCGTCATCGCAACAACGATCTGTTTTTTCGGCGAAATGCCGCCGTATTCGGCCGCTGATGGACTTTCACCAACAGCCCGCAGCTCATATCCCCATTTGGTCTTCCAAAGGAAAACATAAACGAGGATGCACATCACAAGTGCAAGTATAAAAGCGATATTTAGCGGGACATCGTGCGATAGAAAAGGAAGGAATTCATTCAGCCGCGGTATCTGTGCTGCTTCGCCTATCGGCGGCGTTTCAAGTATCGGGCCGGGATTCTTGTAATGGTACTGCGTTAAATAACTCACCAGGAAGATCGCGACGAAGTTCAACATTATCGTGTTGATAACCTCGTGCGAGCCAAATCGCGCCTTCAATAGCCCCGGTATAGCGCCCCAAATACCGCCAACCACCGCCGCCGTGATCATGCAAAGCGGAACCAGCACGAACCAAGGCAAGCTAGCCCAAGCCCAACTGTCATTGCCGACAACAGTGCCGCCGAGTTTTATTCCGATCCATGCCGTTGCAAATGCCGCAACATAGAGTTGCCCTTCCGCACCAATATTCAGCAGGCCGCATCGAAAAGCGACCGCAACCGCCAAGCCTGTAAAGATCAGAGGCGTTGCGTAATGGAGCGTCCAGCCGATGTCCCTAAGCGAACCGAACGAATTCGACAGCAACAGCGAATAGGCAGTGAAAGGGTTATCGCCGAGCGCTATAACAATTAGTCCACCGACAACAAAAGCCGCAGCGACAGCGATCAATGGCCAAGCAATTTCACGAACGATATTCATTCACAGTTCAGAGCAAGACACGGGACTCTTCAAATGTCTATTCGAATGTCTGGAAAAGCGTCTCTAAATATAACCGAGAAAAGATAAAAGTGTCACTTCAAAACGATATTTTACCGCAAGAAATCGATTAAAAATTCCGCTCGAAATATACTTGACAGATACTCACTCATATTTTATTATGCTTAGTGACTAATTATTTAGTCGTTCAAACCGATCAAGTTTTAATGTTTGGAGGACAAAATTATGAATGTGATCAAATATGACCCTTTTCGTGAGCTTCGTGGACTTCACGATGAAATGAGCAGACTTTTCAGCACGCAATTACCGGATCGCGGCGAATTTGCAAAAGGCGCATGGAGCCCGAGCGTTGATATATTTGAGGACGAAAATCGTCTGATAGTCGAGGCCGAGCTTCCGGGAATGAACCGGGAAGATTTCGAGATCTCGGCAGAGAACAATGTGTTGACGCTTAAGGGCGAACGCAAGTTCGAAAAGAAGACCGAAGGTGATAACTATCATCGGATCGAGCGATCGTACGGTGCGTTCACTCGCCAATTCACACTTCCGCAGACCGTGACGGCTGATGGCGCGACGGCGGATTTCGAAAATGGCGTTCTGCGGATAGCTTTGCCCAAGCGCGAAGAAACAAAGGCTCGGAAGATAGAGATCACCGGCAGCGGCTCGACCGCGAAAGCGATCGAAACCGAGTCAAAAACGTCAACGGCAAATGCCTAAAATTTTAATTGACTAGTGGTTGGGGCGCAGGGTAAGCGATCTTGCTCTGCGTCTCTTGCGTCTCTGCGGTAATATAAGTTTATGCGATTCGACAAATTTACAATTCGCGGGCAGGAAGCTGTCCAAAACGCGATCGGCGTTGCTGAAAAGAACCAGAATCAGCAGGTTGAGCCTGAACATATTTTGCTGGCAATGCTCGAGCAAGAAGAGGGCATTGTTCGTCCGATCTTTGGGAAGATCGGTGCGAATTCAGGCCCGATCGTTGAAGAACTTCAGGCAGCGATCGAAAAAATGCCGAAGGTCACCGGCGGCCAGCAATATTTCAGCTCGCGGACGAACACACTTTTCCAGGATGTACAGAAAGAGGCTGAAAAAATGGAGGACGAATATGTCTCCACGGAACATCTGCTTCTTGCGATCGCGTCCGAAAAAGATGGCGAAGCCGGTCGAATTCTGCGTTCGAACGGCGTAACGCGCGAAGACCTCGAAAAGGTAATAACCGACATGCGCGGAGGTTCTCGCATAACAGATCAAAATGCGGAAGAAAATTTTAAGGCGCTCGAAAAATACGCACACGATCTTACGGAACGAGCAAGAAAAGGCAAACTGGACCCGGTTATCGGACGTGATGATGAGATCCGACGAACTATTCAGATCCTTTCGCGGCGAACAAAGAACAATCCGGTTTTGATCGGCGAACCGGGCGTCGGTAAGACAGCGATCGTTGAAGGCCTTGCTCAGCGCATCGTTTCTGGTGACGTTCCCGAAACGCTCAAGAACAAGCGGCTTGTTTCGCTCGATCTTGGAGCGATGCTCGCGGGCGCAAAATACCGCGGCGAATTTGAAGACAGGTTGAAAGCGGTTTTGAAAGAGATCGAAAAGGCGGAAGGCCAGATCATTCTATTTATTGACGAACTACATACCTTGGTCGGCGCGGGTGCCAGTGAAGGCGCAATTGACGCATCGAATATGCTCAAGCCCGCTCTCGCGCGCGGCACGCTCCGTGCGGTCGGTGCGACCACGCTTAACGAATATCAGAAATACATTGAAAAAGACAAAGCTCTCGAACGCCGTTTTCAGCAGGTCTATATCGGCGAACCTACGGTCGAGGACACGATCGCCATCCTTCGCGGGCTGAAGGAACGCTACGAGGTCCATCACGGCGTCCGCATCAAAGATGCCGCGATCGTAGCGGCGGCAACGCTTTCGACACGTTACATTACCGATCGATTTCTTCCTGATAAAGCGATCGACCTGATCGACGAGGCCGCTTCACGCATTCGCATCGAGATCGATTCACTGCCGCAGGAGATCGATGTTCTCGAGCGCGAGATCCTTCAGCTTGAGATCGAAAAACAGGCGCTTTCGCGGGAAACCGACGAGAAGTCGAAAGAACGCTTGGATGACATTGAAAAGCGCATCGCCGACCTGCAAGAGCGTTCTTCGGCGATGAAAGCCAAATGGCAATCTGAAAAAGTTGAGATCGAAAAGATGCGCACCGGCAAAGTTCAGCTTGAAGAAGCCAGGCTTGAGCTTGAACGGGCACGTCAGGCGGGCGACCTAACCAAGGCTGCCGAACTGCAATATGGCCGCATTCCCGAACTCGAAAAACAGATCGAGGGCGAGCAAATGCGCCTCGAAGATCTGCAGAAGGACGGCGTTTTCCTGAAGGAAGAGGTCGATGAAGAGGACGTCGCCGAGGTCGTCGCAAAATGGACAGGCGTTCCGGTTTCCAAGATGCTCGAAGGCGAAATGCAGAAGCTCGTCAAGATGGAAGAGAATCTTGGACGACGCGTAATAGGCCAAGTTGAAGCCTTATCTGCTGTATCTAATGCAGTTAGACGTGCAAGGGCGGGCTTGCAGGATCCAAACCGACCGGTCGGATCATTCATTTTCCTGGGACCAACGGGCGTCGGTAAAACCGAAACGGCGAGAGCATTGGCCGAATTCTTGTTTGATGATGAGCGTGCGATGGTCCGGCTAGATATGTCGGAGTATATGGAAAAGCATGCCGTCGCGCGTATGATCGGCGCTCCTCCCGGATATGTCGGCTACGACGAAGGCGGCCAGCTTACGGAAGCAGTTCGACGACGGCCTTATTCGGTCGTGCTATTCGACGAGATCGAAAAAGCGCATCCTGATGTTTTCAACGTTTTGCTTCAGATCTTGGACGATGGCCGTTTGACGGACAGCAAGGGCCGAGTGGTGGATTTCAAAAACACGGTGCTGATAATGACCTCGAACCTCGGCTCTCGTGAGATACAGGCGGCGGCAGAAAATCCGCTCGCCGATCATGATATTAAGAAGGATGTGCTTCAGGTACTTCGGGATCATTTCAAGCCGGAGTTCCTTAATCGTATTGACGATATTGTCGTCTTCACACAACTTACGCGTGAGGAGATCGCTACGATCATCGATGTTCAACTTGAAAAATTAAGGAAGAATCTGGCCGAACGCAGCATCGCATTGGAACTTGAAGAATCTGCACGAGACCTGATCGTCAAGGAAGGTTACGACCCGGTTTATGGGGCTCGGCCGTTGAAGCGTGCGATCCAGTCGATGATCCAAAATCCGCTCGCGGTCAAATTGTTGAACGGCGAGATCGGTGCCGGGCAAACGGTACGGATCTCGGCCGAGGGCGGCGAGATGCAGTTCAATTCGGTAGACGACGGCCAGAAAGCGGCAGGCAGTTAGCGGCCCAACCGGCGGCGACCGTCTTTTAATATCCGGCCGATGAGCATACAATTTTAGGAACGATGTTTCGAAGAAAAAAAATGACCGATAAAGATATTTTGAACGAGGAAACTTTGGAAAACGAAGAATTTAAGATACCTGTGAACGATAAGCGGCGCTTTGACGAGAACGGCGAACGGATAGCAGACGACGAACCGCAAACTGAGCCGACAAAAAAAGAGCCGGTGCGTTCACATAAGGAAATTGAGCTTGAGAACCGCCTAAAAGCCGAGACCGAGCGCCGCGAGGCCGCCGAAGCAAAGCTGGTCGGTGTGCAGGTGAAGTTTGAAGAAGCGAAAGCCGGTCTTGAAAAAGAAACGGCCGATATGCGTGCCCGATTGATGAAAACGCTCGAAGACCGAGCCAGCCAGGCAAAGTTTAACTTTTTGCAGACGCTGCTTCCTGTACTCGACAATCTGAATCTTGCCGTCTCAGCCAGCGAAACCGATGCCTCGGTCGATAATCTTCGCGACGGCGTCCGCGGCGTTGCGCGCTCGTTCGAACACGCCCTTGTCAGCGTCGGCGTCGAACCGGTCGCATCGGTCGGTATCGATTTTGACCCTGAATTACACGAAGCGGTAGATATGGTCCCGGTCGATGCTGAGCAAGACGGAAAGATCGTCTCCGAATATCAAAAAGGCTATCGTTTTGGCGACCGCCTGCTGCGCCCGGCCCGCGTCCAGGTCGGCAAAGCAATGTCACAAACCGCCGCGGAATAGATGTTTCTCATTATTTCGGATCGCGCCCTTTAAATTTCTTTCGGGTTAGCTTGGCCGCCAGAGGGAATTTAGATAGAAATCTTCGTTGTTCGCAAATTCCGTTTCGATCTCGAAGCCGCTCTCGGCGGCGAGTTCGTCGATCATTGACTGCGTATATTTTTGCGAGATCTCCATGAAGATCGGTTCCCATTGCTCGAATTCAAAGGTGCGTTCGAGAGCGGCGATGTGCACAGTTTGTCTCTCGCGGCTTATCAGGAATGAACGGGCGGCACATTCGACGGGACGATATTGGGCGTAATGCGAGAACTTCGAAACGTCGAAATCGGCACCGAGTTCGCGGTTAATACGGGTCAGGAGATTTAGGTTAAACGCCGCAGTCACACCTTGTTCATCGTCGTACGCTGCGACTATTACGCGCGGATCCTTCTGCATATCGAAACCGATGAATAGGCGGTCGTCGTTGTTCATTACGCCGCGAAGCTGGCGGAAAAAATCCAAAGCTTTTTCGCGTGAGAAATTGCCGACGTTAGAACCAAGGAATAAAAGAACCTTTCGGCGCCCGTTGCCATTCTTTAGAGAATTCAAAACTCGGAAATAATCGCCGGTGTGCGGGTTGATGTTTAGCGATGGAAAGCGTTCGTGAAACCTTGCGGCCAGAACGTCGTTCGCTTCCTGTGAAATATCGATAGGCGAATAGGTGAAGTCTAATCCCTGATCGAGAAAGTGTTCGATCAAAACGGCGGTCTTCGCACCATCACCGGCTCCGAGTTCGATCACGTCGATTCCTTCAGCACCTTCGGAAAACGCCTTACGAATATCTTCCTTTTGCTCTTCAAAGATCTTGAACTCAGCGCGCGTTGGGTAGTACTCCGGCAGCTTCATAATCTCCATGAAAAGCCGCGAGCCCTCGTCGTCATAAAAATACCGCGAAGAGAGTTGCTTTGGCTCGGAGGTCAGGCCGGCGAGCACGTCTTCGGCGAATTGTGAGAGTTCCGGTGAAGTTGTTGATCCCATAACCTTGAAAATTAACCGCCGAGACGCAAAGACGCAGAGATATTATTTTTCTTCCTCGGCGTCTCCGCGGTGAAAACTACTTTGCCAAACGGATGCCCGTGAACTGCCAGCGCAGGTGCGGGTGGAAAAAGTTGCGATATGTCGGGCGGCTGTGGCCCGCGGGTGTCGCGATAGACGCACCGCGAAGCACCATCTGATTGATCATAAATTTGCCGTTGTATTCGCCGACCGCGCCGTCCGGTTTCTTAAAGCCCGGATAAGGCAGATAGGCGGAATTGGTCCATTCCCAACGCGTGCCCCAATTGAACTGTTCGTTCGCCGTCTCCCATTCGAATTCGGTCGGAAGCCGCATTCCTTTCCATTCGGCATACGCGGCGGCCTCATAAAATGATACGTGGCAAACCGGTGCGTGGAGCGGCAATTTCTGCAAACCGCCGAGCGTGAAATGATGCCATTCGCCATCGCGGTCATGCCAATAAAGCGGCGAAGATATCTTCTCGCGATTCACCCAATCCCAGCCCTCAGAATGCCAAAAGCGGTGGTCAGTGTAACCGCCGGCGTCGATGAATTCGAGGAACTCGGCATTGGTAACAAGCCGATCGCTGATCTCAAATGCGTTTAGGTAATCTTTATGCCGCGAGTGTTCGTTGTCGAACGAAAAGCCATTGCCGCTAAAGCCGATCTCGTATAAGCCTTCGTCAACATTAACGAACTGGCCGCCCGCTTCCGGTTCGTGCTTTTCGAAGCCTTCTTTGTAAACGGGAAACAGCGGGTTCTGAGCAAGCGTGAATTTCAGATCGGTCACGAATAATTCCTGATGCTGCTGTTCGTGGTTCAGACCGAGAATGACGAGCGATCGCAGTGTGTCAGAACCAGGTACTGACAAGAGTTTGAGCATCTTTTCGTCGACGTGCTTTCGATATTCAAAAACGCGCGTTACGGTAGGGCGGCTTAGGTCGCCGCGGTGGTCGCGGGCCGTGCGTTTGCCGAGCGCGTTGTAATAACTGTTAAAAAGGAAGCCGAAGTTTTCGTCAAAAACTTGATAATCCGGAACGTGTTCTTTGAGGATCATCTCCTCAAAGAACCAGGTCGTGTGCGCGATGTTCCACTTCGGCGGCGAGACGTCGACGGTCGGCTGAGGAATATAATCCTCAGTTTCTAATGGCTCGCAGAGTTCTTCGGTTCGGGATCGGACACGATGGTAAGCTTCGGCTAGATCTGCCGAGGCCGTCTGGGCGCTGGTTACCGCTTGCATAGAACTATTAAATCAAAAAGCCTACCAAAATTAAAAGTTCAGTAAGCTTCGTGTCAGTTGCCTGTCTGACTTTTTTCGACGGCTTGGATCTTTAGAATGGCTTCACTGACGATCTCTCCAAGGTACGGATCGGCCGAATTCCGGTATCGCTCGAGAGCAGGAAGCGCGAGCTTATTACCAAATGCACCCAGTGCGAACGCGGCTTCGCGGCGTGTGTCGTCTGCCTCATTCTTGTTGTTCATTACGGTGATCAGAACGCGTATCGGTGGACCTGATTCCGTCATTATGCGGTTCGAAAGCAATGCCGCGGGATCGCCTACCGATTTGAATTTTTCGGGAAGAAAATTTTCCGGCGCGACGGTATAAGTGGTGCCGCTGCGGATCAGTGTCGCGATCTGTCCGAGCGAACGGGCTGCCGAGCGGCGGATCATTTCGTTCTCTTCGCGGGGACGTTCGCGGAATATCTGTGTCAGCACCGGCATCGCTTCGATATCCCCGATCTCGCCCAGAGCAATTATGACAGCAAGTCGAACGTCGGCATCGCGTTCGCGGTTGAGTGCGGCGATCAAGGGATCGGTCGCCGACCAGTTCCCGGTATTGCCAAGTGCATAGGCGGCCTCGCGTCGGACGAACGGCATCCGGTCGGTCAGTAGCGGACGAAGGGCGTTCACCGCTTCGCTGCCTTCAAGAAAAACTACCGAGCCGGCGGCGGTCGAACGTACCAATTCGCTTGGATCTTTTAAGGCAGCCAGAGCCGCACGTGAAGCTTCCGGCGTCGCAATGCTTCGCAGTTCAAAAAGCGCACTTCGTTTTGCTTCGATGTCGCCCGTTGTGATCATCTGAGCAAGTTGGTTAATGCGATCTGAGGTCTGGCCGTTAGCGAAGTTCGATGCAAAGACAAGCAATGCCGAAATAAAAAAAAGACGGAGACAGTTCGGGGTGAACTGTGGCCCTCTTTTTTCAATTAAATTCATAACGTGCTCTACGCTGACCGCCCGAATGCGGCGCGCTGCGAACTTTCCCATTCGCCAACCTGCCGGGCACGAACATTCTCGTAAGCGCCGGCGAGCGATGAGATAACATCATCTTCGGAGGCTTGTTTGTTTCGGTGAAAATCCGGCGAATGCCTTCGCTCAGAACGGGAACTGGGAAGTTTGTCGATGTCTTTTGGTGGGGTAGTAAACTTTCGGTTGACCATTGCCTGACCCTCCTTTCCGCGGCGGCGGACGGTCAAGCCAAAAACCAAGGGTTTAGGTCGGTCGCGTCCGCACTAGAATTTTTCTCATCATTAAAACTTTCGTGTGATAAAACTCCTACCTTTACGGTTCTGTCAGAATATCATAATTCGACAAGCCCAAACAAGAATATTTGACACATCGGGCCTGAAAAGTTAGATTTGCATCATGCCTAGAAGGTTAAACAACCTCGCCCTTATCTAGCCACTCGCGGCCGATCGGCCGACAGGGTGGCGAATCCATATCAATTAGATCAATAATCAGACAAACCAATTGTGGATTGGATAGCGCACTTCCTTTCCGATAGAATTGGATTTTTTCCAACGAACAACCTGTTATGGACGAGAAATATTTCGCGAAAAAGATCGAAGCAAAGTGGCAGAAAAAGTGGGCCGAAAGCGGAGCTTTTGCCGCCAGTGAAGACGGCTCAAAGCCGAAGTATTATCAGCTTGAGATGCTGCCTTATCCCTCGGGAAATCTTCACATGGGCCACGTCCGAAATTATTCGGTCGGCGACGCGGTTGCATGGTTCAAAAGGCTTAAAGGATTCAACGTTTTGCATCCTATCGGCTGGGACTCATTTGGCCAGCCTGCCGAAGATGCGGCGGTGAAACGCGGTGTGAACCCACGCGATTGGACCGAGGAGAACATTGTCTCGATGCGGGGGCAGTTGCAGCGGCTCGGACTTAGTTATGATTGGTCGCGTGAAATCGCGGCCCATCGTCCCGAATACTACAAATGGGACCAATGGTTCTTTTTGAAAATGTTCGAAATGGGCCTCGCGTATAAAAGAAAAACGCAGGTCAATTGGTGCGAACACGACCAAGCGACGCTTTCGAATGAGCAAGCAAGCGGCGGGCTTTGCTGGCGTTGCGGAAATCCGGTCACGAAGAAAGAATTGGAGCAGTGGTTCCTGAAAACGACCGCATATGCTGATCAGCTCTTGGACGATATGGCGGCGATCGAATCCGGTTGGCCGGCGCATGTTATCAAGCGGCAACGTGACTGGATCGGGCGATCCGAAGGTGCATTTGTAGATTTCAAAGTTAAGGATTCGGAGGAAAAGGTCCGGGTTTTCACAACTCGCATCGATACGATCTACGGTGCGAATGCCATCGTTGCCGCGGCTGAACATCCTCTGATAAGTGCGAACAAAGCGGAATTTTCAACCGAGGTAAATGCAAAGATCGATGAGATCATCACTGAAAGGAACAAACCAACAGATCGCGAGACCGAGATCGAAAAGGACGGCATCGACACGGGCTTGAAAGCGATAAATCCTTTCAGCGGTGAAGAGTTGCCTATTTGGGTCGGCAATTACGTGATGATGGAATACGGCACCGGAGCCGTTATGAGCGTCCCGGCACACGACGAACGCGACTTTGAATTCGCGAAAAAGTTCGAACTGCCGATCCGGCAAGTCATCTCAGAACCGCATCTTGCACACGAGCACCACACTATGCATGCCTTAGCGCTCGAAGTTCCGTTTACAGACAAAGGCGTGCTCGTCCATTCCGATTTTTGGAACGGCAAAACATCCGAAGATGCCAAAAGCGAGATGACCAAGCACGCGGCAGTGCACGGATTTGGTGAGGCCGCCACGACGTATCGGCTGCGCGATTGGGGTGTTTCGCGTCAGCGGTTTTGGGGTTCGCCGATCCCGATCGTTTATTGCGATGCTTGCGGTACGGTGCCGGTCCCGATCGAAGAATTGCCTGTCGAACTGCCGGAAAATGCACCGATAACCGGAACCGGCGAATCGCCGCTGGCGAAAGTCTCCGAATTTTTCAATACCAAATGTCCGAAATGCAGCGGCCCGGCAACGCGCGAGACCGACACGATGGACACCTTCGTTGATTCGTCCTGGTATTTCTTCCGATACCTTGACCCGAACAACGCTGAAAAGCCGTTTGATAATACAAAGGCGGCGTATTGGACTCCGGTCGATCAATACATCGGCGGCGATGACCATGCGGTGATGCATCTGATCTACGCGCGTTTCTGGTCAAAGGTGATGCGGGACATTGGATTGGTGGAGTTTGACGAACCGGTCCATCGGTTGCTGACCCAAGGGATGGTCGTTGGTGAAACGTTCTACGACGATTCGACCGGCAAGCGGAAATATTTTTCGCAGGTCGATGTAACGATCGAACGAGACGAAAAAGGCAAGATCATTTCGGCAACCGGCACGGACGGCACGGTCTTAAAGCACGCCATCGAACGGATGTCGAAATCCAAGGGTAACGGTGTCGATCCGGATGAAATGGTCGAGATATATGGAGCCGATGCAACACGACTTTTTGTGTTGTTTGCGGCACCGGTCGATAACGAACTTGTCTGGCATGAAGCCGGTATTGAAGGTGCGGTCAGATTTCTGCAGCGAGTTTGGAGGTTCGTATTTAAATGGCGCGACACGCTGCGATCGGCCACTAGGGACGCAGGAACCGAAGAATTGACGCCGGCGGCAAAGAAACTACTTCAAAAGACCCATCAGACGATAAAACGGGTCGAAGATGCGCTCGATACGCTTCAGTTCAACACGCCGGTCGCGGCAATGATGGAATTGACGAATTCTCTTTACGAAGCACAGATCGAGCCTGAAGCAGCGACCGGATCCGAAAAGGCGGCGGTTCATGAATCCGTAAATGCTCTGATAACAATGCTTACACCGTTTGCTCCACATACCGCCGAGGAACTCTTTTCGGCAATTCACGGTTCAGACGAGGGCATGATCGTCGGTGGCGCAAAATTTCCGGTTTACAGATCTGAATTAGCTGCATCAGATGAAATAGAGATCGCTGTCCAGATAAATGGAAAGCTGCGGTCACGCATTTCGGCTCCGGCCGGTGCAGCGAATGCCGAGCTTGAACGTCTGGCGATGGCCGATCCGAAGATAGTTGAGCATATTTCGGACCAAACTGTAGTAAAAGTCGTGGTCGTACCGAACCGTCTGGTGAATATCGTCGTAAGATGAGCTGAACAGGTTCGCCAATAAAACCTTTGGAACTTGGGGCCTGATAGTTGTTTACCTTGATTGTAAATGCTAAAAAAACTAGAATTAAGGGGCTCGGGCTTCGCAAAACTACGGTCCTAACTATGTCAATAAAATAGGCTTAGACTTTCCCCCTTTGCCTATTGTTCCAGTGTGAGAGTTAGATGAAAGAGTGTCAGCTCTGTAAAAATTGCTACACGGATGACGTGGCAACCTGTCCCAAAGACGGAATGCCGACGATGCACACCATCGCCGGAGAGCCTGTTTTGGAAGGGAAATATCACCTTGAAAGCCGTATCGGCCAAGGCGGTATGGGCGTGGTTTATAGGGCCCGGCATGCATATTTAAAGACTCAGCTTGCGATAAAGATCATCCTTCCCGACCTGGTCGGAAACGATCCCCAGCTCGTTACAAGATTTCGCCAGGAAGCCTTGGCTGCAGCCGCGATACGCCATCAGAATGTTGTCGCTGTTAACGATTACGGCGTTATTCAGGGCTCGATCCCGTTCCTGGTAATGGAATATGTTGAAGGGGAAGCTCTTCATGATCTCCTTGCCCGAGAAAAGCGACTTGACCCCGAACGTGCTCTGGATCTTATGGCGGCGATATGCGCAGGTGTCGGTGCGGCACACCATCAGGGCATCGTCCATCGTGACCTGAAGCCGCTGAATATAATGATCTGTTCGGATAAACCGAGCATTTCCCAAGCTGTAAAGATACTTGATTTCGGCCTGGCAAAGATAAAATCCGGAGAACTGCTTGGCTCGTTCATTCAGGCTCAGACGACCGGGCTTATGGGATCGCCATATTACATGGCTCCCGAACAATGGGCCGATGACGAGCCTGATTCCCGCTCGGACATTTACAGCCTTGGCGTAATGCTTTATCAGATGCTTGCCGGCGACGTGCCGTTCAAAGGTTCGTCCATTCCGGCGATAATGAAAAAGCACATCAGCGATCCGGCACCCAGATTTATAGAAGCCGGTGTCGGCATCTCGGCTGAGCTTGAAGCGGCTGTGCTTCACACACTCGAAAAGGATAAAGAAAAGAGAACAGCGACCGTCGAGCAGATGATCCAGGAGATCAGGGACGCGGTCTATCCTCCAGGCATCGGCATCCATACGACCTCCGGCGGACAGGCTTTGCCTGTTTCAACATTAAATGTTCGGACACATCCGCCGCGCTCACGGGTATTTGTCGATAACATCGGCGTCGGCGAAAGCCGTGATGATGGATGGATAACGCTCAACGGCATTCAAAGTGGAAACCACAGGCTTCGAATATCAAAAGAGGGCTTTAATGATTGGTTCGGTGAGGTCATTTGCGATGGACGCCCGCAGCAGATAATTGCTGACCTTGAAACTGGTGGCGGAGCCGGCCCGACCGTTGCTTTCTCGGGAACGTTTTCTCCAAACACCCCGCAGAACCTTTCCTCCACCATGGACGGTGCAAACGACATGGCGAAAACTCAGGTGCACCAAAACTATGTGACCGGAAACCAGCAGGTCTCGGTCGAGTCGGCACCAAAAAAACGATCGTTCCTTTCGCCTTTGTTGATCGGCGGAGTCGCGATCGTGCTCTTGGGTATTTTAGGCGTTGCCGGAATCGGCGGAGCTTGGTATGCCGGTTTGATCGATCCCTGGTCGGGTCGCGGTAATTCAAATCAAGGCCAATTAGGCTCACCGACCCCGACCCCAACGGCCGACCCGAATGCAACAAAACCAGATCTTGCACTGATAAAAGGCGGCACGTTCAAAATGGGACGCGACGAGGGAGGAGACACTGAAAAGCCGGCACACGAGGTTACCGTTTCCGATTTCATGATGGACAAGACCGAAGTGACTAACGCCGAGTTCTTCGAATTCATGAACGAGATGGGTTATAGGCCTCAGATCCCTGAGCGTTTTCTTGCGCATTGGGTGAACGATCGCCCGATCGCCGGTGAAGAGAAAATGCCGGTCAGATTTGTGAACGTGGACGATATAACGGCGTTCGCCGCCTGGCGGTCAAAGCGTGACGGTGTCCAGTATCGACTTCCCACCGAACAGGAGTGGGAATTTGCGGCCAGAAATGGTTCGAAACAGAATCTGTATCCCTGGGGCGACAAGTTCAGCGCGAAATGTGCCTATGTCGATAAACCAAGTTCCGATCCGGCACCGGTCGGTTCAGCTTCTTGCCCAAATGATGCAGGCGTCCACGACCTTATTGGTAACTTGCTTGAATGGACAAGCACGGAGCCTTGGGTTTATCCGGGCAGCCCACTTTCGGTAACTGCGGAAGCAGAGAAGAAACTAATGCTGCGCGGTGGAAGTGCAGAATACCGATCGACCGGCGAAAACAAGATAACTGCGACATTTAGACTTGAGACCCCCAAAACGACAAGGGCCGCTGTTCTTGGTTTTCGATTGGTTCGGGATCCCTAGATAATTCCTTTTTATTCGATAAAAATGGGCCATGACTTCGTGTCGCGGCCCTTTTTGTTTTGCTGTTATCTAAATAGCTCGAGTGGCGAAGCTTCGCCGGGGATCTGAAGTATTTCCTGTCCGCAATATGCTTCGACAAGTTCAGGATCGAGCCTGGAGCCGGAGATCGCCCGTAGCCCCGTAGCGATATCTCCCGACGGTTCAGCCTTCGTTATGTCGGAAAACCTTACGGCGGCATCCGCTACTGCGAGAACTCGTGCCGCAAGCGGGATCTCGTCACCGGAATAGCCATTCGGGTCGCCGGTGCCATCGAAGTTTTCTTGGGCATAAGAAAGTATTGAATATGCTTCCTCAAATTCGGGAGCGGCCGCCAGATCGGTCAAAAGCGCACTGAATCTTTCTGAATTACCGTCGGCACTATTTCTGACGGCGGGATCAAAAAGAAAGGCTGCCAATCCAAGCGGTTCTAATTGTTCTGCGTCAACGCCCGTTATTTTGCCGATCTTTATGACAGTCTCTCGCCGTTTGAAAGCAATATCCTTCAGGTCACTTCGTTCGCCAGCCAAAAGTTCGCCGACGAGGTTTAGCACGGTTTCTTTTAATTCACTTACCCGATTTCTCAGGCGTTCGTGCTGAACCTGGAGCTGTCGTTGTGCTCGCAGGCTTTCATAATGCTGCAAGGCACGCTTTGTGGTTTGTAGCAGTTCCTCGTTGACCCAGGGCTTTGTAAGGTATTTATAGACCGCTCCCGAATTGATCGCCTCGACAAGCGCCTCAGCATCGGAATAGCCTGTGAGCATTATTCGCACCGTTTGCGGACGCATCTCCGCAGCGCGTTTTAGAAACTCAATACCGGTCATACCGGGCATTCGCTGGTCGGAAATTATAAGTGAGATGTCATGAACAGAGAGCATCTCAAGAGCTTCGGCCGCGCCGGGTGCTGAATGAACCTCGTAGGTCCCGCGGAAAAGGCGTTCCAACAGGCGAAGATTTGCGGTTTCGTCGTCAACGACAAGTATCTTGTATTGCATAGTGGTTGGGTTCGGCTATAGTCGAGCTTTCAGAAGCCCAGCATTGACATGGTTGGCCAAGGGCAGTTTTACGGTAAAGGTCGTTCCCTTTCCGGGTTCAGAATCAACTTCAATGGTTCCTTTGTGTCGCTCAACGATCCCAAAGGTGATAGAAAGACCAAGACCCGTTCCCTCACCCACAGGTTTCGTGGTAAAGAACGGATCAAAGATCTTTCCGAGATTTTCTTTTAAGATACCCGAACCGGTATCGGTAATGGCAATGCAGACGAAGTCCTGATCAACGGACGTTGTGATCACAACCGTTCCAGACGTGTTGCCGACTGCCTGTGCTGCGTTTACCAGCAAATTTGTCCAAACCTGATTTAGTTGTGCCGAATATGCCTCAACGATGGGAAGTTCACCATATTCCCGCAATAGGCGAACATTCCCACCGCTGAAGTACCGCGACAACAGTCGAACGGTGGAATCAATTCCTTCGTGGATATCGGTAGATTTGAACTCAGCCTCATCGAGTCTGGAAAACGTTCGTAAATTCTGCACGATATCCCGCACCCGTTCGGTGCCGCTGCGGCAGTCTTCGATTATCGAGACCAGATCCTCTCGGGTAGTCTCATAATCGATCTCTTTCTTGATCGCATCAACTTCGGCTGCATTAAGATAACCGGCCCGAGCGTCGTAAAATTCTAATAATCGGACCAGGTCGTTCGCACATTTTTCAAGCAGGTCAAGATTTCCATAAACAAAACCGACCGGATTGTTCAGTTCGTGCGCGATCCCGGCTGCGAGCTGACCAAGCGACGCCATCTTTTCGCTATGTACGATCTGTGCCTGAAGCCTTTCAAGCTGGGCCTTGCCGCGAACAAGTTCCTCGTTTCGATCCTCGAGGTCCTGCTTATACCGCCTGGCGTTCAATATCAGATCTCGACGTTCGAGAGCCCGCTCTACCGCGATCTGGAGTACTTCAGGGTCGCAAGGCTTTATAAGATAATCAGATGCTCCAAGTCGAACCGCATCAAGAGCCCGCTGTGGTTTATCAACACCCGACACCACAAGTACCGCCGTATCGGAATAGCTTTCAACTATCTTTCTTAACAGCTCAATTCCCGATAGGCCGGGCATTAAAACATCCGTGATGACGAGATCGAACTGACGTTCCTTTAAACACGCAAGTGCGTCGAGAACCGATTCGGCTTCATAGCAGTCGTAGTTGTTTATCAAACATCTTTGGAAAACCTTCCTAACCACCGGTGAATCATCAACGATCAACACCCTGCCCATACCGCCGGACCTTGTACGGTCGGCGGTCGTTGTCCTGCCATAAGCAACAGGAATTGTCGGGCTTTGTGGTTGCGGGAAAGCCATTTGTACCAAATGTGGTGTGGGAGACGTAATGCTGGCCAAACTCCGGCCTGCCTGCTAGCTTCTATTGCAAAGGCCGTGCCGCAAATAACAGAGCATTAGAATCAGTTAAAATCGGGCGTTAAAGTTGGCGACATGCCAACTGTGACAATTGAGTAGGGGAAAAAATCGCCATAATGTGCCAGTATGGGGAAGATTTCCCCTTTTTTGTAGGTAGCTCGCGGAAGGTTTTTTTAATCATCATCATTGGGCTAGAATCATCAAGGTCTCGAACTTCAGTTGAGTTTCTTTTAGATGAACATAATTCTTGCCGAAGAGATCCCCGGTGGACAAAACGGGGCAGAACGAGAATTTTCGAATGGAACGGTCCAAATCGGCCGCGATCCGGCTGAGTGCGAGGTCGCATTCGAAAGCACGCGATACCCGATGGTGTCCCGCCAGCATGCCGAGTTGCGTTGGCACGAGGGGAAATGGTTCGCAGTTGATAAGGACTCAAGCTTTGGAACATATCTGAACGGTCAGCGGATCGCGGGAAATGCTCCCGTCAAGGCTGGTGATCGGCTGCAATTTGGGATCGACGGGCCTATCTTGAAGATCGTCTGGCTCGAGGTCTTTTCCGATACTGGGCGAACAGGATCGCCAAGCGCCGATGCGCCCGCCCCACAATATCCGCCGTCTGCTCCCAAGCAGAACCGCCCAAGCACACCTGTACCGCCGACCGCAGCCGGACATGGAGCCCGAGCAGTGAAGGCGCAGCTCAAACCCGAGACTGGCGGAACGCCAATTGAGATCTCAAAAAATGAGATATGGCTTGGCCGTGAACCCGGCTGCGATATCGTATTCGAAGCCGGCTCTGCAACTGTTTCGCGACGACACGCCATGGTTCGGTCAGACGGTGTCGATTTTTTTATCGTTGATAACAATAGCTTCAACGGAACCCTTGTAAACGAACAGCGGATCACGGGTGAAGTTCCGCTTTATGATGGTGACAGTATTCGGCTCGGACTCGGCGGGCCGATCGTCCGGTTTGTTTGTCCTGGTCGAAATGCTCCGGCAGGAGCCGACCTGGCAGGCCAGCGTTCGGTGGCGACACCTTCGGTCAATTTACCGGCCTCAGTAAATGTCCCGGTTATGGACGGCTCGCCAAAGACCATAGTTGTAAATCTCGGCAGAACGCCCGCACCCCATGCCGCTGGCGGAACCCAACCTCAGCTATTGATGTCGGTACCGTTCGATGACCGAAACAAACTTAAGATCGGGCGCGACCCTTCGAACGATATTCGTCTCGACGGCCTGCAGATATCAAACTTTCACGCAAAATTTGTAAGAACCGGTGCCGAGATCTTTATTGAAGACAGTGGTTCAAAGAATGGTGTTTTCATAAACGGAGCGCGTGTTACTAAACAGAGTGTTGGAACTGACGACTCTATTCAGATCGGTTCATTTCTTCTGCGTGTTGATCCGGCGGGCAGTATCGGCGTTTTTGATACGAGGTCAAAGACACGTGTCGATTGCGTAAACCTGACGCGCGAAGTAAAGAACAAATTCGGCGGTGGCCGAATAAAGCTGCTGGACAACATTTCGCTTTCGATCCAGCCGAATGAATTTGTCGGTTTACTTGGCCCATCCGGTGCGGGGAAATCTTCGTTGATCGAAGCATTGAATGGCGTTCGTCCGGCAGGTAGCGGTTTCGTTCGGGTGAACAATCTCGATCTTTATCGCCACATCGATTCGCTGAAGCAATCGATCGGGTATGTGCCGCAGGACGACATCATTCATCGCGAACTCAGCGTTTACAGAACTCTTTATTACGTTGCAAAGCTTCGGCTTCCGGGAGATGTCTCATCCAAAGAGGCCGCTCAAATAATAGATGAAGTGCTGGATGTGACCGGACTTTCCGAACGGCGACATGTTCCGGTCTCGCAATTGTCCGGCGGTCAGCGAAAGCGCGTTTCGATCGCGGTCGAACTTATTACAAAGCCTTCGGTCATTTTTCTTGATGAACCGACCTCGGGACTTGATCCGGCGACGGAGGACAAGATAATGCGGCTGTTCCGCCAGATCGCAGAATCAGGCCGAACTGTGATAATGACCACCCACGCGATGGAGAACGTGCGTCTTTTCGACAAGATCGTAGTGTTGATGCGTGGCAAACTTGTGTTCTTCGGAACACCTGACGACGCGTTGAAGCACCTTGGCGCCAAAAATTTCAAAGAGCTTTACGACAAACTTGAAGAGCCTGTCGAGCGGTCGGTAGCGGAACAAGGCGAGGGCCGCCGACTCGAGCTGACCGAACAAGCTGCAGATGAGTGGAAGCTCAAATACACTGCCACGAAACAATTTGCTGATCTGATCCAAAAGCCCCTCAGCGAACTTGGTTCGATCCAGCAATCAGGTACCGGAAAACGCTCCCGACTCGGTGTTTTTGGCGCAATACGGCAATTTTTCACGCTTTCGCGGCGATACTTCGAGGTACTTCTAAAGGACAAGCTCAATCTTGCGATCCTTTTCCTGCAGGCACCGATAATCGCTCTGATGACGTTCTTTGTCATGGGTTCAAACAGCCCGCGGGATTTTGTCTATTTTGTTTTGGCACTTGTTGCTGTTTGGTTCGGGACAAGCATTTCGGCCCGCGAGATAATCCGCGAACGTCCGGTTTATAAGCGCGAGCGAATGTTCAATCTGGGCATTTTGCCCTACCTTTTCTCGAAGTTCTTTGTTTTGGGGATTATCGTATTCGTCCAATGCGTGATGCTGTTCGTGCCGCTAAAGTTTTTTGACCTGATCGGCGTGATGCCGATGCCCGGCGAACTGCTCGGCGTCCCGCAATTTTGGACAACGCTTGTAACAGCCGCAGTGGGCATTGCTTTGGGGTTGCTTATTTCTGCGCTTTTTCGCACCCAATCTATCGCCACAAGCCTCGTTCCGTTGATACTTATCCCGCAAATTCTCTTTTCGGGATTAGTTGGCGTGCCTCAAGGTATTAGTAAAGTAGCGAGCCTTACGATGCCCGCTGCGTGGTCGTTCGACACGATGAAGCGATTTTCCACGCTGGACACGCTTGAACCTGAGGGCTCCATTCCCGGCGGACCTACGAACGGGCTTGGGCTGTTCAAGTTCATTGAAGCCGAGAATGACAAGACCCTTGCGAAAGCAGAGCGTGACATCGCTGATTATAAGCAGATGTCAGGCGGTGCGTCGCCAGTTGACGAAGATGGCAATCCTACAGCGCTTTCCGAACGTCTAAAGGTTCCGGATATAAAAAAGCTGCCAGAAGACCTAAGTGGTTATGTAACATTTATGCATCCGTGGATGAATGAGGTTTTGAATCAGATAGTGCTGATGCTAATGTTTTGGGTATTGCTAATATTCACATTGATAGTGCTCAGGCTCAGGGATATACGTTAAGATAAAGGGAATTTTGATGAAAACTGCAATAAAAACAACTTTGGTGTTCGCGACGATGGCGATAGTCTTTTCCGGCCTTTCGGGGTGCGGCGGCGGTTCTCAGGCGACGCCCTCAAGCAATCTTGCTCAAATGGCGAACGCCGTTTCCAATAAAGGGCAGACAGGCGATTCAGAATATCCGATGCTTGTCGGGTCGATCGCAAACGCCGATATAGAGCTGATCGACGGGACAAAATTCAAGATCGCAGACCGCAAAGGCAAGGTGCTTTTGCTCAACCTGTGGGGCGTTTGGTGCGGCCCGTGCCGTATCGAAATGCCTCACCTTGTCGAAATGCAGGACAAATTCAGGGAACAGGGTTTTCAGGTGATCGGCCTAAACATCGGCGACGAAGACCTGCAGCCGGACACGACCGACCGGATCCAGAAATTTGCTGCAGAAATGAAGCTTAACTACGAGCTTGCCCGCATCGACAACAACCTTACCAATGAATTTAACAAGCTGGCCCGGTTCGACGGTGTCCCGATAAGTATGCTGATAGACCGCGATGGACGGCTCCGGGGCGTTTTCGCAGGCGCCGGTCCGAAAGTAATCACTCGGATGAAAGAGGTCGTCCCCCAAGTTATCGAAGGCAAAGAGACCATCAAACCTCCGGGCGAGCCGGCAAATAAAGCGAGTGAGCAAAAATTAGAAGTGAAGGAAGCCGATGAAAATAAGTCGGAAAAGAAATAAAATTGCGTGAAGTGTTTGCACTTGACCAAAACGGAGAAAGGCCGGGATCGCAATATATCGAACCCGGCCTTTTTAATTTAGATACCCGAAATTACATGGGGATCTTGAGTTCCTGGCCCGGATAGATCTTGTCCGGGTGATTTAGGATATCGCGGTTGTGGTCCCAGATGGCTTTCCATTGAATTCCGTATTCTTTGGCGATCTTCGAAAGGTTGTCGCCTGATTCTACTGTATGTGTGTGCATTCCGCCGCCTGCCGCCGCCTCAGCGGTCTGAATGTTCAGGATCAGGTCGCCGCCCTTAAAATCCGGATCAAGACGTTCATATTCGTCCCAAAGCTGCTGTTTTGCCTCGGCACTTGGTGCTGTTCCGGTTACGACCAGCGTTCCTTCATTTCCTTCGGAAAGTTCATAGGTAGTGCCATTTTGGTTGGCAAGGTCAAGAAGCGTCTGATATTTTTCTTGTACTGACATTACTTTTATCCTCCTTGGTTATTTGCGCCTCGTGAGCTGATTGTCGAATCCGGTTCCGCCGGCCTCATTGATAACCCGTACACATTTCGCAAATGACGCGTCTGGGACTTCGCCAGTCGCGGTCATCTTGCCGTTTACAACAGACACCGTGACTGTGGTACATCCCTCTTTCTTCAGATTCTCCATGATCTTGCCTGTAAGGGCAGGATCCGCTGCTTGCGGTGTTGCGACCGGAAGCGGTTTGGTGGTGGTGCTATCCGTTACGCTTTTAATACCTTCGACACCGCGAGCCGATGCCGCAGCCTTGTTTTTAACGGTGATATCGGCAACTTCGCCAGTAAGCGTGGCTACGCCGTCTTTAACGGCAACCGTAACCCCCGTAACGTTATCAGCAGTCAGTTTATCCTGGACCGCTTTCTGCAGATCGGCGTCGCTTTTCCCGCACGCGGCCATAAACATAACCGCTGCAATACTTATGATAGTCAAAAATTTGATTTTCATCTTTCCTCCAGTTCTTGATCGTTATGATTTTCCATCTGAAGATCGCCGGCCCTGCTTGGATAGGTGCGATCAGGTCACACAAATCAGCCCGAAAACGCGCGGGACAATAAGTAAGAATGTGATAACAAGTATCTTGGTCTATCGCGACGGAAATTTCAACTAAAATTATCGTTTACTGATCTACGATAGAACTTGTTCGGCGATCTGTCCGGCTATCTCATAGGAATTGAACTCAGGCCTAATAATGAAATGCCAGTCGGCAAGGCAATAGATCGATTGTCTTGATTCAAACAGTTCCAGCGCTGCCTGTTTGTTGCGGGCAAGCGGCCGGTCTTTCCTTGAATTTCGAATATTCTGCCAGCAATGGTCGAATGTGGATTCAAGCCAAACACTGGTTAGTCCGTTCGAACGGATCATCTCGCGATTTTCTTCCATCGTCCAGGTTCCGCCGCCGAGCGAAATGATGCAGGCGTTGGTTTCCCCAAGCAATTTGCGGAGATGCTCGGTCTCGATCACGCGATATGCAGCGAGCCCGTCGGTATCAATGATATCTGCGATCTTTCGGCGTGTGCCCTGTTCTATAAAATGGTCAAGATCTATTTGTTTCGAACGTGTTCGGGAGGCCAGGTGCCGGGCGACGCTCGATTTACCGACGCCCATAAAACCTGTTAAAACGATCCGCCTTTGCTCGCCCATACCTTCAACGAACTGTAACCGATTCGAGCGTTTCATAAAAATCCGGAAACGAAACGGCCGCACATTCGGGGTTATTAATTTGCGTCTCGCCTTGTGCCAAAAGGCCCGCAATGCTGAACGCCATTGCGATCCGGTGATCGCCGAACGGGTCTATCTCTGCCCCTTTTAGTGCCGACCGGTTAACGCGAAATCCGTCCTCGAATTCGGTCACGTCGGCATTCATTCGTCTCAGGTTTTCAACGATCGACGCGATCCGATCCGATTCCTTTATGCGAAGCTCGCCCGCACCTCGGATCTCAAGCCCGCCTTTCAACTGCGTGCCAAGAACAGCAAGGATCGGCACTTCATCGATCAGATTTGCAACGATCGCTCCTTCGATCCGATTTTGCTTTCCACCTAGTTCGCTTCCGTCCGAAACTTTCAGTGTGCCGATCGGCTCGCCACCCGATTCGGTAACATCTGCCGTCTCAACATTTACACCAAACCGCCTGAGCTCTTTGACGATTCCGTCTCGTGTCGGATTAAGCCCAACATTGACCATCTCGATGCACGAATCCGTCAAACATGCCGCCGCAACAAGAAAGAAAGCCGCCGACGAAATATCGCCGGGAACCTGAACATCGCGTGCAGTCAGAATTGACCCGCCAGATACCGTGATCGACCTTTGCCCACCTGATTCCATTACGTTCAGATCAGCACCAAACCCGCGCAGCATCCGCTCTGTGTGATCGCGGGTTCGAACCGGTTCGATCACCGTGGTTTCGCCTTCGGCAAATAAACCAGCAAGCAGAACGCACGATTTCAATTGAGCGGAGGCGACGGGCAATTCGAATTTCAAACGCTTTAATGGGGATGCACCCTCTATCTGCAATGGTGCGTGGCCTTCTCTGGTTGTGATGGCCGCACCCATTTCAGTGAGCGGGTGAATGATGCGAGCCATCGGACGCCGGCTAAGCGACGCGTCGCCGATCAATGTTGAGTTGAATTTCTGGCCGGCGAGAATTCCCGCAAGAAGCCTCATCGTTGTGCCGCTGTTTCCACAATCGAGCGGCTGTTCCGGTGCTTTCAATCCTCGAAGGCCAACACCAGAGACGCGAACTGTGGGACCATTTCGATCGATCTCAACTCCGAGTCCAATAAGGCATTCCAGCGTTGATCTGCAATCTTCGCTTTCCGCAAAATTGGTCAAAACGGATGTTCCATCGGCGATAGCAGAGAACATCGCTGCCCTATGCGATATCGATTTATCACCGGGCATTCGAACCGATCCGCGAACGGAAATAGCAGGTTTTATAATCACAACATCCGATTTTACTTTGATTTGTGGCCGTTTGTCTTGACACGGCCAAAGTATGACCGATAATTAAAGATATTCGTGGAAACTATTGAAGAGCACAAACTACCGACCCGCATCGAATCGGTTGACGATGCGGCAGTAAGCGCCGAACGTTTTGCAAGAGAGAACGGCTTTGGCGACGACGTTGTATCGGCGTTGGATCTTGCCGTTCGCGAATCGGTCGCGAACGCGGTCAAGCACGGAAACAAATTCGATGAGTCCAAACATGTCGAAGTGACCTTTGCAAAGGTTGCCGCAGGTTTGGAGATCAGGATACGCGACTATGGGGAGGGATTTGACGTTGAAGAGATCCCGGACCCGACCGATCCTGCAAATCTATTAAAGGCTAATGGCCGCGGAATTTTATTTATGCGGTCTTTTATGGACGAGGTCGAATGGGATCGTGCGGCAGGCGGCGGGATGGTCGTCCGCATGCTAAAGCGCGTTTAACTAGATTGCTTCATAGACTTTTGTGCACTCGTTGTTCTAAAATCTGCTTTCGTTCATTAAACATACTTTGAGGAGATAAAAATGGCTGACATCACAATATCGGAACGCCAGGCGGGCGATGTATCGATCCTTGATCTTTCAGGAAAAGTTACTATTGGTGAGGGCAGCGTTGCTCTCCGCAGTGCGATCCGCCGAATGCTTGGCGAAGGGAAGACCAAGATCCTGTTAAATCTTGGCGGCGTTGGTTATGTGGATTCGAGCGGCATTGGCGAACTCGTTTCCAGCTTTACGGCCGTTAACAAGGAAGGCGGTTCGCTTAAGCTTTTGAAACTTACACAGAAGATCCAGGACCTGCTTGCGATAACAAAGCTTTTGACCGTTTTTGACGTCTATGATGACGAGGCGACGGCGCTTGCATCATTCGATTAATTTCAATGAGATACGAACGCGGGGGAAAGGGGACCTATGGTTCCCGGTCCTCCGTTATTTTTGTCCGGGCATCTTTGCGAACGTTGAATTCATCAATTACAACTGTTCAGAATTTTCTTTATTCAACGATGTTTAGATCAGTAATTACCTTAGCTTCGGTCTTCGCCGTATTCTCGCTTATGGCAGTGGCCCAGGGACCGCCGGTTGGTTTCGACCTCACGAATTACGGCGTGCGGATCGAACCGGACAAGCGTGTGATGACCGTCCTTGCCGCATTGGATGCCGCACGAACGACCAATGCCCAAGGCGAGTCGGTCCCGATCCTCAATGTCACGCTCTCAAAAGAAGGGCAAAAATTTCGCGAGTTGCTTCGAAGCGATCTGATCAAGCTTGATCCAAAATTGCGTGAACGCATTTCCCATTTCGTTCTTCGGCATAAAAGAGCGCATCCGAAAATGAGCGACGCTGAGATGACCGCGGCATTCATCACAATGGCGTACGCCCTTACGCCTGTACCGGAGCTTGCCGATCCGGTCGTTACGACCGATCTGCCGGGCGGGCTGTTGGATGTTTTAGATTTTGCGCCTCTCGTAAGAGATTTTTACAGGACGTCGAGCTTTGCAGGAAACCTGCCGGAATACATAAAGACGTATCAGGCAATTTCCGGGGGTGCGTTGCGGAAAACGACCGGTGACATGGTTCTGGACCTGTTGACTTATCTTCAAACACGTCCACAGATCTACTATACGGACAGGATCCGGACCGACACGGCTCGCTCCGGAAGTAGATCAACCACGCTTTCCAACACCGAGACGATAGAAAGAGAACGCAAGTTCTTTCTTGTTCCGGAGATGCTTGCACCATCGGGCAACGTGATCTTTACGAACGTTAAGGACGAATACTTCGTGGTTCTGCCGCCGGATTCCGACGTTACGATGTCGGAAGCGAGACGTGCATACCTGCAGTTCGTTATTGACCCGCTGGTGTTAGGTTCGTCAAAGGATGTTGCGGTGATCCGTGACGGTTTAAGAAAGGTTCTGGACGAGATGCGGAAGGCGAATCCTGCCGTTTCGCCGGACGTGTTTCTGACGATCTCGCGTTCCCTTGTGGCTGCGATCGATGCAAAACAGGTCGAGAGTTTCCGTGTGAAGGTCGCCACTCAGGAGCTTCGAAAGCGGGTTGATGCGGCACCGACCAACGAAGAGAAGCGGGCCATCGTCGCGGAGCTCGAAAAATTCAAGTCGGAGCAGTCCGACGAAGCGTTCCTCAGACTTTCGGAAGATCATGAAAAGGGAGCTGTTCTTGTCTTTTACTTCGCCGACCAATTAAAGGGGATTGAAGATTCAGGATTCAACATTGCTTCGTCGATGCGCGAGATGATCCTCTCGATGGACCCGGTAAAGGAAGCCGATCGTTATCGGCAATATAGTGATGCACGAGCCCGGGCTCAAGCGCACCGCGCCGCACGACGGGCGTCGCCGGCAGAAACGACATTATTTGTTGAGAATCCGGTAACGACACGCCTTATCGAAATAGACCGTGACATTTCAGCCAAGAAATACGTCGAGGCCCGTGCCAGTTTGCATGACCTGCTTGATAAGAGTCCGGCGGATGCCCGGATCTTTTACACGATCGGACGAGTTTCGAGCCTGATCGCCGCCGGTTATACAAAGCCCGAAGACGAACAAAAGCAGCGGCAATCATTGCTTGAAGCAAAGGTCGCCTATGAGAATGTCCTTCGGACCGCCGCCGCCCAGCGAACGGATGCAGCTCTTATTTCGCTTTCATATGTCGAACTAGGCAAGATCTTTGAGTTCTTTGGCGATTCTACATATGCGATCGGCATTTATGATGCGGCCATTCGGGTCGGCGATGTTTCCGGCGGTGCATATTCTGAGGCGATCGCCGCAAAGGCCCGCCTAATGAAAGATAACCAATGAACCATTGCGGAGAAATTCGCATCCAAATGGCTGAGCGAACATTGAGGGTAGCTTTATGAGAATTGCTTCGATACTTTCTACGATAATTCTTCTTTTCTGTGTCGAAGCGTTTTCGCAATCAAGTTCGATCGTCCGAGAAGAGCTTCCGCAAGCGGAGATCGACCGGATACTAAAGAAAACCACCGACAATGAAGGCTCGTTTCGCGAAGCCCTTAACAACTATGTCTTTGACCGAAGTGCCACCATTCAGACGATCGGAATGGGCGGCCAGATCACAGGCGTCTATCGCCGAGATTCGTTCATGACGTTCACTCAGGAAGGAAGGCGTTTCGAACGGATAACTTTCGCCCCGGTTTCCACCATTACGGAAATTTCGATTACTCCGGAGGACATCGAGGACCTTGGCGGGGTCAACCCTTTCGCACTCGAACCACGTAATTTTTCGCTGTATAGATTTACATATCTCGGCAAAGAAAAGATCGACGAACTTGACCTTTATGTGTTTGAGGTCGAGCCCAAAGTAATGCCCGATCCGAAAAAAGGCATTAGGCTTTTTTCAGGACGTGTCTGGATCGACGATCAGGACCTGATGATCGTGAAATCAAAAGGCAAGGGCGTTCCGGAAACGAAGAACAACAAATATCCGATAGTCGAAACGTGGCGCGAGAACGTTGACGGAAAATATTGGTTTCCTTCGCTATCGATCGCGAATGACGAGTTGGTCTTCGGAAATGGCCAGGTCGTTAAGCTTCGGATGCGTGTCCGCTATGAAAACTACAGACTGGGCCGAACCGACGTTCGTGTGATCGAAGCGGAAGACGCGCCGGATCAGCCCGAGCCATCACCGACACCGCAAAAGCCCTGATCTTCAGGCTTCTACCAATTTCCTCTGGACGTTCCGGAATCGACGATCAGCCTGATAATAATAGGTGCGTTCGCGAGAAAGATCGTAAACCACACCCTTCCCTTTCGTGCATCTTCAGCGAGATAGAATATTCGCGGCGGAAGATAGATCGCCATCGCGATAACTGTGATCATTAACGTAGTGGTAATGACCAAAGTGAAAGAAAGTTCCTCACTCTGCAAACTTCTCCCTATCCGCTCAAGAATAAAATGATTCCACACGAGCTGATAGAGGATCATATTCACGAAGATACAAATGTCCGCTACGAACTCCGTTCGCTTTTCAAGTAAAAACTCGAAGGGTTCCGAGTGCGGTTCCTTGAAATACAGATACAGCAGGTAACCGCTTCCGAACGGCAAAAAGAACAAAATCAAGATCGTGACAATTTCAGCGGTCTCGCCGAATGCCTGCAAGTGAGAACGAAGAATTCCGTGAACCGCCAGCAGGATAAAGATCTGAAAAATGAGATATGGTATAGCGACCAAACCCATTGTCGCAAGGTCGAAACCTTTGAAACGATCATTGACCTCGTGGATCCGATCATGAAGCCTCCATCGCTTTAACACCGAAGCGATAACCGGCAATAGGAACATTGCCAGCAACGGGACTACAACAATATTCTGCGCTCGGGCCTCGCCATCGAAAGCACGTCTGCTTACCGAGGCAACGTATGGGGCGAATGCCGTAACGGCGACCGCATTGACGAAAAAGATCGTGATATCAAGCAGGATACCGCGGTTCTGAACACGAAAAAGCCCGGAAATTGGTGTTCGCCGGTCTTTGCTTTTTGACACGTTCATTCTTTTGCTCTCGATCCGATTACCAAAACAGAAAACCGGTGCCGCCTCCGAAAAGAATTCTAAAGATCACCGGCGAATTGGCAGCAAACATCGTAAGCCAAATTCCGGGTCTATTGATATCTTCGGCAAGATAAAATATCCGCGGCGGAAAATAGAGTAGAAATGCAATGAACGTCAGGAAGAAAAGCCTTCCGAAAAAATCGGCGACGCCTGAAACCCTTCCAAAAATGCCTTCCATCGTCAGAAGATTCCAGATCAGCTGGTAGATCAGAACATTGGCAAAAATGAAAACATCGCCGAGCAGATCGGCGTCCCGGCTAAGAAAGAACTTGTTCTTTGGTTCACTCTTCGGAGGCGTGAAATATCGAAATACGAATACCGTATTAACTATCGCCAGAACGAGCAGGAAAAGCAGCGACGAAATGAAGATCTCCGGCCCCGGATCGTTCAACCCAAGCACATAGTGCATCACAAATGCATTGATCGCACAGATGATCACGATCTGGAGACAGAAATAAAATATCGGGTTGCAGAGACAGCCGGTCAATCGGCCATCCTCGGTTCCGCCGCGTTTGTGAAAGCTGTGACGTTTAAGAATTGCAGCCGCGGGCGGCAGAACGAACACAGCGATGAGTGCAATGAAAACGACTATCAGTGCCCAAGGTTCCTCGTTTCCCGCACGTTCTAAAACATAAAAGAACATGGGCGTTATCAGCCACATCAAAAAGACGTTCGCCAGAAAGACCGTCGCGTCCAGCAACAGTCCGCGATTCTTTCTTGCAAAGAGGCCTTGAGCCGCACCGCCGCTGGCTTTTTGGGCTGATGTCATAATTTGTACTGAAAACCAGGGAAACGACTATGAACTCGGATCGCCCTGCGTTGAGGCAAGTTCGGCCGCGATCGCCCCACGCACCTCGGCGATGAGATCCTTCATTTCCTTGCCTTCTGTTTCGACCGGCGGGAGCAGTATCATTTCGATCGTGCCCGCATATCCGACGCCGCGCCGCTTGCCCATCATCCAGTCTGTGTTCTTGATCGCGACCGGGACGATCCGCGAATTCGTTTGTATCGCCAGATGAAACGCACCTTTCTTGAACGGCAGAAGCTCGCCGGGCATCGCCCGTGTGCCTTCCGCAAAGACTCCGAAAGAATAGCCCTCTTCCATTACCTTGCGTGCCTTTTCCATAGACTTGCGGGCCCGCTCGGGGTTTGTGCGGTCGATCGCAAATATCTTCACATAGTGCATTCCCTGTCCAAGTATCGGCACTTTCAGAAGCTCTTTTTTTGCGACCAGGCCCATCTTGTGCCCGGTGTGAAAGAACAATGTCGCAGTGTCCAGATAAGACCGATGATTTGACACGAAAACGAATGATTCGTCTTGGGAGAGATCCTCGCCGCCGCGAACTTCGATCTTCACGCCGCAAGACCGCAGCCAAAGATTCGCGCCAAAACGAGCGATCGGATACAGCCACATTTTCTGATTGATCAGCCCAAGAATGATGAGCGAAGGCGGGCCGATAACGAGCAGAAGAAAGCCCGCGACGAACCACGACCACCAATAGCGAATTTTCCCGGAAAGACGCGATTTGCTAGACTGTTTAACAAGAAAAGTTAGTTTCTTGTTTTCCCGAACAGCAATTTTCTCTTCCGCACTAAGGCCTAAGCCGTTAGCTGATCTATTGGTATCGCTATGAATAATTTCCGAACTTTCCATTTTCCGGCTAGTTTTAATTCGCTCAAGAACGCTGCAGCGATTCTGCTGATTCTACTTTTTTCCGCGGCAATTGTCGCTCAGCCGCCAAGCCCTCGGTCGGTGCTTGGGTTTACACCGTCTGACGACCGGACGATCGCCGATTGGACGCAAATACGCGATTACTTTGCAAAATTAGACGCCGGCAGCGGAAAAGTAAAGGTCGAAGAGTTTGGGAAAACGACGCTTGGGCGTCCGATGATCGTCGCGATCATCTCGTCGGAAGAAAACATTAAGAATCTCGACCGCTACAAGGAAATGAATCAGACCCTTGCCGATCCGCGTCGAATCCCCGAAGGCGGCATCTATGATCAGGCGGCGACCATACTTGATAACGGAAAGACCGTCGTCTCTATCTCGGCGTCGATCCATTCGAATGAGATCGTCGGTTCGCAAATGACGATGAATCTTGCCTACGAACTCGCGACCGCAGATGATGCCGAGACCAAGGAAATTCTTGCCAATACGATCCTGCTTTTAATTCCTTCATCGAATCCTGACGGGATCGATATCGTCGCGAATTGGTATCGGAAAACGCTCGGCACAAAAAGCGAAGGCACGGTCCCGCCGGAGCTTTATCATCATTATGCCGGTCACGACAACAACCGCGATTGGTTCATGCTGAACCTGAAGGAAACGCAGGCGATCACGAAACGGTACTGGCAGGAATGGTTTCCGCATATAGTTTTCGACGTTCATCAGATGGGGCAAAACGGGCCGCGTTTTGTGATACCGCCGTTCTTTGATCCGCCGAATCCGCGTATCGCGCCGTCGATCGTTCGCGAGGTTGGGCTGATCGGCTACAAGATGGCGGCCGATCTTCAGGCGAAGAATATAAAGGGTATTGCAACGAACACGACGTTTGATATGTGGTGGCATGGCGGGTTTCGTTCGGCGCCGTATTATCATAATTCGATCGGCATTTTATCCGAGGCCGCGAGCGCGAACCTGATGTCGCCGGTAACGATAACTAAAGAGCAAATGCAGCGGACGCGACCGGCACGCGGGCTAAATTCGCCGCTCGAAAATTTCATCTCGCACCCCGATCCCTGGGAAGGCGGCGTGTGGCGTCCGTCGGACATCAACCAGATCGAGATCGTAGCTTCACGCGCGCTGCTGCAAATGGCTGCGAAATTTCGGCGGCGATATCTTGAAAATTTCTATCAATTGAACAAGAAAGATCTGATGCTCGACGGAAGTGTTCCTAAGGCATTTGTGATTATCGCAGGCCAGCCGAACACCGAATCGATCAGCCGTTTTCTTGAGATACTTCGCTGGCAAGGAATTGAAGTTCACGAGATGACGCATGAGCTGTGGGTAAAACACAGCCCGACCGAAGAATTTCATGAAATTCCACTCGGCAGTTTTCTCGTTTTCACCGATCAGCCGCAAAAGCGAAACGTGCTCAGCCTGTTCGAAAAGCAGATTTATCCGAACCGCATAAATCCGAACGGACAGCCCGATCCGCCTTATGACGTAGCCGGTTGGACGCTGCCGCTGCAGATGGGGATCGAGACGTTTGAGATCTGGGACATTCGCGAACGCGACAAATTTGCCGACACGATCAAAAAAGTCGAATCTCAAAATCAGATACGCAAGCGGCTTGATCTAAATGCCGCAAGCGAACCGTTTCCGAAATTGCCCAATCCTTTGAAGACCAACCCGCGCGTTGCAATGTACAAGCCTTATACTTCATCGATGGACGAAGGCTGGACGCGGCTTGTATTTGATAATCACCAGATCCCGTTCACATCGCTGAGCAATGCTGACGTGCGAGCGAACCGTCTGAATTATGACGTGATCGTTCTGCCTTCAGATCAGGAGAATACGATATTGAACGGCTTTAGCGCTGACCGCTACCCCGACGAATTTGCCGGCGGCATTGGCACCGATGGCGTGGCGAACTTGAAGAAATTTGTCGAAAATGGCGGGCGGCTGGTCTGTTTTTCCGCATCGTGCGGAATGGTTATCAAACAATTCGGGCTGCCGATAAAGAACGTGCTCGACGGTCTGCCGCGGACGGAATTCTACAATCCCGGTTCGATTGTTCAGCTTGACCTGAACCGGCAAAATCGCCTTGCCAACGGTTATGCCGAAACCACCCCTGCCTACTTCACCAACAGCGCCGCATTTGAAGTGACCGATCCGGCAAAGGTGCGAACCGTAGCAAGTTATTCAGGCGAAAACACGCTGCTTTCAGGCTGGATGCTCGGCACTGACAAAATGGCAGGCAAGGCGGCCCTGGTCGAAACCGACCACGGAAAAGGAAGCATAGTCCTCTTCGCCTTCCGCCCACAGCACCGCGGCCAAACATGGGCAACATTCAGGTTGATCTTTAATGCTCTTGAAAAATAAAAAAGAAACGGGAATGGGAAATTCTGCTCTATGAATTTCCCTACAGTTTTCGTTTCACGAATATTCGTCCAAGGAACATTCGGTAAGTAACGCCATCACTAATTTCGCCCAGAACAATTATCTTACCCTCTGACTCTGGAACCATTCGTGTAACGACAAACGTTTCTTGTTCATAGGTTCGCACAAAACTT
This sequence comes from Pyrinomonadaceae bacterium, assembly GCA_041751035.1. Classification (GTDB taxonomy): domain Bacteria; phylum Acidobacteriota; class Blastocatellia; order Pyrinomonadales; family Pyrinomonadaceae; genus OLB17. The sequence continues at coordinate 137,635 of JBGSYH010000030.1, read as the reverse complement.
AATCCGCCCGTACTAAACTTGCGATCGATCGCTCCGTTCTCAAAGTAGCGTCCGACAAATCCAAGAGGAGTTCCACTACTTCCGTGAATCCCTCCGATTAAGAATTTATTATTGTGTGTTTGAGCAATTGTTACTGCTTGGCCATACCCTGATGATTCGTAGTCGAATTCAAATGAAGTGTCTATCGAACCATCAGAATTAAACCGTCTCAAACTGACTACCGTAGAAGTAACCACTTTCCCTTCTGCCGTCACGAAAAGACCGGAAACCGGAACCGGATTGATTTCTTCAACGGTAGCAATACCATCCTCGGAAAAAGCGGGGTCGAGCGTCCCATTTGAGAGAAATCGTAGAACATTTAGAAAAACAGCAGATCTGCGAGATGCGTTTTCGTCGTTTCGATATTGTTGAGTTGCTACAACGAGCTTCCCATCTCCAGTAAGTTGAGAGACCGATCCAAACGAATTTTGGATCGAATCTCTGTGCCCGACCAAAACGGAAACACCGCCTTTACCAAACGTCTCGTCAATTGTGCCGTCAGAATTTAACCGGAGCACCGAGACATAGATGGTCGTGGCATCGGGTGATGTGTATCGGTCGCTTAGCCCGGAAACGATCAATTTGCCGTCGTTCTGCCGAAGGACCGAATATGCCCGGTCGTTGCTCAAGCCGCCGGGGAGACTAAAGTCCTTCCTAAATATTCCGTTAACCCCAAATGTCGTGTCCAACTCCGCATTTTCAGTTAACCGAATGACCATGAAATCGACACCGTTATTATCAACACCTGCCAGGACTATCTTCCCATTCGGCTCAACCAACATTTTTATTGGCGTAAATGTTTTGCAACAAGAAAGTATCATCCGCCCGTTGGTTCCAAACGAATTGTCTGGCCCGCCGTAATTTAGGAATCGGCTAAGCATCGTGTTTGTGTTTGAAGGCGCAGACAGGAGAGCGTGAAAGGTTAAGAATTTGCCGTCAGGTGTTTGGACAACATCACCTCCCGTCCAGTACTCTCCCTGACCCTTTATCGGTTCAAAGACGGTCAGGCCGTTTGTCCCGAATGATCGATCAAGCTTGCCATCGCGGTTTGTCGTTAGCTGGGCGGAAACCGTTGCCGATACTGCAATGGTTAGACAGAAAAGTAATACCTTTCGGGATAGATATTTTCTTGTGTTCATAGAAGGAGTCGGAAGGTCTGGAAATTAAGTGCCTAACAATATTTAACACTCGGTGTTGGAATTCGTCAAGATTTTTCCGATACTTTCGGTCGAGCGTTTATGGTGTTGTATAATCTATTGGCATGTCTTACCGGGTCTTCATCGCCTCTGCATTTTATCTCATCCTTTTCGCGACAAGTTCCTTTGCCTGGAATGGGTTTGACTATTTTCGGCTGGAAAAGGAGCCCCTGATCCGCATTGGGCTTTCGACGAATTCGGGCTCGGTCACGATCACGACGTCCGATTCGCAGCTTGTCGCGTTTGCCCCTGAGGAAGCGTCGCGTTATCTGGGGACGAACCGCGTAACGGTCGCGGCCCGTGCGTATCGGCCGGACGTTGTCGAGCAATTTATCTGCGAGATACAGGGCATTGCGACCGCTGCCGAAGCGAATGAGATCGCCGAACAGGTCCGGGAGGAAACCGGCGAGACGGCACTTGTCTCCATCGATCCGGCAAAGAACACCTGGCGAATCTGGATCGGTGAGCCAAAGGAGTCCCGCGAAGACGCCGATGCGTTCAAGGCGATGCTCGGCGAAAAAGGATTTCCTGATGCAGTGATCCTTACCGAAAAGAAAACCGTGCATTCCGAAGATGCCGTCGCTCTTTCAAGGCAGATCAGGACCGCCGGAAAATCTGAAGTTCGGAGCATCGTTAGGCCAACTTCCTCCAGTCAACCGGTCGGTCCTGACGTTGTCGCGGCAAATCTTCGAGAAGTGGTCGTCAATGGTACGACCGAAGCCGCCCGTTACGGTTCGCTAAAAGCAGTTTCGTTCGGTTCGCTCAACGAACGTGCTGTTCCGGTTCGGCTCAACGGAAAAGAATATCGCGGCAAGATCGAGGTTTTCGTAAACTCCAACGGTTCGCTTACGGTGGTCAACGTCGTGCCGGTCGAAGATTACCTGCTTGGCGTCGTTCCGGCAGAGCTATCGCTGCCGAGCCTCGAAGCACAAAAGGCACAGGCCGTCGCCGCACGCACTTATGCGATCGCCAATAAGGGATTCTACGGCACCAAAGGTTTTGATATGGTACCGACCGTTTGGTCGCAGGTTTACAAAGGCGTTTCGATCGAAACCCGAATGGGAACGCAGGCCGTCCGCGAAACTGCCGGAATGGTCGCAATGCACAACGGCAAGCCGATAATGGCTTATTTTACATCTACTTGCGGTGGCCGCACCGAAAATTCGGAGAACGTCTTCGACCACGCCGAACCATATCTTCGCGGCGTTGAATGCTCGCTCGAAGGCAAACGCCATTTCGAACCCTTCACCATCAAAACGGTCAGAAAACCTGCCCGGCTTCGTGATGACAGCGGGCTTGATCTGGTCCGGACGATGTCGCTGCTTGCGGTCAACGGTTATTCACTGACGACAAATGAGATCAGCCATGATTGGCTTGATGAACACCCGACGGTCGGCGAAATATCCAACTGGATGAATCAGCTTGCCGGACGTTTTGGAAAGCCATTTCCGAATGTAACAAAAGACACTGCGAAACCGCTCGAACTCGCACGCGTTCTTGCGTCATTGGCATACACGCCCGGCGGGCCCGACGCACTGCTTTCTGATTCCGATATCAATTATCATCTTTCGTTCGACGATGCCTCCGAGATCCCGGCCGAGCATCGAGCCGAACTTGCAATGCTGATGCGTGACGGGCTTTTTGCGCTTCGGCCAAACCTGACACTTCAACCAAATCGCGCGTTTACGCGAGCGGAAATGATCCGCCTGATCCGTCAGATACTTGAGAACAAAAAATGGATGCCGCCGCTTCAGACCGGAACCGCACGGCCCTCGGTTGACGGAAAACTCGTGCTTCGCGTCGGCCGAACCGATCGGCCGCTGGCGGTTCGTCCGGATGTTTTTCTTTTCAGACAATTTGGCAATTCAATGTATTCGATGAGCGAAGCCGCGATAGTCGGCGGCGAAGAAGTCCGGTATCAGACCGATCCCACCGGTGCGGTTAGTTTCTTAGAAATAGTTCCTACTACGACTCCGACCGTCGCCGAAAATATGTCGCCTTTTACAAATTGGCGTGAAACGCTTTCGGCAGGTGCCGTCCAGTCGCGTTTGTCGCGTTACGTTCGCGGCATCGGTACGCTTTACGACGTGAACGTAAAAACTCGTGGCTATTCGCGCCGTGCCGTCGAACTTGAGATCATCGGCTCGAACGGAACGAAGATACTAAAGGGCGGAAAGATCCGCTCGGCCCTAAGGCTTCGCGAACAGCTTTTTGTTATCGACAAACGTTATGCCGGCAGTTCGGTCGCAAGCTATACGTTTACAGGCCGCGGTTGGGGCCATGGCGTCGGAATGTGCCAATACGGGGCATTTGGCCTTGCTAAAATGGGTGTGAAATACGACGAGATAATCCGCCACTATTACACCGGTTCTGAGGTCGTTAAGGCGTACTGACGCGTTTTCTGCACCTTTTCCGCGTTGAAAAATCATTGACGCGGCCGCTTCAAATATCGTTAAATAAAAAGGACGCGTTTTGTCTGCCCATCTGCCACTTCCCTCGCTACCTGAAGAATGTTCTATCGCCTCCTCGCAAAAATCTTCGTCTACATTTGCCTGGCCTCGGCCGTGGGCGTTTCGGTAAGCGCGAAATACCGCTTTGAAAACTGGACCACCGACGACGGTCTGCCGCAGAACGGGGTTCGCCGAATAACTCAAACGCCGGACGGCTACCTTTGGTTCACTACCTTTGACGGTCTGGTGCGCTTTGATGGCCTTCGATTCACTGTCTTCAATAAAGGCAATACTCCGGGAATAATCAACAATCGGTTTACAGGCATCTTTGCTGACAATGATGGAACCATCTATGCCACAACGATGGAAGATGGAACCCTTACGATCTACCGGAACGGTGAGTTCATTTCGTATAGTTCGGATCAAGTTCCCGGATCCTATATTTCCTTGATCGAGCGGGAACCTTTCGGCGAGGTCAGGTTTCTTGTCGAAGAGCACGACCGACGCACCCTAAATTGGTTTCGGCTCAAGAACGGCGAATTCGAGTTTATAGAAAAAGCTGCGCCCAATGGCTCCGAGATCTCGTTCACCGGTCATAGCGGAAGCGTCTGGAAGATCCGGGCCGACCGGGTCATTGAATCGAAGGATGGTTCTGAGATAGTTTCGAAAGTTGACATAAAGGGACTCGACAGCCGAACGCCTAAATTTGAAGATTCGAACGGCGGGCTTTGGATCGGCGGCCGGGCTGTTAACCACATTATTAACGGCCAGGTGACCGTTTACGGTGAGAAAGATAACCTTCCGGCTTCTTCGATCTATCATTCGTTCTGGGAAGAAGAAGACGGAAGCGTTTGGTGTGCAAGCGGCGGAGCTTCGACGCCAAGCATTGGACTCGTCCAGTTCATAGACGGTAAACCAAAAATTTGGGGTTCCGAAGAAGGTTTGACCAGTCCTACCATCAGCAGCGTTTTTCATGATCGCGAAGGGAACGTGTGGCTTGCCACCTCCAAGGGGATCGTGAGGCGAAGTCCAAAGATAATTAGTTCGATCGGTCAGGGCGACGGGTTAAAGCATTTGGAGGTCTATCCATTATTCCGCGATTCTAAGGACCGGATCTGGATAGGTTCATCGAGGGGCCTGGCTCGATATGAGAACGGACGCGTTGAAGACCTCAAGTTAAGCTCGGCCGGCACAATTAAAGATCCGAACGGGCGATGGCGTGATGGCGCGATGTCGGTTCAGTCCATCTGGGAAGACAAAGACGGCACAATGTGGATCGGCCTTAGCGGAGGCATATTTCTGGTCAACGGTGATATGACGGAACCCTTGACACTCGGCCCGCATGTTTTCGCTATACAAAACGATCGGTTGGGAAATGTCTGGGCTGCAACAAATCAAGGCCTGCTGAAATTTCATGACCGCAAATTAGTTGCCCAATATTCAAGGAACGACGGGCTGCCGAACGAGTTCATGACGGTCATTTTTGAGGATCGAAAAGGCGGACTGTGGTTTGGCGGGCTCGGCGGCCTCTCAAGGCTTGTTGATGGACGGTTTGAGAATTTTACAAAGGACGATGGCCTGGTCGGAAACTATGTTCGCACGATCTACGAGGACGATGCGGGGGTGATGTGGATCGGGACCTATGATGAAGGCCTGAGCCGCTTTGAGAACGGCTCTTTCTTCAATTATCGGGAACCGGACGGTCTTTTCAGCAACGGTGTGTTCGCGATCGAAGAAGATGCGAACGGCTATTTCTGGATCAGCTCCAACAACGGCATTTATCGGGTACGGCGAAATGAGCTTAATGAAATGGCGCAAGGCCGAACCGACCGGATCACAAGCGTTGGCTATGGTAAGCAGGACGGAATGAGGTCAAACGAATGCAATGGCGGCCGGCAGCCGGCAAGCGTTCGCGACAGCCAAGGGCGGATCTGGTTTCCGACACAGGACGGGATCGCGGTGGTCGATGCTGCTCTGGAAAAGCCGAATGTGACGCCTCCGACCGTTATCATTGAATCTGTTCTCGTTGAACGAAAACCGATGGACCACCGGAACGGCATCACGCTTGAACCTGGCGGCCGCGATGTTGAGATAAATTTCACCGGCATCAATCTGACAAAATCAGAACAGATACATTTTCAATACAAGCTCGAGGGGCACGACAAGGAATGGGTGAATGCCGGTACCAGGCGCTCTGCCGTTTATTCATATCTGCCGCCAGGCAAATATACCTTCATTGCCCGTGCCGCAAATAGCGACGGCGTCTGGAGCCGGGCGAATGCTTTCCTTTCGATCGAGCACCAGCCCTATTTTTATCAGGATTGGAAATTCATCACTCTGGTCTCGATCGGTGCGGCGCTTTTCCTGATGCTGATCTGGAAACTAAGTGTGAAGCAGCTTGAGGCTCGTGAAAGAAAGCTTGCGCGGCTCGTAGCGGAACGAACTGCCGAATTGGCGGAAGCGAACGAGTCACTCAATGCACTCGCAAATTCAGATGGCCTGACGCGGATCGGAAATCGCCGGCGTTTTGAAAGCTTTCTCTCGGACGAATGGCACCGTGCAATACGTTTCCGCACGGAATTATCGCTGGTGCTTTTGGATATCGATCACTTCAAGCTGTTCAATGACACATATGGCCATCTGGCCGGCGACGAATGTCTCCAGCGGGTTGCTGAGGCCCTTGCTTCGACGATCCATCGTCCGACCGACCTTGTGGCGCGTTTCGGCGGCGAAGAGTTTGCCATTGTTTTGGGCGGGACCGACGCCGGCGGAGCGGCTAATATCGCCGAACTCGGAGTTGCCGCGATCCGCGCGCTTGAGATAGAACACTCGGCATCCGACGCCTCGCAGATGTTGACTGTCAGCGTGGGCGTCGCGACCATCATTCCTCAAGTCGACTCCGATATAGCTACGCTGATAAAAGCAGCCGACCAGGCGCTTTATTCCGCCAAACGAAATGGCCGTGACCGAATGGTCGTCAACGACCTGGTCAAAGGAAGCGTCACCGGAGTCGATGTTCTGGATGAAGAGTTTATTGGTTAAGGCCCTTTCGTTTATCGATCGATAGAAAATATCCACGACCGGAACCGTTTGTTGCGGGCGCCGCTAATGCATTAGCATATCGGTAGATGAACGAGCGCTACAGCCGACAAATATTGTTTCGCGAGATCGGCCGTGAAGGGCAGGAAAAGCTGTTGGCTTCGCGGGTGCTGATCGTTGGCTGCGGTGCATTAGGTGCGTCGCACGCCGAGATGCTTTCGCGTGCCGGTGTCGGACGAATGCGGATCGTCGATCGCGATTTCGTTGAATATACAAATCTCCAACGCCAAACTCTTTTCAGCGAAGAGGACGCCGAACACCGAACGCCAAAGGCCGCCGCGGCGAAACGCCGCATCGCTGAGATCAATTCAGGCATCGAGGTCGAAGCGATCGTCGCGGATGTTAATAATTCCAACATCGAATCTCTCATTGATGGCTGTGACCTGGTGATCGACGGCACCGATAATTTTCAGGTCCGCTATCTGCTCAACGATGCCTGCGTAAAGCACAAGAAAACGTGGATCTACGGCGCCGCCGTTTCAAGCTACGGCACGACGATGACCATCATTCCCGGCGAGACGCCTTGCCTGCGATGCTTATTTGAAGAAATGCCTGACGCCGGAAGTTCACCGACCTGCGACACCGCTGGCGTGATAATGCCGATAATCTCAAGCATCTCGGCGATACAGGTGGCCGAAGCCGTAAAGATACTGGTTGGTGATACTGCTTCGCTGCACGGCTCACTGATGCAGGTAGACGTCTGGCAGAACGATTGGCGTAAGATAAAACTTGCCGGGCCGAACGCGGACTGCAAATGTTGCGGTCAAAATGCTTACGAATTTCTCGACGCCGAAACGAAAGAATTCTCCGCCGTTCTATGCGGCCGCGACGCCGTCCAGATCGCACCGCCAAAACCGGTCGATCTAGACCTCGACGCATTCGCTGATAAGATGAAGTTCGTTACATCAGTAAATCAGAACGAATATCTCGTTAGGTTTATGGTCGAGGAAAACGAAGTAACCGTCTTCCGAGACGGCCGCGCGATCATCAAGGGAACCGATGATGTTTCGGCGGCGAGGTCGATCTATTCTCGGTTTGTCGGCACCTAAACTGCGCTATAATTTGACTATGAATGCAGAACTCGTACTGCCGCTCGAAAGAATGACCGTTGCGGAAAAGATGGATGTTATCGACCTTATAATGACAGACCTTTCGCGGAATTCTTCCGATGTGCCGGTCATTGAATGGCATGGTGAAATGCTCAAACAGCGTGCGGAAGATCTGAAGAACGGCACTGATGAATTCATTACGCTCGAAGAAGCCGAAGCTCGAATTCGCGAAAGAACCGGTCGCAAATGAATATTGTAATTACACGGTCTGCGGCTGACGACATTGCCGAGGCTTATTTGTTTTACGAGCAGCAGCTAGAGGGATTGGGTGGCTATTTTGAGGCCGCGATTTTTGCTGACATTCGGTCTCTTGCCATTTATCCAGGAATTCACGAGATCCACTTTGGCACTTATTTCCGAAAGGTCGCGAGCAAATTTCCTTATGCGATCTACTACACCCTAGAAGCGAATGTGATACAGGTTTCCGCCGTTGCCGATACTCGACGGAATCCAGTTTCCATTGAAAAGCGGTTGGATTGACGCTTTTCTCGCCCTCTGAGAACAATGAAAAAGGTGATCATCATCGGCGGCGGGTTTGGCGGGCTTTGGGCTGCGAAGGCGTTGGCCAACAAGCCGGTGGATGTCACGCTGATCGACCGCAAGAATCACCACACATTTCAGCCTTTGCTTTATCAGGTGGCGACGGCTGTTCTTTCGCCGGGCGAGATCGCTACGCCGATCCGCCGCATTCTTCATTACGCAAAGAATATCGAAGTAATTCTCGGCGAGGTCATTGATTTTGATACGACAGGGAATACCGCAACGCTTGACGACGGTTCAATCGTTCCGTTCGACTATCTGATCGTAGCGGCTGGTGCTCGGCACGCATATTTTGGGAACGACCAGTGGGAAACTTCAGCTCCGGGCTTGAAGACTATCGAAGACGCTGTCGAAATACGCCGCCGCGTTCTGCTCGCGTTCGAGCTCGCCGAACGAAAGGCCGCATTGGCCGGAAACAATGAACCTCTGAATTTCGTCGTGGTCGGCGGCGGCCCGACAGGCGTCGAACTCGCCGGTGCTATCGCCGGCATCGCGCGTCAGGCTCTGGCGAAGGATTTCAAAGCGATCGACACACGCGATGCCAAGGTCATTCTCTTCGAAGGCTCCGACCGCGTGCTCGGAACTTTCCACGCCGATCTTTCTGCAAGCGCGAAAACACAGCTCGAAGAACTCGGTGTTGATGTCCGTTTGAATAGCTTTGTTACCGACATTCAGCCGGGCAAGGTGAAGGTCGGCGAAGATTGGATCGAATGCGACGTAGTGCTGTGGGCGACCGGCGTTGCGGCATCGCGGCTTGGGAAAAAGCTCGGCGTGGAAACCGACAACGCCGGCCGTGTATTCGTCGAGCCCGATCTATCGATCCCCGGGCATAAGAATATATTCGTCATCGGCGACATGGCGTCGCTAAAGCAGGAGAACGGCGAACCCGTTCCGGGCTTGAGCCCCGCCGCGATGCAGATGGGAACGCTGACAGCAAAGAACATTCTTGCCGATCTGAAAGAAAAACCGCGAAGGGATTTCAAATACGTCGATAAAGGCACGATGGCTACCATCGGCCGAAGCAGGGCCGTTGTAGATGCCAAAGGACTGCACTTCACAGGCTTCATCGCATGGATGATGTGGCTATTTCTACACGTATTTTTCCTGATCGGTTTTCGAAATAAGATCGTCGTTATGCTCGAATGGTTCTGGGCATATCTCACCCGCGAACGCTCCGCACGCCTGATCACCGGTGACGCCGCCGAACTCCGCAACGCACTGCTCTTCCTCGAAGGCCCCGCCGCCGTCGAAACCCTCGACAACCTCGCCCGTTCCACTCAAAGCTCTGATGAAAGAACAAACGCACCCAGGACGTCGAAACTCGAATAGGAGATCGGATAACGTGAACGGTAGGCGATGGTTTCGGGAAGCATTCCCGAAGGGCAATAGCCCGACCGCCGTGCATTGCGGCGAAGCCGTCGAACCGCTAACGGGCCTTTCCAACTGCGCCATTTATTCCATCTTCAACAACTGCCATCAACTGCGCCTAGTGCTATTGGCTGTAGCGAATTCTCGTTAGAAAATATAATGGTATCGTTCGGGCACGTGTTCGTAGCCCGCACGTGAGTAAGGGCTCGTGTCGACTTTGGATCGCGGATCTGAGATCTCAGATCTCAAACTGGGAACAAAACATACTTTAGGGATCCGCGTAAATCCGACCGATCTGCTCGATCCGCGTTCGAGAGTGCCTGGCCGCCCCGCTCACGCAGGCGGTTCTGACTTGATCTTTGAAAATCCGGCAAGCTGAAGCTTGAACTCTGAACTTCTTTGCGGCCTTTGCGTCTTTGCGTTAAAAAACTTCCCAATCACCGAACTGGCCGCCCGCTCACGCAGGCGGTTCTGACGTTAAGCGGAAATTAAAAGTGTTTCATTTTAGTTGTTCGAAAAATGAAACAAATTTTCCCCGCAAGCCGCTGATAATGCAGCACTTAACTTGTCCCACTTTGCACACAAAATGAAACAAAAATGAAACAAAAAGTGAAACGCGCAGACCGCACACGATCGGTAGATCGACCGTCCCTACGGATCAACTTTTTGGCCGCTTACAGGTTGGTTTGGGCGGTTTAATTGGCTTTGATCTTTTCGTTTTGCCGAATCCCCAGCGAAAAGGCGTTGGCAGCCACGAAACTCCGCCGACACGAACTCCGACCCACATCACAGGTGCGACAAGTTTGTTATACCAACCCTTCTTCGATCGGACACAGCGATAGAGCCTGAGGTCTGACTTCCAACGTTCTTTCCGCGTCCCGCCGAAATAATAGTCTTTGTCGTGGGCAACGCAGCAATCGCAATAGTTGCCGTCCGGGAACAGGGTGCAATTATCTGATCTGAAGCTTGCGGGGTCGGGCCTGTTTTCCGTGCTTTGGGAAAAGACGGCCGCACCGCAGAAAAGGATCAGCGATACGGCAAATATTGAGGTCGAAAATAAGCGATCGATCTTCGTGGGTCTTCTCCGTTAACTCGTGGATGTTGCGTCTGAGCTTTTTCGCGAGTAGCGGCTCGTATACATCGGAAACTTCGCCGTTAATTCCGCGACCTCGCGTTTTACCCGTGTTTTGATGTCCTCGGATTCGGGTTCGCGAATGACCGAGGCGATCATATTCCCGATGGCACGCATATCGTCTTCTTTCATTCCGCGGGTCGTCAGTGCAGGCGTTCCGATGCGAATCCCGGATGCAATGAATGGCTTCTGCGTGTCGAACGGAATGGTGTTCTTATTAACCGTGATATGAACGTCGTCAAGCGCTTGTTCAGCAACTTTGCCCGTGATTCCTTTCCCGTCCATAAAGACATCGACTAGCATTAGGTGATTGTCCGTGCCGCCCGAAACTATGCGCAATCCCGCATCAGCGAGCGATTCGGCAAGCACCTTTGCATTGGCGATCACCTGTTGTTGATAGGCTTTGAAATCATCGCGAAGTGCCTCGCCGAACGACACAGCTTTTGCAGCAATAATATGCACGAGCGGGCCGCCCTGAACGCCGGGGAAAACGCTGCGGTCAATATCTTTCGCATATTCTACTTTGCAAAGTATTAAGCCACCGCGAGGGCCGCGAAGCGTTTTATGCGTCGTTGTCGTAACAAAATCACAATGCGGGATCGGCGATGGATGAAGTCCGACCGCAACGAGTCCAGCGATGTGGGCTATGTCCGCCATTACCTTGGCATCAACCGAACGTGCGATCTCACCGATGCGTTCGAAATCTATCGTTCGCGGATAGGCAGAAGCACCACAGATGAGCAGCTTCGGCCGCGATTCCTCGGCGATCCGCTGCAGTTCGTCGTAATCGATCTGTTCGGTCTCTTTGTTGACCCCATAGTCAGCGACCTTGTAATTGATGCCCGAGAAATTCAGCGGATGCCCGTGGGTCAGATGCCCGCCATGCGACAGGTTCATTCCAAGGATCGTGTCGCCGTGTTCAAGCGCCGTCAGCAGCACCGCCATGTTCGCCTGAGCTCCGGAATGCGGCTGAACGTTGGCGTGCTCGGCTCCGAATATCTGTTTCGCCCGGTCGATCGCTGCTTGTTCGACAACGTCCGAAAATTCGCAGCCGCCGTAATAACGCTTGCCCGGATAGCCCTCGGCATATTTGTTCGTGAACGCAGTGCCCATCGTCTGCAGCACCGCCTCCGAAACAAAATTCTCCGAAGCGATCAGCTCAAGCCCATCCGCCTGCCGCCGCACCTCATCGTCAATAGCATTGCTTATTAAACTATCGACCGTCGCGATCCCGTCCGAAAAGAAACTGTTCAAAGCGCTCATCGTGTCTTAAACCATCCTTGACCACAATTATAGTTTGGCGACTCGTTAAATAAAACCGCTCCACACTTAAACGTGCAGCCGCAAATGAATCTGTCGCAAGCATACAGACGAAAACCGTTAAATCGAGAGAATGTGAAGATATTCACAAACTAAGACTCGCTATACAAACACTATGACACTCGACCGTTCAGATAAATTCGTCGTGGCCGCGGCATTTCTTTCCTTTGTTTTTTCCGTCAGCCTTTGGTTCGGGATCTTAGGCGAAGGAAACCGGGATACTGCGATCTTCGTTGGGCTTTGGGTCCCTTCAATTCTTTCGCTGGGCCTTTACGGCACGATCACGCGGAGGGTCAGATGAATGATCTTATCGTCTTCGGGGTAGGCCTTGTTGTAAGCACGTTGGTGGTTTTCGGCCTTTTTTCACGCGTTCCGCTTAGCATGCACGACGCAAAAGAAGTTGCAGATTCCGACAACCTAGACATGCCTTCATAGTATTCTACTAGCGGTGCATCAATACATCCGAGCGGCGAATGCTTCCGGATATTCTCCGTGGATACGTTTGAATATTTCGCGTTCCTGCTCTTCCTGTGAAAGACCGCTCGGTAATGCGGCTCGAGCGATCGACTTAGCATCTTCGTACATTTGAGCACACATCATGAACCGTTCTTCAACAGTTTTAGACATCACGATATCGTAGACTAATCGTCGGTTTTCTTTCGAAGTGTCTTCCATTCTGCAACCTTTGACCAAATAACTTGAAGACCGAGCCGATCGATCCAACCCGTTACGTATTCAGCATCATATTCGCTGTCCGTAAGGTTGGCAATATCGCGGATCTGCATTTCAGAATGAGAGTCCCGTGCCCAGCTGAGCTTTGCGATTATCAGATCCTCTTTGGTCGTCACCCAAACAGGTACGTCCGCAATATTCGCCCGTACTCTGCGACTAAAGCTTTCCCGCGCAAAGTCTGTGTCTTTACCGATGATGCAGTCAATTTTGCCACCGTGCTGATGGCTGATGATGTTAAACATCGATTGACGTGCGACCGCGTTTCCGATCGACTCTTCGCTCACATAATAAGTGTCGCGAAATGCCTTCACGAATTGACTGACTCCTTCCGTTCCCAGTTCTACGACGACATCAATATCCCGCGTAGTCCTGATCTCACCATAGACACTCATCGCGTATGATCCGGAGATCATGTATTCGATTCCGAGATCGTCGATCTTAGTGACGAAATCCCGGAGCGTCTCGATCATGGAAATTCCTTTATTCATTACGAACTCGAATCGAACCTACCAGAAAAACGCCCTCGGCGGACGCTCGCCGCTTAGGACCAAGGCTATATCTTTCAGTGCTCGCTTGGCACGCCAATGTGTCATCGGCGACGTTTCTTCGAATACTCTAGCGACCAATTCTGCGTCGCTCTTCGATATCTTAAAAGAGGCTGGAAACAAAAGCATTATTGCTTCGGCTTTTGAACCTTCGTGCTCGATCGTCTGGGCAACTTCGACCGCCTCTGACAGAACTTGCCGGGCTTGGTCAAAATACTTCCGCTCGGCAAGCGCCGCGATCTCCCATGCCCGAACCGCAGACTGCCGATAGTTATCTTTCGTTTTAGACGCCGCCTTTGCCGCCTTGCGAGTGAAAACTAGCGGTCGATCCGCGTATCTCGCCACATGCGACCAAGCCTGAGCCTCGAACCAAGGATCGGTTATCTTTCTGGCAAGTTCAGCTGCCCCTTCAGTATCAGTTTTCGCGATCTGGGCAACTTGGTCACGATAGATCGTCGGAGTCACTGGCTCTTCTCCAGAGGTAGCTCGTTTCACGAAACCATTGTTGCAAACAAGGTTTCGTCTAGGACCGTTACACCTAAACTTTCAGCCTTCGCTAATTTCGACCCCGCATCGCTTCCGGCAACGACGTAATCCGTTTTTTTGCTGACGGATGATGAAACGCGGCCTCCGCGGTCTTCGATAAGTTTGGCGGCTTCGTCGCGGGTGTAGTTTTCGAGCTTTCCGGTGAGCACAAATGTCTTTCCGACAAAGCGTTCATCGAGAGCAGCGGTTGACGCAGCGTCCATTTCGAGAACTACTCCCGCTGTTCGCAGACGTTCGATGAGTTCGCGATTCCGCGGGTCTTGAAAGAATTCATAGACGCCTGCGGCGAGTATTGGGCCTATTTCGGGAACCGCTACCAGTTCGTCGACAGATGCGGCCGCAAGATCGTCGATACTTCGAAAGTGCTTCGCGAGCACTTTTGCATTACGCTCGCCGACGTGGCGAATATCGATACCGTAAAGCAATCGCTGAAGTCCGCGTGTTTTGCTCGCTTCGATCTGATCGATCAGATTCGTACCTGACTTTTCGGCCATTCGGTCGAGTCCGGCGATCTGGTCGACCGTTAATAAGTACAGATCGGCAACATCGCGAATCATCCCCTTATCGACAAGTGTTTCGACCAGAACCTCACCAAGGCCTTCGATGTCCATCGCTTTTCGCGACGCAAAATATTGGATCCGAGCTTTGACCTTCGCCGGGCAAACGTCGTTGGTACATCGGCGAACCGCTTCGCCTTCGGGCCGCACGGCATCGGAACCGCACACAGGACATGTGGTCGGAAACACAAATTCTGTTTCGCTGCCGTCGCGTTTTGCTTCGACCACACCGAGAACCTGCGGAATTATCTCGCCGCTCTTTTCGATCTCGACGGTGTCGCCAATACGAATGCCAAGCCGCTTGATCTCGTCTTCATTGTGCAGCGACGCACGAGCCACGGTCGTCCCCGCAAGCAAAACCGGCTCGAGATTCGCGACCGGCGTTAACGCTCCGGTTCGGCCAACCTGTATCGTGATGGCAAGCAGTTTCGTCGTCGCCCTCCGTGCAGGATACTTATACGCGATCGCCCATCTCGGAGCTTTCGTCGTCGCACCAAACTCTTCCTGCAACGCGGTCGAATTCACTTTTACAACAACGCCGTCGATCTCGTAGTCCAGCTCATCCCGTTTCGGTTCCATCTCGGCGACAAAGGCGGCAAGCTCATCGAAATCACTGCACAATCGTCGATGCGGATTTACGTTAAAACCGTTTCGTTCGAGCCACTCGAAATTCTCCCAATGAGTCGCGAACATCTTCTGGTTCCCTTTCAAAACATCGTACGGAAACATATCCAGCCTGCGCGCCGCGACCACCGCTGAATCCAACATTCGCAGCGTGCCCGATGCCGAATTACGCGGATTCGCAAACGTCTTCTCGCCCTGCATCTCAAGTTCGGCATTGTTCTTTGCGAACTGCGAACGCGAAAGAAAAACCTCGCCACGAACTTCGGCATGTTCAGGTGCATCAGCCCGCAACCGAAGCGGAACCGTTCGGATCGTCTTTACATTTTGGGTTACCTCGTCACCGGTCTGTCCATCGCCCCGGGTCGCACCGGTCGAAAGAATTCCGTTATCGTAATGCAGCGAAACACTCAGGCCATCGATCTTAAGCTCGGCTACATACTCGAGCTTCCGGCCTTCAGCAAGCCGTTCACATCGTTCCGTAAACGCTTTCAATTCATCTAGATCATACGAATTATCTAACGACATCAGCGGCACGTTATGCATGAACGGCCGCAAAGAATCGGCCTTTCCGCCGACACGCTGCGTCGGGCTGTCCGGTGTGACCAGATCTGGATGCTCCGCCTCTAGCGCCTTTAATCGCTCCAACAACTGATCGAATTCATAATCCGATATCTCCGGCTCTGCCTTCTGATAATAAAGCTCATTGTGCCGCTCGATCTCGGCACGAAGCTCTTCAATTTCTAATTTTGGGCCATTTCTCATCAACTTTTTCTAATTGTTGGAACTCGTCCCACGATTGATCGTATCACCGTGGAATTCTTGGTTGGAGTACTCTTCGTTAGATGACTAAATTGTTTTGCAGGTATCTTTCGTGTTTCCTCTTCCAAAACCGTACGAAAAGAAGGGCCGTTGTTCCCGCTTGGTGCCATTCACCATCACGCCTGAATTCAACAGTCCATTTATAGGCATTACTGCCCCGCTTGGATTCTTTCAATCTACACTCCGATGACAAACCAATTGCAAAGCACTCCAATGCCTCTTCTTCATCCGAAAATTCTTCGTGCCAACCATTGTAGAAGACTGAGAATCTTTCGTGAAGACCCGGCGCGCCAATATATATCGAGACTTCAAAACCATTTTCGGAAGTTGGAAAAACGGTTGCCGAACTTTCATTCGCATCATACCGAACATGAGGATACTTTTTAAGCTTTTCTTTTATTTGATCGATGACATTCATGAGAAAAACCGCTTCCCGGCCTACTACAAATCAACGCATAAATTCGGCGATCAGCCGATGAAAGTGATGCGTGCCCTGTTCACGCGTTGGAGAATACCGACCGCGGTCATAGAACCGAGAAGACACGCCGCGTTGAACCGCGCAAACCACAGCTTCATCTTCCATTTCTACTTGATGAAGATCGGCACCCGCACCTTGTTCGCGAAGCGAATGATCAACGACATAAGTGAGAAAATTCACCGAAGTTTCCGTCGCGGAACGCGGCCGTACGACGTTTATTGAAAGCCCCCACGGATAAAAATTGAACATTAAGTTCGGGAAGAGAAACAGATACTGGCCGGCAATATTTCCTTTTGCATCGTAACCGGTTTGCAGCGACGAATATCGGAAAAGCTGGGTCGTGTAGGTACCAAAATCAACGGCGAGATTTAACGACGGATGTACGTAAGGAATGTGGAAGCCCTCTAAATAATTCTCACAATACAGCGCCCAATTTGCGTCAAATTCGTAGGCGCTCGACTCGAAAAGCGGAACTCCGGAAAGATCTTTTAGGCCGATCTGATCGAACGCTGCGCCGACGAAGTCCAACAACGGTGCCGCCGGTTCCATCGAGGCAAACAAGAAACCGAGCCAAGATTCGAGCGGAATCTGCCGCAAGTCATCCGCTTCCGTCGGAAAATCTTCGACATCCTCGAATTGCGGCATTGAAAGGAACTTGCCGTTCAGATCGAACCGACGACCATGGTACGGACAACGAATAAGTGCCGCGTCATCCTTCCCAAATTCCGCCAAGATCATTCCGCGATGCGTGCAAACATTCGACAAGCATCGCACACCGTTCTCGTCTTTCACTCGAAGCAGCGGCGCATTCAAAACGCCGGGCAAAAGATCGAGCGGCTCGATCGTCGCGATTTCCTCGGCACGCCCGGCAAATTGCCACGTCCGTGCAAAGATCCTCTCCTTCGAAAGCTCGAACATCTCCTCGCTCGAATAGAATTCAGCCGAGATCGTTCGTGCTTTGCGAATGTCTGGATCGATGTCGAACATGTCCAATTCTAAGCTTTATGAAACAGATATTTAGGTTCTTCGCCGCGAGCAAATCCCGCCGCGACAAGTCCTGCTGCGAGTGCCGCTTCAAATTCTTCCTTCAAACGAGCTTGTTCCGCGATAGCAGCCTTCGGGTCGCTTGCTACCAAACCGGCCCAATCGGGAGTTACGGTGATCTCTCGGACCGGCGTTCGAGTTTCTTCAAATGAACCGCCTTCGGAAAGTGCCGCGACCTTTTCGCTGTCGAGATGCCACTCCGCAAACAACCGATCGCTTGCCAGCCCGATTGGCTCACCGTCATGTTCGGCTGTCGCGTAATCGATACCGTAAAAATTTGGCTGATATTCGGTAACGATCGCCCCGAGTTTTTCCAGATTGAAATACGCGTTCCGTGCCTTCCAAGGCTCAAAGGTCCATTTCACGAACTTCACACCGAGTTCCAGCGCGCGTTCACGCTGCGCCCATTTCAGTTTGCGGCCGATGCCGTAGCTTTGGTACGAATCGTGAACCGCCGTCATGTGTGAGTAAAACGCCTTTTCGCCTCGGAGAAATGCCGGAACGCTGAGCACAAACCCGACCAAATCATCGCCGTCGAATGCACCGAGAATAAACCCGCCGGCGTTCTTCGTTACGATAAAATGCCTTACCGGCGAGATCTCTATCTCCGGCAATTTGAACACTTCCCTTTGCAGATCGACGCACGCCGAAAGCTGTTCGAGCGTTGTGCATTCTCTGATCTCTATGGCTTTTTCCACTTTTTATTATTGCTTCCGAGCACCGTTCTGCTGAAACTTTCGCAATTTGCCCATTGGCTGTCAACTCAGTTCCCGGCTTCTCGGAATTATCTACCGCTGATCCAATTGCGCCCGCCAAATGAACGTTGACACAAACCCTCAAGAATCTGATATCCTTGTTATGCGTCCCACGCGCGGCCAACCTTTTATTGCCATCACATGACCGCTTCACCAAGTTTAGACGTCAAAGGCCGTATCGCCGAATTCCCTATTGCCGAACTGTTGGTTGAGATCTTCCAAAACCGGCTGTCGGGTTCGCTGCGCGTGACGCATCTTTCGAAAAAGGTGATCGTTTATGCAAAAGATGGAGCCATCGCCCACGCTGTCTCGAACCAAAAAGAACATCGGTTGTTCAGCATCGGGCTTGAGCGAAAAGCGTTCGATCGGTCTGTCCTGGCAAAATTTCCGGCGTTTTCAAATGATCTCGAACTCGCATCGCATTTAACCGGCACCGGAGTTTTGAATAAGGAACAGCTTGCTTCGCTAACCGTCGAACAGATCGAAGCGATCCTTATAAGCATAATGCCTTTGAAGACCGGCGAATGGATCTTCAGCCCGCATGCCCGGCTTCGTGCCGACCTGGATTTCAAGATCAATGCTCAAAAGCTCCTTTTTGATTATGCTCGTTGCCTGCCGGGTGACGCTGCCTATGGCCGAGTCCGCAGCGTGGACGAAGAATTTGCATTGAACACATCGCCCGAAGGTCTCGTTCTTCAGCCGCAGGAGAAAGATCTGCTCAGCCGTTTCGAACAGCGCCCGCTTGCCATCGCGCAGCTCCGGACGATGTGCACGCTTTCCGATAAAGAGCTTTTCGCCGCCGTTTATTCGCTCTGGCTCGGTGGGTTCCTTTCGAGAAAAGGCTGGTCCGCTGCGTTTCGCGAAACTAATCTGAATGCGATGCGCTCTGCGAATCTTAAAATGGTGAACAGAGCGGCCGAGCTGCCGAAGGCCGCTGTTCCGGGACCTGAAGAGCTCGTAAACTCATCAGCGGCCGCCGATCCAAACAAGGTCGAACGGGCCGAAATTTCGCTCAAGGAATATCTAACGCGTTCCGAGACCGCCGAGACCTTCTATGATCTGCTCGGCGTGGACGAGCGTGTTCCGGTCGCTGAGATCAAGGCATCGTATCTCGTGCTCGCAAAGGCATTTCACCCTGACCGCTTTCACCGCGAGACGCCCGAGCAGTTCAGGCGGATCCAATCGGCGTTCACAAAGCTTGCCCACGCCTATGAGACTCTCCGGTCCGAGGACTCGCGAAAGTCATACGATTTCAAGATGCGGAAGGAGCTTGAACTGCGCGAGAAGCGGCGTAAGGAAGGAAGACCGGAAGCAAGTCAACCTGAGGACGCACAGGCGGAGCTCGGCTTGCGCAGCTTCGAAGAGGGCCTCGGACTTTTCCAGCAAGAGGATTATGCCGAAGCGGCGACCCAACTTGCGCGTGCGGTCCATTACAGTTCGGGCAACGCCCTTTATCACGCATATTTCGGAGCCGCGATGTCATACCTCGGTGATTCCTATCGTCACCGTGCCGAATCGGAGTTGAGTACGGCCGTAAAACTCGATCCGAAGAACGCCAAGATTCGCCTGATGCTCGTTGATTTTCTGATCGATATGGATCTGCCGCGCAGGGCCGAAGGCGAGCTCAAACGATTTTTGGAAGTGTCGCCGGGCAACCGCGAGGCTATGGCGCTGCTCGATCGTCTATCGCGTGCCGAGTAAAAGTTTAAGGCTTTGTGCTAGAATTCTCTCGGAAGTTCTCACGTAGCCTAATGCAAAGTTCGACCTCTGTAGCACCAAAGTTTGACGAAAAGCTTCTCGAACTCTCTTCGCGGATAGATGAATTTGAGGGCTATGCCCACGCGCACGGCCTGCGGATAGCTGAGATCGCTGATTCGATCGGCAGGCATTTCGGCATGGCCGAACATGAACGCGAGATAATGCAGCATGCCTGTTTGGTTCACGACATTGGTGAACTCGTAATGGGCCGCGAGTATATCCGCGAAAAACGTCCGCTTACCGAGATCGAACGGCTTGATATGCAGCGGCATTGCGTGATCGGCGAGCAGGAATGTTCAAGGCGTGGGCTGTCCCGCGGCATCCAGCTTCTCGTTCGCTGGCACCACGAATGGTGGAACGGCAACGGTTATCCGGACCGGCTTCACGGTGAACAGATACCGTTCGCGGCACGCATCATCCGCGTCGCAGATTCCTTCGCCGCCATGACCGAGGACCGTCCCCGCCGCGCGGCACGTCCTGATGCCGAAGCCGAAAGCTACCTTCGCGAATGGGCCGGGCTCGAATTCGATCCGCGGGTCGTTAAGGCATTTTTCGAGATCCGCCGCTCAGCCGCCGTTGACCAAAATTAAACCTTCCTCCAGACCCACAAATTCACGAGATCGGGCCCTGTTTTTCCCGGACGTAATTCAGATAACTCTCTCCCGGAAGCGTAAACTTGAAAAAAGGCAGGTCCGAAGAGCAGCCTAACCATTTGTCGGAGAAATATCTAAGAATTATCTGGCGAAAACTCGGCCGTCACAGGCTCGATAGTATCTTCGGCCGTTCACGGAGCAGAGATAGGTAGCACCTGCACCTGCCGCGGCACCGGTCGTACGCCGAAAACAGCCCTTCATTTGTCGAAATCACTAAACCGTTGACTAATTTTGCAGCTTTTGTGGAAATGTCCTACCATTAGAACTGTCCCCGAATAGAAAGTTAAAAATAGATCAGATCGACCTGAGTTTTTGGGGTCTTCTGCGCGAAGTTTTGCGTTGAAGTCAGGTTGAAACTGTGTTTTTTGCTATAGATCGTCTCCCATTTGAGAAACATATCGATTCAAATAGGAGAAGGACCTTGAAAAGCTTTATTACCCAATTACTCTTCGCAACACTCATATTTTGCTCGCTCGGCGGATCCATCAACGCACAAAGGATAAATGATCGTTCAGGATCAGATTCGTTTAAGAATGATCCGATCCCGGAGATCACCGCAGCCTGCTCAGAAGCTAAATTCGTTCTTGAAGGCAATGACGGCGATGGACCGGACGGAAACATTCGCACGTTTAACGCGGAAGCTATGAGCGTTAAAGTAAGTGCTTTCAGCAAACGGAAAAGTGACGGCGTTTGGCAGACCGCTTACGCCGGAGCATTTCCCAATGGACTCGGCGTTACCGACCGCGGCGAGGGCAACGGCGGCGACGGCTCGCACCGTGTCGACAATATCGGCGACCGTCATAATTACCTTTTATTTGAATTTAACACCCCAGTTTCGGTGGACAAGGTCTATCTCGACAGTGTGGTTGACGATAGCGATATTACCGTTTGGATCGGAAACGCGAATGATCCGTATAACAATCACCTTACGTTGAGCGACGCGGTTCTCGCCGGCTTCGGCCCGAGCGAGGACAATGACACGACCTCGAGCGGTGCTCGAAATGCGGACATTAATGCGGGCCAGACGGTTGGCAATGTTATTGTGATCGCGGCATCAACAAGCGACACGACCCCGGAAGATCAATTCAAGGTCAGATATCTTGATATCAAGTGTCCGAATCCGCTTCCTCCTTGTTCTGCAGGCGATATGAAGACGACCGGCAATTCCGGCGAAGACGGGACGGACGGAAATATCCGCACCTTCAGCACTGGCGGGACGGTTTCGGCGAAGGCAAGTGCGTTCAGCAGGCGGAAGTCAGACGGATTATGGGAAACCGCCTTTCTCGGTGCATTCGGCTCCGGACTCGGTGTGACAGATCGCGGTGAGGGCGATGGTTCCAGCGACCGGCACAAGGTGGACAACATCGGAGATCGTTTGAACTATGTAGTTTTCGCCTTCAATCAAAATGTCGTGCCTGACCGTGCGTACCTCAACAGCATTGGAGCGGACAGCGATATCACAGTTTGGATCGGGACAATGGCTGACCCGTTCAACACTCCTGTAACTTTAAGCGACCCTCTTTTGTCGAGCTTTGGCGCACCGGAAACAAATGAAACGGCAAATAATTCACCTCGGTGGGCCGATTTTAACGCTTCGCAGAGATCCGGCAATGTGCTGGTTATAGCCGCAAAAGTAGATGAGAGCGGGCCAGAGGATGCGTTTAAGATCGAGGATATTTCCATCGATTGTCCGCAGCCGAAAGCACAGGTAACGATCATCAAGCAAGTTTTCAATTCCACCGGCGGAACTGCTGCGACCACTTCGTTCGGCTTTACGGCGACGAATTTTGGCACCAATAATTTCAGTCTTGTTGATAACGACGTCGTTGGGCCGGATCGTATCGCGAACCTGAACATAACCCAATTCGGTGCCGCGAACGCGATCACGATCACGGAATCGAGCACGCTCGGTTGGACGCTTTCAGACCTTGTTTGTGTCGAAACCGGGACTCAGAACTCGACGGTATCTCTGGCAAATAGAAAGGCGACGATAATTGCCGAGCCCGGCGAAAGTATCGTATGTACGTTTACGAACGCTCAACTAGTTCCGAGTTCGGCTGAGGTTTCTGTATCGGGAAGAGCAATAAGAACGGACGGTTTTGGTATCTCACGGGCGAGCGTAACACTTGCAAATGTTGCGACCGGCGAGACCACCTCGACGATCACGAACGCTTTTGGCTACTTCAGTTTCAAAGCTGAGATCGGTCAGACCTACATGCTTTCGATATCGCACAAGAGCCGCGTATTCGTTCCGGATTCAATGATGATTTCGCTCTTTGACGATATAGGCGGAATTGAATTCGTCGAATCGCCTTAGACAAGCGGTTCATGTTAATAACTCGAGGCTGACGAGAGATAATTCCCGTCAGCCTCGTCATTTTTTAGCACAATTCGATCTTGTATTGCTTTTCGCTTATCGAGCGAAAACGCGGCCATCGCGTGCACGATAATATCTTCGGCCGTTCTTGGTGTAAAGATAGGTAGCACCTGCGCCTGCTGCGGCACCGATCGCCATACCTGTCTTGCCGCCGGCCCACGCACCGACGCCTGCACCTAGCAAGCCGCCGCCCGCGATCTTAGCACCACGACGCCATTTCGAATTATATGCACGACGTTTCGTACCCTTTCGGCTCGAAGCATAAAGCAGGCCTGCACCCGCGCCGATCATTGCACCATTGCGTCCTCGTCCGATCAAAGCACCCGCTGCCGTCGCACCGGCCACGATCGCTATATTCGTAGCAAGGCCAGGATTCTTTTTCTTCTTACGGCGTGTTTGGCCAAATGCCTCAGGTACTGCCATAGAGATCGTGAAAACCATCAACAATGCGAAAACAAATATCTTCTTCATAACAAACTTTCCCCCAGTTTGAGTTAATTGCAGGATTAGTACCTTCAACTCGTATGCCACGGCAGCCGACGAGCGGGCGCCTGTTGTGATCTGCAGAGGATAATTGCCCTAAACTTAAGCCCTAGGACGAACTAGGAGAATTAACCGAAACCGCTTTCGCACCATTTCGTTTCTGATTTCTTGACACTGACACCATTTCGTAGCACTTTATCAATACACTCCGCTTCAAAATATTTTCAATGAGGAACTCGAAATGTCGAAAATAATTCTATGTGTCGCAGCTTTGATGCTGTTCACGTGTTCGATTTTCGGACAACAAACGCCCGTCGCGTTTACAAATGTCCGGATAATCCCGATCGTCGGGCCTGCCATCGAACGCGGGACCATCGTTGTTCAAAACGGAAAAATTACCGCTATCGGTGCAAATATTCAGCCCCCGGCAGGTGCTCAGATAAACGATATGTCCGGCAAAACTATAATGCCCGGGCTTGTCGATACACACAGCCATATTGGCGGCGGTTCGGGAGCAGACGGCTCGTCGCCGATCCAGCCCGATGTTCGCATACTTGACGGTTTGAACGCACGAGCTGCCAGCATCCAGCGGGCTCAGGCAGGCGGTATTACGACCGTGAATGTAATGCCCGGTTCGGGACATCTCGATAGCGGCCAGACACTTTATCTCAAACTTCGCGACGATGCGGTAAAGATCGACGATCTGCTGATCTTTGATAAAGAAGGCAAGTATATGGGCGGGATCAAGTTCGCCAACGGTACGAATTCGATCCGTGCGGGCGGCGGGTCGTTTCCCGGCACGCGTGCAAAATCCGCCGCTCTCGTAAGGGCACAGTTCATAAAGGCTCAGGAATATCGCGACAAAGTAAAAAAGGCAGGCAGCGACGCCAGCAAGCTTCCGCCGCGTGATCTGGCGATGGAGGCCCTCGTCGAAGTTCTCGATGGAAAAAGGATGGTCCATTTCCACACCCATCGCCACGACGACATTTTGACCGCACTTAGATTGCAGAAAGAATTCGGCTTTCGCATCGTGCTCCAGCATGTTTCCGAAGCCTGGAAGGTTGCCGATGAGATCGCTGCGGCAAAGGCTCCTGCTTCGATAATCTTCATTGACTCACCCGGCGGAAAGCTCGAAACGGTGGATATAAAATTCGAGAACGGAGTCGCCCTTGAAAAGGCCGGAGCGTTGGTCGGTTTCCACACGGACGATGGCATCACGGATTCACGATGGTTCCTGCGTTCTGCGGGTCTGGCGGTTCGTGCCGGAATGTCGCGCGAAAAGGCACTTTACGCAGTGACGATGGCAAACGCGATAATGATGGACCTGCAAGACCGCGTCGGTTCGCTTGAAGTTGGAAAAGATGCCGATCTGGTAATTCTTTCGGGCGATCCACTGAGCGTATATACACATGTGCTCGAAACCTGGGTTGACGGCAAAAAGGTCTTTGACCGGAAAGATCCAAAAGACTATATCTTTGCGGTCGGCGGCCGCGGCGCGACCGTTGATGAAGCTTCGCACACAGATCTGCATTGCTTCGACGGCGATATCGGAGGTAACGAATAGTGAATAACGAAAAACGAAAAACGAAAAACAAAAAGAGCTTCAGAACAGGCTTGGTGAAATTAGCTTTGGCACTGTTCGCTATTCACTGTTCACTGTTTGTTGTCTCGGCCCAGATCGCCGTAAAAGGCGAAACGGTCTGGACAATGACAGGTGAACCGATCACCAATGGCGTCGTTCTGGTCAATAATGGCAAGATCGAAGCGGTCGGTCCGGCCTCGCAGGTGAACATCCCGGCCAATTACCGCGTGATCAACGCAAAAGTGGTCACACCGGGCCTGATCGACGCTCACACCGTCATTGGCCTCAACGGTTATCTCAATCAGCCGCACGACCAGATGGCACTTGACGGCGGCGCCAGCGTTCAGCCCGAGCTTCGCGCGACCGATGCTTACAACGCCGAGGAACGCCTGATCGAATGGGTCCGTGAATTTGGCGTAACAACTATCCACACCGGCCATCAGCCTTCCGCACTGATCTCCGGCCAAACTATGATCGCGAAAACGATCGGCAAGAACGTTGATGAAGCCACGATCGTCCAAACGGCAATGATCGCCGCTACGCTCGGCAACGCAGCGAACGCCGGACAAGGCCGTTCGCCCGGTTCGCGTGCAAAACAGGCCGCGATGCTTCGTGCGGAATTGATCAAAGCACAGGAGGCGGCAAAGAAAACCGAGCCATCGACCGACCTTAAAACCCAGATAATGATTCGCGTTATAAAACGTGAGATTCCTCTGCTAATTACTGCCGAATCTTCGGTCGATATAATGACCGCACTTCGTATCGCTAAAGAGTTCAACATCAAAATTGTGCTCGACGGCGTTGCCGATGGGCACATGCTTATCAACGAGATCAAGGCGTCCGGTTTTCCGGTGATCGTTCACCCGACGATGGCACGCCCGGGCGGCGACCGCCAGAACCTTTCACTTGAGAACGCTTCGAAACTGCGTGCCGCCGGAATTCCGGTCGCCTTGCAGAGCGGCTACGAAGGTTACGTTCCCAAAACGCGTGTCGTGCTTTTCGAAGCTGCGATGGCGGCGGCGAACGGCCTTTCGATGCGCGATGCTCTTGCGACGATCACGATCGACGCCGCGAAGATCCTCGGCATTGATAATCGTGTGGGATCGCTTGCCGTGGGCAAAGACGCAGACATTGCGATGTACGACGGCGATCCGTTCGAATTCACCACACACTGCACCGGCACGATCATAAACGGCCGTGTCGTCAGCGAAGTAGTTAGGTAACCAAGAAAGTCACACACCTCCGGAAGGCCGCTGCAACGCGGCTTTCCGCATTTTATAAAGACCAAACCGGTTCAAGTAAGCCGAATTCGACTCGCTGATGTTATTCTGAAACCAATGGGATCAGAGAAGCGTCGGCGAGTTGTCATTACGGGTATGGGCTGCGTCACACCGCTCGGTGTCGGGCGTGATGCATTTTGGCACGGCCTTTCCAATGCGAAGAGCGGCATTTCGCGAATTGAGGAATTCGACACTTCCCGAAGCTCTGTAAAGATAGCCGCTTCCTGCCGCGACTTTGACTCAGACTCTCACCTTGCACCGAAGGATCGTAAACACGTTGCCCGAACGGTCCCGCTGGCGATCGCAGCCGCGCGTGAAGCTCTTTCCGACGCGGCCATCGATCACGGTGAATTATCACTCGATGAGAGACGCGAATTCGGGGTCGAGATCGGCACAGGAGGCGGCGGGCTCGCATTTACGGAACAGCAGTATTCCTATTGGTACATCGGCCCTGAAAAGTCAGCCAGCGTTTACGTAATACCTTCCTCAACCCACGGCGGCCTTTCAAGCGAACTTTCGATGGCGTTCGGCCTGCGCGGCCTTTCCCACGTTGTTTCGACCGGATGTACAAGTTCGACTGATGCGATCTTCTACGCCGCTGAGCATATTGCTTCCGGCCGCCAAAAGCGGATGATCGCAGGCGGCGTTGACGCTCCTTTGGCTCCGGGAATTTTGGCAGGTTTCAACGTGATGACAGTTCTCACTACCGAGTGGAACGATGAGCCGCAGCGAGCCTCGCGTCCTTTTTCGAAGAACCGTTCGGGAATGGTGATCGGCGAAGGTTCGTGGATGTATATTCTCGAAGAATACGATTCCGCCGTTGAACGAGGAGCCTCGATCTACGCCGAGATCATTGGCTACGCATCTACCTGCGATGCTTATCACCGCGTCCGCCTTGAGGATACAGGTGTCGAACCGGCACGTGCGATGAGCCTTGCGATGGAAGACGCAGGTATATCTGCCGATGCGATCGATTATGTAAATCTTCACGGTACTTCCACAGTGCTCAACGATTCGATCGAGACCAATGCAGTGAAGATCGCTCTTGGCCAACGGGCATATGATGTTCCGATGTCCGCCACTAAATCCCAGATCGGACACCCGCAGGGAGCTTCCGGTGCGGCAGGGATCGGTTCCGCATTGCTTGCTTTGACCAAGGGTATTGTTGCACCAACGATCAATTTGGATGAGCCGGATCCTAACTGCGATCTTGATTATGTGCCCAATACTGCACGCGAGCATGCGGTCAATGTCGCCCTGTGTAACTGTATCGGTTTCGGGTCAAAGAACAGCGCTCTCGTGTTAAGGCAGGCTGCGTAATATCTGATGTTTTTGCCGGACCTCTCCAAACGATGCTTCGATCTGGAACGCCTCGACACAGGCGATTACACCGAAGCCGAATATAGCCGTTGGCACCATGAAATGAAGTTCGTGAATCACGCTCTCGGCGATATTCGCTGCCTTAAGCTTGCTATTCGCGACGAACTCGGAAGATCCGCAGATGGCCGTCTTTCGATCCTTGACATAGGTGCTGGTGCGGGTCATCTGCTTGCAGCCGTTGGACGGATGGATCATCGCGATTTGCTTCTGGTCGGGGTCGAGACGAATCCCGTGGCGGCAGCCATTCTCCAAGGACGTACTGGCCTGACATCGATCATCGCTGACGGGCTCCACCTGCCGTTTCCTGATCGAAGCTTTGACATTGTGACCAGCTCGCTGACGCTCCACCATTTTGATAACGACTCGGCCGTTTTGCTGTTGAAAGAAATGTATCGCGTTGCCCGTTTGCGTGTTTTGATAGTTGACCTTCACAGGCATAAGGTCGCCTATTCGCTCTATCGAATTTTAAGCGTTGCGGCTTTTCAGCGTTTCACGCAAGAGGACGGATCGCTTTCTATCCGCCGCGGCTTCCGGCCTGATGAACTAATGGAATTGGCAAAGAGTTCCGGCATGAGGAACGCGACCGTGAAACGACGTGCGGCATTTCGGCTTGTGCTCGATGTAAGGAAAGATGACTGAGCATTTCGACATTATTATCGCCGGTGCAGGTCCGGCCGGTTCTTCGGCCGCGATCCGGCTGTCTCAGGCGGGGTTTAAGTGCCTGATCATTGAAAAAGCGGAATTTCCACGCCATAAGCTTTGCGGTGAATTCGTATCGCCGGAATGCATTCCGCTGCTCGCGGAGCTCGGCGTTGCGGTCGACAACGCCCTTCCGGCCAGGATAAACCGAACAACTTTTTATGCCGCGAGCGGTCGTTCCTTCACTGTTCCGTCAGGCGTCTTCGGAACCGGCGGACAGGCAATTGGCCTCAGCCGAAAAAGCCTCGATTCGATGCTTCTAAATAAAGCGATCGAGGTCGCCTCTGCTTTTCTGGCCGGCAATGTCACCGGGGTTCTCGGCAAAGACTCGAGCGGAATAAGCGGACTTCGCGTTAAGACCGCCGATGGCGATCAGATCGAATTAACTTCTGATCTCTATCTTGACGCGACCGGCCGCACAAGGTCGATCGCGCGACACCTTGACGCAGATCAAAGCAAGCATGGCGTTCGCGCCGGGTCGATCGCGTTGAAGGCTCATGTTCGACATGCCGAAGTTCCAAACGATTCTTGCGAGATCTATGCTTTCCGCGGCGGTTATGGCGGCTGCAACGCCGTCGAAGACGGGCTTCACAACGTTTGCTTTATCGTTTCGGCCAAAACTGCCAAAGAATTGAAAACTAACCCTGAAGATATTTTTCGCCGTGTTTTTCTTTCAAATCGTAGAGCAGCCGGTGTGCTGTCTTCGGCAAAGATCGAATCACGATGGATCGCAGTTCCCGTCGATAACTACGGGCTTGCTGAGCCTGCTCCCGCCGCGAACGTACTTGCTGTTGGCGATTCCTCAGCCTTTATTGATCCATTTACCGGAAGCGGGATCCTTGTTGCATTGCAAACCGGACGGCTCGCGGCAAAGACGATCGCTGCATTTCAGAACGAACGGTCGGACGGCTTGGCATCTGAATACTCTATCGAACACCGGGCTCTCTTGGATCGCCGTTTGAAGCTATCGGCATGGCTTCGGCTTGCGGCATTTTCGCCGATGTTCGGAAATGCCATGGCCGGTGCCCTTTCGGTTTCCCCGCGGCTTGCGAGTTTGCTCGCACGTTCGACTCGGGGCCCGTCAGGCTAGACAAAAATGCGAGCGTTCGTGCTATTCTCTAAAAGTTCAATTCAAATCACCGAGGTAAATAAATGAAGTTCGTTCTTGTTCTGGCGGTTATCTCCGTTTTTGTTTCATCTGCGTTTGGACAGCAGCCGCAGCCGACCGGGTCTCCTCGTCCGGTGGGATCGCCGCAACCGACTGCATCCCCGCGTCCGACGCCCTCAGCGACGCCTGTACCGCCGCTGCCGAATGATGAGCCGCCTGTCGTTACCAAACATTCGTCGCGTATCGGCGGACGCCAGATAAACTATACGGTTACGACCGGCTATATGCCGATCCGAAATGCTGTCTCCGGCGAGACCGAAGCCCGTTATTTCTATATGGCGTATACGGTTGACGGTGCGGCGAACAAGGCTTCGCGTCCGCTGATGTTCTCGTTCAACGGCGGCCCTGGTTCGGCTTCGGTCTGGCTCCATCTCGGTGCACTCGGGCCAAAACGCGTTAAAATGCTGGACGACGGCCTTATGCCGCCGCCGCCTTACGAACTCGTTGAGAACGACCACAGTTGGCTTGACCTTACGGACCTTGTTTTCGTTGATCCGGTCGGTACGGGTTATTCGCGTGCGGCAAAACCAGAACTAGCGTCAAAGTTCTTTTCGGTCAACGGCGATATCGATGCGAACGGCGAGTTCATCCGGATGTACATGGGCCGCAATGAGCGTTGGGCATCGCCTGTCTATCTGGTCGGCGAAAGCTATGGCACGACACGCGTCGCAGGCCTTGCGAATCATCTTTTCGAACGCGGCATCGGACTGAACGGCGTGGCACTGGTTTCGATGGTGACAAATTTTCTATCGATCCGCTTTGCCGATAACAACGATATGCCGCTCGTAATGATCTTTCCGTCATATGCTGCAACGGCGTGGTATCACAAGGCTTTGCCGCCTGAACATCAGAGCAAGCCGCTTCAGCAAGTGCTGCGCGAAGCGGAAAACTTTGCGGCCAACGAATTCGCACCCGCTCTGCTTCGCATTGACAGGCTTTCGGCTGCCGAACGAAACGCTTTGCTTGATAAATTCAGCTCGCTTACCGGGCTTTCAAAGCAGTTCGTCGATAACCAGAATTTCCGCGTTGAGTTAGGCGAATTCAACAAAGAACTATTGAGGAGCCGCAAGCGGACGACGGGCCGTTTGGACAGCCGTTTTCTCGGTTACGACCGCGATTCCGGCGGCTCGGGGCCCGAATTCGATCCGAGCATGACCGCCATTCGCACGCCTTATACCGCCACGTTCAACGATTATGTAAAAGGCGATCTGGGCTTCAAGACCGACCTCGAGTATTACATTCTCGGCGGCGGCATCACCTCGCCGTGGAACTGGAATACGAATAATGCTTATGCCGACACGACCGGTGCGCTCTCATCCGCGATGCGGAAGAATCCGTATATGAAGGTCTTCCTCGCCAGCGGTTATTACGATATGGCGACGCCCTATTTTGCGGCCGATTACACTATGTCTTCAATGCAGCTCGACCCAGCACTTCGCCGTAACATCACGACCGAATACTACGAAGCCGGACACATGATGTACATCGAAAAGAACTCGCTGATCAAGCTAAAACGCGACATCGCCGCATTCGTTGCCGCATCAACGAAAAGGTAACTGACCTAACGATGGATGATCTGAGAGGCGTCGGGCGCTTGTTTCGACGCCTCATTTGTCGGCCGGAGAGGTTTGCTTTTCGGCCCGCGATGGCGGCAAAGCTGCGGTCATTTAGTTTCCGGAAGTTTCCTACTGTGTTTTTTTTTCATTCCAACTTCAACAACTGCCATCAACTGCGCCAATTGCTATTGGCTTGGTTTGTCGGTTGAGCTATCATCGCCGATGCCGGCAATTCGACGTTGGTTTTGCTCTTTGAAATTCGAAATTCGAAATTTGAAATTTGAGATTCCGGATCTGAACTTTGCGGTCTTAGCGTCTTTGCGTTAACAGCTTCCCAATGACCGAACTGGTGCCCGTTCACGCGGGCGGTCCTGACTTGATCTTTGAAATACTGGCAAGCTAAAGCTTGAACTCTGAACTTCTTTGCAGCCTTTGCGTCTCAGCGTTAAAAAATCTTCGGATCTGTTTCACGAGCGTTTCAGGTGTTTCAACTGTTACAGCTGTTGCAAGTGTTTCATCTGTTTCAAGTGTTTCAGGTGTTTCACTGAAACGCGCGGCACGCTCTCAGAAACGAAACACTATTGGAAAAAAGCCATTTTTGTTCGAGCGTGTTCGGTTCGGGCAACTATGCAACCGAACAAACATCGCACCTTTTCGAACTTGGCGATATGACAAGAACGTATTACCCTCGAATTTCGCCGAAGTTGCTATATGAAGCTCAATCTCCAAACCTTTGATGTGATCGATTCGACCAACACCGAAGCTTTAAAACAGGCTCGGTCCGGTGCGGAAGAAGGCGTATGCATACTAGCCCGCCAGCAGACCGCAGGGCGCGGCCGGCATGGACGCGTTTGGGTTTCGGAAAACGACGCCGGGCTTTATTTCAGCATCGTGCTTCGGCCGCGGCTCGAACCTCAATCTCTATCCTTGATCACATTGATGGCCGGCGTCGCAGTTTACGACACGCTCAAAGATTTCGGGCTTTCACCGGATATCAAATGGGTGAACGATGTTCTCGTTGCTGAAAAGAAGATCAGCGGGATCTTGGCTGAGACAACGGAAACTGATAAGGGGCTGGCAGTTGTCGTCGGGATCGGCATAAATATCCGCTCCTCGAATTTCCCGCCGGAGATCGCCGAAATAGCCACCTCCATTGAAAACGAAACGCCGCATTCTTCAGGCGGAACCCGGCCGGTGCCGTCGCCCGAACAGCTTGCACAGGTGCTTTCGAATTACATCGTGCATTTTTATTCGGTGCTTTGCTCGGATGAAGGCGCGCGAACGATCGTCAGCGAATGGCGGCAGCGATCAAGCTATTTTTCCGGAAAACAGGTTCGCGTCGTTTCGGGAAATGAAGTGCTCGAGGGCATCACGGATGGCCTTGAGCCGAACGGTGCCCTCCGGCTCCTGCTCGCTGACGGCACTGTTAAATTTGTCCAGGCAGGAGATGTTCAGCAACTAAGGATAGCGGCGGTCGCGAATTGAACTTTCGCAGTGGAAGTTGTAACGTGAAATAAAGATATATGAACGATATTTTTGACAACGATCCGGAATTTGATCTGGCTGAAGACCTGCTTGGTGCAGACCTGCGGGCTGAAGATATGCTGGCCGACGGCGAGGACGAAGATTTTGCCGACGAGTTTGCGGCGTTTGATGATTTCGATGCTGAGAACGATAACGTCCGGCTCCGTACCGCCATCTTGCAAAAGGAAAATATGGTCGCCCTGTTGTGCATCAAAAGCGCTCCGGTCGGTGCGGCTATTTGCCGCGTTGATCCGCGCGAACAACTTCCCTCCGTTCAGCTTTACGATGATCCGCACGCCGCTCTTCATTGGTTCACCCGCAGCTTGAGATCGAGCAAAGTGAACGGTTGGAATGTGGTTTACGACGGACTCCCGCTTCAGGGATAGATGTTCCTCGCTATCGACATCGGAAACTCCCTTATCAAGTTCGGCATCTACGATTCCGCTTCGTTGGTTGACCGCTTCACGATCGCAACAAATCTTAATTACACCGTCGACGAACTGGCCTTCGACCGGTTTCACGTGCTCGATGATCAGTTCATTCAGCTGAAGTTCGATTCGGTCTGTGTGTCGTCCGTGGTTCCAAAGCTGAACAAGGTGATCGAGCGGCTTTGCCAGAAATTGTTCAAAGTTAAAGCGAGGTTCGTTAACGCCGCGATGGATCTAGGCCTCAAGGTCAAATACCAACCGCTCTCTTCGCTGGGGATTGATCGGTTGGTCGGGGCATTTTCCGCCGCTGAAACTTACGGAACGCCGGTCATTATTTGCAGCTTTGGAACGGCAACCACAATTGACGCCGTTTCTGCTGAACGTGATTTTCTGGGCGGGCTTATCTTGCCCGGAATGGGCACGATGGCCGAATCGTTAAAGCGAAAGACCGCAAAGCTGCCGTCAATTCGCATCGTCCGGCCTGACACGTTGTTGGGCAACTCCACCGAAGAGGCGATAGCTTCGGGTGTCTTTTTTGGCCAGGTCGCTGCAGCCGAAGGGATCATTAAGAAAATTCGTAAGGAGCATTTTCCGTCCGATCGAAAGATCCGCGTGATCGCTACAGGAGGATTTTCCCGCCTTGTCAGCGAAGCAACGGATATCTTTCACGCCGTAGATGAAAACCTGGTTCTAAACGGACTTCACCTGATCTCCCAGCGGCGGTGATCAAATATATGTCGGCAGCATTTTCGGTTTACGCCTCGCCTTTATCATCTGTTCAAATGAATAGGCGATCTTGATCAGGGTGGCCTCGCTCCAGGCCCGGCCAAAGAACGATATGCCCATCGGAAGTTCACGCTCAAACCCGGCCGGTACGGTAATGTTCGGATATCCGGCGACCGCAGCAATAGAGGAACTGGAAACATATCCGCTCCCGCAATCGCCGTTCACGGTATCGATCAGCCAGCTCGGTGCATTTGACGGGCCGACAAGTGCATCGAGTTTGTTCTTGTCCATCACAAGATCGATGCCTTCCGCCTGCGTAAGCCGTTTGCTCAACGCAAGAGCGTCGGTATATTCCTTGGTCGTCAGCGGACCTTTCTTGGCGGCAGCTTCAAAGATGCTTTGCCCGAAATACTTTAACGAGCGGGCTGCGTTGTCCGAATTGAACTGGATCAGATCTTCGAGCGTCTTATGCTCGGCACCGCGTTCAACAAGATATCTTTCAAGGTCCGCTTTGAACTCATATAGCAGAACTTCAAATTCCGCAGCACCGAATTTGCCGATCGAATCGATGGTAACGTCTATCATTTCTGCTCCGGAGCGCTTCATTACATCCAGCGAAGCTTCCATCACCTTATCGACCTCTTTGCGTCTGCCAAAGAAATTCCTGACAACGCCGATGCGGGTTCCCTTTAATCCGTCCGGCTTTAGAAAGGCCGTATAATCAACCCGCTCACGTTTCCTCTCAGCGGTAATGCCGTCACGAGGATCGGCAGCATCAAGAACGTTCAGCATTGCCGCCGCATCGGCGACCGATCGCGTCATCGGCCCGGCCGTGTCTTGTGAATGGGCGATAGGAATTATCCCGCTGCGTGAAACCATACCGATCGTCGGCTTTAATCCGACAATCCCACATATGGATGATGGGCAAACTATCGAGCCATCGGTCTCTGTGCCGATCCCGATCGCCGCAAGATTAGCCGAAATAGCGACTGCCGTTCCGGACGACGAACCACACGGATTTCGATCAAGGATATACGGATTTCGGGTCTGTCCGCCGCGGCCCGACCAGCCGCTGATCGAATCATTGTCGCGAAAATTCGCCCATTCGCTCAGGTTCGTTTTTGCCAGAACTACGGCTCCCGCTTCGCGCAGCTTTTGGACAATGAATGCATCCTGTTTCGGTGTCGGTGCATTCAGAAGTGCGAGGCTTCCGGCCGTCGTTTTCATCTTGTCGGCTGTGTCGATATTGTCTTTCAAAACGACCGGTATTCCGTGCAGCGGCCCGCGAACTTTTCCACTTTTTCTCTCGCGGTCCATCTGTTCTGCGATACTTACCGCATCCGGATTGATCTCGATTATGGAATTGATCTGCTTATCAATGGATGCTATCCGCTTGAGGTACATTTCGGCGATGTCTTTTGCGGACATCTCGCCCTTCGTCATAAGTGCCTGCAGATCCGTGACAGTCGCCTCTTCGAGTTCGAATGTCGGTGCACTAAAACCAGAACCGGATGAGCGGAGCGCCAACACGCCAACACCCGCGGCCGATGCGGCCCTCAGAAAATTCCGTCGATCTATGTTTTCCATATTTTTTATATGCGGTCGAAGTTATCGTCCGATCACAATGTGCTCATTAATTGAAAGTGTTCGTACCTTGTTGCTGATGTTCGCTTTTTCTGCGAGATCGGTCAATTCGCGAATGGGTGCTCCCGGAGGTTCATCCGAAAGGTCAAAAGTTCCATAATGCATCGGAACCAACGTTCTCGCTCCTATGTCGTTGAACGCCTTTATCACGTCGGACGGATTATTGTGATTTGGCTCCATGAACCATCTCGGCTCATAGGCTCCGATGCCGATCAGAAAATAATCTATCTCCGGAAAAAGTTCGCCGGTCTCTTTGTAATGGCGGCCATATCCGCTGTCACCGCCGTGGTAGATAGTCGTTGCACCAGATTCGATCACGTATCCGCCCCAAAGTCTTTTATTTGTGTCCAAAAGCCCGCGACGCGACCAATGCCTGACAGGAACGAAATAAACTTTTATATCAGCATCGTTCAGAACAAAATCCTGAAACCAGCCGGTTGTAGCCAGCGGATTCGTCGTTGTCGTCCAATCCTTAAAGAGATCCTCCGATCCGAGTCCCGCGAGGAACTTCGCTTCCGGAAACTTTTGGGCTATAGCTTTGATCGTAGCTTCATCTGTATGGTCTCGGTGGTCGTGCGTGAGAAGTACGTAATTCAAAGATCTGATCATTTCCAACGGCGACGGAACTTCCGTATAACGGGTGATGAAAGGCGGCGTGCCGAATATCGGATCGATCAGGATCGCCTTACCGCTCAGCCGAATATAGAAAGATGCATGGCCGAGCCATAGAATTCCATCTTCGTCGCTGGCAAGAAAATCTGTTGGGTCTAGCACGTTAAGACGAAAAACGTCGGCTTCCTTTTCTACAGCAAACTGATTTGAACCGGTCTGCCATTTTAGTAGATCGATGGTTTTTGGAAGGAACGGGAACTCGTGGTTCATGAATCGGCCGCGTTGATCGACCGGTGTTCCCTGCCAATCCGTAAGGATGGTCCTCGCATTCTCATTAGATGTATAGCGCGAAACAACCGAGTAGTCCGAATCGCTCCAGACCGCCGCACCGAACAATATCACGACCAGCAATAGCAAAGCCGCACCGATTCGAAGTGCCCAACGCTTCATACGTTTACTATACGAAGCTGGCTTATCGGAAACAACATTCGCGTCTAACTTCGGCAGGTTGCCGTTTTCTGCGATAATGCATCAATGAATGGCAGACCGCCGGAAATACCGCCGCATAAGTTGATAGCATCGCTTCGAGGTTACGACCTCCTGCCTGCGATCGTCTTTCTGCCAACGCGGCGCAAATGTGACGAGGCTGCTTCCGAAGTAGCTGCCGATAAGGCCCAGAAAACCGACACCGCAAAATATCAAAAAAGGCAAGAGCTTTTTCAGGCCTATGCCGAAGAAAATCCTGAAGTTCGTTCGCACAAACACGCAAAGATATTGGTCAACTTTGGCATCGCGTCGCATCATGCCGGGCATATTCCGTCATGGAAATTGCTGATCGAAAAGATGATGTCCGCCGGTTCGCTAAATGCGATCTTCGCCACGTCAACGGTCGCGGCCGGTGTTGATTTCCCTGCTCGAACTGTCGTTATCAGCAACGCAGACACACGCGGGAATGACGGTTGGCGGCCTTTATCTGCCAGCGAGCTTCAGCAAATGACAGGCCGGGCCGGACGCCGCGGCAAGGACAACGTCGGGTTCGCCGTGCTCGCTCCGGGACAGTTTCAGGATCCCAAAAAGATCGCTGAATTATTAAAGGCTTCGCCCGATCCGCTTGAGAGCAAGTTTCGGGCAACGTACACCACATTGCTCAATCTGCTGGACGCTTTTGGAAGTTTCGACCAGCTGCGTGAGATCGCCGAAAAGAGTTTTGCCTTTCAAGCCACGGCAAAACAGGTCGCAGATCTTAAACGCGAGCGGTCAAATATCGAGTCAGCCCTTACTTCTAACGATCTTGGTATCTCGCTTGAGACCATTCGCGGATTCGAACGTCTCACATCCGCTCGGGTTCGCCTGACCGAACGTATCCCTTCGTCGCGTGCTGAGCTGCGGCAACGCTGGCTTGAACAAAACGTCATCGGCGGCCGGATAGTGACCCAAGGCCGCAGCGCAAAACGACTATTTATTGTTATCAGCGTAAACGGCGAAAACGTAAGCACGATGCGGGACGACGGTGCGGGCCGCAATGTGCCGCTTTCGCGGATCAATCGGATCTTTGAAAAGACCTATCGGCTCAACGAAAATGAGATCGAAAAGGCGTTTCTTGAAACGTTCGAAGGCAAGAATTCGCCGCTTGCAGAACCAAAGCGATCGACCGTAGCTCCGAACGATGAAGCGGATTCGATCATCGGGAATTTGATCAGCGGCTTTGCCGAAAGCGGCTCTGAGGCCGAACGATACCTCTGGGAATCCGCACGCGAAACCGGAAAGCTCGAAAAACTGGACAGAGATATTTCCACGCTTCGAAACAGCATCTGGACCCCATTTGAAAGACGGGCAAAAGTTCTCGACGAGCTGGGTTATCTTGATTTTGCTGCCGAGAAAGTGACCGAGTCCGGAAAGTGGCTGGCCGATCTGCGCGTCGACCGCCCGCTGCTGGTTGGCGAAGCGATGAGGCAGGGCATTTTCGACGACCTCGAATACAAGACCCTTGCCGGGATCATGGCGTCTCTCGCCGCCGACAGCGACCGAAATTACGGCGAGCTCTACTTGTCCGATGCATTGCTCGATGTTGTTTCCGGTTTTGAAGACGTGATCCATCGGGTATCGCAGGTAGAATGGAGCCGAGGCGTCGAACCAAGCGAGGAGATCAACCTTTCCGCCGCCGCTGCTGCTGAACGCTGGGCCGCCGGTATGTCCTGGGACGATCTTGTCAAACGGACAAAGGCTGAAGAAGGTGATCTTGTTCGCCTGCTTTCCCGCACGGGCGAAGCGCTAATGCAGATAGCCCATTTGAAAGATTCGAATCCGAAAATGGCCGCCGCCGCACGGCTAACGGCTGAAACGATCCTTCGCGAGCCCATCCGTTGAGTTTGAAGTCTGTACGTCGAACGTTCTAATACTCCCTCTGATTTGGTAAACTAAAACCAGTTCGGACAATGTCACGAACTTAATGATATGAAGGTTTTGCTGGCTGACGAATACGGATTTTGCTTTGGTGTCGAACGTGCGGTCGAAATGGTCGAAGAATCGGTCGGTGCCGGTGAGACGGTCCGTACGCTCGGGCCGCTGATCCATAACGAACAGGAAATGAAACGGTTAGGAACGCAGGGTGTTACAACGGTCGCCGAACCTGTTCAGATCACCCGAGACGAAACGGCCGTTATTCGTGCACACGGGGTCACGCCCGAAGTACAGCAGGAACTTTTAGAGAAAGCAGGAAAGGTCGTCGATGCGACTTGTCCGTTCGTAACCCGCGTCCAGCGCCTTGCGTCAAGGGCAGCTGCTCAAGACAGGCATGTCGTTATCGTCGGAAGTGCAGATCATCCGGAGATGATCGGCGTAAAGGGTTACGCGCCGAACCATTCGTTCATCATCAAGGACGAAACTGAAGTTGCGAGCCTTCCGTGGCTAAAGAATCCGCTAGTCGTCTCGCAGACCACCATCAAGGCGAAAACTTTTTTCGACACCGCCGAAGCGGTCAAGTCCAAAACGGATGATGATGTTGAGATCGTTAACACCATCTGTTCGGCAACTCGCGACCGGCAGGACGCCGCACTCGCGCTTTCCGGAATGGTCGATGCGTTTTACATCATTGGCGCGACCCACTCATCAAATAGCGTCAAGCTTCACACGGTCTGTAAAGAGAACTGCGAAAAGAGTTTTCTTATAGAAACGGAAGATGACATCGATCCGAACGATCTTGAAGGGGTTGAGACCGTCGGTGTAACGGCGGGCGCATCCACGCCAAATTGGCTAATTGAAAAGGTCGTTGCCAGGCTCGAATCGCTCTAGACTTCATTCTCGGATTCGGTAAGGCATAGATCGATAACAGGACTTAGGCTTTTTATCTCCATTCCATTCTCGGCAAGGGTCCTGCACGCAATGACTCGTTTCGTCGCACCGTTTGATGCAGCCAGCTCGACCGTGCAATCAAGACATTCACCGTTCCAACAAAGCTCTGCATCGGATATGTTTTCCGGGTCGAGGAACTGAAGACATCGTAAAATAGTGTTGTTCTCAGGCACGCGGCATTCACGCCCGAGGATAGAGATCGAGACGAGCTTTTCGTAGGGTTCGAGTATTTCAGTGAGATCCATCTGTAAACTATTGAACAAATGGCCTTTGTTCATTCTCGTGTTTGGCTTTGTCTTTTCGGTCGTCGATAAATCGGATAGAATGATAATACTTTCAGGAGGCAACGATAACAATGGCAGTAGTGATGTATGTTAAACCGGGCTGTCCATATTGCCAGCAGGCTCGGGACCACTATAACGCAAAGGGAATTGCATTTACCGAGTACGACGCTCAGAATGATGCGGCGCGACAAAGGGAGATGCTCGCATTGACCGGCGGCGATCTGACCGTTCCGGCGATTGTCGAGAACGGCAAATATATCGGTTCAGGTTGGGGCGATCCGCCCCGCGGCTGAACGATCGTAGTTAAATGAACGGCAGTTCGCCGTTCCTTCGATCAAAACTAGCTTGGCGATTTTGGATTTCTCGTTCTGACGGATAGACTGTTTTTTGCGTTTGCCGCATC
Source organism: Pyrinomonadaceae bacterium (assembly GCA_041751035.1). Taxonomy (GTDB): domain Bacteria; phylum Acidobacteriota; class Blastocatellia; order Pyrinomonadales; family Pyrinomonadaceae; genus OLB17. Next base: position 97,374 of record JBGSYH010000030.1, on the reverse strand, counting down.
GCAGTCTGCGCCAAGGCGTGCTGCTTTCCTGCAACTAAGTGACCCAAGCAGGTATGGTTGGTTCCCAAATTAACCAGTACAAGATCCAGGAAAAGATCGGCTCAGGCGGACAGGGCACGGTTTACAAGGCTCTTGACACTAAATTGAATCGGACGGTAGTGATCAAGGTCCTTCCGCCCGAACTTACCGCTAAATCTGCGAACTTCAAACGATTTGAACGCGAAGCTCAGCTCTGTTCCCAACTGGATCATCCCAACATCTGTACAATTTACGATTTCAACGAAGCCAACGGCGTTTTCTATATCGCTATGCAGTACGTTGAGGGGAAGAATGTCCGCCAGCTTGTCGGCGGCCGTCCGCTTGAACTCAAAAGTGCGCTTTCAATAGCCATTCAGGTAACTGACGCCCTCGCATATGCTCATTCGAAGAACATTATTCATCGGGATATAAAGGCCGGCAACATAATGGTCACGCCGGCCGGCCAGGTGAAGATCCTAGATTTCGGCCTTGCAAAACTGCTCGAGGACGATTATGCCGATTCGCACAGCGGAGGCGATCGGTCGGAGATAACCGAACTTGGCATCCCATATGGAACTGCGACCTACGCAGCTCCGGAACAGGCCCGCGGCGAACGCGCCGATTCTCGCTCGGACATCTTTTCAACAGGCGTCCTTCTTTATGAAATGCTTACCGGCATTTGGGCGTTTCAGGGCAAGACCGTGGTCGATGTCCGCCATCAGGTGCTTTACGGGACGCCGAAACCCATAACTGAAATGCGGCGCGAACCTGCTCCGCCGGTGCTTCAAACGATCATTGACAAAGCCCTCGCAAAGGAACAAAAACAACGATTTCAAAAGATCTCGCAAATGCGTGATGAACTCCGAGGGGTATTACAATCGGTGGGCGGCGCGCCGTTAATGCCGGGCGATACAGTTGTGCCCGGGCACATCGGCGGCGGAGCCTTTAAGCGGGCCTTAAACTGGTTTACCGGAAAGTCGCAACCGGAAAGTTCCTCGGGTTCGGTAATGTCAAATCCGCCGTCTTTTATCCCTGAACTCAGCGTTACGGCAACTTCGGCGGGAACAGAAAAACGTTCGGTGGCGATACTTCCATTTAAGAATCTTAGTCAGGACCCCGATTCGAATTTTTACGAATTTGCTCTCGCCGATGCAGTAATTACGGAACTCGCACAGCTTCGCTCTCTCGTCGTTCGGCCGAGTTCGATCATCGCGAAATATCAGGGAACGGATGTGGACCCGCGCGAGGCAGGAAAAGAACTTCGTGTTCACGCAGTGCTCTCCGCCAGTTTTCTTCGCGGTGGTGATAAGATCCGCGTGACGGCTCAGCTTCTTGACGTTATCTCAGGCGAGATAATTTGGAGCGACCGTATCGATGCCGTCGGCGCCGATATCCTGACGCTGCAGGACGGAATAGCCCAGCGGATCTTGGAAGGCCTGCGGCTCGAACTCTCAGATAACGAACAGGAACGGCTTGGCCGGAGAATGACAGACAATCACGACGCCTGGGAAGAATATCTTCGAGGGCGCGACAATTTTGGCCGCTTCATTTTCCGAACCCTCCTTGCCGAAGATTGTCAGGCAGCCATCCGAAATTTCAAACGTGCTGTCGAACTCGATCCGCAGTTCGCCCTTGCATACAGCGGTTTGGGCGCGTGTTATGCCAATCGCATTTTCAAGGGAATGGGCGAAACGGACGATTATACAAAGGCGGAAACTGCATTCAGCAAAGCATTCCTCTATGACCCGAACGTCGTCGAAGCCCGTGTGCTGATGGTGATGGTCTATATGGCTCGCGGCGAGAAGAAAAAAGCCAGGTCAGAGATCGACCTGCTCAAGAAACAGTTCCCGAACGAGGCTCCATTGTATTTTGTTAAAGGTGTGATCGACCGGCTCGATGGAAGATACGACGACTCGCTCCGCGCGTTTGAAAAGCTGTCTCGGTTGGACCCGGCCGCTCGGGCCGTCTCATCATATAACCGAGCCCGAATTTTCCTTTATAAGCGCGAATACGACCGGGCAATTGAAGAGATCGAGATCGGGGAAAAGGCCGAACCCGACCATCCGATGCTAAAGATCTTTCGTTCGGCGATCCTTTATTACAGCGGTGACCCGGAACCGGCGATCAAGATACTTGGCGATGTTCTTGAGAAAAACCCGGAAATGGAAGGCATAAAACCGCTCTATGCAATATACCTCGCGGGATCGGGCCGCACAGATGAGGCACGGGCGTTGATCACCGATGAGGTTTCGGCGATCTCCAAGACCGACCACGATTCCGCATATTGGGTAGCTTCGACCTATGCCCTGCTTGGCGAAAAAGACAATGCCTTCAAATGGTTCAATCGTGCGATCAAGCTCGGAAATGAGAACCGGCCCCATTTTGAAAAGGACCGGAGTCTTGATTCGCTTCGTGATGATCCAAGATTCGCCGAAGCAATGGCGAAGGTCGGACTCACAGATAATTCAGCCGAAAATTAAACGCCTACGGCTGTAAATTCTTCGATCAATATTTTCACATGCCGCTTTAATTCTTTTTCAAAGTGCCGGGCTTCGTTTACACCGCTGAACGCAAGGTCCTGCAGATTCGCTTCAATTCGTTTTCTGTAGTCGGAAACCAGCGAATCAGAGACCCCAAGCATTTCAGCAACCTCGAGCTGCGTGCCGCCGTCCGAAGTGAGATAGCAGAACCAAAGAATATTTAGCATCCGGTCGTATTGTTTCTGTTTTCCGCGAACCGATCTGTTAAGGCATGCAAGAAAATCTTCGACAAAGCCGACGGCCTCGATCTCGCCTTCGACCCGTAGCAGGTCTTCCTCCGGCGTCTCACGGTTATCCGCGATCTCGAAAGGCATCCGGTCGTCGTCGTCACTTTCGCCCGATCCGCCCACCGGCACCAGGTGAATATCCATTATCGGCAGCCGCGACATCACAAAAGAACGCAGCGAACGAACATCGACAGGCGAATCAATGGCCTTAAAAACTCGAATGATGAGTTTTTCAAGCTCCACATTGCTGATAACGATCTGTGCATCGCCGGTGCAGCCGACCATTCGGGTATCACGCCCAAAAAATGCGACCGAACGAACTCGTTCGTCCATTTCCTGGCCGTCCCGCGTCGATTTGCTGTCCATCCACGAAGATAGCCCGTAAAGCCGGTCGGCTAATCTTCGATGAGCTTCCGGATTTCCCTGATTATCAAATCGCTTGAACCTATGGCTGGATTGTACGATCGTTGAAATGCGCCGGGCCAGCCGATAAGATTCCGGATAGCGTTTCCTTAGCTCCGACGTGAGCATATTGGTCAGCTCGATCTGGCTTATTTCGGCCTCGACCTCGACGTCGGTCATTTCTGTTTCAATGTAGTGCTGGAACCTGTCCTTTGCCAGCAAAGCGACAAAAAGTTCCTGGGTAAGATCGGTGTGTGCGTTGTATTTCCCTTCTTCGACCAAAAAACCGGCCCTCTTCGAGGCTCTGACCAGCGGATGCGAGGAAACGATCCGGTGTAGCTCGGTCCATATCTGATTCACATCAGAATGTTTCAAACTTTCCGTCCATTTGCCAACCTTTATCGGCCGACCGGTACTGGATCGGGGCTGGTCGTCAACTGCTTTTGGTGAGTTCATATTCTGGGAAGGAAGAATTTGTAAATGCGAATCGGAAAGTCAAAGGTTCGATACGCTACAAACGTTGATTGAGATCGGAAGGTCAAAGCGAACACCACGCTGGATCACACGCCATTCCGGCAAAACATTATTTTTTAAATTGACCGCCCGTTGAGCGTTCGGGCATGTTGGCTGTTTATGAGTGGAACGGTCTGTCCACGACAAGCTAAAGAAATAATATCAGTTAAATTCCAAATGAGCAACAAGTTTTTGCATCACACACATGTGTTCAACAACTCATTCATGTCCCTCAGTGTTTTGGCCGATATTTGGGTTTCTTGCAATGATTAGATTAAATAAGGGCTGGAAGTTGGTCCAGATTGAGGCTTTAATAGAACATAGAAGGTTTCGTGTAAGGCTGAGCATGTCCGATTTCAGGAAAGTGCCCGATCAGCGACCTGCTATTCTTAAAATTATTGATGTCGAACTTCGCGAAGAAAAATGAATGCCCGACCTCTGTCGAGTTGAACGCATTCGCTCAAGGTGAATCTGCGTCCGCTGAAGGGCGTCAGGTCATGCTGCATCTGCGGGAATGTGAATTCTGTGCCGCCGAAAGTGAATTTTACGCGAAGTATCCGCAAACGATGGAGCCGGCAACTGTACCGGCAGAACCCATCTTGCCCGAACCGCTTCGCGATCTTGCGGAATCGCTACTGAACCGGAAGCGTGCCGCAACTACCCTGGAATCACTACTTACGCGTTCGCGAAATTGAACAGAACGTTCATCCTCCGCATATCTCATCGATCGCTTCCGAATATTTTTCGTCGATCACGGATCGCTTGATCTTTAGCGTCGGGGTCATCTCGCCTTTATCGATCGAGAACTCGCGCGGCAGCAAATATACACGCTTGACCCTTTCGTAATCGGACATCTCGCGGGTAAGGGCGACGGCGTCGTTCTGAACCGCCTTGATCACATTCACGTCTTCGCAAAGCTCCTCGCGAGAGCGTTTCGTGTCGATTCCCTTTTCTTCTAATACCTCTTTCAAAGCATCCCAATCCGGCACTATCAGCGCACCGACCTGTTTACGACCTGAGCCGACGGCGACCGGCTGCGAAATTAGCGGACTTTGTTTCAACAGGCTTTCGACCTGAAGCGGAGCGACGTACTTTCCGTTTGAAAGTTTGAACAGGTCCTTGATCCGGTCGGTCACGTAATAATGGCCATCTTCGTCAACATAACCGACGTCGCCGGTGTGATAGTAACCTTTGTCATCGATGACTTTTGCGGTCTCTTCGGGCTTGTTGTGATAGCCCTTCATCACATTTTTGCCGCGGATCAGAATCTCGCCGTTGCTTTCGGCGATCTTCATTTCGATGCCTTCGAATGGCGTCCCGATCGAGCCGACCCTGTTGTCGTCTGGCCGGTTTGCACACGTAACGCAGGCTTCGGTCATACCGTAGCCCTGCAGGATCGGAATGCCCGCCGCCCAAAAGGCGTAAGATAATTTCTTTGAAAGCGGCGCTCCGCCAGAGACGAAAAATCTTAAATGCCCACCGACCCCTGCCCGCCATTTTGAAAAGACCAATTTGCTTGCAAGCGCGTGCTTTGCCGCGAGAACCGGCGACACGCTCTCATGCATATCCTTCGCATGCCAATACTTTTGACCTACTTCCAGTGCCCAATCGAACAGCTTTGTTTTGAATCCGCCGGCCGCTTTCCCTTTTTTGACGATCTTGTGATAGACCTGCTCGAAAAGCCGCGGGACCGCCGTCATTATCGTCGGTTTGACCTCTTGCAGGTGCCCCGCGATCTGGTCGAACGCGGCACAATAATGGATCGCGACGCCGTTCGAACAAAGCACATAAAAGACCGATCTTTCAAAAATATGCGAAAGCGGCAGCACGGCCAGCGAGCGGTCGGTATGCTTTATCGGGAGGCCTTTGGAGATCGCAACGATGTTTGACGTAAAATTTTCGTGGTCGAGCATTACGCCCTTCGGCTCGCCGGTGGTGCCTGACGTGTAGATGATCGTTGCCAGATCGTCGGTCTTTACCTGTGCAAGGAGTTCGTCAAAATTATCGACCTCACCCGCCTGCGAACCTGCTTCTTCGACCTCAGAAAGCTGCATCGACCGCGAATCGTCCGCCGTAAAGTCCGCATCGAAAAAGATCAGCTTTTCCAACCTTTCAACGGTTCGGATGGCTTCTTCGGCATGATTCCACAGCTTCTTGCCGGAGATAAAGAGCATCTTCGCCCCGGAATCCTCCAGGATATATCGGATCTGCTCGACGGCCTGCGTCGTATAAATAGGGACATTTACGGCCCGAAGGCTGAGGATCGCAAGGTCGGTCAAGGACCACTCCGGCCGGTTCTCCGAAATAATAGCAATGCGGTCGCCGGCTTTTACGCCCATCCGATGCAGCCCGAGCGCGATGCGGCGAACACGTTCGATCGCCTCACTGCCGGAGATGCGATGCCACACGTCATCCATCTTGAACGACAATGCGTCCGGCTTATTGTTTCGGCGAAAAGATTCGAGGCAAAAATGCGGCACCGTCTGCGGCAATGCATCGAACCCGATGAGATTTTCAGCTACCATTGGCATCTATCAGGAAACGTAAGTGCTTAAAAATTACAAAAACATTACATTTTCACAGAATACCCGACCCAAGTCCAATAGTTAGCGTGTTTCAAATGTAGGCGACGGTGATCTGAGGTTGGCACGTTACGGGAATTTAGACCGGTCACTGTTCTCGGCGCAAAACAATATCGATCCCTTGGTGCTGCTCTTCGGAGAACGTAAATTCTACTTTGTGAAGGGTGCCCTTTTCGATCTTAGATATGTCTAGCTCCTGATATCCGCCAGCGATGACGCGCGATGCGAAAATTTTATGTTCCAGCACGATATCTAAACGATACCGACCTGGCGGAAAACCAACGAACTCAAAGTAGCCGGAATTGTCGATCGTTGCCAGAACTGCTTGCTTATTGCCGCGCAGATATATCTCTACAGAGCCATATCGACCAAAATTCTGGATCGTACCCGAAAGCCGGGTCTTGCCATTATATTTTTCAGGCTCGTTCAAATACGCCAGATCATCGTTCGCCAACGCAATGGGACGGGTTCGACCGCAAACATGGGCAAAGTAATACTTTTCTTTGCTTAACTCGTACTTCCATGCCTCGTCGTCCCAGCGGTAGGTTTGTTTCGCGGGTTCAATGTAGAAAAGCCATTCGGTTCCAACATTATCCTTTCCGAAGTCTCGCCCGCAGGAACCAACGAGGCCGACCGCAACGTCGATCGTTCCCGACGACGGCGGGTCACCTTTGTAAACGCGGCCGATCTTGAGTCTTGTAATAGGAACAACTTCTTTTGCTGAGAAGATATCGGCCTCGGAAACCTGTCCCGAAAAAACCAATGCCGATGAGGCAAACGCGCCTTTCACCGTCGGCCGCTCGTCGCACGTACAGCTAAACGCAGATGCGGTCGTACAAAGCAGCAAAAGAATGAACGGAAACATGAGAGTTGAGACTACTTTGCAGGCTTTCATTTCTGAGAACGAGTTTAGCCGAAGCCGCTTCGCAATTACAACGGTTATTAAGATCACGAAGCAAAACCGTTAGAATACTTAGCATACCGAACCTGTTATTTTGCATGTTATTATCTAAACCGTGAGGTGAACTATGCCAACTGTTATTGAAAGCGACGAGAAGCTGAAAGAAGTTTTTAAGCAAGCAATGGTTGAACTGTTTGCAGAGCGGCGAGATCTAGTCCGCGAGCTCCTTGAAGAGATCGTTGAGGATGCGGCAATGTCCCGAGCAATTGCCGAAGGTTCGGCGACGCCTAACGTTCCCCGCGACAAGGTCTTTGAACTACTGGAGAACGTGAATTGAACGTTGAGTTTCGCGAATCGTTCCTTAAAGATCTTAGCGATATCCGAGACAAGAAAATCGCGCAAAAAGTCCGCGATGTAATTCTATCGATCGAGGCCGCCGAGAGCTTGCTCGATATTGCGAATATTAAGAAGTTGCGTGGCGAAAAGGGCTATTATCGGATCCGTATCGGTGAATACAGACTTGGCTTCCATTACGATGGTGAATCTGTCGCACTCGTCCGCTTTCTCAATCGAAAGGAAATTTACCGCTACTTTCCTTAACGTTTCGTATCTCGGGATTTAGCAAGGCCGACCCCCACGGAGTGTTTGGAATGAAGCTGCGGATCTAATTGCAGGTTTTCATTTCCCAACTGGTGATCGTCAGCGAGTCGTCGGGTTTGCGGTACACGACGGTTTGTGCGGTTGCTGTCTTGCCGCTGTTGTCGAACCGAACGCACAGGTCGTAGTTGTAACCGGCAACCACCTGCATCCGCGCGCTTAATACGGTCTCAAATGAGTATGTTTCGCCGGCGGGCTTGGTTGCATTTTCGACCGCGAACTTTCCGGCTTTCACGACATTGGCATCGGTCGCGGAAACTGGTTGGTAAGATCCCGGAGCGCCGCCGCAGCCAACGATAAAAAATGCGGCCATCGCGATCGCGGAGAAAAGTATTGCCTTACTGACCGCTCTATATAATGCTTTCATGAATCTCCTTTTAACTATTCTTCATTTCTAAGCTTTAGGTTTCAAACCGCATTCGGCGAGCTCCCAACCGGTCAGCGAATACGCTCCGTTCAGATCGCGGTAAACTACGGTCATAGCGGTCGTATAAACGCCGTTCTTTTTGAAACGAACACACATTCTGTAGTTCATGCCGGCAACGACCTGCCACTCGGCCGACAAGACCTTTTTATACGAGTATTTATCGGCATCGACGCCATCCGTGTGCCTGACCGCAAACTTCGCCGCTTTCACTACTTCATTACTCTTGGCCGAAGCTGCAAAATATCCGCCCGGATTCTGGGCTTCGGCTCGCAATGCAGAGAAAGCCGCGAGGAAAATAAGCGCGGCGATGATCGAAACCGATCTGATCGAGTGTTTCATGTTGTCCTCAAAATTATTTGGCAGGCGTTAATCGCCGTCCACGAAGTAGATAGTCTTTACATAAGGCATCCCGTTTCGCATTCCATACGTGACCTTTGTCAGAAAAAGCGTGTTGTGAAGCAGGGCCGGTTCGCCATATGTGCACATTCCTTTTTCACAATTCATCAGCGGCTGAGTTTCGCGGTTGAAAGGATACTCGGCGGGCCCGCGCGCCTTCAGCCATTTGTCGGCGGCAGCGAAACTGCGAAACGTCGCGTCCTCTGTCCGCATTTTGTTCTCGTCGCCGCTGAGCGAATGCTCGATCACGATCCGAACGCTGCGGTAGAAAAAGCCTTCGTCCTTTAGTGTGCCGAGATCGCTTTCGACGTATGCCTTTGCGACCGATTCGCCGAGGTCCTGCGGGGTTTTCTGGCCCATCGCGGTCTGGGTGAAAACGAACAAAGATCCCGCGATCAGGATCATGAATAAGGGGGATTTCATTCTCTTCATATTTTTTTGCGATGAACGGCGGTACCGGGTCTGCCGGTTAATTTTTTCCGTTCGGGAGGGTGAATGCTCGCAAGTCTATACCCGATCCGCGTTTATCGCAACAAGGACAGTGGACCGGGTCTTTCCAACTACGCCATTTATTCCATTTGCCACAAATGCCATCAACTGCGCCAAGTGCTATTGGCATGGTTTGCTGGTTCAGCTATCATTGCCGAGGCCGGCATTGTCAGGCGGCAACGCGAGTTCGGCTTGATCTTTGAAATTTGAAATTCGAAATTCGAAATTCGAAATTTGATATTTGATATTTGGGACTTTGCGGTCATAGCGACTTTGCGTGAATTGGGTTTCAACCACAGATGAACACCGATAAACGCAGATAGGAGTTCAGAGTTCAAGCTTTAGCTTGTCCTCTCTGCGGCCTTTGCGTCTCTGCGTTAAAAATATCCGTATATTTGTCTGTCCCAATGATGCGTGTCGGACCCTGGGACAATGGGACAAACGGGACAAGATCGGACATCAAACGGTGACGCGATCACTGACGCAACCGCTGACGGCAGTTTGCGACATCATTGGCAGCCGTAAACGTTTGCAGAAAAGAGCCTTAGCGGATCTCGGGCAAGTTTGTTTCATTTTAGGGTATGTGTTTTTACAAATGAAACACTTTTCCCCGGCAAGTGACTGAAAATGCAGGACTTAACCTGTCTCACTTGGGACAAAAATGAAACAAAAGTGAAACAGCCGGAAGCGATCAGCGTGTTTCAAAGCGTTCTGAAACGAAACACTTTCGTATAAGGTCAAGCCCAGTAGTTCCGGTCGAGCGAGCGATAGTTTATGGCTTCGCTAATGTGTGCTGGGCCGATGCTTTCACTCGATTCCAGATCGGCGATGGTGCGGGCGACCTTTAGGATGCGGTCGTGGGCGCGTGCCGATAAACCCTGCCGCTGCATCGCCTTTTCAAGCAAGCCCTCGCTTTCGCTATCCAACGCGCAATGTTTGCGGATCTGGCCGGGCGACATCGCGGAATTTGAAAAAACGCCTTCGCTGCCGAACCGTTTCAATTGGGTTTCGCGTGCGGCGATAACGCGTTCGCGGATCTCTGTGGACTTGTCACCCTGCGGAACGCCGCGGCCGCGGAGTTCGTTGAACTTTACGGCGGGAACGTCAATGTGGATATCGATGCGGTCCATCAGCGGGCCGGAGATCTTGCCGACGTATCGCTGGATCTGCATCGGCGAACATTTGCATTCGCGTGCCGAACCAAAATAGCCGCACGGACATGGGTTCATCGAGGCAACAAGCGTGAAGTTAGCCGGAAACGTAAGCGACGAAGCGGCGCGGGAAATGGTCACCTGCTTGTCCTCCATCGGCTGGCGGAGCACTTCCAAAACGCTGCGGTCGAATTCCGGCAGCTCATCAAGGAATAAAACCCCGAGATGCGCCAGCGAAACCTCGCCCGGTTTTGGTATCGATCCCCCGCCGATAAGGCCCGCCTGAGAAACTGTGTGGTGCGGCGATTTGAACGGCCGTTCGGTGACCAGGCCCGACTTACCGGTCAAGCCGGCGACGGAATGGATCTTTGTTATTTCGAGCGCTTCATCGAATTCGAGCGGCGGCAAGATGGTCGGCAGACGCTTCGCGAGCATCGTCTTCCCCGAACCCGGCGGCCCGATGAACAGGATGTTGTGCCCGCCTGCGGACGCCACTTCCAGAGCCCGCTTTGCCGATTGCTGGCCGCGAACCTCTGAGAAATCGACACGATAATGCGTGCCGTCGCTGTTCAGTTCGTTTGGATCAAGCTGCATCGGCTGAACACGAGTCGGAGAACCGGCCATCAGTTCTTCGGCAAGCAGAGCCGCTTCGCGAAGCGTCGCCACCGGATAAACGTTCACCCCGCTGACGACCGCTGCCTCTTTCGCATTCTCTTCGGGAATGATCAGATTGCGGATGCCGTTATCACGGGCGGAAAGAGCGATCGAAAGTGCCCCGCGAACCGGCCGGACACGGCCGTCAAGCGATAGTTCACCGACGCTGAGCGTGTCGTCAAGCTGCTCGCCGTTTCCGATGTCGGCATTTGCGCCGAGAATTCCCAAAGCGATCGGCAGATCAAAGCTCGCACCTTCCTTGCGGACATCGGCAGGAGCAAGGTTTACGGTCGCACGCTGTACGGGGAAAAAATAGCTGCTGTTTGAAATTGCCGCACGTATCCGCTCGCGCGATTCGCGAACCGCCGTGTCCGGCAGGCCCACGATCGTCACAGGCGGTGTTTGTTCATTTTCGGCAGCCGGACGTAGATTGACCTCGATATCAACAACGAGCGCATCAATACCGTAAACTGCCGCCGATTGGGTTAGGAAGACCATAGGCTTGGAAATAGATCACGCAAATTTTACCGCAGGCTGACTAAAATCGATAAACACGGTCGCCAAAAAAAGATCTTTGGATCGGCCGTCAAAGACAGCACCAAGCTGTTCAACTGCCAATATCAGACGGTCCCCAAAATAGTATATTAAGACGTCAATCGTCTATATATATTAGGCATTCGCTCGGGCAGCGATAGGACATCATCGATTATCGTGTACCCGACGTCGCCATAAAGATCACGGAGTTCGGTTTCTGATTCGCGGTCGATCGTTATGCAGAAGGGCGTAATGCCGTTCACCTTTGCTTCGATCAGTGCCTCGCGGACGTCCTCGCGTGCGTAGCGAGCGTCGCCATAGTCGTGGTCGTATGGGCGGCCGTCGGTAAGGATAAGCAAAAGTTTCGTGCGATTTTCCTGCCGAAGCAGCTTGTTAGCGGCATGGCGGATGGCAGCCCCGAGCCGAGTGTTGTTTTGAAACGTAATACCGCCGATCCGCTTTTCGGTCTCTTCCGAATATTTTTCGTTGAAGTCTTTTACGACATAAAACTTAACATTTCGGCGGCCTTCGCTGGTAAAACCATTTATCGAATAAACATCGCCGACCGCCTCCAACGCTTCGCTCATAAGGACCAAGCCTTCCTTTTCGATCTCAATGATCCGTCGGCCGGGGTGAGTGTAAGGCTGAAGCGGATTTCGCGTTATCGTGCGTGCGGTCGAAGATGATTGATCGAGCAAGATCGAAACCGCAACATCGCGTTGACGACGCAGCCGTTTCGTATAGATATTCTCTGACTGTCGTCCATCTGCTTTTCGATCGATTACAAGTTCGACCAGAGCATCGAGGTCATAGTCCTCACCATCGATCTCACGATTTACCTTGGTCAGGTTCTCCGGCTTCATCAATTGGAACTGATGCCGGATGGATGATATAACTCCGTGATACCGCGAACGGGCAAGTTCGACGAAGGTGCGGTCGCCGTGCTTCACGCGCTTTTCGACAACCCGGCTCCAGCCAACGCGATAATCGTTCAGTTCGCGATCCCATTCATCATAGGCAAACGCCTCTTCACCAGGCTCGAGCGGCATTTCGGGCATTTCGCTATGCGTCCAAGATTCGGAACCGCTGATGTCGTCCGGCTCGCCATCTTCTTCATCTGCGTTCCATGAATTGAAAAGATCGCGAAGGTCCTGCATTGTCTGCGGCCGTTCTTCGCGTTTCACTTTGTCTTCGGTAACGGCTTCGTCGGCGTGCTTATCGTCATAGGCAAATTCGCTTTCGTCTTCCGCCGATTCCGGCTCGGCCTCCTGCGTCTGTTCCGGCGTGATGTTCTGAAACAGGTTGTAAACGCGACTCGTTGCAAATAGAGAATCGGCAACAGTTGACAGCTCGTTCTTGCTTGATTCGGCTTGAAGATATTTTTCTATCACTGTCTCGATCTCAGAAACGATCTGCCCATAGAACTGGCGTGCGTCGTCGGTCGCTCCGCCGCAAAGGGTTATCTGGAAAAGCAATTCGAACGGGACCTGATGATACGGAACGTCGAAAATGAAAGGCCGGTTTTTGCGCAGAAATTCCTGCATCAGATCAAGATCTTTTCGAAGCCCGCGATAGGTCCGCCGCAGGAGCGAATCGATCCGCGCATTCTCCATCGTCGTAAAGATCTTTTTCGCCAGGCGCGGTTCCGCGAAAATGTTGAGCACGGCTTTATAGTCGGAACCCTTCGGCAGAGTTTTGCGTCGTTTCTTGATCTCTTCGCGGATCTCCTCGTCCGAAAGTGCCCGCTCGCCTTTCTGCACATCTTCTATGTAGCCGGCAAGCGAAAATGCATCTATCTCTTCGGCGGTCGCGGAATATAGATCGGCCAGATCTGCAAAGGCAGCCTTTAGTTCGACCGTATCTTTTACAAAAGTGCCGAACTCGATCTGGCCGGCACCGTAGGCGGCGAGAACTTTGTACAGCCGAAAATCCATTTCTTCGGTGTCGAATTCGGCGATGTTGTTCGGAAGATAGATCGTCTTGCCATCGCCAAGCCGCGACTCCTGCGGCATTGCGGTCTGCGGCGCGATCTCGATCTCGCGTCCCGTGAGTGCCTCGATATAAAGCCGAAGAACGTGTTGGACAGATTCTAAATGCAAGCCCGTTCTGGTCTTGCGAAGAACGTCGCCTGAGTGCCGCGTTTCCAGCGCAAAATAGGAACGCCTCGATCTTGGAGTGCCGTCTTTGAGATCTTTTAGACCGGTAGACACCCATTCTTCAAACTGATCGATCGAAACATTTCGCAAAGCCGAGGCTGACGACCTGAATGCCGCGAGCGCGCTTTCGCCATCCGTTTCGGCGATACCGCTTATCAAGAAAAGAACGCGGGCCAGGGCCTCGGTCCTTACGCGTCCCTCCACCGCGCCATTCAGTTTCACGGTTCCGATCTGATCAAATGTCCGCGGGGTCGCTTTCAAGAATGCGATCAGCACAGCATTTCCATGTCCTGCAAAAAGATCAACGACGGCGCACCAGCTATCGAATACACCGGGCTCAGTTCGCAGCACTTTGCTTCCGGCCGTTAAAAAATGAAGTGCGACACTACCGCCGTGGTCGAGCATTCCGGCCGCGCGTTCTGAAAGAAGTACTACGTCCGATGAATTCAATCCCTGGATAATTTTTGGCAGGCCCGCCCACAGATCGGCTGCCATGCCGCCGGTCCTGATCGTAAACGTACGAGCCAGGCCCAGCAGGCTGCGAGCGATAAGATCTTCGTTAGATCCAGCCGACAGCTCCTTACTGTCACTGATCGCTCGCGCGACAGTGGGCGACGCGCGAATAAAATCCAAGCTGTGTTTTGCCGAGCGGTTAGCGATCTCAACCGCGAGCGCGAGCATCTCTGTCACAAGCTCATCATCGCCTATCTCTTCGGCGATCTGCGGGACCAGCCGAAATGTTTCCAATGCGACCGAACTTGAAAGAACCAACTGGCGAATACAGATCTGAAAAAAACTTTGCCGTGCCGGTTGCGGAATGCTCTTTAATTCCCGAACACCGGCGACAAAAAATTGTGTGCCCAATTCAGCGTTCGCCATTGCGATCCGGCGCCCAAGATCGCCCCACAAACGAAGATCGTCGGCGGTTAGTATCTTTGCCGCACGGGGAACGGCTTCGGCAAAATCACGGCTGACCCTAAGGCTCACGCCTGCAAGAGCAGCGCTGACCTCGACAACTGCGCGCCTTTTCTCAGGCGTCAATTCCTTGAACCTGATCGCCAGCTCGGTAAACGATGTTCTGTTTGGCGCGTTCTCCTTCATTCGATCGATAGTTCAAGTCTAGTTTTCCGAATGTCTTATGTAAAAGCCAAAGTGCACCGCTACTTGAAAAAGTTTGCTTTAACGAACGACAATCGTTGATATGAAGAAATTGGCGTTCAAACGTTTTCTCTTTTTTGCACTCGTTTTGTGTTCGCTTACGTCGGTGACAATGGCCGATGACGTTGACCGCGTGGTCGAAGGCTGGATGCAGGATCGCAATATACCCGGTGCTGCCATTGCCGTTGTTCGCTCCGGAAAGGTCGAAAAGATAAAGGGCTATGGGCTGGCGAGCCTCGAATTTCAGGTACCGGTTTCGACAGGCTCGGTCTTTGAGATCGGGTCGGTTTCAAAACAAATGACGGGGGCCGGGATCTTATTGCTCGTCCAGGACGGAAAGCTCGGACTTGATGACCTTATCTCAAAACATTTGCCGAACACGCCGGCATCATGGGAAAAGGTGACGGTCAGGCATCTTCTGACACACAGTTCCGGGATCAGAAACTATACCGGACTGACAGGATTCGAGCTTTCCCGACGACTTACCGCTGAGCAGTTCATCAAACAGCTTTCCGAACATCCGCTCACTTTCCAGCCGGGCACATCGACCGCATATAGCAACAGCGGATTCAATCTGCTTGCACATATCATTGAAGCAAAGAGCGGCAAAAAGTATCTGGAGTTTTTACGCGAGCGCATTTTTGTTCCGGCCGGCATGACCTCGTCGGGTGACCGCGATCCGCGTTTCATTATTAGAGGCCGCGTCACGGGATACGAATGGGTCGGCGGCGTTCACACCGGACGTGATGGAACTCTTACCGATCTCACCGGAGCCGGCTCGATCGTTTCGACGATCGAAGACATGGTGAAATGGGAGAGCGTTTTGCACAGCGATCGAATTCTTTCTCAAGCTTCGAAAGATGAAATGTGGCGGTCTTTTGTTCTGGCGGACGGCACGGCTTCACTCTATGGATTCGGTTGGCGCATTTCGGATGTGCGCGGACACAAGCTGATCGGACACACCGGACAGACCGCCGGGTTCGGTGCTGCTATCTTTCGTTATGTCGAAAATGATCTGACTGTGATCGCGCTTACGAACCTCGGCGATCTTGGAATGGGAAGTTTGATCGCATCATCGGTAGCAAAAAAATTTATTTCTTCACTTTCTTTAAAAAATATTTCTGCGGAAAAAGACATTGATCCTGCCGATGCAAGTAAGGTTTCAGATTCCTATCGAAGATTTATTTCAGGTGACCTTTCCGGTGAGGTGTTCGCGGCCACGCTGATCGAAACGCAGCAGAGCCTGAGAGCAAAGGCACTCCGCGAACGTATAGTATCATACGGTGCTACTATACGGCTGGATCTTCTGTCGCGCGTAAATGCTGGTAATAGAACTACTTACAAATTGCGTACGCATACTCCACGACGCACAGTTCTTTGGCGTGTGGAAACTGACGAGGCTGGCAGGTTCGATTCGTTTGTAGTAGAAGAAGAGGAGTAGTGTGGGTCGATCATTGTGATACTGCTATATGATATCACCCAAACCGCCCCGCGCAATAGATGAAACGAATCCGCTTGCAAGGTAAGCGCTTCCTTTTTCATACAAATAGAGGTCAATACTTAAAGAAAAACTTTACACAAATTAAGTTTTTTGTGATACGTTATTTATCGGTTAGACACACTCTATCCAAAAACTAAACTTTGAGAAAACAAAAAACTATGGCAGCAAAAAAACCAGCAGCAAAAAAACCTGCGGCAAAGAAAGCGGCACCTGCAAAGAAAGCAGCGGCCCCGGCTAAGAAGGCGGCTCCGGCCAAGAAAGCAGCTCCGGCTAAGAAAGCGGCTCCTGCAAAGAAAGCAGCACCTGCGAAAAAGGCTCCGGCCAAGAAAGCAGCGGCTCCGGCTAAGAAGGCAGCTCCGGCTAAGAAAGCAGCTCCGGCTAAGAAGGCGGCTCCTGCGAAAAAGGCTCCGGCCAAGAAAGCAGCTCCGGCTAAAAAGGCTCCGGCCAAAAAAGCAGCTCCTAAAAAGAAATAGCCGCATACAACAAGCACACACGCTAAAGGCCCGACGTTAATTCGCCGGGCCTTTACATTTTCGATCCTCAGTTTTTTCTTAGTATCGAAGTGCGATATCAGTATCTATCAATTCGACGTGAACTGAACCTCCGCCGGTTAGTTTTCCAAACAACAATTCGCGGGCGAGCGGTTGTTTGATCTTGTCATGTATCAGCCGAGCCATCGGCCGCGCGCCGTACCTCGCATCGAAACCGTTTGTTGAAAGCCATTCACGTGCCTCACCGGAGAGAACAACATTCACCCGTTTTTCGGCAAGCTGGCCATTCAGTTCTTTTACGAATTTGTCCACGATCAGCCCGATCACATCCAGCCCCAAGGCCTTGAACGGCACCCACGCATCGAGCCTGTTGCGAAACTCCGGCGTAAAGGTACGCTCGATCGCACCTTTTGCATTGCCCTTGGATTCAGCCGCGTTTCGAAATCCGACGCCGCCCGCAGAAAGTTCGCGAGCACCTGCATTGGTCGTCATTATCAGAATAATGTTACGAAAATCTGCTTTCTTGCCGTTGTTGTCGGTCAGCGTCGCGCTGTCCATCACCTGTAGCAGCAGATTGAACAGGTTCGGATGAGCTTTTTCGATCTCATCAAGCACGAGCACCGCGTGCGGCGTTCGCATCACGGCATCGGTCAACAATCCGCCCTGGTCAAATCCAACGTATCCGGGTGGTGCTCCGATCAAGCGTGAGACCGTGTGTGCCTCGGCGTATTCGCTCATGTCAAAGCGAATGAATTCAACACCGAGTATTTCGGCGAGCTGCTTCGACACTTCTGTCTTTCCAACACCCGTCGGGCCAGAAAAAAGAAACGATCCGACCGGCTTTGTCTGATGGCCCAGACCGGCACGCGAGATCTGTATAGCATCCACCACGCGATCGATCGCCTCATCCTGGCCAAAGATGTATCGCTTCATATCGTCGGCAAGCGAACGAAGCCGTTCCTTCTCGTCCGTGACGACCGAACGCGGCGGCACCTTTGCCATGCGGGCGATGGTATTCTCGATCATCTGGACAGAGACGCGCTTAGGACGTTTCCCTTCGGGCAGAAGTTTCAGCGAAGCTCCGACCTCATCGATAACATCGATCGCCTTGTCTGGCAGAAAACGGTCATTGATATATTTCCCGGCAAGCTCGGAAGCTGTGCGGAGAGCTTCGTTCGTATATTTGACGCCGTGGTGATCCTCGTAAAATTTCTTTAGGCCCTTAAGGATCTGGAAGGTTTCGTCGATCGTCGGTTCTTCGATATCTATCCGCTGAAAACGGCGTGCAAGCGCACGGTCGCGGTCGAACGCTGCCTTGTATTCGGCATGTGTCGTCGAGCCGATGCAGCGAAGTTCGCCGGCCGCCAGCGCAGGTTTCAAAATGTTGGATGCGTCCATCGAGCCGCCGGAGACCGAGCCGGCTCCGACGATCGTGTGTATCTCGTCGATAAAAAGGATCGCGTTCTCTTCTTTTTTGATATCGGCGATTATCGCCTTGAAACGCTGCTCGAAATCGCCGCGATAGCGCGTTCCGGCAAGCACCGCACCCATGTCGAGTGCGAAGACCTTTGCGTCTGCAAGTATTTCGGGAACTTCGCCGCCGCTGATCTTTAGTGCAAGCCCTTCGGCCAAAGCGGTTTTCCCCACGCCGGGTTCGCCAACATAAAGCGGATTGTTCTTCTTGCGGCGGCAGAGCACCTGAATGGTTCGCTCGATCTCTTTTTCGCGGCCGACGAGCGGATCGATCAGGCCTTCCTTCGCCCGAGCGACTAATTCGACCGTAAAACTTTCAAGCGGTTTTGCAGCGGGCCTCGATTGTCCCGGCCCGCCAAATTCGTCTTCTTCGTCAAGCTCGCCAAGCCAAGGGTCGCTATTATCGTCGACCTTGGAAATGCCATGGGCAATAAAGTTAAGAATATCTAGCCGCGAAACGCCCTGCTGAAGAAGCAGATAGACCGCATAACTTTGTTCGGCCTGATAAAAAGCGGCGAGAATATTACCGCCGTCAACGGCTGGCTGCCCGCTGCCTTCGGCCTGAAGCACGGCATAGTTCACCGTTGATTGAAACGTGGCGGTCAGCTCCGGCAGTACCTTCACATCTTCCGGTAGCCGTTCGAGCACGGACTGAAAGTACTCTTCGAGTGCGTTCGCGAGTTCATCGATCCTGGCTCCGCAATTGAACAGAATATCCCTCGCCGCACTGTCCTGAAGCAGCGCATACAAGAGATGTTCGAGCGTTACATATTCGTGCCGATGCCGTACCGCCTGATCGACGGCAAAGCTTAACGTTTCTTCTAATTCCCGAGTCAACATTCTTTCGCTATATTAACAGGTTTGCAGGTGGGAAATGCAATAGCAAGAAAGTGGGCACAATTTCGGCACAATTCGGCGATCCGGACTTCCTTGGTCAATGTCTCCCCGTCGTTCAGGCGTCGCTTTTCGAAAAAATTACAAGCCGATCGTCAATATGGTAGTCAGCGAACCCAAATGCCTTCGCTATAAACTCGATGGTTTGCGGATGATAGAAAAACACATGGGTTAGATCGTCCTTGTAATACCAATTCTCGAAATCCGTCTCATCGGCCAGTAAATGCGTATA
The DNA here is from genome assembly GCA_041751035.1 of Pyrinomonadaceae bacterium. Lineage (GTDB taxonomy): Bacteria > Acidobacteriota > Blastocatellia > Pyrinomonadales > Pyrinomonadaceae > OLB17. The sequence continues at coordinate 77,978 of JBGSYH010000030.1, read as the reverse complement.
GCAATAAAGTTTGCCGCCCGGTTTGAGCAACGCGAACAGTCGCTTGAATTCGAAATTCGGATCGTGAAAATGTTCGATCACCTCACAGCAGGCGATGTAATCATATTGACGCGAAAGAACTGAGGTGTCTTTATGAAAGAAAGGATCGTAGATCTCGATATGAAAACCTTTCTCTTCCAGTAGATGTTTAATCACCGGCCCGGTTCCGCAGCCGAAATCAAGGCCGCGGTGTTTGGGCAAATGTGATCGGTCTATCGCATCGACCAGCGGCGCGACAAAGGCCTGATAACCCGCATCTGTCACGTCGTTATTATGCGTTTCATATCGAGCTTTTTCCGTTGCAGGATCAGGAAAATGTTCCGGTGAGAGAAAAGTGCCGTAGCACACGGGGCACCGGAAATAATCTCCATTCCGCCCGCTGAAAAAAGCTTCGGAACCTGAGTTGCACAAAATGCAGTTCATCTATGGATTAGCGAAAGCTTCCAAAGGGACGATCGCTTCGCCCGGCTTCCAATCCGAGGTCGCGACCGACGACAGTTCCAATTCCGGATGTTCCTTTTCGATATGTTCGATATGCCACGCGCTTCTAAAGAGCAGCACCGGATTATCGTCGCGATCCTTAAAGATCGCAGTTTCATACAGGTCCTTTATCCCGAGCAACACATCCCAACCGGCATTGACCCACTTCGCGGCCACATAAGGCAAACGCTCCAGACTCGTTTCGACGCCGTATTCCGTTCGCAGTCGATATTGCGCGACCTCGAACTGTAGCTCGCCGACCGCGGCAAGCACCGGTTCCTGCGAACCGCCGCCTTGATACGGATGAAGCACCTGCACGGCTTTTTCCTCTTCAAGTTGTTCGATGCCTTTTTTGAATTTCTTGGAAACCGCCGAATTCGTATTGCGAAGCCTCGCAAAAAGTTCAGGCGAAAAAGTCGGGATCGGCGGGAACGCAAGCTTGCGGCCCGTGTAGATCGTATCGCCGATAGTAAATGCTCCCGGATTATTTAGCCCGATAACGTCGCCGGGAAATGCCTCCTCCACCGATTCACGATCGCGTGCGAACATTTTCTGCGGACGCGTTAGCCGCACTTTTTTTCCTGTGCGGGCATTCGTCACGGTCATGTCCTTTTCAAATTCGCCCGAGCAAACTCTGACAAACGCGAGGCAGTCGCGATGTCGCGGGTCCATGTTCGCCTGAAGCTTGAATACGAATCCGGTGAACTCAGGGTAGTCAGCCGGTATCGGGCCGATGCTGCTGATGTGCTCGTCCGGAAGGGCTGACATTCCCAGAAAGGCCTCGAGAAACGGCTCGACGCCAAAATTCGTCATCGCACTTCCAAAGAACACCGGCGATTTCTTTCCGGTCAGGATAAGTTCGTGATCAAGCGACGAACCGGCACCGTCGAGTATCTCCAGATCTTCATTTAGCTGCTTAAGTGCCGCCTGCCCGATCGCCTGCTCGATCCGCGGATCGCCGAGCGGAACGACCGATTCTATAGCCTGACGCTGTCCACGCGGGTTTCGCTCATAAAGATGCACATTGCCCGTTTGCCGATTATAGATCCCGCGAAATGTTTCACCATCGCCGATCGGCCAGTTTACCGCGTAAACCTTCAGCCCGAGTTCCATTTCGATCTCGTCCATCAATTCAAGCGGGCTGCGCGACGGACGGTCTAGCTTATTGATAAAGGTAAAGATCGGAATGTCCCGCATCCGGCAGACCTCGAACAACTTGCGAGTCTGCGTCTCTAATCCCTTCGCCGCATCGACCAGCATGATCGCATTGTCAGCAGCGGTAAGCGTTCGATATGTGTCTTCACTAAAATCGTGGTGGCCCGGCGTGTCGAGAAGATTGAGGTTAAATCCCTGGTACTCGAACTGCAGGACGGTTGACGTTATCGAAATGCCGCGTTGGCGTTCGAGCTCCATCCAATCGGACGTCGCAGCTCGTTCTGCTCGCCGATTTTTGACTGCACCGGCGGTTTGGATAGCTCCGCCATACAACAGCAGCTTTTCGGTCAGCGTCGTCTTTCCGGCGTCCGGATGCGAGATGATCGCAAACGTGCGGCGCTTTTCGATCTCGGCTTTTAATTCAACTGGAGATAAAACCATAAGCTTGCGGTTTCGGCCCGACTCCTCTTTGTGCAGATTGCGGGCGAAAACCTAATCCTTTATCATACGAAAGTTTCCCGATCGAATTAAATGCGGCTTTGCGGACGCCGTTTAGCGTGCGGTTCACCGGTCGCGGGGTTATACTATGAAACTCAATAAAATATTGGCTAATGCTGTCGCCGTTGTTGCTCTTTTCCTTTCCGGCGTCCTCGGATCATGGGCTCAGACCGAATATGTTCCGCCCGCGGGTTCATGGGAGCGCCGCACAGCGGCCGCAGCCGCGATGGACCAGCAAAAGCTCCAAGCGGCGATAGATTTCGCGAAAGCGAACGAAGCCAAAGCGCCGCGCAGCCAAGAACTCGGCCAGGCACAAACCTTTGGCCGCGAGCCGTTCGGCGAAGGCATCGGTCTTTTCAAAGACCGTGGAGCGCAGACCGGGATCATTATTCGAAATGGCTATATCATCGCCGAATGGGGCGAACCGAACCGCGTCGATATGACGCACAGCGTGACCAAAAGCTTTATTACGGCGACCGTCGGGCTGGCGTTTGACCAAAAACTTATCCGCTCGCTCCAGGACAAAGCGGGCGAATATTCGACAGTTACCGCACAGTATTTTCCGGGCCAGCGGTTCGACGTCGCCGAACAATTCGGAAAGCCGCAGTACATCGATCTTTTCGCAGGCGAGCACAACAGCAAGATCACCTGGGAACACCTGCTCCGCCAGACGAGCGATTGGGAAGGCACGCTCTGGGGCAAACCCGAATGGGCGGACCGCCCCGACCGCGATGCGACGACCTGGCTTACCCGAAAGCGAAACGAACCCGGGACCGTCTATGAATACAACGACGTGCGGGTGAACGTCCTGGCGCTTGCCGCTCTGAACGTTTGGCGGCGGCCGCTGCCGGAGGTCTTACGCGAACGCCTTATGGACGAGATCGGCTCATCGAACACTTGGCGTTGGTATGGCTACGAGAATTCCTACATCGTGCTGGATGGCCGGATAGTTCAATCGGTCAGCGGCGGCGGACATTGGGGCGGCGGTATGTTCATCAATGCCTTCGACATGGCCCGGTTCGGGCTGCTGACCGCGCGGAACGGCCAATGGGGAAGTAAACAGATCCTCTCAAGTGAATTTCTAAGACAAGCCCGAACTCCCGGCCCGGCACAACCGACTTATGGCTTTATGAATTTTTTCCTGAACACGAACAAAGGCTATATGAAGAATGCGCCGGAATCAGCCTTTGCACACGTCGGAAACGGAACGAATATCATCTATGTCGATCCCGACCGCGACCTTGTCGTCGTACTTCGCTGGATCGAAAACAATAAGATCGATGAGTTCATCGGACTCCTATCAGCCGCCGTCGCAAAATAATCACCGCCAAAACAAACCTCAATCCCACGGGCGATCTGCATTGGTTGGAGCCTTGCCGCGTTTTCAGTGTAAATAACGAAGATCATCTGACGGTGACGTCCCGCAACATATAACAAGTAAGCACGCGCGAAGTCGAAAGATCGTCTGGTAAGCTTGTTCGGGCAAAGTCGGTATTCGGACGAACCTCGGTCACGATTCCATCATTGTCTCTTACTTCGAACTCAGAGAGACTCTTAATGGTCGCGTCGCATGCGGGCATTCTATGGGCGCGAAATCGGAAAACAGTACCCGAGAGTAGGGTCTCTGCTTTAAGGACCTTCGGCTCACCGGTGAATCGAATCCACACGTAATCATCACCTTCTTGCGTCGCCTTTCTCTTCTTTACAAGCAGATAACTGGTTACGAAAAGCGCCGATCCCTGAAATGTAGTCGGGGTCAGTCGATATCCCACAACCGTTCCGACGATCCTCTCCTTGCTGGACTGAGCACTGAGATTCCCCGCTAGAAGTGTGGTAAATATCAATATTGATATGGCGTAGTTAGATGTTTTCCTTCTACTAATTTCTCTTAACCTGATCATAAAACCTCCTCATGACTCGCTCCGGCTTGATAAAGACGACATGTTTATTTCAGGCAATCTTTCGCTCCGCAGGTTTTCGTTGCAGAGAAGCTTTTCATTGAATGGGCCGGTGGTGATCCAGTGTGCGGAGCACACGTACATATCGATAGCTACAGGTGGAGCACGGAGTGCGAAACCTGTAGAAGGGGACCGATCCATCAATTAAGCATGTGAAACATGCGACACCTCTGCCGCGTGTTCCACACGCTCGTGCCGACGTTGGCATTACTTTCTACACGTTCCGTTTCACTTCACGTGTAGCTAACGATATTCGACGTGCTCCGCACGCCGCGACCAAAACACTCGATCGGAACGATTGGGTTAGGACTTCTTGGGCTTTGCCCTGCCGCACTGCGGCGAAGCCGTCGAACCGCTCACGGGCCTTTCCAACTGCGCCAATTATTCCATTTGCCCCAACTGCCATCAACTGCGCCAAGTGCTATTGGCGGCCGGTCAAGGCTGATAGAAAATATAACGGGCACAGCACTATTTCGGATTGCGGATTGGTAAACATGAGGATCTATGAAAAACATCCGCGTAGATCCGCTCAATCTGCTCGATCCGCGTTAAAGAGCTCCTGGCCACCGAACTGCCCGCCCGCTCACGCAGGCGGCTCTGACTTGATCTTTGAAATACCGGCAAGCTAAAGCTTGGACTCTGAACTTCTTTGCGGCCTTTGCGGCTTTGCGTCAAAAATTCTTCGGATCTGTTTCACGAGCGTTTCAGGTGTTTCCACTGTTACAGCTGTTACAAGTGTTTCATCTGTTTCAAGTGTTTCATCTGTTTCAAGTGTTTCACTGAAACGCGCGGCCCGCTCTCAGAAACGAAACACTATTGGAAAAACGCCGATTTTTGTTCAGGTGCGTTCATTTCGCGCGTGTTCACATGTGAACAAAAATGGGACTTTTTGAAGTATTTTTGAAAAAATGGCAGAATTCGACCCTGAGACGACAGTAACTATCACAAACGCAGCTACTTACACGTTCCACGCACCAGCGGAACAGGCCCGGAACGCCCCCGGAACAGGCCCGGAACAAGCCCGGAACGCCCCCGGGACATGCGTGTCGGGCCCTGGGACATTGGGACAAACGGGACAAGATCGGACATCAAACGGCGACGCGATCTTTGACGCAACCGCTGACAACAGCCCGCGACTGCACACACAGCCGCAAACAATTGCCAACAAACGGCTTACCGAATTTCGTGGCCACTTGAACTTTCGCATCTCGGGTAAGACGACCTTACAGCCGAAGCCGGTGATGACAAGAATGCCGAGGCCAGCGGAAAAATGCCGGCCCCGGCAGACGTGGTATTAGGCCGTGGCCTTTGATACCTGCTGGACCACCTCGCCGGTTTGATTCTTTGCCGCGTTTAGGGCTATGTCGGCTTGCGCGACAATGCCGCAACAGCCGCCGCTTCCGTCAACAACGGCCATTCGCCGGACCTGCTTTTCTTCCATTAACGAACAGCATTCCTCGACGGAGGTTTCCTCCGTAACGGTCGCGGCGGTGCTCGTCATAGCGTCGCCGACCGTCAGGTCAAGCGGGTTCTTGCCATCGGCAACCGTCCGACAGGTAATGTCGCGATCGGTGATCATACCGACCGGGATCCTGCTTCCTTCTTTATCAACTACCGGAATGCAGCCGAAATCCTTATCCCGCATATGTCTCGCCGCCTCCTGGAGACTGGCATCTCGGGTTAAACAGACTGGATCAGCGGTCATAATTTCTTTAACTTTCATGATTTTTCTCCTTTTTTCCTTAGCAAAAGCAAATTGCTTGAATCGTGTATTGATCCAATGCAGTTCACCACAATTTTTCGGTGCGATAAGATATGAGGCAATAACCATTCCGGTCAGAAGTTGGATCGCCAAGCCCGCGAATTCATTAAATAAAAAAAAGCTGATATCTTTTTAGTCATATGACCGAAGCAAAAGTTAAGAAAGTAAAGCCGGATATTCGTGCGATCACGAGGCTTGTACCGCCCAGCGGAAATCTTGTTCAGGGTCAATCGGAACTGCCGATCGATCAGCGTTTGGCCGAGGAAGCAGCGGCGATAATAGCAGCCAGCCAAAATCATTACGGAGGCAGCGAAGGCGATGCGAACCTGCGAAAGGCTGTCGCTGAAAAGATAGCCAAATACAACGGCATCGAGGTCGATCCGGACGTGACACCATTTGAATTGATGATCACAAACGGCGGCACGGGTGCCTTGATCGGCATTGCACAAGCGTATTTGCGAGGAAAGTCCGCACTCGTCTTCGAACCTTATTATCCCTATCACCGCCGGATCCTTGAAGAATTTGGGGCAAAGAACGAAGCGTTTGAGTTAGATGCAGATCTAAAGTTCGAAAAGGACGCACTATTGGCCCGCTGTAAAGAATTAAAGGACCGGGCGGAGTTTCCGCTCAAGGCGATAATCGTTTGCTCGCCGGCGAACCCGACCGGCAAGGTCTTGTCGCAAACTGAGCTTGAGGCGATCGCTGATGTCGCAAAGGAACTCGACCTGCTTGTCATTTCGGACGAGGTTTACGAACACTATGTCACTGGTGAGGATCCGCATACGCCGATCGCCTCGCTGCCCGGTATGCGTGAGCGAACGATAACGGTGAATTCGTTCTCGAAATCTTGGAATATTTCCGGATGGCGGCTTGGCTATGCATATGGCAAGGGCGAATTGATCGCTCCGATCAATAACGCGGCAAACGTGATATATGTTTGCCCGGCGACGCCTTTGCAGGCCGCGCTAAGCAAGGTGTTGATGGCCGACAGCGAATATTACACGCGGCTCCGCGATAAGTTTGACGCTAAGCGACGCAAGTTTTCCGAAGGCATCGCAAATTTGGGATTTGAGATCTATAACTCCGGCTCGGCGTTCTATATCTGGGCGCGGATACCGGAAAAATTTAACGATGCGATCGCCTTTAATGAAATGCTTATGCGTGATGCCGGCGTAGGAATGACGCCCGGTTCGGCATTCGCCGATACTGACACATGGGACGCTCATGTCCGTATCTGTATCGCCCGCGAAGATCAGATCCTTGACGGTGCGATGGAGAAACTACGGTCGGTACTTTCCTGAAACCTATGCACTATCATTTGATCGGAATTTGCGGAACGGCGATGGCGTCGCTAGCGGGAATGCTGCAGGCACGCGGCCATAAGGTCACGGGCTCGGACCAGAACGTCTATCCGCCAATGTCCACGCAATTGGAAGAACTCGGCATTCAGATAACCTCCGGTTACAAGGCCGAGAACACTGATCTTCCGCGGGACGTCACGGTCGTCGGCAACACAATAATGCGGGGCAATCCCGAGTTGGAAGAGGTGCTGAACCGTAAGCTGGTCTATCGCTCGCAAGCGGAGATCGTTCGCGAAGAATTTATCCGCGGGCGGCGTTCATTGGTCGTCGCCGGCACGCATGGCAAGACCACGACCACTAGCATCGCCGCTTGGATATGCGAGGTCGGCGGATTGGAACCGACGTTTCTTGTAGGCGGTGTTGTGCAAAATTTCGGCCAGAGCTTTCGTGTGACTGACAGCAACTATTTTGTGATCGAAGGCGACGAATACGACACGGCTTTCTTCGATAAAAAGCCGAAATTTATGTCGTATCTGCCGGAGATCGCGATAGTAAACAATATCGAATTTGACCACGCTGATATCTACAAAGATCTGGATGCGATCAAGTGGCAGTTCTCGCGGCTGATGAACCTGGTTCCCGGAAACGGGAGGCTTATTTGCGGTGTCGATTCGCCTGTGGTTGTCGAAGTTTTGGATCAGATGAAAGGCAAGCTTTTCACGACCGTTGAAACGTTCGGCGTCGGGCCCGATGCTAAATGGCAGGCTCGTGATATAGCGCTCGAAACCGATGTAACCCGCTTCAGTGTTTATCGCGACAACGAATTGTTTGGAGAATTTCGGACCCAGATGATCGGTGATTTCAATATTCGAAATTGCCTTGCCGTGATCATCGCTGCCGATGCGTGGGGAATTTCTATTGAAAAGATGCAGGAGGCGTTCGACACGTTCAAATCCGTCAAACGACGTATGGAAGTGCGCGGTGTTGAACGCGGCGTGACCGTTATCGATGATTTCGCACATCATCCGACTGCCGTCGATGAAACTCTGCGAGCACTACGGCAGCGTTACGCATCGAATCGTTTGATCGCGATATTCGAACCGCGTTCGCGCACATCGCGACTATCGACATTTGAGGACCGTTACAAGGACGCGTTCATGAACGCAGACAAAGTGATCATCGCCGGTGTGTTCAATCCGGAAGACGCGAAGAACTACGGCGATGTTATGAACGTCGAACGGCTGGTTGCCAACATTGCCGCGACCGGAATAACTGCTGAAACGCTGGCCGATGCTGATGCCATCGTCGATAGGCTTGGACCTCAGTTATCAGATGGCGACGTCGTTGCCATTATGTCGAACGGCGGTTTCGGCGGGATCCACGAGAAGATCCTAGACATTTTGAAAAGCTGACTCGCTATTGTCACTGAGTTAATTCGTGGACAGGAAGATCATCGCAATATCAGGGCCGACCTGTTCCGGCAAGACCGCTTTGTCGGTGCGGTTGGCCCGATCGATCGGCGGCGAGGTGATCAATTTTGACTCGGTCCAGATCTACCGCGAGATACAGATCGCCACTGCAAAACCGACCATCGAGGAGATGCAGAGCATTCCCCATCACCTGATCGATTATGTGGATCCGAACATCAACTACACAGCTGCCGATTGGGCAGCGGATGCTGCTCAAAAGATCGCCGAAATAGAGGAACGCGGAAAGACCCCAATTCTGGTCGGCGGAACCGGCTTTTATCTGCGAACACTTCGCCGGCCACTGTTCGATAGCCCGAAAACAGATCAGAAACTGCGTGATTCGCTGATAGATCTCGGCAAAGACCACGGGCCCGAGGCCCTTCACAGCAAGCTGGCCGAGATCGATCCCATGGCCGCAGCGGAACTTGAAGTAAAGGATTCGGTCCGAGTGATAAGGGCACTGGAGTATTTTTATCAGACCGGGCGGCTCATCTCCGCAGATAAGCCAAAGCTGCCTGAACCACCAGAATTTTCTTCGCGGATCAGGCTTTTTGTACTAGATCCGCCAAGAGATGGACTTTACCAGAAGATCAACGCAAGGACAGATGCACATTTCGCCGCAGGACTTGTCGAAGAGGTTCAAATGCTTATAGCTCAAGGAGTTAGGCAGGATCGCAACGCCCTCGGCGCCCACGCATATCGGCGCGTTTGTGAGTATTTACGAGGCGAAAGAACGCTTGAAAGCGCGGTTGAAAGATCAAAACAGGATGTTCGAAATTATGCCAAACGCCAACTCACCTGGTTCCGACGCGAACCCGATGCGATCTGGCTCAATGGATTTGGTGAAAGCCCCGATATTTGGGTCGAGTTGCGGCAAAATGCGGCTGAGCAGTAAACTCCCCGAACCGCTCCGTGATTCCACCCGATTTTTTGTATTTTGATGAACGAACCGCCGATGAATTTCATTGACAATTATTGTTAAAACCTGTTTAATTATCTAGGGATTAACTTTCGTTTCCACCGTTTGTTCTGCCTCAAACCCTCCAACAGATCAGGCGAGATCCAAAATTGCCGGGATCAGGATCAAATAAATGACTCCGCACACAGCCACGAAACGGTCGTTCAAGCCGTTTCCAAAAGTTTTACAGGACTTGGAACCGACCGATGAACTTAAGTTCATATCGGAACTAGGCCGGAGTCTGCTTTTCATGGTACATCCGAGAAAGGTAGGGCTTCGGGTGGCAAGCGCCTTGAAGGATGCTGTTTCTGCTAGTTCGTGCATCTTTGTTGCGGAGCTTGAAAACATTGGCGTCGTAAGCTGCGGCTTTGACGAAAAGGGCGAACTTGATCGGGGTTATCTGGACAAGGTCAGATTCGACAAATGGATGGAGTTCCTGCCGCCTCAGGTCGGCTATCGGGAAGAAGATCCGAACAAATTTATGCTCCGGTTAGAACAGCACCGCGTGGAATACGTATCGCCGCTTCACATCAACGGTGAAATTAAGGGTGCGATCGTGACCGGCTTTGAGCGAAAGAGTGACCTCACCGAAGCGAAAGGCAGCCTGATCGAAGCCGCAACACAAGTAGCTGCGATGAGCGTAAACCTTTCAGCTCACTATGAAAGCGCGATCAACCGTACGATAAACAGAGCAAAAGAGGAGCACCGCCGCTTTACTGAATCGGTTTTAGATGCCTTGCCAGTATCGATCTATGTGGTTGACCGCGATTACCGAATAGTCTCATGGAATCGCCATCGCGAGATCGGGTCGCAGGGAATTCCGCGAGATTCGGCTGTTGGAAGGAATGTTTTTCAGGTTTTAGCAAAATTCCCGGAAGGAAAGGTGCGACAAGAGTTCGAACGAGCATTCAAGACAGGCAAGATCGAACGAATCGAACAGCAAACGACCGCCGAAGACGGCTCGACCAAACATTGGCTGGTAAGCAAAGTTCCAATGTTCGACCCCGAATCGGGCGATGTCAGCCACGTCATTACGGTCGGAGAAGACGTCACCGTCCGTGTCGATGCGATCCACGCGGTTGGACGTGCCGAAAAGCTTGCGGCCGTCGGACGACTTGCTGCCGGCGTCGTTCACGAAATAAACAATCCACTAGCGACGATCTCTGCGTGTGCCGAGTCCTTGGAGCATAGGTTGGATGAAGGAGCATTTGCTGGCTCCGATGCCGAGGATGACCTCAATGAATATCTCGGCCTGATAAAGAATGAGGCGTTCCGCTGTAAAACGATCACAACGGGTTTGCTGGATTTCAGCCGCCTACGGACGGGCGACCGACACGCTGTTGATGTTGTCGAGATCATTCGTTCTACTATCAACTTGGTCTCACATCAGAAACGCGGCAATTCGGTCGAATTCGTGATCGAGGCTGAAACGGACATTCCTCCGATCAATGCGGACGCCGGACAGATTCAACAAGCATTGATCGCGCTTGCAACGAACGCGATCGATGCAATGCCTGACGGCGGTAAATTGACGATCAGTGCAGCTAGCAGTGGAAAACGGGTTTCTATAAAGGTCGAGGACACCGGCATCGGCATTGAAGCCGGAGATCTTTCAAAGATCTTTGAGCCTTTTTTTACTACCAAAGAGGTCGGGAAAGGCACCGGTCTCGGTCTGGCCGTTTGCTATGGGATCGTTACGGACCATGGCGGCCGCCTAAGCGTACGGTCAAATCCTGGCGTAGGCACCGCATTTACGATCCTACTTCCCGCCGCAGATTAGAACCCCGCAAACAGAACACCCACAAATTAAACCTCCTACTTTATTGATTATGGCAAAACTTCTTGTAGTAGATGACGAAAGAAACCTCAGGATGGTCATCCAAAAAGAGATGGCCCGAAAAGGCCATGATGTCGAGACCGCCCCGGACGGACAGGCCGCCTGGGAAATGCTCGAATCACGAGATTTCGATGTGCTTCTTTGTGACATCAATATGCCGCGCCTGGACGGCATGGGCTTGCTCCGTCGGATCCGCGAAAAAGGACAGAATCCTCCCGAAATAATTATGCTGACCGGACAGGGTTCGGTCGAAACTGCTATCGAGGCAATGAAGCTCGGCGCGTATGACTATTTGACCAAGCCATATCGAATTGCGGAATTGTCGGCTTTGGTCGCACAAGCTGCTGAAAAGAAACAGCTAAAGTTAGATAATGTACGTCTTCGTGCTCAGATCGCTCGTTCGACACGCTCGACCCCTGACATCGTCTCGGATTCGCCGCAGATGAAAGAGGTACTGCGTTTGGTGCATCGGGTGGCTCCTTCTGAAACTTCAGTGCTGATCACCGGTGAAACCGGAACCGGGAAAGAGCTTGTCGCGCAGGCGATCCATCGCTTTAGCTCACGGGCCGGAAGAGCGTTCATTGACTTAAATTGTGCGGCATTACAGGACACACTACTCGAATCCGAATTGTTCGGGTATGAGGCCGGTGCTTTTTCAGGGGCTCGTACGAGGAAACTTGGCCTGCTTGAACTGGCGGACAGTGGCACGCTTTTCCTTGACGAGATCATGGAGATGCCGGCACAGCTTCAGTCCAAGCTGCTTCGGGCACTTGAAACAGGTTCATTCTTCCGGGTCGGCGGTGTTAAAAAAGTAGAGGTTGACGTTCGGCTTATTGCCGCTACGAACCGTGACCCGAACCACGCCGTGGCCGAGGGCCAGTTTAGAACGGACCTTCTCTACAGGATAAACAGCTTTACGATACACATTCCGCCTCTTCGCGAGCGTCGCGAAGACATTGAACCCCTGGCCCATCATCTTATCAAACAGGTCGGCGGCGCCAATCCACCGGAGATAACGCAACCTGTCCTGGAGGCTCTTGCAACGTATTCCTGGACAGGAAATGTCCGGCAGCTCAGAAATTGCCTTGAACGTGCTGCTCTTCTCGCAGATCACGGCCGCATCACGGTAAAGGAACTCCCGCCCGAGGTCATCAACAAGATCGAAGGCCCTCGGGTTTCTGTAAGCTACAATGGTCAACAGACAGGCAGCGTCACGTCGTTCATGAACAGTTCTTCGTCAAATCTAAGAGATGTCGAACGTCAGCAGATTCTAGGAGCACTCGAAAAAACCGGCTGGCATCGCGGAAAAACTGCTGAATTGCTTGGTATCTCGCCTTCGACGCTTTATCGGCGACTTCGGGAATACGATCTCGAGACCAGATAGACCAGTCCAAATTGAACTGAAAACGGCGTCGCAACCATTAAGGTTACGACGCCGTATTTTTGTGAATATCCGTGTGCCGTCAGGCAGTCTCTATTGATTGACCAACATCATTTTCCCGTCTGCCGTGCGGATGGCCATTGGGGTCGTTTCGATGACAGTAAGCGGAGCGGATTCTTTCTGTTCGACTTTAGCGGTCTGTTCGTTCACACGCCGAACATTCTGAATATAGGTCGGATCGGAGATCGATCGATATCGTGCAGAGATACGGCGGACGTATTCCTGAGTTTCACGAAACGGCGGGACGTTCCAGGAATATCTCATTACTGCTCCTTCGCCGGCATTGTACCCCGCCAATGCAAGCACGACGTCTTGATTGAAATGGTCGAGCAGCCAACGCATATAGCGAACCCCCGCCTCGATATTCTGTTTCGGATCGTAGATCGAAGTTACGCCAAATCGACGTGCCGTTGCTGGCATCAACTGCATCAAGCCGCTCGCTCCCTTATGCGACGTAGCCTTTATCTTGAATGCCGATTCCTGATGCATCTGGGCATAGATCAAAAGCGGATCTATTCGATATTTCTTGCTGGATTCGACTATGTATTTATCGTGAAGCTCGTTCCCGGTTGTAAATCCTTTCAGACCGTTGTTCGGCGACCCCATCAAAAGTTTGGTCGGACGGGTTGATCGATCCTCACGAAGTGCCAAACTGTCGGAAGCTTTTGTGGTTGGTTTTGAGCTCGCAGTTTTCTTTACAAGCGGATCTTCATAGATAGTTACCCACTTGCCTTTTCGCTTGACACGTTTAGCTACCTTTCCTGCATTGGGATCGGGCGGTGGAGAAGGTCTGTGAACCGTCACACCTTGAGACCGGTCAAAATTGTCAAAAACACGCACCGACGGTTGCGCAAAAATACCAATAGAAAGGATAAGAATGGCCGGGACTGCGAGGGCTGCAAATCTCATTTTTGGCGTCGTTTCGATCTTTGATAGAGAGGAACTTGAAAACGAATTAGTCAGGCTGCTTTAGGGTCTCTGATCCCTGTAAAGAATTCCGGGAATGCACAACAAATTGTTAAATATAGATCAACAATGTTGATCTTTTTCGGAAAAGTAGAATAGCACATTTTCGCCATATTGCAAATAAATTTGGCACCGGTAATTTCTACTTTTCGAAATTTGAGTTATCTTTAGCGAAAATGCTCTACCTTTCACAAATACTCGGCCAGCCGGTCATTGATTCAAGTGGAGACAGGATAGCATCGGTGCGCGATGTGCTCGTCCGCTACGGCAGCCAGGACTATCCCCCGGTCATCGGCATCGTTGCGCGGCTTCAGCGGCGTGATTTCTTCATTCCTCAGAGGAACATTTCCGACTTTGGTAATCAGGGAATGCAGATGAGTTCGGCAAAATTGGATCTAACGCCCTTCGAGCGCCGCGAAGGCGAAGTAATGCTCAATAAGGATGTACTTGATAATCAGCTGATCGACGTCGATGGAAAACGAGTTGTCCGCGTAAACGATGTTCAGCTGATCGAGACGGGCGAGGAATGGCGTGTTTCGGGTGCGGATATTAGTTTTCAGGGATTTCTGCGGAGACTGCTCCCAAAGGGGTTTTACGGAACCGATCGTCCGGTCGAGGTCATCGATTGGGCAGATGTCGGCTATCTTGCAACAGACACGGCGACCGCCACCGTTCAGCTGAAATCCTCCCGCAACAAACTGTCCAGACTTCATCCGGTTGAAATAGCCCAACTTGCTGAATCACTTGCCCCGATCCATCGGACCGAGGTGGTCGAAAGCCTGGACAACGAGACGGCCGCTGACACACTCGAGGAAATGTCGACCGAAGCCCAAGCTCGCATTCTCGAAGAGATGGACGAAGAGCGGGCGGCTGATATCCTTGAGGAGATGTCGCCAGATGATGCCGTGGACGTGTTGGAAGAAATGGACGACACAAAAGCGAACGAGCTATTCAACCTTATGGAAGTTGAGGAGCGGGCGGACGTCGCGGAGTTAATGCGGTTCGATGGCGACACGGCGGGCGGGTTGATGACGACTGAATTCGTTACCTTTCCACGCTATCTTTCGGTTGGCGAAACGATCGCCCGGCTCCGTGAGATGGCTGAAACTCCGAACATGATCTACTACCTCTATGTCGTCGAGGAAGAAGGATCGTGGAAGATCTGCGGGCTAATTAGCCTCCGCAGCCTGATACTGGCAGACCCGGAAAGGAAACTTGAGGACGTGATGCGAACCGAGTTTCGTTTTGCACATCCGTCGGAACTGGCAAAAGATGTTGCCCGGTTGATCTCGGAATACAATCTTCTAGCACTTCCTGTTATAGATGATGAAGGCGATATTGCTGGTATCGTGACCGTGGACGACGCGATGGAAATACTGCTTCCGGACAATCTCCGGCGCCGAATACCCCGTCTGTTCGGCTAAGCATCGGCAACTTTCTGCGTTGCTTTTTTTATTGCGGATCGGAGTAATTCATCGAGCTCAGAGGCAGCTCCCGCATTAAAATACTCGTTAAGCCGTTCGGGCTGGAGCACGTCATTCAGTCTCGCCAAATATTCATCACGAAAAGCCAATTCCGCAGGCTCGTTCTTGTACCCGATCTTGGAGCGGATCGCCTCTGCGGCACCGGCTAGTTTGGCAGAAAGTTCGGGCGATGCGTCAGCAGCACAAATAGCTCCGAAGCCGTCCAGTGAATGCGACAAGGTTATTTTATTCCCGATCTCAATTGCGATCTCCGCAGCTTCGGCGAACGCATTGCCGGCTCTAAATCGGTCGCCGGAAATAAACCGAACGGTCCCGAGATTGTTTAGTGAGTCCCCCAGAGCGACTTTACGGTCAAGCTCGCGGAACAGAACGGAGGCCTCCTCGAACATCGGAAGTGCACTCTCGTATCGCTTCTCGACACGGCACAGATCGCCAAGGAAACTGAGCGACATAGCCACTCCATAGTCGTCATTCAGTTCGCGGCTTATTTCGAGCCCTTTATCAAAATGAGAGCGGGCCGTATCAAACTCGTCTCGCTGCATCGCAACAAGCCCAAGTCCACGGTTAGTGGCGGCAATTCCATGTTTGTCGCCGGCCGCGATGCAGCTATTAAGTCCCGCCTCATAGGCTGCACGTGATACTTCGTGATC
The DNA here is from genome assembly GCA_041751035.1 of Pyrinomonadaceae bacterium. Classification (GTDB taxonomy): domain Bacteria; phylum Acidobacteriota; class Blastocatellia; order Pyrinomonadales; family Pyrinomonadaceae; genus OLB17. Next base: position 61,980 of record JBGSYH010000030.1, on the reverse strand, counting down.
GCCCCGAAAGCGAGCGGTCAGTCCAAGTCCGCTATAAAGCTTGAACCTCTGCTCCGGATTGGCATGGCCCACCGCGTATTTGGTAGCCGTACTCAGCCAACCGAAACCTTCTGTAAGATGGCCATGCAGGAGCCAGAAATTTCGTAAGGCCACCGCCAATCTGATAGCCGTAGCGGGCGAATTGGCAAATGACCACGTGAGCGCAGCACGCAAGTTATCATGTTCCAATTCAAACAGGGTAAAGATCTCGCCGGGGCTTGCCGTTTGGATCTTTGGTTCCGAACGCTCGGCTGAGCTCGCGAAATACTCCGCGTGAGCCGCTTCTAGCTCTGCCAACTCGCCCGAATTTTTGAGCAATTCAAGAGCCTCATCGCGAACGACACTGAGCATCCTAAAGCGGATCTCACCTGAAGACGTCGTTCGTTCAACGATCAAGCTTTGTTCAGCAAGCAACGAAATGGCATCTAGCACGTTCCAGTCTGTCGCTGCCGGTATTGTACCGCCACATATCGACTCAGCGGCATCTATCGCAAAAGTCCCTGCGAAAACCGCCAGACGCCGAAAAAAGACCTGTTCGGGAGGACTCAGAAGGTCATAGCTCCATGCGATCATGTCGCGTATTGTTCGATGTCGGTCCGGCAGGTCCCGTCCACCGCCGCTAAGAAGCTTTGGCCGGTCCGACAAACGCTCGACCATTGCCTCGGGCGACAAAATACGGATCCGGGCAGCAGCAAGTTCTAACGCAAGCGGAAGGCCGTCCAATTGTGAGCAGATCTTTGCGATCGCCGCTGCATTTTCGGGCGTCACGGAAAATCCTGGCTTTGCGGTCCGAGCCCGAGCCTCGAATAGTCGGATCGATGCTGATGATCGGATGTCCTCGAATGAGTTCGATTCGTCGAGCGGGGTTTCCAAAGGCGGTACTGCAAATTCATGCTCGAACGAAAGCCGAAGCAGTGATCGGCTCGTCACGAGAATTTTGACACGCTCCGTGGCCTCGAGAACGGCCAATATCTTGGACGCACCGCTCAATATTTGTTCAAAGTTGTCTAAAACAAACAATATTTCCTTGTCAGCTAACCGCTCGATAAGCATCTCGAGAAGGGGCCGGCTACCCCCATCTTCAATACCCAACGGTTTTGCAATAGCGGAAAAGATCAGGTCCGGATCGGCGATAGCCGACAGCTCAATGAAGAATACGCCATCGGCAAAATCAGCCAAAGCCTCTTCGGCTACGGCACGGGCGAGCCTTGTTTTTCCTGTGCCGCCGATCCCAGTAAGGGTTGCAAGCCGCACGTCGGCTCGGCGTATAAGTTGAACCACCGACTTGATCTCGCTCTCTCGGCCAACTATCGGATTCAAGACCCTTGACAGGTTGTTGGGCCTTAGGCCGCGGTCGCGGATATCCTCGCCGGTAAGCTGTCTTGGCGCGACCTCAGTGGTTTCGTTCGCAAAGACCTGTGTCCGCTCGTCGCCGGATGCGGACCCGTCCGAAGCCGCAGATGCCCTTTTTTCAAACTGATTCTGAAGCTCGCGAAGTGAATTGAGTAGCTCGGCACACGACGAAAATCTGTCAGCAGGTCTCTTGGAGAGCATCTTATTTATCAGTTGCTCAATATCGGTATCAACCTCCGGAACAAGTTCTCTAAGACTCGGTGAGTCTCCGGTTAAGATCGCAGCAAAAGTGTCCGCGACCGTCTCGCCCGAATAAGGCAATTTGCCGGACAGCATCTCGAACAATGAAACCCCGAGGCTCCAAATATCCGATCTTGCATCAAGGTCGAGGCCTCGGGCCTGTTCCGGCGACATATAAGAAGCTGTTCCAAGGATCATCCCCGGACGGGTTATGGAGAGTCCGACCCGGTCGTTCCCGGGCTGAGGCACCTGTTTCGCCAAACCGAAATCCAAAACTTTGACCCTGCCGCGAGGCGTAACGATCAAATTTGACGGTTTGACGTCTCGATGTATCAATCCATTTGAATGAGCTTCCAATAAAGCTTCGGAAGTTTGGACAGCGATGTCGAGAGTTTCGCGCACGCTCCGACGCCCGCGAGCGATCAGCGATGAAACGGATTCACCGGCGACATATTCCATCGCAATGAACGGTGAACCCGATTCGACGTCGATCTCATAGATGGTACAAATGTTCGGATGGTTCAATGAGGAAGCCGAGCGGGCCTCGCGAACGAAACGGTCTAGATGTGTGGCGTCCGAGGCGAACTCGGGGGCAAGAAATTTTAAGGCGGCTCGGCGGCCGAGCTTTGTGTCCTCCGCCAGGTAAACAGTTCCCATGCCGCCGCTGCCCAGCGTTTCCAATATTTTGTATTGTTTTATCGTATTCCCGGGATCCATTTGAGCGTCTGGTCGATTGAAAGTATATCACCAAAATTGTCCGTGTAAGGTATTTAGGTTTGATGGCTCGGGTCTAAAACGATGCAATTGAAACCGATCAGCCTTGAGCGACGTAAAACAAAATACTTGTCGAGTTTAAGGCCATTTGCTAAAGTCGAAGATATTCAAATAAAGGAGTCGATCTCAACTATGAAATTCAAACTAATTCTCGCTCTAACTGTTTTTGCGATAGGTGCATTTATCTCTTTGCCCGCAACTGCGAATGCCGACGGAATGGAGATCGGTGCAAAGCTCGAAAATTTCAAGATGACGGGCACTGACGGAAAGGAGTACTCGTTCAATGATCTTAAGGGTAAGAACGGTGCGGTCATTATATTTCTCTCGGCTCAATGCCCGGTCGTTAAGGCCTATATTTCACGAATCGACGAGATCGCCGCTGAATATAAAGCTAAGGGAGTTAATTTTATTGGTATCAACTCCAACAACCGGCAAGCGGAATCGCTCGAGTGGGTCACATCGGATGCCGCCGAAAACTTCAAATTCCCTATGCTGATCGACACAGATAACAAGCTGGCAGATCAGTTCGGAGCCACTGTCACTCCAGAAGTATTTTACTTTGGAGCTGACAACACTCTGCTCTATCACGGTGCGATCGACAACGACCGTTCCGGCAAGAACATTCAAGACCAATATCTGCGAACCGCATTCGATTCGGCCCTCGGCGGCAAGATTATCGAGCGTACAAAGACCAACGCTTTTGGCTGCTCGATCAAGCGTGTTGCAATGGAAGGAAAGGGCGCCAAATAAATGTTTCATTGGTTTCGATCATTAAATGGAAAAGCCATCGCCCTCGGATGGCTTTTCATTCTTTTCTTTAGCTTCAGTGCAATGGCTCAGCGCGGGGCAGCAGTCAAAGCTGGCTCCGATCTTCCAGCGCCCAGCGTCACAACGATCGACGAAAAGCGCTTTGTTGAATTGCTCAAACCAAACGGTAAACCACTCTTGATCAACTTCTGGGCGACGTGGTGCACGCCATGCCGCGAAGAATTTCCCGACCTTGTGAAGATCGATGCTGAATACAAGGGCAAGATCGACTTCATCACTGTCACACTGGATTTCGAAGAAGAACTGACGACCGGCGTTCCGAAGTTCCTTGCGGAAATGAAGGCGACCATGCCCACTTATCTTCTGATCACACCTGATGAAACGGCCGCAATTCAACTGGTTTCGAAAGATTGGGCCGGTGGGCTTCCGTTCACGGTACTTTTCAAAACCGATGGTTCGATATCATATTCCCGTCAGGGAATTGTCAAACATTCCGTCCTCGAGGCAGAGCTAAATAAGCTCCTGCCCTGATCGGCAAATTTTCAAGTTTTTCAGCATTCCCGCCATTGACGCCGAACGTGTTTCGCGCTAGTTTCTTCTATGCAACTCTATATTACAGGAGAAAGACATGTTTCGAACGATAAAAGATTTTCAAGAAGCATGGACCTACGAGGCCGAATCGACCGGGAAGATCCTAAAAGCGCTGACCGACGCCTCGCTTGAACAGAAAGTAACCGAAGAAGGCCGATCATTAGGTTTCATGGGTTGGCATCTGACTCAAACCATTGGTGAGATGCTCGGGTTGGTGGGCCTTAAGGTAGATGCTCCGGATTTTGAGCGCGAATGCCCTGTATCCGCATCCGAACTATTCGCTGAATACGAAAAGGCCGCAGCATCGGCAGGTGACGAAGTCTCCAAGAATTGGACCGACGAGACTCTGCTTGAAACTGACGAAATGTACGGGGAAACCTGGTCGCGCGGCCTGACTCTCTTTTATTTGATCGCACATCAAGCACATCACCGCGGCCAGATGACGGTGCTTATGCGACAAGCGGGCGTTGCCGTTCCCGGCGTTTACGGCCCGTCGAAGGAGGAATGGGCTGCAATCGGCGCCCCGGCGATGCAGTAATTGAATTCGAGCTTTGACCTGAAACTTTACAGAGAGTTTATGGGCGGCGGTTTGAAAAAACCTGCCTGACCGCATAAACTCTTTTGTTTGTTCGAGGCTCTGATAATTCAGCAATCTGTATCAAATGACCGCAATCACACCTGATGTAATCGCCCAGCACGGCCTTTCACCCACAGAGTACGAAAAGATCGTCTCCATTATGGGCCGCGAGCCCAACCTGACCGAACTTGGCGTGTTCAGCGTTATGTGGTCGGAGCATTGTTCGTACAAATCTTCACGAGTTCATCTTAAAAGGCTTCCCACCAGCGGTCCGCGTGTGATCGTACCGCCGGGCGAAAATGCCGGTGTGGTCGATATCGGCGACGACTGGTGCGTGGCGTTCAAGGTCGAATCACACAACCATCCGAGCTTTATCGAACCCTTTCAGGGAGCCGCGACGGGCGTTGGCGGCATTCTGCGTGATGTTTTCACAATGGGAGCACGGCCGGTAGCAGCAATGAATTCCCTTCGCTTCGGGCCGCTCGATCATCCCAAACACGGTAACCGCAACCGATCAATTCTAAAAGGGTGTGTCGAAGGCATCGGCCATTACGGCAATTGTTTCGGCGTTCCGACGATCGGCGGTGAAGTGGTTTTCGATGAATCTTATTCGCTCAATCCTCTCGTCAATGCGTTCGCACTCGGTATCGTTCGCAAAGACCAGATCTTTTTCGGAAAGGCTGAAGGTATCGGAAATCCAGTTCTATATGTCGGCGCGAAAACCGGACGCGACGGCATTCACGGAGCGACAATGGCTTCAGCAGAGTTTGACGACGAAGCTCTTGAAAAGCGTCCAACGGTTCAGGTTGGTGATCCGTTCCTCGAAAAACTATTGCTTGAGGCGTGCTTGGAAGCAATGCGAAGCGGCGCGATCGCCGGTATTCAGGACATGGGCGCCGCGGGCCTGACTTCATCGTCCGTCGAAATGGCAGCACGTGCCGGAACCGGATTGGAACTTGATCTGACCCTCGTTCCACAGCGTGAGACCGGGATGACAGCATACGAAATGCTGCTATCCGAATCGCAGGAACGAATGCTGATCGTTGCCAGAAAAGGCCGCGAAAAGGAGCTTGTCGAGATCTTCAATAAATGGGATCTTGACGCAGTTGTTATCGGAAGAGTGGTCGAAGGCGACCGGTTGCGGATCATCCATAACGGCGTCCTGGAAGCCGATCTTCCCGTTCAGGCGTTGACGGACGAGGCACCAAAATACGAAAGGCCGCTCAGTCCAAGGTCCGAAGTCCAAAGTCCAAAGTCAACAAAAGTAGGTTTTAACTTTGGACATGGGACACGGGACATTGGACAAGTTCTGAAAGCGCTTCTGGCTTCGCCGAACATCTGCTCCAAACATTGGGTTTACGAACAGTATGATTCGATGGTGCGGACGAATACCGCCATACTGCCGGGAGCCGACGCGGCCGTAATTCGTATCAAAGAAACGCGTCGAGCGGTCGCGATGTGTCTCGACGGGCCGGGAAGGTATGTTGCCGTTGATGCGAAAGAAGGTGCGAAACTTGCCGTTGCCGAAGCGGCACGAAATGTCGTGTGCGTAGGAGCGAAACCCATCGCGGTGACAAATTGTTTGAACTTTGCGTCACCCGAACGCCCGGAAGTAATGCGCTCGTTCTCCGATGTGATAGACGGAATGGCAGAGGCATGTGAGGCATTTGAAACACCGGTGGTTTCCGGTAATGTTTCGTTCTATAACGAAACGGATGGGAAAGGAATTCTGCCGACACCGACGATCGGAATGGTCGGGCTGATCGACGACACACGAAAAATGATCACGCAGGGATTTAAGAATGACGGCGACATTATCGCCCTGCTCGGCACGACCGGCGACGATCTTTCGGTTAGCGAATTCGCCTATTCCATCGCGGGAATTTCGACGGAACAAATGATCGAACAAGGCAGCCTGCCTTCGATCGATCTTGAACTGGAGAAGAATATCCAACAAGCGGTTTTGGATCTGGCCGATGCGATGCTCATTAATTCGGCACACGATTGTTCAGAGGGCGGACTTGCAGTTGCGATCGCCGAAAGCTGTTTTTCATCGCTAAATCGCGAGGCAGTCGGTGCCGAGATCGATTTCCAATCCGCCAGCCTTTCGCATGAGGCGGCACTCTTTGCCGAATCGCCTTCACGGATCGTCGTCAGCTTTCCGCCGGAAAACCTTGACCGTGTGCATGAGATCGCCGCCGCAGTTCCCTTGTCTATTATCGGCACAGTGCGCGATGATGTTTTCAACATTTCGATAGATGGAAATGAAGTCGTCAACTCTCCCGTTGCCGAACTCGAAGCGATCTGGGAATCGGCGCTTGAAAAACAACTCACTTAGCCGGCATCCGAACCGGTGCGATCGACAATTATGAAAGAAGATCAGGAACCGACTCCGGAACTCGAAACACCGAATACTTTTTACTTCCGCATATTGGACCGTATCGAGCGGGTCGGGAATAAGATACCGAATCCGGCGTTCCTTTTCTTTTTGCTTGCAGTGCTGGCTCTTGTGATGTCCGCGATCGTTGCGTGGGCAGATGTTTCGGTGATACATCCCGGCACAAAAGAGACGGTGAAGGCAGTCAACCTGCTTACGGTGGAAGGGCTGCACCGGATCCTTACCGGCCTTATTACAAACTTCACGGGATTTGCGCCACTCGGTGTCGTACTCGTCGGAATACTCGGCATCACGGTCGCCGAGGCAAGCGGGTTGATCTCCGCCGCACTGCGTATTTTGGTGATGAACTCACCCAAGCGGCTTCTTACCGCGGTGGTCGTTTTCGCAGGCGTGATCTCGAACATGGCGAGCGACATTGGATACGTCGTCTTGATCCCGCTTGCCGCTCTAATGTTCCTTGCGGTCGGACGACATCCGCTTGCGGGGCTTGCCGCTGCATTCGCAGGTGTTTCCGGCGGATTTTCCGCAAATCTTTTGCTTGCCCCGACCGATGCCTTGCTTGCCGGACTGACGCAGGAAGCGGCGCGTATAATTGACGCGGCATATATCGTCACGCCCGCCGCCAACTATTATTTTCTCGCAGCCTCGACATTTCTTGTTACGATCCTTGGAACCTGGATTACTGAAAAGGTGATCGTGCCAAGGCTAGGCGAATACAAAGGCGATGTCGTTGCGGACAAGCTCGAACGTTTGAATGCGGATGAAAAGCGGGGCCTTTTATGGACCGGTGTTGCCGCGGCGATCTTTGTCGGATTGATACTTTGGGGCACCATTCCGGACGACGGCTTTCTACGCGACGCCAAAACAGGCAGCCTCATCCGGTCGCCGTTCCTGACCGGAATTATTGCAGTCGTCTTTTTCGGCGGTGTCCTGCTTGGCGTTGTTTACGGCTTTGCATCGAAGAGCTTTACGAAGATCGACGACGTCGTTCATGCAATGGAAGGCGGTATGCGGACGATGTCCGTTTATCTCGTGCTGGCGTTTTTTGCGGCACAGTTCGTTGCGTTCTTTAATTGGTCGAATCTGGGGCTTATCCTTGCTGTCGAAGGAGCCGAAGTGCTCAGGTCGCTGGAGCTGAGCGGTATAACGCTTATTGTTGCATTCGTAATTCTTTCAATTTTGCTCGATCTGTTCATCGGTTCGGCATCCGCGAAGTGGGCCGTTATGGCGCCGGTCTTTGTGCCGATGCTGATGCTTCTGGGTTACTCGCCGGAGCTAACCCAGGCGTGCTATCGCGTCGGCGACAGCGTTTGCAACATCATCACGCCACTGATGTCTTACTTTCCGCTGATCGTCGCATTTGCGCAAAAATACGACCCGAAAGCTGGCATCGGCACGATAATGTCGCTGATGATTCCTTATTCGATCGTCTTCTTTATCGGCTGGACGATCTTTCTCGTCATCTGGTTCCTCTTCGAACTCCCGCTCGGCCCCGGCGCCGAGATCTTTTATCAGTTCGAAGCCGCACCAACTCAATAGTCTTAGGCCGACTTTATTGTGGACTGCAGGTTGATCGACTCAGTAAGACTTTCAACGGTACAAAGGTTTGGGCCTTCGCTCGCGTTTGAGCTCTTGGTAAAACTTGCATCTGCTTAGCTTTTTCTTGATTTCGCTCCTGGTCTCGCCCTTTGAGTCAGGAACGTATTTTTCGAAGATATCCCAAGCTCTTTCTTCTTCGCCTACGTATAAAAGGTCGACCATATGAGCGAGAGCACTACGGCGAATGTCGAGGCGCGAAACAGTATCGCCTGTACGCTTTGCCTCGCTTAATTTCTCTGCAAGCCATTGGTCTGAGTATCGATGTGCTTCCCTGACGAATTCCTGAACCACCCCTTTTACTGGAAGATACTGCCCTTTCGCCTTGTCGTACTTAAAATATGCCCGCGGTTGAGGTGAGCACGAACCACAGTCATCCATAAAGTATCTGAAGCATGAATCAAACTGCATTAGCTCATAAATTCCATCACCCTCCGCATCGAATATTTCCATAGGACTGCGAAAACTGCCAAAGTCCTCACTGTGATAAATACTCCTCGGTCTATCCGATGAAACATCGACGATCGAGTAATTCGTGCAGCAAACGCCGCCCGGTCCCGAAACGACTGCGTATATTTGGTTGGAGGCCGGTCCCAGCAACTTTGCTGATGCAACAAGGGTTGCCCAATAACCCTCGCGTTCACGTTCTTTGAACTTAAAGATGACCTCCTCATTTCGCATAAGCATTCGAGGAACATAATCTTCGATCTTCACGACAAACCCTTCAACTTCGAAGTCCGTTTTGCTCTCACGCCCATTGTCGTCAATTGCGGACATATGTGCGGCTATTGGAAAGATCTGATCTATGGAAACACCTTTATACACTGGTTCAACATCTGGTGATGCTGTGGCAAGCGGAGTTTCCGATGTTTTGACACCTGAAATCACAACCGCCTCGCGAACATTCTCGTCAGCCGTCGAGTATTCCTTTCCGCAACCGATCGCCGCAATGGCAATGAAGATGATAAGTAAAATTAGCGCTAACACAGTGAGGATATTAGAACACTCGATCACTATCGACGCAATACTTTTTCTCACTGGACAGACTCTCGATACCGTTTAGACTAAGAACATGCGGCCAGGTGCCTATCTCCACATTCCTTTCTGCAAGTCGCGGTGTTCTTACTGCGACTTCGCAACCGACGTCTATCGCGACAGCGATGCAGTCGAGCGGTACGTTGCCGCTTTGTGCTCTGAAATTCGAAATTCGAAATTTGAAGTTCCAGATTTGATCGACACGATCTATTTTGGCGGCGGCACGCCTTCGCTGCTTGAACCGAAACACGTCGAGACGATCTTAGACTCTGTGTTCTCTGTGTTCTCTGTGGCAGAACATTCCGAGATCACCATGGAGATGAACCCGGCAACTGTCACGCCCGCAAAGCTTAATGAATTCAAAAAGCTCGGGGTCAACCGGGCGAGCTTCGGTGTCCAGACATTCAACGAACGCGATCTTAAACTCCTCGCCCGCGGCCATGATGCAAACGATGCGCGGCAGACATACCGAATGCTTCGCGAAGCAGGTTTCGCAAATATCAGCTTTGATCTGATCGCCGGATTGCCTGGGCAGACGATGGACGACTGGGAAGCGAATCTCGATCAGGCTATCGAGATGTCGCCCGAACACATCTCGCTGTATCTATTGGAGATTCACGAATCCACGCCGCTCGCCGAACAGGTCCGCAGCGGCCGCCGAAAGCCGATCGAAGACGAACTCGCCGCCGAGATGTATGAACTGATGCTCGATCGGCTTGCAGAAGTCGGATACGAGCAATACGAGATATCTAATTTCGCAAAGCCCGGTTACGGATCCCGGCACAACACCAAATATTGGCTGCTCGAACCGGTTTACGGCTTTGGCGTTTCGGCACATTCGTTCGACGGCATTGAGCGATACGCAAACGAGCGCAACACTGCAAAATACGTCGAACTGATCGAAAACACTGTTACAGCGGAGATCACCCGTGAGTCCGTAAATATCTCATCCGAAACGGCGTTCCTCGGATTGCGGCTCACCGACGGGATCGAGATCGACAAGTACGAAGCACGATTCGACATCGACCTAAGTAAAAAGACCACAGAAATTGCCGATCAGGGCCTGGTCGAAGCGATAAACGGCCGGCTAAGGCTTACGCGAAAAGGTATGCTGTTTTCAAACGAGGTATTTCGGGAGTTTATTTGACCCACCGACAAAACACTCAAATAAATGGCTGGGACGGAATGTGGTGTGAGTTTTGAAAAAGATGAGTTGGTGGAGACGAGGGGGATCGAACCCCTGACCTCTGCAATGCCATTGCAGCGCTCTCCCAGCTGAGCTACGTCCCCACACGCAATTTCGAATAACGAATTGCGAATTTCGAATTATAAATTACCGGCTGAGTTTGGGCAAACCTTGACCACAACCGAAAAACATCCGAAGTTCGTAATTCGAAATTAGATTACCGTCCCTTGAATTCGGGCTTTCGCTTTTCGAGAAAAGCGGAAACGCCTTCCTGCTTGTCTTCGGTCGAAAAGCAGATCGCGAAAAGGTCAACTTCACGTCGCAGGCCTTCATCAAGGTTTGACCGCGAAGCGAATTTTACCGCCTCCTTGCATAGCTGCAGAGCGATCGGCGCTTTTGTCGCTATCTTGTTCGCAAGCTTCATCGTTTCGGCCTCAAGCTGGTCCGCCGGGTAAACATGATTCACCAGTCCAAATCGTTGCGCGGTCTCGGCGTCTATCATATCGCCGGTCAGCATTATTTCCATCGAACGGCCTTCGCCGATCAACCGGGTCAATCGCTGCGTGCCGCCGCCGCCCGGCATTATGCCGAGATTTATCTCCGGCTGTGAGAACTTTGCATTTTCGCTGCAAATTCGAAGATCGCATGCGAGTGCCAACTCGTTTCCGCCGCCAAGACAGAATCCGTTGACCATCGCGATAACCGGTTTCGGAAACGTATCGATCGTGTTAAAGAGTGTTCGTTCCGAGAACGTTGCACGCTGTGACACCGGCGTCTGCCCCTCGAACTCGGAAATGTCGGCACCGGCGATAAATGACTTTTCGCCCGCGCCCGTAATGACCACGACACGAACCGAATCGTCTTTCTTGAGTGTGTCAAAAGCTGCAACGCCTTCCTTATGAACATTGCTGCTGAGTGCATTCAGCTTATCCGGGCGGTTGATCGTAATGATCGCGACCGCTTCGCGTTTTTCAACTGTGATTGTTTGGTAATTTGACATAAAAAAACGACGGGCTTTTTCGGCCGGTCGCCTCACAATGGAATTTGTTCTGTTCTATTCGCTGTGGCCTTCGGCAACATTATCGTCGGCTATCCATGAAACGAAGAGCCGAAGCCAATTGTCCTTGGATTCGATGATCGAAACGCCGATACGCGAGGTCCCATAACTAGCCGCAGAAATTCTGACGACCTTTGCCTTAACTTCGACGGGCACTCCGTCCGGCCGATGCGACCTGATGTACAATGCCTCGCCCGATTCGATCTTTTGATTTAACTGGAATAATGCTCCGAGTGTCGAAATATCGTCCGTTTCGGTTGGCTCGCTCCATGCAGCACCGTCGTCTGTCCGCCCCGACACCACTATCGGAAGACGGAGAGCCATTCGCAATGCGAATCGTTTCTCCTCAAATTGAGGCTGAGTTGATGGCAACATTATTGACGAATCTAAACCGTAGCGCTTATCTAAACCCGTTTATGATAGCACGGAAAGACCGTTCGAATACAAGCGATCCCACCTAAAGAAACACCCTTTATTTCTAAAGTGGTGGAATAGCTTCGGGGCCGATGTGGATCTCAAGAAATCGTGGGGAATGAGTTTCGTTCGACTAGCCTCGCAAGGAAGTCTATAATTTAGGTATTAACTAAGAATACACATGTCAAAAAATCAAATTCACCGAAAAGTAGTTATTCTCGGTTCCGGCCCCGCCGGATTGACCGCTGCGATCTATGCTTCTCGTGCCCAGCTTGAGCCACTCGTTATTGATGGCCCGCAGCCGGGTGGCCAGTTAACAATAACCACCGACGTCGAAAACTATCCCGGTTTTGCTGATGGAATAATGGGCCCGGCCCTAATGGACGAGTTCCGAGGCCAAGCTTTAAGGTTTGGAACCGAGATCATCAATACCTGGATCGACCGCGTGGATCTTTCCGAGCGTCCGTTCAAACTCTTTGGAAAGGAAAGCGAGGATGCCGAAGAGATAACCACGATAATTGAGGCCGACACGTTGATAATCTCGACCGGAGCCTCTGCAAAATGGCTTGGCGTACCGGGTGAAGAACCCGTGCCCGAGGGCCTTGGCGGAAATGGTGTTTCGGCATGTGCGACCTGCGATGGGTTTTTCTTTCGCGGGAAGCCGATAGTCGTGGTTGGCGGCGGCGATACGGCCATGGAGGAAGCTTTGTTTCTAACAAAGTTCGCATCGAAAGTTGACGTCATACATCGACGGGACGAATTTCGCGCCTCAAAGATAATGGCAGAACGCGTGATGAACCACGAGAAGATAAACATCCTTTGGAATACCGAAGTCAAGGGTATCAACGGCACCAAGGAAGCCGGCGTTCAGAGCATTTCCCTTTTGAATAATCAGACCAACGAATCATTCGAGCATCCGACCGAAGGCGTTTTTGTCGCCATTGGCCACAAGCCGAATACGGACCTTTTTAAGGGTGTCTTGGACATGGACGAGACCGGTTATCTGATCACGGAAGGGAAAACGATGAAAACGAATATCCCGGGTGTTTTTGCCTGCGGTGACGCTCAGGATTCTTATTATCGGCAAGCCGTTACCGCCGCCGGTACAGGCTGTATGGCAGCGATCGACGCCGAGCGTTTCCTGGCAGAGCACGAAAGCGAAGTAGAGATAAACACTGCAACGAATTACTAATTATAGATTTCAGGATTATGCCGATATACGAATATAAATGCGCCGATTGCGGCGTTCATCTTGAGAAACGACAAAGCGTAAGCGACGAACCGCTCACCGTCTGCGAAAGTTGCGGCGGAAAACTCGAAAAGCAATGGTCGCTTTCAGGGTTTCAGTTCAAAGGCGCTGGTTGGTATGTGACCGATTACGCCGGAAAGACGTCATCGAACTCGGAAAAGAGCACTGAAAGCACCTCTGAAAAATCTTCGACGGACGAATCAACCAAGTCGGCTCCGGCCGCATCAAAGGAATCAACAGGCAACAAAACGGCGGACAAACCCGCCTCAACTTCCTGAAACGGGCTGTGCATTTTTTAAGAAATATCGCTCTTGTCGCTATTTTGGCATCTTTGGCCATTGGCGAAAGCTTTGCCCAATCTCGCCACAGTTCGCGTTATGGTGACTTGGAAGGCACGATAATTAGTGTCACCGCATCGAGAACTGACGACAAGAAAGACCCGATCAGAGTTGATGATCTTTTCCTATACGAGAACGGCTTCGAACAGAAGATCCGCAATTTCAGCTTTGATCCCTCGCCCGCGCGGATAGTTTTGCTTGTTGATAATTCGAAGACCGTCGGCGCAGACATCGAAAAATTGAAAAAAGCGACGCTGGAATTTGCCTATGAGATATTCGACGGCGACCAGCTCTTCGTAGTCGCATATGACGAAAAAGCCGAAATAATTCAGGAATGGACCGACGACGCAAAGAAACTTGAAGAATCGGTCGGAACCTTTCGAAAGCAAGGCAATCCGCATCTTTTTGACGCGTTGGAGGTGACAACCCGCGAAATATTGCTGCCGCTGATGCCCGGTACGAGGAAAACCGCGATCGTATTGATCGGCGATGGGCTTGACCGCGGAAGCAAGTCAGAATTTGAGAACGTACTTGCCGAATTGCAGAACCGTGACATCACTGTTTATGCCCTGCAGCTGAGAGATCGTACCGGTGGCGCCTATCGCCGCAATTCGCCCAAAGCCGGGGCTGTTATAACTCAACTCGTCGAGGGCACAGGCGGACGGGTGTTCCCTCTTGATGAAGCACAGGAGGCTGCGAAAGCGATCTGCGATGAGCTAAGGCAAAATCGTTATCTGCTTTCTTACTTGCCCGTAAACACATCTTCATATGACGCAAGAAGTGTTTTTCTTGTGGCCGACGAAGGCATCTCCGTTAGGACCAAAAAGGCCCAGCCTCCGAATATAAAGCAATAACCCGAACTTTTCTGCGACAACGCCGCGTCTGTGCTAGAATTCCTTTCGAAGGCATAGTTCCATCCTTCGTTACCCGAACGTGAGCGATTTCAAAGACAATCCGCCGCCAGACGATTTTTCCAAAACGACGCCGAACGTCAATATTCCGCGTGACGATGGCGATGCGGCCGATTGGGATAAGACCAACTATAAGTTTCCCAAACAGCCGGCAGGCGACGATTGGGGGAAAACGGTCACTAATATCAAGCCGATCGATACGAGCGGTACCGACCTTGGAAAGACGATGTATCCGGGTGCCAAGAATGTCCCTGCGGCCGACTGGGGCGTTACCCGGGCGGATGCGATGGATGCGGACTTCGGCACCGCGCCCGATGATTTCGGTGTGGTCAATGATAAGACGACGCCTTATTTCCAGCTGCCTGAAGCCGAACGGGCCAAATATCAGAATCTTCCGCCGACACCGGCCGAACAGGCAAGGATCGAAGAACAGGAAATAAAGGAAAAAGGCGGAATTCCAAACTGGGTCTGGATACTTTCCGGCCTGTTCATAATGTTCTTTTTCGCTCTTATAATTCTTGGGGTCGTTCTATATTTCGTAACGCGTCCAACGAGTTTTGAGGTTGTTGTAAAAAGCCCACCGCCCGGTAGCGATATCCGTGTCGACGGCAGATCTTGGAGTGTGCCGGACGCAGGTGATGCAAAACGTCTCCATCCGCTTGATGTCGGCACCCGAGTCATAACTATCGTCCATCCGACCTGGCAGTGCGATCCGCATTCAGTCGAGGGAAAGGGCGGCGATCGCAAAGAAGTCGTGGCACAATGCAAGCCAATGGCTGTCAAAGCCGGTGAGGACTGTTCGGTCATAGCCATTGGTGAAGAAGACAAGGCTGAACGTTGCTACAATGCCGCGCTGGACGCTTTGCCCGATCCTTTCACGGCGGATCAGTTGGTCGCAGCGCTCAACATATTAATCATCAATTTCGAGACAAATAAATTCGATATTCCACCGCATCGGCAGGCTGCCCTCAAGCGGGCCGCTGAATTTATAAAAAAGCTCCCCCCTTCGGTCGTACTCGAGATCGGCGGCCACACCGACAATCGCGGTACCGAAGCAACGAATCTGCCGCTTTCACAGAATCGAGCCAATGCCGTAAAGCAATATCTCGTTTCGCAGGGAGCAAAGGGTGAGGTTCTTCAAACTAAAGGCTACGGAGCGACGCAGCCAAGGCCAAACGCCGACAACAACACCGAGCAGGGCCGGTTCCTTAACCGCCGTATTCAGTACTCAGTGTTGAATCGCTAGACCGCAACTGGTGCGGCGATCTTTCCGTGCGACTGATAATTCTCTAATTGCAGATCCTCAAATTTGAAATTGAGCAAACCATCGAGGCCGTTCAGGTTCTCGGCGTTTTGTATTTTGAGCGTCGGCAATTCGAACGGCTCACGGGAAAGGAGTTCGTTTACCTGGTCGAGGTGATTTGAATAAATGTGCAGATCGCCGAAGGTGTGAATGAAATCGCCGACCTCCAACCTGCAAACATGGGCCACAAGGTGCGTCAGCAAAGCATAACTTGAAATATTAAATGGCACGCCCAAAAAAGCATCAGCCGAACGTTGGTAAAGTTGGCAATGAAGCGTCTTTCCGCCATCGACCTTGAATTGAAACAAGGTATGACACGGCGGTAAGGCGACCTCATCGCAAGTCTCCGGGTTCCAACCGGTCACGATCAGCCGACGTGAATTCGGATTCGCTTCGATCTCTCGGATCAATCTCGCGATCTGGTCAACGCCGTTCATCTGCGGATAATCACCGCCGAACGAACGCCACAGATATCCGTACACCGGCCCGAGATCGCCTTCGATTCTGCCGAAGCGTGCAGTTTGTTCTTCAGTTGCCCATTCCTGCCAAATGTCCACACCGCGTGCCCGCAGATCGGCCTCGTCGGTCGAACCGCTCAGGAACCAGAAAAGCTCTTCCGCAACCCAACGAAACGGCACCCGCTTGGTCGTAACGATCGGAAAACCTTTCCGCAGATCGAACCGCGTCTGATATCCAAACGCCGAGATCGTCCCGACACCCGTTCGGTCCTCGTGCTTCGTCCCGTTCTCCAAAACATGCCTTAACAAATCGTGATACTGTTGCATTAACACCAATTGTAAATTGTTAATTGAAAAATTGTTAATTGGAAGTATGTGTCAATTCTGGAGAATTAACGGATTCCTTCGCTGCCAATTAACAATGGCCAATTAACAATTTACAATCAATGGAGTAGCTCTTATGGCAGATAAGCTTGAGATCAGTTTTAACAGCCCGCAGTGCGGATGGATGTCCATTGGATTTTCTGATGGCGTGAACGAATTTCACACCACCACCGCACACGCGCCGCATGCGACGGCCTTGCCCGACCTGATGCGGATCTTGACCGCGATCGCCGAAGGCGGAAACCCGACCGGTAGGGAGGGTGTCTCTTCCGAGGAGCACGTTCTCAAATGGAACCGCGATCCCGAAGAATTCGATTTTCGATTCGCGCGAAGCGGCCATGATCTGACGATCGAGATCTATCAATATCCGACCGACGACCGAGATGTGAACGAACGCGAACTCGTTTATACCCACACGGCCCCGACCGCCGAAGTTCTATCCGCTTTCGCAGAAACGTTTAACCAACTCTACGAAGACCGCGACACGGACGAATTCGAATTCAACTGGCGACAGCCGTTTCCGTATAAAGAATTTGAGGAATTTCGGGCGAAAACTGCATGACTCGCGAGGAAATACACCAAACGATCGAGAATTTTATGGATGTGATCCTCGGCGATCATCTGGCTGATGAACGAGAAGCGAAGCTCTATTTCGCTTTGGATCAACTTGCGATTGCCTTTCATTTTGCTGACTATACTTTCGACGAAACCGATTATCCCGAAGCGGCAACAAGAGATTATTCCTCACTTAGAAGCCTGGTTGGACCAAATTTCCCCGATCTTGGTTTTTATAACGTAGTCCTGGATATTAACGACAAAGTTGGTGAATGCGAACCAGCGGTAGGCGATGCGATCGATGACATCTGCGATATCGCGGGCCACATGGAGGAAGTTCTCTGGTGTTGGGAAAATACCAGCATTGACAACGCTCTTTGGCACTTCAAGGAGCCCTATTCCTGGCATTGGGGGAAACATCTTCGTGACCTTCAGGGTTGCCTTTTCGAAAAGCTCTACGAATAAGGAGAAGCCCGGAATCTTTTAGGATGGTCGACACGTCTTAAAATTGATATCATTTGCATTCGTATCAAACTGAGTTTGGTACGATTTTGTTTTTAATGAAAGAAAAGCTATTAGACCTACTTGCTTGCCCGACTTGCGGCGGAGACATTCTGCTGGCGTACGCGAGCAAGTACGAAGAGAAAGAAATAATCGAGGGTGTTCTCACCTGTAAGAAATGCGACCGCGAATACAAGGTAGTCCGCGGCGTTCCGCGCTTTGCCGATCTTGGAAAGATCGAGGCGGACAAGGCCGAGACCGCTGAGAACTTCGGCTGGCAGTGGACGCATTTTACGCAGGAAGACCCGAAGTATAACGAGCAGTTTCTCGGTTGGCTTCAACCAGTAAAGCCCGATTTCTTTGAAGGCAAGGTCGTGCTCGAAGGCGGCTGCGGGAAAGGCCGGCATACAAAACTTGCGGCCCAATGGGGAGCAAAGGAAGTCGTCGGCGTCGACCTTGGTGATGGCGTTGAATCTGCGTTCGCTCTTACCCGCAACATGCCGAGCGCGCACATCATTCAGTGCGACATTTTCAAACTGCCGCTCAAGCGTGTGTTCGATTACGCATTCAGCGTCGGCGTTCTGCATCACACGCCTGATCCGAAAAAGGCTTTTCATTCGCTCGCATCAAAGATCCAAAAAGGCGGGCATATCTCTGCCTGGGTTTACGGCGCTGAGAACAACGAATGGATCACGAAATACGTGAATCCTGTCCGCGAAAGCTTTACGTCAAAGATGTCGCAGCCGATGCTCTATCAGCTTTCAAAGCTGCCGACGCTCTCGCTGTTCATGGCGACAAAGCTCGTCTATCGCCCGGCGAACATCGCCGCGAAAGGCGTCGCAAAAAGGCTTTTCTATAACGATTATCTGAACCATCTCGGCACCTTCGGCTGGCGCGAACAGCATAACATCGTCTTCGATCACCTCGTCGCACCGACTGCGTTCTACATCTCAAAGGACGACTTCGAAGATTGGTGGGAAGAAGCCAAGGCCGAAGAAGTCGAGATAATCTGGCACAACAGCAACAGCTGGTGCGGCTTTGGAAAATTAAATTAACCGCCGAGACGCAAAGACACCGAGGAAGCCTTTAGTTCTCTGCGACTCAGCGTCTCTGCGGTGAAAATTTATTATGTGGTTCAACGATCAGGTCACAACCGAACTAAAGTCCATCATCGACGAAGCCTTTGACGCGATCGTCGAGAAGGGTAACGCGAATCATCGCCGTATCGTCAATGCGATCCGCAGTTCGAATATGTTGATCAACGCCAGCCCGGTCAGTGTTGTCAACGCTTCGGGAATCACAGGCGTGATCGATTCCGACGCGACCAGCGAAAAGATCGCGGGAGGGCGAATTGGGATCGAAGAGGCTTTGGGAGAAGTATTTATTACCTTCGCGACCGAAACTTTGGGAAGCAAACGCGGCACCGAAGGCACGCTTGTCCACGAGATGCAGCACGCCTACGATTTTGCCCGCACGATCGCCAGTTATTCCGACGCTGCCGTGAACCCGCTCAGCATCTTCGACCCGACGCTTTATGAACTCGAACTCGCCGCACACCGCACATCCGGCGAATGGATGCTGCTCGTTGGCTCCGACGAATACGTCAACGAAGGCGTCGATCTGATGATTCTCGGCCGCGAAGAAGCAGGCCCATGTTTCCTTAGCGAAGACGGCATCCACAAGCGTCTCTGCGACAGCTACAACCTGACTCCCGACGGCAACCAAGGCCCCCGCGCTAGCGAAATGATGGCGCTGAGATTGGTTTAGTCGGAACCGGGAGCGATAGCGACTGGGTTTCTTGATGCCCGTTAACTCTGTGCTGCATGTTCCGACGCAACTGTGGCAAACTATTCCTATGAACACTGCACTACCGCAGGAAATGCAGCAGCACACATACGCGATAATGGATCGTGTTGAAGACTCGCATTGGTGGTTCGTCGGCCGCCGCGCGATCCTTGAATCGTTTCTAAAACAAATAATCCAAGATCTAAGATCGAAGATCCAAGATCCGAAGATTCTCGATGTTGGCTGCGGGACCGGTGCAAATCTCGAAATGCTTTCGCAATTCGGCTCGGCTGAAGGTGTGGATGTTTCCGACGACGCTCTCGAATTCTGCCGCAAGAAAGGATTGACGGTTCAAAAAGGCCTGGCAGAAACGCTGCCTTACGAGAACGAAACGTTTGATGTAACGACCGCTCTCGATGTTATCGAACATCTCGACGACGATATCGCGGGCTTGAAAGAGATGTTTCGCGTTACGAAAACCGGCGGTTATTCGTTGATCTTTGTGCCTGCGTTTATGTGGCTTTGGGGCGTGCAGGACGACATATCGAACCACCGCATCCGCTATACGAAAAAACAGATCGTTGAAAGGCTCGAAAAAGCCGGCTACACGGTCGAACGCGCAACTTACGCAAACTTTACGTTCTTCGCACCGATCCTCGCCGGCCGCACGATTATGAAGCTGACCGGCATCAAACCCGAATCCGAAAACAACATCACGATCTCCGGCCTAAACGGCGTGTTCGGAAAACTTTTCTCCGCGGAACGCTTCATTCTTAACAAAATGAACTTCCCGTTCGGCGTCTCGATCGTTGTTGTAGCAAGAAAAGATATTCAAGCACATAATTAGTAATTACTAGTTAGCAATTATTAATTATCTTTTGGAACAAAATGTCCGAGATCAGCGATTTCTATTGCGACGAAGTTTTTAGCGGAAAGACGCTAGTCGAGAAGGTGGTGGAAACTGAGAACGTTCTGGCATATCACCACACGCGGCCGTTTTGGCCGGTTCACATAGTCGTAGTTCCGAAACGACATGTTTCCTCGGTTCTTGAGGTCAACGATGATCTGCTGCTCGAACTGTTCGGCGTTATCAAACAGGTCGCGGCAAAAGTTCATGCCGACACCGGAGCCGCTCGTGTGCTTACGAACCTCGGCGAGTACCAGGATTCAAAGCATCTGCACTTTCACGTAAACTCCGGCGATCCGAAGAGACCTACCACAGAGGACACAGAGATCACGGAGTAAGACTTTTTTGATCGTTCTTAGTGCAACCACAAAACACTGCTCTCGGCCTCGATCCTACAGTCCTAAAAACCTCTGTGCCCTCTGTGTTCTCTGTGGTGTAAATTCCTAAAAATAGCTCCGAGCTTCGAACACCTTTCCTTTCGGATGATCCGCGTTCGTGATCGAATAGGTGAATCGTTTTTGAATGGCAAATGCTCCGACCTCACCGCGGCGTGATATCGCAACAAAGCCTACTTGAAACTCCTTCGCTTTTGCGGGGTTTCGTTTTACGATCCGTCGGATCGCTTCGCGACAAGCTTGCTCGGGCGTGCGGCCCGCGCGCATTTGCTCGATAATGGTGTGCGTACCGCAGATGCGGATGACTTCTTCGCCAACGCCGGAGCTGGTCGCCGCACCGACCTCGTTATCAACAAAAAGGCCGGCACCGATTATCGGCGAATCGCCAACGCGGCCGTGCATCTTGAACGCCATTCCGCTTGTCGTCACCATACCCGCGAGCTTGCCGTCCGCACCGATCGCGATGGTGCCCATCGTATCGTGGTTGGGCGAGCCGTCCGGGAAAAAGTACGGAGCCGCCGGGCCACGTGCGGGGCGGTTTTCGACGTTTATCTCCGGTTTGTAATTCGACTTTTCGAGCCACTCTTTCCATTCCTTTTCGGCATCTTCCGAGAGCTTGCCGGATTCGAGCGGCATTCCATTCGCGAGAGCAAATTCCTGTGCACCCTTGCCCGACAGCAAAACATGCGGCGTTTTTTCCATAACCATCCGAGCGACCGAAACTGGATGCTTTATCCGTTCAAGATACGAGACCCCCCCGATATCGCCGTTGCCGTTCATGATGCAGGCATCGAGCGTAACAACGCCTTCGCGGTCCGGAAACGCGTCCAGCCCAACGCAGCAATTCGGTTCGGCTTCGGCAGCACGCCCCGCAGCCTCGACTGCATCGAGAGCATTTCCCTTCTTCGAAAGTATCGGCCAAGCACCGGCATTTGCCCGCACACCGCTGTCCCACGTGGAAACAACAACAGGCATTTTCACTCGCTGTCGCGACGCAACCGGAGCATTCTGCCCACGAGCCTTATCGATCAACAAAAGAGGAATTGAAAGAAGCGGGAGCCGCAGAAAGTTTCTTCGGTCAAGCATTTGAAGATGTTAGCCGAAAACAAGATATGTCTCCACTACAGACCCAAAATGCTTGAAAGTTTTCGTTTCTCGCGTTAGTATTACCAGCAGGAGTAATACTATGCGAGTTACTACAAAAGGCCAGGTCACCATTCCCCAAGAGATCCGCGAAAAACTCGGGATCTTTCCGGGAACCGAAGTAGAGTTCATCTTTAAGGGTGACGCGGTCCAACTTGAAAAGGTAAAGCCGCGAAATGGTCGACAAAGCCGCGGACAGCGAGCCGTTGCGCTTCTGCGCAATTCCGCGACCAATAGAACGATGACAACTGATGAGATTTTGGAACTTACGCGAGGCACAGATTGAAAGAGACTTTGGTTGACAGTAGTGTTCTGATCGACGTTCTAATGGGCGACAATGAGTGGTTTGAGTGGTCTTCGTCGGCGTTGGAGACTGCAATGAACGATTCGGCAGTTGTCATCAACGCCATCATCTATGCTGAAGTCGCGACAAGTTATAAGCAAATTGAGGACCTGGACAAACGACTCCCTCTCGATCTATATCGACGAGACGCCTTGCCATATGAAGCTGCCTTTCTTGCTGGTCAAGCATTTGTGAAATACCGTCGGCAGGGCGGTTCGCGGACTTCGCCGATGCCTGACTTCTACATCGGCGCGCATGCTGAGGTCTCCGGTTTTCGTGTGCTAACCCGCGACACGCTGAGATTCAAACGATACTTTCCTTCGGTTGAAATGATCGCACCATAGTTCATGTCAATCCCACATTTCGCGCTCGTCATATTCCATACCGTTTTCCCTCAGAATCGAACGATACTCGTCCTTAAATGATGTTCTCTTGTGAAAGTTACGCTGATCTGCGATATATGCTTTCACCTCGTTGGCTTGCCAAGGGCTAATAGTAAACGCTGCGTAACCTTGCTGCCATTCGAAATCGATATACTTACTACCCAGCGTCTTCATAAAGGCGGCGCTTCGATCTTTCACCTCAGGAACTAGCTTGTCGATTCTTACAATTCGCGAGAGCCCGAGCAAAATGTGTACATGGTCGCTCCCACCGCCCGTTTTCAACGCAGGCGAGTAAAACGGTTCCCAAAGGACGCCTTCGATGCACGTATAAAGAGCGGAAGCGATCTTTTCGTCGATGAGAGGCTTTTGGTCCTTAGTTGAAAAAATGACGTGGATCAAGATAGTCAAACGATCTTTATTCATGTTGAATCCATCATTCCATCTGTTTCGTTTCGTTCAGGTTATTGTACAAGTGCTTTCAAGACCTTTTTCCCTCTAGGCGAGAGCCGATAACCGGGCCTTAGGGATTCGGTTAGGCCGAGGGCTTTTAGTTTGCGGACCCACGGTTTGAACGTTGGGATCGTTAGGCCGATCTGTTCGGCGAGAATTGCGGCGTGTGTGTTCGGCTGGTCGTGGATCATTTGCAAATAAAGTTTCGTCCACGGCCCGCGTTGGCTTGCCGAGTCGAGCTTTTTTAGTTTTTCGATGATCTCATCAAGCTCAGCCTTCGACATTTTGTCATTCGAACGCAGAGCCTTTCGCGGGTCTTCGCCAACCCAATGAACACCGATGCGATAGATCTCCGTCGCGTCGTCCGCAGGCGGCATCGACTCCATCAGTTCCTGTTTCGAAGCAAACCCGGCGGCCTTCGCGTCTTTCGCTGTGATCTTTGATTCGGCAACGATCTGAATATCATCAACACCAAGCACGCCTATCTGCGTCATCTGCGTGCCGCCCGCCTTTACACCAACCTTCTTCCAGCGGCGAAAGATAACGGAGATCTCACCCGCTTTTATTCGGTCGAGTATGACGTTCTTGATCAGCATTGAAAAAGCGGGTTAGCTTAGAACCAGCTGCTCTTTTTCTTAGAAGAACCGCCGAAGATGCTTCCAAGCACGCCGCGGACGATCGTATTCCCGATCTGCCGGCCGATGGATGTTGATGCCGAGCGTGCGGCGCTTTTCATCACGGATTCGACCATTGTATCGGGTGCCCGGGCAGCCGCTCGCTCTGCCTTTTCAGCTTCTTTTTGAGCCCTCGCCTCGGCCTTGGCTGCTTCGGCCTGTGCATCCAACGCCGCCTTTTCTTCTGCCCGCTTTGAGAGCATCTCAAACGCCGATTCGCGGTCTATCGCCGTATCATAAATGCCGGCAACTATTGAAGTATCGATCAACTGTTTCCGCTGTTCGGGCGTGATCGGCCCGATCTGGCTCGCGGGCGGCACAACGAACGCGCGATCCACCATCGTCGGCACGCCCTTCTCATCAAGCAGTGAGATCAGCACTTCGCCGACGCCAAGTTCTGAGATGGTCTTGACGGTGTCCACCGCCGGATTCTCACGAAAACTCTTCGCCGCGACCTTCACGGCCTCCTGTTCTTTCGGGGTGTACGCGCGTAGCGCGTGCTGCACCCGATTGCCGAGCTGTGCAAGAACTTTGTCGGGAATATCCGCAGGGCTCTGCGTGACAAAATAAACACCGACGCCTTTTGAACGGATTAGCCTGACGACCTGTTCGATCTTTTCGACCAACGCTTTTGGTGCGTCGCTGAACAGCAAATGAGCTTCGTCAAAAAAGAACACGAGTTTCGGCTTATCCAGATCGCCGGCCTCGGGCAGCAGTTCGAAAAGTTCGGAAAGCAGCCACAGCAGGAATGTCGAATATAGTTTCGGCGAATTTATCAGCTCATCCGCGGCGAGTATGTTGATCACGCCTTTGCCGCCGAGCGTCTGCATAAAATCTTCAAGCCGCACGGCAGGTTCGCCGAAGAAATCGTGCCCACCCTGCTGCTCAAGCTGGAGCAGTCCGCGCTGGATCGCACCGACCGAAGCCTTTGAAACATTGCCGTACTGCGTTGTGAATTCGCTCGCATTTTCAGCAACGAAGATCAGCATTTGCTGCAGGTCTTTCAGGTCGAGCAGCAACAGCCCGCCTTCGTCCGCTATCTTGAACGCAAGCGTCAGCACGCCTTCCTGCGTCTCGTTTAGCTGCAAGATCCGCGACAGCATCAGGGGCCCCATCTCGGAGATCGTCGCCCTTAGCGGATGGCCTTCTTTCCCAAAAACATCCCAAAACGTAATGGGGCTGCCCTCAAACTTTGTGTCCGAAAGACCAAGCTGCTCAAGCCGTTCGAGTATCTTCGGGTGCGTGCCGCCGATCTGGCTAACGCCGCTAAGGTCGCCTTTGATGTCCGCAACAAACACCGGAACACCACGTTGGCTAAATCCTTCCGCCATTTTTTGCAGCGTCACGGTCTTGCCGGTTCCGGTCGCTCCGGTGACGACGCCGTGACGATTCGCCATCGGCATCAAGAGGTTAAATTCGCTCGCGTCGCGTTTTGCTATCAGTATTGGTTCGCTCATAAAGTCAGTGGTCGGTGGTCAGTGGTCAGTGTTCAGTGTTCAGTGATCAAATTTTCAATTGACAGTTGTCAGTTATCTTTATCATCTATCATTTTCCATTCGTCATTCATCAATCACCACTCACCATTCATCTAACATTTTTCGTATTTCCAATTCTTTCCCTTTCCTTCGCTTATCCATTCAACGGCGGTTGCGGTGCGCTTTTCGCGGGTCGCTTCGGTCTTGGCCTCGTTGATCCAGACAATGTAATCCTTGCGTTTTCCCGGCGGAAACTTTTCGAAATGCTCAGCCGCTTTCTTGTTCTTTTTCAGCGCGGCTGCGAGCAGATCGGGAACCGGGAGCTCAGCTTTCTTTTCGGCCGAAGTCTTCTGCGGCACTTTTATGCCCTTTTCGTTCAGCTCGATGGCCTGACTGATGATCTCAATGACCACCTTATCTTTCGGCAGATCTTTAAGCGATGTGATCTTGCCAAAGCTGCTCATTGCGTTTTGCTCCGCGTCGATCGCCGGATGATCCATCAACTGCTGCTTCCAAAATCCGAACGCACAATGCTGCTTGAACGCCGCCATGTTGCACCGCGGCCCTTTGAAATCGAAATGCGGCATGCTCCATTTCATCGTCTCTTCGACGTCAGGACACGCCTTGTGCACAAGCTTGCGGATGTGCGTCAATATCGGCTTGGCAAAATCCGCTGACTTTTCGATATAGGAGTCGATCCTCGCGTCAGTTTTCGGCATCTCGGATAATTACCCCCAAATATAGGATCTCCGCGTGTAACGGTGCAGTGATTATATCCGATAATCTTTCCGATTGACCAATTTTCAGCTGATCATTATCTGCGCCTCCCACCGTCCGCTGTTCGGTCCGGATAGATCCGTTCGGCGAAACCGTTCATTCGACGAATGCCTTTGCGGCGGCCTTCAAGCGGGCACTCATTTAGTCCGCTCAGATTCTGAAGATCTTCGGGATATGCCTTTGCCCTCCATGTCAGCACTATTCCGGCCGTTCCATTTATTCCATTTATTCCATTTGCCACAAGTGCCATCAACTGCCCCAAATGCTATTCCTGTTTTGGGAAAGTTAGAGGAAAATGGCGAAGGGCCGGCATTGCTTCCGGCGTGATATTTGACAATCGATCGTGATAGGAGTTCAGAGTTCAAGCATTAGCTTGTCCCCAGTTCAGAGTTCACGCTTCAGCTTGTCTTCTTGGCGACTTCGCGTCATTGCGTCTTTGCGTTAAAAATATCCGCATACTTGTTTGTCCCAACGATGCGTGTCGGACACTGAAACAGGCGTTTTTGTATTTTGGATTTGGAATTGGAGATCTCAGATTTGAGATATCGAATCAGGGAGGACCAGAGATTTGCGTTAAATATCCGCGTACATCCGCCAGATCCGCACGATCCGCGTTCAAAATCCCTCTGGGAATGTTACCCCTTTCTCGCGCTCAAGCTAAGGAATTTTCCACGGGGTCGTTGCGTGTCGGACCCTGGGACATTGGGACAAATGGGACAAGATCGGACATCAAACGGCGACGCGGTCACTGACGCAACTGCTGACACAAGCCGGCGACAGCACTGGCAGACGCAAATCGTTGCCGTTTCATTTTGCAGTTTGTATTTTCAAAAAATGAAACACTTTTTCCCGGCAAGCCGCTGATAATGCAGCACTTAACTTGTCTCACTTGGGACAAAAATGAAACAAAAATGAAACAAAAATGAAACAAAAGTGAAACAATGACCGTGGTTGAGCCGCTTTGCAGACGACACAAGGAGCAGGCGTGGAATATTTTAAACTTTTCCCCGGGAAAGGCTGCCTTGGGACAAAGATCGGCAAATTCCCGAAGGCTCGGATGGTCGTAACAATTTATTCCATACGAGCGCGTAAATAATGTCAGCCGGTCCAAATGAAACTATTTCCGCGGTGTGGGGCGAAGTGGTAATATGTATCAGGAGGCGTAGCTTTCGGGAACGCTTTTCACACTTCATACGTAAGTTCTTCGCGTAGGAAATTATATGGCAGATATTGACGCTTATAAGGATAAATTTAGTGAAAGCGGGCAGCGGGTTCTTGAGACCGCGCTGGACGCTTCGAAACGGCGGGATCAGAATTTCGTTTCAATTGAGCATGTCTTGCATGCCATTTCGCAGGAAGAGGACGACCTTTTCAATTCGACGATGCGCGACCTGGCGGTCGATCCGCGGTCGGTAAAGCTTCTGATCGAAAAGCGGATGGAAGCCGGCCGGCAGCACACGGGCAAGGGCTTTCGCATTGCTCCGGAGACGACCGAATTATTCAAGCGTTCGATGGACCGGGCACGTTCGCAGGGCCGACGCGTGATCGATGCGAGCGATATTTTTTACGTTCTTTCAAATGATGAACGAAGCGTCTTGAACGACGTGCTTCAAAATCTTGGTGTGCCCTCAGACGAGGTCGCGCAGACGGCCCGCACACGTATCAAGAAGCGCGAAAAGGAAGAAGAGCGTGTACGACAAAAATATGAGCTTCCGAGCTTTTTGCGGCACTTTGGCGTTTCAATGAACAAGCTTGCCCGCCAGGACAAGATCCCGCCGACGATCGGCCGCGAGAAAGAGATCCTTCAGATGATGGAGATACTTTCGCACCGCGAGCGTTCGAATTCGCCGATGCTTGTCGGTGAACCGGGCGTTGGAAAAACTGCGGTGGTCGAAGGCCTGGCCAGATTGATCGAACTCGAACCGGAAAAGGTTCCCGCAAGGCTTCGCGATTCGCATATTGTTCAGCTTCAGATGGGCGGCCTGGTTGCCGGCACTATGCTTCGCGGCATGTTCGAAGAACGCATCAAGGGAATTATTGACGAGGTAAAGGAAAAGGACAACATCATTCTCTTCATCGACGAAGCTCACACGATAATCGGCGCCGGTGCCGCGATGGGCACGACCTCTGATGCAGCGAATATGTTCAAATCGTCGCTTGCCCGCGGCGAATTGAGAATAATAGGAGCAACGACTATCACCGAATATAAAGAATTTATCGGTGAGGACGAAGCCCTGTCGCGGCGATTCCGTCTCGTTAAGGTCGATGAGCCCACGATCGATCAAACGAAACAGATACTTGTCGGTTTGCGGCCGCGTCTTGAAAAGAATTATTCGGTAACTATCTCGGATGAAGCGATAGATACCGCGCTCGAGATGTCGCCGAAATACATCAGAAATCTACACCTTCCGGATAAGGCCATCGGCTGGCTGGACACAGCTTCGGTCAAGGTCGAGATAAACGAACCGGAGCATCTTATTGTCCGGCCCGAACACATTATCGATGTCATATCGCAGGAATCGCGAATTCCGAAGGATATGATCTATCGCGATACATCCGATCGCTTTTCAGCGATGGAGGAAGATCTTGGTCAGCGTGTGGTCGGCCAAAAAGATGCGGTCCGCGCCGTTGCCGAACGGCTTCGGTTGAACAAGGGCCCGCTCAAGGATAACCACTATGCACCGGACGGCGTGCTTCTGTTCCTTGGCCCTACCGGCGTTGGAAAGACAGAGCTTGCAAAGGCCGTTGCCGAATTTATGTTCGGTGACGAAGGCAAGATGGTCCGTATCGATATGAGCGAATACGGTGATGGCACGGTCGGTATTGAGAAGCTCATCGGAATGCCGCGCGGCATCGTCGGCAGCGAACGCGGCGGTATATTGACCGAGCAGCTTCGCGACAATCCCTATACGGTATTGCTTCTTGACGAGGTTGAAAAAGCATCGCCTTATCTGATGAACATTTTCCTTCAGGCATTTGACGAAGGCTGGATAACCGACGGCCGCGGCAAAAAAGTATATCTTTCGGATGCGATCGTCATAATGACATCAAATCTTGGTTCCGAGAATTTCAAAAAATACGAAAAGCCGCTTGGTTTCGGACAGAAAACCCTCGGCGATATGAAGCATATCAAGGGTGATGTGATGAAGGCGGCGGAGACCCGGTTTACGCCTGAATTCAGAAATCGTATTGACGAGATAATCGTGTTTTCACCACTTACGATGGATGAAGTTCGCGAGATCGCCCGGTTGTATGTACGCAAAATGCAGCGGCACATGGAACGTCAGGGCAAGTTCGTTGAGGTGACCGACGCCGCTATCGACCTGTTGACCGAAAAGGGCTTCAGCCCGGCATATGGAGCACGTTTTCTGAAACGCCATATCGATCAGCAGGTGAAACTGCCGCTGACGAATCAATGGAAATCAGGTATCCGATTCGTGGTTAACGACGAGAACGGCGAGATCACGGTAAAACCAGGCGAATCGTTTAGCCTGAACTAAACATGCTTGCCGTAATTCTGAGGTGAAGGACTTTGGTGATATTCTTCATCAAGGTCTTTTCACTTTGGGGAGGTGTGTATGACAGATCGTACCATTGATAATTTTCTCACCGGCTACATCCTTACCGTGCCTGTGGCCGCAGCATTACTGCTGTTTTTGAGTCTTTCCACTATTGCCCAAGCCCCTGCGGCACCGGCGAAAACGTTTACGTTCACAAAGCTTGAAGTGATCGATAAGCCGCCGCCCGGCTATACCGAGCTCGCACGCGACAACAAGATCCAGGGAACCGTGAAGCTGCTCGTTACGTTCAAGGCCAACGGGCAGATCGGCGAAATAACCGTGGTCGAACCGCTGACCCATGGGCTGACCGAACGCGCAGTCGAAGCCGCTAAGCGTATCCGCTTTCGGCCAAAGGCGATGAACGGCGAGCCGATGGACGAGCAAACCACGGTCGAATACAACTTTAATCTGTACTACGACGATGCGGACGGAAATTCGGTCCGCACCCGCGTCGCGCTCATTTCAGCTCCAAAACCGGAACTTACAACGCAAGAACTACCCGCGTCATTGGGCGGGAAAATTGACGTGCGAGTATTTTTCTCGTCAGGGGGAAGTGCGTCGGTCTTCGAAATGCCCAGCGAACTTTCCCGCGAGGCCCGCATCAAAATTGAGAACGCTGTAAAGAAGATTCGTTTTCGACCCGCGGTCCACAAGAATGGGTCAAGGATCAGCGTTATCCGAGTTGTTTCATATGCGCTTTAAGTCGTTTTTCGCACATGCGGCCGCTTTCATTGCTGTTTTGGTGTTTGTTTGTTCGTCGGTCCCGGCTAATGAACCGATAAGTTATCGCGACAATGAAGCAGAAGCGGTTGTGGGCCGAGCCGTTGCGGCATTGGGCGGCCAAAAATATCTTGACGTGACGTCGCAGGTTGGCCGCGGACGTTTTAGTATTTTGCGCGAGGGTGTCAATATCTCGTTTCAATCATTTATCAACGTGATCGCCTTTCCCGACAAAGAACGAACAGAATTTAAAGGCGGCGGCGTGAAAACCGTTCAATCAAATGCGAACGGGGAAGGCTGGATCTTTGACGGAAACAACGACATTATCAAGGTTCAGACCGAGGCGCAGCTTGAAAATTTTAAGCGCGGGATCCGCGTTAGCATTGATAATCTTCTCCGCGGTTATTGGAAGGGGCAGGCAGAACTTTCATACGTCGGTAAACGTCCGGCGACGCTGGGGAAGCGGAACGACGTTGTCCGGCTGACTTACACGGATGGTTTTGTCGTTGAATTCGAGATCGGCGCCGACGATGGCATTCCGGCCAAGGCGATACACACCAGAAAGAATGCCGACGGCGAAGACATCGTTGAAGAAGACCGCTATGCACAATTCGTGGATGTCGGCGGCATTCGATCGCCATTTATCATCGATCGCTTTTCAGGCGGCGTTCAGACCTCGCGAATAAATTTTGAATCCGTCGAATACAACAAACGGATACCGGAATCGATCTTCACAAAACCCTCGAACCCTAAAGATCTGAAGAAAGACCTCAAACTATAAGAACAACGCTCCTGCTCAAGATCAACGTAATTTTCCTGCTCATTGAGAAGGCCTTCCTTCACCTCCTTGGCGTCGCTGCGATTATAAATTCTGATACCACCGTTGATCCGGTCGAGATCGATATTGCGCTTTTTGGTCCAACGTTCAAGATAAGGAGCAAGATTCAGGTTGTTCCCAAATTTTCTGCGGTCAAATTCCCCGCTATCGCAGTAGGGGTATACTGAATTAACGCTAAACCAGTAAACGTGATTCGGAGGCGCGACCGTAGAAACTTATATTCCCCCTGTCTGACCGGGTATGCGAAAAACTAGAACATTTGCCCACTGTTACTGTTTGACGATCTGCTTGTACGAGATTCCGCTGGCCAGAGTTTGTCGACAAGATAGGTGACTCGGGACGAATTGAATAGTCCAAAAATTAAGGACGCGGTTACAATAGGTTAAATGAGTTCACGAAATCGTCCGCTTCTTTTGTTGATACGTTTTCTTTTTTTGACGCCGCGATCTGAATTACGTAAAGCTTCTTATCCGCTTCCGACCAAATGACCACGTCGCGGAACGACATTTTCGCCGGTCCGATCTCGACCGACCGAACGCTGTCAATCGCTCGCTTTCCATTTATCGTTGTGTCTTTAACTACCGTGCCCGGTTCGTCTTCCCAGCCGTTCAAGCCGATCTCGAGTATTTTTCTCGGCTCTTTGCCCGTCGTCAAGGACGGATCAATATCCAGGACCTGGACTTCGAAACTGCGGTAATTATCGCTTCGATTATCGAAGGATTTAGAATAGGTCCGGCCGGATCTGGCAAACTTCGCCTCCGATCTGCCAACCTCAACGCCGCTCGATCCGGAAGGAAAGGCGATCGAGAATTTGTCCGCCGAACTCGTGTAGTCGCTGCCGCCTTTGTTCAAAGAAGCAATGCTGCTACATGCTGCATTTATAAAGACGAGGATCACCAAGCAAAATGCCACGTCGTTTTTCATGTTTTTGGCCTCTTATCGTACCCGAACCGCCTCACGAACGTCGGGATGGCGATCACCTTCGCCAAAGTGAACTTCGGGTTGGGTCATAACCCGTATATTCTCAAAGAAATATTCGGCCTCCGCAAAAAGTTCTAAATACAATGCGACGCCTGGAAAGGGAAGATATTTAGACAATTCCCCGATACCGCTAAAAAGCCTACCGAACGCTAAAGCTGCCGCCTGGGGATTATCGCTTATCTTTCCCTTTAGTCCTGCTACTGCTGAAGTGATCTTAGTTGCCGCCTGAAAATTCTTAACAACGGTTTCGGGCAACGCGATGTATCCGGCGAATTCGCTGACCGTTCCGCCGTATTCGCTCAGTTTGTCGCCGATCTCATCATTAGCAAAGTAGCTGCTCAAAATGAGGGCTGTTTCTACGTCGCCTAAATGTTCCGACGCAGTTGATAAAGCATCCAAGACCTTTTTCTTGGCGACCCCCGGCTTGTACAATTCGAACATTGGGAGCGGTCGAAAGATGATATCCAGAATGTCTTCCTCTGCCATAAGTTTGTCTCCTTTGCCGAGCGCTTGATACGGGTGGGCATGAAATACCATAGGCCTCCCACCCGTTATTGCTTCCGAGTATTTCAACGGTTACCAAATTCTATTTTCTAATGACAACGCCAGTCGTGTTGAAATCGTAAAACTCTAGATTTAGTTTCTCTTCGGCTTTGCTCATCTCGACATAGTAGCGGTCACCGGATTCATCAAATTTGACTAGCTGCCACCCCTGCGTTTTTAAGGCCTCGGTGTAATTCTTTGTCATCGTTTTCTTGTCTTCCTTGTGAACGGCCCGAAACTCTTTTGGTTCACTTTTCCAAACGACGGCGTTTTCCTTGACCGGTAGATTCATCGCCGACCAAGGCTCAGTTATCGGTACCGCGTCCACTTCGGGTTTCCAGCCGCAGGAAATCATCAACGCCGCAAAAAGTGAAATGATCGTAATATTCAATATGGTCTTTTTCATTGCTTTCTCCTTTTGAACCCGGCCTAGAATCCGCTTAGCGGATTGCCATAAAACGCATCGGTCTTCCATGCTGCGGCGTTCCATTTCTCTGTAGTTCCAACTATCGTTACAGGGATGAGCACTTTGTGGTAGGAAAGGAAGCCCGGCTCTTGATATCCACCATCTACGACGCGTCCATCGGTCCCGACAGTAAATTTGGCTTCGCGGACATGCACGCCGTTGTGAAAGACCTTTACTGTATATTCTCCGGGATTTCTGTCCACGAAAAAAGCCTTAGGCATGTTGTCAGGATGATAGCTTCCTCCGTTATCGACGTTCACCTCTTTGTCGCTTTTATCGCTCCACTGAAAATCCCATCGACGCCAATGGTAAAGATCAGGTGCTTCGACAGAGGCAAATGGGGTTGCACGTTCCTCGCGTTCGTTGGGTTTCGTTGTCGCGATCTGCTGACCCTTATAGAACAGTCGGCCTTCTAGGCCGTGATCAGTCGAGCCCAAGGATTTTTTGAACCACATACTGACTTCGATCGGAAAATTATTGCCAATATCCTCATATACAAAATTGCTGAAATGGAAAGACACCGAGCCGATCGGCATCAGCCAGTCGTGATCGACATAATATTCGTTCTTGGTTTCCCGGCTGAGTTTTACGGGAAATTTGCCGACTTTGAACTTACCCTGAAATGCTACTTCGCCGGTCGCGGAATTTGTGATCTTAATTCCATGCACGCCTGTCGCGATGCTCGATCTCGTATTGCGCAAGTTAATTCTATAGTTGGTATCTCGTTTACTTCTGAATGGTACCGTAAGGTCCGCCGAACGGTTATCGGCATCGAGCGTCTCGCTATACCAAAGCGATCCATCGGGATTGAAAAACTCAGCCACGTATGGAAGTTCTGCTTTATAGTCATAAAAGACATTGAATCGAACCGTCGGCACCCAACTGGTTTGCTTTACGTTTGGTGTCTTCCAATACGATTCATGTATCTCAGTCTGAATATAAACAGAATCGTGAACAAGCAATGGGTTTGCCGTAGGCTTCACAATGCCATACTGACTGTTCCGCACCGCAGACGAGCGGGTCGAACCGGTCGATGCAGGCGACCCTGTCGATGAGCCTTCGTCAGCCGGACTGGTGGATTTCGGTTGTTCCACCTTAGGCTTTTCTGTTTTGATCTTTGGTATCTTTATCGGAAACTGGGCGTCTGTTGCCATTACTCCAATGCCCAGCAGGCAGTAAAGCGTGATCACGAAAGCGGCCGCGTTCTTGTACATATTTTTACCTCGTTTATAGATTTCTTTGTTTTCGCCCAAAGTAAAGGGTGATAAAATCGATCTCCCAGCGGATTTGAGGTCATCATATTCGGACCACCCGGTTTATGTGGTGAAAGTTAGGTGAGGTTTCGGTGAGAGTTCTGTGAGGTGTTATCGTGCAGCCCGGATCTAAGGACATTTTCGAATTCGATGACTTCCGATTTGACGTGAAGGAAAGGGTCCTTTCGCGAAACGGCGTTGCCATTCCCATCGCGCCGAAGGTCCTTAATACCCTAAAGGTTCTGATAGACAACGCCGGGCACTTGCTCGAAAAGCAACAACTGATGGACGCCATTTGGCCCGATCAGTTCGTCGAAGAGAGCAATCTAACCTACAACATAAAGATGCTGAGAAAAGCTCTTGGCGACGACGCCGCTCAGCCTAGATTTATCGAGACCGTTCCCCGCAGCGGCTATCGCTTCATTGCTAAACTCATTGAACCAAAGGTGGAAGCCCAATCCGCCAACACTCCGATCCCAGCCCAGCGGAAGATCCCAAACCGCAATAGGTATTGGTTGATCGCGGGAGCCGCTGCCGTCATTGTAGTGATCTTCGGCGGGGGAAGCTGGATCGCGCGTGAGCGTTTACTAGCCGCGAACCTTGCACCATTGTCCGAATCGGTGTTCAACGCCAAACGACTAACGAGCGGCGGAAAGACCCTCGTTTCGTCAATCTCACCGGATGGGAAAACACTCGCATTTGCCGACAGCTCGGCCGGAAAAGGGAGCTTGTGGTTAAAAGATCTTGAGTCGTCCGAAACGGTTTCGTTAATTGCACCAATGGACGGAGATTACATTGGCCTCGACTGGGCTGCCGATGGCCAGTCGGTTTACTTCGTTCGCAGCATCGGGCCGGGAATTGCTCATATTTACAGGACCTCGATCGGCGGCGGAATTCCGGAAAAGATCGTTGAAAACACCCAAGGTTGGATAAGCATTTCGCCAAGCGGCGATCGGATATCATTTGTCCGTTGTCCATACAAAGAAGATGAACACTGTTCACTCTT
The DNA here is from genome assembly GCA_041751035.1 of Pyrinomonadaceae bacterium. GTDB lineage: Bacteria > Acidobacteriota > Blastocatellia > Pyrinomonadales > Pyrinomonadaceae > OLB17. The sequence continues at coordinate 26,554 of JBGSYH010000030.1, read as the reverse complement.
TATCGCCGACGCCAATGGTAAGAATGAACGCAAGCTACTGACGCGGCCTAGGCCGATCCGTATCGCAGATAATCAGATATCACCGGATGGCAAGTCTATCGCCTTTGCCGTCGGAGAATCGCTGAACGGCGAGTCAAACTTTAGGCTGATGCGTGTCGCGATAGAAAGCGGCGAAGAAAGCCAATTGGTCTCACGGACTTTTTTCAACATCAGAAGCCTAAAATGGCTGAGCGGGCCGAACGACCTGTTGTTCACTGCCAGCGAAGGGCTTGATGAACCGTCCCGTTTATGGCGTGCTGCCTCGGGCACCGGCGATGCAGTTTCTATTTCGAGCAATGAGAACAGCTATAGTTGGTTGAGCGTCGATGATTCCGGCGAGAATGTCGTTGCGACAAGAGTTGGAAATAACTTTAAGCTGCAATATTCCATAAACAACGAGCCGCGGTCTCTTTCAGATGCCCGGTCCGTTGCTTTTATTCCGGACGGCAGAATGTTGTTCGAAGGCGAACAGGGCGATATTTGGTCGATAAGGCCCGACGGCGGTGAAAAGCGGCAGTTGACCGCAAATACCAAAAAGAACTTCTACCCGATCAGTTCGCCGGACGGCAAGCATATCTATTTCACCTCGAACCGAACGGGTTCGAATCAGGTCTGGCGAATGGACATTGACGGCAGCGGCCAGACCCAATTGACCAGGAACGAAGGTGGTTATCCCCGATTCGCGTCGCCCGACGGAAAATGGGTCTACTACAGATCTGACCGCAGCGGTTCGTTCTGGAAGGTCAGCCCGGACGGCAGCGAAGAGATACGCGTGGCAGGGATAAATGAATATGCCGATGCTTTTTCACCGAACGGCGAACTGCTCGCGTATTTCTTTAGCGACGCCGAGGACAACGGCCACTTGAAAATAGGGATCAGACGTCTTTCGGATCAGGCTCTTGTGTGGAAAACGCGGAAGCTGGAAAACGTGGGCCGGCCTGTCGACATCGCATGGTCACCTGACAACCGGACGATCAATTTTGTTATCGAAAAAGACGGAAGATACACGCTGTGGAGCCAGTCCATCGAGGCAGACGAACCCGTTCTCACCGCCGACCTGGGCAACGACGGGATCAGTTTTCTCAGGATCAGCCCCGACGGCCGTTCATACGCATCAATTCGCGGCGACTGGATGCACGACGCGGTCCTCATCACAAGCCTGCCTTAGTCCAAGAACGAACGATGCCTGAACGTACGAATTCCGATTAAAGCGAATTGACGAACCTTTCAGACACCGTTCGACGTTCTTATCAAACAAAAGCAAAATCGAACTGTGCCTGGTGGATATATGGGTCAGCGGTCATATCCACGCGTTCGAGATGTGCTTCGATCTCTTCAAGTACCGTTCGTTCGGTTGAGCGGAGTGCAGCAGCGACCTCGGGATGAACACGCAGCGTAGTCTGCTTCACGTCGTCAAGCTCCTTCGACAATCGGCGTGCCTCGGCAAGTATCTCGTAGCAGACGGTCTGCGGAGATTTCACCCATCCGGCACCCTCACAATATTCGCAAGGGGAGCACATGGTCCGCTCAAGCGATTGCTTCACACGCTTTCGGGTCATTATTATCAGACCAAAGTCGTTAAATGAAAGCACCTTGGTCGGTGATCGGTCGGACGCAAGTGCTTCTTGCAGAGCCTGTGAAACCTTGTGCCGGTTTCGGCGGTCTTCCATATCGATCAGATCAAGAACAATGATCCCGCCGAGGTCACGAAGCCGGATCTGCCGAGCGATCTCATCCACGGCCTCCATATTCGTCCGCGTTATCGTGTCCTCGAGCCGAGCATTTCCCTTGCCGACGAATTTACCTGTATTTACGTCGATCGCCACAAGAGCTTCGGTTTGGTTGATCACGAGATAACCACCCGAGCGCAGCCAAACCCTCGGTTTTAAGGCCTTGTCTATCTCTTCCTGAACATTATATGCATCAAGGATCGGTTGTTCGCGAGTGTAAAACTTTACCCGATTCACGAGACGCGGCTGAATCCGGTTGATGAATTCGACGGTTCGTAAATACTCGTCTTCGCTGTCAACACGTATCGCAGTGAACTCGTCCGAAAGCTGGTCGCGAAGCAGCCTTTGAACTAGATCAAGGTCCTGATGGACGACGGCTGGTGATTTTGCTTTTTCCGAGGTCTTTCGAATGTCCTGCCAGGTGCGTACAAGATAACGGGCATCGTGTCGCAGATCTTCCTCGGAGATGCCGATCCCCGCGGTTCGAACGATAAACCCGCCAGACGGAATATCTTCTTCGGCCCTGATCCGCTGGATCAATTGCCGCAGCCTGCCGCGTTCGCTGGAGCTTTCGATCTTGCGCGAAACGCCTAGGTGTTCGATCGTCGGCATATACACCAGAAAGCGACCGGGCAATGCGATGTGCGATGTGATCCGCGCGCCTTTCTTTGCGATCGGCTCCTTTGCGATCTGAACCAATATTTCCTGTCCTTCGCGAAGCAGATCAGAGATCGTAGGCTGTGAAGGCCGATCACGACGGTCACCACGATCATTTCGATCGTTACGGTCATTTCGCTCGCCTCTTTCAGGTCGTTCGTCGCGGCGGGTACGGCTTTTTTGTCGCGGGTCGCGACGCCTGCCATTCTCCGGTTTCGAATTTGTATTTTCCGGCTCGTCCTGTTTCGACTCGGTCTTCGTTTCCTGGGCAACCTCGTCCGCTGGTTCTTCTTTGATCGGAACTTCCTCTTTTTGATCGCCACCGACCTCGCGGATCACATCATCAAACCCAAGCAAATGCTCGCCGGTTTCTTCGTTCTCCGCTTTCTTCGGTCGGCCTCCGCGACGGCGTCCGCGGCCGCCTCTTCGGACGGACATCTCCGCGATCTCTGAAGGTTCTTTAACGCTTGCCTCGGCATCCGGACGGTCGGAACTATCGGCAGCCTTTTTGGAACGAGTGGTTCGGGATTTCGTTGTTGCGGATCTTCGTTTTGCCGCTTTCTTCTTCTGCTCGATGGTAGGTTCCTTTTCGTCAGATTCAGCTTGCTGTGCATCAACTTTCTTTTTCGCCGGCGAGCGTTTCGGTTTTGCGGCAGGGGTCTTTTCCTTCGCGGCGCGTTTTCCCTTCTTCGGTGCCTCGGAGACCGTATCGTCCTCGTCATCGGCAATTCGCTCGAAACCAGCTGCCGCGACGGAAACGTCGGTCAGAACCGACCCTACGGCTGCTTCCTCGATGCTTTCCATGTCGAATTCGACCGCTCGGACCTTGTCAACGATCGCCTCCTGCCGGTACGCATCTTTGAACATTTCGCCTGTGTCTTCATCATCTGCATCGATGATCCGTTCGAAACCTGAATCCTCAAATTCAAATACCGGTTCAGCTACTGGTTGCCCTTCCCCGTCATCCGTTTCAGTTGATCTTTGTGAAACTTTTTCGGAACCGGCAACGGATTCGTCCTTCTTTCGCCGGCTGCGGTCGCGACCGCGTTTCCTTTTGTCGACCTGTTCCGGTTTCTCTACCTCGGCATCTTCGGCCTCAGCAAGTGGCTCAGATATTTCTTGTGCCGATTCCATTTGCTTTTCACGATCGATACGGGATCGCTCGATCTGTTCATTTGCTTCGCGCTTTGCATCTTCCTTCGAACCCTTTTTGGATTTTTCCATCACGATACGTTCGATCTCTTCTTCCTCATCGAAGAAATCTGAAACGTAAAGAAATGCGTCACGTTCGAGCCCGATCGAAACAAATGCCGACTGCATGCCGGGAAGCACTCGCTGTACCCTGCCCTTGTAAATATTCCCGGCAATGCCGGAGTTTTCTTCACCGCGCTCAATATAAAATTCGGTTACCTTTCCGTTATCGAGTATCGCGATCTTCTTTTCACGTCCATTGACGCTGATGATCATTTCTTTAGACATTTTTGCCTTAATTCCTTGTTGTTAAATTTTAGAAAAGCGGCAGGATAACGACACAAATTACAGATCAGGATGCTGGAATGCAACAAAGATCGAGCGATCGATACAATTTTACCAGATAGTCTTCGGCTGAGGAGCCGAATGCTGAATAAGGTGGAATTTTCACGCTGGAACTTTTCTTTCGGTCGAATAAGCTGCCTTTTCGACCTGAAACTGGGGAGCAACGTTTCTAACTTGTCGTGCTCAACCCAAAAAATCTGTATCAGTGCGGTCGTCGCCGCAAAATCCGAAAAGTTTGACGTTTGGGATCTCCATTAACGGTTCCGAAAACCGGCAAACTTAAACAGAGTATATTCCAAAACGGGCAAACGGCAAATGCGTGTAAAGCCTTTTAGTTCGGCCCGAAAATTTATCCACACCATTATTACCAATGAACCGGGGTGTTTGCTCATCCGCATCAATTTTCTCCGAAACCTCGGATGCTCAGCCACATTCAATGCATCTTGCAAAAAAAGTGATTCTGAACGAAGATTTAGGCGCACAAAAAAACTTAAAAAGGAGCCCCCGGCAATGTTTGGAAAAGAAAAAAAGCTCGTAAGCGGCAACAACGCGTTCGTGTTCCCGGATGTATGCAAAAGTCCGGCTACCCCGTCACCTGTCCCTGTACCCTATCCGAATATTGGACAGGTGGCTCAGGCCTCAGCAATTCCGGAGACCATCAAGGTCGAGCTTGAAGCAAAATTCTCGACCGATCTAAGCGATGTGAAGATCCACGAGAATCATGCCCCTACTCTGCTTGGCGCAAAGGCTTTTACCAGCGGCCGCAGCATCTTTCTTGCTCCGGGTTCGTTTAACGTAATGGCCGAGGGTAAGGAGCTCATAGCACATGAGTGTGCTCACGTTGTTCAACAAACGCAACGAGTGGTAAATGAAGCTGTTCAGGATACCGTCAGCGAATCAAACTCCAACGATGCGTCAAATTCCAATGATTGACTTGACGTCAAGGCGTTTCCGGCGGACTGACTAGTATCTTCGGCCAACCATTTTTTCAAATATCTTCGCTTCAAACTAAGCTAGGAACCCGCGGAATTTATCGGGATCAACGCTATAACGCGGGAATAAGCCGCTTAGATCCTTGTTGCCGAGATGCTTAAAAGCGGCCTCGGCAAAAACGTCTCGAAAATCGGTCGTGATCGCGAGGTCACGGCCCTCGTTGAGCTGATCATTCTTCAAGCCTTTCCACTCACCGTAAACCTTTCCGCCTTTGACCGAATTGCCTAGCACGAGCATTGCGTTTCCGTGACCGTGGTCTGTTCCGCGACTGCCGTTCTCGCGTGCCGTGCGGCCGAATTCGGACATCGTCAAGACAACAACATCATCCATTCGCCTTCCGAGATCAGTGCCGAAAGCCGCAATGGAATTGGCAAGATCACGCAACAGATTCGCGAGTTGTCCGCGTGCCGGTGCGTTCCCCAGCGATTGATTGACGTGCGTGTCCCAGCCGCCAGTTTCGGCAAACGCTACTTCTAACCCAACGCCTGCTTTGATCATCTGCGCGATCTGCTGCAGCGAACGGCCAAGCTGCGACGGCGGATAGACCGCACCATTCTCAGGCTTATATTGTGCGGGATCTGCCTGCTTCAAAAAGTTGACGGCGTCAAACGTTTCCTTGCCGGTCTCGCCGAGTCCGTCTTTCACATTCTGCTGATAGACACCTTCGAAGCCGCCTTTCAGATCGGCCGTGTAAAGCCCGGCTTTGATCGTAAAATCCGCGAGATTCGTCATCGCGATCGACGGTGCTTTGCCATATAGCGAACGCGGTAATTGCTGCGTCATCGAAACTGCACGGAACGGCGAATCTGCCTTCCCTGCGGTCGCCTGCAGCGTTCGGTTCAGCCATCCGTCGCGAGTTCCCTTATAACCCGGCGTGCCGGATTCCATATAATCTTGAGCATCAAAATGCGAACGCGTGTTGTCCGGTGAACCTGACGAATGGACAACAGCGAGCTGTTTTGATCGCCAAAACTTTTCCAACGAAGCCATCGCCGGATGAAATCCAAAATACCCGTCAAGATCGATCGCACCTTCGGTCTTACCTGGAGCCTGTATCGCCAATGAACGACGCAGGCCGTAATAGGCATCGTCACCAAATGGCACGACCATATTCAATCCATCTACCGCACCACGCTGAAAGATAGTTACCAGAACTTTCTTCTTCCCGTATTCACCTTTTGCTTGAGCACTAGCAAACTGATGAAGAAACTCGGGCGCCGCCGCCATCATCCCAAAACTCCCTAGTGCGATCCCGCTCGATCTAAGAAAATAACGTCTATCCATATGAAACTTCCTCGAAAATGCCGCCGTTACCGACATTTCATTAGACGCCTCGCTCCAGCAAATGGTCAGATTCTTTTTCCCTCCATTCCCGATCGGTTTTCCGTCTCACCGTCCACATTTTCCGAAAATCGGCAAAAATGCCCATTTTTGTTCAATTCGGTGCTAGCGCGAACTGAACACGTGTGAACAAAAATCGACGTTTTTCGCATTTTTGCCCATTTTTGTTCCGATGCGTGAGTGCGCGAACGGAACACACCCGAACAAAAATCGACGTTTTCGCCCATTTTGCGCCATGGCGCAGGTGGCGCGCCTGGCGCAAGGTGGCGCAAACATCGGCGTTTTTTGGCATTTTCTGGTTCTGAGGATCGTTCTGCATCAGAATCTCCGCTCAGCGCTGACGTCTCAATTTTGAGACGAGAGCACATCTGACTCACTTCTTACCGTCCCTCTCTGCATATTGCATACAGGACAGTGTTGCAAGTATAGCACACTCGGCAGATAATTGGAAGGAGTTTTTCCCGGAAGCTGTAAAACTTAACCGCGACTATAAAATGCAGCCCGGACCGGCCCGACGCCGGAGGCAGCTTTTATATTTCGCAAAGAGACCTGGCCGAGCCGCGAGAAATTGATCGATTCGCCAAGGATGCGAACCGCTTCGGCAGGCGCGTGAAAGCCCATTGAGTTTTCAGCCTCGACAAAATCAACATAGAACTGGGCCTTTCTTTGATTGTCGCGGGCAACAGCAAGCTCGGCATCGGATAGGCCGGCCGCCTTTGCAGCAGCAATGTCGTCTATCAATTGCACAAGCGCGTCCATCGCAATGCTTCGAAGATTGTAAGTCCGCTCCTGGATCGATTCGGCGCGGAATTTCAGTTCTTCTTCGGTTCCTTTGTGACAAGTTTGGCAAGATGTGTTGATACTCAGCAGCGGCGAGCGAACGTGATGGCTGCTGATCTTCATTGCACCCTGCCGCTCATAGGGCATGTGGCAATCGGCGCACGAAACGCCGGATCGTGCGTGAATGCCTTGGTTATACATTTCAAATTCCGGATGCTGTGCCTTCAGGACATTCGCACCGGTCTGGGCGTGGGTCCAATCCTTATGCCCGACCTCGTCGTAATAAGCCAGTATCTGTTCGACGCGCATTCCTTTTTGCCACGGGTAGGTAAGCTCCTTTTCGTCACCCTTGAAATAATATTCGACGTGGCACTGTCCGCACACGAACGACCGCATTTCCTGCCGCGTCGCATCGCGATTTACGTCGAAATTTGCAACGCCCTGTGAAGCTTTCACCAGCTTAATGCCTTCCATAAATGCCGGCCGGGTTATCCGCAAAGCCAACGTTTGCGAATCGTGGCAATCAATACAGGAAACCGGATGCGACACCTCTTTTCGTGCCTCGGCATAGGGCATTTTGTTCAGCGCCTTGAACCCGGCAACAATGTCGCCATCGCCGAGTTTCTTATAAGCCTCATATGCCGATGCGTGGCAGTTTATGCAGGTTCCGGGCTGCATCGTAACGTTCTGCCGCTCGGTAAAAGTTTGGTCATCGAGCATAAACGCGTGGCCACGTTCTTCGCGAAAATCGACGGCAAATGCATAGCCGTCCCACATCGTCTTGAGCCGCGGGTCTTCCTCAAGCCGCGATTGCGCCACTATAGAACGCGGGTCGGCACTTGTCGGGGTTCTGTGTATTGCCTCGCTTCCGCCAAAACGCGTGCGGACCTGGTCGACGGTGCGAAGATAAGTATCGTATTGGAGCGGGAAATTCTTGCCCCAAATTGCGGGGTCGTGCGTATCGTCATTTAGTTCGACGACGCGGAAGAATGGATCGCGTGCTTCCTGCTTTCGCTCAAAGATGTTTGTCAGCAGCCCGAGTCCCAACAGAGCCGCCGCGAACGAGGCAAAAGCGACCAAAACGACGATCTTCATACCAAAAAGCCTCTCGGTCTTCTTTTCAGTTTTCCCGGCCTTGATCGGCTCATCGGCGGTGCCATTCGTTACGGGTTCTTCGTTCATCTTTTCACCTCAAGTTAGCTTTCGGCCTAATGCAAATGCCCGACATTTCGATGGCACATTATGCACGACACTTGGTTCAGTTCGCTCTCGTCTTCATTCATCGTCATCGAATGGACCGTCGTTTGGTGGCAAGTGCGGCAGGATTGCTCAGTTATCTGTAGATTGCGGCGCGTTATGCGGATCGGCTCGTGAAATCCGCCGGCAGTAAAATAATACGAATGCCAAAATCCGTTCCAAGCCTTTGTCGTGTATTTGCCGATCGTGTCGGGCGGGGTGTGGCAATCGTTACAGGTGGCGAACGCCTTATGGCTGGATTTTGACCAGCCATCGTACTGCTCGTTCATAATGTGGCAGTTGGCACAGGCAAGCGGGTCGTTGCTCATATACGAATAACCCTTGCCGTACCAAAACGTATAGACCCCGACCCCGACCGCGAGGCCGAGACCTATGCCCGCTACGATCAGCTTTAAAAGATAAAGGCTCATTCGGGGTTCCGCTTGTGCGGAATCGTATACCAAATGATCCGGTGGGTCAATTTACATTGCTGCGACGGTCAGTCAATGAAGATCTCGTCAACGAATATCCAAGGGTCCCCGCCGGCACCGAGGTGCCATTCGGGTATCTTGCCGAAATTATGCGCGCGAACGCGGATGTATCTTGCCGTGATCGGTTCGGGTAAGGTGTTGAAAAATTCCTTTATCTGCGGCTTTTCGTCGCGAACGGGAAAGTCCGTTTTGATCTCGGCGATCTTTCGGAAACTGACGCCGTCGTCCGAGGCTTCGAATTCGATCCGGTCAGGCATCCATATCCATGACCGCACCGTTTGTAGAAAGCTGCCGCCGACCCGATTGACGCGAGTCGGGCGTTTCATGTCGATCACTGCCTCGAACGGACGGCCCCAAAAACCCTGCCATTCGCCCGCGGCAAAATTCGCATTCCCGCGAAGCCCGTCAATGATCGTGTCTTCTCCATTGCCTGGATATTGCGAGTTGTATTCCGAAAAAAGCTTTGCAGTCCAATCGTTCTTTCTCTTAGTGAAGATCGACTCGGCAACAAGACTACGGCGATCGCGTTTAACAGCGATAGCCTTGAGGGTCGTATCTTGGTCAATCTTAATTGGACCGGTGTAACGGTTATATTCCGGCGACGGTTGAGAGCCATCTAATGTGTAATAGATCGTCGCGCCGGGAGTGTGTGTCGAAAGAGTAATTGAGAAGCTGTCCCGAAAAATTCGCGACCCTCCAGAAACGACGGGCACACTCGGTACGAACTGAACCAGCGGGTTGCCCCAGTTAAGGCTAGACGGAACGCGATAGTCGGGCGCCGTGTCCGACATTTCGAATTCGAGCGTTCCACCATTCATGATCGCATTATGATACAACCACTGCGGCGACGATAAATTTCTTCCATTCAACCTTCTCGAATGAACGAAGAAATTTGATTGAGACACATTCGGTGCCTTAACCGTAAACGTTTTGCCATTTTCGAGGTTGATCTTCGCCTCTTTGAATAAAGGAGTACCAAGATCGTATCTGGCAAGTCCCGGTGTGACCGGATAGAACCCGAGAGCGCTCAAGACGTACCAGGCAGACATCTGACCGCAGTCTTCATTACCGATAAGACCATCGGGCGCGTTCGTATAGAACTCGTCCATGATCTTTCGCACATACTTCTGGGTCTTCGCTGGCTGGTCGGCGTAATTGAATAGATACGGAATGTGGTGTGAAGGTTCATTGCCGTGAGCGTATTGTCCGATCAATCCGGTGATGTCCGGTTGTTCACGGCCGATCAGTTTCTGGTCTGTGGTAAAGAGTTCATCGAGCTTCTTCGCAAATGCCGGCCTTCCTCCATATAACCCTACCAGGCCAGGCACGTCGTGAGGCACAAAGAATGTGTACTGCCAGGAGTTTCCCTCGGTGAAATGGAATGTGACCTCGTTTGGCTTAAAAGGCTCGATCCAGCCTCCATTCCTGCGAGGACGCATGAAGCCTGTTTGCGGATCGAAGAGGTTTTGATAGTTTAGTGCTCGGGAACCAAACTCTTTGCCATCCGGGTGATGGTACACCGAAGGGCTTTTGGATCTGTCGCAGTTTTTGGCAATGCGTTTGTCACACAGGATATTGGCCATCAAAGCGATGCACGCGTCGTTGTAAGCATATTCGAGCGTTTTTGAAACGCTTTCGTTGTCGTCCTCGCCGGAGATGTAGCCGCGTTTTTTGTAAGCCGCGAGGCCGTGATGATCTAGCCTTGCCGAGTGTTTCGCGGCGGCATATGCCTTTTCGTAATCGAACCCTTCGATGCCTTTTGCCATGGCATCCGCGATGACGGAGACGGAATGGTAACCGATCATCGTGTCGGTCTCTTCGCCCCAGAGTTCCCATACCGGCAGCCGCCCGCCCTGTTCATAAATGCGGATGAACGAATTGATGAAATCGACCGTTCGTTTCTGATCGATGATCGTATAAAGCGGATGCGCCGCCCGGAACGTATCCCAAAGCGAAAAGACTGTGTACTGATCGGAACTTTCACCGCCGAGACGCTGAGACGCCGAGTTTTTCAAACCGTCTTTTACATTGGCATTTCCTCTCTGCGTCTCTGCGTCTCGGCGGTTAATATTGTGAGTCTTTCCGTCATGTCCCCGATAACTGCCGTCAACGTCGTTAAAGACATTCGGGTGGATCATGGTGTGATAGAGAGCTGTATAGAAATTCGTTGTCTGCTCGTCCGTACCGCCCGAGACCTCTATTTTAGAAAGCTCCTTGTTCCAAGCACTTCGCGCGTCCGCCCGCACCTTATCAAAATCCCAATGCGGCAGCTCGGCTTCGAGATTCTTTCGGGCTCCTTCGATGGAGACGTAGGAGATCGCAACTTTTAGCAATACTTGCTCTCTCGCGGTAGTCTTAAATTGAAATGATGCACTTTTAGATGGACCGTTCTCACCCGGTAAGATCGTAATGCGGTCGAAAAGGTTTTCGTTGAACGGCTTTGAGAACTCCGCAACAAAATAGACTGCTTGATCCTTCGCCCAAGAAGAGGAACGACGAAACCCTTCAACTCGTGTATTTCCAATCTTTTTCCATTCAAAATCAAGAACTTTATCGCGCCAGCCAAGATCGAGGATTACGTTCGCCTGGGTTGAACTAGGGAACGTATACCTATGGAAACCAACGCGTTTTGTTGCGGTCAACTCGGCGAAGATTCCATCGTCGTCGAGTAACACTGAATAATATCCCGGCTCGGCCTTTTCATTTGCGTGCGAGAATTTCGACGCGTATCCATTTACCGATTTATCGCCTTCCTTTGCGAAGAACTGCGGCTCGCCGACGGTCGGCATGAACAGAATATCGCAGCCATCCGGGATGCCTGTGCCACTAAGGTGCGTGTGCGAGAAGCCGTAGATGATGTTGTCGGAATAGTGATAACCGGATGAGCCGTCCCAATTGTCGATGCGGGTGTCGGGCGAAAGCTGCACCATTCCGAACGGCAGCGTCGCCCCGGGAAACGTATGCCCGTGTCCGCCGGTTCCGATGAACGGATTGACCCATCGGGTGTAGTCGCGCGTCTGCGCGGTGAGCAGTGAGAAGTAAGCGGTGAGCAGCAAGAGAACTAAACCGCCGAGACGCCGAGACGCTGAGAGAAGAGATGGCATTTTGAACTGCGAATTGAGCGTGCCAAATTCTGATCTGTGTTTATCTGTGTTCATCTGTGGTTCGATGTTTTAGTTTCAGTTCGCTTTGCGAACTTGCGGACAAGAGTGTCCGCGTTCCGTTAGTGCACAAACTCGCCGCCCCAGGCTTGCGTCAGTCCGCGGCCTTTGATGCCCCAGCGGAAGCGGAAATGCGGGTCGCCGCCGCGGTGATTATAACGCAGCGACATCTTGTGCAAACCAGCTTTCAATGGCACGATCGCCGAGCGGATCTTGCGGTCCTTGGTGCCTGCGTCGTCGATTATCTTGCCGTCGCCGAGCATTACGGTCGCATCCCACGTTGAATCCACCTGAAATTCATAAACGCCATCTTCGGGCACGCGGAAAAACCCGTCAAATCGAACAATGAACGGTTTCCTTATATCGATCTTCTGAGCGAACTGGTTGAGCAGCAAAGACCGCGTCGTGCCTAACGACTTTTCATCTCTAGATTCGTCAAGAGAATAATTGACGCCCGGCTTTGCCGCATCCGTTTGGTCCGGCTCGCGCATCTTGCCGCGGACGACCGTTGCCGCGTACACAACGCTCTTTCGGCCAGCGGCGTTGACGACGATGGTCTTCAGGGTTTTGATCTCGCCCTCGTTCAATGTCAACTCGATCGGCTTTGTGTAAACCGATGAAGAATCGTTCGGGTTTGAACCGTCGGTTGTGTATAGGATGCGCGTTCCGGGTGCAGGTTGTAATGAGATGGAGACTCTTTCGCTTTCTGTTACGACATTCTGCAAGCCTTCGGGTTCCGGAATGCGGTAGTTCACGCCTTGTTTATCGAGCCGAGGCAAGATCGCATTTAGCCGACGCTTGAAATCTGCGAAGTCGCGGTCCTCTTTCTTTGACCAAAGCACTTCGCTTAGGGCAAGCATTCGCGGGAACGCCATATATTCGACGTGCGAGGCTGTTTCCATGTACTCGGTCCAGATGTTCGCCTGACCGCCGATAACATACTTCGCTTCATCTTCGGTGAGTTCGGGCGGAACAGGTTCGAAGCTGTAGACCTTTGAAAGCGGCACATAGCCGCCGATATTCAGCGGCTCGTATGCCGGATCGCCCTGGCCGTAATCGAAATAGACGAAATCGGTCGGCGTCATTATCACATCGTGTTTTGATTTTGCCGCCGTGATGCCGCCCCGCATTCCACGCCATGACATAACGGTCGCATTCGGCGCCAGGCCTCCGTCCAAGATCTCGTCCCAGCCGATCATTTTTTTGCCTTTAGAATTCAGGAATTTTTCGATGCGGCGAATGAAATAAGATTGAACTTCATTTTCGTCTTTTAGGTTTTCGCGTTTCTTTAGGTCTTGAACGAACGCCGATTCTTTCCAATAATCCTTCAGCACCTCGTCGCCGCCGATGTGGATATAGGGCGAATCAGGGAAGAGTTTGATAGTTTCGTCGAGCACGTCTTCGAGGAATTTGAAGGTCTCGTCGGTCGGGCAGAACACCTCTTTGAAAATGCCCCACGTTTTTTTGACTTCGAATTTGTAATCAGGTGCAGCGCAGCCTTTTCCCAGCTCAGGATATGCCGCAAGCGCCGCAGAAGCGTGGCCGGGCAATTCGATCTCAGGGATCACGTTGATATGTCGTTCTTTTGCATACGCGACGACATCGCGGATTTGATCCTGAGTATAGAAGCCTTCCACCGGACGGCCGTCGCCTTTGAAGATAGTCGAGTACGAACCTTCGTGCGATTCGCTGCGATATTGCCCGACGGTCGTGAGCCGTGGATATTTCTTGATCTCGATCCGCCAGCCCTGATCATCCGTCAAATGCCAGTGAAACGTATTGAATTTATACTGAGCCATCTGATCGATGAACTTCTTGACAAATTCCACCGGCTGAAAATGCCGCGAAACATCGAGGTGCATTCCGCGGTAGCGAAAGCGGGGCTCGTCTGTTATCTCAAGCGAACCAATCGTGGCTGTTGTCGTGTTGGTTGTCGGCAGGATTTGGGTGAGGGTTTGATATCCGAAAAACAATCCGTTTGCCTCGCCGAGAACCCGAATGTGTTCAGGATTTATGGCAAGTAGATACCTTTCGACATTCGCTTCAACATTTGGTGCCGCCCCATACTCTTCAAACGACACGAAGTCTTTGTTCGGTTGCTTGTTCACCACTTTCAATCTGTAGCCGTACTTACTAAACACAAACTCATTGAATAGTTTCGATATCCTTTTGCTTGATTCCGAGTTTGCATATAGAGCGGTGTTTCGACTTAGAGAAAAGGAGCCATCAGCCGTTCGCGATAGTTTGGGTTGGGGATTACGTTGATCACATCCGACTGTGCAGAATGAACTGTCGTTAGAACAAGAACAAGCAGAATTGCGGCAAAGAAATTTCTCATATTAGTAAAGGCGGAAACCTGAGCGGTAGCGAGGGTGCCTTGTCGCATATTATTCCACAGAAAGAGACACACTCCCTACCGGTCGTGTTTCTGCCCTTAGTGCGCCAAATTTTCGTCCCCGTGTATTTTCACCGTGATCGAATGCACTGTCTTATCAGAGGGGGGCAAATTTAATGCAAAGGAAGGTTTACCATGAAAGATCGCGCCCTGCTAAATAGAGTAATTACCGTCGTATTTACTATTATCCTGATCGCAACTGCCTCGTTCGCACAACGAGCATTGACCAACGAAACGTTCAGGCCCGAGATCCGGCCATTTGACTTGAATGATAAATATTATGGCACCAACGGCCTTGATGCATCACTGTTCAAGAACCGCAAGAACGGTTTCGATGGCGAGTCGGTCTTTGACTTTTCGCCCGAGCGGCAATTCAACAACGTCAGAATAACGGCGACGATGCCTGCATATGATGACAAGGGTCACATGCTTTTTTGGAATCATCATGCTGATGTTTTCTCATACGGGTTTACGCCGGATCGAGCCGGCCAATACGCCAACTCGGTCGCAGAAAAGAACCCGATATATATTTTCCCGAGTGTGACGCATCCCGGAAGTGAGCGGCAAGCGGCGTTGATCACCTTGGATACCGACAACGGGAATGAGAATCCTCTGGGTGTTCGCGCGGTCGTATTGGTCGAGTATGTTGCTCGGGCCAGGTCGACGGAACACGAAGCTTTACTCAAACGATTTGCCGATACGAACGGTATTTCGCTTGATGGCACGCCGATAATTCGCACGAAGGCACAGCTCGATGAACTGATCCGGAAAGGGCTTGTTCGATTGACCGTTCGCGGCGACATTGACGGTTCAAAGCTCTCATATTCCATTTCGCGAGTAATGGAATTTCCAACCGGCGGCTCGATAACCGACGATGCATTTCTAATCTACGTGAAACAGGACAATGGGCTTCCGCTTGATTCTGAGGCGATCTTTGTTGAGACTTTTGAATGCGTAAAGCGCTTTGCCAGTGAATGTAAGATGAACTGATGATCCGAAAAGAAAAGTTCGGGGCGGTCATTTGGCCGCCCTTTTCTATGTTAAAAGTTCTAAAAATGCGGTTAATTCTGCCGGCAAGGGTTGGTTAAATTCCATTGTCTCACCGGTCCTTGGGTGTGTGAATGAAAGTCGCTCGGCGTGGAGGAAGAAACGGTCGAGGATGCGGATGTTGTTTTTTACATCGACGTTGTTGACGGTGTTGTCGCGGCCTTCGTTGTATGTTCCGTCGCCGACGATCGGGTGATTTATTGAGGCGAGATGGACGCGTATCTGGTGCGTTCGGCCGGTCTTTATTTCAACCTCAACGAGAGCAAATTTATCGAAACGCTTGCGGACCTTCCACATCGTCAGAGCATTGCGGCCGTTTGCGGCAACGGTCATTTTTGTCCGATGCCATCGGTCGCGTGCCATCGGCCGATCGATCGTGCCGCTGTTCTCGAGCGGGCTTCCGTGAACGAGAGCAACGTATTGTTTGGTCACGACGCGATCGCGGAATTGGTTTGACAATAATTCGTGAGTCTCCTCGTCCTTGGCGACAACGATCAGGCCGGAGGTGTCTTTGTCGAGCCGATGAACGATCCCGACGCGATCTGCGTTGGGAGTTCCAACTTCAGTTGGCTCTTCCGTCTGCTGACCGCCAGCTAAAGCTGGAACTCCCAACGAAAAGTGAAAAGCGATCGCATTTGCAAGCGTGCCGGTTGCATTACCTGCTCCAGGATGAACGACCATTCCGGCCGGCTTGTTGATCACGGCGAGATATTCGTCCTCGAAAACTATATCGAGCGGAATGTCTTCGGGTTCGAAAACGGCGGTCGGTGCTTCGACCAGATCGACATCGATCTCGTCGCCTTCGTGGAGCTTGTAAGAAGGCTTTGCGGTCTTTTCATTGACCAGCACATCACCATCGGTGATCAGCCGCTGCAAACGGGCACGCGACCAGCCCTCGATCCGGGTCGCAAGCAATGCATCAAGACGAGTTCCGGCTTCCTCCGCAGAAATAGTGAATTGGCCTCGTTGAGTGTCGCTCATTAAAATTAGTAATTCGTTAATTAGTAATTACTAATTATCTCGGGAAACGCGTCCGGCGATCGCTCTCAGCCGAATGATCATAAAGACGATACAGGTTGCTGCAACAAAAAGGCTGACAAGCTGCGAAGTCGAAAGTCCGGTTGCAGATGTTAATCCCCAAAGGTCGCCGCGCGGATCGTCGCGGATAAATTCGATAGTAAAACGGAAGATGGAATAGATAATGCCGTAGGCGATCAGGATCTGGCCGTCAAATTTCTTGCGTTTGTGCAGCCAAACAAGCAGAGCAAATACCGCGAGCATCGTGAATGATTCGATAAGCTGTGTCGGATGAAGAAACAGATCTGACGAATCCGGCCCGTAGATCGGGACGCCGGTGTATTCGTGGCCTGCGTCGGTGAAATGAACGCCCCAGAACCAGTCGGTTTGTTTGCCCCAGCAGCAGCCGGCCGCGAAACAGCCTTGCCTGCCAAATGCCTGGCCAAGGGCGACAGCGGGCGCGAATGCGTCAGCTGTTTTCCAAAACGGAAGTTTGTAAACGCGAACAAGGATCGCAACCGTAATAAATCCGCCGATAATGCCGCCGAACACTACGCCGCCGCTTCGCAGAAAATCGAGCGAGAAAAGCGAGACGTTCGGATCGACAAAGAACATCAGGACCTTTGAACCCAGCAATCCGCCGAGCAACGTCCAAAGGCCGAGATCGTATATCCGTTCACGCGGCAGCCCATCGCGTGCCGCCAGCCGCGATGCTGCGAAAAGCGCGATCAGCATCCCGCCAGCCAGCCAAAGGCCGTATGCCGTTACAGGAAAATCGCCGATGCGGAATAATTCAGGATACATCTTTCGATTGCGGATCGCGGATTGCGGATTGCGGATTGTTAATTTCCGCAGAAGTCTTGATTATATGAACCAGTGCCAATTTTTCGCCAGCAAGTCCGGAAACACACCAAACATTTTCCATACCGACTATCGGTGTAGGTTGTTCTTCTAAAAGTGAGTCACTCAAAATTGCTACGTCCTTTTCACGGAATTCAGGCAGTCGAACACCTTTAAGCCAGTCCTTCAGTCCGTCTCGCATTGAACCTTTTGATTATCCTAAGTAGGTTCCGCCATCAAAATCCATGACAAAAGTAAACATAAAGTGCTATTCCGGCACACTCCCTACCGGTCGTGTTTCTGCCTGCTCCTTTCTCTTCGAAAGAAACATATCCAGGATCAATAGCCCGGCGCCGATGACGATCGCCATGTCTGCGACGTTGAAGGTCGGGTAGTGCCAATTGCCGAACTGTACATCGATGAAATCGACGACAAAGCCGAGGCGGACGCGGTCGGTGACGTTTCCGGCGATACCGGCCAGCAACAGCGCAAGTGCTCCTAGAATACGATCATCGGAACGCGGCGTTTTCCAAAAGAAATAGAGGACTAAGATCCCGGCAAAGATGGCGACCGCCGAAAGTCCCCAACGGCCCGGATCTCCGTAATCATCAAGCATCGAAAATGCAACGCCTGTATTTTGCGCATAGGCAAAATTTAATAATCCTGAAATGACGGGAATATCTTCCCCAGAACGCAGACGGCTTACGGCCCAGGCTTTGCTCGTCTGGTCAATCATAAAAACCCCGCCGGTAATGGCGAGGTATCCAAGTTTCCAAAGTATGTCTTTCTTCGTCACGGTTTAGCTTTCGGCTCGGCGTAAAATACCTTGCTTACTATCTTCCATTCGCCGTCGATCTTTAGCAGCGTCATGTAATCGACAAAACGAACGGTCGGATAATCAAGTATTATTCTAGCGCTTGCGGCCGTTCCTGCCACGTCGATGCTTTCGATGACGCGTTTCCGGTTCGCTTCATCGGCAGCCGGTTTGCCCGAGGCTCCGGCGATATATTCAGCGAATGAACGGCTCGAAAACTTCCCATCACGTACCCAAAGCATATTGCCTTCCGTGTGGAACGCCTTCTTGAAGAACTCGCCATTGCCGGTGGCATGGCCTTGAATGTAATTATTGAGCGGAACTTTTACCGCTTCTTTTTCATCGGTCTGAGCCGAGGCCGCGGTTACAAATACTAACGAAAACAGGAGGACTAACAAGATCGGGGTGTTTTTCATGGGTTTAATTCCTTTATCAGAAAATTTGATCGCAAAAGAATTACGCCCGAGCGAGTGCCGCGGTTTCACCAATCATCTCCGGTATCCGGAAATATCGCTTTGGGTGCCTTATGTTGCGAATCCCAATCTAGCCAGCAAACATCCGTGCAGCCGATGGCATAGGTGACGACGCGCCATTTGCCGCCTGTTTTACGGAGGAGGCCAAAGAAATTGTGATCATAGGCATCGCCGTATTCTTCGAACATTGTTCCACGGAGGTCCGGGTCGCCGCCATCCGGCCGCTTTGGCGATCCGCCAATGAATGCCCAATTTCCGTTGGACTTAAAATCACCCACGACAAAAACGATCTTTTGCTTTAGATCCTTTTCAACCGGAACGCGAAGCGCCGCAAGGATAGCTTTTCGTTCGGCCGAACCGTTTTCAGGCGTGTACACGTTCTGTGCTGATGTGATCGAGGTTGTAATGCTAAACAGGCACGAAAGAGCAAAGAATCGACAGAGGTTCGATGGAATTTTCATTGCACAAATATACTACTTTTTATTGAACGATTCGATATATTTCCGGGTCACGTCTTTCAGCTCGGCATAGGACGGGATCACATAAAGGACCGACTGCATATCGCTGTAAGTGAATTCGTGGTTGATGACCTGTTCGAGGTTAAATGGGCGGCGTTCGACGTCTGTCGAAAAGGCATGTTCGAGTTCGCCATAGCTTGAAAGCAGTCCGGCACCGTAAGCCTTTATATCGCCTTCGTGTTCGACCAGGCCGAATTCAACCGTGTACCAATAAAGCCTTCCGAGTTCGTCGATCTGCTGATCGGTCGCAACGCGGGCTCCGTGTCCAATGAACTGCGAATAGTCCGCGAAATTCGGATTGGTGAACATAGGAATGTGTCCGATGGCCTCGTGAACGATGTCCGGTTCGGGCGTGTACTCAGGCTTAGAATGATGACGAATATACTGCGTGGAAAGCATCGTCCGCCAGGAAAGCCAGCTAAGAAATGCACGCGTGTCGACCAATCCCTCGATCGGCGCCAGCCGAAAATTTGTCAGCTCTTTTAGGCGGCGGTTCATCTCGCTCAACTGCGGAATGCGTTCGTTCGAGATACCCAGATCGCGTTTGGCTCTTAAGTAAAATGGCGATGCGTGCTTTTGGTGAAGTTCCTCAAGCCGCGTCGCAACGTGTTTCCAGATCGCCTGTTCCTCGTCGTTATAATCAACATCCGTGATCTCGCCTGTTTCGCGGAAACGCTTTGAAAGGCTGGCAATATAATCGCGCCGCGT
This sequence comes from Pyrinomonadaceae bacterium, assembly GCA_041751035.1. Taxonomy (GTDB): domain Bacteria; phylum Acidobacteriota; class Blastocatellia; order Pyrinomonadales; family Pyrinomonadaceae; genus OLB17. The sequence continues at coordinate 6,778 of JBGSYH010000030.1, read as the reverse complement.
TCGGTATTCCGGGTCGCTCGCTCCGGGATGGTCGAGGTCGAGCTCTTCGATATCCTCAAATGGCATATCTGTGAACGCCGGAATATCCGCGTCTGTGATGTGGATGTTCTCTAGTGCAAAAGAATGATCGGAACGTGCGGCGGTTTCATTCATTTTCAATGGCTCCTGACAGATCAGATGAAAAGCGATCGATATAGGTTATCTATGAATTACTTATTCTAATACATAAGGAGCCCGAGCATGAATGGTCGAATTGAGGTTTTTATTCCGAATGAAACCGTCTAAAGCCTATTAGCTCCTGATCCGGCAACGAGATTCGATGCGTGAAGAAGGCTTTCGAACGTTCCGGCATCGGTCCACCAGCCGTCGAGTTCGTTCCAGGTCATTTCGCCGCGCTGGATATAGTGGTTGTTCACGTCTGTTATCTCAAGTTCGCCGCGGTCTGAGGGTACGAGCGTTTTGATCACATCAAACACCGTGTTGTCGTAGAAATAAATACCTATCACCGCGTAATTCGATTTGGGTTCGGCGGGCTTTTCCTCGATACGGAGGACCTTTGCGCCATCGAGCTCGGGCACTCCAAACCGCTGCGGATCGTGAACCTCTTTGAGCATTATCTTCGCGCCTTTTCCCTGGGCACGATACTCATCTGTTGCCGCCCGTATGTTTTTCTCGATGATGTTATCGCCAAGTACGACGCAGATCGGTTCGTCATCAGCAAAGTGTTCGACCAGCGATAGTGCATCGGCGATACCGCCCTCGCCTTCCTGATATGTGTAATTGAGATGCTTTAAGCCGAAATCTTTTCCGTTGCCCAAAAGTTTCAGGAAATCACCGGCCGAATTGCCGCCCGTGACGATCATTATGTCGTCTATACCCGCGTTGATCAGCGTCTTGATCGGGTAATAGATCATCGGCTGGCTATGCACCGGCAGCAAATGTTTGTTGGTAATTTTTGTAAGCGGAAACAACCTGGAACCCAAACCGCCCGCGAGGATAACACCTTTCATAAAAAATGCCGGATGAGTTCCGGATTTTAATCTAATCTATAAATCTTTGATACCAGAGCTCAAGCATCAGCAGCGTCCACACGCGGTAGGAATGGTCGAACCGTCCATCTGTGTGTTCGTCAACATATTTTCGGATCATTTCGGGCCGGATCACGCCGCGATTGAGCGATCTTTCAGATAGAAGAACCTCGCGCACAAAGTCCTTCATTTCCGCACGAAACCATTTGCCGATCGGAACGCCGAAACCCATCTTCTGCCGATAAATGACCTCTTTAGGAACCAGCCGAGCCGCCACTTTCTTTAACAGCGATTTTGTTTCGAACCGCCGTGCTTTTAATTTTTCAGGAAGGCTTGCCGCAAATTCGATCAAATTGTGATCAAGAAAAGGCGAACGGGCCTCAAGCGAATTCGCCATTGACGCGATATCGACCTTTACCAACAGGTCGTTCGGTAGATAGGTCATTTGGTCAGTTAGCATCGTGGCATCCAAAAGGCCGGAGCCATTCGCCTTATCGAACCAATTCCCTATCACATCTATCGGATCCGACCCGGCGATGGACCTCTCAAACGAATCTGTGTACAACTGCTCTCTTTCATTCTTGTCGAAAGACGAGACCCACCGGAAATAACGCTCCTTTCTCGGCAGCCGTGCCGCTTTTATAAATCTTTGTATATCACGAACACGCGAACGCTTTAATTCCGAGGTTGGCAAAGCACCGATCGGCAGATCAATTAACGGCCGCCGCAAGATCGATGGAATTCGCAAATAGGTCTCTGCGAGGTTCATCGCCGCGTAGCGTTCGTAACCGGCGAAGCTTTCGTCGCCGCCATCGCCGTTCAGTGCGACGGTAACGTGTTGCCGCGTCTCTTTTGAAACGTAATAGGTCGGGATCGCAGAAGAATCCGCGTACGGCTCGCCGTAGTGCTCGACCAGAGTCGGCAAGACATCCAACGCATTTGGGCGAACGACAAATTCGTTGTATTCGGCACCGACGTGTTCGGCAACGCGGCGTGCATATTTGAGCTCGCTGAAATCTTGTTCTTCAAAACCGATCGAAAATGTCTTAACCGGCTGCGAGCTTTCCTGCGCCATTAGGGCGACAACAGCAGATGAATCAACGCCGCCGGAAAGAAAAGCACCTAGCGGTACCTCTGAGATCATTCTTAACCGCGTTGATTCCCGAAGTATGCGGGTCGTTTCCTCGATAGCATCTTCTTCGCTGATCTTTATTTTCTTCGAGAAATCCGGCAGCCAATATCGCTGTATCTCTACACGGCCAGCCTTCCATTTCATCCAATGCCCGGGTTCGAGCTTTCTGATCTCCTTGAACGCCGTCATCGGAGCCGGAACGCAAAGATACGAAATGTAAGCATCGATCGCCGAATTATCGACCTCGCGTGAAATATCGGGATGTTTTAGAAGAGCACTGAACTCGGATCCGAAGATCAGATCGCCGTTTGGCCTATGCGAATAAAGCAGCGGCTTTTTGCCGATGCGGTCGCGCGCAAGGAATAATTCCTGCTCGGCGTCATCCCAGATCGCCAGGGCAAACATTCCCCGGAGATGCTGGAGACAATCAACACCGAATTCGTCATAAAGATGAACTATCGCTTCTGTATCAGAATTTGTATAGAACCGATGGCCGCGTTTTTCGAGGTCTTTTCTTAGCTCTTGATAGTTATATATCTCGCCGTTAAAAACGATCCATTTTGTTTTGTCGGCATTATGGATCGGCTGTTTGCCGCTCGCGAGGTCGATGATCGCCAACCGCCGCATCGCCAACCCGACACTCACTTTCAAATACACACCGTCGTCGTCCGGCCCGCGGTGCAGGATCGCGCGGTTCATCCGCCCGAGCAGTCCTTCATCCACCGCCCGGCCGTTATTATTTACAATTCCGACAATTCCGCACATTCAAAATCACCTTAACTTGCTTTTATCACAGAGAGCCCGGCCTTTCGTCCTTTCTGCCGTTCGGTCAAAAAGCTCCACGCGGCACGACGCTGCGTAATGGCAACAGCCACGAGCATAAAGATCAAAGGCATAACGGTCTGCTTGTGCCGCCACGCCAAACCCACGTTTGAAAGTCCCCAAATGTGCATTCCTGCGTAAAGGACACAAAACGCAAAAACCGGTGCTAGTTCAACGAACTTATCCTTGAAAAATATCTTGATCGCAGGAAACCCAAGGATCAACATCGCAATGATAAAGATGTTTTCCAAAGCACCAAACGCATTTCGGGCGGTACCCGAAAAAGCCTCCCACGGAAACGGTGCAAAGAAAAAGTAGACCGTAGCAACCGGAATAGCAACAGACGTGGATTCAAATTGCGAATAAACCTCGATCCCGGAACCGGACGTTGTCGCTACTCCTTCACGCCATCCCTCGACCGCGCCGCTTAGACGCTCAATACGCTCGAAATCGCGGGTTATCGCACCGCTTGCCGATAGAAAGATAAACATAGACGCGACAATCGCAGTACCGAATATCGCGTTACGCATTAAATTTTGCCGGCTCCCAACAATGAATCTAAAGAATGCGGCAGCAAGCAGCATATAGACCGCATAAAACCGCATAATAAAGACAGCAAGAAATGCCGGTATCGCAAGCATCCCGTCGCGAACCGAAAAGCCCTTTGTATCCCTGATAAGAAGAAAGAGAACGACCCATTCGAAGAAGATCACTAATATCTCTTTAGCCGTGGTCGCGGAAAGTAGGATGTGGGACATCCAGAAGGTGACCAGGACCGCCGCGATACGCGCGGTCGAACTATCAAACACCCTGCGGGCCATCTGATAGACAATTACGACCAGCAAGGCCCCGGCAAAAGAATTCAAGACCGAAACGATCATTCGGCTTTCGCCGCCTGCGATGAAGCTTGGAAATGCCCACAACAATGCCTGGCCTTCATTCTGGCGGTCAAAAAATACACGGACGAGGTCGGACGTAAAGCCGTCGAAGCCATTCGCATACCAATTCTGTGCCATTTTCCAGCCGGCCGCATAACCGGAGGCATCTTCGTCGCCAAACAGGTCCTTCAGCCCCCAGCCGTACATCAACATTCCCATCCACAGCCGGAGAGAAAATGCCCAAAAGAAGATGCCGGTCTGAAACTCGGTGTCCTCGCCGCCAAACCTGCTAATAAAAAATGCTGCGACCCCGCCGAGGATCAACATCAGCGGAATCGCGAGAAGCTCATCAGACTGGTCGGAGAAAAAGAACAGGCTTTGCACCATCAATGCAAAGAATGTGAGAAGAAAAACTATGCTTCCGAGCCTGATCATTTATTGGCGGTCGCGGAGTACGAGATTGTTTTCGATGACCAAGGCATCGAAGTTTGAATTGTTAAAAGTGTTAATAGCGTTCTGCGGCGTGCAGACGATCGGTTCCTGGACGTTGAACGATGTGTTCAAAAGCATCGGGATACCGGTCAGCTTTTTGAATTCGTTGATCAGGGTCCAGTACCGCGGATTCACCTCGCGGTTCACCATCTGCGGACGCGCGGTTCCATCAACGTGGACGACCGCCGGTATCTTTTCTTTATATTCTTCGGCGACTTCAAGCACAGTGATCATAAACGGATCGTGGTGTTCAACGCCGAAAACCTCAGTTCCGTGCTCTTCCTGCATCGAGGGAGCAAGCGGACGAAACCATTCGCGAAGCTTTACCTTATGATTCAGGATTTCGCGCATATCGCCGCGTCGCGGATCGGCAAGAAAGCTACGAGCGCCCAAGGCACGCGGCCCAAGTTCCATTCTGCCGTTGAACCAGCCGATGATCGCTCCTTCGGAGATCATCTTTGCGACCCGCGGCAAAAGCTCTTCGTCGGGCAGAGTTTCGTATTTCAATCCTGCTTCGCCCAAAGCCGCCTGACATTCTTCGTTCGTAAACCCCGGACCGTAATAGGCGTGGTTCATTACGAAATCGCGCGGTTTGTTTAGCTTCTGATGCCAAACATAATAGGCGGCTCCGAGCGAGCATCCCGCGTCGCCCGCCGCCGGTTGAACAAAGAACCGCTTGAAGGGCGTTTCGTGAAAGATGCGGCCGTTCATCACCGAATTGAATGCAACGCCGCCAGCCATGCAAAGGTTCTCTTCGCCCGTCATTTCGTGGATCTTACCGACCAAATAGATCGCCGTGTCTTCAAGTGCTTTTTGGGCAGAACACGCAATGTCCCAATGGTGTTCGGTCAGATCTTCGCCGGGCTTCCGTCCGGGACCGAGCTCTTTAACGATCGCATCCGAAAATTGATAATGCTTCGCAAGATGGTGGTCGAGCACCTTTATATCGAACTTAAAATCGCTTCCGCCGTTCGTCGTCAACACTTTTTCGCGAAAGAAATCGTAGTGCTTCGGTTTGCCGTATGCCGCCAAACCCATCACTTTCCATTCGTCGCCGGCGAACATATCGAACCCGATAAAATTAGTTACCGCCGAATAGAACTGGCCAAGGCTGTGCGGCAATTTGATGCGCTTCAAAACCTCGAGCTTATTCGCCTTACCCTTACAGAACAGCGTCGTTGTATCCTCGCCGGTCCCGTCCCAGGTAAGTATCGCGGCGGAATCGAATGGCGAAACAAAGAACGCCGATGCGGCGTGCGTCTGATGATGTTCAAGGAAATGAAACTTGAAATCGCTCGCGCCGAAATGTTCGCGAAGCCGTTTAGGGTGCTTGAACATTCCGAGATAGCTATCGCTGACCTGCGCAACGCCGCGATCGGCACGAGCCTTGAACATCGCCGGCGAGATCAGCCCGGCTTTCAATGCCTGCATTGCCTTGTGGCGAAGTATCCAGGGCTTCCAATAATGCCCGACGTGCTCAACCTCGGCCAGCGTTATGCCGGCCTGTTTCAAACAAAATTCGATCGCCTTGTAAGGAAAACCCGCGTGATGTTTCTTCCGCGAAAAACGCTCTTCTTCGACCGACGCGATCAATTGTCCATCCTTTATGATCGCCGCCGCAGAATCGCCAAGAGTTGTTAGCCCCAATATGTACATAAAAACAAACTACTATTTAACCAAACTATGTGCCGCGAGTTCGGCTGTTGCGGCCTGAACTTTGTCATCTGCTTCCTGCTCTGAAACCCACGCCAACAGTTCCACCAGACCGGCTTCGAGCGTGACCTTCGGCTCATAGCCCAGCAGTGCCTTTGCTTTTGAGATATCTGAAACGCAGTGGCGAATGTCGCCTTCGCGGTATTTCCCAACGATCTCGGGTTCGATATCTTTACCGAGCCCTTTCGCCAATAGTTGTGAGATCTCTTTGACCGATGTCGCACGGCCAGTTCCGATGTTCATCGGTTCGTAATCGCCTTTTTCGGTTTCGAGTGCCAGCAAATTTGCCTGAACGATGTCCGAAACGTGGACGAAATCCCTCGATTGCAACCCGTCTTCAAAGATCATCGGAGCCTGATCGTTCATCAGCCGCGATGAAAATATCGCACATACGCCCGTGTACGGATTCGAAAGAGCCTGTCGCGTACCGCAAACATTAAAATAACGGAACGCCACGGTCGGAATCTTGTAAGCTCGGCCGACCGCGAGGCAATATTGTTCCTGATCCTGTTTCGAAACGGCGTAAACCGAGGTCGGGAAAAGCGGCTTCTCTTCTGTCGTGCCGATCGGTTCTAATTCGACGTCGCCCGAACGGAGTTCCCATTCGTGAGCCGCCAGCTGTTCGTCAGAGCGAAGCTGCGGGTTGACCGTTTCGCGGGTCACAGGATTTCGATAAGCACCTTCGCCGTAGATCGACATCGATGACGCGACGA
>JBGSYH010000029.1:0-21179 GCA_041751035.1 Pyrinomonadaceae bacterium | reverse complement strand
GGGCTGCGAGGTCTCGGTGGCGATGACGCGGCATGCGACGGAATTTGTTCAGCCGCTAACGTTTCGAGCGTTGACGGATAAGCACGTGATCGTTGACGATTATGATCCGGCGAATCCTGACCCGATCGCTCATATCAATTTTTCGCAAGAGATCGATCTGCTGCTGATAGTTCCGGCGACGGCGAATATTATCGCGAAGTTCGCGAATGGCGTGGCGGACGATTTTCTCTCATCGACATATCTGGCTTCGACCGCTCCGGTGATGATCGCTCCGGCGATGAACACGACGATGTGGGAACAGCCTGCCACACAGCGAAACATCGAACGTTTGAAAGCCGACGGCGTGCATTTTGTCGAACCGGTCGCAGGCGAGCTGGCGTGCAAGACGGTTGGGACAGGAAAGCTTGAGGATGTTGAGAATATCGTAGAGCAAGCCATGAGCTTGCTCGCCCAAGGTCCGCAGTCCAATGTCCAAAGTCCGGTGAAAGCCGCCGACAAGACTTTGGACTCGGGACATGGGACATTGGACCTAAAAGGCGAACGCATTTTAATAACGGTCGGCGGAACGCGGGAGGCGATCGATCCGGTGCGGTTCATTTCCAATCATTCGTCAGGGAAGATGGGATTTGCGGTTGCCGAGGCGGCGCGTGACCGCGGAGCTGATGTGACGGTCGTCTGCGGCGTTACGACGGTCGAACCGCCGAGCGGCGTTAATGTGATTAAAGGCATTTCCGCCCGCGAGATGTTTGACGCAGTGATGAAGGAATTGTCCAACGCGACCGTTTTCGTCGGTGCCGCGGCGGTCGCCGATTACGCTCCGGCAAACGCCGCCGACGCGAAGATCAAGAAAGAAAAGCAGGACACGCTCACGCTCGAGCTAAAGAAAACGCCCGACATTCTTTCCGAAGTGTCCAAACGCCGAAAGAAAGGCCAGGTTGTGATAGGTTTTGCGGCCGAAACGAACGATGTTGTCACCTACGCAAAGATCAAGATGGGCAAGAAAGATCTTGATATGGTCATCGCGAACGACATAACTAAAGACGGAGCAGGATTCAACACAGATACGAACATCGCAACTATTCTGACCAAAACCGGTGGCGAGATCGAATTACCGCTGATGTCAAAACGCGAGTTGGCTGATAGAATACTCGACGAACTAAGAAAACTTCGTGGAGCGTAATGTCAGGAACGGCACTTTCCGAATTGATCGCAGACGTCCGTGAGCAAGTTCTTTATTTGCAGGAGCTTGGCATTGACGTGCATTCGGCTGAGATGCCGGTCGCTGCTGATGAACCTGCTGTGCCGCAACTCATTGCCCAAGAAGTTCGAAGTTTCAACGAGCGGCCCGAGACCAATGAGCCTTTCGAGATGCCGAAGATCGCGCGGCCGGAAACTGTTGTAAAACGACCGGCTTCGAGACTCTCTTCGCTGCCTTCACTTAAAACACGAACCGCGACCAAGCCGGACGCAGAATCGCCGATGCAGTCCGTCCGTTCTACTGAACCCGAAACGAAACCAATGCCAGAAACAGCCCCTTCAGCACTTCCGATAATGAACGAAACTACGGACACGATCGAATCGATCCGTGGTGAGATCGGCGATTGCACGCGTTGCCCGCTGCATGTCGGGCGGAAACAGATCGTCCACACGACCGGGAACTTTCAGGCAGATCTGATGTTCGTCGGCGAAGCTCCGGGAGCAGATGAGGACGAACAGGGCTTTCCGTTCGTGGGACGAGCAGGACGACTTTTGACCGACATTATTAAGGCGATGGGTTTCGAGCGGGAGAATGTTTGTATCGGCAATATCAACCGATGCCGACCGCCGCACAATCGTAAACCCGAACCCATCGAAACCGCGGCATGCAGGCCGTTTCTGATGCGTGAGATCGCGGTAATTAAGCCAAAGGTCATCGTTGTTCTCGGTGCGACCGCCGCACATAATTTACTGCAAGTTAAAACGCCGATAACCAAAATGCGTGGCGAATTTCATGATTATTTTGGTGTGAAAGTTATGCCGACCTTCCATCCTGCTTATCTGCTTCGCGACCCTCATAAAAAGAAGGACGTTTGGGAAGATATGAAAAAAGTCCGTGATTTCCTTATTAAAGGCGTATAATCAAAGTTATCCGTTGGTTTGAATCCGCTCGTGCCCGCCCGCCGAATTGATGTTTAGTGAGCTAATACTCGCCAGAGTGTCGCTATGCTCCCTGAATCGGTTAACGATTCTGGCGTTTGTAATCCATGATCGGGCTGCAAGATACATCAGGTTCAACGCAAGTCACTTCGGCCAAATTGGCCGAGGGGATCGAACAATGTCGTCAGATAACCCGCCGTTACGGCACCAGCTTTTATTTCGCAACACAGTTTTTCCCGAAGGAAACCCGCGAAGGCATTTACGCGATCTACGCGTTCGCACGGATTCCTGACGAGATCGTTGATGATCCAAACTGCGATGATCACGATGAAGCTTTACGAAAACTGAAAGCGTGGTGCGATTCGTGGCGTTCGGCGATGGAAACGGGACAGAGCGAAGACCCGGTGCTATTTGCTATCGTTGATCAGTTCAAGAAATATTCGATCCCGATGTCCGAATGCGATGCTTTTCTGAAGTCTATGTTTATGGACGAAGAGAAGTTCACTTACGAGAATTATTCGGAGCTTGAAGATTACATGTTTGGTTCCGCCGGTGTGATCGGTTTGATGGTCACGCGGGTGGTTGGGTATTCGAGTGATGATGCATTTGAGTATGCGAAGAAGCTCGGATACGCCTTTCAACTAACAAATTTCCTGCGTGACATTCGCGAAGATCACGACGACCTTGGCCGCGTTTATATGCCTCAGGACGAGTTGCGACAGTTTGGCTTAACGAATTTGGACATAGCTTCACAGACGCGTGACGAACGATTCGTTGAATTTATGAAGTTTCAGATCAAGCGTAATCGCGAGATCTATAAACAAGCATTGCCCGGAATTGGATTGCTTCATTGGCGCGGAAGGCTCGCGGTACGCATTTCCTATGTGCTATACAAGGCGATCCTAGGTGAGATCGAGCGGGCGAACTATAATGTGTTCGCGGGCAGAGTTCGCACTAACCGACAGCAGAAAATATATCTTTCCCTAAAGGCCCTTGCTGGAGTTTATGAGTAAAAAGGTCGTTGTTATCGGTGCCGGTATCGGCGGACTCGGAACGGCAGGGCTATTCGCAAAAAAGGGTTATCAGGTCACAGTTCTCGAAAAGAACGCGAACCTCGGCGGGCGTGCGAATATCTTTGAGGCCGAAGGCTTCAAGTTCGACATGGGACCTTCGTGGTATTTGGCGCCTGATCTTTTCGAACATTTCTTCAAATTGATGGGCGAGCGGGTCGAAGATCACCTTGATCTCGCTCGGCTCGGGCCATCGTACCGCATCTTCTTCACAGGCGACCCGAAACCGCTCGATATTCATTCCGACATGTCGAAGGATGCATTAACATTCGATGCCATCGAGCCAGGCTCCTCCGAAAAACTTCGAGCGTATCTAAAGCAATCCGAGTATCAATACGAAGTGGCGACACAGCACTTCATGTATAAAAATTACGATACGGTCTTCGATTTCTTCAACAAACGTGTGATGACCGAAGGGCAAAAGCTCTCGGTTTTTTCAAAGATGCATACGTTCGTTTCGAAGTTCTTCAAAACGAAGAAACTGCAGCAGGTGATGGAATACACGATGGTGTTCCTAGGCACATCGCCGTATGAAGCGCCAGCGATGTATAACCTGATGTCGCATATGGATTTCAATCAGGGCGTGTTCTATCCGCAGGGCGGGTTTTACGAATTGATAAAGGCACTTGCACGCGTGGCCGAAAAGAATGGTGCAAAGCTGAGAACGAATTCGCCCGTTGCTGAGATCGTGGTCGAAAGCGGTGTAACGAAAGGCGTTCAGCTTGAGAGCAAAGAGTTCGTTGCGGCGGATATCGTGATCTCGAACGCGGATATTCAATTCACCGAAACCAAACTGCTCGAACCGAAATGGCAGACGCACAAAGAAAAATATTGGGATAAACGCGTGATGGCGCCGTCGGCATTCATTATGTATCTCGGTGTAAGCGAAAAGATGCCGAGCCTGATACATCACAATCTTTTATTTAGCGAAGACTGGCGAAAGAACTTTGACGATATTTACAAAGATCCGTGCTTGCCGGACGAGCCTTCGCTTTACGTGTGTGCCCCATCAGTGACCGACCCGAGTGTTGCTCCGGAAGGCAAGGAGAATCTGTTCGTTCTCGTGCCGATCGCATCTGATCTGAAAATGACGGACGATGAAAAGGAAACGTATTCGGAGAAAGTGCTCGGGATAATGGAAGAGCATATGAACCTGCCCGGGCTTCGCGAGAAGATCGAGTACAAACGCATCTACACGGTCGATAATTTTGCGGCTGATTACAATGCTTACAAGGGAACGGCGTTGGGCCTAGCTCATACCATCTGGCAGACGGCGATATTCCGGCCAAATAACAAATCGAAGAAAGTGAAGAATTTGTTCTATGTCGGTGCGGGCACGAATCCGGGAATCGGAACGCAGATATGTTTGATCAGTGCAGAGCTAGTATATAAACGCGTTCACGGCATCAAGAGTGCCGGGCCAATGGAATCGTTATAGATCCTCGGAATAGGTGATAACTGATATCTGAAAAGTGATAGCTTTCGAGCCTTTCAGCTATAACTTTTTACTTATCAGATCTAACTTATTCCGAAGTATCAGATGAATTTCACGGCGATGTACCAGAAAAGGGCGAATCCGAATATGGCATTTATGATGGGGAAGAATTTATATATACGTAGAACACCTTGTGGATATTCTGCAAGATCCGAGAAGCGCATTAGAGGAACGTATATGAGTACGCCGACCGCCGCAAGCCAGGTCAAATGCGTCACGCTGAGAATGCACGCAGCCGCGTAGCAAAGGCCGCAGAAAAGATGCGTCCAACCGGGACCGAGCAGCGTCGCGATCGTATTCACTCCTGCCTCACGGTCGGCGACAATATCTGGGATCGCGGAGTATGCGTGCATCGCCATAGTCCAAAGCCCGGCGGCAGCAAACAGGATCAGCGGGGGAAACGACCCGGTTATCATTTGATATGCGAACGCGGCGGGGAACACGTAAAGAATATTGAATGCCGAATCGATTATTGGGATCGCTTTCGCACGGATCGGCGGTGCTGAATAGAAAACAGAAAAGAAGATAAACCCGGCAAGCGACGGTAATGCCTGTGGAGCGAAAAAATATGTTGCGATGACGAACGGAATATTGAGAAACGCGATCCATCGCAAGAGCGGCCGATGCGATTCGGGCCGGACTAGTAGTTCATATTTAGATTTTTTGGGATTGCGTCGGTCGGTCTCAAAATCGAAGACGTCGTTGATGCCGTATATCATAAGGTTCGCCGGAAACAGAAAATAGAGCCCGAATATTAGAGCATCCCAGCGAAAAAGGTCCTCGGCATTTACGGCACCAGCGGCGAGCCCGACCAGATATGGACCGAGAACGTAGAGCCAGAATCGCGGTCTGCTAACATTTAATAATAGAAAGCCAATATCAGGCATTGGTTCACTTTACGGAAATCTTGTCGACCAGCTTCCAGCCTTTAGCTGCGAGCTGCCAGCTAAAGAGTAATGTCTTCATACCTAGACAAACAAGCGGTGGCGGTCGTGGCTGTTCTGACCTTTCTGGCTATCGGTGCATTCTCCATGGCAAATGTGGAACTGCCGCTTTGGTCGCATTATGCTTCGGCGATAAATGTCGCGTTGTTCGCACTGCCATCGTTCTGGGCAGTTCGCCGATGGCTTGGCTGGCGAGACGGTTCAATATTGATCGCGGTTCTTGGCATTTACGCCCTAGCGATCGAAGCTTCGGCGATCCTCACCGGTTTTCCGTACGGCCATTTTGGTTATTCGGATCTTTTGGGATTTCGGATCTTTGGGCTGGTGCCATGGACTGTCGCCTTCGCATGGACACCGTTAATGCTCGGAGCATATGCGGTCGCGGCGAATTTATTCAATCGACGCGTTCCTCGCGTGATCGCGGCGACGCTGATCATCACTTTGTTTGATGTTGTGCTTGATCCGGGCGCGGTCTATTTGGGGTTTTGGCAATATGAAGGCGGCGGATGGTTTTACGGCGTTCCGATGTCAAACTTTGCAGGGTGGCTTATTTCCGGGTCGTTCTGTGCGGTCCTTATCGAGATCATGGTCTCGGTCTTCCGCCCCCTTTTGCCGACGCCGATGCAGCTTTCGATCAGTGTAATATTTATCGTTTTCTTTTGGTCAATGATCGCCGCATTCGGCGGGCTGGTTTGGCCGGCAGTGGTCGGACTTGTGGTATTTATCGGGTTGACGGTTCTCTATCGAAAGTTCAGCTATGCATTCGACGACAAGATCGTTTTCGTTGATGAAGGCAATACGCCGATTGCGACAGGCGATAAACTGCCTTCACATACAGATGACACTGCATTACACCGTGCCTTTTCAGTTTTTCTATTTAACGAGAAGGGCGAGTTTCTGATGCAGCAGCGGGCGATGTCGAAGAAAACATGGCCGGGCGTTTGGTCGAATTCGTGCTGCGGCCATCTGATGCTGCACGAGACGGTTTTAGATGCGGCGAAGCGGCGATTGAAATTTGAACTCGGAATTAGCGGCGTTGATCTGACGGTCGCACTGCCTGATTTTCGGTATCGAGCTGAAAAAGACGGTGTCGTTGAAAACGAGATCTGTCCGGTATTTATCGGCAAGTTGGCGAGCGAACCGAGGCCAAATCCTGACGAAGTTGAAACCGTCAAATGGGTTAAGTGGAACGAATTCGTTTCGTCCCTTGATGACCCTGAAACTGATATTTCGCCTTGGGCTATCCTTGAAGTTCGAGAACTATTGGCGTCGAAAAAATTTGAGATCTTTATTTCGCAATTTGATGACATGCGTAGTTGAGAGATTGCGAAGTTGGTGTGCGATAATCCAATAATAACTCTTTCCCGGAGATCTAAAATGAAAAAACAATTTTCTGTTCTGCTTTTGTTTGTGCTTATTTTTGTGTCACTTCCGGCAATTGGCCAGAAGTCGGCGGGGACCGAGATCAAACAGCTTCAGGGCCCGCAAAATCCGCGGCTTGGTTTTATTATTCATGGCGGTGCCGGTGTGATCACACGCGGATCGCTTACACCCGAACGTGAAAAGGAATATCGTGCGAAGCTTGAAGAAGCAGTGCTTGCAGGATATAAGGCATTGCAGGCAGGGAAGTCCGGGCTCGATGCGGTCGAGATAGCAATTCGCATCATGGAAGATTCGCCGCTTTTCAATGCAGGAAAGGGCGCGGTTTTCACAAATGACGGCAAGAACGAACTTGACGCATCGATCATGGACGGCAAGACCCAGAACGCCGGTGCGGTCGCGGGGTTAAGCCGCGTAAAGAATCCGATCAGCTTAGCACGAGCAGTAATGGAAAAGAGCGAGCACGTGATGATGATCGGCGCCGGAGCTGAGAAATTTGCCGAGGCCAACAAGATCGAGCTTGTTGATCCTAAGTATTTCTGGACGGAATCGCGATGGAATTCTCTTCAGCGGATCCTGAAGGAAGAAAAAGAAAAGAAAGAGGGCAGCAAGGATCACGGAATGCTCACCGATGCCGAACGCCGGGCAAGCAGATACGGAACGGTCGGCGCGGTCGCGTTGGATAAAAATGGAAATTTGGCCGCCGGAACTTCGACCGGCGGAATGACGAATAAACGTTTTGGCCGCGTTGGTGATGTGCCGATCATTGGTGCAGGGACCTATGCAAACAACGAATCCTGTGCGGTTTCGGCAACTGGCTGGGGCGAATTTTTCATTAGGCTAACGGTCGCCCGCGACATCTGTTCGTTGATGGAATATCGAGCACTTCCGGTTCAAAACGCAGCAGACATCGTCATCAAACAAAAACTGCAAAAGCTTGGTGGAGACGGCGGTGTGATCGCAATGGATAAATTCGGAAACTTGGGCATTTCGTTCAATTCGGAAGGAATGTATCGGGCGTACATCAATGCCGACGGCAAGCCTGTCGTTGAGATTTACGGCAATTGAACGGTTATGCTGACAGCGGAGATAATTGCGATCGGTTCGGAACTGCTGACCCCGCAAAAGACTGACACGAACGGGCTTTGGGTCACCGAACGGCTAAACGAGATCGGCGTAGAGGTGATGCTCAAGACAATTGTCGGTGATGATGAATTGCGTCTTGAAGAGGTCATTCGGGATGCGGTCAAACGCTCCGACATTGTAATAACCACCGGTGGGCTTGGGCCGACGGAAGACGACCTGACACGTCAGGTGTCGGCGAAAGCCGTTGGCCGAGAGCTTGTTTATCACGACGAGATCGAAGTTCATTTACGCGAACGCTTTCGTGCCTGGGGCCGTGAGATGCCGGAGATAAATAAGCGACAGGCATTTGTGATCGATGGTGCTGACATATTGCCAAATCCAAATGGATCGGCGGTTGGGATGCTGCTCGCGATCGACGGAAAATTTCTTGCGGTTCTTCCCGGGCCACCTCGTGAAATGGAGCCGATGTTTTCGGAGCACGTTTTGCCGCGAATTGCCCAAACCGCCGGAGATATACGAGTGACACGTCGGGTCATCAAGGTCTCCGGGTTGGGTGAATCTGCAGTGGACGAGGCCACCTCTCCAATTTACAAGGAGTACGATGATGTTCAGACATCGATCCTATTCAATAAGAGTGAGGTCGAGATCCATCTAGCCAGAAAAGCGGTGGACACTATCGAATCGGAAAAGATCCTAGCCGAGATCGCAGAACGTATCGCTGAAAAATTGGGAAAGGCCGTCTTTTCGACCCAAGGTGAGACGATGGAACAGGTCGTCGGCAGAATGCTGATGGAGCGAAATGAGACCGTTTCTGTTGCCGAGAGCTGCACGGGCGGTTTGATCGGGATGCGTTTGACTGACGTGCCCGGCTCGTCGGCCTATTTTCGCGAAGGTGCGGTCACTTATTCGAACGAAGCAAAGATCGCGAGGCTTGGCGTGCCCGAGGAGCTTATTGCAAATTTTGGAGCCGTGAGCATTGAAACAGCTGAGGCGATGGCTGTTGGAATGCGTGAAAGGGCAGGAACCGATCATGCAATTTCGGTTACCGGTATTGCCGGGCCGGACGGCGGCACGGCTGAAAAGCCTGTTGGAACGGTGTGCATTGGCTATGCCAACCGCGAACGATCAAAAGCGTTCCAAATGAATCTCCCCGGCGACCGCTATCTTATCCGCTGGCGATCTAGCCAGGCCGCTCTCGATCATCTCCGCAGGCAGATAGTTAAAATTGACAAGGCCACATCATAATTGCTCAACAAGATCAAGAAAATAATTGGTGAACTAGGCCATTTAACACCAATGGCGTTGGTGATGCTTTTTTTGCCGATTCTCGGCACACTTGTACTTATCACATTTCTGGTCCCGGTCGGCGATTGGCTCCGAAATAACTGGGAGATAGGCACGTTGGTCTATTTTGCGGCAGTCGTTGTTCTATGCGGCTTTTCGTTAATTCCGACGAACGTAATTGGCGTCCTTGGCGGCTGGGCATTTGGTTTTGGACTTGGGCTCTTTGTCCTCATCTCAGCTGTTGTTTCGGCGGCAACGCTTTCGTTTTTTATCAATCGGCGGATCAGCGGACGAAAATTGCCAAATGCTGTATCAAAATATGTGAAGGTCGATGCCATCTACCGAGAATTGATGCGAAACGACCTGAGGCGGACGACATTCATAATTTTCCTGCTAAGGCTTTCTGTCGTGATGCCGTTCGCGTTCACTAATTTTTTACTTGCTTCCGCTCGCGTTCCATTAGGTGCATATGTTGTCGGGACATTAGTTGGAATGCTGCCGCGGTCCGCGACCGTGGCGTTCGCGGGTGCCGGGCTTGCTGAGCTTGACCCAAATAATGAGGGCGACATCATTGCTCTTGCTGTTGGCCTGACCGCTACATTAGTCAGCATTTACGTCATCTCACGATATGCTCGCCTCGCCTTGAGAAGGCTTGCCGAGCAGAGCAGCGAAAATGAACCTAAGAACCTAGGAGACCCTTGACAGCCGATTCACAATGTTCACAGCAAATGCTTGCAAATATTGTGAAATCAAAGGAAAATCACAGATGTTGTTCTTCCTAGGATATCCGCGCAAGTAAATGCAACATAAATTGCTGATAAGCGTGGAGTTTTAGTAACGGGTCAGCCCCGCGCCCGGAATCAGTTAAAAGATCGAAAATTATGAAAAGCAGAAACTTGCTGAAAATCTTACTTTCCGTCTTCGTGTTGTTCTCACTTGTTTCCCCGTCTGTTGTGCTCGCCGCTGGGGAAGGTAAGAAGTATTTCAAGATAGGAATGAAACACGAGGCCGCCGAGGAATGGGATAAGGCCGTTGAGGCGTTTACCATTGCCGTGGCGGACAATCCGAAAAATCCCGAGTATCGATTGCATCTTCGAAGGGCGTTGTTCAATGCTTCCCAGCAATATATGAAATTGGGAAGAACTGCCGCGGATGAAAAGGATTATGTGACGGCCTATACCTATTTTCGCAAGGCGTATGCGTTCGACCCTGTAAATGAGTTGGCAAGGTCCGAGATGGCCAGAATGGTCCGCTTGCAGGAAGAGTTAAAGGGCGGCCCGAAAAAGGACGAAACCGATCCTCGGATCGTACCGACTTCAGGAACCGCAGCAGATGGATTTCGAATTCCGCAAAAGCTGGAAACGCTCCGCGATCTGCCGTTTCCAAGCGGCATCGGATTACAACAGATCATTAAAGACCTTTCAAGAGCTTTAGACCTCAATGTGCTTTTTGATGTGGAATCGCGGCTGGAAAACCGGCAGGTTCGAATCGATCTGAAGCAAGTTACCGCGGCGAAAGCTCTCGATTATATTTTTCTACAGGAGAATTTGTTCTTTCAAAGAGTTGGCCCGCGAACGATATTGGTAGCAAGTGGACAACGCCGACAGATCTTCCAACAGCTCGTGCTTCGTACGTTCTATCTGGCAAACGCGAGCCCGAAGGACGTGAAGACCGTTATACAGACCGCGATCCCGCCGCAGCCGGGCCGCAGCCAGACCATCGTGCTCGAAGATGCGGCGACCAACAGCGTCACTGTACGGGATACGGAAGAAAACGTCCGGCTAATTGGCCGCCTGATCAATTCTCTTGATAAGGACCGTGCTGAGGTCGTGATGGATGTCGCGATCTATGAGGTCTCGAAATCGGATCTCTTAAGGTTAGGTAATCAGATCGGCAATGAAACTCAATTAACGACATTGGGAGGTACCACGCGAGGTGTTGTCGGCCTTGGCGGTAACGACCTTTTCGGGACGATCGGCCGTGCGGCGGCAGACGTCATTCCCAGCGTCTTCGGCGTCGGCATTGCTCTTCCGGCCGCTAATTTGATCGCTTTTCAAAGCCAGGGAAACACCAAGCTTTTAGCTTCAACACAGATCCATGCATTTAACAACGAAGATTCGTCAGCCCGCATTGGACAAAGAGTTCCGGTCCGGACCGCATCGTTCGCACCCGTTGGCGGAACTACGCCGAATCCGAATAACAATTTTGTCGGCGATGTTATCAACTACGAGCAGGTCGGCCTTACGTTGAAATTCAAACCTATCGTTTTTCCTAATCACGACGTTCAGGTCGCAATGGAGATCGAATCAAAAGATGTGGTTGCCGGTGGTACGGACAATAATCCCGTCTTTTCTGAGCGTTCAATAAAGGGAACGGCCCGGGTTCAGAATAATCGAACATTATTGCTTGCGAGTGTTGCACAAGATGTAGAAAGCCAAGGGCGTTCGGGCATACCTTTCCTTGGACTTATACCCATTCTTGGAAGGCTTTTTACGGCCCCTACGCGCGACAATCGGCAGGTGGACATCGTTATCGCGGTTACCCCAAGAGTGATCCGTGCTCCGGCTATTTTGCCCGAGGATGAAGTAGAACGGCCGACCGGATCGATAGGCGTCCCGACGAACAGTTCGCTTGAGGCAATGGTGATCGAGGAAGAGCGGAATGAATATTTGGCTACAATAAGGCGAATTCCAAACAATTCCAATGTTCAGTTGCCTGATCAGGCAAATACCGAACCTACATATGTGCGAACGGATGCTGTATCCAGTGCGGCAGTAACGTCTCCGCCGCAGCGTTCAGAGCCTGCGACGGCCGATGGAGCACCGCTTCTCCGCCCGATAGATGCGTCTGTTAAAGCTCTCAATTTTACACAGACGTCTGACGCGGTGAAACCAGTTGAACCTGAAAAGACGGTAATGCCTACGGCAGAAACGACTCAACCGACCGCGGCATTAGTCGCGGATCTGCAATTGCCCGCTGTAATGCCGGAACTCAAGGCCGGCGAAAAGGCAAAGATCGCGATAATGGTGAACAGTTCGGCTGAGTTCCGGTCTGCTTTGCTCGGTTTGAAATTTGATGCTGAGAAGCTTGCGATCCGCTCTGTTGCTTTCGGTGATGTATTTGGCCCGGCATTGGCGAACAACCCGGTCGCGCCTTTCCTGAATCAGAACGGAAAGATGTTCGTTTCGTTGGCGATGCCTAGCGGAACTGCTCAGAATATGACGGGAATTCTTGCATTCATCGAGATCGAGGCCTTGGTTGACGGAAAGGCTCAGATCGATCTTGAAAAGGATGCTTTGAATCTTCTGAATTCCGAAGGAAAGAATATTGCGATCCGCTTTTAGCGATCACATGGAACGTAAATGAGAATGCTGCCAAGGATCCATTGCAATAGAGGCTACTCGCTCTTTGAGCTAGTGGTCACGCTTGCGGTTCTTGCCGTTCTGGTGATGGGAACTGTTCCTATCGCACAAAACGCCGCCAAGCGGCAGAAAGAGATCCGATTGCGTGAGACACTTCGGCTGATCCGTGGTGCGATCGACGAATTTAAGCGTGACTCGATCGGAGCCTGTCCGCAGGGTTCGGTCTCGACGACGAATCCCACTATTCCAGGACGACAGCCAAACGTGCCGACGGATCCGCGAAGTCGTGTTGTCATTGATGATTGTACTATCTTCGACACAGAGAACATCGACCGCTATCCGCCGGACCTGGAGACACTTGTCGATGGTGTCCGTGTGAAACCAAGGGGAATAAATCTACAGGGCGGAGGAGTGTTCTCCGATAGAAATGCGACGGAGGTCAACTCAACCGAAGAGGTAGTCAAGCGCTATCTTAGCCGGCTTCCTGTCGATCCGATAACCGGAGAGCAGGACTGGCAGCTTCGGTCATCTTACCAAGACGGCGACAGCGGAAGTTGGGACAATATAAATGTCTTCGACGTGCGATCGGCATCTAACGAAACGGCACTTAATGGGGATAAGTATAGTGACTGGTGATTCGATTTCGGATTTGGGATTTTGGAGTTTGGATTGGCGAATTAAAAGAGTGTTTAGGGGAGTGGAAGTGCAGTTGCTGGAGGTTAAAATTTTGAGAGCGACAGGTCGTCAGCGCGGCTTTTCACTGTTCGAGCTGATGATCGCGATGTTCATTCTGATCATCCTATTGTCCGTTGCCGTGCCCGTTTATCAGCGAACTGTCCAACATGCAAAAGAGACCGTTCTAAAAGAGAATCTTTGGCAGATGCGGCGTGCGATCGAGCAATACACCGCCGATAAAGGAAAATTGCCGGCATCGCTTGAAGATCTCGTTGAGGCGAAATATCTGCGGGAAATGCCGATCGATCCTATTTTGGAAAAGGCCGAATGGGATGCAAAATATGGCCCTGATCCGACCTCGCCTGACGGAGATCAGGGCGTTGTCGATGTAAAGAGTACGGCGACTGGCAGCGATAGCGAGGGAAATCCGTACAACGGCGACAACTATTGATCTAGAGCAATTTATTCAATGTTTTCATTCTTTACAAAACCAACCTATCCGAAGACCGCTTTAGGCATAGAAAGAGAAACGATAACGGCCGTTTCCTTGAGCCGATCTGGCCGGCAGTTCGGGGTCAACCGCGCAGCCTCTGTTGAAGTTCCCAATAATCTGATCGATCCGAACTTCCTCGACCGAAACATAAGCGATCCGACGCAGTTTCGCTACATTTTGGAGGAAGCTGTAACTTCAGCCGGATTACTTGGGCAAAAGCGTTGGTCCGTTTCATTGCCATCGACATCGGCACGAACTGCGATCTTGACCCTTGATGGCGGAGTCGGTTCAAAAGGCGAAAGCGAGGAGATCTTTGACTGGAAGGCCGAACAGACCTTCGGCGCACCTGCGGCCGAGCTTAGAATCACACGGGTTCCGATCTCATCCGACGTGGACGGTAAACGGAGATATTTTGCTACAGCGGTAAAACTTTCGGTGCTCGACGAGTATGAGACCATCTTCGAACAATTCGGTTGGAAGGCCGGATTGGTTCTGCCTCGCTCGGTCGCTGAGGCCAGATGGTTGTTTGGCAGCGGAGCATCCGGGGATTCTTTGTTGATCAGTGCTCAATGGGACGGTTTTACGGCGATAATGATGCAGGGAAATGAACCTTTTGTCGTTCGATCAGTGACCTGCAAACCGTCAGAGATGGACGATGAGATCTATCGTTTGCTGCTCTTTTACAACGATCGGTTCGGTGGAGCAAATTCGGGACGATTTCTCGATAGAGTGCTTCTTGTCGGGCGTGATCTATCCACGGCCCGGATAGACGAGATCTCGAAAGATGCGCTTGGCAGAGCTTTGAGCGTCCTTCGAATCGAGGATATCGGACTCAACATACCCGCAGGAGATCTCTCATTCGGTGATCTTGCCGCACCTGCCGGGTTAGCCGCTTTTGGTTCCCCATAATCCAATCCCGCCCACACGGCGTTTCGTCACGATATTTGTTCCGTTCAAGTATTCTTACTTGTCTATTCCAGCGAATTCAGCCAATATTCCAATATTGGGCCTGAAATGACCGAGAACGCAGCCGCAACGATTAAGATCAAGCATTACGCAGATTCTGACCTTGTCTTATCCGCTTTAGATGGACGTGAAGACGGGTTCGAGGAACTTGTGCGGCGCTATCAGCGGCCCATCGTTGGCTACGTGTACCGGATGCTGGGTGATTATGATTCGGCTCTTGATGTCGCTCAAGAAACCTTTGTTAAGGTCTATTCCTCGCTGGATAAATTCTGCTCTGATTATAAATTCTCGACCTGGCTATATCGTATTGCTCACAATGCCGCGATCGACCACATCCGAAGAAACTCTGCAAATTTGCAAAGCCTTGAAACCGAAGCGGATGGTGTTCCGTATCAACTCCAGATCGAAAGTTCTGCTCCGAGTCCCGAAGATGATCGCGAACGGAGCGAATGGCGAACGGAGATTGAATCGGTCGTAAAGTGCTTACCGCTGGCCTACAAGGAATTGATCCTGCTAAGGCATACGTGGGACCTCAGCTACGACGAAATGGTCGTGATAACCGGGCTTCCCTTGGGCACTGTGAAAAACAGATTGTTCAGGGCAAGGGAGATGATGCGTTCAATGCTTTTGGAGCGCGGGATCACCGGAATCTGACCTCCGCCAGAACCCTCGATCGCAATTTCAGATGACGATCGAGCACACAATTCCTGGTTCCAACTGTTCCGAGAGCGCGGTTCGGCTTTTTATCGATAGCGAGATGACCGAGTTCGAAACCGCTCAGTTTGAACACCACCTCACAAAATGTCCTAAGTGTCACGAGCTCCTGAATCAAGAGAAAGGCCTTTCTTTGATATTGAGTGCATCATTAGATCCATCTTTCATTAAGACGATTCCGCCTGGTTTCTCGAAAACCACCGTTTTGGTTGCTGCCAACGATGTCGCTCCGGTGCGAAGATGGCGCGAAATGATCATTTCCTTTGGAATAGTTCTTCTGCTTTCGTTCGTGTTTCTGGCGGTGACCGGAGCTGATTCCGGATTTGCTTTATCAGGAACGGTGTTGTCTGTCGTTTCTCTAGGAGCAGGCATAATTTTGCAGATGGGGTCGAGCATCAGCGTGTTTATCAAACCTATCGCGTCTCAATTAGGTACCATTGGACAATTAAGCCTGTTCGGTCTGATCTGCTCTTTTTTCTTCGTCAAATACGGACTGAAATTCGTAGCCCGGCGGTCGTGAAATCGTGAAGCTTTGTGCTGTCAATTTCAATGAAGTTAATAGGACACGTCTGGTGCTTCTAGTATTTTCGCTCTTTTGCATCATGCTCTTCACGGGCACGGTTTCGGCAGAGGTTAACTTCACCACTTCTGACGACGGTCAAACGATGACCATCAATGATGCCCCTGAGATGCAGGTTATCGCGATCGCAAAGACGGTGGTCGTAAAGGGAAATGCGAAGGAAGTATTTACCTGGGGCGGCGATATAGTGGTCGAAGGTCGCGTGACTGGCGACGTGGCTTCCTTTGGCGGAAGCGTAATTCAAAAGTCGAGCGGTTACATCGGCGGTGATGTTATCGTGATCGGCGGCAGCTATCGCTCTGAAGCTGAGGAGCCGCTCCGTGAAGCTGGCCGTCAGACGGTGGTGTTTGGCGTATTCGAGGAAGAACTCCGTTCGTTCGCACAAGACCCTTCGCAAATGTTCGCACCCGACCTCTCTACTTCGTTCCTTGTTCAACGATTGATCTCGATCATTTTTTGGTTCGTAATCACGATCTTATTCGCGACCATTGCTCCGGGAGCGCTTAGCCGCTCATCTGTAAAGGTCCAGTTAATGCCATTAAAGGTCATTGGATTGGGCTTTGTCGGACTTGTGCTGGTTGTCGCATTTTCGATCGCAGTCCTGGGCCTTCTTCCTGAATCTGTATCTTCGATCGCGGCACTGATGTCCTTTCTCTTCGTTTTTCTTGCGTATGGGTTCGGTCGGATAGTGATTCACTTGATGGTCGGCAAACTCGTTCAGCGGCGGTTTAGATCTGTTCTTGGAAGCTCGAATGCCGTCGCAGTATTGATAGGGGTCGTTTTTATGACGCTATTGATCTCCATCCCATACCTCTGGCCATTGGTCGTTGTTGCCTTCTTTGCGGCAGGCCTTGGTCTGATGTTTACTTCCCGAATGGATGTCTCAGCGGGTCCTTCCTGAGCCCGTAAATAGTTGCTCTTACAAAACTTTACATTAAATATCAAACCACTCCGTAGTATTATACGTCTTATAGTTTTCGAGGGAATCCAACCCCGAACTTTATACGTATATTTGCTTTTGGGTCAGTTAGTCGAAGAATCTTATGCACACGCACGCGTTACTATTAATATTCGCTATTTTTGTAAGCTCGGCATTCGCTCAGCAGGGCGTTCGTCCATCTATCATAACCGGTGACGTTGTTTCGACTTCAGAATCGAAGATCGTACTCAAAACGGCAGCCGGAAATGTTGATGTCGAAATTTCGCAAACCACTGAATTCAAGAAATTATTGCCGACCGACCCGAGGCCAAGTGCCGCAGTCGCAGCGGCATTTTCTGATATTTCGGTTGGCGATCGTTTGGCTGTGTCCGGTTTTCCATCCGAAGACAGGTTAAAGCACGCAGCTCGCACCGTTTATCTGATGACGAAGGACGATATCGCCCAAAGGAATCAGGCCGATGCTCAACGATGGGCGTCGCGTGGAATTTCGGGAAGAGTTGCAGCGGCCAACACCGATACGGGCCAGATCACGATCGAGGTTCGAGGGCTGATGGGTACGCAGAATGTTACGGTAACTCCCCGGGCGGGAGCAAAGTTTCTAAGGTATCGTCAGGATTCGGTTCAGTACAGCGAAGCCCTCCCGGGGGCGTTAGCCGATATTCAGCCGGGAGATATGATCAGGGCGTTGGGTGACCGCAGCTCGGACGGGCTCAGTTTTACTGCAGAGGAAGTTATTACTGGGGCATTCAAGACTCTGGCCGGAACGGTAAAGGCGGTAAATGAAGCCGGAACGGAGATCACGATAACGGAGCTGCAAACTAACAAGGACGTCACCGTTAGCATCGGACGGGGATCTGCGTTAAAGCGGTTTCCTGAAGAAATGGCGATGCGAATGGCAGGTGGAGGCATGGGCCAGAACGGTCAGCTAGGTCAGACTCCCGCGGGCGGACCGCCTGCCGGACGAGCACCCGGATCTGGCGGACAGCCCGGAACCGGACAACAGCCTGGTGGTCAGGGGCGTCCCGGAATGGGTGGCGGTGCACCACGTGGTGGGATCGACGATATGTTCGAAAGATTTCCGACCATTACGGCCGCAGATCTGAAGGTCGGTGACATGATCGCAGTTTCAAGTTCAAGGAACGGGTCAGACGATAAGATAACGGCGATAAAACTGCTCGCGGGCGTCGAACCGTTTATCAGAGCAGCTCAGATGCAGCAATCTGCAGGTGGCCGCGGTGGCCGTGGTGGGGGTCAAGGTTCCGGCTTTACTATCCCGGGACTCGACGGATTTGATTTTCCTTAATTTTTAGATTTAGCTGCGGGCAAGCTTCCCGCAAGTATTGGTTTATTTTTTATCAATTTTAATAGGCGGATCGATATGAAATTCATACATAAATTCATTCTTCTTTCCCTGATCTCGCTGTCGTTTGTTTCGGCTTCATTTGCTCAGCAAAACGGAAGCATCACAGGGCAGGTTCAGGATACTCTTGGGGCTGTTGTCGTGGGAGCCACCGTAACGGTCGTAACCTCGACGGGGCAGGAACGCACGACAACGAGCAATCAGCGCGGCGAATTCACGATCTCGGGCGTAGTCCCGGGTAAATACACGGTTAAGGTCTTCGCGACCAACTTTGCCCTTTACGAGAACACCGAGGTCGAAGTTGCTGCAGGAGCAAAACAAGAGTTGTTGGTAATTCTTGCTGTCGAAGATGTTGTCGAGAACGTTGACATACAGACCTCAGACAATGTTTCTACGGACCCAGAGAACAATCTAGGCGCGACAGTACTTCGAGATAAGGATCTGGAAGCACTTCCGGACGATCCTGATGAACTCGAAGCTGCACTTCAGGCATTAGCCGGACCATCTGCCGGTCCAAATGGCGGGCAAATCTATATCGATGGTTTTGAAGGCGGCCGCTTGCCGCCGAGAGAAGCGATCCGCGAGATCCGCATAAATCAGAATCCGTTCTCAGCAGAATATGACCGGTTGGGTTTCGGCCGCATAGAGATCCTCACTCGTCCGGGTAGCGATCAATTCCGAGGAAGCGCATTTACCAATTTCAATGATGCCCGATTGAACTCCCGTAACCCGTTCTCAGAAAACCGGGCACCGGGCCAGACATTGTTCTTTGGCGGCAACGTTTCAGGACCTATACAGAAAGGTAAATCGTCTTTTTTCCTGGATATAAACAATCGAAATATCGACAGTAATACTATTTTGAACGCTATTGTCCTGGATCAGAATTTGAACGAGATCCCGATCCAGCAGGAATTCCAGGTTCCGACCCGTAGGCTCTCGATCAGCCCGCGGTTCGATTACGCTATCAATGATAAAAACACCCTTATAGCTCGCTATAGTTTTACGCGAGCGACAAATGAGAATCAGGGTATTGGCGGACTTTCACTTCCATCGCGAGCAACTGAATCTTCGTTCACAGAGCACGAGATACGGTTGACGGAAACGATGATCATTAATCCGAAAACTGTCAACGAAACCCGATTTGAGTATGAGTGGGCCGATCGTGAGCAAAGGGGTGATAATTCGATGCCTGGCATTAACGTCGGTTCGGCTTTCGTCGGAGGAGGGTCGAGCATCGGGCTGAACCTCGATAAGACGCGTGAGTGGGAGATCCAGAATTATACGACGACCTCTTTCGGACGAAATTCCCAACATGCCATCAAATTTGGCGGCCGCATCGGTTATGATTCGATAACAGATCGGTCTGACAGCAACTTCGGCGGTACGTTTTCGTTCCTCAATCTTGATTCCTATCGGAATACGATACTAAATACCGACATTCCGCTGCAGTACTCGGTTACGATCGGTACGCCCGAGCAGAAAGTCTCGCGGACTGTTTATAGCCTATTCATCACGGATGACTGGCGGCTCAGCCCGGGCCTAACACTCAGCTTTGGCTTGAGGTACGAGAATCAAACGAACATTAGCGACAACACGAATTTCGCACCACGTTTCTCGTTCGCCTGGTCACCGGGAGCCGGCGGAGCACGTCCGCCGAAGACCGTATTTCGCGGCGGATTTGGCATCTTCTATGATCGATTTAGCGAAAATCTAACGTTGCAGGCACAGCGGTTCAACGGTACCAATCAGTTGAATTTGATCGTAAATGCTAACGACCCGGATCCGATCCGCCGAGCAGCCGCGATCGCCTTGTTGGATCAAGTGAACTTTACGACTGATGGAGTTTCGAATGTTCCAACGGCCGATCAGATCCTTGCTGCATTACCACAGTCGAACACGATCAGATCTATCGATTCTGAGATCAGATCGCCGCGTACGTATCAGGTCGCACTCGGCGTTGAGCGGCAACTGCCATTGCGAACGACCCTATCTTTATTTTACATCGGGGTTAAGACCGATAACGTCCTTCGGTCGCGCAACATTAATGCACCGATATGTCCGGACCCGACCGATTGTCTCGACGCTCCGCGTCCAGACCCGACGGGCGGGAATATTTATCAGTATGAATCGACTGGTCGTTCGACACAGAATCAGCTGATCATCAATTTCCGCTCGAACTTTGATCCGCGCGTCTCGCTATGGGGAAACTATCGTTTGGGATATGCAAAGAGTGATTCGGATGGTGCAGGAAGCTTCCCGTCTTATAGCTATGACCTTAGCGATGAGTTTGGGCGTTCATCCTTTGATACGCGTCACAACTTCGTGGTAGGTGGAAACATTAACCTGCCATGGCAGGTATCAATGAGCCCTTTCGTCAATTTTAATTCGGGGCGGCCATTTAATTTCACTCGCGGACAGGATCTTAATGGGGATTCGATCTTTAACGAGCGACCGACATTTGGCGAATTAGCAGCTCGATGTGGGGAACTCGGGTTAACGAACTCATTCTGCGACGTTGCGGGGCAAGATCCAAACGCGATAATACCTCGTAATTTTGGCAACGGTCCGAAGTTTTTCTCGGTCAATATGCGATTCTCGAAGAATTTCGGGTTTGGCAGTTCGCCTGAGTCACCGGCATCGGCTGCCGGCGGCGGAGCTCCTGCCGGCGGTGGGATCCCGGTCGGCCGCGGCGGG
>JBGSYH010000028.1:0-7447 GCA_041751035.1 Pyrinomonadaceae bacterium | reverse complement strand
CGCAGGAATAAACTGCATCAGACCCTGAGCATTTTGAGGACTGGTCACCCACGGACGGAAGCGTGACTCGTTGTATGCAATCGTCCAAAGGATCAACGGGTCAACTCGTTCCGCTCGGGCGGCCTCAGCAATCACGGGCTCGAACAATGCCGAGCGGGACAGCACGTCCATTTTCGAAATAGAAGTTCTGCTGTATACAGTTCGGACTTGCGAACAGAGAGCAAGGGGGTTTCCAAGCAATGCGGCGGTGACGATGAACGACAGAAATCGAATTTGTTTTTTCATATCGCGAGTCGTCTTCGCAATCAATATGCCAACCGGCAAAAATGCGAGCGGCACGCCCCTTGCAAATGAACCATATCGTTGTGGGATTGGCCGTGTTTTTTCCTCCTGTTTTTCGCTGGTGGTTGATCTCACAACAATCAACTTTATTTTTCGAGGACAAATATGAAGAACCAATTCAACAATATCCGCAAAGCATTACCACAATTTCTGTCGGTTCTGGCGGTGCTGACACTTTCGAACGCCTTGTTTGCACAAGGGCCGATCTTCACGGGTGACGCCAGCAACCTATCTAACATTATCCGCGAGGCTCTCAAGCTGATGGCGATCATCCTTTTCTGTCTGGGGGCAGTCGGCGTGGCGTGGTCGATCTATAACAAGATGACCGGCAAGGAATGGGGAAACCAGGCCTTTGGCTCGCTGCTGTCATTCGCCTTTGGAACTATCGTGGCAGTTTTCTGGCAGCTTGCCCAAGGACGGGCCGTTGGTGTCGATACCAACTTTTAAAACGAGGTTAATATGCGAAAACGACATACGCGTCCGAACGTCTTTAGGGGACTCAAGCGGTTCGGCGTTCATTCAACCGACTGGAAATTCATCCTCGCACCGACCGGAGTTGCCTATCTGCTTCCGTTCATATTCGGAATATGGATCGGCTATGTTCCTCTGGGTTTCCCGCTCGGACTGGGAACATTCCTTATTCTGCTTGGCGCTTTGAACTTCCTGCGGCGCAGTAAACCGGAATGTTGGCTAACACACAAGATGGAAGCCGTCAGTGAAAAATGGGCCGATGTTCGGCCTCCGCTCTCTGGGGAGATCGAGGCCAGGGATTGGGTTCACAAATAACAAAACAAATCAAAAATCATGGATACAGCAAATCTTTCATTCGCACATATAGCGGTTACGCTCTTTGGCAGCCTGACTTTCGCCGGTATCGGGCTGGCGATCGGTAATCGTTTGTTTCCGCGTTACAAAGCTCAGAAGAAGCATGCGAACAATAATCAGTCCAAAATAACTTCATGCGTATCGGAAATTCAAAGCGAAGGCAAACTGCTTTCAACCGAGATCATCGGGCTTGACGGAAACCTTATACGTTATCGCGACGGGAGTTTCGGCAAAGCGTATTGTTTCGAGCCGGCCAATACTTTGTATGACGATGGTTCGTTGACCGAACAGAGGATAGAGGACCTTAAGACGATCCTCAAATTCGATAAGCCGCCGAATACGATCATTCAGTTTCGGTTTCAGAACGCGACTGATGACGGGAGTGTGCTCAAGGATCATCTTCGCACGAGAAACGCCGAGCGGAGCGATCCGGTTGCGAGTTTGCTGCAGGCGACGAATCTTTCGCTGTTCGAGGAAGCGATCCGTTCCGGACAGATTATGCAGCAGAGTGCATCCGTTTGGATACGGGTTCCGGTTCGAGCGAACGGCGATAAGGGGCCGATCGCCGGACTCATTCCTTCAGTAAAACGCGAGATCAATGAAAATGGGATTCTTCGATTCCTTCGCCAGCCGGTCATAAATGTAAGGAATGGTGTTAGCGATACATTGGTTTCACGTCAGGTAAACGCCGAGAACGAAAGCAGGTCAAAAGCTCTGCGCGTGTTTCAGTCGTTCGAGTCGAATTTTCCAAAGCAGCTGCTGTTGCGTGAGATGAGGCCGGACGAGTTATTTGCGTCTCTATTCAAAAGCCACAGGCGGGATACATCATCGGTGCCGAAGATTCCCGATTCCAAACGCATCGATATCCGCCGATATATTGCCAGCACGCAAATTGAAGCAAACGGGGAAGCTTTGGTGCGACATAACGGGACTCCAGCCAGCCTTGTCAGTCTGAAAAGCCTTCCAAACGGTTTTGTGACGGCTGACGTGATGCGTTATCTCACCGCGACTCGAAACCTTTGTTTTCCGCACGAGATAGTCGTTGACCTAATGACCACCGAGAAACGGGCAGCGAAGAAGGACCTCCAAAAGCGGATCGACCGGATAGAAAGAAGCCGGAACACGCTTCTTGGTTTTCGAAACCTCAAAAAGGACGCGGTTGTTATCAAGGGCGACCTCGAAAACCTGCTCGAACAGGTCGAAGCCGACAACGAAGAAATATGTACGCTCAGGATGAATGTAATGGTTTTTGCCAACCGTTCTATTGGATCGAGAGATTCGCGCCGACAGATCGAAGTACTCAATGAACGATGCGATGCGGTTGTTTCGGCCATTCGGAAAAAGATCGGCGCCGATGCCATCCGTGAAGAACCGGTTCGGCAGCGCGCCCTTTACCCGAGAATGCTGGCGGGCGAGCTTTCGCCGAGACGAACCGGACAGGAACTTACCGAGACCGCCGACTCGATCATTGCATTTGTCCCGACAGAAACGAACTGGAGAGGAAGCAAACGGCCGCACAGCATTTTTACAACGCCAAATGGTCAGATGTTCGGACTCGATCTCTACGACCGTTCACTGATCAAATCTCCTACTGTGATCGTCACGGCGGCATCGGGCGAAGGAAAATCCTTTCTTGCCTCGATGCTCATCACGGATATCAGAGCACATCGCGGGAACGTGAAGGTGAGGGTCATGGATTACCGCCACTCGTTCAAGCCGATCTGCAAGCTTCTGGGAGGCCGACATATCGAATTCACGGAAACAGATCCAAAGCCGATCAACATTTGGAACTATCCGGGGATCGAGAACGGCATTCCGCCGACAAAACGACAGCTTGCGATGGTTTTGACGGATATTCTTATCCTGAGCAAGACCGAAAAGTCAGACGCGATCACAAGCGCCGTCGCCGCGACGGTCATTGATGAAGTGTACAAGATGGCGGTTTCACGCAACGGCGCGGGAAGGCCAAAATTCCAGCCCACACTCGGTCATTTTCTCGATGTACTCAAAAGCTACCACTGGAGCATCGGAGAGCAGAAGCAAGCCAGTGAATTGTTTTTGAAACTGAATATTCATCGCAAGGATGCTTGGCTGAATGCTCCGACTCACCCGGACTACGACAATGCGTCAATGTTCGATGTTTTTGAACTCTCGGGAATAAGCAGCCTTGACGAAAAGATCCGCGAAAGCGTTGGTTTTCGGATCAGCGCACAGATCATGCAGGAGATCGGAGACGAGGACGCAAACAATCAGAAGCAGCCGATTCTTTTTCTCTGCGACGAGATGCGCGAGATCAACAAACACTTTCCGGCGATCCAGGAGCTTATCGCGGAAGCAACTGTCACCGGAAGAAAGGAAGGACTCGTTACAGTTCTTTTCTCTCAAGCCTACGAACATTTCACCGGAACACCGGAACAGCCGAATATTACCGGCATCGATCTGGTCAAGAATTCGGGCGTAAAGATGATAGGAAAACAGATAGGCGGATTTGAACGCCTCGCCGACGATTGTGAACTGGCTCCTGAAACGGTCGCAGCTGTCAGAGGGATCAGGAATCACTACGGCAGCCACACACAGTGGGTGTTCGTGATCGGAAGCGGCAGTGACAAGATCGTTCAGATGGCGGAGATCCATCTCTCTCCGGTGATGATTTGGGCAAATACAAATGATACGAACGAAGCGAACGCGAGAAGGCTGGTCGAGAACCTTCGCCCCGATCTCCCGCTGGAAATTGTCGTGACCTGGCTGGCAGGGAAGTATCCATGCGGACTTTCAGCGATCGGGCGCACCGAGCTTACTCAAGCCGACTTGCGGGAAATAACGGAGGTTCAAAATTGATATGAAAGGCAGAAGGTCAGGAATGGCGAAACAGTTGATGATGAGCCTTGTTCTTTCATCGATTCTTATTGGTATCGATGTAAAACCGGCTTCCGCTCAATGGACAGTTTTCGATCCGACTCAGTATGCACTTCAGGTCGCTAAAAAGATCGAAGAGGCAAACAGGTGGATCGAAACTATAAACCACTATGTCGAGATGTACGAAAAGGCGGTTCAGCAGTACGAAAAGATGGTCGAAAGCGTTACAAACCTTCGGGGAATGCTCGACAAGGTTGATGAGCAGGTTATGCGTCACAAGCAGCTGATCACAACCTACGCGACCCTTGGACGGCTTATTCGCAACACATTTGACCTGAAACGGCGTATCGAGGCGACCATAACGAGTCAGATACATTCGGTTGTTAATATTGCTCGACGACTAAAGAATGGCATTTTTGACATGGAAGCAAATAAACGTGATCTGGATGATTTTTTGCGGTTCTCGATCGGGCGGAGCGCCGATGCTGAAATGGCTAATCTTGAAAGACTGGCAAAACTCGATTCGGAACTTGAACGGATGCTCTTTGACCGCGAGAACATGCTCCTCGACTTAGCCAAACTCTATGAGGAGCGCGAGCGGATCGCAGACGCGACCAGAGCGATCTCGGCCAATCCCGATGCCAACCAGGATGGCGTTCAGTCATTGATCGATCAGATGCTGGCGGTAAATCTGCGCATCACGACCGTCGAAGGCCAGCTGCGGGAACTGGAAGCAAAGATCCAGGCAAAGTTTGTCGCCTACGGCCTAAAGGTCGAACAAATGACCGAGTTCGGCAATGAGATCCGCAAATCCACCGAAATGATGACCAGCATAACCCGAGCTTCGGATGATTTTATGCGCGAACTCGAACGATACGAGATCTGGGACGATGACACTTATCAAAGCCCTCTTCCGTGAGCCACCCTAAATCTGAAATAAGAATATGAGAATCCAAATGCCGCGAAAAGCCACTTTATCGATCGTTCTTTTTACCGGACTCATTCTCGCCCCATGCCTCCTCGCCACGACAGCGGCCGGGCAACGACCCCGGCCGCGCCCGCCTAGAGTTGAGGGCCAGACGGTGATCGGCACCATGAATGGTCAGCCCGTAACGGCAAACGACATTATCACAGGGATCAATACGAACTCGCCTTTTATGCCGCCGATGGATGGCAGTCCGGCTCCGATACTACAGGAGTACGAAAATACAAATCCGGCAAATCCTGCTTCGACTCCGCAGCCCGGAACCGTGCTTCCACCGATGCCTCCGGCTCCAAGTTTCAGTGAGCAGATACGGAATCTAATGAGGACTGGGCAGCAATGGCTCTTCAGGTCTGTCCTTGATGTGATCATAAAGCCTCTGATGCCGATATTGATGTTTCTTGCATGGATCATCGCGAGCTTTGTTTTGATCCTAGGCTTTATCCGGCGTTTCCATGACAACCGCGGCCTCGGTCCCGAGCATCTTGTCGCCTGGGGGATTCGTTCGATCGTCTTTATGGTGGTTATCGGTGCGAGCCCGTTCATTATCGACGGATTAACCGTTACCGGAAAATTCTTTGCCCGCCCGGTCAAAAACTACAATCGACAGCTTGTTGCCGAGTTTGACGAAAAGATGAAGCAGTATGTCAAAGCTAACTTTGCCGTTGAGGATCCAAACGAACTTCTTGCAGCGAGGCTGCCAAACGGACAACCGGGGCTCGTCGGGATCATTACGGACAAGGAGTCGTCGGTCAAAGACATTACAGGTGAACTCAATGTTCTCGGATGGAACCTGCCGCGAATGTTTACCATCATGGTGATCGGCCAGAACATAATAAAATTCGGTGCGATTTTTCTCTCGCTTGCAGGGTTGTTCATCCTGATAGGTCTCAAACTTGCCGCTCCGGTGCTTTCCGCCTTCGGCTTCGATGAGAAATTTGCAAATCAGATGTTCTATCCGTTTTGCTGGGGAGTGGCGACATTTGCCCTCGCTTTTCCGATAGTTAAGGAGGTAACTCTCTATGTCTGCTACTGCATCGGACTTCTCGCAGTTTCAATCTATAACGGAGAAGCTGTATTTTCTCTCGATCCCGAGACGGCTAAGATAATCACAAATGGAAATTACGATCCCGCATCAAGCGCTTTGATAGTCACGATTCTTTTCTTTGTATCGAGTCTTTGTTTCATCCTCGTGCCCTGGCTCAGTTACCGGGTCCTTCGCGGACAGGTGTATGAGGGCGTGTCTCAGGTGTCGATGGGGTGGATGCTGTCAACACTCGGAACGGCGCTCGAAACATACGGACTTGTTGCCGGTGCCGCAATAAATCGGCAAGCAGAGAACACGCAGATCCAGGGAATCTATAGCGCAGAACAAGTGGCTGCGAAGAAAGCTCTGGAAGCCGCGAATCAATCGGTCGAAGCGAGACTTGTTTCTTCTGTGGCCGGTGTTGAAGGCGGTCTTGTTTCCAGCCTTGGCCAGATAAAAGCGAATCAGGTAACGCAATCGCTATTGGCCGATGTTAGCAAGAATTATGGTATTCAGAGTAGTACGGCAGCTACCCGCCGCGAAATCACCGGGACATTGGCCGAGGCAGAAGGAACCCGGGAAGGGCGGACATTCGACGGCATGAAAGAGACCGCCATTCGAGGCCAGGGCAATCTTGAGCGCTTCGGAATGAAGACATATGAATTTACACCAGGAGGTTCGTCGATCGCCGGAACGTCGGTTCCGATACGCACAGGCCAAGAACTCTTCGACTGGTCGAGAGGCAAGCATCCCATTCAAGATGTTAACAAGCGGATGGATTCTACCACCCGTGATACCGTCGCGCTCCAAAATAACAATACGGAT
Source organism: Pyrinomonadaceae bacterium (assembly GCA_041751035.1). GTDB lineage: Bacteria > Acidobacteriota > Blastocatellia > Pyrinomonadales > Pyrinomonadaceae > OLB17. Next base: position 590 of record JBGSYH010000028.1, on the reverse strand, counting down.
ATTGTTGCTGACAAAAAGGTCGAAGCCAGCAATGTCTACCAGGGAGAGATCAATCGTTCCCTGGAAACTCAGGCATCTCAAAGCAAACAGGCATTCAATGTCGGCAGTTCGATCGCGTCCTCAAGCAGCAGACAAGGTGCAGGAATTCAGCTTTCAGGCATTAATCGCTCAGCGGGTATCGAGAGAGGGGCAAATCAACTGAATTTTGACGGCCGCATCGAATCAGCCTCGATCAATCAGACAGCAGGACTCGAAGCCGCAAGATTAAGGATGGTCTCATCGGTAGTCACGGGCTTTTTTAGGGACATGGATCGGCGCCTAGAAGAAATGAAACCGAAATATTAGCTCGGAGCCGCGGACAATAATTCGCGGCTCTTTTTGATTCACGAAGTCTTTTTGATTCCGGACGATTCCTTTCTCCTAGTATGTGCGTGATATTGGTGAGGTTGTTCAGGGGCGACCATTCACCATGAAGCAGTAACCTCATCGGCGATCGTGAAACAATAGCGAGGCATTGCGTTGTTGCTAAAGGTAAGAATCCCGGAACGGTCGTCGAGAACATTAAAGAACGTTCAGGAGCCATGCGAAAA
>JBGSYH010000027.1:0-9424 GCA_041751035.1 Pyrinomonadaceae bacterium | reverse complement strand
GCGTCATCGAGTCGCTTCACCGCCTCAAGCATTAGTTCCGCTTCGGTTCCAGCGTAGATGTTCGTGATACTCATATCAGAGTGGGCGAATAGATTCTGAATGACTAGCGGGTTCGTATTCCGTCGGATTAACTCACTGGCGAAATAGCTTCGGAGATCGTGAAAATGGTAATTCTCCTCACGCGTCCCGCCGACCTTGTTAATTCCGGCGCGGATAAGTAGAGGATGCCACCGCTTTCGAAAGTCTTTGATCGGGAAAGGTAATTGGCGTTCTGCGATCATATCTCGCAGTATAGACGCCGCCGTCGCGTTCATTGGCACCAATCGCGGCGGCCTACCTTTTGATCGAATCACTGAGATTCGTTCAGCCTCAAAATCGATCACGCTTTCGCTGAGTGCGAGTAACTGCCCGCGACGAAGGGGAAGGTTTACTGCCAAGACAACGAGCCGGTAGAGGAGGATGTCTTTTTCCAGCTCGCGCCAGAGGTTCTCTTTCTGCGAAGAAGTTAATAGTCTCTTGCGCGGAGGCGGCTCAGGTAGAGCCTTAACGTACTGCATCGGATTCCGGTCAAGAATACCCTCTTCACAGGCCAAGCTGAAGATCTTCGATGCCGTGGACATTATCCGATTGATCGAGGAGGGCGAGAGTCCTCCTTTTTGCCGTTTATTTGAGCGGAACTGAAGTTTCGCGCGGCAATCGCGGCAATCCTGCGGAGTGATACCCGAGAGCGGCTGTTTCTTGAAATGTTCCAACAAAAGGCGGATGTAGAGATTCTTGGCCCCTTTATTTATATTGTTCTGTTCAACGTATTTTCGATATTTTGAGTCTACAAAACTCTCAAACGTTGTGTTTGTGTCGACTATTCCATAGGCTCGATCAAAAAGCGCTTTCACGAGATGCATCTCGGCTAGTTCCGCCTCCTCCTTGGTTCGAGCTTCCGGAATCGACTGATATATAGTTTTATGCCCTTTGACTCGCCTTGAAACGCACCAGCGCGCTTTAGCGTAGGCAGGGTGCTTCGCAGTTATCTTCTTACCTTTGTATCGTTTGAAAACCGCCATTTGATTTTGTGAGACTTAGAGAGCTCTCTTTTCTACGTGCTGGCAAACCAGGCATCTACCTCTGACCGGTTGAACGTTGGCCTACCGGTTCCGTGATATGGCATGCCATGGGTGCGCATCCATCGATTGATCGTTGAGTGGGATTTCTTCAGGTACTTTGCGACCTCGGCCTTGGTCATGATCTCTGGCGGGCTGGCAGAGCGGATCACACGCTCAAGATTTTCAGAGACCGTTATATCAATCAGCCGAATCAGTTCCGTTTTCTCTATTGTTACAATTTCAACCATGTTCATTACTCCGCAGGCTGTGCCGTGTGACGATTCTTTAGAAATCGTTTTAACTACCGTGGCGTACAATGGCAAGACTCGTGCCTATTCAGATTTTTGGAACCTGCGTAGCGAATTGGCCTAGAATTGGAGGTTGAACCGCTTGTGACGTTCCGAAGGATTTGAGTCAGATGGCTTTTTTACGCACCATTGGCGGATTAACGCACCTTCTGAAAAGGACAAGCAAAACGACTACTAAATCGACTCGGAAGTGTGAGGTTTCGGATCAGCGCGTTTCACGATTCCTTACATTCAATCCGAAAGCGCTTGCATCCGTTGAGCATCGCAAAAAAACGAGGCTCCCGAATTCCTTCGAAAGCCCCATTTTTATTGGTCGGGACGACAAGATTTGAACTTGCGACCTCTCGCACCCCAAGCGAACGCGCTACCAGACTGCGCTACGTCCCGTTGAATGAATTTCTATTTTGGTTAGGGAAGCGAAGGTTGTCAAACCCGGTCGGAATGTCTCGCCCATCCGTTGCCGGCAGAACGGCCATTTTGTAATAGCTCGCGAAGCTCTAAAAGATGCGACGCCAAGGTCTTAAGAGCCTCTATCTGGTCTTTATCAAGCTGGCGGCCGGCTGAAAGCTGCTGGATCGAATCCGAGACCTCATCAAGAGAAATGTCGGTGTCGTCAAACAAGCCGGGAGCATCGTTTTGCGAATAGCTTTCGGCATGCTGTGGTTCCGGCCTAACTATCTTGAGCTTGGGAGCATCGGGTTTCATCTCCACCTGAAGCTTTTTCCGGGCACCGGCGATGGTGTACATATCGTCGTATAAAAGTTCCTTTATCCGGAGCGATATTTCGACATCCTTACGTCGATAGCTTCGCTGGCCCGAACGGTTCTTCTGTGGAGAAAGCTGTGGAAATTCCGTTTCCCAATATCGAAGAACATGGGCCTGAACACCGACAAGATCGCAAACTTCGCCTATCTTGAAGTAAATTTTCTCTGGAATTGCAACAGCGGCGTGGCCCATAATCGTCAAATATATGTTAAAGTTTGATGGCAAACCAACGCCGTTATTCTATGTGTTTATTTGACTTGTGTCAACACAATTAACGTAATGAATGAATTCGACCTCATAAATCACATTAAGAAAAAGTTCAACCTCGTTTTTATCGGCGATGACTGTGCGGTTTTGCCAATGGATGATACGACCGACAGGCTCATAACCGCAGATATGTTGGTTGAGAGTGTGGATTTTCGGCTGGATTGGACGCGGCCGTCATTCGTCGGACACAAGGCTCTTGCCGTGTCGCTATCTGACATCGCGGCGATGGGCGGTGTGCCGAAATATGCGCTGCTCAGCCTGGCGATCCCCGAAAAGCTCTGGACCGTCAGCTTTCTTGATGCGTTTTATGAGGGCTGGCATCACCTTGCTCGCGAATTGAATGTTGAGCTCGTTGGCGGCGATATTTCCCGTACACCTGGCCGGTTTGTTATCGACTCGACCGTTGTCGGCGAAGTGCCAAAAGGAAAGGCGGTCTTGCGTTCAGGGGCAAAGCCCGGAGATTCGATATATGTAACGGCTCCGCTCGGTGCGGCAGCCGCGGGCCTAGAGATTCTGAAAAGCGGCCGGCGGCCTCATGCGGCTAACCAAAACGATGTCAATGGGCTTATTCTGGCGCAGCTTAGGCCCGATCCGCGGACGATCACCGGAATCCAGATCAGATCCAATCTTGAGCCTTCAGCGATGATCGACATCAGCGACGGGCTGTCGTCCGATCTTCATCATATTTGCAATGCGAGCGGTGTTGGTGCGGTCATCTATGCCGACAAGATCCCGATCCATGCGGCGATCGACCGAACTTTTTCTTCAAAATCCTCCAAACTCGATCTTGCGCTTCACGGAGGCGAGGATCTCGAGCTGATTTTCACTGTCGATGAAAATAAATTTTCAGGTGCGCAATTCGATCGCTTTCACCGCATTGGTGAGATAACCGCAAATGCGGACACGATTGAACTTATCACCGATGGAGTGGCCCGTGATTTGATGCCGAAAGGCTATCTCCATTTTGAGTAAGATCGCTCGCTCGTAAAAAATAATTTCAAGAAAAGCTTGACACGCGAAAAACTTCCGTGTTACAACTCTCAACTTGCCGCATTAGTTGCGGTAAGAAATTTAGAATTTTACAGACACGGTTCGTAAGGCCGAGGTTCTGACAAAACGATGATTCGAAGTTCGATACATACACCCAGACCGTTTACGGGCATATCGCTCGGCACATTAATGCCGTTTGCGGGCGCCTGGAACGCACCTGTGTGTTTTGAACCCGAAGGACGAAATTATCAACCGAAACGGCGCGATAACTATCGAGCCGAACAACTAGATTGACACAGCGGGAGCGGCGTTCCCGCTCCCGAACATCGAAAGTAAGACGAGCAAAACTCGTCCCCTCGTATTTAGGAGCGGTTACGCCAGGATCATTGGAAGATCCCGGAGTAGCCGCTCCTTTTACTTTTGATGTTTGAAAACTGAATAGCCGTAATTAAACGGTGAGTGGTGAATGAAAAGCGGTGACCTGACCCATATTTATAATTCACCATTCACCATTCACCATTCACCATTCACCATTCACCATTCACCATTCACATTTTTACGGAGACGTAGCTCAATGGAATCAGAGCATCTCGCTACGAACGAGAAGGTTGAAGGTTCGAGTCCTTCCGTTTTCACCAATTTTCAAATACGGGGAAGAATGCAAAGCGTCGAGCGGTCAGTTTTTCAGGCTGAAACTAGCGGGTTCGAGTCCCGCCTTCCCTACCAGACACAAATATTTCGGGTTCGTCTAACCGGCAGGACGGCTGGCTCTGAACCAGTAAATAGAGGTTCGAATCCTTTACCCGAAGCCAATTTTTACAGAGCGTTCCGCAGACGGCTATACGGGCTTGTTTTGGAAACAAGTGTTCGCAGGTTCAAATCCTGCCGCTCTGACCATTTTTTCGCACGGGTGGCCAAATCGGCAAAGGCGTCTGTCTTAGAATCAGAAGATTGTGGGTTCGAATCCCACCCTGTGTACCACGGGGACGAATGCAAAGCGTCGAGCGATCAGCTTTTCACGCTGAACCTAGCGGGTTCGAGTCCCGTCGTCCCTTCCATTCCCTTCCGGGCGTAGCCAAGCGGCCAAAGGCGGCGGCCTGCAAAGCCGCTAATCATCGGTTCAAATCCGATCGCCCGCTCCAATCAAACGGAGAATTGAGAATGCAGAATTGAGAATCTCCGATCCTCTCCGCCATTCTCCACTCACAATTCTCATTTCTCAATTTTTCTGTGGTTCGTAGCTCAATTGGCAGAGCACTTCACTGTGAATGAAGTCGTTGTCGGTTCAAATCCGATCGATCCACCCAGTTCGCTAATTTCAAATCTGAAATTTCAGATCTGAGATCACCCTTGGGGCCGTGGCAGAAAGGCGTATGCACTTCACTGTCTATGAAGACGATGACGGTTCGAGTCCGTTCGGTCCCGCCATATTTAATTCATAACGGACGTTTAGCTGAGACAGATCAGCGTCGGCCTGAAGAGCCGAAGAGCTTGGTGCGATACCAAGAGCGTCCGCCATTTAGGTCAGAACCGTCTGCGTAAGCGGGCGGCCAGTTTCAAAGGAGAAAAACCGTATGTTCGCACTTATCAGTCGCAACTTTATCGCGACGTGAATGCTCAGCTTTTCCTAGTTGCTGAATTTTGCGTCGAAACCGTAACCCAAAGCATTCAGCATTAAACATGAGGAAAAGAAAATGAGCAAGAAATATCACGTTCAGAGAAAGGAGTTTCTGAACCAATTTGCAACGTGGCGGGCATATATTATCGCTTCGGTCGAGGACACGAGCGATGCGGTGCGTTGCTGCAATGAACACAAAGAAACGGTCGGGCACGTTCACTTTGAGATGGCGTCCTGTCACGACGAGATCGAACTTCACTTCTCGCTCGAAACCAATGAAGATCGCGAAAACAGCCTTTACAAAGCGAACAAACTCGCCGAGGTCGTCAACGCGTTTCGTGATGCGATCGAGAAAGAGATATCGATCATCAACGAACGTCAATCAACTCAGCAGGATGCTCGGGCCGCTTCGGCGGTTCACTAATTCTCCCACGCGCGTCCCGGCCGGTTCACCTCGGAGCCGGCCGGATATGGAAAATTAAGATTTTAAATTTATGATCTCTCTTGACTCCAAAATCTAAAATCTAAAATCGAAACGGTCTTACCAAAACAAACGCGGCTGAACGGTTTCGAGGGCGGCATGGCTCCATTTCATATCTTGTTTGCAACAAATGTGGAGCCGCGTCGGCCGATGACATTCCGTCTCAGCTCCGCGTTTGCCCTTCGCGGTCGGTAGCCAAGTCCGGTCAAGGCACTCGCCTTTTAAGCGAGGTATCGTGGGTTCGAATCCCACCCGGCCGGCCAATGTTTATAAACAGCCGCCTTCGTTTCTACAACGCTTGCCTATGACCCCGAGCAATATGGCTGCACCGGCGCCAACCGCTGCAAGCGTGATAATAGTCGTAGTTGAAAGGCCGCCGCTTTTGGCAACCTTTTCGACCTTGTCATACTGATATTCATATTCATTGCCTGCCTTGGCCTCTTTTATGGTGAACTCATTGTCACCGGCGCGCACTATTTGGCCTTTTATGCGCGTGCCAAAATTCGTGACCACAACAACTTTCTTGTTGTTTTCCCAATACCTTTTTACGTTTGCTTTAATTTTAGCTGAAGCCTTCGAATCGTCGGACGCTTGAGCATATCCCGTTGACGATAAGCAAAACATAATGGCGATCAAGACAACTGAAAGTCTTTTCATATTTTTAGAACCTCTTTTGTTTTCGTATCTAGCGGCAGGTCGTTGCCTAATCTACCACAGAACGGAACTGAAAAGGGTTCCTCAAATCTTTTAATCACGGCGGCGTAGCTCAGCGGAAGAGCAAAGGTCTCATAAACCTTGGGTCGTGGGTTCAAATCCTACCGCCGCAACCATTCCAACTGTTCAGAAAGTTCAGGATTTATCACCGCGACCAGATCGGGGATCCGAATCGGGATGGCGAAGCGAATGATCTTCGCCGTACGCGGGTGCGAGCTTTTCATCGACAGTTCGGCGTTCGTCAAAGACGAAACACTCGCCTTCGAACAGATTTTCTTCGGGCGGAATTTCTTCGAGATATTTAAGAATTCCGCCTTCTAGCTGATATACATTCTCAAAGTTCAGGCCTTTCATATACGGGACGAATTTCTCGCAGCGAATGCCGCCGGTGCAGAACATTGCAACGTGCTTGTGAACTTCCGGATCTAGATTTTCCTCGACGTACGTGGGCAGCTCGCTGAATTTTTCGGTGTTCGGATCGACGGCTCCGCGAAACGTACCGTTTTTATACTCGTAGTGGTTGCGGGTGTCGAGCACGAATACGTCCGGGCGACTGATCACTTCGTTCCAATCCTTTGGTTTAACGAATGTCTCGCGGCCCTTTTCGATATCGACATTTTTCCGCAGGGTGACGATCTCAGGCTTTACCTTCACCTCTTGTTTCCGAAATATCTTGTCTTCTGAAAACGAACTTTTATAGACAAGTTTGGTTTCGAGAATTTGTTCGATATCAGCAACAAACGCGTCGGTATTCGCCGGCGGTCCGCAGACAGTACAGTTAAAACCTTCCTCGGCAATGATCATCGTGCCGAAGAAATCATGCTGGCGAAAAGCTGCAAGAACGCGTTCTCGAATCTCAGGCAATCCGCCGATCGCGTTCATATTCTTGAACTCAAAAAAGGAAATGACTTGGTATTGTGGCGCCATATAAAACTACGATTAGATTATATTGCACCGCGCTATCGCTGTCATTTCAAACGCAACTATTGACGGGTAACTCAGGTGGTCAGAGTGCCGTTCTGTTAAATCGGAAGTCGCGGGTTCGAATCCCGCCCCGTCAGCCATTTCTTATAACAATCAAAGGAGGTATCCCATGGGGATGTTTGATACGATCCGGTGCGAGTTTCCTCTCCCGGACGACCGATTTCAAGAGGAGTCGTTCCAGACAAAGAGTCTGGAGTGCCTACTCGACAACTACACACTGACGAAACAAGGACGTTTGGTCTTGCACATGCATCGTTGCTATCAAAAAGATTCGCAGGACGTTGATGTCGCCTACCATGGTGACATTCGCTTCTATACTTCTGTCGGCGAGCAGGATCAAGACACGTTTGAGTGGGTCGAGTACGAAGCTAGATTTACCGATGGCTCGGTAACCTGGATCAAGCGAGTCGAAAGAGAATATTAATACTAGGGAGGAAATATGCCATATAACAAACTAAACATTAGCGGTGCTGAGGCCGATGTCCTTTCATGGGTTACCCATGAAATGTCGGCCGATGAGCACAAAATGCTCGGCAACGTTTCGCGTCTGCCGTGTCTTTACAAGCACGTCGCGCTTATGCCGGATGCACATCTCGGCATCGGTTCGATGGTCGGATCGGTCATCGCAACCAAGGATGCGGTAATACCGGCTACGGTCGGAGTCGATATCGGTTGCGGTATGATGGCCGTGAAAACGCCGTATAAGAGCGGAATTCTCGATCGCAAGATGGCCGAATTTCGCCACGAGATCGAGCGTGCGATCCCGGTCGGCTTCAACGATTACAAAGAGCCGGTCGATGAATCGCATGAGTGGGATCGATGGGCGGAGTTCGACGATCTTCACAAAGGTGTTCAGGATCGCAAGCGTAAAGCGATGAAGCAGCTCGGTACGCTAGGCGGCGGAAATCACTTTATCGAGGTCTGTCTTGATAATGAGGACTACGTTTGGCTGATGCTGCATTCGGGTTCGCGAAACATCGGTAACGAGGTAGCAACGCGGCATATCGCCACGGCAAAATCGCTTCACGACCTCAACACACTCCCGTCGCCCGACCTCGCCTACTTCGTAAAAGAAACGCCTGAATTCAAGGCCTACTGGCACGATCTGGCGTGGGCTCAGGAGTACGCGATGAAGAACCGTGAGATCATGATGCGCCGACTGCTGAAATCCTTTAATCGCATGTTCGACTGCGAACTCGATCTTGAACCAAAGATCAAAGATCCAAAATCCAAGATCGATGTCGTCGTAAACTGCCACCACAATTACGTGGCGATCGAGGAGCATTTCGGCGACGAGGTATACGTCACCCGCAAGGGTGCGATCAACGCCGCCGAGGGAACGTTCGGAATCATCCCAGGATCGATGGGCGCGAAATCGTTCATCATCAAGGGCCTCGGCAACCCGATGTCGTTCAAGTCCTGCTCGCACGGTGCGGGCCGTAAAATGTCGCGTACCAAGGCAAAAGCCCACTTCACCCGCGACGATCTCGAACGCCAGACCGCCGGCGTCGAGTGCCGCAAAGACAAAGCCGTCATCGACGAAATCCCCGGTGCCTACAAAAACATCGAGGAAGTCATGCGTGCCCAGTCCGACCTCGTCGAGGTAGTGGCAGAGATCAAGCAGGTGATCTGCGTTAAAGGCTAAAATGTAAGAGTTAACGCCTTCAGGCGTATATACACGCGTAAACGCGTTAACTCTTACAATACGAGGAAGTCATGAGACGCCCGCGTCTAAGAATGTGGTAACTCGCATGTTGAATGTTACGCCCTTTCTCACGCGCGGGCTTGTGCACCGACGATCGTGACGACCAGCGTACATTGGCTTGTTCCGTGATTGCGCCAGGCGTGGCGGACGCCGTTTTGGACTAGTGTGTCGCCGGTTTTGAGATGGATCTCTTGTTTGCCGTCGAGTTCGAGCCAAATTTCGCCGTCCGCGACGTAGATCAGATCGATCGTGGCGGTCGTGTGCAGGCCCGTTTGGTGAGATTCCATGTGGGCGGCCCGGCCGGGGAATTTTTGTTCGAGCTCCTGCATCGCGGCTTCTTTATCGATATTTTCCGGAGCGGCAGTCGTTCCGGGCGGGATGGTAAATACAATAAATCGCACACCGCCGGCGGCCGGAAAATGATCGGGGCCGCTCGGTTCGACGCCATTGTTTGGCACAGACGGCGTCTCGTCCCAACTCCAAAGCCGATGC
>JBGSYH010000026.1:0-1967 GCA_041751035.1 Pyrinomonadaceae bacterium | reverse complement strand
TCTGTTCCGTCAAGGATCTTCGCGTTGATCCTGACATGATTGAGACGGTTTATCTGGAGCATCGGCTGCCCCGAGGTTCGCCTTGAGGTTGCGTTGTTCTCGGTCATTGTTGTCATAGGTTTTTGATCGACTCCTTGTGGTCTTAGTATTTGCTTCAAGGGCTAATCAATCGCCGTGCCAGTGGAATTTTGATGAACAGGAGGTGCAAAAACGAGCCGCTTTGGTGAATAAATAAGCCGTTGGAACCCGGCCCGTTAGAAAATTCAGGAAACGCTGGCAAAACGGTATGACAGGATAGACCGGTTGTTCCGTTCTGTAAACCACGCAACTCTCTTACAACGCAATGACTTACGCTTCGTAAACCACGTTTACAAGTGAAATTAGGCTTTCACTCCCGCGTCTCGGCACGTGTTTTGCCAATGTTTGCTACTGCGCGCATCGCAAATGAATGTTTACGAAAGAGACATCTCCCGCTGGAAGCGGGCGGCGATGAGAACAGGCTATGAGAAAACGCGAGAGAGATATTATTGTCCGCAGGATCGATGAAGCCGCGGACACAAAACCGGGTGAGCCGATATGTATTAGGCCTTTCAGTTCCGATGATGAAAAGCTTGACGAGATAGTGAAGGAAACGGGCGAAGTAAAGTCGGCATTGGTGCGGAGAATGATCCGCTTTGCCTTGTCCGACAAGCGGGCGAATTTCGCCTCGGACCGGTGTCAGGGAAAACTAGACTGGCTGATCAAACACGGCCGCAAAACGGAAGATGTTTCTTCCCAGGTAGGCAGCCGGATCGGCGATATTATTGAACGAGTAGAAGCACTTGAAAATGAAGTCAAGGTCATTGCGGAAATTTCACACCAGGTCCCGACTTTTCTGCGTGAGCTTTACTGTATGACCTCTATCCTGGTTTCGTCGCAGAATCTGACACTCACGCGACTCCTCGAATTCTCATCGCCGAGCCCGAAGGAAAGAGAACAAGCCGTCCTGATAGCAGCGGCGGCGCGAGCTAATCAGATCGGTGAGGCAGTCAAAGACCTGCAGCAGTTCTCCGCATTTCACGATATTGCTTTCGGTGATGTACACCTTCTGACGAAGGTCAAAGCTATCAAGGATCTGATCGCAACCGCCTCGTCACAACCGAAACGGCAAACCCCAGCCGAATGAGAGTGATCGCAAGCGTTCAGGCGAAAAGGGGCAGCTCCCGTGGCCTCATCCACTATACTGCTCACAGTAAGATCGATACGACGCGAGAGCCTGAAAAAGGGCGCGAGTTGTTCAATGCTTTTGCGGACGGCCTTTCGGTACAGAGCGCGAACAATTCCATCAAGGCGGACATCGTTCGGGGCAGGCCTTCGAACGACGAACTGCATCATCTCGTTCTTTCATTCCGTCCTGATGATTACAGAGATCTCGGGAGAACCGAAAAGCAAAGAAGAGCAGCGCTTAAGGAGACAACACGGGCGTCGATGAAGGAACTGGAGACAGCATTTAATGCCGACAGAGTTGCCTGGGCGGCTGCCGTGCATCTCAATACCGAAAACCCTCATGTACACATTGCGATCCAGAAAGAATTCCTGGCAAGAGATTTGGAAACGCGATTGATGACAAAGATCCCGCGCGAAGCCCTGCCTCACTTCAAGCGTCGCGACGACGAAAAAGTTCTTACGCCCGGCATTCTGATCGAGGCCGCGACCGAAAAGATGGAGCAGCTGATTGCCGGCGATCGCGAGCGGACGCGGTTGCGCGAGAAGAACCGGACACGGAACGAATCTATGTCACTTTTGAATGGCAAAACCGAAGTGGAAACAGGCAGTGAGGTCGGTAATGCAACGACGGAAGAACGTGACATCCTGGGTCGCGGAATTCTTGCCGAGTATGAGCTTCGCCGGATCGAGTCAAAAATAGAGATATTGGCCGACCACGGCGATAAAATGCGATTCCGTGTCTCCGACCCGGTCAGCGGACA
>JBGSYH010000025.1:0-71637 GCA_041751035.1 Pyrinomonadaceae bacterium | reverse complement strand
TTAAATACCCAATATTGCCAGAGTATTCAAATTCCGAAGTCGCCAAAGGCGACTAAGACAAAGGCGTTCTACATCAAAGTAGAAAACAAATACACGACCAAATGGACGATAAATATTCCCAGAAGACAGGATTTTAGCTTGCCGTGAAAGTTTCCGTAGCCCGCGACGATCCCATAGACGGGAAACTGAGCAAAAAACACGGCGATCATCAGAATATTAGCGACCGTCCCTTCTTTTCCCAAGAATAAAACAGCCAATGGAAAGAGCATTGAGCCGATCGCAGGGCCGGTCGTCCCCGGTTTGCCGTGCGCTCCGCCCGCAAACACGGTGAGTAAGGCAAACGATCCGAGAAAAATACTGATAATTATCGCGACTCCGACAGGAATCCAGAATTTGCGTGAGCTTAATAGTGTCGATTCGTTTTCCATTTAACAAAGATCGGCGACGTGCGGGCCGAGGGCTCGGAGCGTGGTGGCGAGGTCGTTTTGTTTGACTAGGATATGGTCGCGTGAGAATGCAGAAAGGGGCAGAATGGGGACGCCGGCGGCGGCTAGGATGCGGGAAACTTCGGCAATGAAGCCGACGACCTCGAAATCCATCTCGATATCGAAGGTCAACATCCGAAATCCGCGTTCGACCTTAATCGCATCGTCAATTCCCGGCCGGATCGCCGCCATATCCGCGTCATCCAGCAAAAGCGTCACCTCGCGGCTGTCCATAAAGATCATGAACGGTGCCGACATCCGCGGCGAAAGCTCCGGCCGCGACAAAAGACCCGTCCACGCCGCCCGATCCATCGAGATCAACGTAAATGTCTCCGCGGCTACCTCAACGCGGGAAGAACTTAGTAATTCGGATGAGCTATTTGTCATTGGTGATTTTATTCTCGGCGCGACCGTAGAAAACCGCGAGATATATCGACGCTCCAAAAATCCAGGTGAAGTACAAAGCGATCGTCCAAAGTATTCTTGGTCGCTTTTCAATATCCTGTCTCTTCTGGACATCACTGATCGCGATGAAAGTGGGAATATAAGAAAGGCTGAATGCAAGAGTGTAAAATAGGAAGCTCAGATCTCGTTCGTGCGAGATAAAAAGATCGTGATAGAACCCCCAGATAAAGCCCAAAATCATCGGCCCAATCGCGATAAGTATCACCGCGAATCTATTGGTTGCATTAGAGGTTTTTGTTTCCACTTTTATCAGACCTCGACCACAGTAGTCACGATCACGGGCTTAGTTCCGAGTTCCCTTTGGACGAATCTCTTTAGGTGGATGCGGAGATTTTCTTTGAAGACTGTCTTGTCGGCGATCTGGTCGCGTTTCATTTCGCCGACGGCGTCTATAACGGTTTGTCGGGCAGCGGCAGCGAAGCCGTTTGTTGGATCGATGTGAGCCACGCCGTTCATTGTGATCTGCGGATCGCCGGAAAGTTTGTGTGTGGCTTTGTTTACGGTGACCACGAGCGAGATCGCACCGCCGTACGCGAGCTTCTTGCGTTCGCGAACGACATCGTATTCGATCTCTTCGGAAGATTCTTCGTCAATAAATGTCTTGTAGAGTTCACGCCTTTCGACAATGCGAATTCCGTATTCGTCCAGCTCAAGAAAATCACCGTTCTCGATAAGAATTATGTTGTCGTCGTTATAACCGGCGACATGATTTTTGACATATTCCTTGTGCCGGAAGAGCATGCGGTATTCGCCGTGGATCGGGACAAGATACTTCGGACGAGCGGTTTCGACCATGATCTTGATATCTTCCTGCGAGGCGTGGCCGGAGACGTGAACGAGCCGCCGCTTTTCTTCGATGATGTTCGCCCCGCGTTTATACAAACTGCCGATCAAGCGGCTGATGTTCTTTTCGTTCCCGGGAATTATGCGGGCAGAAAGCACGACCGTGTCGCCTTTTTCGATCTCCATTCCCTTGTATGTTGAGGTGGCGATGTTCCACAAAGCGGCACGCATCTCACCTTGCGAACCGGTTATCAAAAAACAGATCTCGTCATCGGCGTAGGCTCGTGCATCGGAAAGCGAGATCATCGTGTTTGGTAATATCTTTAGTATACCAAGATCATCCGCAAGCTCTACGTTCTTCATCATCGAACGCCCGAGCACGCAGACCTTTCTGCCGTATTCATGTGCGACATCGAACACTATCTGCAAGCGATGCAGCGAAGAGGAAAACGTCGAAACAAACAGGCGCCCTTCGGTCTCTTCAAAGATCTCGCGAAATGCAGGGATCACGGCCTGTTCGGATGGAGTTCGGCCGGGCACGGTCGCATTGGTTGAATCGCCTAGCAATGCCAACACACCGGCATCACCATATTTCTTCAGCGTCTTCAGGTCATATGTCGGCCCGATCACCGGCGTGTCGTCGATCTTGTAATCTCCGGTGTGGATAATGGTTCCGGCAGGCGTCGTGATCGCGAGCGAGAAGCAATCAACAAGCGAATGCGATGCGTGAATGAATTCGATCTTGAAAGAACCGATCTCCGCGATGTCGTTCGGCTTTACGCGATGGACCAGAACATCGTTGAGCATGTCGTGCTCTTCGAGCTTTTTATCGATCAGCGCCTGCGTGAACCTTGATGTATAAACCGGAAGATTGAATTTGCGCAAGATATACGGCAAAGCTCCGATATGATCTTCGTGGCCGTGGGTTAGGATGATCGCCGTCAGGTCATCCCGGTATTCCTCAAGAAAATCAAAATTCGGAATGGAAATATCCACACCATAAGGCGTCTCTTCGGGAAAACCCATGCCGGCATCAACGACGATCATTTCATCGCCGTATCGAATGCCCATGCAGTTCATCCCAAATTCGCCGATCCCGCCAAGCGGTATTATCTCTATCTTTTTCAAATGATTACCCCTATAAACGAACTAAACAGGTTATCACAGATCAGGACTCAGCTTGCGAAAAAGTCTCAGCCATTCGGACAGCATCAGGGTCTCTGCGCGTCTGCCGCCATCGATTTCTGCCAAAAGAAGTGTTTCGGAAATGTTCGGATAAATGCCTTTAAGATTGTTCGCCAACGTTTTGCGCTTTTGCCGAAATGCCAGGCTGACCAGAGAATTGAATTCGTCCGAATCGGCGATCGAAGGTGGTTTTGGCGTTAACCTGGCCACAGAACTATCCACTTTTGGAACCGGTCGAAAGGCCGTCGGCGGCACGTCGAATAATTTCTCTGACGTAAACGCAAACTCAGTTATCACCGTAAGATAGCCCCGTTCGGAATTTCCCGGCATCGCCGCTATCCGGTCAACGACCTCTTTCTGAAACATTAAAACAAGGCTCGAAAAAGATCTGCGTTGTTTGGCAAGAGCCTGAAGAATTGCGGTCGATACATTATACGGAAGATTCGCGACCAATTTTGCTGACGAAGATGGTGCGATCAGAGAGCCGAAATCGATGGTGGTTGCATCCGCCTCGATGACCCTGAAGTTTACGGACTCAGTAAATAGCTCATTGAGGAGCGAAACAAATTCACGATCTAATTCAATCGCAATTACATTCGCGCCGCTCTCAACCAGCTGTTCGGTTATCGCACCGCGTCCCGGACCGATCTCGATTATCGTATCTCCCGGAAATGGATCTACCGCATCAACTATTCTTTTTATGTAATTCTGATCGACGAGAAAGTTCTGGCCTAACGAGCGCTTTGCGAAAGGTGCTTTTCGGCCGTTGGGCATAGTCGTTAGTCGGCCAGTGCCGGATAGCCAGTAAGTTCGATGTCGTCGGCGTGACGATCAATAGAAATGTTCGTTAGGCGCAGCGCGTCGGCAAGGCTTTCAGCGCCGCTACCGCCGATGGCCACGGGAGCATTGGGTCCTCCGATAATGATCGGTGCGATCATAAGCGTGACCTTGTCGACAAGCCGCGCGTCAATAAACGCTCCGGCGACAGCGGTACCGCCTTCGACCAAAACGCTCTGAATTTCTCGTCGTTTTAATTCCTCTAAAACACCAACAAGATTTCGGGCGCCGCGTTCAACCGGAACTACCTCGACACCACATTTCATCAGCGGTTCGGTGAGTTCCGGGTCAATGCAATTCGTCATTACAAGCGTTGGAGCCTCATCGGCGGTAGAGGCCAGTTTCGAATCGCACGGCAGCCTTAACCTGTTATCCAGCACGACACGAACTAAGGGACGACGCCTCGGCAAGCCACTACGGTCTGTTAGAGATGGGTTATCCACAAATGCCGTCGTCCCGCCGATAAGGATCGCGTCGTTTTCGTGACGCAATTCATGAACCCTCTTCAACGCAGCTTCACCGGTTAACGCCGTCGAAACACTATCTCTTAACGAGATCCGCCCATCGAGCGAAATCGCAAGTTTTAGGTGAACAAATGGTCTTTTCATCTTATGCCAGCAAATAAATCTTTCGTTTAGCCGCGATGCTTCGTCCCCAAGAATGCCGGTAACAACCTCAACCCCCGCAGCACGAAGTCTATCAAAACCGCGGCCTGAAACTAATGGGTTAGGGTCTTCGATCGGAGCGACGACCCGCTTGATACCGGCATTTATCAAAGCCTCGGTGCAGGGCGGCGTTTTACCATGATGATCGTGAGGTTCGAGCGAAACATATGCCGTTCCGCCTTTCGCCTTTTCACCTGCCTGCTCCAAAGCAAGTACTTCAGCATGAGTCACATTCTCGGCTCGGTATGTGCCCTCTCCGACGACGTTACCGTCCGCAGATACTATCACACATCCGACCAAAGGGTTTGGAGATACGAGTCCCGTCCCCAATTCGGCAAGTTGGAGCGAACGGGCGGTCAATTCAATTTCGGAATCACCAATAGACATTTATTCGAATAGACCGTTAACGTAACTTTCGGGATCGAAGACCATAAGATCGTTCACCTGCTCGCCGATGCCGATATAACGAATCGGTAACTTGAGTTCTTTAGCGATCGCGACGGCTATTCCGCCTTTCGCTGTACCGTCCAGTTTTGTAAGAACGATTCCGGTAACGTTCGCGACCTTAGTGAATTGGCGGGCTTGTTCCAGCCCATTTTGGCCCGTAACCGCGTCAATTACAAGCAAAGTTTCGTGCGGTGCTCCTTCGACTTCGCGGCCTGCTATGCGCTTCATTTTCTCTAACTCGGCCATCAGATTCGCCTTGTTGTGAAGACGGCCTGCAGTATCAACGATCAGCACATCCGCATTTCGGGCTTTCGCTGATTGCAAAGCATCAAACAAAACCGCCGCCGGGTCAGTTCCCTGTTTCTGCTGAATGATGGCCACACCAGCACGCTCGGCCCATATCTCCAGTTGATCCGATGCTGCGGCCCGGAATGTGTCGGCC
The DNA here is from genome assembly GCA_041751035.1 of Pyrinomonadaceae bacterium. Lineage (GTDB taxonomy): Bacteria > Acidobacteriota > Blastocatellia > Pyrinomonadales > Pyrinomonadaceae > OLB17. The sequence continues at coordinate 66,328 of JBGSYH010000025.1, read as the reverse complement.
GCACAGATCATTACCTCATTCCCCTCGTTCTTTATCCGCTGTGAAAGCTTGCCGATCGTTGTTGTCTTTCCGACGCCGTTAACGCCAACGACCATAAGGACATAGGGCTTGATTGATTCTTCAACAGCCGTTTCGGAAGCGACGCCGAGATCTTTCGAATGCTGCAGAATACCCAGAAGCTCATCCTTCATCACACGCTTCAGAGCTTCAATATCGTTGATCTCCTGTCGTGAAATCCCTTTCCGAACAGCTTCCAGAACCTGCATAGTCGTCTGAACGCCGATATCGGTCGAGATAAGCATCTCTTCCAGATCGTCGAGCAAGGCTTCGTCGATCTGTTTACGCCCTTCGAAGATCGTGTCCAGCCGGGTGTTTATGGAATCACGGGTCTTAGCGATCGCCTTCGAAAACCTGACCCCTAACTCGCGTTCGACCGCGGCTTCCTGCTCCTTTAGCTCCTCTATGGACTTATCAAGCCCGAGAACGGATGAACTGAACTTATCGTTTTTATTACGTCGCCAAAATAATGCCATATGAGATCACGGCAAAGCGTGAAACTACCGAGTATAAAAAAATATCGCGCGTCTAACAACGCGCGATGCAAAACGGTGAAGAATATGGGGCCGCTATTTACGACAGATTATTCGGTCGAACCGTGGTGTTCGGTATAGCCGGGATCATTGTTGGATTGTCATTTGGATCTTCAGGATTATAGGAAGCGCGAAGTGCGCTGGCGACACCTACGTTGACTTGCTTTTCCCCGGCCTTTTCTGCTGCCGCCATAGCCTGTACTACGCCGCGGCCGATCTCGCCGGCATTACAGCCGCGGATTAGTGCCTCGACCACAGCACCGTCATAACGGGCTCCGACCAACTGTCGAATACGGTCTAGCGCATCCTGCAATTGCATGCCCTTTGAGTACGGCCGGTCGATCGTCATCGCATCAAAAGTATCTGCAACCGAAACGATCTTTGCCTGCATTGGGATCTGTTCGCCTGTCAGCCCTTGAGGATATCCTTGCCCGTTGACCATCTCGTGATGCATATACATTCCAGGCAAAATGTCCCGCATGGCCGGTATTTGCGACATTATTTTGTATCCCTTTACTGGGTGCGTTTTCATTATCTCGAATTCTTCTGTGGTTAGTGCCGCCGGCTTCTTCAAGATATTGTCGTCAATCGCAATTTTTCCAACGTCATGTAACAGCGCACTGATGCGGAGAGTTTCAAGTTCATCTTCAGGCAATGCCAATTGCCTCCCGATCGCGACCGAGATCCGTGCAACGCGTTCGGAGTGACCTCGAGTATATTTGTCCTTTCCGTCGATCGCCGCCGCGAGCGCTTTGACGGTGCCGACAAATAATTCTCGATTCTCTGCAGCTGCCTTGGCAAGCTGTGCAATGTGTTCTTCGAGCTTGTCGGTCATCGTATTGAACGATTCGCCGAGTGTACCGATCTCAGTTATATTCCGGGCTTCGACCCGAGTGCTCAGGTCGCCGCCGGAGATCTTTTCCGCGGCCGCAGAAAGATTCAAGATCGGAGAAGTTAGTGAACGAGTAGCGATGGACCCGATCAAGAGCGCCAGCAAGGCAAACCCAAGGCTAATCAGCCAGGTCTGCGTTCGCATTTCGCTGACTGATGCAAGAGCCCGGGATTCATCCTGCATGGTCAGGACTCCAAATTGGCTTTTCGGGCCTATTGCGACCGTCGAATAGGCTCCGATCATTTCGTGCGAAACGCCATCGAATTCAGCATTGAAGGGTACCAATCCGGATTGAAACTGCTCATAGCTGCTTCGCCATTCCTCGACGATCTTCAAATGAGAAAGGGGCCGGCGTTCTTTTACCAAAGCGGGATCGGGATGAAAGATCGCCCGTCCCGATGCATCGACCACAAAGACGATAGGTAGCCCGGAACGCCACAATTCGCCTTCTGTGACCTGATCCATCCCGACCACGTCACGTCCGATCCGTCGGAGTGAAACGATCGCTACAACGGAAGCGATCCGGGTCTCCCCAACCTTAACAGGAGCCGAAAATGTAATAACTGGTTCTCCGCCTGATGTTACCGTTTGGGGTTCGCCAATATTCAGGCCTTCGTTTGACATCGTATCGATAACCTTGCCGGCGATCGAGTCGATCTCCTGTCGGGCAATATTTCCCGGCCTATACAGTGCCAGAGATTCCATATTGAGTGGCCGGACAAATAGAGCCACTACATCAGGATTGTCCTTTAATGTCTTGCTTAGTTGCTGATCGGTTTGCGGGGAGGCGAATATTTGTTGATCGTTCGAGAGGGCAAAAGCTTCGGCGAGACCTGTGACCATTGCGCTATATCGCTGGCCGAACATTTCGATTTGCCGAGCCTTTTCTTGAACCAGTTGAACCTGATACCGATTTTCTACCGCTCGGAGTTCGGTAGCACTTCGCCCTGCAAGGAACCAGCCTACCAGCACGATCGGCACTAATCCAACAAGGAGAAGTGCACATACTACGAAGTAAACAAGGCTGATCTTTAAGCGTTTTGGCGACATGGGGGACGGCGTGTCGGTACATGCCTATTAAAAGTCTAACTTATCGCCCGAAACTGGTCAACATTTTTTAACATTGGGATTTCGGGCCTCGGATCAGATCCACTCACTTTGGCATTTTGTAATTGTATGGTTAAAGTTTCTTCGACAGGAACTGTAGATCTTCCAAGCTTCTCTTTGGTAATTCAATTTCGAAATGCTGGAGAGCACTTCATTATGCCATTTTTACAAAAAGATTCGAGTAGTTTGGCCACATTCGACGGCAAAGTCTTGACAGATCAGACACTTCGCGTGTAAATTTTAGTTTTATCCAACCGATGCTTGTAAAAAGAAAGTCTAATCAAGTCAACAGTTTTCGGCTGTTCGAACAATCCGAAGGCAGCGTGTACACACGGTTCACTTTCTGTGGCGGCACAAGAGGATAAAACTGATCGAGCAAGGTCGATACTTTGCCTTTCAACAGTAGTATAATTTTTGACGTAAATATTTAAAGGACGAGCAAAGCAGAGTTAAATGACAACAGAGGCAATAAACGAGACTGAAGAAGCGAACACCGGCGAGTCTTCGGCTCCAAAAGAAGCAGTTAAACAAGACGCATCCGCAGCAGCACCGGGAATGGCAGCTAAGGCCGCTACGACATTGGACCCTAATACATCGGGCGAGATCGATTTTGGTGCGATCCTGGAACAGTTCGAACAGGAACAGACCGTCTTCCATTCAGGTGAACTTGTAGAGGGCAAGGTTGTTGGGGTCTCCGACCGCGGTGCCTTAATTGACTTCGGCTACAAAAGCGAAGGTATCATTCCTTCCGACGAATTCAACGGTGATATAGAGGGTCAGATCAGCATCGGCGATACGGTCGAGGTGGTGATCAAAAGCATCCATTCCGGTGACGCCCCGCCAATCTTGTCACGTGTTGACGCTGTTGGCCGGAAAATGTGGAACGATATTGAAGAAGCGTATCGGAACGAAGCAACAGTGCGCGGCAAGATCGTGGATAAGACAAAGGGCGGCCTGAAGGTCGATCTCTATGGTGTCGAAGCGTTTCTGCCGGGTTCGCAGATTGATTCACGCCCGATCCGCGGTCTTGATACCTACATCGGCGAAGAAGTAGAAGCGAAGATCATCAAGTTCAGCCGGAGGCGAAACAACATCGTTCTCTCCAGAAAGGTGATCACCGACGTTGAGGTAAACGAGCAGAAAGCTAAGACGCTTGAATCGATCGATATTGGCTATGTTATTGAAGGAACGATAAAGAATCTGACCGACTATGGCGCCTTTGTTGATATAGGCGGAATTGATGGGCTGCTGCATGTTACGGATATGTCCTGGGGACGAATCGCCAATCCAGCTGACGCCTTTAAGCCCGGTGAGCAGGTTCAGGTCAAGGTGCTTAAGCTCGACCGTGAAAAGGAAAAGATATCGCTAGGTTATAAGCAATTACAGCCCGATCCATGGACGACAGTTATCGAGGTCTATCCTGTTAATTCAAAGGTCACGGGAAAGATATCGTCGGTTACGGATTACGGTATCTTCGTTGAACTTGAACCGGGAGTCGAAGGCCTCGTCCATGTCTCAGAGATATCATGGGCGAAACGTTCTGCAAGTCCAAAGCGTCAATTTCACAAAGATGAAGAAGTTGAAGTTCAGGTACTCGGCGTAGATACCGTTGATAAACGGATAAGCCTTGGAATGAAGCAGCTTCAGGAAAATCCGTGGGATTCCATCCATGAACGTTATCCGGTTGGTTCAAAGATCCGCGGCAAGGTCCGCAATCTAACCGATTTTGGTGCGTTTGTAGAGATCGAAGACGGAATTGATGGCCTGGTTCACGTTTCGGACATCACCTGGGCTAAGAAGCTAAAACATCCGAAGGAACTCCTAAAGAAGGATCAGGATGTTGAAGCGATAATCACGCATATTGATTCTGCGGGCCAGCGGCTTTCTCTTTCGATGAAGGACCTTACACCGAGTGCGTGGGAAGGGTTTGTTGCTACGCACAGGCCCGGCGACACCGTGCGAGGAAAGGTTTCCCGATTCACAAGTTTTGGCGTATTTGTTGAATTTGGTGAAGGGCTCGAAGGGCTTTGCCACATCTCCGAACTATCGGAAGACCGAGTGGAGAAACCTGAAGACGTGGTCCAACTTGGTCAGGAACTCGACTTTAAGATCCTGCGGATCGAAAACGAAGATCAGAAGATCGGCCTTTCATTCCGTGCCGTGGGCAAAGAAGGTGAACCGATCATCGACACTCGACAGTTTTCATCCGAGGCAAAGAGCGGTATGGCTTCGTTGGGAGAGCTTGCCAATCTAATGAAGGGCGAAGACCCTGAAAGCAAGCCTGAGATGACCAAGGAAGAAAAGGAAGAAGCAAAAAGGCTCAAGAAGGAACAGGCTCGCAGGGAATACGAAGAAACTGCAGCTCGGGAGGCGGCTGCGGCAGAAGCTAAAGCTGAGGCTGCTTCCGCGGAAGAGCCTCCTCCGACGGACGAGGCGTCGAGCGAACCATCAAATGACACCGAAACTGATCCTGAGGCAAGTACTGAAGAGGCTGAAGCGGACGCCGCGTCAGAGGTTCCGGTGCCAAACGTCTCAGAAGAAACTGAATCTGAGAATAGTGATTCACCGTCGGAACCGGCTGCCTCCGAGGAAGTGGTTCAAGCAAATGAGCTTGAATCAGTTGATACGGGTGCTGGTGATTCTCCTGAATCGCAGGACGGAGACGAATCTGAAGAAACGGCCGCATAGTTTTTTGAGGTTGTGAAGGCTGATCACTTTGAGGAAAAGAAAAAATGACTAAAGCTGACCTCGTAGAAAAAGTAGCGGTTGAGGCCGATCTTACCAAGAAGGACGCCGAACAATTGGTTGATATCGTTTTTGACAGCATTATTCAGACGTTAAACGACGGTGAGAAGATCGAATTGCGAGGGTTTGGAAGTTTCCGAGTGCGGGAAAGAAATTCGAGAAAGGGCCGAAATCCGAAGACCGGAGAGGCGGTCGACATCCCAGCCAAACGCGTTGCCTATTTCAAACCAGGCAAGGAACTCAAAGAATTGATCAATGAGGGCGAGTGATCGGCGAATTCGCCCATTAAATTTCTATAGGCAGAGCCGCAATATTATCCTTCAGAACTGGCAGTCTTCTCATTTGCCTTCTCGCGACTTATAAATGCCTCGTCTTCGATCTCGCCACCCAAAGAAACTGGAATATCTGCCGGGTCTTTGTATTTCATTCCTCGCTCCTCGCTGTCCAATTCTGCCGATACTGCTTTGAACTGACCGGATTGAGGCGGAACGTATCCCGGATAATCAACGCGTGAATGATAGATCGCGATCAATGAACGGATCATCGCTTCCCGGATCTGCGTCAATTCGCGAAGGGTCAGGTCGCATTCATCCAACTGATCGTCCTGCAAGATCGCATCGATGATCTTAGTTACAATAAATCGAATATTTTCAGGGTTTGGTTCCGCAAGCGAGCGGGCCGCTGCCTCACAGCTATCGGCGATCATCATGATCGCGGCTTCGCGGAACTGCGGTTTCGGGCCGGGGTATCGAAAATCATTTTCTGATATCTCGTCGGACTCGCGTGCCTCAGCCTGAGCCTTTTTTAAGAAATAATGAAGCGTTCGCGTGCCGTGATGCTGAGGGATAAAGTCGATTATCCGCTGGGGCAATCCCATTTCTTTAGCCAATTTCACACCATAAGTTACATGGCTAATGATGATCTTCGCACTCTGTACCGGCTTCAGTTTGTCATGTGGGTTTTTACCCAGCTGGTTTTCAACAAAATGCTCGGGCGCCGCGGATTTGCCTATATCGTGATACAGAGCTCCGATCCTCGATAGCAGAGCATTTCCACCGACGACACGGCACGCCTCCTCAGCCAATTGACCTACGGCATGAGAATGTTGATTTGTTCCAGGCGCACGCATAGCCAGCTGGCCAAGTGCCGGAAGATCGGCGTTCGAAAGTTCCAACAATTTAACATCCGTCAAAATACCGAACATCGATTCACAGATCGGCATAAATACGGCTGTTATCGCCGCAGTGATTATCCCGCTCGCGAGCCCGCACGCAATTGCCAATAAGATCGTGTTCAAGATGAACGGCTGCTGTGAAAATGCGATCACCGCGATCGCCATCGCGGCACACGTAATGCCTACGAACGCTCCGGCCACGGTTATTGTTTGGCGGCTCCGATACCGGCCGATCCCGTACACCGCTACCGACGAAGCGATGGTCGTATAGACAACGAACTCAAGTCCGCGGGGCGCCATAAAGCCGGCGATCAGTGCAATGAAAACCCCTGTAAACAGCGCTGTTCTTCGATCGGCAAGCAACGTCATCAAAAGGCTTCCGAAAGCGACCGGAACTGCAAATGCCCAAAGCGTCGGGTCATTCATCGGAGGCCTTACGTTTTGCGATGCGGTAAAGTCGGCAAGTCTAAAGAACGCGGCCATTACGACAGTTTGTGACAAGACGATAAAACCGAATAATGCGAAAGTCTTTTGTTCAGAGAGCGCAAGACGCGGAACGATCCCGCGGTGTTCGATGAATTTCCAGGCAGCCCAGAACAGTGCGGTTATAAGCACCAACAAGCCGAGAAATCGATTGATCTGTCTTGTATCGCTGGTATAATTTTTTATGGCTGTTATCTGAGACATCATCTGAGGCGTGATCCTGTCACCGGCCGAAGCTATCCTTTCACCGCGTTTGAGCGATACGGTCACCGGCGGGACATTTTCAGCAACCATCCGACGGTCGAGTGCCGTAGCCGCAGCATCATAAACTACACTTGGTTGGATAAAAGGCGCGGTTGCGGCAAAGAACACTGCGGCTTCCTTTTCAGAAAAGCTGCGGATATTCGTCAAACCTGTGCGTAAATTCTCGCGTGCCTCGGTAAGCGAGGTCATCGATGCGATCGGATTTTGCACACGCCGAGAATCGGTCGGCCTTTGCCGATCCCGCAATTCGACCTCATTCTGCAGATACTGTGCATCCTGATCGCCGTAAATATCTCCCGAAGCACTTTCACGAAGAACACGCGTTACCGATTCCAGCTCGTTCGAACTAAACCTACGCGCGCTAAAAACTCGTGCCAGCTCTTCTCCATTAGGTCCGGCCCAGCTCTTGTTCGCGGCCACGTTTGTGTTTCCGCGATTCGCGCTGTTCGAAGCATCATTCTGCCGCTGCAGCGATTCCCATGATGACCGAAAGCTCTGGACAGCCTCGTCGGCTCTGCGTTGTTCGTAGGAAAAGATAGGTGCGATCGCACTTGCGGCATTTTCGCGTTCGATCGCAGTGGCCTCTTCGTCTATCGAATAGATATCCGCCGGCGAAATTATTGCCTCGCGTGCAATATCATTAACCCGATAGCCTGGATCGCCGGTGCGCCACAAGGGATTATTGATCAGGATCGTAGTCGTCAGAGCAAGAAGTGCGAATCCGATCCAGAACCTCTGATCGGCACTTATGCGCCGAAACGGCTTAAGAGCAGACTCAAATGTCTGCTTAAGCCATTTTAAAATGGGCGAACTTTTGTCCGGTAACTTCTTATTCATCTAACAGCAGCGGCGGACTCCGTGTAACCCACAGAGTCTTTCATCCGTGAGCCGATCCGTTCGCCAAGCGGGCGGAGCGTTTCACGCTGAATAGCTGAAAGTGCCACGCTCTCAACTTCCTTGTCAAGCGTGAGTTCCCTTCGCAGCGTTTCAATTTCGTCTTCAGAGATCAGATCCGCCTTGTTGAGGACGACGATCTGCGGTATTTTATCTAACTCCAGATCGCTAAGAATTGTGTCCACCGATTTGATCTGCTGCATCGCCCTGGGGTTCGACGCATCGACCACGTGAACGAGCAGATCGCTGTCCGATATCTCTTCCAGCGTCGCGCGAAAAGCAGCGACCAACGGCTTCGGCAAGTCCCTGATAAACCCGACCGTATCGTTAATTATCACTTCCTGGTCAAACGGCAGCCGCAGACGCCGCGAGGTCGGGTCGAGCGTTGCGAACATCTTCTTTTCGGCATAGACGTCCGATTGTGTCAACGCATTCAGCAGCGTTGATTTACCGGCGTTCGTATAACCGACCAGCGAGATCAGCGGTAAATTCTTTTGTGCACGGACCTTTCTTCGCTCGCCACGCTGCAGCCCGAGTGCATCGACCTGCTTTTCCAATTGTGCGATCCTGTCGCGAACTCTTCGGCGATCGGTCTCGAGCTTCGTTTCACCGGGCCCGCGTCCGCCGATGCCGCCGGCAAGACGCGAAAATGCCGAGTTTTGTCCGATCACAAGCCGCGGCAGCAGATACTTAAGCTGTGCAAGTTCCACCTGCAGTTTTCCTTCCCTGCTCTGCGCACGCTGCGCAAAGATATCCAGAATAAGCTGCGGCCTGTCGATCACCTTCAGGTCCGTAGCGTCGGAAAGTATACGGACCTGCGTCGGCGAAAGTTCGGTATCAAATATCAGAATGTCCGCCCCGAGCCGCATCGATCTTATCAGAAGCTCATCTAGCTTTCCGCGTCCCAGCACCGATCGCGCGTCGATCTTCGGCCTGCGTTGGATTATCTGGTCCAGAACGACCACGTCGGCCGAACCGGCAAGTTCCACCAACTCCGCCATCGACTCTTCCGCGTCGTCGATAAAACCGGTCGTAACGCCTACCAGGATCGCCCTGTCGCGCTTTGTCCGGCGCGAACGCGCTGTCTGCCGGACGCGTGCCATTTCGCTTTCCAGCGAAGTTATCAGCGACCCGAAATCTATATCCAGTTGCGAAGGGATATTCGGTTCGAGGAATTCAAAAGAATTATCGTCGGAGCCCTCCGCGCCATTTCCCGCCGGCAGCAGATGCGCCGAATAGACCATGCCCGGCAATCCGCTGGTTCGGTCAACCTGGATCGCCGACATCAGGTCGAGCCTTAGAAGCGCGAGGTCGGTAAGGTCGTCCTGCGTCAGCTTTTCGCCCTGGAGATTTGTGTGGACACACCTCAGCCCTCGGAACCTGTCCGTAGCGGCACGCGTACGGCCAAAATCAGGCATCTCAATGCCCTTCGCCGTCCCGACCATCACATATTCCACATGGCCTTTTCTGTCCAGCAGAACGCCGATCTGGCGGCCAGTTTCATTTGACAGTTCGGACATCTGCCTCGCAAGTTCCTGCGAGACGATCTCGTCCTGCGGCACCCGCCGCGTCTTGAGCCGCTCGATCCGCGCAAGCTGATTATGCTTAAGCCCCCTTGTAAAACCGGTAACGTTAGCTATATCCGTTCCCTCCTTTGACTCAATTATACCAAATCAAAAAAAGAAACCCTTCTTTGGCAAATTCACGCAGAAAGGTAGGCTTTCGGGAACTGAAGGAACTTCCCACAAATCGAACGAGGGCGAGTTCGTAGAATCAGATTTCTTCGCCTAGGTAAATACTTTAAGACTGGCTTTCCGATTAGCCTCATAGATGGTTACGAACTCAGAGTAATGAGCGAAATCATTACGAGACGCCTGAATTAAGTACGTCCCCAAATGCGGAATGTTAGCAGGTGGCAATTTGTCGACAAAATCATCTTCGAAGTACACCTTCCCCCTTACTTCCGCAAGCACTCGCTCAAGGCTTGCGGTTTGCGTTCGTGAAAGCCTTTCGCCAATCGCAGCAACTGCCAATTTGTGGACTTCTTGCGTAATTTCCTTAGTAAAAAGATAACAGTTTTCAACCGGTGCTTTAGGTAAAAGCTCAGCGTGTTTCAAAGTGGGGACCACTGTAGCAGCAAGTTCCGCCACTTTCAAGAATCCCCGTGTCTGTTCATCGGTAGTTTTCGCATCCTTGATGAACCTGGCAATTTCTGGGTAACAGAGTACCAGACGACTTATATCCACGTCGTTCTTTCGGAGCAAGGGGTATATCGAATCCATTGACAGTTGATTCAACAAGGATGGGTTATATTTTTGCAATAAGTAACAACAGGTTGATAGTGCATACATACTTCGCTTTTCGATTGATTTTAGAAATGCGTCATATATACGTTTCGAAATATTCTCACTAAAAGTGAAATCACATTCCTCAAGCACTTCTGAAGGTAGGTTGAACCAAGTATTGTCGTCGATATTTTTGAATAGGAACGCTTTCAATGAATCTTTCAAATTCATGGGTTCCTGGATTTCCTTTAAGCAACTCAGCAATAGATTTCCTTTGTAATCAACTTTCGAAGGATTCGAGGTACTTGAAAGAAGTGCTTCGAATAGTTGCTGTGAATTCTGAAAAAGCTGGAAAAGAACTATCCAAAGTTCGCTCAAATTCTCGTTCTCAACATTCTCAGTAAGGAAACTGTATCCATTTTTCTTGAAGTACTGAGCAGCCAACACTTCCCGGAATCGCTTATGCGGGAAATCATAATAGTCACGTTCCGACTGGCGGTCAATTAAGACGAACACACCTTGCATCAGTAACTGAAACGAGAATACCAAATTTCTATTCTCTTGCCTTATAGTCTCGCGTGAGATCTTCTCAGCATTCTCGAAGTCAGGATGCTCTTGGAAAAAGGTTAGGACTGAATCGTCAATGTATGAGCGGTCGAAAACAGCCTTTGATTCAGCAAATAACCTAACTGCGAAGTATGAAAGGAACGCTCGTTTTTCTTCGACAAATGCGTTTCGAATCTCGATCTCGGCCGCTCGGTCAGGGGCTGTTTTCCCGAGTGCTTTGTTCGAATCTAAATCGATTAAGAGTAAATCAATAAATTCCGTAATAAGGTCATAGTAATTAGTTGCAGATTCAATTTGGAAGTGTCCCAACTCAATCACCTTTCGCGCATACACATAGCACATTATTGTAAGAAATAGGGGATTGTAGGAAAGTTCAGCAACACTAGAATCCGCCGCATTATCAATCTGTTTCAAGAAATATTTTGGACTAAGAAGATGTGCGTGAGATGGATACTTGTTAAAAATACTCGTAATGAGCTGAAAGCGATGCTCATAAATCCCTTTTAACGCCACGGCAAATAACTTTGACTTCTTAGAACTTGAGTCTGTATCAATCTCCAATGGGTGGTGTTTATAGAATTCTCTACGGGAGGTTAACCAGACCCTACAATTATTGACAGCATTATAAAAGTCACTTTCTTTAGGATCTGATGGTACGTGCACACGAACGGAAAAATAAGTGGGCCGCATGATGGCATTTAACTCCTCTTGAACAAAATTCATTTTTCCACCCAGAAACTGAATCTCATCGTATCCGTCAATACAAAGAAAAATCCCCCGCCTCTGTATAAGTTTGATAAGCTGACGAAGACTTTTTTTCCGGTCGGAAGTAAAGAGGTTTGAGTTGTTGAGAATGTAACTGAGGATCGGATTTCGTCGACTGTCGTCAACAGCCTTCAGCGGGACATAAAATGGAAGGGGATTTTCATCAGGGTAGAAGCACTCAACAGAATTGCGGTCGGTCAATAGTTTTAAGATAACGTGTCGCTGAAAAGTCGTTTTTCCGATTCCGGCATTTCCCAGGAAAAGTACGCGCTTGGAATCCTTCAGCTTATCGTTTACGCTGCTTTTTGTGTACGCATGTTCCACAAAATGGAACGTTGACAGGCTAACTTGTTCAATTTCTATATTAGCGAAATCGTTTATCATCTCGACCCGAAGGTCTTTATAGAGGAACGGCATTTCGCCGACCGTTTTCTTCAAAATTTGTTTATATCGGGCGACTTTACTTCGAAAGAAAAGTAAGCGCGCTTTGGGAATTTTCCTCTCGATCCTAGCCGCAATAACATTAGTGCCTACGGCGTAAAATAGTTCCAAAGCAAATGAGACGATAATTGTTAACATATATTGGAATCACTTCATGAGTAAGAGTTACATCGAAAGCGATTAGCTGATTCAAACGGATCTGTCACATTTCATGCTTAAACCTCTCCCTGACAATAAAGATTAGAATATTTCTCACGACGGTAGATTAAATACATTGACTAGTCAAATAGGATGTCTAAGGAATCTTGCTTGACGTTCATCATCTGAGATTCCGGAATTTTTATCGGGGCGAAGCCCCTCCGTGAAGTCTGTCGAGTCTCGATCCGTCGGGCTGATAGCCCGACCGCAATGCCGAGCAGCAAGCTGCAATTCCAGATCGGGGGCGTGCCGCGACTGCATGGGATACGAGCTTATTCGGTTGGGCGTCGCCTTTGGCCGTAAACGTATTCGCCGAGGTCCATTTTGCGGGCGAGGGCGACCTGGAAGTGTGTTGCCGCTTGGATAAATTCCCACGCGACGGAGTTTACCGTCTGATGGATCTCTTCCGATACGACGTCCGAAGGTCTTTCATCCTGAAACTTTTTGCCTATGACCGAAATATCCAGAGTGTCTGACAGTTCGAAATAGAACGTGGCGAAATCGTCGTTATCGCCTCCCATCAGTTCATAGGCAGATAGCTCAAGTTCGGCGATAGCCTGCCTCGTGTTCTCGATCCCGGCGGAGTCAGCGAGATGAAATCCGGCAACGTTGCGTATCTCGCGCAGATACTCGCGTGCTTTTCTATATTCGACATCGTGAGCGATCTTGCGGAGCGGAACAAAGGTCTCCATCGTTACATGCCGGTCCTCGACGTTCCGGATTATATTTATCGATTCGTGCAGATAACCCGCAAGGACGAACAGGCCTCGGCGATATTGTCGTCTCGCGATGTGCGTCGGATGCGTCATAAACGGAGCCATACTCGTTACGGCGTAAAGAACCGCGTTCAACATTCGCCCCATTTTCACCATCATCAAAAAATCCGGGTCGTTCTTCAGATAGATCATCTGCGATGGCTTAATTTTCAAATTCCAACTCTTCGAAGGATCTGGCGGAATATATACCCGTTCCTTCTTCACTACCTTCCCCGCTCTTTTTCTTTTCTTAGATACAGGCATTTTTGATCAAGCTCCTGTGTAGCCGGTTTGATTTTGGGAATAACTGACCCCACATTTTAAGCTGAGTGAAGCCGCGGCACAAAGCCGGGATTTTTCTTGCTGTAATTTCTGTTAAATTGCCACGCTCTTAAGAGCGTGGATAAATGCCCTATGCTTTTCTTGGCTTTAGCCGAACATTGGGCTCAAGCCCGTATATTTTTTGCTATCTTGACCACTAGCTAAAGCTAGCGGCAATTCACGGCATAACTTCTGGCTACCTTTCCATTTGCCACAATTGCCATCAACTGCGCCAATTGCTATTGGTGCCCGGGCATAGCTGAGAAATAATGTACCGGACCAAGGTCGATTGCGGATTGCGGATTTTGGATTGCGGATTTTGGATTGGTAAACATGGGCATTTATGAAATAAATCCGCGTCGATCCGCCAAATCCGCTCGATCTGCGTTCGAGAGTTCTGACCACCGAACTGGCCGCCGGCTCACATAGGCGGTTCTGCTTGATCTTTGAAATACCGGCAAGCTAAAGCTTGAACTCTGAACTTCTTTGCAAGCTGAAGCTTGAACTCTGAACAAGAACACCGATGTTTGTCCCACCTTGTCCCAGGCACGGGCATTCGCATTGGGACAAAAATCGGCGAGAATGGCAAAAATCACGAAAAACGCCGATTTTTGTTCACATGTGTTCAGTTCGCGCACATTCCAGATTGAACAAAAATGGGCAAATTCGCCCATTTTGGCCATTTTTCGCTGTCCCACGCTTGCGTGTTGGAGCCTGGGACAACGGGACAAACGGGACAAGCGAAATAGGAAATGAAAAAGGCTGCCCTGTTGAAAGGCAGCCCGGTTGATGCAATGGCAGTTGCGTTACGGAATGACCAGAACCTGGCCGACCCTGATCTGTGTCGGGCTCGAAAGCTGGTCGCGGTTTGCTTCGTAAATATCCATATAACGCGACGTCGTGCCGTAAAACCTGGCACTGATCTTTGAAAGCGTATCACCGGAACGGACCACATAGGTTCGGCTGCCGGAAGTTTCAGGCGATGGTCCGTAAACCGGGTCATCATCGACCGCGGCATAGCGCGGCAGCGTAACACTCTGGTTCAAGATGATGCCAAATTCGGCACCGGATTTGACCTCGGCGTCCTCGCCCTTGGTCAACCGTTCGCCAAGCAGTCCGGCACCGGCTCCGATAAGGCCGCCGATCAGGGCGCCTTTACCGCCGCCGATCGCACCGCCGAGAACTGCTCCGCCCGCACCGCCGCCGCCGATGAAGATAACCTTGCGGTGCTTCATCTTGTCGCCGCTCGCGGTGCCTTCGTTGTCGCTCTTGGCGTCGTCTTCGCTAAGGTCGGTGAGCGAGCCGTTGATGGTCCGCTTCGTGCCGTTCGGCAGGACAAGCTGGCGAAAGCTAACGTCGATCTCGCCGACCTTGCCGCCTTTCACGGCCTTCTGAACGCGGTCAACGCGGCCGATGATCTCAGAACCCTGCGGGATAACGACCTGGCCGTTGGCGTTGTAAACCGGATCGATGGTCGTTGTGGTGAACGTATCACCGACCTGCGAGACCTTAGAACTAAGGTTTTGGTTGACCCTAACTCGGATCTTCTTACCGGCGGCGATCGTTTGCTGTGCCGCTGCGTTTCTGTTAGCGGTCGAACGGCCAAGCGTAGGCCGCTGCGCGAAAGCATCGGTCACCAGTGACCCCGCAAAGATAGTGAAAAGTACCGCGGCCGACGTAAATTTTATGTATGTGTTCATCATTCGAAGCCTCCAAAGCTCGTTGTTCGTTACGGTGTTGGGCAAAGACCGCCGAACGTTTCTTTCGACGTATTCGTTATGCTTATCGTTGCAATAAAATTCGATTTTCGGAACTTCGGATACTGCAGTGAGCAACAGGAGGATATAAAATATTTCCGAGTTTTTTGAAATTTCGCTTAATTAGGTATATTAACGATGCAGTTAGCCATAATTTGTGTGATTCACATCTCCACCGCCGGACGCATATTCCGGCGGGCTTTTGGAACCATCTTTTTGTGTGCGATCTTGGCCGGCTATGAATATATGCATCTGTTTCGAGAGACATTCCTTCTTTTTCTCCTCAACATGCTTGATGCCATGCTGACGCTTGTCTGGGTCCGTTCCGGTACCGCGACGGAAGCCAACAAACTAATGGCTCACCTGCTTGATATCGGCGATTTTACTTTCCTTGCGGCAAAGGTCGGGGTCGGGATCATCATGGCCGCGGTAATGCTTCGCTTTGGCTACAAGCCGATCGCAAAACCTCTGATGACGGTCGCGCTTACGGTATATATTGGGCTCATGGGCATACACTTTGTCACAGGCCTATCGGCGTTCGGGCTGATCTCTGAAAGCTTTATTCACGAAACCGGACAATGGGCGCGTTCTTTTGTAGCGTTGATCGTTTCTTAAGTATTTTGCCGATCGCACTCCGGCGAAACCAGCAGCTTCTTTTCATCGTAATCCTTTATAACAACGAATACCCGCTTGAATTGCATCTTATTCGCTCGGGCGTTTATTCTTTTATACGAGGTTGAATCTTATGTCTCAAGCACCGAAATATAGTCTTTCTATACGACAAATCCTTTTACTTTCTGTAACGACCGCCGTGATCGCGATCGGAGGAACCTTTGGCATCATTAAGCTTTACGATATTTGGAATAAGGCAGAACCATCCGGTATTGCTTTCGCCGAATCAACTCCGCTCGGTGTTTCAGATCCATCGCTTGTTAGCGATGAGCAAAATAATATCGAGATCTACCGCACGATCTCACCGGGAGTTGCGTTTATAAATACGACCACGCTTGTTCAAGATTGGTGGTCCGTGCAGGAACGATCCGGAAACGGAAGTGGTTCGGTTATCGATAATCAAGGGCACATCCTTACTAATTTTCACGTAATAGAACGAGCACAACGGATCACCGTCAATTTCGGCGGTGAAAAGGTATTTCCGGCAACACTAGTTGGCGGTGATCCTGATACAGATCTCGCTATTATAAAGATAGAGAATCCGCCGCAAGGCCTGACAATAGTTCCTCTCGGCGATTCAGACAAACTGGTCGTTGGCCAGAAGGTTCTGGCGATCGGAAATCCTTTCGGCTTGGACCGCACGTTGACGACAGGTGTTATTTCAGGATTGCAGCGTCCGATCCGCGCTCGCAATGATCGCCCGATAGATGCTGCTATACAAACCGACGCATCGATCAACCAAGGAAATTCCGGTGGCCCACTGCTTGATAAGTTTGGACGAATGATCGGGATCAATTCTCAGATCCTTTCGCCTTCCGGCGGCTCGGTCGGTGTAGGCTTTGCCGTTCCGGTGAATACGGCAAAACGGGTGATCCCGCAGCTTTTGCAGTTCGGCGAAGTTCGCCGGCCGAAGCTAGGGGCAGATCTAAGACCTGTTCAAGATCTGGTAGCACGAAACTATCGGATGCCGGTCCAAGAAGGTTTGCTCGTAGCAACCACACTTCCGGGAAGTGCTGCCGCAAATTCAGGAATTCGAGGGCTTTCGAGAGATACCGACGGCTCCACGCTTATAGGCGACATCATTATTTCCGCCGATGGCGAAGCGATGAATACGCTTGACGATCTTTACCGCTTTCTCGATAAAAAGCAGTTCGGTGACACTGTAAGCCTTGTAATTTACAGAGGCGGCAGGAATGTGACTGTTCAAGTTAGGCTGACCGCACCTCCCAATCAGGGCCGCACAAACCGACGGACGCAGGAAGAAGAATGAACGATCTCGCGATAGAAACGAACGATTTTCGCAATGACGGTTTTGGATGGCGATGCCGTCATTGCGATCGTGAACTTCGAGACCGGACTTCGCCGTCCGCATCTCATTCACGCTTTTATTTGGAAGGCGAAGCGGAATCGAGATCGCCGAGTCTTTCAATTCCGTCGCTAGCCCGCTGGGCCGATATTGAACGCCGGACGCTTACATGTCCGCGTTGCGGGATAACCGAGCAGATCGATATTGCCTGAGATCACGAAAGAACCTCAGTATGCTAATCTTTAATTGATGGAATTTTCCCTGGAATTGCAGACCGCGATCGAACTCGCCCGAACCGCCTCAGCCCAAATTCTCAAGCATTACGCGAAGGACATAATCGTCGAAGAAAAGCTTGGCGTTGATAATTTCTACGAGCCGGTCACCGCCGCAGACAGACTCGCAAGTCGAATTATCGTCGACGGCCTGAGTCAAACATTTCCGGGCGATGCGATCCTTTCCGAAGAAGAGATCGATCTGCCGAATGAACGGCTGAAGTTCGACAGGGTCTGGATAATCGATCCGATCGACGGAACCTCAGGTTTCGTCAAGAAAGACGGTGATTTTGCCGTCCAGATCGGTTTGGCAGAGAACGGCGAACCGGTGGTTGGCGTGGTTTTGCTTCCCTACCATGGCGTTCTGTATTTCGCCGAACGCGGCAAGGGTGCGTACAAGGAAGAGAACGGAACGACCGAGAGGCTAACCGCTTCTACGACGACCGATTTTTCCCAAATGCAAATGGCCGTTTCGCGCAATCACCGCAGCCCTAAGATCAATGCGGTCCTGAAGGACTTTGGAATCGCCGGCGAGATGCAGCGTGGTTCGGTCGGGCTTAAGATCGGCCTTATCGCCGAGCAAATCTGCGATCTTTACATCCATCTTTCGCCGCGGACAAAGCTTTGGGATACTTGCGGCCCGCAGATCATCCTCGAAGAAGCCGGCGGCAGGCTGACGGATCTGTTCGGCGAAAGATTTCGTTACAACATCTCCGACGTTCAGAATTATGGCGGCATCGTCGCGACGAACGGCTCGGTTCACGACAAAACGATCGAAAGATTGCGGCCGCTTCTCGCCCAATTTGGCCGCTTAAAATTCAAAGGCCGTGCAAATCGCGGCTGAATCTATTTTAGAAAGATCTTTTTCGCAATGACTCGAAACACAGATTCCGGCAGCGAGCGTTTTAGTGCGGGCAAGCCCTTCGTGTTCACGCCGTAGCGGAGCTTCTTCGTGCCGTCGGTCACGGCGTTCCATATCGCTTCGGCGACTATCGAGCCGTCGGGAGCATCCGCACCGCCCTTATTCATGAAAGCTAAAAACTTTTCAAAGCGTTCGTCATAAACGTGCACGTTTTCGCTCTTCGCGATCTCTTCTGAGCGTGTGTAAAAATCGGTTTTGATCGGGCCGGGTTCGATCAATTTCACGCGAATTCCGAACGGTTCGAGCTCATAAGCGAGCGACTCGGAAAAACCTTCGACGGCGAACTTCGACGCGGCGTAAAGCGATGAAAAAGGCAGCGCCGCGAGTCCGCTGATCGACGAAATATTTACGATCACGCCTTTTTTCTGGCTGCGAAATAGCGGGATCGCTTCGCGGCAGACGTTCATCAGCCCAAAGACGTTGGTTTCGAACTGCCGCCGTATCTGTTCCTCGCTTGCTGCCTCGAATGGGCCGAGCAGACCGTATCCCGCGTTGTTCACAACGGCATCGATCCGCCCAAACTTCCCCAAAACGTCTGAAAAAGCTCCTTTTATCGACGAATTATCCGTCACATCCAGCCGAAAACATTCGACATCGGCAATTCTTTGCAGATCGGCGTGCTCTTCCGGCCGCCGCATCGTCGCCGCGACACGCCAATTCTTCGCCTGAAACAGCTTCGCCGTCTCCAACCCGATCCCGCTCGACGCACCCGTTATTAAAACCACCTTTTCCATAGCTGAAATTTACCACGAACACCCATTTTGGCGTACTTACGGGAACCGCAATCTCCGCCATCGAACCTTAACCTTCGAATGCTTAATTCCAGAACACTTGTTCCGCCTGCGTTCCGGGGTTGTTCCGGGGGCGTTCCGGGCCTGTTCCGCTGGCGCGTGGAACGTGTAAGTAGTCGCGATTGCAACAGTTACTGTCGTCTCAGGCCGAAGAATTCTTAACGCAAAGAAGTTCAGAGTTCAAGCTTTAGCTTGCCAATGTCAAAGATCAAGTCAGAACCGCTTGCGTGAGCGGGCGGGCAGTTCGGTGGCCAGGCGTTCTCAACTGCGGATCGAGCGGATTTGGCGGATCTACGCGGATCCTTAAAGAATTTTTGTTGTTCCCAATTTGAGATCTGAGATTCCAGATCAGCAATCCCAAATCGACACGAGCCCTTACTTACGTGCGGGCTACGGACACGTGCTCGAAAAATATTTCGTGCCCGATACATTTTCTATCAGCCTCGACCGACCTCCAATAGCAATTGGCGCAGTTGATGGCACTTGGCGCACTTGGAATAAATGGCGCAGTTGGAAAGGTCAACGGGCGGTTCAGCGGCTTGTAGTTTTTCTTTGCGGCTCTGCCGCTCTATTTGCGGAAAGGCTGTGCTTTTCCGATCGCTGCGCGACTATCCTCGCGGCTCCGCCGCCGATTCGGAGGCATAGCCTCGAAACCTATTGATGCATCGCGCCGATGAAGTAGAACTTCACCGCAAATAGAGCGGCCAAGCCGCAAGACCGAGAACATGACACCTCCGGAAGATCTAGCAGCTCTGCCGCCGATTCGGAGCTGGCGGGAGCCGTCTTTCCGCGTTTCGCGGCGATTAGCCACGTCCTTTAGGGCGTGGTCGTACCGGATCAATTTTCAAAAAGGGCGTTTTAACGTCCTTTGTCTTTTGGCTTAAGCCGTTCAATTTAAGCCCGTTAAAACGGGCTGGGATAGTTTTCGCCGCTTGCACCACGCCGTAAACGACGTGGCTACGTGCCGACTGCGTCGGTAAGACGGCTCCGCCGCCTAAAGTCAGAACCTGAAGCGACCGAGTTCTTTCCCAGCTTGCTGCACCGCAATGCGGAGAGGCTTGCCTCTCCGACACGCATCTCTTTTTTCCTCGGAGGCTGTGCCTCCAAATGTTCGAGGCATAGCCTCGAAGGTTTTCCTGGTGGCATCGACGGAGAGGCAAGCCTCTCCTAAGTGAATTGCGGCCAAGCCGCAGTATTTAGAGCATACACTTCGGAAAAGATATGCAGAAATAACCCACCATGCTAAAATCGCACCTGAATCGGTGGTCGCATGGGAAACGTAAAGATGAAACTTAGAATTATTTCTTTAATGATTGTCATTCTCATGACATCGGGATTTCAATCTGAGTCATGCTCAAGTACTCCAGTTGGAGATAAAGTACACATCGGCCCCGAGGCAAAAGCCGACCTCGTTTTCTTTTTTAAAATCGGTGTAAGTCCAAACGAAATCAACGAATTTCAAAGAACGGTAACCGGTTTACCCGGTAAAAGCGGAACTGGTCATTCGTCCCTCCCAGGCGTAATGTCTGAGGTTATGTTTTACAAAGGAGAATATCGTGGAGAAGCTCTGCGGTTCAAACTAAACGCCAGTGAGGAAGAGAGAACTTTCGTCAAAAGCAGAATACAAGGTTCCCCTTTGATATTCCGCGTCTACGAAAACGTCGTTCCGAACGAAATAACTGACATACCCGCTAGTGAAAAAGCTGAACCGCTTGCCTCACCATCCCGAATTCCACCACGACAGCCGAGCAAAGTAGTTATTCCGGGCGAATGACTAGAGTAATCGTCTTAAACCCAGCTGCCCATTTTGCGGAATTGTTTGAAGCTCTCGCAGACGAGATCTCCGGTGGAGGTTCGTGCCGATTTCTGTGTGATATCATCGGCGTATGAAGTTTTTGCACATTGCGGACGTGCATTTGGGGTGCACGAGGTACAATTTGCCGGAAAGTCCGCGCGATTTTTTCGATGCGTGGATAGATGTGCTGCAGAAATATGCGGTCGGCGAAGCGGTGGATTTCGTGATAATGTGCGGCGATTTCTTCCACAAACGAAATGTGCCGCCGGAGACGATGAATTATGCCGTCGCCGGCCTACAGATGCTGAAAGACGCCGGAATTCCGGTGGTTGCGATCGAAGGAAACCACGATCAGAAGTACACGGACAGCGATTATAGCTGGCTCCGGAGTTTGGCGAACTGGAATCTGGTGCATTTGCTCGAACCGACGCCGGTCGATGGCAAGTTAACCTATCTGCCGTGGGATGAAGACGCGAAACGCGGCGGATTTATCGATATCGGACGTGCCAGATTGTTTGGTTCACACTGGTTCGGGGCAGCGGCGAATTGGGCAATTCCTCTGCTGACCGAGGCCATCGGTGAGAACCGCCGCGAAGACGCTTTTCACCTGTTAATGCTGCATACGGACGTCGAAGGACACCAAACGCACCCGATCCCAGCACTTTCGATCTCTGCATTAAGTGAACTGAAAGCCGTGACCGACTATGTTGCTCTCGGCCACACCCATATGCACTACGAGATCGATAATTGGGCGTTCAATCCGGGCTCGATCGAGGTGACGAATATCTCGGAATACCGCGAAACACGCGGCGCGTTCGTGTTGGAGGTCTCGGACGATAATACGGTGACCGCGCGGCACGTTACGGACTATGTTTACAGGCCGTTCCAGCGTTTGAAATTTGACGTGACGCCTTTTTCCGATCCGAAAAGTGCTCTGGATGCGGTGTTGGCGATGGTTTCTGCCGATGCGAGAGCGGCGGCCCAAGGCGAACCGGCCCCGATCATCGAAATCACGCTAACAGGGCAGCTTGGATTTCCGAATTCGCAGCTCGATATGCGGAAAATGCGCGACGAAACGCTTCGGATGACCGGTGCTCTGCACGTTCGCGTTAAGAATCACGCCGTGCCGATCGAATATGCCGTCGCTGCCGATGCAGATCAGGAAATGGGCAGAGATATGCTGGAAAAACGCGTCGTCGAAGACCTTGTGATACGCGACAAACGCTTCCGCACGAACCGGCAAGGCATTTCCGAAGCCGTTATCGGAGCCAAACAACAGGCTTTGCTCGGCGACGACCCGGAGAAGATCGCCGAATTCATCGCGCAGAAAGTTTCAGCTTCGTAAAATTATGTCGGACGCAATGGAAAAAGTTTTTGGGCTCGAACGGCTGCCGATCTTCCCGCTCCCGCTGGTGTTGATGCCCGGCGAGATAGTCCCGCTGCATATCTTCGAACCGCGTTATCGGCAAATGATCGAAGACCTGCCGGCGACCCGCAATATTTTTGGGATAAACTTTTTCGATCCGTCCGAGGATTTCGACCGGCCCGCATCCGGCTCCGTTGGATGCTCGGCAGAGGTCAGCAATATTCAACCGCTCGAAGACGGGCGTTCTAATCTGATCGTGCAGGGAGTTGTAAGGTATCGGATCGTCGAATATTTCGAAGGGCTGATGCCTTATAATTTTGCCGGCGTCGAATATTTTGAAGATTCAAGTGACGACGAGAAGTTGGTTGAAGATGCGGCTAACGAAGTGTTTGATCTGTTCAGGCGAGTTGCGGACGCGGCCTTCAAGATGTCAGGCAATCGCGGGCAGCTTCCGGAAATTCCCCGAGCGGAGCCCGAAATGCTTTCCTATCTGGTTGCGGCCGCCTTTAATCTAGACAATGAACTGAAATATAACCTGATCAAAATGACCTCAACGTTGGAACGACTCGAACGAATAAACGGTATTCTCCAGCGTTCGGTTGAACAGATAGAGGACGGGGCGGAACTGCACCGTGCAGCACAGACCAACGGCCACAGCAAGAAAAAGCTTGATCTTTAAGGAAGCGTTAAAGCTTGTCTAAGGAAGTCGATAACCCGCTGGTCATATGTCGCTGAAACATCGATCGAGACACTGAAGATCGAGAAGCCCGATGGGCTAAGATCGGTCTTTGCATCGACAGTTGTCGAAGCCGGAAAGCACTTTGCAAACCGCGAACTCGAATCTTGAAATTGGTCCGCATCAACACCGGCTAGGACCATAACCCGACGGTTTGCCAAATTTCTCGCGATCGAACACGAAGTTTCGCGTCGATAGCATCCATTCTGATAATAATATGGGTAAGTTCCGGCTTGGGCGAATTTTGCCGTAACAGTGCTGGCAAAGGGGAATTTTGAACCGAGTACGCTTTCGACCAGATGATCGGATGAGGCCGGGACCGAATCGAGCACCATTGCTTTAACGTTCGCGTCCGCGGCGGCGGCGTGAATTGCCGAAATCGCTCCAAGCTCGAGCCCGTAGATTCCGATGTCCTTGCCGACAAGTGTCATGTCATCAGGCGATTTTAACGTTCGTAGATACTCGATCGCCGAGGTCGTGTCGTTTGCCTCACACCCGCCAAAGGTCGTCTTTTTCAAGCCCGGTTGCGGTCCGTGCCCCCGTTGATCCGGCATCAGGACCGTGAAATTAGTCGCCTCGTTCAGTTTCACGCCAAGATTCAGAACGTGCGAGCGATCGGCTCCATAGCGATGAAGAAGCACTACGGCCGGCGAATTGGGAATTCCCTTCAGCAGCCATCCGCGAGCCTGCGAACCGTCAGAATTTTGCCACGTTTCTTCCGTAACCTGTGCCCCGCGGGCACTTAATTGGCCATACTTCTCGGGTGTCACGAGATATTCGAGCGCAACTGGTTCGGAAAGCACGTGTACAAGATAAATGGACGCGCCGATCGTTACACCGATCGCCAGCAGGATGGTCGGAAGCAGGAGTTTATAAAAGCTTTTGATCAAACGGATTGTTTTAGCCATCTTAATGTGTTTACAAGGGATACAACGGAGGAAAAGGTTAAGGAGTCAAACCGGAAAGCTTTGGGAAAAAGCTTCGAAATAGTCACTTAAAATGCTACCATAAATCGCTGAGTAAAGAAATATGTTTTTGAAGCGCACCATCCGTCATCTTAACGTTCTCTTAACCATTCTATTTGTTTCGTTTGCCGCTTTTGGACAAACGTCATCGACTGCGTCAGCCGCGTCGGCGAGCGCGGATCTGATGCCCGTTTCCGCGATCCGTGAAGGAATGCGCGGAACTTCGCTAACCGTTTTTAACGGCACAGTGCCTGAGGAATTCAACGTCGAGATCCTCGGCGTAGTTCCGGGCGCGATCGGTCCGAAACAGGATCTGATAGTTGGCCGTATCAGCGGCGGAAAAGCTGACCGAACCGGTGTATTCGCCGGAATGTCCGGTTCGCCTGTTTTCATCAATGGAAAGCTGATCGGTGCGATCTCTTACAGCTTTCCCTTTTCGAAAGAGCCGATATGCGGCATCACGCCGATCGAGCAAATGATCTCGATATTCGAGAATTCGCCGACTGCCACTATAGCCAATCAACCCACATCGATCTCTCAGGCGGAATTAACGAGCTACAGGCCAGCTTCGAGCGGTGGCAACACATTTACTGACTCTGTGCTTCCCGCGATGGCAGGTAATTCCCTGCTCGCTGCGGCTGCCGGACAGGCGTTTCGCCCGATCGGCATGCCTCTGACTTTCAACGGTGTTTCGCAAAAAGTGCTCGATATGTTCGCACCGCAGCTGCTGGCGGCGGGGCTAGTTCCAGTGGCGTCCGCAGGCGGTTCAGCGCCGATCACGGCCCTGAAACCGGCAAATGAAAAGACGCTCGTTGGCGGCACGTCCGTTTCGATGCAGCTGATGCGCGGCGATATGAGCTTCGCGGCTGCAGGCACTATAACGCTGCGTGACGGCGACAAGATCTACGCCTTCGGCCATCCGTTTTTGAGCCTCGGCAGTGCGGAATTGCCGATGTCCGAATCGAGCGTGGTCACGGTCGTCCCGAATCTGAACAACTCTTTCAAACTTGCGGTCCCGACCGACATGGTGGGCACGATGAGCCAAGACCGAGCGACTGGAGTTTTTGGGAATCTGGGACGCTCTCCAAAACTTATCCCGGTCCGGTTGACGCATATCACCAGCCGCGGCCAGCGGGAAACGCTAACTTTCGAGGTCGTTCGCGATAATTTCCTGACGCCGCTTTTGGTCAACATCGGCATAGTCAATTCCCTCGTTGCACAGGAGCGTTCACTTGGCGATACGATGGTCTCGCTTTCGGGCCAGGTAAGACTCAAGAACTCGGGGACCGTCGCGATCGAACGGCGTTTCGCCGGTGCACAGGCGAATGCGATGGCCGGCGGTTCGGTGGCAGCACCGCTTGCAGTGCTTTTCCGCAGCGG
Source organism: Pyrinomonadaceae bacterium (assembly GCA_041751035.1). GTDB lineage: Bacteria > Acidobacteriota > Blastocatellia > Pyrinomonadales > Pyrinomonadaceae > OLB17. The sequence continues at coordinate 40,885 of JBGSYH010000025.1, read as the reverse complement.
TTTTGACGAGACCGATTTCGAATCGATCGAGATCGAACTTCGCTCGGCGGACGGCAGCCGCACCGCTTCGCTGGAACGCATCGCTGTCGATCAAAACACCGTCCGCCCGGGTGACACCGTAAATCTCTCGCTTGAAGCCCTCACCAACACGGGCCGCGTCGTATCGCAGCAGTTGGCGGTACAAATACCGGCGTCAGCACAGCCCGGCAAATACACGATCGTCGTCGGTGATGGCGGCGCCGTGCAAAAAACCTCGTCCACACAACAGTTCGTGCCGCGAACGCTCGGCGAACTTGTCCAGACGATCAACCGTGTCAAACTTGCCGACCGCCTTTACGTTCAACTTGTCCGCACCAGCAGCGGAGCGATCGTCGGGGCTGCCGAAATGCCCGATCTGCCGCCGTCCATTGCCGCCACGTTAAATAATGATAGATCGGTCGGAGGAGTCCGGGCCGCCGTCCAGACGGTCGTTTCCGAAACCACTGTTCCGATCGCGGAATTCATCGTCTCCGGTGAACAAAAGATCGAGATCCGGGTTCAATAAGCTTAGAAAACAGAACTTTCTCTCCAAATATCTTCTTCGCGTTCTTGGCGACTTTGCGTGAAACGACGGTTTGATTCACGCAGAGACGCAACACTCGCCAAGCTGACTATTGACCTTTTCTTTTCGTTTCGGCAGACTGAAATGTGAATACCATAGACAAATTAATAGAAGCGGCGAGCTATGCAGCCCGCCAACACACAGGCCAGAAACGCAAAGGCGAACGTGCCGAGCCCTACATCAACCACCCGCTCGAAGTTTCAAATCTGATCGCCGGCGTCGGCCGCGTCACAGACATCGATATTCTGATCGCGGCAATTCTCCACGACACAATCGAAGACACCGGCTCGACCGCCGAAGAACTGACAGCGATGTTCGGCGAACGCGTCACGGGATTTGTGCTCGAGGTCACGGACGATAAGAGCCTGCCAAAGGACGTCCGCAAACAGAAACAGATAGAGCACGCCCCGCACCTTTCCCACGAGGCCAAACACATCAAATTGGCAGACAAGATCAGCAACATCACCGACATTACGAACTCGCCGCCCGCCGATTGGGACACGGAAAGACGCCTGAAATACATAGAATGGGCCGAAAACGTGGTCGCCGGACTTCGCGGCGTGAACGAACCGCTCGAAAAACACTTCGACGAGACCATAAAACGAGCAAAAACCGAAATTATCTGATCTGCTACCGGTCGTAGCGGCTTGCCGCGAGGTTGCCGACAGTTGCCGTGAGGTCGCCGACAATTGCCGTGAGGTCGCCGACAGTTGCCGTGAGGTCGCCGACAGTTGTCGCGGGGTCGCCGACAGTTGCCGTGAGGTCGCCGACAGTTGCCGTGAGGTCGCCGACAGTTGCCGTGAGGTCGGCGGCAAGGCGGTTTTGACCCTCGCAAACCCGCCCAGACTCAACAAAACCCTGTATTTACGGACATCAGGTTAATTTCAGGTAGATTTTGGTCAAATCAAGGCACCCTTGCTACCGCGCGGGTTACCGCCTGCTTGATCAGGCGGTTTCGCCTTGTACCCAAGCCTCGCCGTCGGCATAGACTTCCTTTTTCCAGATCGGAACGGTGCGTTTTAGCTCTTTTATAAGCCACTCACAGGCCGCGAAGGCCGCTTTTCGGTGTGGAGCGGCGACGGAAATGACGATGCTGGTCTCGCCGATCTCGAGCTTTCCCAGCCTGTGAACGATACCGACCGCCGACACATCAAACTCGGCCTTCGCCTGCTCGATCAGCTTCGCCATTTCCTTCAAAGCCATTGGCTCGTACGCTTCATACACCAAATATTCCGTCTCTCTGGTCGTCCCGTCCTTCTGTTTGGTGAACTTCCTAGCGTATCCATCCAACGTAACCGTCGCCCCACACTCCGCCGGCACGACACGCCGCGAAACAGACGAAATATCGATCGGCTCGGTCGTGAGTTCGAAAAGATCAGTCATTGTCCATTGAAATAGATGCGATAAACTGCTCAAGGCTGGAGATCTTTGGCGTGAAAGTATCGTTAACAAGTTCATCGATCTTGGCTTTCTCGCTTTTTAAATAGATCTTAACCCGTTTATGGATTTCCTCGACATTGGAAGCTTTTAATGCGGCTTCCTGGAGTCGCTTATCAACGAAATCAATTCCGCGCGGGAGCGATGTGTGAGAAATTGCAAACCTTGCGGCGATATAATATTTTCCATCTTTTGTAAGCCCTTGGAAATTTGCGGTCAATTCCTCATTGTTGGCAGGACTCGGTGTGACGTCTTGACTGTACTGGGTGATGAAGAAAACACCTGCGGTCTTCTCGAAGTCAAGATATTTGACTCTTGCTTTGAACGCCCAACCAGCATTGTTGTACGGAAAGTCAAAAAGATCATCAAATTGTCCAAAGTTTCTTGGCCTTTCTTCAAGTAGTTTCTTTAACTGACCGACGGCTTTGCCGAAATTTGGATAGGTCTTCGTGAAATCAGCTTCACCTTTCTCGAAGGTAGGAACGATACAGATAAAGCTGTGTGCTGGGGAAAAATATCTCGGGCCGTTTTCAAGAGCCGGGAAGGAACGTTTGTTCTCAAAGTCATAGCAGGTGTGTGCCGGAGCATCAACAGGCCACTTTTGCTTTACTGCGTCGTCAGCAAAATCAACTCTCTTCTCGTGCCTGACACGAATTTCGCCAAAGTCGGCGTCGTATGCGAAAGGATATTTTACATTTTCCTTACCAATGGTCTGTGAAACTATGTAGACCGTCGAAAATACAAAGGATGCGATCAGAAATATTGGAACGACTCTTCTTTTCATCTCAACCTCCAGACACGACCTAGATATCATAGTTCAATGAGACACAAGCCGCCGCGCCACGGACGCAATATCGGTCGGCTCGTTTGTGAGTTCGTAAAGATCCATCAAATAAATTAATTTACAGAGTCTACCTGCTATGTGGCTTCATTTTCGGAATGCTTCACAAGACGAACTTTCCAGTCTGGAAAACATTACAAGGCCGTGGCGATAACCGAGATATACACTAACAATTTCGACGCTTTCCATCGTGTCCTTTTTTGTATGAAGAATGTTTTCCCAGCCGTTGCTTAGGCCATGCAGAGTGATCGCGGGGATCTTGCGCCGAATAAATGAAGCAGAATCTGAACTGGCAACATCGACCCCGGCCTTTCCGAACGGTATCTTCATTTCACCTGAGATCGCTTCTGCCAGGTCCACCAGCTTTTTCGACGAAACATTTCCGAGTGCCTGCGGAGCCGCTCGTCCGAAGCTGTCGAAATTTACCATCGCGCAATATTTTGGAAGCTCTTTCTTGTCTATAGCGTTTACAAACTTTGACGAGCCGACCAGCCCGATCTCTTCCTCGCCAAAGGCCACGAAAAGAAGCGTTTTCTCCGTTTCCACATTTTTGATCGCTTTGTAGATCTCTGCGAGGATCACTATCCCCGACCAATTATCGATCGTACCGCATCCTTTACCGAGCTTGTCGTAATGGGCTCCGAAGACGAGTATCTCATCGGTTTTCCCCTTTTTTCTGACGACCAAATTCTCAACGTCTTTGTGCTTATCGACCGTTATCGTGTCTTCCGTAGCACCCGCTTCAACAAAGAGCTTTCTTACCGCTTCGAAACGATCATTGTCATCACAAGGAGCTTTTTCAAGAAAAGTCCGAAGTTCGTCCTGCGTCGATAATTTTATCGGTGAACGCTGGCCGTTGGGACTTCCGACAAGGAAAAAGGCGAACAGCAAAAGTAACGAGATCTTGACCATTTTTATCGATCGGAATACTAGTATTATTTCTTGAGATTTTTACGCACTACTTATCAAACCGGGGCCGAAGTTGTTCGGATAATGCCGGCTTCCCAAAGCGCGGCTTCGGTGGCTATGGCGAAATAGTCGTGGTCCTTTTCGCCGTAGAGCAGGTTCTTGCCGTTCCAGAGCGTGAAATGCCCGGTCGCGCTACCGTCTTTGAAAGGGACGCGAAAGCCGATAATGCCTTTGATACCGGAGAACATTGATCTGGCGATCGGCGACTTCGAATAAACCGTCGGCGGGCCGTAAACGCGTTCCATATACGGCCAGAATTCTTTAACACGCAGCCCATACCAGAGCTTGTCACGGCCTTGGCGTGTACGAAAAGGCTTTGTCCATGCCGGTATCTTGTGGTTATTGTAATTCAGCGGCTTGCTGATGCGGACGATGCAGGTGTCGTCGATGTCGCGACTGTTTACGCTGCCGCCGATCTCTTGCTTAACAGATTCAGCCGTTCGGCCCTCGCCCGGATACCACGGCACCAGCAATTCAAAATCCGGTAATTTTTTTGCCATACCGGGGAATGATAGCCGAATTCGGCGGTCTGTCAATCAATATTTTTCGCTGAGCGACCGGGCCAATTAGTTTTCTGCCATCACCTTTTCGTATTCGCCTGATTCGGCCCAGTCGATGATCTCTGAAACGCGCCAGATCGGGAACGGATGCGTGAGTCCGGCGTTGATGATATTCGCCCAGAATTTATCGAGAGCCTTTTCGTCGCAGGTCTTTTTGAACTCGCGTCCCTGTTCGAGGAACTGTTCGTAATCGATCTTTGAAGCGGATGTCCCGCCCGCAAGTTTCATCATCACGCGGCCGACAACGTGCGGGTCCTGAACGACGAGCATAGCGGCGCGGTCGCAGGAAAGCTCGGCACGGCGTGCCCAGGCAAGCAAAGCACTGTTTATTCCGGCGGAAACCAGAAACTTGATAATTTCGGAACCGGGAACGAGCCGTGCGACCGAGGCATTCGCGAGCAGTTCCATCAACCGTGCAGCGGTTAGATAAAGAACGTGCTCTGCATGAATATGGCCGACCTCATGGGCAATGACGGCGAGAGCTTCTTCGTCGGTGAGGCGTTCGACGAGAGCCGTGTGGAGCACGATGATGTGTTTTTCGGAACCGTAGGTAAAGGCATTTACGATCGGATTTTGCTGAACAAAAAGCTCGGGCAAATCCACACCGAGCGTGGTGCAGGCGATCTGCAGCTTGGCGTGAAGATCAGGATATTGCTTCGGCGTGACCTTTACGGCTCCGGCGGTGAATATCACGCGAAGGGCAGATTCGCCCGTTACGGAAAGCAGTTTTCGAAGCGCGGAATCGATACCGGGGATCGCCTTCAGGGCCGCAAGCGCCTTGCTGTCCTGCGGATGGACATAGGCATGTTTGCTTAGGTCTGCGTACTTTTTGTGCGGTTCGTCCGACAGCGGCAATTTACATTTACCGCAGTTGGCGGAATTGTTCTTATAGTTTGCCTTGACCGCGTTCTTTTGACCGCAATAACGGCACCGCACATTGTTGCCCTTTGTGACTGCGGTCTCGCCGCTCTCGCCTTCGCCCTTTTTCTTTGCCATGGTTAAATCTTATTCCAGCCGCTTAAAATAATCTAATGATACGGCTCCCGACTTTGCGTAAATAAGGTTACGGTACGCTTTAAGTGAAAGTTCAGGAAAGGTTTCCAACACCGTTATTAGTTGATCGCAATGTTCCGGAAAATTGAAGGAACGCTCCGGCGAGATGTATCAACCGCCGGAAACCGCCGTGAAAACAGCCAAAGTGTCGCCGTCCTGCACCCGCATGTCAAGTGAAATGTATTCTTCATTTAGAGCGACGAGGAGTTTGTGTTTGCTAAGGCCGGGATGCTCGAGTTTGAGTTGCTCTATAGCTTCGCCGACTGTCGATAAGTTTGCAGAGTCGAGCTTAATTTCCCGCCTCCCAACCTGTTCGGCAGTGGCTCCAAAGAATAAGGCTGTGACAGGCATAAATTGCAAGTGATTACATGCTGGCTTCTAACACTGTATCGGTTATTTATTCTCCAGCCTGCTGGAGATCTTGCTCTCTTTTTTGTAATTCTCCCACCATTCTGACCAAGCCTTATGGGTATATCCAGGGTCAGCTCCAGTAATCTTCTTTAATGCAACAAATGCGTGTGCCGTGGTGCAAACCATTACACCGTTCGATTTCGGAGGATTCTTCTCAAGAACAACTAAAAGTGCCGGAACTGATTCAATATCGCCCACTCCCTCAAGAATTGTTGAACCATCGTGAAGGTATTCGCCCTTCATCATTCTGGACTCCGTTTCATTACGGAGAGCGATATCTTTCTCGTTAACCTGCTGTTCTGTCGTTTCAGGTTTAACCTCCTCTTCGCCGGTAGTTAGAGGCTCATTAATTGCGCAGCCATTTAGACCGAAGAGAAATGCGAGACTAGCTGACACAAATGCGAGCTTTATCATTTGATTGCTCCCGCGATCGGGCTTGATGCCGAAGCGTAGAGGCGTTTTGGCATTCGGCCTGAAAGGTATCCTAAACGGCCGGCTTGGACGGCTAGTTTCATGGCGGTTGCCATGGCAGGCGCGTCGCCGGCTTCGGCGATGGCGGTGTTCATTAAGATCGCGTCTGCGCCGAGTTCCATTGCGATCGCCGCGTCCGATGGGACGCCGACCCCCGCATCGACGATGATCGTTGCGTCGGTCAGTTGTTCACGCATTATTCGTAAGTTCGAAGGATTCTGGACGCCCATTCCCGAACCGATCGGAGCAGCAAGCGGCATCACTGCCGGACAGCCCGCATCTAGCAGCTTTTTCGCCATTATCAGATCATCAGTGAAATAAGGAAGAACGATAACGCCTTCTTTGACCAAGACCTTTGCAGCTTCAAGAGTCTGCTCGTTATCAGGAAGAAGCGTTACGGGATCACCAATAACTTCCAGCTTTATCCAATCTGTTTCCAGAGCCTCGCGAGCAAGCCGCGATGTCCTGATCGCATGTTCAGCATCGTAACAACCCGCAGTATTCGGCAAGATCTGCATCGCCGGAGACAGATGATCTAGAAAAGATTCGGTCTTTCGGTCGAGCGGAACGCGGTTCACCGCGACAGTAACCATTTCGGCACCGGATGCGAGGTGAGCCGCCTTCATTTCGTCAAACGATCGGTACTTCCCTGTCCCGATAATGAGCCGCGAGCCGAATTCTTTTCCTGCTAAAACGAATTTATCTGACATCTGAAAGAATTTTCACGCAAAGCCGCGAAGAACGCAAAGTTAACCGCCGCCGACGAAGTGGATCACTTCTATTATGTCGCCTTCGTTAACCTCAACCGTTTCCCAGTCGTGCTTTCGAACTACGGCCTTATTTAGCTCCACGGCAACACGCTGCTTGGGCAATGAAAAAAGATCGAGAAGCCGGTCAAGTGTGACCTCGCTTTCGATCTCTTTATTTTCGCCATTTAAAACTATCGTAACCATCTGTTACGACAATTTTCGCTCATTTCGTCACGATATCAAAAGTTCACGAGCGTTCAATTACTTCAGCTTTCTTAAGCATGCAGGATCGGGCGGCGGAGCTCAACTTCTTCACCATCGCTCATCGCACGTATCAGAAATGCGGCGCGGCCGGATTTGAACTTAGGAAACTGGAGCGTAACCTGTGCCAAACCATTTTTATCTGTGCTCGAATGATAGATCAGCGGTCGGAAAGCTGAGCCGATCACCTTTACCATTACCTCGGCACCGGCAATGACCTTTCCCTGGCTTCCCCGACGCACCATAAGAGTGAGCGTCTTGGTCTCGCCGGCCTTGAACTTTTCATTAACCAAAAACTCTATCGCCAATCGGTTATTTGCGGGGCGCTCCTTTCCGGCGAGATCGCTTGCAAAGGCAACCGCCGCATCGGCTACCAACACCGATTCCTCGATGACGCTGACAACCTCTACTTCGGGCACGTCGCTTTCACTCTGGACTGGAACGACCGATTGATCAGGTTTCGGTATTGAAGTTTCAAAAGCCTGCAAGTTTCCGTTTTCTAATTCTGAGTTCGACTGAACCTCGGCTTTCTTTCGCTCTTTCTTTTTAGAGTTTGGCGCGGGAGCCTCGCTTTCGATCGACGCTGGATTCTTGGATCCGCCGTCACGGGCGGACATCTTCTTAAGATCTTCGATTCGCCCGGCTTTAATTGCTGCACAGATCGTTTTGTGCTGTTTCTGCAAGCGCTCGGCGAGAACCGACTCATCAAAATCATTGCCGAGAAGGTCATCATATGGTGACCGCTTGCTTGCCAGGATCGTGCCGCGGTTGTAAATGAGCGACATGATAACCGGGCGCGTCACACCCTTGTCCTCAGTTTGGACATGATATGTAATCCCTTCAAATTCTATGTCAGTATTGAATCCTGTAATCACTGCTTTCGGTCGTCTTGTGAGGAGTAGGGAGCGGGACGCAAGTTGCAACGAACCTATAAGAAGATATCACTTAATAGGAAATGCGGTCAACGAATTTATTGGGCACTTTTTCGGGTGAACCATTAAATATTACGATCCGGCCCTAAGTTGTCTCAATTGAGTGTCTAACAGGATTGCTTCCTTGACAGTAAATAGTGGTTAACTTACGATTTAGTTTGTTCCGAAGATTAATTTTTCGTATAGCAGAACTCGAACCGATTGGCGTTTCTCGAGTGTCAAAGTTCCCTCTAAGCTGAGCTAAAATGAACGAATTCAGCCTAATGGATTATGCCCCGATCGGCATTATGTTTCTTGTCGCAGTCGGCTTTGCGATAAGCCAGCTCTTAGTGACCCAGTTAATTGGGCCTCGCAAACGGACGGCAACAAAATTGATGCCATACGAATGTGGCAAAGATCCGGTGGGCGGTGCCCGAGATCGCTTTTCGATCAAATTTTATATGGTCGCCGTGACATTCTTGCTTTTTGATATTGAGATCTTGTTCATGATCCCGTTCGCGGTGGCGTTCAAGACCCTGCTGGGATTTGAACAGCAGACCGGGATCCCATATGGAACCATCGCGTTTGTCGGGATATTGGCTTTTCTGGTGACCGTAGTCGTCGGTTTGATATACGATTGGAAAAAGGGAGCATTTGAATGGGGCACTCAGGCTCGAGCTTCAGCCAAGGCTCAGGCCATAGCTCTTAGGAACAAGGCGGCACATGATCATTTCGACCATGCAGACATAAAGCAGGCGGCCTAAAGCCAATTCGATCGGCAATATTCGATCGGTTATAATTATGTTATGGGCTTAGAGAATAAAATATTCGAATCACTTCCGGACGTCGTAACCGTTAAGTTGGACGCGATCGTAAACTGGGCTCGAAAATCAAGTCTGTGGCCTGCGACATTCGGACTAGCTTGCTGTGCGATCGAGATGATGAATACCGTTTCTGCCCGAAACGACCTATCGCGATTCGGTGCAGAAACTTTCCGTGCTTCGCCGAGGCAAGCCGATGTGATGATCGTTTCAGGGCGGGTTTCGCGAAAGATGGCTCCGGTGCTTCGCCGTATATACGATCAAATGCCTGAACCCAAATGGGTCATTTCGATGGGGGCATGTGCGACTTCTGGTGGTGTATTCGATAATTACGCGATCGTTCAGGGTGTCGATAAGGTCGTTCCGGTCGATATATATGTTCCCGGATGCCCGCCGCGGCCTGAAATGCTTGTTCATGCGATAACAATGCTTCAGGAAAAGATAATGAAGGAAACTGTCCGAGATCGGCGAGACACCTTTGAGGAGGAATCGCGCGTATCGAAGGTGCCGGGGACCTTACCGGTTACCGAAGGAACAGCACTTGAGCGCGAAAAAGAGATCGAGGTGGCACAGAATCAGACATCACGCCCCTACTCAGTACCCTCGCGACATGAGAAGCGTAGAAGCTCTTAATAACGGTTTACTTTGGATTCGAGATTATGACGGAAAAGCTTCACGGCTTTGTGCAAACGTTGAAGGATGCTGACGCCGCTTGGGTTCGCGATATGGTCGACGCCCACGGCGAGGTAACGGTTTTCGTGCCGGCCGATTCTATCGTCGAGGTATGTGAATACCTTAAGACGAACGCAGCTTTTGATCTTCTTGCTGACCTTTGCGGTTGCGATCGCGGACCGGAGGAAGATCCGCGGTTTGAAGTGAACTATCATCTATTCTCAACGTCTCATTACGGGCGTTTGCGGCTAAAGGTCTTGCTAAACGAAGACGATCCGCGGGTTCGGACTGTAACCGGGCTCTGGAAAACGGCCGACTGGCACGAACGCGAAACCTTTGATCTATTGGGGATCAAGTTCGACGGCCACGCAGATCTAAGACGGATCTTGCTTCCTTCGGATTTCGATGGGCATGCGTTGAGGAAAGATTATCCGCTGCGAGGCTATGAGCCCTACAGCATGAATTAGAATGGATACAGCAGTTCAGGAATTTCAGGCAAATATCGACTTTTCGGACGAGGCTCTTGAGTCGCAGATGACTCTTTCGATGGGTCCGCAGCATCCGTCAACGCATGGCGTTTTGCGGCTCGACCTGCGGCTTGACGGCGAAATGGTCGTAAAGGCGATCCCGGACATTGGTTATCTCCATACCGGAATGGAGAAGCTCTTTGAATATAAGAAATACCAGCAAGGCATTGTTATTACAGACCGAATGGATTACCTAAATCCTCTCGGAAACAATCTTGCCTATGTGATGGCGGCCGAAAAACTGCTTGGCATCGAGATACCGGAACGTGCTCAAGTTATTCGCGTACTGATGTGCGAATTGCAGCGGATTGCTTCGCACATGGTCTGGTTTGGAACGTCTTGTCTCGATATGGGTGCGATGACGCCTTTCTGGTTCACATTTAAGGAACGGGAAAAGATCCTGAACATTATCGAATCAGCATCCGGCGGACGAATGACACCAAGTTATTTCCGGATCGGCGGTTTAATGATGGACTTGCCGGCTGGATTTGAAAATCGCGTCAACCAATTCCTTCGTGATTTTCCGGACGCCTTGAACACTTTCGATACGCTGATCACCGGAAATACGATCTGGCAGAACCGAACAAAAGGCGTTGGGGTAATTTCCAGAGAAGATGCTATTAGTTGGGGCTTAACCGGGCCGTGCTTGCGTGGCTGCGGCGTTGAACTTGATCTCCGCAAAGTTAATCCATATACGGGTTACGAGACCTACGATTTCGACATTCCAGTGGAACCAGATGGGGATGTTTGGTCTCGGTTTAAGGTTCGCATGCGAGAATTGACCGAATCCTACAAGATCGTGCAGCAGGCACTGGAACGGCTAAAACCAGGACCGATCAAAGCAGACGCACCGAAAGTTGTTTTGCCGGACCGTGACGATATGCGAAAGCACATGGATTCGCTGATCCACCATTTTCTTATTGTCGCGGAGGGTTTTAACGTCCCCGCTGGCGAGGTTTATCTTCCGATCGAAGCATCGAAGGGCGAGCTTGGCGTTTATATGAAATCGAACGGCGGCCCAAAACCCGAGCGTGTGCATTTCCGGGGTCCTAGTTTTGTGAATTTATCGGCCCTTCCCGTAATGAGCGAAGGTGAAATGGTTGCGGATGTTGTGGCGATTATTGGTAGTTTGGATATTGTTCTTGGGGAGATTGATAGATGAAATTTCCCGTCTTACAGGTTTGCGGACTAAATGTACTGTTTTCCGTAACTGTCCTTCTTCTTTTGTTTGCTGTTCCGGGAGTGGGACAGAATAAGACTTGCGGGTTAACGTTAAAAGTGGTTGATGCGGACGGAAAAAAAGAAATAGCTGATGCATATGCCGAAGCATATGCTACAGAGGTCTCAACAGCCTTCTACGCATACCCCGAGGGCTCGAACCATACTTTTGAAGACCTGGAATCGGGCTACTATCACTTAACGGTCCAGAAACGCGGCTACAAGATCAGCAAGTATTTACAGCATCTCGACTGCTCTAAAGTAGATATAAAGAACCAGGAACCGATTATGGTACCTCTTCATGAGGGAAACATAAGCGAGCGAGAGGATGTAACACCTCGAACGAAAGTCGCCACGAGTGATTCGGACCGATTCGCCCGTGTTGGGAAACAACTCTCGCTCGAGGACGTGGCTCGCTTATCTAATTATTTAAACTATATCGCCGCCGAATTGGGCAAGGCAAGCTACCCGCCCGCAGCGAGGGCAGTAAAAGCAGCGGGTCTTGTGACAGTTCACGTAATAGTGAATGAAGCAGGAGAGATAGAATCGGCTGTAGCGTGGACAGGGCATCCGCTTTTGCGAGCCGCCGCCAAACAGGCAGCCGAGAAATCGAAGTTTGATCCAGTATTGGTCAGGAACAAACCGATTAAAGTACAAGGTTTCATTGTATATAATTTTGTCCCCTAGCGAATGAGATGGTAGCAGCAACACCTACAAGTTATACAGACAAGGTCGCAGTGACCAGCGAGATCGCCGAGTTTTCGCCGGATGTAGTCGAGGAAATGCGCTCGCATTTGGCAAAGTACCCAGCGGACAGAACGCGTTCTGCATTGATACCGCTTTTGTTCGTAATTCAGCGAGAACGAGGTTGGATCGACAATCCGGGTGTGAATTTTCTTGCAAATTTTTTGAACCTTGAGGTGACCGATATTTGGGAGACGGCGACGTTCTATTCGATGTTCAATCTGCGTCCGGTCGGCAGGCACCACATACAGATCTGCAAGACCTTGTCATGCAAGATAATGGGTGAGCCCGAAATAACCGAACACGTTTGCTCAAAGTTGGGAATTCATCCGGGCGGAACGACCGATGACGGAAAATTTACCGTGTCTTTAGTCGAATGCCTCGGAAGCTGCGGCACCGCACCCATGATGCAGATCGGATTCGATTTTCACGAAGACCTAACAATTGAAAAGGTCGATAAGATACTGGCAGATTGTAATTAGATGGAGATCAAAGCAATAGGCTGCGAGCCGCTTTCGCTGAAGCGTGTCCAAATTGAGAATGGCCACACGCTGAAAGTGTATCGCGATACGGGCGGATATAAGTCGCTTGAGAAAGCGTTTGGAATGTCGCAAGACTCGATCATTCAAGAGGTGAAGGATTCATCCCTCCGGGGTCGCGGCGGTGCCGGCTTCCCTACCGGAATGAAATGGTCTTTTGTGCCGCGTGATTCGCCAAAGCCAAAATTTATTGTTTGCAATGCAGATGAATCCGAACCTGGATCGTTCAAGGATAGATATTTGCTTCAATATGATCCGCATTCGTTGATCGAGGGAATGATAATCGCCGGGTTCACGCTCGGAGCATCGACCGGTTACATCTACTATCGCGGTGAATACAATTACCTCATCGACGTGATGGATGAGGCGTTGAATGAAGCCCGCGAGGCAGGATTGCTCGGTAACAACATTTTGGGCTCCGGATTTTCGATGGATATCCACACCCATACGGGTGCCGGGGCTTATATCTGCGGCGAAGAAACCGCCTTGCTTTCGTCGCTTGAAGGATATCGCGGACATCCGAGAATGAAACCGCCGTTTCCTGCAGTTGAGGGATTGTACGGTTGTCCGACGGTGATCAACAATGTCGAGACACTTACAAGCATTCCGCAGATAATTGAAATGGGCGGAATTGCTTGGCGAGACCTCGGAACAGAAAAGTCTGGCGGCACAAAGCTTTGGTCGATCAGCGGACACGTTAAAAAGCCGGGCGTTTATGAGCTTCCAATGGGCTATGCCGATATGGAAAAGTTCATTATGGAAGACTGCGGCGGAATGCTTCGGAGCGACAAAAAGCTGAAAGCCGTGATCCCCGGTGGTTCGAGCGTTTATATAATGAATGCCGGACAGATCCTTGGCCAAGGTGTGACACTTGATTATGAAGGCCTGGTCGAAGCAGGGTCGATGCTCGGGACGGGCGGCATGATGGTGATGGATGAAACCGTCGATATCATGGAAACGACCAAGAATCTGACCGAGTTCTACAAACACGAATCTTGCGGATGGTGTACGCCCTGCCGCGAAGGTACGGATTGGCTTGTAAAGATCTTTGACAGGATCTCATCGGGCGGGGGCAAACCGAGCGATGCTCAGCTTTTGCTCGATATCTGCGACAACATTGAAGGCAAAAGTTTTTGCCCTTTGGGCGACGCAGCGGCTTGGCCAATACAGTCAGCGATCAAGCAATTTCCGGATGATTTCAAGAAGTGGCTGTCTGTTAAAACGAATGGAAACGGGAGCCACGCGAACAATTAATTAAGAGGTATTAAATTATTATGGGAAAAGGCGATAAACGAACACGACGCGGTAAGATCTTTGCCGGCAGTTACGGAAAAACGCGACCAAAATCGGTCAAAAAGAATACGGCGGCAAAGTCGAACGAGGCTAAAGCAGAAAAGTAATTGATCGCCAAGTGGGCTGTTTCCAAGGCGCAAGTTTTTAGATGTCAAACGAGTCGATAAAAGTAACGATCAACGGGAAAGAGATCGAGACGGCGAAAGGTGCCGTCCTGATCGATGTGTGTCGCGAAAACGCGGAGAATATCCCTTCGTTTTGCTACTACAAAGATCTTGAGCCGCAGGCCTCGTGTCGAATGTGCTTGGTTCGCATCGACAAGATGCCGAAGCTCCAGACCTCGTGCACGATCAAATGCACGGACGGAATGGTCGTCACGACGCAAAGCCCTGAGATCGAAAAAGCTCAGCGTTCGATGGGTGAGTTCCTGCTTGCGAACCATCCGCTCGATTGCCCGGTTTGCGACCGCGGCGGTGAGTGTGAATTGCAGGAAGTTATCTTCGATTGGGGCGACGTTGAAGAACGCTTTACTGAAAAGAAAAACAAGGCTCCCGAAAAATACCTGTCGCCGATCGTAGCCAATGATCCTCAACGCTGCATTTTGTGCAAACGATGCACCCGTGTTTGCAGCGAGTGGATGGGCGAAGATGCGATCGAAGCTGGAAATCGCGGTGCGAGTACTGTTATCGGAACCTACGGAGGTTGGCTCAATTGCTCGCAATGTGGAAACTGCATAGAAGTCTGCCCGACGGGAACGCTCCTCGACGCAGTTTATCGACACGAAACGCGGCCGTGGGAGCTTGATCAAACGATAACTACTGACGTTTATGGCTCGGACGGAATGCAGTTGAGCATTGGTTCGCGCGCTGGCGAGGTACATCGTATCGTTGCCCGAGACCGATATGTGAATGGTTTGAACGGTGAATTTCTGGATGTAAAGGCACGATTCGCACACGAATTTATAAATCACAAGGACCGGATCAAGACACCGATGATCCGTTATTCAAAGGGCGGAAAATTGATACCGGCAACGTGGGATGCCGCGATCAAGCACGTCGCAGAAAAGCTTTCGGCACACGGATCGAATGTCGCTGTAGTTGTTAGCCCTCGGCTCACAAATGAATCTATCGCGGCTTTGGGCCTCTTTGCCCGTGATGCGGTCAAGACCGAAAACATTGCGATATCCGACCGCCAAAGCATGGCCGCGTTTTTTGAGAATCTCAGTGCACCTTTGGCAACTCACAACGACATTCGGTATGCGCAGACGATAGTTCTGATAGGCGGCGACGCCGAAGAAGAGCAAACTTATACGGCCAAACAGATAAGGCAGGCAGTCCGAAATGGCGGAGCTAAATTGATCGTGGTGAACGATACCCCGATCAGGCTTTCTTCGAAGGCGAGCGTATTCATCCACGCGGATATCAGCACCGTTGATGCATTTGCATTAACCTTGGCCGATCCTGGCAACGACTCGGCTGCAGCGGAGAAACTTGGTGTTGATGCTGGCCTCCTGGGCGAGGTTCGCAACGCCTTGATCGAAACGCAGGGTGACGTGATCATCATGTGTGGCTCGGATCTCTCGGCTGACGCCCAAGCCGTTATCGCGGCTTCGGCAGGAAGCATTGCAGGTGACGGACGTCGTGTCCTGCTGCACCCTCTTCCGCTTTATAACAATTCCGTTGGAGCGATCGACATGCTTGGAAACACCGGTTCCGAGGAAATGGTGATCGAAAAGGCAAAGGCCGTCTATGTCGCAGGAAGCCTTCAGGATCCAGAACTGCTTCAAGGTAAAGACTTCGTTGTCGTTCAGGAGTTGTTTGAAACCGAAACTACCGAATACGCCGATGTTGTGCTTCCAGCGGCTTCGTTCGCCGAAGTCGATGGCACATTTACAAATAATGCAGGAAACGTTCAGCGTGTCCGCAAGTCGATCGAACCTGTTCATCAGGCCAAGCCTGATTGGATGATCGCCCGATCAATAGCCGCGGAAATGGGCGTTGACCTTGATTTTGAACCGTCCGCATCCACCTTATTCAAGATGATCGCCGATTCGGTGCCGGGATACGGAGGGTTGCGATACCCTGCACTCAAAGATGAGTCGGCTCCGGTTCAAGCGAAACATGATGTTGGGCCGCGCGATATAAGTTCATACGCGGGAGCGTTGCAGAAATGGGTCGAGGAACTTGGAGACGATTCACAAAAGAATTTCGAGCCACCGGTGATCGGACACAAGCTTCATCGCTTAACGACGATGACGAGCAAAACTCCGCAGTTTCATTTGCTCGCAAATGGTAATCCGAAACCTGAGAATTTATTGGTAGCACCGCTTGCTCAATTCGAACTTAGTGGTGAACCAAAGCAAGAACTTGCGGCTGCGGTCCGTGTTGGTGACAGAGAGTAATTCTGGTTCGCTCGGAACTCGAGCGGCTTCTCTTATTTTATGGAAGCGATCTTAAAGGAAGCTTTTCCTTTCATAGTATTTAGTGTTGCGATCCTGCTCGCCTTTCAAGGCGTGTTAATGATCGTTGCCTATACAGTTCTTGCAGAACGAAAAGTACTGGGTTGGATGCAGGGCCGTGTTGGGCCAAACCGGGTCGGCCCTTGGGGTGTTCTTCAGCCGTTCGCGGATCTGTTCAAGTTCATTCTAAAAGAAGATCTTGTTCCTGATAAATCAACAAAATTTCTATACTTTTTGGCGCCGTTTGTCGCACTGACCTGCGCATTGCTGCCGATCGTCGTTTATCCCTTCGGACCTCGTATCGCCGACCCGCTAAGTTGGTTGGTTCCTTACGTTGAAGGGATCGAGTACGTTGGACCGGCGACCGTTTGGATCGCCGAACAGGCTCGAAATATGCCGCTTACGATCTCTCAGATCGACGTTGGGGTATTATTCGTTCTTGCAGTTACGTCGGTCGGCGTTTACGGTATTGCCCTCGCCGGCTGGTCTTCGAACAGCAAATATTCTTTGTTGGGTGGCCTTCGCTCTTCGGCGCAAATGATCTCATACGAACTTGCGATGGGAGCTTCGGTCATTGGTGTGGTCATGCTCGCCGGAACTCTTGATCTAAACGGCATCATTCAGGCACAAACCGCCTCGCCTTTCAAATGGTATATCATTCCGCAGTTCATCGGATTCTTTGTATTCCTGATCGCCGCATTTGCCGAAACGAATCGTGTTCCTTTCGATCTTCCGGAAGCTGAGACTGAGCTAGTTGCCGGGTTCCACACTGAATATTCGGCGTTGAAATTCGCGCTTTTCTTTATGGCCGAATACGTGAATATGTTCACGGTCTCAGTCATGATAGTTGTGCTGTTTCTAGGTGGCTGGTACATTCCGGGACTTAGCTATATTTTCCCCGTAGGTTCGATTCCCTACGCATTGGCAAGCCACGCCGGATTTTTGTTGAAGATATTTTTCTTCTTGTTCTTATATATTTGGATTCGCGGCACGCTTCCGCGTTTCCGATTCGATCAGTTGATGAGTTTCGGCTGGAAGTTTTTGCTTCCGGTTGCGTTGGGAAATGTGATCCTGACGATCGTAATTGTTTATTTTTTGAATAGCTGATTATGGCTTCGAGCATTTTATTTTTTCTATTTGCAGGATTTGCTATTGCGTGTGCGATCTCGATGGTCTATCACCGCAATCCGATCTATAGCGCGGTCTCTCTCGTCGGTGTGTTCATCGCTTTGTCGTGTTTATATTTAACGCTCGCGGCTCCGTTCATCGCTATCGTCCAAGTATTGATCTATGCCGGAGCCATAATGGTGCTGGTTATCTTCGTGATAATGCTGCTCAATCTCGATGAGGACGGGCCGCATAATCGGTTGAAATATCTTTATGCCGTTGGCGGAGGTCTTGGACTCCTACTTCTGGCACAGGCTTTTTATATCTTTTATGCGGTAACCAGAACGCCGCAGCACACAGTCGATGCTACTAAGACGGTTGGGAATACGATGTCGATCGGGACAGCAATGTACACCGAGTATCTGCTTCCCGTCGAGATAGTCGGGATAATGCTTCTGATGGCGATAATCGGCGGTGTTATGTTGGTTCGCAAGATGGATCAACCGCGAATGGAATTAGTGGTCGATAACGAACTGGAAGAGCGAGATCAGAAAGAATTGTAAGTTGCACTGAGTCCATTGATCGGGACTTTCAGGTGAATTAGATGGAACCAGGATTAGCAAGTTATCTGGCATTGTCCGGTATATTGTTCGCGATAGGCGCTGTCGGCGTTATTTATAAGCGCAACGCGATCGGGATGTTTATGTGCATCGAGCTGATGCTTAATGCCGTGAATCTGACATTCGTAGCATTCTCGCGTTATTACGCCGATGTGACAGGGCAGCTTTTTGTGTTTATGGTGATGAGCGTTGCGGCAGCTGAAGCAGCTGTTGGTCTGGGAATTATTATTGCTTTTTTCCGTAACCGACTTTCGGTGGATGTGGACGATGCGAGCATTTTGAAGTTTTAGCAATTGAGGTTGCGGTATTGCGTGCACCCTTTATGTTGGGAGATCTATGCTCCCAGAATCGTAAATGATCGAGAACAATCTTCTTAGCATAATTATTTTCGCTCCGCTTGCCGGTGCGTTGATCAATTGGTTGATCGGCGGTCGTTTGCGGAACGAGATGTTCAGCGGGCTGGTCGCCTGTGGTTCGATCGCCATATCGACAGTTGTCGCGTTCTACCTCGCGTTCTTTGCTCACGGCGGGGCGTTGTTCATAAAAGAACCGATCCTTGATCACATCTGGACTTGGATAAATGTAGGCGGTTTCCGGGCGGATTTCGCACTGGGCATGGATCCGCTCTCCGGTATTTACGCGTGCTTTATTACCTTCGTTGGCCTGCTGATCCATATCTTCGCGACGGGTTACATGAAGGGCGACAGCGGGTTTTACCGATTCTTCGCTTATTTGAATCTGTTCATGTTCGCGATGCTCACACTGGTCCTTGCGGACAATTATCTGCTGATGTTCGTCGGTTGGGAAGGCGTCGGGCTTTGTTCATACCTGCTCATCGGCTATTACGTTAAGAAGAACGAGGCACGTGAAGCAGCGAAGAAAGCCTTCGTAATGAACCGCATCGGTGATTGGGGCGTTCTGATGGGAATGTTTCTCATCTTTACGCTGACAGGTTCGATATCGTTCTTCGACAAGACCGTTGACGGCGAGCAGGTAACCAGTGTGTTTTCGTTCGTGCTCGCGAATATGCAGGCCGAACCTTTCACATGGGGAGCGATAGTCGCCGGTGGATTGACGTCTGTCGGTGTATTGATGTTCATTGGCGCGACCGGCAAATCTGCTCAGATACCTTTGTTGACATGGCTGCCGGACGCAATGGCCGGCCCGACACCCGTTTCTGCTTTGATCCACGCAGCCACCATGGTAACCGCCGGCGTTTATCTCGTTGTTCGGTCTAATGCGATCTATCAGCTTTCGCCAACCGCGATGTGGATAATTGCGGTCATAGGTGCCGCAACAGCTATATTCGCTGCGACAATCGCGATCGCTCAGAACGATATCAAAAAAGTCCTGGCATATTCGACTGTTTCGCAGCTAGGTTTTATGTTTCTTGCCGCGGGTGTCGGGGCTTTCGTCGTGGCTATATTCCACGTGATGACCCACGCGTTCTTCAAAGCTCTTTTGTTCCTTGGGTCAGGGTCGGTAATTCACGGAATGCATCACGAGCAGGATATGCGGAAGATGGGAAACCTCCGCAAATACATGCCGATCACGTTCATAACGATGTTTATGGGCTGGCTGGCGATCGCCGGTATTCCGATCTGGGCAGGATTCTTCTCTAAGGACGAAATTCTATACAAAACATTTGCCGCGGACAAATATTTCCAGAACGGCTACTTCCCCGGCAACGAAATACTATGGGTCGTTGCAGTTATCACAGCCATCCTTACCGCCATCTATATGACCCGGATGATGGTCATGACATTTTGGGGTACCGAGCGATATCATGATGCGCTTCCGGGTGAAGCTCATCACAACGATCTTCACGCAATTGATGACGATCACGCTGCCGATCATGCCTTACACAATGACGACGACGATGAGCATCATCACGCGTTACCGCACGATTTCAAACCGCACGAATCACCTTGGGTGATGACAGTGCCGCTGATCATACTTGCTTTTCTTTCAACGGTCGGCGGGTTGATCGGAATACCGTATGCGATGAGTTCGCTCCCGGTTGTCAGTTCGATAGTTGGAAAAGAAGCTAATCATTTCGATCGCGTTCTGGGTCCGGTCGTAGCGGAGGTTGACACCCCGGCGGCGATCAAAGCACGCGAGAACGCAAAGGCGCATTCGCCTGAGGCTATCACTACTGAGCGGTGGCTCGCCGTGCTTTCGGTCGTTTTAGCTGCGATCGGTATCGCAATCGGTTGGTTTGTTTTCCGCATTAGCCCGCTTCGGAAGATGCCGAGGATACTCGAAGAAAAATGGCGGCTCGATGAATTTTATAACGGCTACATTGTCGATCCGCTCACACGCTTATCGACGGTCACTCTTTGGAAAGGTTTTGATCTTGGTTTTATCGACGGCATCGTGAACGGGATCGGCAGTTTCGTGGTCGCGCTCAGTTCCGGCGTTCGCCGAATCCAAGGCGGTTTCGTTCGCAGTTACGCTGCATTCATAATTGCCGGAGCCGTCTTAGTTCTGGGATATTTTGTTTATTTCGGTGCTAGGCTCATCGGTTGATATTTAGTGTTCCTATATGGAGTTTATTTCGGAAAACCTTTTGACCCTGCTGATATTGTTGCCTGTCTTTGGCGCGATCGGTCTGATCGCGCATCAGATGTTCTGGAAACAGGAAGACCATCTTAAATGGGTCACCTTAGGCATTACACTCTTAATTTTCGTATTGTCGCTCTTGCTGCTAAATAGTGGAACGGCATCTTCCGCGGGTTTCTTTTTTGAAAAGAATGTTCCGTGGATAAGTGCGATCAATACTAATTATCATGTCGGAGTCGATGGATTGAGCCTCTGGTTGGTCATTCTAACCACATTCATAATGCCTATCGCAATTCTATCGACCTGGCATGCTGTTGAGAAAAAGCCTCTCGGGTTCTATGTGTTCCTTCTGCTCTTGCAGAGCGCGATGATCGGCGTTTTTGTCTCGCTTGATCTGCTTGTCTTTTACCTATTCTTCGAAGCCTCGCTGGTTCCGATGTTTTTCCTGATCGGCATATGGGGCGGAGCAAACCGCATTTATGCCGCGGTCAAGTTTTTTATATTTACAGCTATCGGCAGTCTTCTGATGTTGGTCGCGATCATCTCGCTGTATTTCCTTCACGCGAAAGCAACGGGAGTTGGCACATTCGATTATGTGACCTTGCTTGGCACCATCTCGAACGGTGGGCTTCCGTTTGAACCGATTACAGGAACCTTGTTGTTCCTGGCATTCGCGTTGGCATTCGCCATAAAAGTGCCCTTGTTTCCGTTTCACACGTGGCTGCCCGATGCTCATACTGAAGCTCCGACCGCAGGCTCGGTCATCCTGGCCGCAGTGCTATTGAAAATGGGAACTTACGGCCTCATGCGCTTTTGCTTCACTCTTTTCCCGGATCAGAGCCGTGAACTCGCTCCGATCTTTATCGTTCTAGCCATTGTCGGGATCATTTATGGTGCGTTGGTCGCAATGGTCCAGCCGGATGTGAAGCGTCTTGTTGCCTACTCTTCTGTCGCTCACATGGGTTTTGTGATCTTGGGAATGTTCTCGTTTACAGAGTGGGGAATGCAAGGGGCTCTGTTCACGATGCTCGCGCACGGTGTTTCGACTGGAGCCTTGTTCCTGCTTGTCGGTTTTATCTACGAACGCCGACACACGCGCGAGATAAGCGAATTCGGTGGCTTGGCAAATGTGATGCCGATATATGCGACCGTGTTTGTGATCACCGCGATGTCTTCGGTCGGCTTGCCTTTTCTCAACGGTTTCGTTGGCGAGTTCATGATCATGCTGGGAATGTGGACGTCGTCAGCCCTGGCAGTGACCGCTACAGTTAACTGGAATTACATCGCTACAATGGCGGCGGGAACCGGAGTCATATTTGCCGCTGTTTACTTGCTTTGGATGATTCAGAGAGTGTTTTTCGGAAAGGTAACCAACGAAAAGAATCGCGGGTTATCAGACCTCTCGCCTCGTGAGATCGGCTTGATGGTGCCTTTGCTTTTTTTGATGGTCTATATGGGCGTTTATCCACGGCCATTCCTTGACCGGTCCCGTGAGGCGGTAGTTCAGATACAGGAGCGCGTTATAAAACAAGCAGGTGGAACCATCGATAGAGCAGACAGCATGCAGCCTATTGCGGTTGAAAAATAGGGTTCGGCGAACACCTTTCTTCGACTAACCGACTTTTAGAGTTTATATGGATTTGATTAATCCGAACGTAAATATTCCGATAATACTTCCGGAGCTGATCATTGCTGTTGCCGGCATTGTTGTCATGATGTACGACAGCTTCTTTCCGAAACAGCGGTACGTAACCGGTGCGGTTTCTTTGATCGCGATCGTAATTGCAGCAGTTCTGTTGGGGGTAATGTGGTCTTCGAACAGCGGCGTTCCGGCTTCAGCCTGGGGCGGAATGATCGTGCACGACAGCCTGCGGATGAGTTTTTCGTTCGTGTTCCTTCTTGTCTCGGCATTGACCATTCTTACTTCATCACTTTGGGTTGACCGTGAACAAGTGCCGGTCGGCGAATATCACGCTCTTCTTTTGTTTGCCACGTTCGGAATGATGTTGATGGCGTCGGGCAACGACCTGGTCATCATCTTTCTTGGTCTTGAGACTCTTTCCATTTCGACGTATGTAATGGCTGGGTTGCGAAAGGGCGACTTGAAATCCAACGAGTCTGCGATGAAGTATTTCATCCTCGGTTCTCTTGCGTCGGCATTTCTGCTTTATGGAATGGCTTTGGTCTATGGTGCGATGGGCACAACGAACATTACCGCCATCGCTGAGAATATCGCAAATCCTTATTTCCCTGCTCTACTTTTGATCGGTGCAGCGATGCTTATCATTGGATTTGGTTTCAAGATCGCTGCGGCACCGTTCCATGTGTGGGCACCAGATGTTTATGAGGGTGCACCATCGCCTGTTACCGGATTTATGGCCGCAGGGCCAAAGGCTGCCGCCTTTGCTTCCTTTATAAGGATCTTTGTTATTGGCTTTCCCCTTGTTGCCGGAGCGGAGGCGTCTGGGGCTCTTAATAGTGCCTGGGTGCCCATACTCGCTGTGATCGCGATCGTGACGATGACCGTCGGAAATGTTACCGCGATAATGCAGGACAACGTCAAGCGGATGCTGGCTTACTCTTCGATCGCACATGCGGGCTATGCTCTTGTCGGTTTTGTGGGAGCTGGAATGGCCACCGGCTCTGCGCGTGATGCTGCAATCGCGGCGGTGGCTTTTTATTTGCTCACGTACGCGATAGCTAATATCGGTTCATTTGCCATTGTCACGTTACTCGGTCAGAAGAATGATCGACGCACCGAATTCGAAGATTACAATGGCATTGGATTTAAGTCGCCGGTACTTTCTTTTTCTCTCGCATTGTTCATGTTGAGCTTGTTAGGTTTACCGCTGACGGCAGGTTTTATCGGTAAAGTGCTTGTTTTCCGACCGGCACTCGAAGCAGGAAATACCTTGTTGACCATTATGGTCGTTGCTGCCGTATTAAATACTGCGATATCGGCATACTATTATCTTCGATTGATCGTCGTAATGTTCTTTAAGGAACGAGCGAACGAATGGTCGGAACCAAAGATGCCTTCGGCGTTTGCCGTGGTCCTTTTGATCACCGTGATCGGCGTCTTTTATCTCGGCATTTTTGGAAACAGCGTCATTGAAAAATTCTCGACATCGATCGCTCCGGTCGGGGCTCAGCTTAGATAATTCGCGGCAAGGTTTCTGATCGAAGCGAATCTCAGAACCGGCGGGTTGGTTTCATCCTCGCCTTCTATTTTCTCCGTCGTTCGTCAACTCAATTCATTTCGTCCGGCCTATCAACCTCATGGATCATATTGCAGTCATAAGGCAGGAACTTCGCGAGCGGTGGATCCCCGAGCTATATCTCGAAAAGGTCCGACCGCTTCGAACTCGTTCGTTCGAGATGGAAATATCAGAACGCGAGAATACGACGGAGATCTTTGAAACACTTCTCGGTTGGGAATTGCGCGTCGGAAACCGCCGTTTTGCGTGCCCCACACTCGAAACGGCGCGATATTTGCAGGTATTTGCCCGGCTTGGCTGCCGCAATTTTGCGGTACCATATGACATAACTGCGATCCCGCCGCTCATTGAGCTGTTGGAATCCGCATGGCTCGAAACGGAAAGAGCGTTGTCGCAGCACCTATCGTCTAGTTCTCCCCAAATGAAGGGGAAACGGCGGGCCCGGCTTATAAGGGCAATGCGGGAAGAGATAGCCAAAGCAGGTGCCGGTGAATTAATGCCTTTATTCAATAAGCCGACAAAGCAGCGAAATGATCAGTAAGAGTTTGGGCTGACAGCCTATGCGTTTCAATTTCCGAACGTTTTAGCATATTATTAAGTTTTATGTTCGATGCGATAGAAAAACGGGTCACATCAGAGGAACTTCCGTTCCCGTATTCTAATCGTACATTCTGCCGATATGAACCGATCGAACGATCGATCTCGTACGCAAAGGTCCTGGTCGTTAACAGTCTCCTCCGTTATGAGTCGGACGTTTCAGATCTCGCCCGCGAAGAATGGGGCGATTCACTCGAAAGCAAGCTGAAGTTCGAAAACAAGGTCTCCGCGCTGGCATGTAATAACATCGCTCAGAATGTGGTTCGTCTCGTTAGAAATCCCAAGACCTTAACGGTTCATCTTTCTGAGTTGGCGGCTGCCGCAAAGGATTTCCAGCCCGACGCGATCGTAATGAGCGGCACCTTTGCGGACTTTGACCACTATAACCCCGAACACATTGCAACCGTCGGTGAATTTATCCGAACCACAAAGATTCCGATCCTTGCGATCTGTGGTTCACATCAATTGGTCGGCGTTTCCTTTGGCTCGAGATTAAAAACACTCGACAATTTGGAAGTATCTGAAAAGCGCGCGGGCCGCGTGCTTGAGTACCAATACCGCTTTGTCAAGATCGTTAATCCTAGCGATCCAATCTTTGCGGGTATCGACGATCAAACATCTGGCGTTTGGCAAGATTATACGAAAGAAGACGATATTTTGCGTGTTTGGCAAAACCACGGTGTTCAGGTGGACGGTGTCCCGAAAGGCTTTGAGCTGCTAGCGACATCCTACCTATGCAAGAACCAAATGATGGTAAAAAGGTCTGAAGGGCAATTGATCTACTGCGTCCAATTCCATCTTGAGAAATCATTTGAAGACTGGTCAAAGAACCCGACCCGTTGGGAACATCCTAACGAATCCCGCGATGGCCGAATTCTCTTCGAAAATTTCCTTAATCTTGCCCTCGATCACAATAATTCAAAATAGATCTCTGCTCCGGGAAGAACCTAAGAAAGTGTTAAACACCCAGCCCGATTCTCCAATTTTTTGAACCATTTTTATCTAACTTTAGCTTAAGGTTCCGTAACTTTGATCCATTTCTCCGTAACTTTGGCTTAAAGTTCCGTAACTTTGATCCATTTCTCCGTAACTTTGGCCTAAAGTTCCGTAACTTTGCTTCATTTCTCCGTAACTTTGGCTTAAAGTTCCGTAACTTTGGTCCAAAGTTAGATAAAATTTGACCTTATTTCGGACACAGTTTAGAGCAACTTCCCGCTAACACAATTTCTTTCAACAACTTACGGCGTTTTCTACAGATGTGAAAAAACTAAACGAGGGCAACCGAAACTGTTAAACACTCGGCCGACCTACTGCTTGTTTCAATGATAAAAAAAAGAGCTGTCCGAACAATTATCCGGACAGCCCTTTTCTCAGAAGTGCTTTCGCACTAATCGTTGGTTCTTAAGAATCCAGTCGTTTGAATATACTGGAAGTAAGGTGTTCCAGGGGGCAACCGAGCCGGATCAAGGAAGGTGCTATCAAACACCCAGTTTCGGTTCGGTGCTCCGTATACGGTATTACAGCATTTGAATGCCCCGTTATTGTTTCGAGAATTATACAGATTGATCAGCGAGCCTGTGTAGTCGATGCGTCGACTGCCCAGATTCTCCAGAAACCGCTTAAAGTTATGAAGACCGCCGTTCAAACGCGGGTCACCGCCCCCCTGATTCGGAGTCGAACCGGTACCGAAACCACGACTTGTGATAGTGTCGCCGGAGATCATCGCAAACCGGATCTGCGTTGTCGCTGATGGTATTCTGCCCGGCTTCGCAGGATATCCTCCGGCTGCACCAACATTATTGATATTGTAAGGTGAGATGAAACTTACGGAATCTATCCATGCGTTCGAAAGGATCGTGACTGTGTCCCCGACGATCGATGCTGGTATATGTGTTGGCGTGTTAAACGGTAAATACTGGTTATACGGAGTATTTCCGTTGGAGGGCGGAGCCGAAGCCGAGGTCGCATTGTAGTTACCCAGCACGTAAACACCGTTTTCCGAAGCTAAAGTAAAGCCGCGAGTGTTCGATGCCGTAACACTATCGTAAATTCCCGGAAGCACCGTTCCGTTGATCAATCTTACGCCACGACGATAGTACTTATGATCATTTACGGCGGCAAGACTCGTGTATTGAGCGTATTCCCAATACCTTTCGGTTTCGGTGCCGTAAGCCGTATTTAGGATGCCATGACCAAATGTACCTGGGGAGTGAAGATCTTCACCCGGCTGAATAACTCCATCGTTCCCAGGAGCTGCACCATATATGTCCTCCATATCAAACTCGCCGTCGAAGTCGGCGTCTCCGCGACGATCGGAAACATAAAGCACCCAGCCTGCATCGCTGGGAACGTCGCTACTTAGCAGGCCTCGCGAATTTGCGGCGGTAAATACCGTAGTAAGTGCACTCGTGCTTCCATCCGGAAAGAGTCCATCAAAATCTCCGCGAAGAAATCGTCTGAGATTAGCAACGTCAATATCGATCATGCTCATTATTCCGTTTCGCGGAACTTTGGTGAAGTTGTCGAAATTGGCGTTCGAATAGTGAGACGTGTTTCTAATGTCGTAATATAGTCCCTCCCGCGTATCGAACATTTTTATGGGGAAAGGAACAACGGCTCCATTCGTTCCTGAAAGCTTGAGGTGTCCGTATCTTTCCATCCCGCTGTTCGAGATCGCGTCTATATCGTCACCAACACAAGGGTTCGGGCATCCTTCTGGAAGCAATGCTGCAGTTGCAGCAGTGTAACGTTGGACAAAGTTCATATCGAAACCGCCAACATTTCCGAACGTAATAGCATTGTTGGCTCCACCCGTAGCCGGATTGTGTGCAGCGATCGACGTACCGAAAATAGCGAATCGTTGGATCTTGATGACGGATCGGCTATCAGTTCCGACAGGGGCCGTCTGAGGAGAGGTTTGGTTCAAAGGCCTACTGGACAGATCGGCTCGATTGTCCGGAGCAGTCGAGTCGTACGGAGCTGCGAGCAATCCCGCCGGTGCCTGTTCTGTCATTCCCAGGCTCAAAATATCCTCAGTTATTTCTTTCGTAATGATCTCATTATTTGCGTCGTTGGTTTCAACGGTCTCGATCTTGATCCAGACTTCGCGTGTGCCAATGTCTGGATTGTCTCGAAGGCGTTCACCGTTCACACGGGTGGGAAAATATGTAAAGCCGCTCGAAGAATTGGCCTTCATTGCTTTGGGCTGGTATCCGCGTGATGCTAATGACAAGTCGCCTGCAGTTGTTGCATCCGTCAATGATAAGGGCAACGATAGATCCGTCGAAAGGACAGCACCGCTTTTGTGACCGTCGAGCCTTACACCGCACGGGGTAGTCACAGCCGCTCCTGTGGATGTAGCACAACCAGGCAGCTTTGCCTTACTATCAGCAAGACTTACCCTAATGCCAGTTTTATTGGCAAACCGCTCCGAGCGAAGGATTTCGTTATCTTCGTTACCCGTCGATCCTGAAGTTACCGCTCCTACTGTACCTGCATTATTAGCTAGATCGCCTCCGTCACCGGAGTCCGCCTGTTTCCCGCGTCGAATGAGTTCGATTAGATCCGTATTGGTGCCAACCTTTATCGGAAGGTTCAGGGGTTCTACTTCTGCTCGGAGGTTTCCGTCGAATCTTCCCATGACCGTGTTCCAGTTAGCGTTAAGCCTGCTCTCAGGCAGTTCGGGGTCGGTGTATGGTGGTGAGGCAAAGACGTTTGGCGTGCCGTCTAGAACGCTTCCTTCGTTTGGATGCAACTGAACAAGTACTCCCGACGCATTGCGAAGCCATGTTTGGGCGATAGTACTGTTCACAGGGTCGCCGTTGCGCTTCCTCTGAGTCACAATGTGGCCCGCTGCTGTTACACGTGAATCGAAATACGCGCCACTCGCGCTTGGATGAAGGAAAAAGTGTCTATTCGTATGAACACGTCCACCGAAAGCGAAGCGCGGACCATTAAAGAGCTCAAGATCGTCATCATAGAACACGCCGAATTGAAAGATCGGGATCTGATTGTTAAGAATGTTTCGAGTTAACTGCACCTGCGTCCCTTGCGGATCAGTAACAGTTGTCCTCAAGCGCCAGTTACCCCTTATAGCGTAAAGTCCAGCGAAAGGTCCGCCTGGCATTACGACTGTTTTTTCTTCGTCACTGAGTTCTATTTCACGTAGCTCCTGATCGAACGTAAAATCTTCAAACCCCGGAATTGCGTTTACCCTGTTTTCATCTTCGACGATATCCAGATCGTCCTGCGTTGGATTGAGTCGTCGTTCGAAAACCTTGTTGAAGTTGTGCGTCATCACGTCCAAGCTGCCTTGGGCCGCATAAAAGGTTCTGCCTTCGGCCGCTTCGTTTCCAACTGCGAACGCCTCCGCTGCCGTTCTGCTGGTAGCAAGCACGACAAAAAGGCTCACAAGCACTAATACAAACAGGGCTATCACCAAAGCTGATCCCTTTTCGGAAGTTCTAAATCGTTTCGACGGGTCCTTCGTCACGTTTATCAGTTCGTTAGCCATATCACTTTTCCTTTTCAAACTAGCTTGCATCATAACCAAGATTTCTTGTGCTGAATGTCGAGGTCATCGATATCCTGTACGGTGTGTCGTCAGCAACATTCGTGTTTCCCCGCACACTTACTGTAAACCGGATCTGACGAACCGCTTCTAGTCGTAAGATCTCAGGATTATCAGTAACAGCGCCGTCATCCATGATGTATTCAACCTGAAAATCTTCAACGTCATAGACGAGCGGCTCATCAATAAACGGTTCCGATGGAGCAGGCGGCGGTGAATTTGCATACTCGCGCCGCATCAAAACACCTTCCGGGGTCACGAAATAAGTGACCATCAAAACGCGCTGCATGCTTGCCGGAGTTGTTATATTGACCAATGTTCCGCTTGCTCCGGTGAGGTTAAACCCTAAGATATCTCCGTTCGAAAATTGAACTGTATCGCCCCCACTAAGTCCGGTCGCTACCGCTAAAGTTGACCCCGTGTTTCCGGTAACCAGGTATAGATCATTTATCCGGCATGATGCATTCCCACCGGCAATCGGTACGATCTCATCAATACCATCGATGGTCGTGGCCGCATTAATGCGAAGTGGCATTGAGACCTCGCCCCCAGCTCCTACCATATTGAATGTCGGATCTTTCGAAAGGAAAGTTACCTGGTCGGTCCGAACGGCAGGATTGGGGTTCAGGTTGTTTACGTTTACATTATTCCCGGCAATTATTGGCGGAACATTATCACGAGTGAGGTCAGGATCCGGCGGTAGCTCCAACAGCGTGTAAAGTCTAGAATCCGGTAAGACAACTGCGTTTTGAAGCGGATAAGCATACCCTGCATTGTAGGTATCGCGTCCCAGCATATTCAGGGAAAACCGAACCGACTTACTTAAAGGTGCCTGTTGATTTACAACTGCGCGGCCGCTCTGAGCAATCTGCATCAGCCCAAAAATTGCTCCTGTAACAACCAAAAAGATCGTTATAGAAACGAGCAGCTCAACAAGGGTGAATCCCTCATTGTTGCTAG
Organism: Pyrinomonadaceae bacterium; assembly: GCA_041751035.1. Lineage (GTDB taxonomy): Bacteria > Acidobacteriota > Blastocatellia > Pyrinomonadales > Pyrinomonadaceae > OLB17. The sequence continues at coordinate 10,715 of JBGSYH010000025.1, read as the reverse complement.
AGGTTCTGGTTTGTCTTAGATCGTGGTCTTTCATGGGCCTTGCCTCGCACACTTGTCTATTCCGCATGTAGAATTAATAGTCAGTAAGAACAGTGTTTATTGTTTCGGTGAATTCGGCGGTGCCGATATAGTAGATCACTGAGATCTGAACAGATCGCATTTTGATCGGGTTATCGCCCGCAGGAGTACAAGCAGTCGATGGCCTGTCCGGATCGCAGAGATCCGTAATAATAATTTCGCGTCTAACTCCCGGGATCGGAATTCCGTTATCGTCAGCCGTTCCCAAAACTTGGTCGGGGCCGGCTCCAGGAAGCACACTTTGCATTCCTGTAACAAAGACTCCTCGCATAATGTCATCATCATCAGGGTTCGTGCCAACATTACCCACCGAAAGCCATCCAAGATTCCGGTCTGGATCAGCCGTTTCCTTTGCCGACATGATCGATTCAAGAGTTGATGTCGCGATCTGTTTTGCGGCGAGCTGTTGCTCTTGACCGCGGGACCGCATAACCGCCGAAGAAATTGCCGCCAACAATGCAAGAATCCCCACCGAGAGAATAACGATGGCGATCATGACCTCAATGTATGAGAAGCCTTTTTCAGAATTGTGTCGCATAAGACCTTGGTTTCAATCCATTAATAACTGACAAAATCTGTACCGTTGTACTTCCAATATCGAACGGCCCCGCTTCCCCCAAATAGTGTGATGGCCCGAATTTCCGTAAGCGATCTTGCATCGTCACTGCCGACGACCTCAGGGGGCCATAAGTAGATCGTTGTGCTCATCGGGCTTCCAGCCGGAGTAACCACCGAACCATCCCTTCTAAATCTTGCTGCCCACACCGTATTTCCAATTACCTGATCACCATTTCGAAAATGGCCGTCTTCATCTTCGGCAAAGAAAATGTCAAAGTAATTAGGTGGATCGGGGCGTTCAACCCCGCTTGGAGGCCCGTCAAGCCTTACGTCAGCGGGGCTCATCAGGGGAAGTCTCTTAACCAGGGTATCGGGGTCGTCATTATTCTCATCAATGATCAGGATCGCATTGTCGGTTAGGTCAACTTCTAAACGGAACGTGCGGCGACGCATCATCGCAAGCTGTGACGCTTCGCTAAGAGCATCCATTAACTGCAACGCTTGATCCTCCGTCTGGAACAACCGTCTTGAGTTATATAGATTTGGAAGCGCGATAGCAGCAAGGATGATCGCAATTGCCAATACCATCAGAAGTTCGATAACGGAGAAACCGGCGGAACGACCGACAGATCCTTTTTCAGTACGACGAAACGCCTTGCTTAATCGATTCATAGGTTTAAGTAGTTGGAAACTTTGGCGATGCAATTTCTTGCAAGGTTGAGTGAACTGAAGAAAACCGTCGAGATAAGAAAAGAAATGTCTAAACGGCCACTTAAATTTCTAACACAGGGTTCTGCTTAGTGTCAAGCACTATTGGCATTTGTTTATACCTGTTTAACCCACTCGGTCGCAACAATCCCATACAATAAAATATGTGCAAACGGAAGCGGTTTCCTAAAAATGCTAGAAGAAAGAACGATCAGGGTAAAGCGAGCGTGCGAAAATGGGCCGTTCTTATAGTTTTTTCGCTAATTTCACTACTTTGGTCAATTTCTAAGCGCAGATGGACCCGTACTGGGATTAGTTCTCAAAACAATGAACTGGGACATTTTCGAGGGTATTTTGGATCAGCATATCAACAACAGCGTTGAAATCGCCGCCTGTGTCCTGAAATACCTTGAGCTGGTCATCCGCAGAGGTGCCTCGATCGAGTATCGTGTGAATGTGCTCTATTTCTTTTCGTGAGTCCAACGGATCAACGACCTCGTCTACAAATTCAAGCAATTCGCGGATAAGGTCCTTTACGGGCACTTCTTTCTGTTTTCCAAGATCTAGCAGATTTCCGTCAAGCCCGTATCGTATCGCACGCCACTTATTCTCAAGGATCAACCTTCGATGATAAATACGAAAGCCTAAGTTTTTGTCGATCAGGATGGTGAGTTTGGCAACGATCGCCTGAAATAGCGCGGCAACCGCGATAGTGTCGTCAACGCGAGTCGGAATATCGCAAACGCGAAATTCGATGGTCGGGAACTTATGATGGGGACGAACGTCCCACCAAATCTTTGAACCGTCCTGTATACAGTTCATTTTTATAAGCAGGTCAAGGTAGCTCTGATATTGCTGGTACGATTCAAAATGGTCAGGTATCTCGGTTCGGGGGAACTTCTTAAAAACCTCAGATCGATACGATTTTAGGCCTGTGTTAAACCCGAGCCAAAATGGCGACGATGTCGTCATTGCAAGAATGTGCGGCAGGAAGTATCTGGCCGCATTCATTATCTGTATCCGACGCTCGAGATCGGGCACTCCGACATGAACATGGACCCCAAAGATCAGTAGGCTTCGGGCGACCATCTGGAGTTCGTCAACAAGGAGCTTATATCGGTCGCCGTCGTATATTTCTTGTTCTGACCACTTTGAAAACGGGTGGGTAGAAGCAGCCACGATCGCCATTCCCTTCTTTCTCGCGAGACTCGAAATGATACACCTTAGTTTTGTGATATCTTCCCGGGCTTCTTGAATATTCGCACAAACACCGGTACCCACTTCGATCATCGACTGGATCATTTCCGGTTTGATCTTTTCACCAAGCAGAAGCATTCCCTCTTCCAGGATCTCAGAAACATGGGACTTTAGCTCCCGGGTTTCAGGGTCGACGATCTGAAATTCTTCTTCAATTCCCAATGTGAACTGATCAAACATAGAGTTTTCCTAATTTAACTTAGTCTGCCTGAGGTGAGGGAATGAAACCACTTCGATCAAGATCCGTTCGAAGGTGAAAGCCAAGGCTGACTCAGATCGCATAAAATAAGTAAATGAACTTGTTGCTGATTCTAGCTCATTCTAGGTGAACTTGTCACGAAACTAGTCAAAAAGAACCGGACTGATCGTTATTGCCATTTTTTGAATGGAGCCCCCTGGCAAGATCGACGAACTCTTTTGCTGCATGCGAAAGCGGCGAGTTCTTTCGATAGATAATGTTCAACCGTCGTTCGAGCTTCATTTCTGCCACAGAAAGGCCGACGAGGCTTCCATCCGCAACATCATCGATCGCGGAGAGCTTGGGAACAAGGGCAACGCCGATGCCTGTTTTTACGAGTCGTTTAATGGCCTCCAACGATGGAAGTTCGATAGAAATGCGGAGCTGTGTCTTATATTTCTCAAAAGTCTCGATCACTTTCTGCCTGTATGGCGACGGCGCATTGTGAGCAATGAACGTTTCCTGTCCAAGGTCTTTTACTGAAACATCGTGAAGCTTTGAGAAACGATGCCCCGGCGAGACGATCAATAGCAACTCGTCGCTCATTACCGAGAAGGACCGAATAGAATCATCATTCGGCTTAAATGAAATAACACCAAGCTCGACTTCCCTTGCCGTGATCTCTTTCGGAATTCGACTTGCAACGCCTCGCTGAACTTCGATCTTTATATTGGGATGGAGACGTTGATACTTTTCGATCAAAGGCAGAAGATAAAATACGGTGTGTTCATTGGCTGAAATGGTTAACCGGCCCGAATAGAGGTTTCGCATTTCTCTGATCGCCGATGCTGCAGAGGTTCTGAGATTCAACATCTGCTTTGCGTAGTCCAACAGCACCTCGCCGGCAAAGGTCAATGTGCCGTCTTTAGATGATCTATCGAAAAGCACCTCATCAACCTCCGTTTCAAGCCTTCTAATGGCTTGACTGATCGCCGGTTGGGTCCTTCCGAGGGCCTCAGCTGCTCGTGAAAAACTTTTCTCGCGTGCAACCGTGACAAGCACCTCTAACTGATTCAGATCCATAGTTTTATTATAACTTAGCTTTACTCGTTTACTAATTAGCATAATCTCGTCTTATAAACAAAATCGTCCGTTTTCTATTGTAGATCTGTGATCAAACTTCAAACTTTTCCGATTCACCATGTGTTTGCATTTTTTAACTGTGCAAGTTAACATAAAGGCTCGTTAAATAGCGGGTTTATCGAGATTTACGCCGCATTTTAACGAAGAATTTCCATCGTTGATTCACCAACAGTTACGGTCTTATGGGCTTTTCCACAACCGCAATTCACGCCGGCAATGAACCTGATTCGGCAACCGGCGCTGTAAGTGTGCCGATATATCAAACATCGACCTACGCTCAGGATGGCCTGGGCATACATAAAGGTTACGAATATGCCCGAACAAAGAATCCTACAAGATCTGCTTTAGAGGTGAATATTGCGGCCCTTGAAAATGCGAAATTTGGGTTCGCGTTCGCGTCTGGCATGTCGGCGATAGATGCAGTTTTAAAACTTGTAAAGGGTGGCGATCATGTGATCCTCGGTGACAATACTTATGGGGGAACTTATCGTCTGTTTAGTAAGATATTAGTCGATTATGGGATCGAGTTTGATCTTGCGGATTCGACGGACATCTCCGCTTTGGAAAAAGCCTTCAAGCCGAACACGAAAATGGTTTTCGTCGAAACTCCTACTAATCCGGTGATGTCGGTTACTGATCTCGCGGCTGTTTCTGAAATATCTCATGCGCGTGGAGCAATAGTCGTTTGCGATAACACGTTCATGTCGCCATATTTCCAGCAGCCGATCAATCACGGCGTGGACATTGTGGTCCATTCAACGACAAAATACCTCAATGGACATTCGGACAGCGTTGGTGGATTTGTTGCTCTCAACGACGAAACCCATGCGGAACGCATAGCGTTTGTACAGAACGGTATCGGTGCAATACTGTCCCCGTTTGATTCCTTCCTGGTATTGCGCGGCACGAAAACGCTTGCCGTTCGAATGGATGCTCATGACAAGAACGGCCGTGTCGTCGCCAACTTTCTCGCCGAACATCCAAAGATCCAGAAGGTCTATTACCCCGGATTGGCGTCGCATCCGCAGCATGAATTGGCAAAACGTCAGCAGACCGGCTTTGGCGGTATGGTATCTTTTGAAACAGGCTCTCTCGAGAATGCAAAAAAGGTTCTCGAATCCGTCAAATTGTGTACACTAGGCGAGAGCCTTGGCGGTGTCGAGACATTGATCTCGCACCCGGCAAGCATGACGCACGCATCAGTACCCGAAGAAAAGCGACAGGAACTGGGGATCACCGACGGCCTCGTACGGATATCGGTCGGCATTGAAGACGTAGAGGATATTATTCAAGATCTAGATCAGGCACTTAGCTAATTAAAGGTCCCGGCGGCACGCATCAGTATGGCAGTTGCGGATCAAACAATTATGTTTACAGTCGAGCTACACGCAACCTCACATGTCGGAAGAGTCCGCAAGGGCAATGAGGACAACTATCTAATGCTGAATGTTTCCCGTTCACGGGCATGGACCGGCAATCAGGATGCGGGCGAATTTGTGATCGAATCACAGGAGTTCGAGGTTGATGATAACGGCGTAATATTGGCCGTTTCAGATGGCATGGGTGGAGCTCTTGCAGGTGAAGTTGCCAGCAAAATGGCAGTCGAAAGTGTCTGCGAAAAATTACTCCATGAGGACATTGAAGAAACCCTCACGCCTGAAGCATACGAATATCATTTGATAGCTAAACTCTATAACGCGACGCTTTACGCAAATTATTTGGTTCACAATCAAGGCCGTACCGATGCCCAGTTTCAAGGCATGGGAGCTACATTTACAGGTGTTGGCCTTACACCAAAGGGTGTTGATGTCATCCAAGTTGGCGACAGCCGGGCATATTTGATCCGGGCTGGAAAGATCTATCAGATAACTAAAGATCAGTCGCTTGTCCAGCAATTGATTGATGCCCAGCAAATATCGGCTGAGGAAGCCGAAACTCACACGCTGAAAAATGTGATCCTACAGGCCCTCGGTGCTCAGAACGAGATCTATCCCGTTTCAGCTCGCCTGACGCCATGCCTGAACGATATTTTGCTTGTATGCAGTGACGGGCTTTCAAATAAGGTTTCAGCGGCTTCAATGCAGCAAATAGTCAATGACAATGTTGATGAGTTACAGAATGCCTGCGCCGAATTGGTAAGGTTAGCCAATGAGAACGGCGGTGAAGACAACATTACGGTGATATTGGCAAAGCTCGTTGGTGAACACCTTTCAGAACCGGACGGCGACGATGTTCAACTGGAAGTCATCGATATGGGAAATATTCACGATACAGCCGATCAGGATACTGCGGAAATGGTTTGATAATTTCTATTCTTGTTTCCATCCGGGCAATTCTTTTGCTGCACTTCTAACATAGATGGATGCCCCTTCGACCCTTACTACTTCTACCTTTTCACCTTTTTCAAATTCGCTTTCGCCATCGTCTGGATATGCGGTCCACTCTGAACCATATACGCGTACTCCAGCCGAATTTAGCGAACCCTTACTTGCCTGAATGACCGTACCGATCTTGCCGGGTAATGCGTCAACTCCCAGTTTCGGATCGCCTTCGCCGCGTGAAAGCCACGGGTTGGTAAAGATTGTCCGAGACATTATCGTAAGTGCCGTAGAGACAACAGCAAAGGCCACGAATTGCCATATAAAACCAAAACCCATCAACCCTACAAGTGCAGCGGCAAGGGCACCAATACCAAACCAGAAAAGAAAAAAGCTAAGCGTGAAGATCTCAGCCACCAAAAGCCCTACACCTAACACCGCCCAAAAGATCCATGCAAGATTTTCCATTTTCTTAGCTCGCGACCAGATTTTCATCTGAATAATAGCACATAGTTTTATCGCAAAACATCGTTAACACGCCTCGGCGCAGTTTATTTGTTCGGTCAGGTTATGCTAATCTCACGATGTTGCTGGGGTGGCGGAATTGGTAGACGCCCAGGACTTAAAATCCTGTGTCCTTAGGGGCGTGCGGGTTCGATTCCCGCCCTCAGCACCAGTTATTTACAGATATATCTGCAATATACTTCTTTCTCGGTCGCCTAGATCTTCGCATTTCGCCAGGCTTTCCATTTTCAACATCTGACATAGATCATTCCAAGTGCCCCAAGTGCCATTGCATTTCATTTAGGCACCGTGCGATGCTGTGCATCGTACTCTGGCTTGAGCGCGTCAAACGTAGCACGAGACGATGGTTGTCATTTTTCGGCAGCCAAAGCAATCTCTCTACAGGTGATAGTATGATCAGCAGAAATTTTATTCGGGCAATAGCAGTGGCCGCATTTGTTTTCATGGGCTTTACGGTTCATTTTGGCCAAAATCGCCAGGTGCTTGCAAAGGCACAGGAAGTGACCGGCGACAGGTTTACCGTTTCCGCAAAGACTCGCCAAGGTGCAAATATCTTCGCTGTGAAGAAGCCCTCGTCTGCGATGTTAACTGCTATCGATAAAGGCCTTACTGATCTATTTGCCGTTGCACGAAAGAACGGATACAAACGCAAGCTTCGCTTTTCTGATTACTCCGTCTTCATCGCAAACGCCGACCGCACCAAAGACAGCGCCGGCAATTATTCGCCGGACATTGCCGTTGGAGCGGCCCAATATGCCGGCACCGATTACGATCAGGGCGGATTCATCTACGCAGCCGGGATGGTCATTGCGTTCAACCCGATGGCGTTCGTGATCGCGGAACACACGGGGGACACATCGCGTGTCGCAGACCTTGTCCGCTTCGAAGGCGAACACCTTGTGCTCTATCACAACGACCGCCGGAGATATAGCGAAACCGCCGATCACAGTAAAGGCGGCGGACATCCGATACTTCAGTGATCAGTGGACAGTGAACAGTGAACAGTGAACAGCGGTCGGACGAAGAACGCTTTGAAAGGGTCTATATTGCAGTATTGGGCCGGATGAACAGCGTCCGGCTTTTGTCTTCCCTATAAATAATTCATCACTCATCATTCACCGTTCTCCATTCACCACTCTCCATTCTCCATTCTCCATTCTCCATTCTCCATTCTCCATTCCCCTCCCGGGCTTCCTTTGCCCCATTCCGTGCATCGTATAAACGATATTGTCGGTCACGCGGAATTGCGGTTCGCTCTTATTGGCCAAACTTGGGCGAAATTTGGCGTGCTTTCGTGATTTTTCCTTTGCGACGGTAATTGGCACAGCCGTTGCAGTTACGCTTCGCGGATGTCTGATGATCCGCGAAGACGGAGGAAGTTAATGGGCATTCGCGTGTTATTTACCAAAGTCTTCGCTGTTCTTTCTTTGATCTTTATAAGTTTTGGCTCGACGGCAGTTTTGTTCGCCAAGGGCAATGATGATCCCTATTACCTGCTTCGTGCAGGAAAGCGGATGAAGTTGAAGCTCGAAGTGCCGATCAGTTCGCGGCTCTCGTCCAAGGACGATACGTTCATTGCTGTAATAACCGAGTCGGTGCGCAATGGCGGACGGGTCGTGTTGAACGAAGGCGTGCGGATCGAAGGCCGCGTCGTGGCGGCAAGCCCGAACGGGCCGTTTGGCAAAGGTGGTGAACTTGATGTCGAGTTCTTTCGGATAATGTTCGACGGCGGCGATTCGCGAAGGATTACCGGCAAGCTTGCCAAGCCGTTAAAGGCCCGATCGAAGGGCGGTTGGCAGATCGCATCTTTCATCGGGGGCACTCTCGGCGGAGTCCTGATAGGAGCCTTGGCCGGTGGCGGTAAAACGGCCGCGATCGGCGGCGGCATAGGAGCTGCGGCAGGCGGCGGCACAGCAGCCGCGATCAACGGCGATGACGTCGGAATAAACGCCGGCGACCGGTTTGAGATCGTTCTGCAGCAAGACGTAACGCTGCCATTCGACGAAGTGTAGATGAAGAAGCTCGCACGCTAGAACGGGCACAAAAAATTAAGTTAAGTGTGGCCATCGGATCTCGATCCGTCACGGCCAACTCGAAAAGGTCCGGTGTGAAGGGGAGAGCGCACCGGGCTTTTTCTTTATCTATTATAAGTGGTGTTGGAGGGATCTGCGGTTTAGCGATTGTTGTTGCCTTCTTTCCTCGAATTTGGAGCACCGAGCCGGATTCGAACCGGCGTCATCTGCTTGGAAGGCAGAGGTCTTAACCAACTGGACGAACGGTGCTAGTATAGGCTTGAATCACTCCAATGAGTTTCAATTTATTTCTAGACACTATAGATTTTCTTACTCCAACGCTTCGAAGCGGCAATATCGATGCTTGTTCGAGCTATATAGAAAGTGAACTACACAAATTGGAATCAACGCCTTTTCATATAATTCTCGATCTCTTTGTTACCAATGATCCGCATTCCGCTGCGGGCCATTTCGAACAATTTTTTGAGAGAGAATCCGAACGATTTGATATTAAAGCTTCATACACGGAAATGAATGATTTCAATATCAATCCGGATCGGTGGTATTGCGACACGTTTGCTTATGATCTGGATGGCGGTCATGGTGACTATGATTGGCTGTCAGATTGGAGATCCGAAATAGCGCCCGAATATGAAATTAAAGGGTTCGAGTCTTTACAGGCCCTTTTTGCAAGTAGTGCATTTAACGTGCCCGTTTTCGAAAATGCAATAACCTTGTGCGAAATCCTGATCGTCATTAGATTTCAGCAATTTATGAGATTAGTGGCAGACGAAATGAGGATCTACAGCTTTCCTTTATATGTTTCGGCTCACGACTACGACTTTATTGCCAGATTCCCATCAAGTTCTGGTGAAGTTGCAGAAGCCGACCGTTAGGTGGGCTTCTGCAATTTACCCCTTGACGCAGATGACCTGCTTTAATTCGGCGACGATCTCGACGAGGTCGGACTGGGCACGCATGACTTCCTCGATGTCTTTGTACGCACCGGGAATTTCGTCGATAACGGCTTTGTCCTTACGGCACTCGACACCCTTGGTCTGGGCTTCGAGATCCGCGCGCGTGAACTTCTGCTTTGCTTTGGTACGCGACATTTTACGTCCGGCACCATGCGAGCAGGAGTTGAACGCCTGCGGATTTCCAAGGCCGCGGATGATGAACGATTTCGCTCCCATCGAACCCGGGATAATTCCGTAGCGTCCGGTTTCAGCGTTGATCGCACCCTTTCGGGTAACGTAAACGCTATCGCCGAAATGCTCCTCGACCGCGACATAGTTGTGATGACAGTTAACTACAATTTCGATTTTCGAATTGCGATTTGCGATCGCAGAATCGAGATCGAGATCGGCGTTAAACATACGATTGAATGATCTGATCAATCGCGTCATCATGATCTCGCGGTTCTTCATCGCGTACTGCTGGGCCCAGTCGAGGTCGTGCCAATAGGCTTTGAACTCGTCGGTTCCCTGGATGAAGTAAGCAAGGCTCGGATCAGGCAGCGTGTTGAGGTCGTGCAGCGACTTCGCCGTGGCAATATGACGCGTCGCGACCTCATTGCCGATGTTTCGCGAACCCGAATGGAGCATCAGCCAGACGATGTCCTCGGTATCAAGGCAGACCTCGATAAAGTGGTTTCCGCCGCCCAGCGTTCCGAGCTGCTTCATAGCTTTACGCTTGCGGTCCTGCACGCCGGGATGCAAGTCGTCGAACTCGGCCCAACCGTCCCATACCAGCGACTCATCCGTAGGCTCTTTGTATTCGTTAAACCCCACGGGGATGGCACGTTCGATCTCGTGACGAAACTCGGGACGCTTACGATCAAGGATCCCGCTCTTGAACGGCGTCTTGACCGCCATCATGCCGCAGCCGATGTCGACCCCGACAGTAGCGGGAATGACCGCCTCCTTTGTCGCAATGACC
>JBGSYH010000024.1:0-202963 GCA_041751035.1 Pyrinomonadaceae bacterium | reverse complement strand
GTCGGTTTCGCGATCACCATCAAAGTCCGCAAGATACGCCCTGTCCTCATCGACAATGATCCCCGCACCTTGTCCATCCACTATCGTCGTGTTCGGCGAAGGATTGCTCAAATTCACAAAGAAGAATTCGTTCGATTCCTTATTTGTATCGCCGTTCACGGTTACAGTTACTGTTGCTGAAGTTTCGCCGGGTGCGAATGTTAAAGTTCCGTTTGCTGCGACATAGTCGTTGCCGGCGACGGTCGCCGTTCCGTCGGCGGTTGCATAATCTACCGAAACGCTCGTCGGGCTTGCCTGAGAAAGCGAGGCCGTGAAGACGAACGTGGAGGTACCGGCATTGCCTTCAACCTGCGAAACATTATTGATCGAGATCGAAGCCGAATCGTCATTTAGGATCGTTCCCAGACCTTGGTTGTCAGATATGGTCGCATTTGAAGGATTGGTCAGATTGACGAAGAATGTTTCGTCGAGTTCGACAAATACGTCGCCGTTTACTTGAACGGTGATCGTCTTGGTCAGTTCACCCGGAGCGAATGTCAGCGTTCCGTTTCCGGCAACATAATCATTGTCGGCTACCGTCGCAGTTCCGTCCGCTGTTTGATAATCAACCGTTACGGACAAGGGCGATGCTTGCGACAGCGTGACTGTAAAGATGAAATCAGACGTGCCGGAATTGCCTTCGATCTGCGAAACGTCATTAACGGAAAGCGCTGGACTATCATCATTAAGTATCGTTCCCAATCCCTGACCATCTGCTATCGTCGCATTCGTCGGATTCGAAAGATCAACAAAGAAAGTTTCGTCCGGTTCAATGACGGTATCGCCATTGACCGTTACGCTTACCGTCTTGGTGGTCTCGCCCGGAGCGAAGGTAACGGTTGTCACCGGAACAGCGACATAATCATTATCGGCAACCGTCGCCGTTCCGTCAGCAGTCGCATAATCGACCGAAACGCTCAACGGACTTGCCTGTGAAAGCGTGATCGTAAACGTAAATGTGGATGTTCCCGAATTGCCCTCAACCTGCGATACATCGTTGATCGAAAGTGATGCGGAATCGTCATTTAGGATCGTTCCCAGACCTTGGTTGTCAGATATGGTCGCATTCGAAGGATTGGTCAGATTGACGAAGAATGTTTCATCGGGTTCGACGGTTGTGTCGCCGTTGACCTGAACGATGATCGTCTTGGTCAGTTCACCGGGCGCAAAGGTCAGCGTTCCGCTGGTTGCCAGGTAATCGTTTCCAGCAACGGTTGCGGTGCCGTCAGCGGTCGCGTAATCAACGGAAACGCTCAGCGGGGAAGCCTGCGAAAGCGTAACCGTAAAGCTGAAATCAGATGTGCCGGAATTGCCCTCGGCCTGCGATACATCGTTGATCGAAAGCGTCGGAATGTCGTCGTTCAGGATCGTACCAACACCTTGGCCGTCTAGAACGGTCGCATTCGATGGATCAGTTAAATTGACAAAGAAATTCTCGTCGAGTTCGACCAAGGTATCGCCATTAACAGTAACATTGACGGTCTTCGTGGTTTCGCCCGGAGCAAAGGTAACGGTTGTCACAGGGAGGGCAACGTAATCGTTTCCGGCAACCGTCGCCGTTCCATCGGCAGTCGCATAATCTACCGACACACTCAGCGGACTTGCCTGCGAAAGCGTGATGGTAAACGCGAATGTGGAAGTTCCCGCATTGCCTTCGGCCTGCGAAACATCATTGATCGAAAGCGTCGGAACGTCATCGTTCAAGATCGTTCCAAGACCTTGTCCATCTGCAATAGTCGCATTGGTCGGGCTGGTCAAATTGACGAAGAAAGTTTCATCAAGTTCGACCAAGGTATCGCCATTGACCGTAACATTAACGGTCTTCGTGGTTTCGCCCGGCGCAAACGTCAATGTTCCGTTTGTCGCCAGATAGTCGTTTCCGGCAACAGTTGCAGTATTGTCCGCGGTCGCATAATTAACCGAAACTGTTTGCGAACTCGCTTGCGACAGGGTTACGGTGAAGGCAAATGTGGAGGTGCCCGAATTGCCTTCAACTTGAGAAACGTCGTTGATGGAAAGCGTCGGAACGTCGTCATTCAGAATCGTTCCCAAACCCTGCCCATCTACGATGGTCGCATTTGTCGGGCCGCTTAGATTTACGAAGAATGTTTCATCCGATTCTACCGTGGTGTCGCCGTTGACCAAAACCGTGATCGTTTCTGATGTATCGCCGGGAACAAAGGTGAGGGTTCCGCTCGTCGCCGTGTAATCCGTTCCGGCAGTGGCAGTGTCGTTGGCGGTCGCGTAATTGACCGTCACGGTTTGCGGAACGGCCTGCGACAAACTGACTGTAAACGTAAAGCTGGTCGTGCCTGAATTGCCTTCGGCCAGGGTGACGTCATTGATAGAAAGCGTTGGGGCATTTACGACTTGAACTAATATCGCAGATGTGCTTCCGGCAAATCCGCCGCCGCCCGGTCCGCTTGTTCCGCCGTAAACCGCTGTAATATTGTGACTTCCCGGTGCGAGAGAATTCGTTGTTAACGTCGCCTGTGCGGAAGTTCCGGTAGTCGGGGAAAGGGTTCCGGTTCCGAGACTCACCGCACCGTCGAAGAATTCCACCGTCCCGGTCGGAACTCCGCTGGTTGCCGTTACGGTTCCGGTAAATGTTACATTTTGTCCTGCTATCGAAGGATTGTTATTCGAAGCAACTGTTGTAGTCGTACTAACCTGATTAAGCGTAAAGTCAACGCACCAGCCTCCAACAGTCGAAACTCCACCGCCGACCCCGTCGTCTACCGAATATAAGACCCAGCTACCGTTCGGGTTTGCACTGCCATAAATTGACGCAAAAGTTGAAGAACCGACAGGAGCCGGACGGCTGAACGAAGAAGGCGCCGGCGCAGGATATGGATCAGTTTCCCCGGCAGCATTGAAATCCGTCGGACGGAAAGTTCCGCCCGTCAGAGCGGTTCCGATCGGAAATAGACTCGGTGCAGCATCGTCAACAATTAAGTTGATGGCGTTAACCGCGTTTACGGCGTCGCCCGTATCGGACATGAATTGAAACGCCTGACCACCGGGCCCGACAAGGAGAAAATCAAGATTCGAAGGACGTGCCGCCGTCAAACTGTTCAATCGAACCCGTACATTCGATATCGTTCCGGCCAAACCCGTAACGCTGATATTGGACGGGTAAACGGAACCAGGTCCCGGATCGGCAATGGTAAATCCGCCGTTATTACAGAATTGTGCGCCGGTAACAACAGTCGGGCTGTTGACGACTTGAGTAAGAGATCCGCTGCTTATACCGAAAGTGCCCGTGCCATTATAGTTTGCGGCGATAGTTCGTGTTCCTTCAGGCAACGTGCTCGAACACGTTGCATTTCCGGAACCATTGACAGCAACGTTCGTGCATCCGGCGATTGCCGCACCGTTGTTGGTAAACGAAACCGTACCGGCGGTTACCGGGGCCCCGCCTGCGGCTAAAGTAGTTGTAGAAGTGAAAGTGATCGACTGTGTGGTCAAAGCCGGATTCAAATTTGAAGCGATCGTCGTGATCGTTCCCTCAACCGCTCCTGCGGTCGTGACATCAATTGACCAACCGCCGGAAACCGAGGACGCTCCGCCGCCTAGCGAATCGTCAATTATAAATAGATTCCAATTCCCGTTCGGATTGATCCCGTTAAACGTTGATGCGAGTGTCGCCGAGCCTTCGGGTGCCGGATCATTGACGGTTGCCGGTCCGGGAGCGGGAAATACGTCGCTGTCGGTTGCAGAAAAAAGATAATCTGATGGCCGGTAAGTGCCAGATGTAATTGCTCCCGGAAATGGGACCGGCAAAGCTGCCGAATCATCGAACGTCAAAGTAACATTCGACATCCCGTTTAGATCTCCGCCGTCGCCCAATAACATCAGTGCGAATCCGTTTGGCCCGACCAGCGCGAAATTCAGATCTCGTTCTCTTGCGGTCGTTATACCGGTGATGGTTACGTTGACATCCGAAACCGTACCCGAAAGCCCCGAAACTGCAATACTTGAAGGATACGGACTGGAAATGCCGTTCGGTCCGGTGGTAGCTGCCTTGTCAGCGATCGAAATTGGATTTGTGTTTGAAAAAACGACTAAATTTGAATTTTCAGATCGTTCTGAAATATAAGAGTTGGATTGAGGAAATGAATTTTTCGCAGTGTGATAGGCAAAGTTTCTATCTCCAAACCCCAGCGAGAGAGCCGGAAGCTGAATCAAAACGATCATCAAAATAGAAATAGAACGTAACAAATAATGAAACGACGAGGGGGAATTGCTTTTCATATTTTAACACCTGATCTCTTGTAAGTAGCCTGCCTACTAAAATGATTTCGAAGATCCTTTTGGAATTTGAAGACGAGCGAAAAAGTTTGCTGTTACCAAGCAATCGAAGTCGAGATCTTGATAACAGCAAACTTCCTAATTTCTTGAAGGGAAGATACCTTGAATCGCAATAATAAAACTGATACAGGTATACGGCTGTATATTGGTATGCGGTTGACTGCCGCCGGTGTTTCCGACAGTTACTTGTACGGCGTCAGCATTCATCTGAGCATTTGAGGACGAACTGTAGTTATTCCCTTCGGCTAAGAAGTTTCCGTTTGGAACTGTATCCGTCGCGGCTCCGCTGCTGGCATTTGTTGATGTTGTTACCGGATGGCTGTGAGCCGGAATTTGGGTCGAAATTAGCGTAACGTTTTCAACTCCACCAACCTGTCCCAAACTATAGTTACTTAACCCAGGACCTTGACCAGGATGGATCGGAACTCGACCGCGCAGATCCGGCAATGCAAATGTTGTTTGTCCGTTCCCGCCGTATGTCGTTCCCAACAGGGAAAACAATGCGGTATTTTGCGCGATTGACAGAATTTGACCGCTGCAAAAGGCCCAGTTACGCGGCGCAAAATTTCCGCCGAACATCGAGATCTGTGCTATAAAGGGGGTAGCCATATTGATCCTCCGAAAATTGAATGTCTAAAATTATCTCTGGCGGCTAGTATCCTATGCCTTTTCTCACTAATATTCAATCCAGTAACGGTTAATAATCTATACAACGGCGAGATCGATCCTTGCTTAACAAAATCACTAAGTTATTGTGGATTTTCAAAATGAACTGACACGAAGAATTGCAGCCTTTCTAGATGGCATCGGCATTGAGGTCTTTTCGATTAAATTGAATGAGCCAACTTTCTTGCCCGGCGTCACGGTTCAAAACGGAAAATTATTAGTCGATGAAGAAAAATTGAATTTTCCGGGCGATCTTCTCCACGAAGCCGGTCATTTAGCGGTAGCTCCCGCCGAGTTGCGTTCCCAGCTGAATGACGAGGTTGCTTTGCCCGATGCCTTTCCCGAGGTGCTTGAGGCCGGCGCAATAGCCTGGTCTTACGCGGCGTGCGTATATCTTGAGATCGACCCGAAAATTGTCTTTCATTCGCAAGGCTATGGAGGAAGATCTGAATCCCTGCTGTTTAATTTCAGCATCGGTGTATTTCCTGGGGTTAGTCAGTTAGAGGATTCCGGCCTTGTATGTCGACCGCACGTAGCGGAAGTGCTTGGAGTCGAGCCCTATCCCAATATGCTGAAGTGGCTTAGAAGCTGATCTGGATTGAAAATCGTTCAATACGGTGGTAATGTTTGCCTGTCTTAGATCAACAATAGGAGCTCGAACGAGAATGTATAATCGGCGAAATTTTCTAAAACTATCAAGTCTCGCAGCGGTGGGCGGTCTTGCTCTTGGGGGCAATGTTAGTATTTTGGGGCAGACGGCAAAGGACTATTTTGCGATACCGGTCGAGGCCTTCTCGGAAAACGTACATCTATTCAAAGCCGAGAGGTTCGAAACGCTCGTCAACACAATTTTTTCAGCATCGAGCAATGAGCTGGCACCGGTTTCGATGCGTTTAGTTGAAGTTGATAGCAGAAAAAAGCTTAACGCTATAGAACGCTCACCTTCCGAAGGTTTTTGTCTGATCTTCGAGGTTAGCGGGAAATCCAGGTTAGATGACATGATCTATCAGATCTCGCACCCTGAATTGGGTGAGTTTTCAATGTTCTTATCGACCGTAGGCCAAAGTGGCAGGCGTTATCAAGCAGTATTTAGCCGCGTTTACTTTTAGGCTCTTGGCAACATTCGATTAAACACCGCTTGAAAAACGATGCCGTCTGAAGCGTCCTCTATGGGAACGACGAAGATCTCGTGCGTGCCTAGCTGTTCATGTTCAAAAATAAAATTTCCCTGGAATGGGGGGAAATCGGACGGAAATAAAAAGAGCATCGAAAAACCTTCTTGTCGCGGATAATTTTTTGCTTCCGAAACTTCGACCAATTCGACTTCAACATTATTGTTGACGCGAAATTTTGTATTGACCTGCGCGGCAAAATCGTCGCGTTTTATAGCTTTTAAGAACTCTTCCAGTTGCTCGTCGCTTAATTTCATGATCTTTATTCAATTGACCGGATTGTCGGGCGCGGGAAAGACCACGCTATCATACAACGTCAAAGGTGAACTTGAAAAACGAGGATTCAAGGTCGAGGTAATTGACGGCGACGAATACCGCAAGAATCTTTGCAATGATCTCGGATTTTCAGAAAAGGACCGCAAGGAAAATATCCGTCGGCTCGGGTTTGTCGGAAAAACTCTGGTGCGAAACGGCGTTATCGTTGTGCTTGCGGCGATCAATCCTTATGACGAGATCCGCCGCGAATTAAAGGCATGTTCGCCACTGGTAAAGACAGTTTGGATAGACTGCAGCATCGAAACCTTAAAAAGTCGCGACACCAAGGGACTATATAAAAGAGCGTTTCTGTCAGACGATCATCCGGAAAAATTGAATAATTTAACCGGTGTGAACGATCCTTTTGAGATACCGAATGATGCAGATCTGATCATCAACACCGATACGGAACGCGTCGGATCTTCGACCGAAAGACTCCTGAATTTCATTCTCGAAAACGTCGAAAGTGAAAAAGATCGAACCCCAAAGGCGCTTTTCATCGGCAGATGGCAGCCGTTTCACAACGGACATAAATGGCTGATCGAACGGAAGTTAATGCAAAACAGGTCCGTTCTTATCGCTGTGCGCGACGTCGCGCCGGATAAAAATAATCCACTGACAACCGAGCAAACAGTGGAAATCCTAAAGAAATTCTATGAAAACGAAGATGTTGAGATCATTAAAATATCAAATATCGAAAGCGTAAATTTCGGGCGCAAGGTCGGTTACGAAATAAACGAATTCGCACCACCGCCCGAGATCGAAAGCATTTCCGCTACTGAGATCAGAAAGAACCTGACCGAGAAGAGCGATGCGTGGAAGGACAAAATTGACCCGAAAATTCATGATCTGATCATCAAATATCTCGGTTAATCATCTACCGCTTCGCGCCATTCCATTTGAAAATGTGATGTTACATCGGATACGATCTCGAATCCCAATCTTTCATAGAGCCGAAACGCCGGATTGATCTTTTCGACGTAAAATCTGATCGGCAGTTTGGTTCGGCGGCTTTGCTCAAATGACCACTCGAAGATCTTTGTCCCGATGCCTTGGCCGCGAAATTCGCTCAAAATCGCAAGATCGATCAAATGCAGATCGTCATGTTCGGTTGATAGGATCAGACGTCCGGCGGGTTTGGATCTATACAAAATGACGTCATTCGAAGCCTGCGGATAATTTCTTTGGTAATCGATATTCTGCGCCTGAAACTGAAATTCCAGAAGATCGTTCAATTCATTTTCCGGCAATTTGAGCGATTCAAAATGATCGCGAACCGAATCGCAGAAAACTTTGCGCCACAGATCTTCTTCGCCGGAGCGGAGCGGCCGTAAAATTATATCGTCGGTAATCTTCTTCATTTTCGAGATGATCGTGTGGACTCCAGTTCTTGGTAGAGCGGAAAAACCAATTGCTCGGCAAATCTCACAACATTTTCATTTGCTTCCTTTCTTTTTTCCTCGCTGTCGGGAATAAATTCTTGTTTCGGAGTTTTCGCGTTGAACTTTGACGAGGATCGCATTTTTGCGATCTCCTGGTCATTAAATGTAACTCCAAAATGATCACATATCTCTCCTGTAACGATGTCCGGCAATTGGTTGTAATTAATGAACTTTCCGAGCATGCTGTCTTTATTCCCGATCGCTGATGCACAAAACGCCGCGATCGTTCGGGCAAATCGCTCTTCGGTGGAAAACTGTAAGATCTCGAACAGGTTCATGTTGGGAAAGATCTTCTCGATCGCGGCCGGGATCATTTGTGCACCAGGTTGACGCAAGTTAGAAACGATCACCTCGACCGGATCTCGATACATAAAGATCCACGGAACATCAGGGAAAGCGGTTTCGATCAATGGAAGGTCAAGTGCGCTCCAACTGTCGAATTTAACGAAGAGATTCTCCTCGTGTTCAAACCTTTTTTGCGCCAGTGCATTGACGATCCATCTGAGCCAGATCGTTTTTTCTCCATCAGAAGCACTTGCACGAACGGTCTTATCAATTACGGACGCCTCGGAAATAACGTTATTTTTTTCGAGCGACGCCAGCATTTGCGAAACGAGCGTCGAACCGCAACGCGAAACATGAAAAATGAAACCTTTCGGCTGCGGCCCTCGCGACCTTTCGTAAAGTTCACCCAAAAATTCGATCGGTGTTTGATGCCGAAAAGCGAGATTGAACGGTTCGCGAAGGAGGATCTGCATCGTGTCCTCAAAAAATGGTTCCGTAAATCGTTTTCTGCCAATGAAGATCCAATCAACGAAAAAATGTTCGTCATTTTCATAGATCCGAAGCGGCGACCAATCGCGGAAATTCTCTATTTTCAGATCCATCTTTCTATCCACACCCGCCGGCCTTCGTTCATTGCCTCGAAAACGGTTTCTTCACCGAAATTCAAACCATTTTTACGCCCCAACTCGATAACCTGCCGAGCAAATTCCTCGCGGTCGGAAATTGGCTGAAGTACCTTCTGCAATGCCGGATCCTGTAAAACGAGTTGCCGAAGTTTTTCAAAATCTTCATTCATTTCTCATTAGGTAAAGGCTTTGTGCTATTTTTATGTAGAATCTTCGCTAATAAAAGTATGGTTCCTGTTCTTAAATTGCCCATAACATTCGATTCTGAGTTATTGCAGAATGATCTGCGGCTCTTCTCGTCCGAAGAATGGACACCGCATTTTAACACGGCCTACTACGAAGGCGATTGGAGTGGGATCGCTCTTCGTGCTTCCAAGGATTCTCCGATCCCTATCTATCCCGATCCGGCTGCGGAAAGCGGTTACGAAGACACGGATCTTCTTCAACGATGTACATATGTCCCGAGAGTTTTAGAACAATTCAAATGCGAACTCGAATCGGTTCGGTTTTTAAAGCTTTCCGCCGGTTCGCAGATCCTCGAACACCAGGATTACTGCCTGGGCTTTGAGAACGGCTTTGTCCGCATCCACATTCCTATTGAAACAGATCCGAGCGTTGAATTCTTTCATAACGGCCTGAGGGTCGATATGCTCGAAGGCGAGGCGTGGTATCTGAATTTTAATTTGAAACACCGCGTTGCAAATAATAGCGGAAAGGACCGCGTTCATCTAGTTCTTGACTGTATTTTGAATGACTGGCTGAAAGCATTCTTCCCATCAGAAAATTAAATTTGTTTTCGTGAACATCATAACTGAAGAGATAGAAGCATATCGGGACACCTTGTGGAGGCGTGACGAATCTTTGAAGATCGAGACCGCCGCCGCTGCCGAAGCGATGATCGAAGAGCTCGGGATGTGCCTTGGGCTTACCGATGTCCGAAAGCGGATGCCTTCGCTCTATATCGCGGTTTGCGGACGCCGCGATGCACATATGCCGCGAAATGTTCAGAAAGACCCGGAAGCGTGCAAGGCATGGGTACTGAAGGATGAACTTGTCGATCGCGGGAAGGTATATTACGGAAAGATCCACAAAGGCCATTCGATGTTCATCGCACCGCGGTTAATACCGGTCTTCAATACCCTCTGGGGGTGTTCAAAAAAGGGCGAAAGCGGCATTTTATCGAAGAATGCTCAGGCCGTTCTAAAGGTGCTCAGAAAGGAATGGGAAATGGCGACCTCGGATCTTCGTCAAGCTACGGGCATTGAAAAGAAGGCCGATCTGAACAAGGCGATCGATGAACTTCAACGGCGAATGAAGGTCATACCCCAACAGGTTTTATACGTTCCCAAATTCACCTATATCTGGACGCTTTCCGAAGCACGATTTCCAAAGGAAATGGCCATAAAGCTCAGCCGTGAAAAGGCCGTTCGCGAGCTTGCCCGCAGCTACATGCAGCTTGCCGGAATGACGCTGTTGGGCGAGCTTTCGGGCAAATTCGGCTTTTACCGTTGGGAATCAGGCAAGGCGAATCACGAACTTGTTGACGAAGGTTTTGCGGAAAGATTGGAAAACGGAATCTATCGGCTGAGTTCGCTCGGCGGCGGTTAATTGCCGTTCATCCGCAGTTACAGGCACTATATTGAATATTCTTAGCTAAAGGAATTACTGGGTGTAATATTTCCTGGGTAGAACCGAAAGGCATTGCCCATCCTTTAAGCTACAAAGGGAAAAGGGATCGTCAAATGGGGGCGATCCCTTTTCGCGCAACATTCCCTTTCACGGGCCACATCAAGTTGGCACCGTTAGGCTTTTAAGATCAAACACGTTCAATACTTCAAATTGGCCTACCGCGATTAACGGAAAAACCCCTTTACATATTCTTCCACCTGATGAAAGAAGCACTCGCAACTAACCAAGGCACATTCCTTCGTTTCGACGCGGTTGCCGCTCTTATCAAAGCATCTGCCGGTTGATGGGTTGTGGATCGCCGCGAATGCGGCTCCGGCCATCATAATGGTCAAAGCTGAAAGGAATACGATCGAAAAGATCTTCTTTTTCACTTATTTGGTCTCCTCTACAGGTTCGGTGAAACAGGAGCGAAATGCTGACTACGGGACACCGTTACCCCGCGATGGCCATCGCTTACTGGCTTCCTAGTCTATCCCGATTCCTGAATTTTTTCAATATGTTTTCAACGATCATTTTTGATGGTCGCTTTCCGTAAAAAAATCGATACAGTCGGCGGTTGCCTTCTGCCCCGATCCGGCCGATCGAACGCTAATTTTGTTCCAGATGTGTTCCGGGCCTGTTCCGGCCCTGTTCCATCTGAGACGGAACGCCTGAAGCGATTGATAACAAAGCAGTTACGGCTGCAAAACTAACTCTGTTCCGCGATTTTTAAACAAAAAATCAAGAATCGCGTAAGTCCTTTGTTTGCAACAAACCTTGTCTCGTCTCACGCGGAACGTTCCACGCCCTGATCGACAGATTTCCACAGGTTTTCCACAGGCAGATATGACCTAATTATATTGTCAAATATCGCAGCGAGCCTTGCGGCTATGCGACATTGTATCATATATCATACGCGAAGTGATATTTATTTTCCGAACCTGCAACTTTTCCGGCCGGATCGTAAACCAACAGACATTGCCCCGGATCCGGTTGGCCCGTGTTAACCTAACGGCACAAAAAAGACGTAGTAAATATCTTTATAGCCAGCTGGCCACGTGTTGTGATGTGGCCGAGGTCACAAACACAAGGGGCTGTATGTTGCTGTAAGGTGCGGCCCGAACCGCGATAACGAAGTGGAAATTTAATGCGTTTATGCAAGGTGCCGTGCCCGTTTCGGCGACCAAATTTAAAATTTCAATTTCCCGCTCTGATCAAGGACTAGTTTTTAGTAAACCTGTCTTGAATGCGGCGAAGCAGGCCATTGATAGTTTGCTGTCATCTGATTTTGAATTTTGAAGTCCGATCTTAAGTCCCCGAGCATTGTTATGAAGGTCCATTGCTTTCTCCTTCGGTGGATTTGAAGGGTAATCTTCATGGGCAGTGGTAAATTCAAGAGCAGCCTCGTATTTCGTATCGCGGCATATCAGGGCGGACCAGTAGCAATGACGAAATGCGTCAGCCTCTCCGTTGTGATGACCGGAGGAGAACCTCGAATTGGTTTCCTTAAACGCTTTTTCCGTCGCACCTGGCACAACATCTATAAGTGACGGCCACTTTGCTATTGCGATCAATTCATTACGGTTTAGGTCAAATAAACTCATTCCAATATCCTCCTTTAATGTTTAGTCCGTGTGTACGGGTACTTTGCTTTTGGGCAGCCGTTCGTTGATCAACCGCCTGATAGAAAGACGGTATACATTTCCCGATTTGCGTTCGTTCAGGTTTGCGCCTTGATGTTACGATTGCTGTGATAACGACTTTGCAATTTTTACCAAGACTCATATGAAAGGACTGCTCGCAATATTTGTAATAGCTTTTCCGTTGACTCTGAATGCACAAATGCCGTCGATCGAGCCCGGCGTTTCGCTCGATCTGGCAAAATGGCGTGCGGCGCATTACAGCGATGTTCGTTACAAACTGAACCTTACGCTGGAGAAGATGTCGCCGGTGCTGAAAGGGACGATGGAGATACGGGTGAAGGTTGGAGCGGGGAAACTCTTGTCCCCATCGGCACAAGGTGCCGAAACGCCCGCGATAATATTGGACTGGCGAAAGATAAAGGGCCATGAAGAAAAGTCAACGATCTCTAATGTGTCAGTGAACGGTCGGAGAACGGACACGAGTCTCGATGGCGAGCGAAGGGACGGCGTATCCGCCGTTGGGGACAAGAGTGTCCCCGCTCCGTACGAAGAGCACAACGAGCATCTTATTTTCCGCGAAGGCGTGGTCGTGGGCGAGAATGTCATCAAGCTCGATTTCACTTCGCCGATATTGACGAGCGGATCGGCGATCACGCGGTATGTGGATAAAGAGGACGGGTCGGAGTATATCTATTCGCTCTTTGTCCCAAGCGACGCGAGCACGGCGTTCCCGGTGTTCGACCAGCCGGATCTTAAGGCGAGTTTTGACCTTACGGCCCTGATTCCCAAAGACTGGAAGATGGTATCAAACGGAGTAAGAGCCGATTGTACCTTTACTGATACCGTCAGTGAAGATTTGAAAAAGTACATTGCAATGTCTTTTACTAAGACCGAGCCAATTAGTACCTATGTTTTTGCATTTTCCGCTGGTGAATTTAGTGTTACAGAAGAGAGATTCGTCCATCACGCGACGCAGAAGTTAGGTACACCGGTCGCAAACTGCGTTGTTGACTCCACGACCAATAAAGTTTACGTCCGCAAATCTCAGGCGGAGAAGTTCAAGCCGCATTCGGCCGAAGTGTTTCGGCTGAACCGCGAGGCGATCAAATACTTCGAGGAGTATTTCGATTACAAGTTCCCGTTTCCTAAGTACGATCTGGTTTTGATACCTGAGTTTCCGTTTGGCGGAATGGAGCATGCGGGGGCGACATTTCTGCGGGAGTCGTCGATCATCTTTCCGCAGGAGCCGACGCGGAACGACCACATATCGCGGGCTTTGCTTATCTTTCACGAGGCGTCGCACCAGTGGTTTGGCGATACGGTGACGATGCGTTGGTTCGACGACCTGTGGCTCAAAGAAGGCTTTGCGACCTTTACGGCGTACAAGGCGATGGAGCGGATCATGCCCAGTGAGAACGCGTGGAAGGTCTTCTACGAACGCGTCAAACAGGCCGCATACCAGACCGATTCCACCAAGGGCACAACGCCGATCTATCAAGAGATACCGAACCTCTCCGCCGCAAAGAGCGCCTACGGCAACATCGTTTACAACAAGGCCCCGGCGTTTTTGCGGCAGGCGGAGTTTTATTTGGGCGAAGACAAATTCCAAACCGCCGTGCGTGCGTTTTTGAAGAAGCATGAGTTCGGGAATGCGGGGTGGGAAGATCTTGTGAGGGAATTTGAGGTTGCGAGTAGGCAAGATCTGAAAGAGTGGGCGAGGATTTGGGTGCAGAAAAAGGGGCTGTTCAAGGTTCGCACAGGCGTGAACAAATTAACCGGTCATTCCAAGTACAAAACATCGATCGATCCTTGGTATTCCTCGGACTTCCCAGAAAATCAAGACCTCAAGATGCGATTTAGATCCTTTCTGGTGGGTCCGGGAGCGACCAACGAGGTCGTTGATCAGGAACTCGTGCTAAAGCGAAGTTCCATTTTGCCGATGACGTTCGTTATGCAGCCGCCCGTCGCTGTACTAGCAAACTATAGGGACTACGGCTACGGCATTTTCCTCCTTGACGACAAGAGCCGCGATTATGTTCTGAAGAACATCCAGAACGAAAAGGATCCGTTCCTGCGGTCGATGATGTGGGGAGCGCTTTGGGACAGCGTCCGCGAGGGCGAGCTTGACCCGCGGGAATATGTGGAGTTGGTGGTAAAGGTTGTTGGGAGTTCCGCCTTTAGGCGGCCTGAGCCAGCTAAAGCTGGAACTCCAAACGAGGACGAATCGACGACGGCGTTGCTGCTGAATCGTGTCGGGACGGCGATGAACTACTACATCGACGATAGCCGTTCGGCAGGGCTGCGGCCGCGGGTCGAGGATCTGCTCATCGAGCAAATGCTATCGGCGGAAACGCTCGGGCAAAGGATCACCTATTACCGGGCGTTTTTGAACATCGCATCGAGTGCTAATGGGAGGGAAGTATTGCGGGCGATGCTTAAGGCAAAGATTGGAGAACAAGCAAATGACAAACCGAAGCCGTTCCCTCCGGGTCTATATTCTAAAGAAGACGTTGAAAGAATTCTTCGATTCGAGGAAATGTTGAGGAAGCTTCCATTAAGGACTAAGGACAAATTCGACATCGTTACTCGGCTGTTGATACTGGGGGACCCTGACGCTCCGAAGCTATTAGCGGAGCTTGAAAAAACTGAGACGAGCGACGACGCAAAGCGGTATGCTTATGCCGCACGGGCCGGGATCGCGACGGCGGAGAACAAGGCGAAGTATTGGAACGATTTCGTTAATAACAAAGAGATCAGCGAAAGCTGGATAGAGGCGGCGTTCGGGCCATGGAACTCGATTCGGCATTCCGAGCTAACGCTGCCATATCTGCAAAAGGCCCTGCAGGAACTGCCAAATCACAAACGCAACCGCAAGATATTCTTCGTAAACGGCTGGCTCGGGGCCTTCATCGGCGGCCAGCGAAGCGAAGAGGCTCTTAGCATCGTAAACAAATTCCTGGCAGATAATCCGACGCTCGACCGCGACCTGCGTCTCAAAATTCTCGAAAACGCCGATATCATCGAACGCGCGGTCAAGATCCGCACAAAGTTTGGAAGATAAATGGAAGCCGCTCTCTCAAACAATGTTGGTTCGCTCGGGGTCTTTCACCTTGATCGTTTCTATGCAAACCACATCGCGGCGCGGAACGGGACGCCGGTCGAGAAGTCGGAGCGTGACTGGCGTTTCGACAATATCGTTTTGTCGGGGCTGGGACTGCCGCTTGAGTCGACCGTGAACTATCTGCTGCAGACCGCACCGACGTTTGCGGCGTTTGAGAACTGGATTCTTGAGAAAAACGGCGGATCGATCGACCCGCTAAGGATCGAACGCATTAATTGCGCTTTGACCGAAAAGCCGTACCCGGCGGAGATCGAGAAACATCTGCTTGAGATCGAGCACGCCGACGATGTTCTCAGCCCGGCCGATCTCGATCATTGGGAAAAGAATGGATATGTCGTCGTTCGCGAGGCCGTTTCCCGAAAACAGGCAAAGGCCTCAGAGGCAGCCGTTTGGGAATTTCTGGGAATGTCGCCCGACGAGCCAAGTAGCTGGTATGAAAAGCCGATCGGGTTAGGGATAATGATGGACCTTTATCATCACCCAACGCTCGCCGAAAACCGCACTTCATCACGTATCCACAAGGCCTATGCCCAGCTGTGGAAAACGGCCGATCTCTGGGTGACGACCGACCGCACAAGCTTTAATCCGCCTGAATGCGAACGCTATAGTTTCCAGGGTCCGAGGCTGCATTGGGATATGAGCCTTGCGCCGCCCTTTTATTTTGGCACTCAGGGCCTGCTTTATTTATGTGATACGGCGGCCGATCAGGGTGCGTTCGTTTGTGTGCCGGGTCTTCACAATGAAATTGAGGCATGGCTTGCGGGATTGCCAGCGGGAACTATCCCTCGTGAGGTAGATCTGGACCATCTGGCTGTTCCCATCGCCGCCCGTGCCGGAGATTTTGTGATCTGGCATCAGGCATTGCCCCATGGCAGCAGCCCAAATCGCGGCAACTATCCCCGCATTGTGCAGTATATGAATATGTTCCCGCTCGATCAGAAGGAAAATCTCAAATGGGCCTAACCCGACGCAGAATGTCCGCGCTCCAACAGCTTACCTTCCGGCGGCCATTGCTTTTGGTTTTGCGAAAGCGGATGGATCGGCGAAGACGATATCGTCGAATGAGATCGGCGGGGCTTTCTCGTCGCTGCGGCCGATGTCGTTGTCACCGACGGTGAAGCCGAGCACGGGTACGAGCATGTCGTGGCTCAGGGCTTTTAATGCCCACATCGCTACTCGCGTCCAGCCGGGCAATTGGCCGTTCCAGTGTTCGGTGAGCGGACGCGGGCCCAGGCCGTCTTCGGCGTCAAAGAAAATGCGGTCGGACCAGCTCCGCCGACCGTCCGGAAACTCCGGAAAAACTCCAAGTATCTGCGACATCGAACGAAGCTGCCGCGACGGAAGCGGCTTATGGTAGTCCGGCAAGACGACCACCTCGCTGCGTTTATCGATGCGGACCTCATTCACAAATTCGCTGAAGGATGTGGCGTTCGTTACGTTGATCATCGTGTTCGCCTGGCAGCAATGGCGGTCGCCGCCGGAGACGACCGGCAGCCCACAAGCTTCAGCAAGCTCGGTCGCGGCGTTGTTCTCTGCCATCGAACGAAACCCGTTAATCTCAATAGCATGTATCCAGCAGCCGTGTTTTTTTAGAAAGTCGTGCAGAGCAGCCTCGTGCTTTTGCTGGCCGATCATTTCGATGTCCCAGATCGGATGATTCAGCACGACGAGCATTTCCGGAATGTCATGCATTATTGCGAAGAGTTCCGACAGACGCTCGTCGTCCGGCCCATTCGGGTCGAATGTGTAATCGAGCAATTGCTGTGATATTTCGTTGGCTTGATCTTCGGGCATATTATGCACGCCGATATGGAAAAAGGCGTGCCCGAACGGCACGGTCCATTCCATTGATATCGGCGCGAAGCGGTTCGGGACCTGTTCATTTATCTCCCCGGCGGCTTCGATGCTGTCGTGATCGGTAACGGAAACGATCGGCATTAGCCCGAGCGATTCGATCGATGCGGCTTCGCTTTCGAACACCTGGCTTCCCGTAAGCGGCGGCGTCCAAAAGCCGATGTTGAAATTCGGCAGACGGCCTTCGGATTCTTCGAACCGCCTCATTTTTCGTTTCCAGACCGAAGAAAGGATCGGAATTCGTTCGGCGTAATAGGGCACGAAATCCAGGATCTCTTTTGAATGCATCGAATGGCAGTGCATAGAAATGCCGGTCTGGCCAAGCGGGTTTATGTTGCTGCCGGAATCGAATGGTCGGAATGATGATCGTGAGTTTTTCATTTATTCTCTCCGTGAATTGCGCGAAATGGCGCAGGCTCAGAACTCTTTCCCTTTTGCTGAAAGCGTCGAAATTGATCTTGTTGGCTGATTGTCCTTGCCTGCGAGGATCTGCAAGCTTTGCGGTTGGGTTCACGGCAAGTGCCGCGGCCGCTGTTCGATATGATCCAGGTCGAATCACAAATAACTGTTAGAAGTTCGAAGCGGTAAGCTCAAGGCTAACCGTGCGGCGTGTCCGAATAGTTAAATGGGACTTACGATTTGGTTAAGATTTCGGCGCCCGGCGACGTTGCCGGGAAGCTAGATATTCAATCTTGACCAAAAAGTAATGATTTGGGATAATTTGGTATCGGGGAAAGATCAAACCTTTATAGATGTTTAGCTTATGAAGATCTCTGCTCAGGAAGAATACGGCCTTAGATGCCTTGTACAGTTGGCGAATTTGCCGCCGGGCGACAGCCTTACGCTGCCGCAGATCGCGGAACGCGAGGGCATCTCGACGGCGAACGCCGGCAAACTGATGTGGCTATTGAACAAAGCCGGATTTGTTAATTCGACCCGCGGCACAAAGGGCGGCTATTTTCTTGCCCGGCCGTCAGGCGAGATCTATCTGAACGAGATAATAAAGGTCTTGGACGAAGATGTGCTTAGCTCACACTGTGAAAGCTATACCGGCGTGCTCGAAAAATGTGTGCACACGGGCGATTGCGGCATACGGCCGGTGATCGTTGGCTTGCACGAGATAGTCGAAAATGCTCTGTCGCGGATAACGCTGGCACAGATGGTCGGAAGCGAAAAATCGGTGGATGCGATGTTTCATAAGATACAGGGAATACATAGGACGATCGAACCGCAGAGAATTTGAGGAAATTAACCGCCGAGACGCGAAGACGCCGAGAAGAGATTTTATAAGAAGACCTCGAAGCAGCAAAGACTTCCTGAAAAACTCTGCGTCTCTGCGTCTCGGCGGTGAAAATAAATAAATGAGTACAGCAGCAGAATTACTTACAAATAGGGAATACAAATACGGTTTTGTTACCGATATCGAAACGGAGACGATCGCAAAGGGCTTGTCCGAAGACACCGTGCGGCTGATCTCTGCAAAAAAGAACGAGCCCGAATGGCTGCTCGAATTTCGGCTAAAGGCGTTTCGCAAGTGGCTTACGATGACGGCGCCGGATAACTGGGCAAATTTCGATTACCCGAACATCGATTTTCAGAACATTTCGTATTACTCGGCTCCGAAACAAAAGCCTTCGAAAGCGAGCCTTGACGAGGTCGATCCGGAATTGCTGCGGACGTTTGAGAAGCTTGGCATCCCGATAACCGAGCAGAAGATGCTCGCGAATGTAGCGGTCGATGCCGTGTTTGATTCGGTCTCGGTGGCGACGACCTATAAGAAAAAGCTGCTTGAGGCGGGCGTTATATTTTGCTCGTTTACTGAGGCAGTTGCGGATTATCCGGAGCTGATCAAGAAGTATTTGGGCTCGGTCGTTCCGGTCGGAGATAACTATTACGCTGCTTTGAACTCGGCGGTATTTTCGGATGGTTCGTTCGTGTTTATCCCGAAAGGCGTTCGCTGCCCGATGGAGCTTTCGACGTATTTCCGCATTAATACCCAGGAATCCGGCCAATTTGAACGAACGCTGATCGTCGCCGAAGAAGGCGGATACGTTGCCTATAACGAAGGCTGTACAGCTCCGCAATTTGATACGAATCAGCTGCATGCTGCGGTCGTCGAACTGGTTGCTTTGGACGATGCAGAGATCAAATACTCGACCGTGCAGAATTGGTACGCCGGCGATGAGAACGGCAAAGGCGGCATTTATAATTTTGTGACAAAACGCGGTGCTTGTCGCGGCGTGCGGTCGAAGATCTCGTGGACACAGGTCGAGACGGGTTCGGCGATCACGTGGAAATATCCGAGCGTGATCTTACAGGGCGACAATTCGATCGGTGAGTTCTATTCGGTGGCGTTGACGAACAATGCCCAGATCGCCGACACCGGCACCAAGATGATCCATCTTGGTAAGAACACGAAATCGACGATCATCTCAAAAGGAATCTCGGCAGGGAAATCGAATAACAGTTATCGCGGTTTGGTGAAGATAATGCCGAAAGCCGAAGGTGCACGAAATTACACGCAATGCGATTCGATGCTGATCGGCGGCAAGTCTGAGGCGAACACGTTCCCGTACATCGAGGTGATGAACAACACCGCCAAGGTCGAACACGAAGCCACGACCTCAAAGATCAGCGAAGACCAGCTCTTTTATCTGCAGCAACGAGGAATCTCGCAAGAAGACGCCGTCTCGCTGATCATCAACGGTTTTTGCAAAGAAGTGTTTCGCGAGCTGCCAATGGAGTATGCGGTCGAGGCGACGAAGTTGCTGGGATTGAAGTTGGAAGGAAGTGTTGGATAGTGAAGACGAAGACACCACAAGAGAAGAAGGAATTGAGTTACGCGAAGGATCGTAGGAACAGCTACGGAGCTAACGACAAAGCTTCGCGGAAAGCAGTTCCGATGCGGAAAGCTCTCGTGAATAAAGCTTATAGACATGAAGTTAACGGTGTACTAAGTCAGGCAAAGAAATTAAACGATCCGGAGCAGGTCGCTGAACTGGGAGACGAGGTTCGATCGGTAGGGAAAAGCGATTGGAAGAAAAGCCCGGACGCTCCGCTTGGAGAATTTGTTGAGGAGAAGATCCAGAACAGGATCGACCACGCTGGTCAGGGAAAGACTTTGCGAAAGGCGGAACGCGAGTTTAGTGAGACGCTTATAGTTGAGTTTGAAAGTGTAGGTTCTAAGTGGATGGCCCGTGCTTCCAATTATCCTCATCTTGTCGTTTATGCCGACGAGAAGACTCGAGCCGAAGAGGAGTTGAGGCATATTGCGGGTATCGCAAAACGAAATGAGCTTGGTAGTCATATTCGAGTTTTGATAAACGGAGAGTTCGCCACGCCGAGGTTGTCTGAGTGAATGGAATCCGTGCTGAGAGTCAGCTAGAAGAATAAGGCTATTTCAGTACAGGCATTGAGAAAAACGGATTGATAATCGAGCCCGTCCAGTGGACGATGGAATACGCGGTCGAGGCGACTAAGTTGTTGGGATTGAAGTTGGAAGGAAGTGTTGGGTAATGACGTCGTCGGTCGACATTGAAGATTTTATAGTGCTCTGTGAACGCTCGAATTTTCAAAGTCGTGATGTGATTTTGGAGGGAGTTCGATCGAAGAAGTACGAGTTAACTCGATCTTCGTTGGACGTTGTTCCCGCCCGGCGCATGCTCGACATTTATTCAAGGCGGTCTAGGCATGTCAGACAATTCGCGCCGAACAGTGAACACGCGACGCGAATGGTTGGCGACATTGACGCATACGTGAGCGCACTAGAAAATGCCACTGACGATTTAATAAAGCTTTGGACTGTTTCGGTGGACGATACGTGGTCCTATTCGATCTTTGAAGGGACGCTCGCGAAAAGAATATTCGGGTGTATTTTCACGGCTGATCGTCGAAACTTTTCGATTGAGGAATGGGATGAACTCTGGGGCCGCGAAAGCGAATAAGAATCAATGAAAACTATTCAACCATCAGATCAGCCGCAGCCGAAGGGGCATTATTCGCCGGGCATTGAGCATGGCGGATTGATATTTGTTTCGGGGCAGTTGCCGATGACGCTTGAAACGCGTGAGGCGTTCACGGGTGATATTGGTGAGCAGACGGAATTGGCGTTAAGGAATGTTGAGGCGGTGCTGCACGCGGCAGGAAGCGATCTGAACGATGTTTTGCAGATGACGATCTATGTTTCGGACATGGACCTGTGGGACGAGGTAAACAAGAAATACGCCGAGGTGATGGGTGGGCATCGGCCGGCGAGAGCGATCGTGCCGGTTAAAGATCTGCATTTCGGGACGAAGATCGAGATCCAGGCGATAGCGGCGAAGAAGGGAGATTAACCACAGAGGACACAGAGAGCACGGAGATTTTTAATGAAGATATTCGTATTTGGATTCGTCCTGTTTTCATTTCTTGTGGTCGGTGTTGATGCGCAGAAGCGGGTGGTCGAAACTACCGATGCTCCAAAGGCGGTCGGGCCGTATTCACAGGCGATCGTGGCAAATGGATTCGTGTTCACGGCGGGGCAGATCGGGACCGATCCGAAAACGGGAACGCTGGTCGAAGGGGTTGAGGCTCAGACCGAGCAGGTGCTGAAGAATCTCGCCGCTGTTTTGAAGGCGTCGGGAAGTTCGATGGATGATGTTGTGAAGGCGACGGTCTTTCTCGCGGACATGAACGATTTCGCGAAAATGAATGAGATTTACGCGAAGTATTTTAAAGCACCGTTCCCGGCGCGTTCGACGGTGCAGGTGGCCCGGCTGCCGCGTGATGCGAAGATCGAGATCGAAGTGATCGCGGTTGTTAAAAAGAAGAACTAACCACAGAGGACACAGAGAGCACTGAGCTAGCTTAAGATTGCCGAAACGACGGCCAAATATTCTCTGTGAACTCTGTGTTCTCTGTGGTGTGAAGGTTTCGAAATGCAATATTACGGCATAGATTGGCTTGCGACAGTTTGCGGATTGACCGGCGTTTACTTGCTCGGCAACAAGAACAAGTATGGCTTTCTGATATTCATGATGGCGAGCGCAAGCTGGATAACATTTGGATTTTTGACCGGCAGCCCGGCGGTTATTATCGGCAGTTCGATTTTCCTGATAATGCATTTTCGCGGCTGGCTATCTTGGCGGCGCGATGAACGCGAAAAGGGATTTTTGGAAACGCAAGAGATAACCTTAGCGAAATGAATTTGAATATCTTTCAGGTCGATGCATTTACGAGCAAGCCCTTCGGCGGCAATCCGGCGGCGGTCGTGCCGTTGACCGAATGGCTCTCGAATGAGCTGATGCTAAAGATCGCCGATGAGAACAATCTATCTGAGACGGCTTTTTTTGTGCCCGAAAACGGGAAATATCACATTCGCTGGTTTACGCCGACCGTCGAGGTGAACCTGTGCGGCCACGCAACGCTTGCGACCGCACATGTGATATTCAACGAACTGAAATTGGAAGACGAGCTGATTCAGTTTCATTCGGACCGTAGCGGAGAGTTGAGCGTTAAATGCGAAGGCGACAAACTTGTGCTTGATTTTCCTTCGTATCCGATGACGGAGATCGAGCCGCTTGAGCTGTTGAAAGATGTTGAGATAAAGCCCCTCAAGTATTGGGAATCGCAGGGAAATATGCTTTTTCTTTTGATGGAGAATCAGAGCGTCATCGCTGAACTGGAACCGGACATGCACCATGTTGCAAAGCTTCCGTATGATGAGATCATCCTGACGGCAAAGGGCGACGATTGCGACTTTGCGTCGCGAATGTTCGCTCCGCGGATCGGAATTCCGGAAGACCCGGTGACAGGAGCGATACATTGTTCGCTAATTCCATACTGGGCTGAGCGGTTGGGTAAGAACGAGATGTTTGCCCGGCAGGTCTCGGCCCGCGGTGGTGAGCTTTATTGTGAACTCGCGGGCGACCGGGTGAAGATCGGCGGAAATGCTGTGACATTCTTAAAGGGCGAGATAATGGTGGAAGATTTACCACTGAGTTCACAGAGGGCACAGAGCAATTGAGGAATTCAGAGTACCTCCGTGAGCTCTGTGTTCTCTGTGGTTAGAAAAAATTTATGTTGTTAGAAGTGAAAGACCTGCATGCAGGCATTGATGGAAAAGAGATATTGAAGGGCCTGAATCTTCAGGTGAAACGCGGGGAGGTCCATGCGATCATGGGGCCGACTGGTTCGGGGAAATCTACGCTGTCTAAGGTTTTAGCAGGCCATCCGACATATGAAGTGATCTCGGGCGAGGTTCTGTTCGAGGGCAAGAATTTGCTTGAGCTAGAACCGGACGAACGCGCACGCGAGGGCGTTTTTATGGCGTTTCAATATCCGATCGAAGTGCCGGGCGTTTCGAATTCGCAATTTTTGCGGCTTGCTTATAACGAGAAGATGAAGCACCTTGGGCAGGAAGAACTCGATCCGCTCGAATTCAACGACTACCTAAAAGAAAAGGCGAAGATCGTTGAAATGGATCCGCAATTCTTTAAGCGTTCGGTCAACGAAGGCTTTTCGGGCGGCGAGAAAAAGCGCAATGAGATATTGCAAATGGCCGTTCTCGAACCAAAGCTTGCGGTGCTCGACGAGACCGATTCGGGGCTCGATATCGACGCTCTCCGGATCGTTGCTGAAGGCGTGAACAAACTGCGATCACCTGATAACGCCATCATTCTGGTGACGCATTATCAGCGGCTGTTGAATTTTATCGTGCCGGACATGGTCCACGTTTTGGCGAACGGTCGCATCGTAAAGGAAGGCGGCAAGGAACTCGCACTTGAGCTTGAAGAAAAGGGCTACGATTGGGTGAAAGGTGCCGCGAATTAAAATGAACGAGGCCATTGAACGGCATTTAGAACAGGAACTTGCCGAGGCCGAAAAGCTTTCGGCGGAAGGTGACCCTAAGGGTGCGTTTCGGCATCTCGAACGTGCTCATGTGCTTGGACAATCGAGCACTTATCAGCACACGCGTGTGCATTGGCTGATGCTGAAGCACGGCCTCCGTGAGAAAGATAGACGCGAAGTAGCTGGACAAGTTTTGCGGATCGGCGGTGCGGCGACGAAAACTCCGCTCGGTATCTATCCCAAAGGTAACACCGGCGGAGCGAATGTAAATCCGCTGAAACGGATGCCGATCGAACCCGATCTGGCGGCGATATTGGCAGAGGCGGAACGGGATTAAGCGATTGGCAAAAACCGAAATACAAGCAAGCAGTAATACTGTTCCCGCATTGCTGATCGCGGTGTGGTCTGTTGTGCTCCTGGTCGCATTCTTTGCAAATCGGGGGGACGATGTCGGCCGAATAGGGGTGCTGATCGGCAATCTCGGCGGCGGGCCGATAATTGGTTACGGGCTCTTTGACAGTTTGGTCGGTGCGGTGGTGGCAGCGCTTATTGCGGCGTCTTGGTTCGGGCTTGGCAGCCTGATCACAAAGTTCATTGATGCCAGCCGTTCGGCCCACCATTCGCATATTTTGGAACTGGCGATAAAGACGTCGGTCGGCGCGGCGGCGTGGTCGTTGATCTGGTTCCTGCTTGGTTTGTTTGGGTTTTACAACGGCCTGAGCGCGATCATCGCGTTGATCTTCGGATTTGTAACAACGCTGCTGGGGCTTCGCAGGCTACGCGAGCTAAAGGATGAAAGCCGTGTTCCGGAACGGGCGAGTATTTTAGATCGGGCGATGCTTTTGCTGATAAGCGTTCCGGCTCTTTTAGCCCTTGTCGCTTCGCTCGCACCGCCGACGGCAAAGGACACTTTGCTATATCATTTTGCGGTTCCGAAGGCGTTTATCGCGCAAGGCAGCAATGCTTTTGTCGAAGGAAACATCGCCAGCTATCTCGCCCTTGGAACCGAGATGCACACGGTTTGGGCGATGATGCTTGGGAGTTTCTTTAGCCAGCGTGCGGGCGAAGCGGCTGGCGGCGCGGTCGTTTGGTTCTTTTTTCCGATCCTGCTGGCAGCGATCTTTGGTTTCGCACGGGAGATCGGAGTCGAGCGGCGTTGGGCATTGATCGCGGTCCTAATGTTTGCCTCGGTGCCGACCGTATTTCATGTCGCCGCAAGCGCGTATATAGATATCGCCCTCGCACTTTTCATCACGCTTGCGATCTATTCGCTGACGCGATGGTGGAAGACGCTTGAGTCCGGTTGGCTGATATTTGTGGCGATATTTTTAGGGGCGGCTTTGTCTGCAAAGCTGACCACGCTATTCGTTATCGCGGCGTTTGCGTTGATCATTTTGCTCCGTGTCAGGAAAGCACAGGAGAGCGAGCCGGACAAATTGGGCAGGATCGCAGGGCTCGGATTTGCTGCACTTTTCCTTGCGGGCGTGATCGCGTCGCCATGGTATCTGCGGACATGGGCGGAAACCGGAAGTCCCGTGTTTCCGTTCTACATGAGCATTTGGCCGGGCGAGGCCGCGGGTTGGGACGTTGATCGCTCGAACTTGTTTCAGTTGATGAACGCCCAATATGGCGGAGCCGATAAAACGCCGTTAGATTATCTGGCTGCACCTTGGAATCTATCGGTAAACGCACAGCCGGAATTAGCGTCGCAATTTGACGGTGTATTGGGCACAGCGTTTTTGATCGGGCTGCCGCTTCTAATATTTGCTCTTTGGAAATTTGAATTGCCGGTCGAGGTAAGAATTGGAGCGAGCGTGGCAGGAATAATGTTCCTGTTCTGGATTTTTTCGAGCCAGCAATTGCGTTATCTCTTGCCGATATTGCCGATCCTGGCGATAAGTATCGCGGCCGCCGCGACACGATCTGGCGCTAAAGGCACGCCGCTTTATAACGCATCTAAGTATGCGATCGGCATCGCCGGAATCGCCGGGATCGTTGTTTCAGCCGCGTGGTTCCTGCATAAGGGACCGGTTCGCGTAGTGCTCGGCGGCGAGACCGAAGACCAATATTTGGCCAAAAACATTGATTACTTTCCGTATTATCAGTGGCTGAATACCGAGACTGAGCCGGACGCGAAAGTATGGCTGATAAATATGCGGCGGGATACGTACAATCTCGATCGGCCCTACTTTTCGGATTATTTGTTTGAAGACTGGACGATTCGAAAGATGGTCTGGGAAGCTCGTTCCGCGGAGGAATTGAAAGCGAAAGCCGCTGCGATGAACGTGCAATATATTTTGACGCGGCATGATGTGCTCTTTCATCCACAGCGGTCGACCCTGATCGACGACGAACGGCCGCCCTCGGAAAGCGAAGCGAAGTTGAAGATCGCGAAAGATCTATTATTGGATCAGGCCAGGACGATCAAAGCCGATCAGAAATTTAGTTTAGTAAAGGTATTTTAGAAATGGTTTTATCAACAGCCGCAATGGAAACAAGATTTGCGGAAGAATTTAGAAAGCTCATCAGCGGCGAGGACAATTCGGCTTTGCGGGCGATCCGTGAAGCGGCGTTCGCCGTATTTTCAGCGAAGGGATTTCCGACGCCGAAGGACGAGGATTGGAAATATACGAACGTCGTATCAGTGGTCAGTGATCAGTGGACAGTGGACAGCGGTCGAGCCAACGTGCCGGCCGCCTTGGATATTGAGGACATAAACAGATTCAATTTCTGCCGCAATGGATTTACGGCTCTTAATCTGGCGTTTGCGGATATCGCGGTTCTGACGATAGAAAAAGAAACGGTCGTGGACGAGCCGATAGAATTCAATTTTGCTACGGAAGAGGGCAAGGCTATATTTCCGCATGTCTTGGTAATCGCGAAAGCGGGAAGCAAAGCGACGATAGTTGAATCGTACGCGAGTCCGACGAAGAGCTTTACTAACGCTGCTATTCAGATCATCGTCGAAGACAACGCAAATTTGACCCATTATCGTGTTCAGAAAGAATCAACCGACGCATTTCACTATGGCGTGACCGAGGTTTCTGTCGGGCGTGGAAGCGTTTATAACTCAACGAATATAAATTTGGGCGGCGCGTTGTCACGGCATGATATCGATGTGAAGTTTACGGCCGAGGGCGGCGAAGCTTGGGTCGACGGGCTGTATATGCTCAATGGCAGTCAGCACCACGATACGCATTCGATCATTGACCACGTCGTCCCTAACTGTAATTCGCATCAAACGTATAAGGGCGTTTTGAATGACGGTTCGCGCGGCGTCTTTAACGGCAAAGTTTTCGTTCGCGAAAATGCAAGCGGAACCGACGCGCAGCAGTCGAACAAGAATTTGCTGCTCTCGAACGAGGCTCGCGTGGATACAAAGCCGCAACTTGAGATATTTAATGACGACGTAAAGTGCTCGCACGGTGCAACCGTTGGCCAGCTTGAGGAAGAAGAACTGTTTTATCTGCTTACGCGGGGGCTGCCGGAAACGCTTGCGAAAAATTTGTTGACATACGGATTCGCAGAAGAAATCATCAATAAGATCAGCATCGCGTCTATCAAAGACGATCTGGACAGAATGGTACTGAACCGGCTATCCGCCGAAATGGAGTTGTGAAATGATGAAGAGACAAAGTAAATTGGCAGCCATTTGTTTGACCTTCTTATGCGTTTTACAGGCACAAGCCCTGAATATGCCCGCGAATGAGATCCGGATATTTGAACTTGGAACTGTTGTTGATCATTCAACAGAGCCGCCTTCATCACGCTATCGCCAGAACGTGGGATGTATCGATCTGGTTAAGCTCGCCGCGAAATGTGGAACCGCGATCGGGCTTGTTTACGGCGAGCGGTTTGGTGAAAGATGGGACATTCTGCAGGTCGTGGGTTCGCAAACGCGAATGATAAAGGTCGGCAGCTATCAATTAAATGACGCATTCGATATCCCGCAGATCGAACCATGGGCAAAGCTTCAACCGGGAGAGCAGCGTTCGCTCTATTTCGACGGATCGGGCTCCGATGGTGAACACGGGCTCAATGCCGATGGCACGAAGCAGGATCTGCCGCCTGTCCGCGTTGGCGGTGCAGATAAACCCTTTAATGACCAAGTAAGCTCAAAAATAACTCGTGCGGACGGGACGGTTGTTGACGATGATTACAAGCCATGGTTTGAGATCGAACAAGGTTATGTCTATGCGGTGCGAGTGTTTGATGAAAAAAATGACCAATATCTTTTGCTTCGAATAGATGAATTGGATCGGGGTGAAAGGGTCGTTATTTCGGTCAAACGTGTGGATGGCCCGTCGAGGTAGAAAGATGACAATGACATCTAGTGCAAATAAAATGGCAGTAAAATGGGACGTTGAAAAGGTTCGAAAAGATTTTCCGATACTTCACACTGAGGTTAACGGAAAGCCGCTGGTGTATCTGGATAACGCGGCGTCGTCACAGGTGCCGCAGGCGGTGATCGACCGGACATCGAAGTATCTTGCAGAAGAGCATTCGAACATTCACCGCGGAGTGCACTATCTTTCTCAGCACGCAACGACCGCCTACGAGGCGGCTCGCGAGAAGGTGAAACGTTTCATCAACGCGCCGGATGTTAACTGCTGCATTTTTGTTCGGGGCACGACCGAGGGCATCAATCTTGTCGCGCAGGCTTACGGGAAAGGTTTTATCAACGAAGGCGACGAGATCTTGGTCTCGCAAATGGAGCATCATTCGAACATTATTCCGTGGCAAGTTGCGGCCGAGGAGCGAAAGGCCGTGCTTCGCGTTATCCCGATGAATGAAAAGGGCGAATTGATCATCGAAGAATTCGACAAGCTGCTTAACGAACGCACAAAGATCATTGCCGTCGGGCATGTTTCAAACGCTTTGGGAACGGTAAATCCGGTCAAGGAAATAATCGCGACGGCTCATAAATTCGGAGTGCCGGTCTGTGTTGATGCGGCGCAAAGCGTGCCTCATTTTCCGGTGGATGTTCAGGATCTCGACGCTGATTTCTTTGTATTCTCGGGCCACAAGATGTTTGCCCCGACTGGCAGCGGTGTGGTTTATGGCAAACGCGAATGGCTTGAGAAAATGCCGCCTTATCAGACCGGCGGCAGCCAGATCCGAACGGTGAGTTTCGAAAAAACGACGTATGCGCCGCTGCCGGCAAAGTTCGAGGCCGGAACGCCGGCGATCGCGGCGGGCATTGGTTTGGGAGCTGCGATAGATTATTTGAATTCGATAGATTTCAAGGCCGCAGCCAAATATGAACACGAGTTGCTCGAATACGCGACCCAGCGGCTCGGTGATATTCCCGAGGTCAGAATAATCGGAACCGCCGCCGAAAAGGCGAGCGTGCTTTCATTTACGATCGAAGGCATTCATCCGCACGATATCGGCACCATTCTCGACCAGCAAGGTATCGCAGTGCGTGCCGGTCACCATTGTGCACAGCCCGTGATGGAATTTTTCGACGTTCCGGCAACGGCTCGCGCATCGTTTGCGTTCTACAACACGCGTGATGAGGTCGATAAACTCGCCGACGCGGTGCAGAAAGTTATTGATGTTTTTGCCTAGATGGAAAAGGTAAGTCTTAAAGACACGTTCGCTTATATCAACGAACATTGGCGGCCTCGCGTCGTTGGTGAACTGAATGGCCAGGAGATAAAGCTGGTCAAGTTTCAGGGCGAATTTCCCTGGCACCATCACGAAAATGAAGACGAGATGTTCATGGCCATCAACGGCTCCTTTGACATTGAGTTTCGCGATAGGAAGGTTACGTTAAGCCCCGGCGAATTTTTCATTGTCCCTCGCGGCGTCGAGCACCGGCCGGTTGCCGAGACCGAAGTAGAGGTGATGCTTTTCGAGCCGGCCGGTGTGAGAAACACTGGCAACATCATCGATGAGACGTTCACAGCTCCGGCGGAAAGTTCTGACCAACCGACCGCTTAGTCAGGTATTTCATCTTCGGGATAAACGTTTTCGATCTTATCCGGCAGCTGATCTGCTTCCATTTCGCCGTCAAAAGGTGCGAGCAGGCTGCGGTCGCCCTCGATTAGCCATCGTTTGTGCGTGTCAGGCGAACCCAATATCACGGGCATTGCCTTTGGATGTATGGGTTTCATGAACTCGTTAGGTTTGGTCGTAAAGACCGCGAATGAAAATTTGGGCTCGCCTTCGTCAAACCACGTGCTCCAAAGTCCCGCCAGGCCAAACGGCTCGCGGCCCTTCACATAAATATCCATCGGCGGTTTACCTTTCGTCGGCCATTCGTAAAAGCTCGAAACAGGAAGAATGCACCGTTTACCTTTCTTCAAAAGCCCGCTCCAAAGTTTCGAATCATCAAGCCGATCGACTCGTGCATTAAAGGTCGCAAACTTCGTGTTGAATTCCTTGGCACCATCCCATTGTGCCCACCAGCGTGCCAAAACGCCCTTAACTTCGTTTTCCTGACCGATAAAGATCGGCACATTCTGTGTTGGCTTTATATTCCGGCCCGGCTTGTGGTCGGGCAGCGGCCAACCATAGACCCGATTGTAATATTCATCTACCTCGACCTGTGATATTCGTCCACACATTATCAGCCGATATTACCACGTCGAACCAGATCCCTCACAAAACCCGACGAAAATGGAACTTTTAAGACAGCCGGGGCGTTTTTAACTACATCTCAACACATCGGTCAACGAAAGGCGGATGTGCGGCCAGGCCCTATTTCATTGATTCTAAATGGCCGTTATGGTAGTTTCTAAACTGTATCTTTGTGCGCTTTGATCAACGTGCATGATGCATTTCTTGCGGGAAAGATGGTCGTTTCGGCGTTTACTTTGTTCAATCTCGGCTATATTTCGGTTTTTGCGGCAATGGCCCTAGATCAAAACATACATTAATGATTAAAAATTTATATAGCTATTTTCTAATAGCAGCTTTATTTGTCTTGGTATTAGTACCGTCGGTTTCTGCTCAAACGCAGGAAGTTATTCAGGCACAGGCTCAGGTTCAGCGTATTCTGGACGAATCGTCGAAACAGTTTCGTGACGGAATGATGGCATTGACCCAAAATCGCCGTTCCGAATCCGGGCAGAAATTCGATAAGTCCGTCGAGGTTTTTCTCTCATCTGCATTAAATATTCAGAGCGATCCAACGCTCCAGACCTGCTATACGCAACTGATCGAAACGATCTACAGAATTGAATTTCCGACTGACCTTAATGCTCCGCATATTCGCGGCCTTTCGGCTTCGTGCCGGTGGAACTGGTCTGATGTCGATTTCGTTCTTGCAGACCAGATCGTTGCAATGTCAAAACCGGCCGCTCCGAACCGCACAGTTGCCGTAGCACAGAAAGGTACAACATCTACAAATCTAGCAACAGCAGCTCCGGTCGAACCGTCCGAAGTATTGGTCGGGTTTGATTCGCAGAAGTTTGAAGCGTCGCCGCTTGACGAACTCTCGAAGATCGAGCTGACCACGGACGAACTCGATATTGAGAACAACCCGATAGCACAGGAACAGTATCAATACATTCAGTACGCTGTAGCAAACCGTTCGCTGGGGTTTTCGTTCCAGGTCCATCCGATGATCCAGCAATACATCAACTACTACCGCGGCCGCGGCCGAAAGACGATGGAAGTTGGCCTGTATCGCTCTGGAATGTTTATGTCCATGGCACGCAGGATATTCCGCGAGGAAGGCATACCGGAAAACGTCGCCTGGCTTGGACAGGTCGAAAGTGCCTGGAAGCCGACGGCAATGTCTTGGGCGGCCGCGTCGGGACTTTGGCAGTTCATCCCAGGAACGGGAGCTCGGTATGGCCTTAGAAGAACGGCCCACGTTGACGAGCGAAATAGTTTTGATGAGGCAACACGGGCTTCGGCACGATATCTGAAATTCCTTTTCAACCGTTACAACAATTGGGAACTTGCGATGGCAGGTTACAATTGCGGCGAGGGTAATGTTGATCGGGCGATCCGTCGTGCTGGTTCTAAGAATTTCTGGGCCGCATATCCATATTTGCCGAAAGAAACGCGAAATTATGTTCCCAATATCTTGGCAACGATCTTGATCGCGAACAACCCTTCACAGTATGGCTTTGGCCATGTGCGTCCGGCTCCGCCGCTTCGTTATGATCGCATCCGCGTTCCGGCTTCGACGAATCTGACCTTGATCGCACAGGCTTCAGACACCACGGTTCAATACATCCGTTATTTGAACCCGCACCTGCGGACAAATATGACACCGCCTGAGCCTTACATCGTTAATGTCCCGGCAGGCAAGTCCGATGAGGTCGTCGCTGTGTTCCGCCGTGTTCCTGCAACGAAGATAAATAATACGAACCTTGCCAGTTCTGTTCAGGGCGAAACTTGGGCATCGCTTTCTAATCGTACCGGTGTAAGCGTCGCGGACCTTCAGGCCGCAAATCCGGGTATGAGAACTCCGACCGGAAAGGTCTTCGTTCCCATGAATCAGGTTCCCGGAAATCGCGTGACGGCAACGACGTATTCGCGGCCAACAGCAAATAATAATGCGGTACCGTCGAATATGAAGATCGTTAAGGCTCAATCGGGTGACACGGTCTCGAAGTTAGCGTCTCGCCATGGCGCCGATCCGACCGAGATCGCTAAGATCAATGGCCTGTTGGTCAACTCGGTATTAGGTGCGGGACGCGAAATAAAGATCCCTACGAAATAGTATTCGAAATTTGCGTGTTTAAATGGACCGAAGCTTAATGGCTTCGGTCTTTTTCTTTTCCGTGGTTGACAAGAATATTATCTGTAACTATACTCATTACAGATATGGCGGCTAATAGTCAATTTTCAATGGCGGTGCATGTGATGGCGATGTTGGCGGGCTCACGCGATGAGAACGTCAAGTCGGATTGCATTGCTGCCAGCGTGAAGACCAATCCGGTCGTCATTCGAAGATTGCTTGGGCAGCTTAACCATGCCCAACTTGTGATCTCACAGACCGGAGCGAATGGCGGCACGCGGCTGGCGCGTTGCCCGAACGAGATCACGTTGTCAGAAATATACAATGCGGTGTCGTGCGGCGAAGTATTTGCGCTTCGCTCCACATCACCGAATAAAGATTGCCCGGTCGGCCGGAATATTGAGGCCGTTCTTTGCAATCTTCAGAAAGAGATAGACAAAACGATCGGTGAACGCCTTGCGGGCCACACGCTCCAAAGCGTTTTTGAAGAGGTCGCCGAAATGGCAGCATAAAAATTTTTCGTTTGTTCTGTACTGGATACAGTTACAAACAGATCAGATTTTCGAGCAAGGGAAGGTTTCGAACAAGGGAGGGAATATGTGCAGAACTTACACAGAATGCATATCACAACCGCGCGGCCCGGCGACGGTGTTATTAAATCTGTCGTCGGGGCTGGCGCGGTTTTACCCG
Source organism: Pyrinomonadaceae bacterium (assembly GCA_041751035.1). Taxonomy (GTDB): domain Bacteria; phylum Acidobacteriota; class Blastocatellia; order Pyrinomonadales; family Pyrinomonadaceae; genus OLB17. The sequence continues at coordinate 169,602 of JBGSYH010000024.1, read as the reverse complement.
GCGTTTTTACGGGTAAGCCTGTTTCTTCAGCGATTTGTATAACTGTTTGGAAGTGTCTGGATCGGTAGCTGTCCCATTTCCGAATTGGATCATTGTCAGTAAATAATTAAATAAACTTTGAGGAGAACTTTTATGAAATATTTTTCATTAGCGATAATTGCGACTTCTATGTTCTTGGCCGGTTGCGAAGACCCAGCGGCGAACAAGCCCCGGGCGACGATCAACAATTCGGCGAACTCGTCATCGAATGCGGCGACGAATGCGAATGCAGCTGCTAATACCAGCACAACAGCCGTAAAGGGCGACGCTCTGCCGATCACACCCGAAACTTCGAAAGTAGAGTTCACCGGCTCGAAAGTCACCGGCAAGCACGATGGCGGATTCAAGCAGTTTACCGGCATGATCGATCTGGTGAATGGAAAGGCCGAGGAAAGTTCGGTAAGTGTCGATATCGATATGGCGTCCGTTTTTACGGATGCAGACGGACTGACGGAACATCTTAAGAACGAAGATTTCTTTGAGGTGAGCAAGTTTCCGAGATCTACGTTCAAATCAACCAAGATCGCGGCGGACTCGACAAAGGGTGCGGACAGTTACATTGTGACGGGTGATCTGACACTTCGCGGTGTCACTAATTCGATCAGCTTTCCGGCTACGATCAAGGTAAGCGACACGGAAGTTTCCGTAAACTCCGAATTCTCAGTAAACCGAAAAGATTTCGGTGTTAACTACGCCGGAATGGCGAACGACCTGATACGCGACGACGTTGTGATCAAGCTCGATCTCAAATCGCCGCGGAAGAAGTAAAGGCTTGCCGCGAAATGTGCGAGCCTTGCTTAGTTGATCTTCTGTCTTCTGATCTAGCATGGCCGACGCCGTTTCGCGGCACTTAAATCTTATGAAAGCTTACGAGATCCAAGAATTCGGTATCGATAAACTTGTCCTTACCGAACGCGACGATCCAACGCCCGCAGCAAACGAGGTCGTCGTAAAATTTCACGCCGCATCGCTGAATTACCGCGATTTCATGGTCGTTAGCGGGACATATAATCCGCGAATGAAGATGCCCGCAGTGCCGCTTTCTGACGGTGCCGGTGAGATAGTCGAGCTTGGCGAAAACGTGACGAAGTGGAAGATCGGCGACCGTGTGATGCCCATATTTGCACAGCGTTGGTTTGACGGAAGCTCGAGTGAAGAAAAGCGGCGAACATCGCTTGGTGCGGGAGCACAATGGGACGGAGTGCTTCGGGAATTCGGCAGCTTTAGCGAAGAATCGGTTGTTGCCATACCCGAACATCTTTCTTACGAAGAAGCGGCATCGCTGCCATGTGCGGCGCTGACCGCATGGAACGCTTTGTTTGTGTCAGGAAAAGTTCGTCCGGGCGAAACGGTGCTGACCCTTGGAACCGGAGGCGTTTCGGTGTTTGCTGTACAGTATGCAAAAATGGCCGGAGCGAGGCTGATCGCGACCTCAAGCAGCGATGGGAAGCTTGCAAGGTTAAAAGAATTGGGCGCGGATCACCTGATCAATTACCGCGAGACCGAGGATTGGGATAAAGCAGTGATCGACCTCACCGGTGGTATTGGCGTCGATCATGTCGTCGAAGTTGGCGGAGCGGGAACTTTGGCCCGTTCGATAAACGCGGTCCGCATCGGCGGACATGTTGCAATGATCGGTGCCTTGACCGGTGCAGGTAATTTCAATCCGGTAACAGTTTTTATGAAGGCGATCCGGCTGCAGGGGATCTTTGTCGGATCGCGTGCAATGATGTTGGATATGCTCGATGCGATATCGGTGAATAGTATCAAGCCGGTTGTTGATCGTGTTTTTGACTTTGATCAGATCGGCGAAGCACTTGCTCACATGGGCAATGCCGGGCATTTTGGAAAGATAGTCGTGCGGATCGGAAAGTCTGGTTTCGCACCAGTTTTGAGTTTTGAGTCAAAAGTTTAGAGGAGAAAAATGATGAGTGATATTTTTGAGATCCCAGTTAAGAAGATCGACGGGACAGAGACGAACCTCAGTGAGTTCAAAGACAAGGCGTTGCTTGTGGTCAACGTTGCGTCGAAATGCGGGCTGACGCCGCAATACGAAGGCCTTGAAAAGATCTATAGAGAATTCAGCGACAAAGGATTTGAGGTTCTCGGTTTTCCTGCAAACAATTTTCTTTCACAAGAACCAGGCACGGACGACGAGATCAAGGAATTCTGTTCATCGACCTATGACGTGACGTTTCCGCTCTTTTCGAAGATCTCGGTCAAGGGCGAAGATCAGCATGAGCTTTACAAGGCTCTGACCGCCGAACGGCCGTCAGCGGATATCGAAAACGGTAATGCATTCGAAGAAAAGCTCGCCGGTTTCGGATCGACCCGGGATCAACCGAACGGTCTGCTATGGAACTTTGAAAAGTTTTTGATCGGGAAAGATGGCAAGGTCGCAGCCCGCATCGCACCGGATGTTCCGGCCGATGACCCGAGAGTTGTCGAAAAGATACGCGACTTGATCTAGTTGAAATGCAGAAATGGCAAAACGGGCGTTCAAATTGCGAACGCCCAATGCCGTGCCCGTAAGGACACAGCCAGCTTTTCACAACCCCCTTGAATTACCCCTTGGCCAGTGTGAAAAGCAAAATCTGCTGGCACCAAAGTTATGGCCCTTCGTGTCTTTCGGCCGGTGCTCCTGTCCCCGGCTCAGGTTCCCATAAAAGGCCCGTTAACACTCCTGAAAAGAGCAGAAATGCTGTGATCAGAATGAATGCGGCGATGCTTCCCAATGCCCAGTACACTCCTCGATAGGCCTTAGCCGTATCTTCCCGGACCACACGTTCCTCACCATGTACAGTTATGACATCCTTTGACATATATGTTCACTCCTCACTCCGATCTTCTAAACGGATTAATGGGCAATGAACGTGCCAAAAGCTGCAAATTAAGAAAATACGATGGTTAGAAGATTTAAAAGAGTGCGAACAAGGCTGGGAAGCCCAAAAGTGTACGAACGCAATACACTTTTGGGCCACATGAGTTCAATTTCCAATCACACGTTAACTGACAAAAAATCAGCAAATCATCAGTTCTAAATCTTACTTAGGCTGCTGCCATTCGGCTTGCCATTTTTTCATTTGTTCAATTTCGAGGGTCTGATCTTTCTTGATGGTTTCGGCAAGTTTTGACAGATCGCCGTATTCTTTTCCGGCCTTTAAAGCTTCTGCCATCTTTAAGGCACCTTGATGGTGCGGGAGCATCTGGCGAATAAATTCCAGGTCGAACTCGACACCTTTTAAACCGGCCAATTTCTTCGAATCCATATCGCCCATTCCCTCGCGCATTCCGGGAAGGTCCATATTGACAGCGGCCGGTTTGCCGTCGAACCATTTTGCCCGCCAGCGGCGCATTTCGGTGATCTCGCGTTCCTGAGCGTTGATGATGCCGTCGGCGAATGTCTGGAACTGTTTGTTCTCGGTTCGGCCATCAGCAAGCTTTGCCATATCGACCGCACCCTGGTGATGAGCGATCATCGTGTCGATGAACTGAAGTTCCTGCGGAGCCTCGGCGGCGCCCGGCGAACTTTCCATCTTCGAATGGTCCATCGTTGAATGATCCATCGAGCTATGATCTGTATTCGCTGATGTGGCCGTCGAATGTGAATGTCCGGAATGATCGTGCCCGTCATCGGCCGAATGCTGCGTGCAGCTTACTATAAAAATGCAAACCAATGTAATAATTACTGCTTTCATAAATTCAGTTCATCAACTAATTATTCTTCGACCGGGTAAAATCTCCAATTCGTCTTAAAGTCCTTGTTTAGACGTTGCTTCGTCAATATCGCCCGCACCATTTCGACGGGTATCGGGCCTTCTCTTAGTATCGCGTCATGGAATTGCCGGTCGGTCATTTTCTTCGATCCGACAAGGTCCTTTTGCATCTGATAAAATTGCAGCCCGCCGATCATATACGCGATCTGATAGAGCGGCCCGTAGTCGCCGGAAAAAGAACGTCGCACTTCCGCCAGAGCGTTCTCACGTTCGTGCCCGACCTTGTTTACGAGCAGATCAACACATTCCTGCGGTGTCATTTTCTCAAGGTGAAAATTCAGCGAAAAGATGATCCGAGCCGCACGATGCGAACGCCAGAACAAAGCACCTATCTTATCCTCAGGCGTTTTCACAAACCCGCGATCCCACATAACGAATTCCCAATACAAAGCCCAGCCTTCGCCCCAGAACGGCGTGCGAAACGTCGAGCGATAAGTTCTGTAACGCCGGTTCATGAACTGCTGCATATGGTGGCCGGGGATCAGCTCGTGATGCGTAACCGCACGTGCAAAATGCGGATTGTTTCCACGAAGCGACATCAGCTTCTGTTCGTGGGTCATCGTATCGGTCGGGTACGCAACTAGGATCGTTTCGCCGCCCAAAAAGAAAGGTGCGATCAATTGCCGTTCGGGCGACATCATCTCCATTCGCCACGATTCTTCCATCTCTTTCGGGACTGTCACGAGGTCGTTCTTTTTAACGTAATCGATCGCTTCGCGTGCCTGGTCGCGTATCATTTCGGGCTGTCTGCCCGGTTCGACGTATTTTTGTTTTACGGCCTCGATGGCCTTCATATAATCGTCGCCGTGACCCATTTCACGCGAAGCTTTCTTCAGTTCCGCGACGCACCATTCGAATTCCTTGTTCGCGATCTCGACAAGTTCCTCGGGCGTGTATGGGATCATCTCGTATTCGAGTTCGCGTATTAGCGCCTCGCGGCCGATCGGGTCACCGATGATCGTCGTCTTATCGTTCGCCGGAATGCCGACCAATTTACTCGAAACAAAATCGGTATATTTTATGAGAGCCTGATCCGCCGCCTCGTAAGTTTTCATGTTCCACCATGAAAACTTCGGATCGTAGGCATTATGAAAGTTGTACCAATTCCGGAGCGTGGTCCGGACGGAATTTAGCGTTCGGACCGCACGATACGCAACCGTTCGTTTTGGCTTGGCCGTCGCTCCGTTGTCAAAGCCCTTCTGCGTATCTGCGATCTGTCTCGCCAATGCGTTCAAAGTTGCTGCCGTCTTTTCCGCGTCGATCGTCTCCAGCCGCCGCCTTTGGTCTTCCAGATCGCTAATCACCCTCGCAAACGGGATGATCGAGGCCATCTCATCAAGCTGGCCTGCTGTCCGTTCGAGTTCCGCCAGCTCCCGCCGCAGATGGTTTTGAAATAGCAGATAATCGATCTGCTCATGGTGTTCGAGCCGTGCGAAATCCAGACGACCAAGCTGTGCAAGCCTGTCCGAGTAAAGCTGCCGAAACCGATCGCGTCTGGCCCCGGAAGTTTCCGCCGAATACCAGCGATTAAAAGCCCCGCGGTCCTGATCGTAATTCTCGATCGTCTGCCGCAGCCGCGAAGGTGCTTCGGTCACAGGCAGATTTTGCGATACGGCGATCGTCTGAAATGGAACTGCGATAAATAAAACGGCGGCCCACAATGATGTTTTCATAGTGTATTGAATAGAGCACAAACTGTCGGAAATAGAAATGCGGAACAATGAACTGATTTTCGTTCATTATCCCGCCGAATTTCAAGCCGCTGTAAGTGATTAGCTGAAATGGATCGAATAGTGGATCGTCTAAATTAGGTGCCGAAAAAAGCTCTTTACAGATCTCTCCTATAGGCATATACTCCGCTTGCTGAAACTTATATTAGCAGAGGTTATTTGTATGCCGATCTATATGAAAATCGAGGGCATTAAGGGCGAGAGCAAAGCCCCGCGGGACGGCTGGATCGAACTTCAGAGTTGCCAGATCGGCTCCGGACGCGGGACCGGGGGCTCGAGGGGTGACGGAAATACCTATTCGGCGACGAATGAGGTCGTCATTACGAAGAACCACGACAGTGCTAGTGCCTCGATCTTCAATGAAGCTATCCAGGGCTCGGGAAAGAAGGTAGTGATCGAATTTACGAATGATGATAATTCGGTATATCTCGCCGTTGAACTTGAAAACGCGCTCGTCTCCAGCTACAGCATCAGCGGATCCGGTGACAAACCCGTCGAATCACTGTCGCTGAATGCGACTAAGATCTCTTACTCATCAAAACCTCCCGCCAAACAAACGACAGGCCCTCGCAGCATAAGAATGCTATGGGATATGTTCGTCTCCAAAAAGACCAATTGACAGCGGCTATGAAGTCGCACTTAGCCAACTTTAGAGCAACGATGCGCCCGCTCCCGGCCGTTGACACAATTTCCTAAAGTAAACGAGGCCCGCGAAATGCTCACGAGCCTCAAAAATAGCGAATAGGTTGTGATTTCAGTTCGTTATCGTGTCCAGAAAGCTCTCACCGGCGGGGAGTTTGATGCCGAAGTTCTCGGCGATGGTCTGGCCGATGTCTGCAAGCGAGCCGCGGGTGCCGAGATCCACGCCGGGCTTCGCCGTTTTGCCGTAAACAAGCAGCGGAACGTATTCGCGGGTGTGGTCGGAGCCGGGAAATGTCGGGTCGTTGCCGTGATCGGCGGTCAGGATGAGCAGATCGCCTTCCTTCATCGCGGCAAAGATCTCCGGCAGCCGGGAATCGAAGTGCTCAAGGGCTTTCGCGTAGCCTTCGGGGTCCCGTCGGTGGCCGTAGAGCATATCGAAATCGACCAGATTACTAAAAATAAGCCCTTTTGTTTCAGCATTTAACGCGTTTATCGTCTGATCGATGGTTTGTTCGTTGTTCTTTGCGACGAGGTCTTCGGTCACGCCCATCGAATCGTAGATCGAGGCGATCTTTCCGATACATACCACATCCAAACCCGCGTCTTTGAGCAGAGGAAGCAGATTATCTTCGGGCGGTGGAACGGCGTAATCATGCCGGTTCTCGGTCCGCTTAAACGTCTCGGCTGTCTCGCCTATAAATGGCCTCGCGATCACCCGCCCAACGCGGTCTTCGCCGTCCAAGATCCGCCGAGCGATCTCGCACATCTCATAAAGCCGCTCGACAGGAACGACCTCTTCGTGTGCAGCGATCTGAAACACGCTGTCAGCCGAGGTGTAAACGATCGGTTTGCCCGTCGCGACGTGCTCTTCGCCGAGTTCTTTTATTATCTCCGTCCCGCTTGCCGGAATATTTCCGAGCACGCCCGGAACCCCGGTCTCAGCCACGAATGCATGAATGATCTGATCGGGAAATCCATTTGGAAAGGTTGGAAAAGCCTTTTCAAGCACGATGCCGGCCATTTCCCAGTGCCCCGTGGTCGTGTCCTTACCGTTCGATCTGAGCGTGCATTTACCAAACGAACCGATCGGCTCGGCCGACGGCGGAACGTTCTCAAGGCTCCGAATATTTCCGAGCCCCAATCGTTGCAGATTCGGAACATTTACAGAACGCGTCTTGAATACGTTTCCCAGCGTGTCCGAACCGGCATCACCCCAAGCCTCAGCATCCGGCATTTCGCCGATCCCGGCCGAATCAAGAACGACAAGGCATATCCTGTTAAAGTCTTTCATAAACTAATCTTTCGCTGCCGTGTAACCTTCCCGTGCCCGGACCTGTGTGCCTGCGGGCAGTCCTTTCAATTGGACCGTGATCTTTCTGAATTTGCCGTCGCGGGTTTCGTTCGAGGAATAATATCCGAGGCTATAACTCATTCCGATCTCAGCCGCGACACTCCGGAATGCATTTCTCGCCTCGCCGAGGTCGCCGACCGGGAACACTTTTCCGCCCGAACGCTGTGCCAATTCATTCATTTCCTTGTTCGCAAGCTCGTACAACGCTTTGCTAACGGCAAGCCGTTCAAAATCGCCAAGCTGGCAAAAGCTTGCAGCCTGTTCCCGATTTCCAGGCCCGACCGTCCGGTAATAACGACGTATCTGGGCCATCGAGAAACGGATAGCGCTTTCACAGTCACCCAACAGTTCGGATTCAAAGAAATTTCGCGTATCGACCTTGATAAAATAGCTGATGATCCCTTGTTCTTCCAACAAGTCTCTCGGCTCAAAAAACTCCGCGGCACTCGTGGAATCAACACCGTCCGTCAAAGCGACCAGAGCCCGCCGGCCGCGATAGTCTTTTTCCGCGGGCTGATCGAAAACTTTGGACATTATCTCTAAAAGACCGTCATAAAATGGAGTGCCGTTGCTCATCGTCAGCTTTTGAATAGCATCGCGAAGCACATTTCGGTCGCTTGTTAAAGATGCCGGAATTACCGTTCTCGGTGAGCTGCCTTTCTCGCTGGCAAAGGCGATGAGAGCGACCCGATCGCCAGGTCGGAGTTGATCAATGAATAATTGTGCCGATCGCTTGATCAATTCGAGGTCGCCTCGGGTTGAGCCCGAAGTGTCTAAAAGGAGTGCCACTTCAAACGGAGCGGACACCGTCGAAAAGCTGGCGATCTCTTGCCGTTTTCCATCTTCGAATACTATGAAATCGGAACTCTTTAGTTGTCGCAAGGGCCGTCCGCTGCGATCTGTTACCGAAACCGGAACGTCAATAAGTTCCGTGTCTATTTTAATAACTTCGTCTTCGGTCGAAGGTGTTGGGGTTGGTGACTGCGCAGCCGAGGTTATCCATGCAGAGCAGCAGCATAAGGCAAAACAACATGTCCGAAAGAAAAACATCTTACAGTCCACTATGTATTCGATAGTAGCAAAAGATGCTTGATTCGTTAACAGTCCTTTAAGCGACTCGACTCGAACAGGCCTTTAGTTCAGGCCGCTCGATGTTTATCGTTCGCAGTACTGAAGGCCGACAATTGATCGGATCCGAGGCTATTGGATTCAGGGAGGTCGCTCCTTTAATCTGACCCCAATTTTCACCTCCCATTTGCAAACATTTCACACAATTAAAAGCAAACATTTGACACAATACGACAAAAAAGCTTAAACTCGCGACAGTTTCCTGTTCGGTATTCCCTTATTTGACTTAGGTTTAATCAATCTTGAATTACCTAGGTGTTGAAAAAGTTTAATCCATGCGATCTGAGCGGCAACCTGGGAGGGAAAGCTGCCGCTTTTCGGACAAGGTTCCTAAAGGAGGAAGTAGTAAGTCATGTTTATCCAACAAGTACCACGTTTCTTGGTTCGATTTGTTTCAAAAAGTTCACTAGCAGTTTTCACGCTCGCGTTAACGGCGGCCATTATGATGCCGGGTGCGGCGATGGCCCAGCCGATCGCCGAGGATTTTGCGTCGGTAGGCACCTTGCCCGCTTCGGGTTGGTTTCAGCAAAATAACAGCACCACGATCGGCACGTCACCAACCTGGTTTCAAGGTAACTCGGTAACGTTTCCCTCGCATGCGGGAGCCCCGACTGCTTATGCCGCTGTCAACTTTAACAGTACGACGTTGACTAATACGATCAGCAATTGGCTGGTTGCACCAAACCGTACAATGAACAACGGTGATGTTTATAAATTTTGGACCAGAACTGTAACTGGCGGAAATTTCCCTGACAGGCTTCAGGTTAGGCTTTCGACCAACGGAGCGAGCACGAATGTCGGTACTGGCCCGACCGGTGTCGGGGATTTCACAACAGTTTTGTTGGACATCAATCCTACATACGGAACCGGCACTGCGTATCCGAACGTTTGGACGGAGTTCACGATAACGATCTCAGGATTGGCGGGACCCACAAGTGGACGAATTGCTTTTCGTTACTTTGTCGAAAATGGCGGTCCGAATGGAGCTAATTCTAACTATATCGGCATCGACACATTCAGCTACACTCCGGCTCCAGTCGTTGTAACTCAGCAGCATGTTGTGGATTTCGACGGAGATGGTCGAACCGATTATGCGGTTGTTCGGAACACGGGTGGTGGAGCCGGTGGCCAGATAACCTGGTTCTATAATCTGGCTGGAACGGCGACTACGCTTGCGTCGGAATGGGGCATATCGACGGATTTCTTCGTCCCAGAGGATTACGACGGTGACAACAAGACCGACTTGGCCGTATGGCGTCCCGGTCCAGCTGGAGAGGCAACTTTCTACATTTTACAGAGTGACGGCAATGTCCTTCGTCAGGAACTATTCGGCCAGAGCGGGGATGATCCGACCGTCGTTGGCGATTATGACGGTGACGGAAAGGCTGATCTGGCAGTTTATAGGAGCGGCCTGACAGCAGGAGCTCAAAGTACATGGTTCTATCGCGGTTCGCTGAATAATCCGGGCGGTGATGTAACCTACGCACCCTGGGGACAGAATGGCGATTTCCCGGCGCCGGGCGATTATGACGGCGACGGAAGGAACGATTTCGTTGTTCAACGAAATGACGGCGGCGGGAGCGCACGCTTCTGGATGAATCTTACTACGGACGGGCAAACATCAGTGGTATTTGGAGGCCCGACTGATGTTATTGTCCCTGGCGATTATGACGGAGATGGTAAGACCGATCTTGCGGTGATTCGAGGTATCTCTGGACAGATCAACTGGTTCGTTCGTAACAGTTCGAACGGAGCCGTAAGCCAGAATGTCTGGGGGACTTCCGCGACAGACTTCCCAACTCAAGGCGACTATGACGGCGATGGAAGAACTGATTTCGGAGTGTGGCGTCCAAGTGCCAATCCGGGCGAATCGGCATTCTATATCTTTGGGTCAACGTCCGGGGTCTTGATCAACCCATTCGGAGCTAATGGAGACTATCCGGTAGCGAACTATAACACTCACTGATCGTTCTTAAATAAGACGTTCTGAATTATCCGGTGATCTTAATTGGTCACCGGATCTTTTTTTGTCTCTACGGGGTGATTAGTTTTATCCTAGAGTCTCACGCAGGATCATATATATCCCCATGCCTAGTACGAACCAGCCGAAGCCCTTCTTCAGCCTATTTCCATCGATGAATCTGGTTAGCCAAGAGCCAAGAAATATGCCAGCAACCGACGAAGACGTGAACAACAAGAGAAATCCCCATTCGATCGGCATTCCGACCTGAATATCTCCCGTAAAACCAAGCAGCGATTTCATCGCAATTATGAAGAGTGACGTGCCCACGGCCCTTTTCATATCCAGTCCGGCAAGGAGCACGAGTGCGGGGATTATCAGAAATCCGCCGCCCGCACCGACAAGTCCGGTCAAGGTCCCCACGCCGATCCCCTCAAGGATCACGAGTACAAAGTGGTGTTTGTGTTCCTCGGTTCCGACCACGTCGATCTCGCTTGCCTTGCGGCCGCTTCGGATCATAGAAACAGATGTGGCGACCATCAGCCCTGCGAAAAGTAGCAGAATTGCCGTTCCTTTCCCAATCGACCATGAACCAAGACCAAATTCTGCCGGTATCGCCGGCATGATGAACGCCCGAGTTGCATAAACCGCGACGATAGATGGGATGCCAAAAATGAACGCAGTTCTGAAATCGACAAGTTTGCGGATCGAGTTCTGAACACCGCCGACCAAGGCGGTCGAGCCGACGACAAACAGTGAATATGCCGTTGCCAGGACCGGATCAACGCCCGCCAAATAGACCAAAACCGGAACGGTTAGAATGCTGCCGCCGGCGCCGATCAGGCCGAGCGAGATACCGATCAAAGCGGCAAATATGTATGCCAGAATTTCCACTGTTCAATTACCTCTCGGCCCGCGACCATTCGCTGTACCATTCGCCAGCCCACGTCCGCCACCACCGGTTGAGCAACGCTCGAATGCGGGTAAATGATTCTCCTCAGAAGCTCTCTGCAGATCTTTGAAAGTCGCTACGATGTCCGGCCTTTTGGTCGTCTTAAACAACCTCGTGTACAAGTCGCGATTGAGTACCTCGCCTTCTACACTTGCCTTGCACGCTTCAGTCACCGACGAAAATTTCTGCACGTTGCCGGGCCACGGGTTATCCGGTATAGCTATTCCATATTTCAAGAATAGAGCCTTGAGTCGCTCGGCGTGTCGTCGTTCCGCTTCCACGATATTCACGAACGGACGCGGGTCGTCGAACTTACGGTTCACCTGCTCGTACGTTGCCGTTGCGAGATATTCGTCATTAAGGGCTAGAAGAAGTCCTTGGATCTCTTCTTTCGCGAGCTCGCCCCTATAGGCCGAAAATTCGAAATTGCAGATCTTGCACTCCGTGATGACGCCCGAAGGCGAATCATTCGCAGGGATTGCGACTGGAACATTTGTATCAGGTTCATTGGATGCCACCGCTGTGTTCGATCCGACTGCCGTGCATGAAGAGCTCAAATAGAACCCGGAAGCTAGTAAAAGTATCAATATGTAATTCATTATTTTGCTCCTACTGGAAACGGCCGGTTGACCCGGCCGCTACTTCATTCACTTAAGACGTTGCACACGCGGTAGCCGCGGCTGTCGTCGGTAGTTCGGCAACGATCCATGCCTTTGTTCCGCCGGTCACGTTATAGATCTCCTTAAAACCGGCGTTCTCCAGGACGCTTGTTCCTAGGCTTGAGCGATATCCGCCCTGACAAATGACATAGGTCGGAAGCTCAGGATTCAACTGGTCAACTTCCCGAGACAATCGATCCAACGGAAGGTTGATCGCATCGGCTGCATGCCCATTTGCAAACTCCGCCGGACGTCGAACATCTACGAACTGAACCCCATCGGCCGCTGTCTTCTCACTTGCCGCCTGGACCGAGGCTTGTTCTACTTCTAACTTTTCACCAGCGAAATTTCCGATCAGAATATAGCCTTTGACGGTTTCGATCCCGACCCTCGCAAGCCTCATGAACGCCTCGTCGATCTGTTCACCGTTTTCACCGACAAGAGCAACCGTTGTCCCAATTGGTATCAAAGTTCCTGCCCACGACGCGAACTGCCCGCCCAAGCCGATATTAATCGAATTGCGGACGTGCCCCTCGCCGTACTCAGAGTTTTGCCTTATATCAACCACGATGCCATCAAAATCAAGGATCTCCTGTGTCGAAAACTCAACAGGTTTCGGCAGATCATCAAGCGAGGCTGAACCCTTAAGATTTTGCGATGCGCTGACCGGAAAATATGCCGGCACCTCCGGCTGGTCCGAAGCCACGACCTTAATAAATTCGTCTTTCGTCATCGGACGAAGCGCGTAGTTCGTTCGCCGCTGTTCACCAAGCGTTGACCAGGTTTCCTTTGAAAGCGATTTGCCGCAGAGCGAACCGGAGCCATGTGCCGGATAGACCTCTGTCTCGTCCGGCAGCGGCAGGATCTTTTCATGTAGCGAATCGTATAGCATCGAGCCCATTTCCTCCGCCGTAAAACCCTTCGACCCGATCAAGTCCGGCCGACCGACATCGCCGATGAACAACGTATCGCCGGTAAACATTTTGATAGGTGCCTCCGGATCTGAACGATCGGTGGCAAGGATCGTTAATCCCTCGGGAGTATGGCCCGGTGTCTCAAGAAACTTGAGTTCGATCGAACCAAGATCCAATGTGTCACCGTCCTTGATCTTCAGCGTAGGGAACTCTGTCTTGGCTCGTTGGCCGTAGATGATCTGAGCACCGGTCTTGCCGGCAAGCTCCAGATGGCCGCTTACGAAGTCGGCATGTGAGTGCGTTTCGATCACATATTTGATCCGCTGGCCATTTGTTTCGGCTTCGTCAATGTATTGCTGAATATCTCGCTGCGGATCGATTATTGCAGCTTCGTCACCGGATCCAACGTAATACGACGCATGGGCCAAACATCCTAAATAAAATTGTCTGAATTTCATAGTTTTCTCCTCAATTCGCAGTTAAACTGCTCGCCGGTTCCATGGCATCTTCGCTATCAAAAGCCCCATTCCGCACCAATCTATGGTCGCGGTGAATGCGAGGCCGAAGCCGATCAATCCGGGCAATGCAATAAAGTACGGATGAACGAACAACGACAATAGTACGCCTAAAAGTACAAGCAACCCGGCGGTAAATCGGACCTGCCTTTCGATCGACCAGGGTGCATATTCATCACGCTCGACCGGCAAACCCTCAGACTTCCAAGCCTCAAACCCGCCCGATACATTTACAACGTTTGTAAAACCAAGGGCATTGAGCTTTCGCTGTGCCTCTGACGAACGGCGTCCGGTCCGGCACATAACATAGATCGGTTTTGCGTGATCAAGCTCCTGATGCCGCTTTTCAAGTTCGCCGAGCGGGATAAGGCTCGCGCCCGAAATGCGCCCTCCGGCAAATTCCATCTTTTCCCGAACGTCCACCAAGTGGATTTCGCCCGACACCAACTGTTCTTTTAATCCTAAGATCGTACATTCACTCATTGTTCAAAATGCTCCTATTTCTATACTGCGGCGAAAATGTTCGCCCGTGTCTTAAGTTGTTCGCTCAGCGCATCGCAGACCACTTCGCACAGCGGAAAGATACTTTGGTCTTTGATCGAAAAATAGGCCGTATTCCCACGCTGCTCACGTCGCAAAATGCCTGCATCGACCAATGCCCGTAAATGCTTGCTCACATTTGGTTGACTGGTCTTGGCTGACAACGTAAGTTCCGTGACCGACCTCTCGCCGTCACGAAGCAGGATGATCAGCTTAAGCCTTACCGGTTCGGACAAGGTCTTGAATCGCCCGGCGATCATCTCCAATGCTTCTTGAGATAACTCCTTGTTCATTATATAACTATATGCGAATAGAGGCATATAGTCAAATACAAAATTGCGGTGATCGAATACAGACCACCGCAACTGATCAACTAAACGTACTTTCCAACAACCTTAGCGATCGCATCCTTCGAAACGGCGCCCACGATCCGCTCCTGTTCCTGACCGCCCTTAAATACGATAAGGGTTGGGATCCCGCGAATGCCAAATCTGTTCGGAACATCTTGGTTTTCGTCCACATTCATCTTGAAGAATTTCGCCTTACCGTCCATTTCTTCGGCGACTGCTTCGACAGCCGGAGCGATCATGCGGCACGGACCACACCACTCAGCCCAAAAATCAACAAGGACCGGTTTGTCGGAACCGAGGACATCGGTCTCAAAACTAGTATCTGAAATTGCACTTGCAAACGTTCCCATCTAAATCTCCTAATATAAAACGCTGATTATACCTAGTGTTTGAAGCTCGCGCAAAAACCCTGAATAAAAATTGCGATTCACAAGTTTTTAGTTCGAGCATCATGAACTATTGATACTGTAACAGAAGACGTTACAAAGGTCAAGTGTCCCAACTTGCCGGAATTGGAGTTGGCGGATAACCTCAAGTTAATGTTGGTGCTTGGGATCGAAACGTCTTGTGATGAGACTGCGGCCGCCGTAGTGCGGGACGGTGTCGAGGTCTGCTCTTCGATCATTTCATCACAGATCGAGCTGCATAGGCCTTATGGCGGTGTGGTGCCTGAGCTGGCGTCACGCGAGCATCTTTTGAAGATAGACCACATTGTTACCGAAGCACTTAACAAAGCTGATGTTTCGTTGGAAGACATAGGGGCCATTGCCGTCACACAGGGGCCTGGGCTGGTCGGTGCATTGCTGGTGGGCGTGTCATACGCAAAGGCACTTGCTTTCGGTACGGGCCTGCCATTGGTCGGGGTCAATCATATTGAAGGGCATTTTTTTTCGGTCGCGCTTGAAAATCCGCCGATCGTTTATCCCGCTCTGGCATTGATCGTTTCGGGCGGCCACACGAACATCTTCTATTCTCCGGAAGCAGGCAAATATAAGCTGGTCTCTCGAACAAGGGATGATGCCGCGGGAGAAGCCTTCGACAAGGTCGCCAAGATGTTGGGGCTTGGCTATCCGGGCGGTCCCGCGATCGAAAAAGTAGCGGTTGGCGGTGACCCTAAAGCGGTTCGGTTCACGAAGGCAAAGATCTCGGACGGTAAACCTGATCTCAGTTTTAGCGGCCTGAAAACTGCGGTTTCGCAATATTTGAAACAAAACCCGTTCGAACCGTTTTCGCAAAGCGGCGAACCGACCGTTCAACTGCGCGATTTGGCTGCAAGCTTTCAGGCTGCGGTCGTAAACGCACTTTCGACCACCTTTGAAAAGTTGGCACGCGACCTTGAGCCAAAGACATTGATCGTTGCCGGAGGCGTTGCGTGCAATTTGCTTTTGCGTGAAGTCACGGGCGATGCCGCAAAGCGATCGGGGATCCCGATCTATTTTCCTTCAAAGCATCTTTCCACAGATAATGCTGCTATGATCGCCGCCGCCGGATACTTCCATTTGCAGCAGGGAAACCTGGCTGACCCGAGAATTACGGCTGATGTTACACTGCGTCTTCAAAATCTGATAGACCCAGACGCTTTGCAGGGTTCAAAAAAGCCAAGGTACCGAGTGTGATCTTTGATTGCCTTTCCGTTCCGTTCACGGTTACAATTAGAGAACTCTAAGCGTCGTTTTCCTCCAGCGATGAGTGTTCTTGCACATTTGAATTTGTGACCACCGATCGGTTTCGTAAGGAAGCGGATCATACCATCATTCTGACCGGGCAGTTCCGATCCGTGACGGGATCGAAGAAACTCAAGCCCTGCCCTCTGGGCCACCACATTATGACATCATCAAGAAGGTTCGTGTTGTTCGCTTTCACACTTTTGGTTTCGGCGGTAACGGTCTTTGGCCAAACCTCGATGCCAAATTTCCGTCTTTTGCTCGGCTACATTACGGGCCTTAGTTCACCGGTGCTCTTGACCCATGCCGGCGACGGTACCCGTCGAATATTCATTGTTCAGCAGCGCGGCATTATCCGTGTGGTACAGCCCGGATCGCGAACTCCGACCGATTTCATGAACATCTCGGACAGAGTTTCGTCGTCGGGAAGCGAGCGGGGCTTACTTGGCCTTGCGTTCCATCCTAATTTTTCGACAAACAGCTATTTCTTTGTTAACTACACACGGCAAAGTGACGGCGCCACGGTGGTCTCACGATTCACGGCCATAAACGGCAACACGGCCGGCGATCCGAACAGCGAACGCATCGTGATCACGATCGACCAGGATTTTTCTAATCACAACGGCGGCATGATCCAGTTTGGCCCGGATGGACATCTATATATTGGGATGGGCGATGGCGGCTCAGGCAACGATCCGAATAACCGAGCCCAGAATATCAATTCTTTGTTGGGCAAATTCCTTCGTATTACTCCGGATGTTTCCGGTGTGAATACGAACCCACCTTACACCAATCCGGCGGACAATCCGTATGTCGGTGTGGCGGGTGCGGATGAGATATATGCGATCGGTTTAAGAAATCCCTGGCGCTGGTCGTTTGATCGTGGTGGGACGAATCAGCTTTGGGCAGGCGATGTTGGGCAAGGAGCCCGTGAGGAGGTCAGCGTCATCACGCGCGGGGCAAATTTCGGCTGGCGTGTATTTGAAGGAAATCAATGCACAAACCTAGATCCGTCACTTTGCACTACGATCAATCACACTCCACCTGTTTTCGACTATCCTAGATCAAGTCCGAGGTGCTCCATCACAGGCGGGTATGTTTATCGCGGTGTGCAGAACGCACGAACCAAAGGCGAATATTTGTACGGTGATTATTGTTCGGGCGAGATCCTTACCTGGTTCAATGGTCAGCAGAATTTATGGCTGGATACCTCACGCAATATATCTTCATTTGGCGAGGACGAGGACGGCGAGCTATATGTGGTTGGGCTTGGTGGGACGATCGACAAGGTCCTTGGAAATCGTCCATCCGCCGATTTTGACGGAGACCTTCAAACGGACATCAGCGTTTTCAGGCCTTCGGACGGCAACTGGTACATCAGAAACAGCGGGAATGCTAACACCTCGGTCGTGAACTTCGGATTGCCGGGCGACATTCCCGTAACGAAAGATTTCGACGGAGACTTGAGAGCCGACATCGCCGTTTTCCGGCCTTCGAATGGAACCTGGTACTATCTTCGTAGCAGCGACTCAACAGTCGGCGGGGTAAATTTCGGACTCGATGGAGATATTCCCGTAGCTGGTGATTACGATGGGGATGGTCGGGCGGATTTTACGGTTTTTCGTCCTTCTACCGGTGTTTGGTACACACTTAGGACCACCGACGGTGGCTTTTCGGCCGCTGCATTTGGTCTGAACGGAGACATCCCGACCGGTGGTGATTTCGACGGCGACGGGCGTTTTGATATTGCCCTATTTCGCCCGTCGAACGGTGTCTGGTACCGGATCAATAGCTCAAACGGATCGGTCGTAATTAATCCCTTTGGATTAAATGGCGACATCCCGGTCGCCGCTGATTACGACGGAGACACGATCTCTGATATCGCGGTATTCCGGCCGTCAACAGGCGTTTGGTATATGCTGCGCTCGCTGAATAATTCCGTACAGATCCTAAACTGGGGATCAAATGGAGACATTCCGGCCGTTGGTGATTATGACGGCGACAGCATCGACGACGTTGCGGTTTTCCGGCCTTCGACAGGAGTATGGTATGTTCGGCGAAGTTCGAACGCCACGTTCCTGATCCTCCAGTTTGGCCTGGATGGTGATCTTCCGATCCCCAGCTACGACAAACCGTAGAACTTCATCAGACTCGGGCAATGGTAAAAAGGCTGACGGATTCAGTTCCGGCAGCCTTTAATATTTTTGCACATGACGACGCTGTAGAACCCGATGTCAAAACATCGTCGATGAGGAGAACTCTTTTTCCGGTAACGAGCTTTGGCCGAGCAACCTCAAACGCCTTTTCAACTGTCCTTTCTCGAGCCTTTTTATCCATACCTGCCCGATGCATCGGCGTGTGTTTGATCCGTGTCAGAGAATAAGCGTCAACGGGAAGTGACAAAGCCTTTCCAGCCAACCGTGCGATGACCTCTGCCTGATTGAATCCGCGTTCGAACCGCCTTGTGCGGGATAGAGGAACCGGAATCACCAGGTCCGCGTCAGTATCAAGGGCACGCAGTCGCTTTACGATCAAATTCTTAAGTGTGGCGGGAATGTGCGGTTCAGATTTTAATCTCAAGACGGCGGCTTTCAGCGAACCCCCGTATTCACCAACCGCGGTCGCGGAATCAAAAAAAAGCGAAGCGCATTCATTACAGCTTTCGCTTTGAGTGGGTCGATCGCGGCCGCACTTTCTGCACAACACCTCTGCTCCTGAAAAGATGCCGGCCACTTCCCAGCACTGCGAGCATGTGCTGCCAAGTCCGATCCGCTCGATCCGATTACCACATTCGGAACACTCAGATGGAAACGCCGTGTACGCGATCTTCCCAAATACTGCGGCAATGTTTTCCTTCGCAGAGTTAATAGACATGATGGGATAAATAAGGCATTAAAAAGCCGCCGTTGGGTCGCGGCGGCGATCTGTGTTTATTCGTCATCAAGCAGGCCTTGTTCAACAAGCTCCTGGCAATCAAGGCAATATCTTGCCCACGGGATCGCCTCAAGACGCTTTGGATTGATCGGTTTTTCGCAGTTCTGACAGATCCCGTATTCGTCGTCATCGATCCGCCGCAGTGCCTGATCGACAAAAGCGAGCTGCTTGCTTTCATTTTCTGAGACCGCGAGCATCACATTCTTTGAATAATTACGGACAGCCAGATCAACAGGATCCGGTGTTTCCGAATCGTCTATCGATAGGTCATTGCCGTTTAGCTTGGTTACTAGAAATTCTCGCTCTTCTTCCAGCTTTTTCTTGAATGCCTTGAGGGTCGTCTTATTCATTTCTGATACGGAAATCCTTTAATAATAGTAAAGGCCCTATAAAGTTGCTCTAACAAAACAACACGAGACATTTCGTGCGTAAAAGTTAGAAACGATAAGGATAACCTATCATCAGCCATTTCGGCAACTGCGGAAGATACACCATTCGCACCACCGATCATAAAGGCGATCTCGGCGATACCGTCGTTCTGCCAGGCCTCGATCTGTTTAGCTAACTGAAACGAATCAATGGACCTGCCTTTGACGTCAAGAAGAACCGTTTTAGCCCGGGGCGGGACTGCCGCAATGATCTTTGCGCCCTCAACCTCGACGGCGTCGCGGCCGCTCGCGTCCTTTATTTCCGTGATCTCCGTCCGTACAAAATGCGAAAGACGCTGAAGATATTCATCCTGGAGCGTCTTCCAACTTTTGTCCCGCGTGCGGCCTACCCAAATAAATCGAAATTTCATCGGCTGAAGGTGCTATAGGTCGGCCGGGATCTCTACTTTCCGTGCATCGCGCCACAAACGTTCAAGATCGTAAAAATCTCTCGCTTCTTTATCGAATAGGTGAACCACGAAATCGCCATAATCCAGCAAGACCCATTCGGCCCCGGAATATCCTTCGATCCGCACCGGCTTTCGCTGGTATTGTTTTTTTAGCTGTTCGCCGATCTCGTCAGAAATTGCCTGAACCTGGCGCTGATTTGCGCCGGACGCGATCACGAAAAACTCAGTAAAACTGGCGATCTCGCGGAGGTCAAGTGCGACCATTTTCATCGCTTTTTTCTCGGCGGCGCAACGGATAGCCAAACGCAGGTCATCGTCAAGGTCTTCAAAGGCCGTTTTGAGGTCCGGCAACTCGATCTTTATCTGTTCGCGTTGGAGCGATTTTTCCTGAAGTTCTTCCATTATCTATAAAGTTCGTATTTTTCGATGTATTTTGCAACCTCGGCCGGAACATCGTCCTTGCGGTCAAGATGGCCGTCCGCCAGATCCGTCCTTAATTCCGTTGCGGAAACATCGTAGATGACCGCGTCTGTAAAATATATCCTGTCAGCGTCACTCCGGTTGACCGGCGATGTAGCTTTATCGCTTCGGAGATCGACTATACGTTCGCGAACCGCATCTGAAACATGGTCTGTCGAAAGCGGAAAGCCGGGCCTTGTTACCACGATATGATTGACGCCGAGCAGGACATTTTCCCAGTCTCGCCATGTCCGGATATCGTTCCAGGAATCGGCACCCATTACGAAAAAGATCTCGTCCTCGGGATGCAAGGCCCGCAGATCAGCGAGCGTGTCTATTGTGTATCGCTTTTCGCGCTTTTCGAGCTCAAGCGTCGAGACCCTCAGCTTTGGATCGCTTTCGGTCGCCAAAACAAGCATCGCGTGCCGATGGTAAGCCGAGGTCGGCGGACGATCAGGCTTATGAGGAGCATGAAACGCCGGAAGAAAGTAAAACTCATCTAACCGAAATCGGACAGCCAGCAAGCGGCCAATATTCAAATGGCCTTTGTGGACCGGGTCAAATGTTCCGCCAAAATATGCGAACCTATCCATGGGCTTAAGCAGGACTTTGAAATGAGAATAAAATCTCAGCAGGATCTCGTCAGGACAGTCCGGATCCTCAACGAAGAACCAAAAATCACCGAACTGATTATTGATCGAGAATTTATGGCCTTCGAACGAAATATCGAGCCACATTTCGGTGACCCAATCGGTGACGAAATCAGTTTCGATTGCACCTTTTAGCTGTCTGGCATGTAAACGGAGCTCCTCGAAAAAGACGATCTCGGGCAGGTCCGCAAAATTCCTTGAACCATCTTTCATTCGAAAGTCAAAGAAACGGGCCGCTGCCATTACATCTCCTCGACGGCGGTAACCGCGTTGTGCTTATTCTTTTCCGCGATCTTGTCCAATTCTGCCGAAACAACAAAAACCAATTCCTTGTTACCCATTCCGGCAACCGAAGAGATCGCGAGAAATGCTTTACCATCCTTTTCCGCTCGATCTTTGAGGCGCTCAAGCCGTTCCGGATCATCGAGCGCATCGATCTTCGTCGCCACAACTATCTGCGGCCGATCAGCCAGATCTATATTGTAAGCAGCAAGTTCCGTATTAATTATCTCGTAGTCCTGGATCGGATCGCGGCCGGAAGCCGATGATACATCTACAAGATGAAGGATCAGTTTTGTCCGTTCGACGTGCCGTAAAAACCGGTCGCCAAGTCCCGCACCTTCGGACGCTCCTTCGATTAGGCCCGGAATATCCGCAACGACGAAAGTTCGGAAATCGCCAAGATCCACAACGCCAAGATTCGGCTCCAATGTTGTAAACGGATAATCCGCGATCTTCGGTTTGGCGGCTGAGATCACGCTGATCAGAGTTGATTTTCCGGCATTTGGGAAACCGACAAGGCCGACATCAGCGATCAATTTCAGCTCGAGTTGAAGTTCCTTCTCAATGCCGGGCCGTCCTGTATAGTGAAATTTCGGAGCTCTGCGTGTCGGCGTCGCAAAATGAGCATTTCCCCAACCGCCTTTTCCGCCCTTTGCGACCAGAAATCGCTGACCGGATTCCGTAAGGTCGACCAAGAGTTCTCCCGAAGCTGCGTCGAAGACCTGTGTTCCCACCGGCATTTTCACTGTGATCGATTCGCCGTCCTTCCCGGATCGGTTCGATCCCTCGCCGTGTCTGCCTCGTTCCGCTTTGTGTTCGGGGTTATAACGGAGATGCAGCAAAGTATTGAATCCTTCATCGGCCTCGAGCCAAACGTCGCCGCCAACGCCGCCATCGCCCCCGGACGGGCCGCCGCGGGGCACGAATTTTTCCCGGCGAAACGCCGTTACGCCGTTTCCGCCGTCACCCGCTTTAACTCTTATTTTTACCCTATCTAAGAACATCCCAGGTCTTTAGTCTAGTTTTGTAACAGACGAACGGCAACCAGCTAAGTAAATAACAAGCGCAAAAAAACAAAAGCGTCGTCTCGATTGCTCAAAACAACGCTTTTGATTTCCATAATGATCACCGAAGCGATCAAGATGATGTTGCAGCTTTCACATGTACACGCTCAAGCTGCGGATTTTGTATCCCGAAGCGATTCAGCGGGGAATCCATTCTCCGGTCAGTACCCGAAAGACCGAAGCCGTTCGTCGCGTTTTATCGCGAGGTACCGTTAGGTTTTTTTTGTGGTGGCTTTTCCTCCACCGCCGGTTACGTTCCCGGCAACGAGGCTCATCAACCCGAAAGTCTCTGAGCGACTAAGCACCGAATGAGATGATCAATTCTCATTGGCTTCCGTCGTTTTTATCCGACGGACAAGCATTCCGAAGAACGCTCGCTAAGCCTTTCGGCTTCGGCTCTGAACGTACCAAGCAACCGGATTCCGCTCCCTGTTGCCCTCGGATCTAGCGTCACCACTTTGATCCCACCTTTCAGTGCCGGTCAAAATCCCCGTAGATGATCTCGACTATGTTGTGATGATACACCCGATTTTTTCGAAGTCAAGTAGAAAATACTTTAGGTTTTGGCCGAAAATGACGTCAAAACTTTGCAGGGTTGTGGAAAAGTATCGACCGCATTTGTGGAAAAAATTGTGGAAATTTGAATGTGTTCAGGAATCCCGAGGTTTAGCGATCACGGAGCGGATTCGAATGTGTGGTTGGCCTGTGGAAAAAGTTTTTTTTCGCTCCGAAAATTTTTTTTGATCGGTATGTCTTACTCGCCGTTGAGCACAAAAATTTGATCAGAGATCGTATCTTTCGTGGCAAATAAAGTCGGTTTTCCGGACTTTCGAAAAGATTTGCGGGCATTTCTAATCCTGACCGTTTTAGCCAAGGGGCACCCATAGACAAAGAAAAACCTGTGTGTTCAAGGAATTCAATTCCCTAAACACACAGGTCGGATATCGTTCAGTTCCAAATGTTATGCGAACTATGCAGCCGCGACTTTGGGAGCTAATTCAGCAGCTCCTTCGGCATAAACGCTGATAAATTTGCCTTTTCGGCCTTTGTCCTCGAACTTAACGAAACCTTCGATCAAAGCGAACAACGTATCGTCCTTGCCGCGGCCGACATTCTTGCCCGGCTTCCATTTTGTTCCCCGCTGGCGGGCAAGTATGTTTCCACCGAGCACTTTCTGCCCGCCGAATTTCTTGAGTCCCAGCCTTTGAGCGTTTGAATCGCGGCCGTTCCTTGATGAGCCTACACCTTTCTTATGTGCCATATCTTGATTCCGGATTTTGGATCGCGGATCTTGGATTTGAATACCAAAACCTAAGACCTAAAACCGCATTCCCCTATTGTTAGATCTTTTCGATCTTGATCTCTGTATAGCCTTGCCTGTGGCCCTGCTTGCGCTTGTATTGCTTGCGGCGTTTCTTTTTGAAAACGATGACCTTATCACCTCGGCCATGGCCGAGAACGGTAGCCGAAACGGTCGCCCCGCCGATCTTCGCTTTGGCACCTTCGCCTGCGACAAGTGCTTCGATATCGACCTTGCTGCCTTCGTCGCCTTCGATCGAAGGAACGCGAAGCGTTTGGCCTTCCTGAACAGGGAACTGCTTTCCGCCGGTTCTTATGATTGCATAGCTCATGCTGTTATCTTCTCCAACTTAGTTCCAACTGCCCCCAGGCACAGCCGAAAAACCTAAATTCTAGCGAATCGGAGGCCTTTCGTCAATGACAGAACCGACATTCTGCGCGAGTTTGCGAGCACGTAGCTAACTAAATCTGAACTTTCCGATCCAGTTCTCCGGATCTTAGGTCCAAGAGCTGAAATAGTAATTCGGTTAACCAGAATAATAGCCGCAAGGTCGGTGACGCAGCCGCATTACTCTGCGTGTACCAAGGGTTTTTCGTTGACCGGGTTTTCGGTACCGTAAATGTTTGCGGCATTGAGCAGTTCGCCTTCGGACCAATAATTTCCAACAAGCTGGAGCCCGATAGGCAGCCTATCTGAAGAAACGCCGCAGGGAATGCTTATAGCTGGCAGGCCGGCCAGGTTCGCCGACACCGTATAGATATCGCTCAGGTACATTGCCAGCGGATCGTCCGAACGTTCGCCGATCTTGAATGCTGTGGTCGGTGATGTCGGTGTAACAACATAGTCACACTTTTCAAATGCTGCCCTGTAGTCATCCCGGACGAGGGCCCGGACCTTTTGTGCTTTGGAATAATATGCATCGTAATAGCCGCTTGAAAGCACATGGGTTCCGAGCATGATGCGCCTTTTCACTTCCGCGCCGAAGCCCTCTTCGCGTGTCATCATATACATCTCGCGGAGGCCGGTTGCGTTTTCGGTGCGAAAGCCATAACGGACGCCATCATAGCGAGCAAGATTTGAAGATGCCTCGGCAGTTGCGATGATGTAATAAACCGCGATGCCGTATCCGGCGTGTGGAAGCACGATATCTACTACTTCACAGCCGAGTGAACTTAGGTTTTCGATCGCCGATTCGACCCAGGCCCGGATCTCGTCATCCAGCCCGTCGCCGAAGAACGAACGCGGCACACCTATCCGTTTACCCCTTAAATCGTTCTCAAGCCCGGCCGAATAATCGGGAACAGGTACATCTGCCGATGTTGAATCGAGCGGGTCGCGGCCGGCAATTGCGCCAAGTACGTCAGCGATTCGCTGCGGTGTGGTTCCAAATATCCCGATCGCGTCGAGCGAAGAGGCGAACGCGACGAGTCCATAACGCGATATGCGGCCATAGGTTGGCTTCAATCCAAAGATGCCGCAAAGAGCCGCAGGCTGACGGACCGAGCCGCCAGTTTCCGAACCCAGAGCGACATCGACGACGCCCGACGCAACGGCGACCGCAGAACCACCGGAGCTGCCGCCAGGCACGCGTTCGAGGTCCCAAGGATTCTTTACCGGCCCGAAGGCTGAGTTTTCATTGGACGAGCCCATCGCAAATTCGTCCATATTGGTCTTGCCAATAATAATGGCCCCAGCTCTTTTCAGTCGTTCGATCGCCGTTGCGTCATAATGAGCTTTGTAATTTTCCAATATCCGCGAGCCGCATGACGTGCGTAGCCCTTTCGTGCAAATATTGTCTTTAATGGCGATGGGCATGCCCTTAAGCGCGGTTTGCCCGGCAGATGCTTCGACCGCCGCCGCTGCCTCATTTGTCGCCTCGGTTTCGATCGACAAAAAGCTATTCAGCTCAGGGTTGAGCCGTTCGGCGTTCTCAAGTGATCTGTTAATTTCTTCTTTGATCATTTATGTTTCTAATAACTGACCCGGTGAACGAGCCATCGCCCTTCCAGATCGATAACTTCGGCTTTGATCTTCCGTTGTTCGGTGCTGGCTTCATCTCGCCAAAAGACCAGCACGTCGAATTCTACACGTTCGGCGGCTATCTCGCGGCACGATCCGACCCGAAATGCCCTTGGAAACGGCGGTTCTCCCACCGTAAATGGGTCTGTGCCTTCGGGCATCTGCCTGAGTTTTTCGACGAAGCCGGGTGATAAAAATCTTTCCCGTTTTTGCAGGTTCTCAGGGTTCAATTCCAGATCGTTCGCGAAGTGGAAAGAATAAAACTCTCTGACCGACGATCTTGCTGCGGTGCACGCGGCCGTTTCAAGCATCGGCATCGAGCATGCCGCGGACAAACAAATGGCCATGCAAAAAGCGGCCGAGACGATCAGTGGCCCGCGATCGAATGAGAGCCTAACTTTCATCCCAATACCTTTGGGACCTGGAAATGGCCCGATTCAGAGACCGGAGCTTCGGCCAAAGCCTCGTTCTGAGTAAATGACATCGACGCCGCGTCCTCGCGGATCGTGATTGTTGCTTCACCTTCCGCTGTTAGGCCCCCGAGCATCGGCTGAACATTTTCAGTATCAAGCTCATTTAGCTGTTCGATATACTTTACGATGCCGTCCATCTGAGGCGTGTAGATCTCTACTTCCTCATCAGTGATCTCAAGGTGGGCAAGTTTTGCAATTTTTCTTACGTCCATTATTTTGTCGCCCTGAAGCGTTTTGCACCGGCGACCGCAGTCGCTAATATCTGTTTCCTTAGTTCTTCGTCCTGGATCTTTCCCAATGAAAGCAATAGCTCTGATGAAAGCTCTACCGGTTCGTCGATCCGGTTCTTTAGGGATTCTGTGGTTAATGAATCGGCAAATAGTTCGGGAACCACCTCGAATTCGATCGTTTCCACCGTTCTTTCCCCCATCAGCGAGTTCAATTTGAACAAAAGCTCCGTCGTGTATTCCTTAAGATTTCGCTGCCACGACTTGTTTTCCACGGCAATGGTCAACTTGCCGTCAGAAAACCGATGGATCGCCGTTCTTTTCTCCAACGGTCCGCCGGCGGCTTTCTTCCAGGCCGCGCTTAAGAGAGCCAGACGGACCTCGTCCGAGTTTCCCAAAAGGCCCCGCACGATCGGAAACGAGTTAGCGAAGTTCTCCATTTGCTATCCAAAACACGATGCACCAATATTTTAATCGAGAACGAAACCAAATGCTAAGTCTTGATTCGAATCCAATTGATCTTCCGGAAATGATCCTTGCATCGGGCAGCCCGCGGCGTGCGGAAATACTTACATCTGTCGGATGGCCATTCACGGTGGAAAAGCCTGATATTGACGAAACCGAGCATCCGAACGAAGCTCCCGATGATTACGTGCGTCGACTTGCCGACGAAAAGGCATCTGCGATTTCCCAAAATATACCGGATCGACTGATCCTTGCCGCCGACACCACGGTCGTCATTGATGGCAAAATAATAGGCAAGCCTATCGATGATGATGATGCCCGCCGAATGCTACGAGAGCTATCAGGGAATTGGCACGAGGTGCTGACGGGCGTAGCTATAGTGAAGGGTGAAAAGAGTCTTATCGGTTTGCAGCGAACGAAGGTCAAATTTGCGGAAATGACTGTCAGCGAGATCGATTTTCTGGTCGAAAGAGGTGACCCATTAGACAAGGCTGGCGGATACGCCGTTCAGGCCCAGGCCGCACTATTCATTGAAGGCATCGAAGGTGATTATTGGAATGTCGTCGGGCTTCCGGTGAATTTGGTCTTTTCAATGGTCAAGCAGATGGCGGTTCCATCAAAATGAAAAAGGCGGGACAAAAGACCCCGCCTCGAACCGAACTGGTTCGAACATCTAGAGAAGGGTATCGACCCTTCGTGAGATCGGAACGGTTATGTCGTAGTTCGGATCCACACCACCGAACGGTTCGCCGGATCGGTTTCCGCTCTTGTCCAAGACAACGAAAGACGGAAGTTGATCGATGCCGAATTTCTTCAGCGTAGCAGTTCCATCCGGATCCCTCAAGACCTGAACTGTAAGCTTGTTCTTTCCAACCCAACTTCGAAGATCTTCGTCAGATGCGTAATTCTTCGAACGCGGATTGCTCGAATCAGTAAGCACGAAAAAGATAGAAACGTTCTTTCCGGCGTATTTTCGAGCAAGTGCGTTCGTATATTCCGCCTGCTTTGCGGAAAGCGGAAGCCAGCTAGCGCCGACGGCCAGTACTACGACCTTGCCGCTTTGACCCTGCACATTAACGCTTTGCCCATCGAGCGACCTTAGCGAAGTTTGGGCCGAAACCCCGAGCGCAAAAGCACCGAAAACAGCCATTATCGCGAAAATGTTACGAATTGCTTTCATAATATTCGGGCCCCAAATTGGTGCCCTCACAGGAATTAGATGCAAACTAAGGGCCAATAGGCTGTCCGGCCTTGAGCGAGATATTATCGATGAGGCGAACGTTTCCGATCCGGACGGCAACCGCCATAAGTGCGTCCGTATCATCAATGGTTTCAATAGTTTCAAGGGAATTGGCATCTACGACCGAGACATAGTCGATCGAGGCTTTGGGCTCGGTTCCCAGCGATTCCTGGGCCACGGCAATCAGTTTTGCAGTGTTTCGCTCTCCGTTTTGAAACGCCGATGAAGCTTTTCGTAGGGATTGATAGATAATTGCGGCCTTAGCACGGTCTTCTTCAGAGAGAAGTGCGTTTCTGGAGGACATCGCAAGGCCCGATTCTTCTCGGACGGTCGGCACTGAAATTATCTCGGTCTCAAAGCCGAGGTCTCGAGTAAGTCGGCGAATTATCGCAAGCTGTTGAGCGTCCTTCTGGCCGAAAAAAGCGACGTCGGGGCGAACCGTATTGAACAAGATCGTTACAACGCTTGCCACGCCCCTGAAATGTCCGGGCCGCGAAGCCCCTTCGAGCGATTCGGAAAGATCTTCAACGTAAACATATGTTGAAAACCCCGGCGGATAAACATCCGCAACGTCCGGCGCGTAAATATAATCTACGTCGAAATCACGCAGCAAGGCCGTATCTGCCATCAGGTCGCGAGGATAGCGGTCTAGATCGCCTTTATCATTGAACTGTTCCGGATTGACGAAGATCGAAACCACGACGACGTCGGACATTTTTCGGGCCTCTTTAACAAGAGCGAGGTGTCCGTCGTGAAGCGAACCCATCGTCGGCACAAATCCGATGCTTCGGCCGTCACGCCGGATCTTGCGGCCGATCGAGGCCATTCTTTGACGTCTGTTGATTATCTCCATCTAGAGATCAGGATGTAGAAGCCGAGCGCGGATCGCCGATAGCTTCCTCTTTTGGCATACCGTAGGACTCGGCTTCGCTCGGATAATTGCCCGTTTTCACATCGTCCATCCACTGCGTGATCGCGCTTGTGATCACTTCGCTGACGTTTGCATATTGCCGCACGAACCGGGGTTGACGGCCAAATGTGAACCCTATCAGGTCGTGTAGAACCAGGACCTGAATATCGCACGAACTTCCGGCTCCGATGCCGACCGTCGAGATCGTTAGTTCTCTCGTCACGACCTCCGCGACCTCGCGCGGAACAAGTTCCAAGACTATAGCGAACGCTCCGGCTTCCTGCAGTGAATGAGCATCTTCGATGAGCATCTTTGCGGCATCTGCGGTCTTTGCCTGAACGCGATAGCCGCCCATTTTATGAACCGATTGGGGCGTTAGGCCGACATGTGCCATTACCGGTATTTCTTCATCAACTAACCGATTCACCAGATCGACCCGATTGCGTCCGCCCTCAAGCTTTACTGCCTCGGCGCCGCCGTGTTTCATCAGCTTAAGCGCATTTCTTACTGCCTTATTATCGCCGGTATGGAACGAACCGTACGGCATATCTGCCACCAAGAGAGCTCTGCTCGATCCGCGTTTTACGGCCTTGGTTGCGGACAGGATCTCGTCCAATGTAACCGGTATCGTGTTTCCGTATCCATGGATCACATTTCCCATACTGTCGCCAACGAGAATTATGTCGACCCCGGCTTCGTCCACGATCCGCGCGGTTGGATAATCATAGGCCGTAAGGCACACCAGCTTTTCGCCTTTTTCCTTTGCCTCGCGAAGCGCGGGCACGAAGACCTTTTCGGGTTTATCGGGTTTTAGATAAGCCATAAAATGCTACTAAGTCTAGAACTTTGATGATCTCAAGTCTAGCCGGTCTGCATCGCCTGAAGTTCGGGCGAATCGTTCGGATGCCAGCGGCTGACAGCCGATGTGTCTTCGGATTCATCGAGCAACGTTATCAAATTCTTACGTAACACCGGATGTACAAATCGCGGGGCGATCTCGACCAACGGCATCAGAACAAAATTACGAAGATGAAGACGCGGATGCGGTACGGTCAGAAATGGGGTGTTTATCTTGTGATGTCCAAAGAACAACAGGTCGAGATCAATGGTCCTCGGCAGTTTCAAAGACTTATCTTTTCGCCCAAGCAGATATTCTATCCGCAGCATTCTCGCCATCATCTGCGAAGCGGTCGTGCTTTCGCATCGCAGTTCGACCGCCATATTGAGGAAGCAAGGCGAATCGACATCAAAACCGACCGGTTCGGTCTCATAAATGCCGGAAAGTTTAACGATCTCAAAGCTCGCCTCCATCAGGCCGCGGACCGCCATCAAAAGATTTCCGGCCCGGTCGCCCAGATTCGAACCGAGACCTACATAAGCTGTTATGTGATCGGAGTCGAATATCATTTCCCTTCATTCTCGATCTCGTTTTCGAGGCTTTCAATTGCGTCAAGTATCCCGATGAACCTGTCGCCGAACTCCGTCAGTTCATATTCAACACGTGGCGGAACCTCCGGATAGACAGTTTTATTCAATATTCCGAAACGGACAAGTTTTCGCAGTCGTTCGTTTAGTACCTTTGTTGTCAGTCCATCGGTCGCCCGTTCCATCGCACCGGGCCGGTTTATCCCGTTCTTTATATGATCCAGAACGGTCAAAGACCATTTGCAGCGGATGACATTCTCGACCATCCGGCGAACCTGCGGCCGAGGTGAAATTTTTTTCGGCTTAGGCTGCATAAACTTGTACCGAAAAGTAAGTAGGAGACCAAAAAGTGCCTACTTACATCGCTTTGCCCGTTTTGTTAATTTTGATCCCTAGTGGTTTTACAACCAAACATTAACTAAAAAGGAGACAATTAACAAATGAGATCAAAGGCCATATTTTATCACGCAGGATGTCCGGTTTGTGTTAGTGCGGAACAGATGGTCGCAGATGCGATAGACCCGGAACGGTTTGAGATCGAGGTCGTTCACCTCGGCGAATCGAAAGAGAGAGTAGCAGAGGCTGAAACCAGCGGAGTAAGGTCGGTTCCCGCTCTGGTCCTCGACCAAGGAACGTTCCATATAAATTACGGTGCGGCGCTCGATGATCTGAAAGGGTAAATTTCGCTTATTTTTCGCAAAAAAGGCTGTCTGCATAGGCAGTCTTTTTTTTGTTCTTTTACATTTGAATAAAGCCGTGTTTCAATAGAATTAGTTCTTTTAACGAAATCCAGTAATGCTTTTCAAAGGCATTCGGGCGGGCAAATGGTGTGGCCCGTCTTGACAAAATCTCCACGCCCAACAATATGGCGCGAAGAAAATTCCGACACAGTCCGCGTTCAGACACTTCGGCAAGCCGTTCCCACCACGAATATCTTTTAGACCAACCGGCACAATTGACCACACGGAGCGAGCTCCTGCGTTTGATCCGCGGCGGCGAAGACACTTACCTTGAACTCAAAGTTAAGCTGTCAAATTCTGAGAAGATAACTCAAGGCATTGTCGCACTTGCAAATACCAGCGGCGG
Organism: Pyrinomonadaceae bacterium; assembly: GCA_041751035.1. Taxonomy (GTDB): domain Bacteria; phylum Acidobacteriota; class Blastocatellia; order Pyrinomonadales; family Pyrinomonadaceae; genus OLB17. The sequence continues at coordinate 138,010 of JBGSYH010000024.1, read as the reverse complement.
GACGATCATCTTCGGCGTCAACGACCAGTTGCGGATCGAGGGCGTTAGCAACCCTGAATGGGTTCAGGAAGAGATCAATAGAATATGCCGGGAGGACATAGTTCCGCCGCTTATGCCGCTGATCGACACGGTTGCGTTCGACAGCGGCAAACGCGTGGTCGCCGTCGATATCGAAGGCAAGAAACGGCCATATAGAACGCGCGAAGGCCGGTTCTATATGCGATTCGGGAATGAGAAGCGTGAGGTTTCGCGCGAACAGATATCGATCTGGCTGGACGAGATCCGTCCGCTAGGTTACGAAAACATTCCGCTGTTCACTGCCACCGAAAAGGATTTCGATGACGGCCTGTTGTGGTCTTTCGCACAGGCGTTCGAGGATATAAATCCGACCATCAATCTTTATCAAACAGCCGATTTTTTGAAGAAAGACCTTTTGCTTGCGGTTGGCGGTCACGACGATTTTTTCCCGACCGTCGCCGGTCTGATGCTTTTCGGCAAAGACGAACGTGTGGCCGAGCTATTTCCTCGGTCGACCGTGCTGATATCTAGATATTCGGGCGAGAATGGGAATGCGCAGCTCGTTGAAAGTCAGGAAATAAAAGGGAATCTTCATTCACAATACGAATCGGTGTTGGCATTCATCGAACGATATACCGATTTGACCAAGGACAAGCCAAAAACTAAGCTTCGATTGGTTGATTCGCCGGTTGCCGCGAGATCCAGTTATCATATTTATTCGGTCCGTGAGGCTGTTACGAATGCCCTCGTACATCGAGACCTGGCGATTCGCGATATTCGAACACGGATCACAATTTACGATAATTACATTGAATTCGTGAATGCCCGCCGAACCGGTGGATTTTCGCCGCCCGCTTCGAAAGCGATCCGTTACGGCATAACTCAGCGCCTTAATCCACAGATAACCTCCATCTTTGGCCGACGCGAATACGGTACCAGCGTTCCGCGGGGCGGTTTGCCTATGATCTTGAAACAGTCTGAACGGATCTCCGGCAAACGAGCAGAGATCTATACCATGAACGACGAGTTCAAATTGAAGATGTATGGGGGCTAAGAAGGCGGAGAAAAAGTCGTCGAACCAAAATGAACCCGATCGTTCGTTGACGAACCTGCAGATCGCAACTATCTCGCTGACCGCTGGCATTGTCTATTTCTTTTCGAATCCCAGTCCGGGTCACTATTACGATTATACGTTTCGCGTTGCAGGTAACCTGCTTCGCGGAAGTTTAGGTTTCAATTCACCCCAGCCATCCTGGCTTAACGAATTCGTTCCATTCGGCGGCTATTACTATTCGGTCTTTCCGCTTGGGAGTGTACTGACGATGATCCCTGCTGCTTTATTCAAGGCGGCAGGGTTGATCAATGATATGCCGTCCGCGTTCCTTGCGGGCTTGTGCGCCGCCAGTTCCGCAGTGTTTATGCTGCTGATCGCAGGCCATTATCCGGTCACGATATCGAGAAAGATACTGATGACGCTCGGCATTCTGTTCGGGACCTTCTCATGGACAAACCTTACGATGGGCGGTGCGTGGCAGCTGGCGCTTGGATTCGCAATGCTTGGCGGATTCGGTGCGATCTATTTCACAGTCTTCCGCCGAATGCCATTGCTTGCAGGCGCGTTCTTCGCATTGGCTTTCGGAAATCGGACCGAGGTTTTGTTGGCCGCGCCGATCCTGATCTACTTTTTGACGCGCGATGGGTCGGATAACGGATCTAATAGCCTTGGTGATTTTGTTGAGCGAATCCGCAGGAATATCAAACCAATCGCGGCATTCTGTGTCGTACCTTTCATGTTGGGCGTTGCCACACTGATCTATAATTTTGCAAGATTCAATTCGTTCACGGATTTTGGTTATGCCCGAATTCCCGGTGTTCTGCAGGAACCGTGGTATCGCTATGGGATCTTTTCTATCTGGTATATTCCAGGCCAGATGTGGGAAATGTTCATAAAGCCGTGGGAGTACAAGCCCGTCTTCCCTTATTTGAAGCCGAACGGATTCAGCAGTTCGATAATCTGGAGCAGCCCGTTCATACTTTTTTCTCTGAGGTTCGGGGCTCGGAACGCGACGCTCAAGTATCTTTCATGGGCGGCTATATTGATAATGTGCATCATCTTATGGATGCATGGAAACTCCGGCGGTTGGCAGTTTGGATACCGTTATTCGATGGTCTGCTTGCCGTGGTTGTTCGTGATACTACTCGAAGGTTCGCCGACGAAGATATCGCCTTTGGAATGGGCCGCGTACATATTCTCATTTCTCGTAAATCTTTATGCGACGTGGCTATTTCACTGGACCGACTATATGAAGCAATAGGTGATATTCGTGTAAACTGTTCCTATGCCGATACTTAAGAAACGTGAGATCGATAATCTTGAGCAGCTTAGTGGTGAAGAACTTCAGCAGTTCCTTGATTCATTGCCGGCCGGGCAGACCACGATCAGCGGGCTGATCGATCATATCGAAGACGAACTTTCGGAGAACGAATGTAACCACAGCCTACAATATGCAATGAAATTTATGATGGATCATCGGCTCGATTTCGGGAAATTGACCCATTGGCTAACGTCCAACGGCGGTTATTGCGACTGCAAGATAATGGAACAAGTCGCGCCGATTTGGCGGGCAAAGTTTGGCGACGATTAGGAGAAAATACTATGCAGCTTTTTCGAATGTTTTTGTTCTTAATTGTGTTATCGGCCTCGATCTTCGCTCAAAAAGCGGACGAAATGACCATAAAGGTCTTCTTCAATAATGCGAAAGACGATCCGAATATTGAGAATTGCCAGGACGTTAAGTCGGTTGCCCGCACGATCCCGAAAACAAAGGGCGTCGCTCGTGCGGCATTGGAAGAACTCTTCAAGGGCGTCTCCAAGGAAGAAGAGGAAAGGGGTTTTGTTTCCTTTACGCCTGAATCGACCCGCGGAATATTGAAGAACATCAATATAAAGAAGGGTTCAGCTTACGTGAACTTCGACGAGCGTGTTTACCAGCAGCTTGGCAATGCGACGACCAGTTGCGGCGGAGCCAGCTTTTTTGCGAGCGTCGAAAAGACACTTCAACAGTTTCCGACGATTAAGCGAGTCTTTTACGCGATAGAAGGGAACACTGACGATTTTTACGAATGGGCTCAGGTCGGGGAATGCCCGCACGGGAAAAAGCACTGCGAAAGCAGAAATTTTAGTTGACCGATAACCGAGCTTTTTCACTATTTTTAATTGCAGGTCGTTGATTCCCAGCAAACTAACCGATTCCAATCCCTCAAGATCAGGTTTTCGGCTAATGATGGCACGTGTTATCATGTACCGAACTGATCATCGGTCTCTGCCACGGCATTCGCCTTGTCCAGAGAAAGTACTACCCTCACTAAGATATCTGCCACTTTTTCCCCAAACATCGTTGGTGAAAAGTGCAAGAACCTAACTCTCACTGCGTTCAGTACACAACTCTTCCCGCTCCCGCGAGTAGACCAGGAGGAAAAAATATGACGAAAAGAAGCGGTTTTGCAGTCGCAGGTGTTTTGGTTCTTTTATTTTTAGCTGGGACCGTGCAGGCTCAGGAGGTTTCTCTCGAAGCCGAACAGGAACGGGTGGCCAAGGAAACCATGCCGGAAGGCGCCGTTGAGGCGACCAAGCCTGTCTGGGGGAAATTTGCTGAATCTGCGTCTCCGGATAAAAGCGGAAGCGGCGTGGTTCTCTACAAGAACCCAGCAGATTCGAATTCGTATGAAGGCAAGGTCCTGGTGCCTGAAGGCTTCGAGATCTGGAACCGCTATGCGCTTCCCAAGCCTCAAAATGTTTGGTCGATGATGAGTCCTATAGCGATCTTCTTCGCGAACGCCGATGGCGATTCAGACACCGAGATGCTCATAATCGACGAATGCTATACAGGCATCGGGCCGACGGGAGCCCAGCCGTTCTATCGAACGCGGGTCTATGATTTTAATGGAATTAGTTTTGAGCACCGAGATGAGTTGAGCGAGATGATCGGCAATCTAAACACGGCGGCGAAGGTGCGGGCAAAACTCCGACAAATGGGCGGCTCGATACGATCATTCAAAACTCCGATGTTCGAACGTATCGACATCGGCGGACTGAACCAGCAGATCTTCGACGGCGGCAAGGCCGGTGCTCCGTGGGTAAAAGACCCGTATCAGATCGCGGTCAAGTTAGCAGGAGTCTTTGAGGAAACGCAAAAGCGGACGATCGAGATGAGTGTGCCGAAGATCGAAGGAAGTTCGACAATGACGATCACGATCACGGACGATGGGATAGCTGACGATTCTACTCGGAGCATGCGTTACCGAATAGAATTGGCGCAGGATGAAGGCGGTATTTGGAACCTTATAACCGCCGGGCGGTCCTGGGTTTGCCAAGCGGGCCGTGGAAGCCAGACCTTTACGACAGTGAGATGTTTATAGCCCACGGTCGCGACCAATATGATTTCAAGCTTTAGAAAAAAGGAGGAACAATGAAGAATCTATGGATAATAATAATGTTGCTAACGGTCGGATCGATCGGTGCTAAAGCGCAGGGAGACACTCTTGTCGAGATAAGCAATAACTCGGGCGAGGGAAGAAAGATCTGCATTCACGATGCCGATAAAAAAATATCTTTGATCCCGAAAAAGTGCTTCGAAATGAAGGCCAAGGAAAAGGTTACATGGAATCGCGAAGGCGACCGCTCAAGGTTCAACGTCAGGGTCTACAAATCAGCATTCATAGACAAATTTCTTTATTCACGTGTCCTCGAAGGTGAAACTCAGCGGATCACTATGGGCGAAGGCGGGCGGTTTGGATATAGCCTTTACGAAGCGAAGCCGAAAACACTGAAGTATATACTCAAGGCCTGCAATCAGTTCTCCGCAGACCCGGTTTACTTTGCTCTGGCTCATGAGACCAACGAGGGACGGCTCACCGAGGGATGGTGGAATCTGGAAAAGGGCAAATGTCTGGAATTCCCCGTTAGCGAACATCTGAAAAATAACATCGGGATCGATTATGGGAATGTGCCACGCACGTACTATTACGCCCGAACTTACGGAGAAAAGCCAGTTCAATGGCACGGTGGGGAAGAAGGAAACAAGATATGTGTAAACGAATCAAAAGTGTTCAAGATGAAGAGCAGAGTGCTACACGATGGGAACTTTGATCCGACATGTGATGAACGCGGCTTTTCCACGGTGAGCTTCAGGCGCGTGAATGACCCAAAGACAGATCAAGTGTATTACTATCTTAATTTCTGACCGATCTACCTTAATACTTCCGCAAGATAACGGCCGGTGTGCGAGTAATCGCAACTGGCCACTTTTTCTGGTGTGCCCGTTGCGACCACCTCACCGCCGCCGATGCCGCCTTCGGGGCCTAGGTCAATGATCCAGTCGGCGGTCTTTATCACGTCGAGATTGTGCTCGATAACGACGAGGCTTGCTCCGTTTTCAATGAGTGCACGGAATGCGGAAAGTAGTTTGTTAATGTCCTCAAAATGCAGGCCGGTCGTTGGCTCGTCAAAGATGAAAAGGGTCTTCGAATTGTTAGATTGGGCCAAATACGATGCTAGCTTTACCCGCTGGGCCTCGCCGCCGCTAAGGGTCGTCGCAGATTGTCCGAGCTGCAGATAGCCCAATCCAACTGCATCGAGCACCTTTAGCCGGCTGATCAATTTCTTCACATCCTTAAAGAAATAGATCGCCTCGCGTACTGTTAGGTCCAATGCCTCTGCAATGTTCTTGCCTTTATATCGGACGCCAAGCACATCTTCCTTGAACCGTGTTCCGCGGCAGTCCTCGCAAACGAGTTCGACGTCCGCAAGGAACTGCATTTCGACAGTCACCGTTCCGCTGCCCTGACAGGTCTCACATCTGCCGCCGGGAACATTAAACGAGAAATGCGATGAACCAAACCCCTTCGACTTTGCACCCTGTGTTGCAGCATAAACTTCGCGGATCGCGTCATACGCCTTGATATACGTGGCAGGATTTGAACGCGGCGTTCGTCCGATAGGCGATTGATCGACCATTACGACATCGTGAATATTCTCGCCGCCGGTTAGCTCCTTAAATAATCCCACGTGCGCATTCCACTCGCCTTTCTGCTTTTTCAAGCCGGTATAAAGCACGTCGTGAACAAGCGTCGATTTTCCGGAACCGGAAACACCCGTGATGCACACGAGCATTTCAAGCGGTATCTCGGCTGACACGTTCTTTAGGTTATGCTCACGTGCACCGGAAACGGTTATTCGTTCCTGTCCCGGTGTGCGGCGCGTTGACGGAACTTTGATCTCAGAATCACCGCGGAGATAGCGGGCGGTTAAAGATTTTTTGTCCGTCAAGAGCTGCTTGAAGGTTCCTTCAAACACGACCTCGCCGCCTAGCTCACCGGCGAACGGGCCGACGTCAATTATGTGATCAGCGGCACGCATCGTATCTTCATCGTGCTCAACGACTAGCAACGTGTTGCCAATATCGCGCAGGCCTTTCAGGATATTTACAAGCCGTGCATTATCACGCGGATGAAGCCCGATACTTGGTTCATCCAGTACGTAGAGTGTTCCCACAAGCAGTGACCCAAGATTCGTAGCAAGCTGAATGCGCTGAGCCTCGCCGCCTGAAAGCGTCGCTGCAAGTCGATTTAGTGTTAGATAATCCAAACCAACATCGACCATGAACTTGAGCCGGCGTCTTACCTCAAGCAAAAGTTTTTCGGCGATCTTTGCTCGTTCGGCTGAAAATTCCAACGATTCGAAAAACGCCGAAGCGTCGGTGATCGAAAGTTCGAGAATCTCCGGCAGAGACCGGCCGCCGATCTTTACATCACGTGCTTCCTGGCGCAGACGCGTGCCTTTGCAATCCGGGCAGCGTGTATATCCGCGATATTTCGCAAGAAAGACGCGAACGTGGAGCTTATATTTTTTCGTGTCCAGCCATTCGAAAAAGCCTTTAACGCCTCGCCAGCCCTCATCGCCATAAACGATGCAGTTTTGCTGATAATCTTCGAGATCCGCGTAAGGTTTGTTTATGTCGATATTTGCCGAAGCGGCATACTTCAGCAATTCCTTTTGTGCCCAGGAATGTGCCGGACGCGAAAACGGCTCGACCGCTCCGTCTTTTAGCGAGATCAACGGATTCGGGATCACTAACCCGTAATCCACACCGATAGTATTCCCAAAACCCTGGCAAGTCGGACAAGCTCCGTACGGCGAGTTGAAGCTGAAAAGCTGCGGTTCCGGCTCTTCGTACCGCGTGCCGTCATACTTACAGATATACCGGTCCGAAAATTTAAGTGCGGCAGTATTCGCTTCGGCTGGCTGAACTATCGCCGAATGAGCTTCGCGAAAGCATATCTCAAGCGAATCAACCATCCGTTGCCTTATATCCGCAGATGCCTTAAGCCGGTCGATCAAGACAAATGTGTTATCAAAATCAGCGTGCGAATAATCTTCGGGCTTTGAAAGTTCAATTACCTCACCCGCCCTAATTAGCCTGGAAAAGCCCTGCTGAAGCAGCGAGATCAGATAGGCCTGAACACTCAGGTCGATAGCCTTCGGTTTTGCTTTTGCCCGACCTTTTGTTTTTGCAGCGGGTTGCGAGCCTGTGCTCTGGATCGGAAACAACAGATAAAATCTGGTGCCTTCCGGCAATTCGGCGAGTGTTTCATCGGCAGCTGATTCGGGCGAATCCTTCTTCACCTCGCGGCCGCAAACATGGCAGAAAGTTTGTCCGGCACGAGCGTAAAGGAGCCGCAGATAATCGTAGATCTCGGTCTGCGTCGCAACGGTCGAGCGAGGATTTTTTGTAGCATTCTTTTGCCGTATAGCTATGGCCGGAGCAATTCCCGTTATCTCATCTACATCCGGTTTGTCCATCCGTTCGAGGAACTGGCGCGCGTATGCCGACAGAGATTCGACGAACCGACGCTGTCCTTCGGCATAGATCGTATCGAACGCAAGGCTCGATTTTCCGGAACCCGACACACCGGTGATCACCGTGAGTTTGTTGTGAGGGAGCGAAACCGAGACGTTCTTTAGGTTATGGACGCGAGCACCTTTTACTTCGATCGCGGTTTCTTTTCTCGGTGCCGGCTTCATAGATAGAGTATTGGCTCATTGAGCAAAACTCTATTCTATCGTTCGATAGGCAAGACGGCAAAATGCGATCATTCTCAGCTTTTTTTGTGAGGGGTTGTAGCTAAACCAAACTGAATTCGACTGGAGGCGAAAACCGGGCCGAATGACTGGTCCGGGCAGTTATTGGAATCCTTCACCCCAACTGTCCACGATCGGTTCTCACGGTCAAAGGTCATTCGAAAGTTCAACGTGCCGACTCGCTTACGATATGGCTGAAAATCGAACCGGTATACGCCCCACGTTCGTGATCGGCGTCCGTCTAAACCGAGTCGCGGTGCAAAGGTCGAACGGTTGAATACGACTATCGAATTCGCCTTGTCAAGACGTTCCAGTTCCCATTCTGCTGAAAGGATCGTTTGCGGCTCGGCGATCTGAATCGAGCGGAAATCTACCTCTGCCAATTGGGCGGGCCTGCTTAGTTCGGTAAACGAACCACGCTCGGCCATAGGAAGTGTTCGCGGGAAGTTGGCACGGAGCGAAGCGAAAGTATTCACGCTTAATGCCGTTGTGCCCAGATCGCCTAGCTTCGTAGATCTTACATTGGCCGGAACTGCAAACATCGCAAGCTTGTTTGGCAGAAACGCTCCGCCGTCTGCAAGAAAACGGTCGCGGACGTCGATCATCGCGCCGACTGTCGCCAAACCGAGCCCATCACCGCCAAACAGCTCGCTTATCACTACATCAAACCTTTCGCGCAGCCTGACGTTTTCGGCCCGGCCATGAATGATCTCAATTTTATCTGCGACACCGTTCTCGATCGCGATCGAACGGATCATCGGGATCAAACACTCCTCTGATTCAATCGCAACAACACGTTTCGCTCCAAGTTTTGCAGCAAAAGCTGCCCAGATGCCCGTACCCGCACCGACATCCAATACACTTGTCCCGGAATCAACCAGATTTGTGAGTGCCTTGGAAATGACACGATTTCTGACTCCGTCCGCGAGCATAATTTCGTGTAAGCTGAGGAGGCCGGGAAGTCTGGCCGCCAACTTGTCATCAACAGTTCTTATTGTCTTAGCCATCGATCTTGCCGAATATCATTTATGCGTCTATTCGTTTGAGTTTCGAAAGTGAAGGCCTTTAGCTCTTAGGTGCAATGTATTATCATAGAGTTTTGAAGCCGATTCCTGACGTATAACTTGGAATTGAGCTTTGTTATCGGCTGCGGATGCTAAAGCGCCGGAATTCCGGTACTGGCTCGCACGGACGACTCGGAGGAAATATCAAGATGATCAATATTCAACCTTGCGCCCGAACAAAGGGCTTAGTAGTACAAAGAACGAACGACGAAACTTTAGTTTTCGATCTGAATTCAAACAAGGCCAGTTGTCTTAATAGCGTTGCTGGTTCTGTTTGGAACAATTGTAACGGTTCAAACACTGTTTCAGAAATTGCCAGCCTTGTCGGTAAGGAAATTGACCGCGAGGTGTCCGACGACCTTGTTTTACTTGCCGTTGACCAGCTTTCCCGAAATGAGCTGCTAGATGACAAGATCGGCGTGAAGGAATATTTTGGCGGATTGAACCGTCGTGCCTTTGCGAAAAGGGTTGGGCTTGCCTCTGTCGTTGCTCTGCCGGTAATAGCCTCGCTGATCGCTCCTCCCTCAGTACTTGCACAGGCTTCGGCATGCATCGGCGACTGCACTTGTGCGGCAATGGGCACGATCGGAGATATCTGTGCTCCGTCGGTGCCGTGTGCGAACACTCTCTGTCAGTGTCAAAGGATTAATAATGGCACCGGTGTTAATGGTACCTGCATTGCCTGATATTTTTTGTGCGTCAATTAAGCAGCGTAAGCATGTGTTTCGCTGTCGTCGCTGCGTCGCCCCTCTTCGTCTTGATCAAGCGGGCTGTGCCAACAATGTGGCTCAACCGCTCGAGGGTCATTTCAGGGTTATGCCTTAACGGAACGGTGTGTGAGATCATCTCAAGGTAGCCTTCGCCGGGAGTTAACAGTTTTGGTCGCCATCGGCTGTTGGGCACGTATTCTGTAATTAGTATCGTGTCTATCGGCAACGGATCCTTCCCCTGTTTCCCGCCAAGGAGTTCGACTGAGACTTCCACTTGTTTATAATCGCCGGCCACGGGCCGTATCGAAAGGTCCTTTGGGAACGGACAAAGGCGGCATTCTTTGTCGATCACCGCGTATTCATCGGAATAATAAATGGCGCCGCGGCGAACGAGTTCGGCTGTAAGCGTGGTCTTACCGCTAAGACTGTTTCCCGGTATCACCAGTGCTTTGCCGTTAATTGCAACAGCGCCTGCATGAAGAAAAACATGATCGGGGGCAAATTCGGCTACTGAGAGCCGCACCTGGGAACCCAACAGCATCAACGCATCGTCTCGCCGTCGCCTGACGGTCATCCTTTCGCCATTCTTGAAGATCGCGTCAAGGCCGTCTTTGTTCCAGCGATACAGAAATACTATATCGGCGATCTCGTCGGCGTCGCAGAAGTCCGCCGCTGCCAGCGGCAATCTCTGTTTCAATGTCTCACGGATCGACTCCAGAGCATCATGACGAGTTGCAGACACCTTTACCGAAACACCGTGTGAACGGATCAATATTGAGAATGCGGGTTTGTTGAGAGCGTTCAATCTTCTGGTGAATTTAGGAATAGCTTACCAACGGGTATCGTAACTCGTCAGATTATCCTTCCATGATTCTGCAGGAATGTTCGAAACAGTTGCGAATGGGCCGTCGAAAGCGATCATCAAATCCAACGGTTTTCGAACACGATAGTTGTATCCGCTCGGCGACGCAACCGACAGAGTTACGCTTTCAGCCGTGATCTTTGAAACCACGGCAAACCGCCAGTCCTTTTTCGAGCGGAAAAGAAGGCGGGTACCCACAGGCATAGCTGAAAGAATTATTTTATCGCAGGCAGGTTCCATTTTCTTGTAAGCTGCTTATACTCCTGGACCGGAAGCTGGACCAGATAAGGAGTTTTTAACGGATCAAGCCATGAAAGGACCTTTTCAAGATCACTCCGAGTCATTGCCGTACATCCGCTCGTAGGCGTTTCCGCGTCTTTCCATACGTGTAGAAAAATGCACGAACCATCACCGCTGCGTACGGGATACGAATTATACGCGACGAACACACCAAGCTCGTATTCCGGTTCGATCTCGAGCATCTTTTCGCTGCTTTTCCAGTCAAAAATGCCAACTTTATATCGATCGACGATCTTGTTGTAATGCGATGACGCATGGTCATCTACGCATTCAGTGCTTTGTTCGATCTTGGTGTATGGAAATTCAAGTTGCTCTGGTTTGGACGCAAAACCGAATGCATATTTAAGCGGGAACGTTCCGGCCGGTGAGCGACCGTCGCCTTCCTTTTTGAAACTGGTCGCTGATTCCGGTGCAGATTCAACGGCCCAGGCCGAGCCGTTTCGGCCGATGACGACATCGAACACATCGCCAGCGGCTTTCCATTTGCTCTTTAAGGAAGTTCTTTCAAACATTCGGGCCTTGCCCTTCGAAGAATTCCAACCGTCTGTCGTTACGACCACGGCCTGAAGCGATTCAGCGAACGGAGTTTTAACTTCCGGTGTCGGTACGGTCTTCACCTGCGAAAACGAAACGGCGGCAAAGACCGCCGTCAAAGTAGAAATCAAAAGAATTCGCATTTTAATCTTCAAAAAGGGTGTCTGCCGCAGCCTTGTTCTTGCTGACCGCGTAGATCCGCAAACCAACGGAGATCATAACGATCGAAATGATCATCCAAACAAAGACCCAAACGAACCCTGGGATGCCGGTCGCTGCTGCCATATTTGCGGCATCGGAATGAGCCGATGTCATTGTGGAGATAAAGAAGACGTTGACCAGATCAAAAACAGCATTCAATAAGCACTGGATCGCGAGGAAGGCGACGGCAAAATTTGCCCACTTGTCGCTGGCGAATTTCGCGATAAGCGCAAGTCCTGCGGCCAACACCGAACCGGCAAAGACCGTAAAAATAAAGCTGCCGACCGTTGATGTCGAAAACAGATTAAACATCGGTGCGATGATGCCAAAAACGACGGTCATCACTGCCACAAAAACTGCGGACGCAAAAATAGCGATCCGCGATGAACGGCCAAACCGCATCCACGCAAGCAGGGCTGCACCAAAAGCTGTGGTGCCGAGATAACCAGCACTTGAGATCAAAAGTCCTGAAACAACTCCGGAACCGAGCGAGTAAACCTCACCGCTCCCGTCGGGTGAAACTGAAAGGCTGGACACGGAAGCTCCGGTCACGACAGCCGCAAGAGCGTGCCCGCCTTCATGAACAAATGTTGCGAAGATACGCAGCGGGTAGGTCAGATACGAGACCAACGGCAAGTACCACGATGCGATCCAAAGTCCAATGCTAACGATCGTTGCGATCAACAATAACTTGAATTGCGGTTCGGCTTCTTTCGCGACTTTATACGGCATAATTTAAATACTCCTTCCCGTCGATGCTTTACGTCCATTCTAACCGAAAGTTCGCTTTATGCGAAGAAATTTCGACGACATCTTATCGCTAAGTTCTCTTATATTCCACTTTTCCGCCAGTTTTAGACTCCAATCGAATTTCGGTGATCACAATGTCTTTCTGGACGGCCTTGCACATATCGTAAAAAGTAAGAGCGGCGACAGAAACAGCCGTCAATGCTTCCATCTCAACACCTGTTTGCGAAGTTGTGATGGCTTCAGCAAATAGTTCGATGCCCGAATCTGTAAATTCGGCCGTTACGTTTACCTTTGAAAGCGCGATCTGATGGCAAAGCGGGATCAGTTCCGAGGTTCGCTTCGCCGCCATCATTCCGGCAACTCGTGCGATCTCAAGCGGATCGCCCTTCGGATTCGATTTTTCCCGCAAAATCGCGATGGTCTCAGGCGAAAGCAAAACCTTACCAGAAGCAACAGCTCGGCGCGTGGTCATTTCCTTGTCGGAAACGTCAACCATTTTTATTTTTCCCTTTTCGTCAAAATGTGAAAGTTCGCTCATAACATTAGGTGATGTCAATGATGCTGACGATCTCGCCGGAACTAATAGTCGTCCCTTTAGGCACGACTATCAGTGCGTCCGCGTCCGCGAAGCTTATAAAATCAGACGAACCGTGCCATTCCAGTGGGGCAACACCGATCGGCGAATCTGTATTGAAACCAAAGTAGATCTGGCCTGGCAGATACGCATCTCGTTCCTTGGTGCCCTTGATATCGGCGATAGCTGTAGCAAAGCTCGCAGGAGCATCTGTTGAATTCGCTCCTTGCATTATCAGAAGTGCCTTACGAACAAATAAATAAAAAGTGACCGCAGCCGAGACCGGATTGCCTGGCAGGCCAAAAACTACCGACTTCTTTAGTTTCGCAAAAACGGTCGGTTTGCCAGGCTTTAGCTGGACGCGTTCGAAAAAAATCGTGGCTCCCAGATCATTCAGAGCAGCCTTTGTCAGATCGTACTTTCCGACCGAAACGCCGCCGGTCATTACAAGCAGGTCGGCTGTTCGAACGGTCTTTGAGATCTGAGATCTGAGATATCATCACCGGCGATCGGCAAAATGGTGACCTCAGCTCCAACGTTCCGGCAAAGTGCTGCAAGCATTATCGAATTGGAATTCCGGATCTGATCAGCTTTCGGTTTTTTGCTGACATCCACGATCTCCGAACCCGTCGCGAGGATCGCCACTCGCGGCCGTTTCGCAACTTTCAGTTTCGCGTAACCAAAAGCAGCCGGCACGGCGATCGAATTCGCGGTTAGCACTTCGCCTTTTCGAAGAACGACCGTCCCTTTTTTCACCTCTGTCGCCCTGGCGACGATGTATCGCCCGGTTGCCGTAGGTTCAAGGATCGTAACGTGCTCGCAGTTTTCTTTCGCGGCCTCGAGTTTCTGCACCGCGTCGGCACCTGCGGGAACCGAGGCTCCGGTCATGATCCTTACAGCCTCACCCCTTTTCAAAGTTCCTTTCCAGCTTCGCCCGGCAGCAGATTCGCCAACCAATTTCAATCTGGTCGGTGTTTCGGCGACATCGTCTGCCTGTACTGCGTATCCATCCATTTGCGATCGATCGAACGGCGGCATATCGGAATCGGCGATTATGTCGTAAGCAAGTACCCGTCCGACCGCGTCAGCGATGCCAACCCGTTCACTTCCAATCGGCGACGTTTCTCGCTCAATTATCTTTAAGGCTTTCGCGACCGGGATCATTTGATTACGTAGATATCGGTCTGCCGCGGGCGTATAAATTCGTAACCTTTCTCTGTCATTACTGCGTCGTCCTCGGCCATCATCGTGACTTTCTGTCCGCCCCATTCGGCGACCGGCGTTGAGGTGTTGAGCTCGATGGACATATAGGACCCGAGGATGATCTTGTTCCCGCCGCCGCCGATGTTACCTCGAAAATCGATCGATGGCCCAAGGCCGTGTCCGTGAGTGCCGATCGGGTGTGAATAGATCATCGCCTCGATCCCGACGCGTTTGACCTCCGCCATCGTCTTTTCGTAAACCTCGGTTCCCGTCATTCCCGGGCGTGCGAATGAGAACAGAATATCCTGCAAACGGTTCGTGTTCTTCAGAGCTGCCGACAACCCGGCGGGCACTGCGGTTTCGTCGTCCTGCAAAACATAAGCATGCTTTTGCCAATCCGTCGAAAGGCCCATGTAATCGAGCCCAAAATCGACATGAAGAAGGTCGCCGCGTTGAATTACCTCCGACTCTTTGGCGGTGCTGAGGAACGGTCCGGTCGTTTCTGTCGCTGCTCGCTGGCGCTGAATTCTCAGGTCGGGCTGGAACCAGATGGTCAGTCCGAGCTTGTTCACCTGCTCAATCATCCACCAGCGAACGTCGCCGACTGTGGTCTTGCCCGGCGTTATCACCTCGTTCGAAAATGCTCGTTTTGTGATGACGTCTGTTGCGGTGACGGCATCGCGATAATGCTTGAGTTCGTCGGGGATTCGAGTGTCGAAGAACTCGATCAGTAAATTAGCGGCTGAAACGAATTTCTTTTCATTTTCTGCACCAAGCGACTCGGCCAAAAACTTGTAGGAATCATATGAAAGCCCGCTCTGCTGGCCGCGGCTGCCGCCGATGTTCAAAGCGATGGTCTTTGGTTTGTTTTCGTCGACGATCTTCTTCAACTCCTCACCAAACTTATCGCGGGCGGGCATCACGAATCGATAATGTTTTCTGAGACGTTCTTCGTCGTAACGCACCATCGCGATCCGTTCGATCCGCTCGCCTTTGTCGATAAAGATAAAGATATCGCGGCGGCCGACGATCGGGATTGGAGGCGTGATATGCGGCGTCACCGGATCGCTGTTGAATTCCTCGTTTACCACGATCCACATCTCAACACCGTGCCGCTTCATCATCGGCAGCAGCTTCGACCCCAACCGCACCATCAACCAACGCTCGCGAACATCCATCTGCTCCCGTTGTGTGAGCAATTTAGGCAGTTCCGGTACGGAGGAACTTGTAGTTTGGCCGAGAGTTGCCGGTGTCCCGGCAAAGACTAAGAAGGTCGTAAATATAAGAAAATGTTTGAGCATATGTTAGGTGAAAAGGGTTGAACGTTATCGCTTAAACACAGGCGAAGTGATAGAATTTTCTTTGTTTCGAAGCCAAGATTTTAACATATTTACTGATCTAAGAGAGGATTGATAACCACTGTGATCGATTTTGAATTAACAGAAGAACATATTGCCCTGCGAAAGACCGTTAAGGAATTTTGCGACGGGGAAGTGGCACCGCATATCAAGGAATGGGACGAGAAAGCCCATTTTGAGCGAAACGTTTTTGACAAGATGGCCGAACTTGGGCTGATGGGCGTTTGCATTCCCGAACAGTACGGCGGTGCGGGGTTTGATTACATCTCGCTCGGACTTGTCTGCGAAGAGCTTGAAGCTTGCGACACGTTCCTGCGGGTTGCAATGTCGGTTCACGTTGGGCTGAACAGCATGAGCCTTTTAACGTGGGGAACCGAAGAGCAAAAGCAAAAGTATCTTGTTCCGCAGGCAAAGGGCGAAAAGCTGGCGACATTTGGGTTGACCGAACCAAATGCGGGATCGGACGTCGTCGGAATGCGAAGTTACGCAAAACGCGATGGCGACGATTGGATCCTCAACGGCGAAAAGATGTGGATCTCGCTCGGCGATGTTGCTGATAATTTTCTGTTCTTCTGCTGGACGGACCTAGAAAAGATGAAGGTCCGCGACCACAGCGGCATTTCCTGTTTTATCATAGAACGATCGATGCCCGGCTTTTCCAGCGGAACGCTGCACGGCAAGCTTGGGATCAAGGCCGGCAACACAGGATACTTCTCGCTTCAGGACGTTCGTGTTCCGGCGGCGAACATGCTCGGCAACGAAGGTGAGGGCTTTAAGATCGCGATGTTCTCGCTTGAGAACGGACGCTATACCGTTGCAGCCGGTGCGACCGGCGTTATCAAAGCTTGCCGCGATGCCTCGGTCGCTTACGCAAACACACGCGAGGTTCAGGGCCAGACGATCGCAAACTTCCAGCTTGTAAAGCAAAAGATCGCGAACATGGAAGCTGACTACGAAATGTCGCACCTGCTTTGGCTGAAATGCGGTTATTTGAAGAACCAGGGCAAGACGTCGGCAAAGGCTGCCTCGATGGCGAAATGGCAGGCGACAACGCGTTCGGAAACTGCGGCTTCAATGGCGATCGAGATCCACGGTGCTAACGGCTACACGAACGATTATCCGGTCGAGCGATACCTTAGAAACTGCAAGGCTGCGGTCATCTACGAAGGGACGCGCGATATCCACACACTGATGCAGGCGGATTGGGCGCTAGGGCTCAAGAAAGAAAAATCGGCACGCGTAACGCTTCCGGCATATCAGCCTGACGCCGCGAAGGGCACGGCGAGCTAGTTGAGATCCAAATAAAAAGGCGGCTCGAAAGCCGCCTTTCTTTCTGTCTATAAACTCGATAATCTATTTTCCGTCAACCTTTTGGATGTCCTTGCTTTCGCCGGAAAGTTTCCATTTTCCGTTCTCTTTGCGAAGGCCGAATGAGGTCCAGTTGGTCCACACCCCACCTTTTACCTCAACAAACGCCCGGTCACCAGTTATCTCTTCGTTTCGCACCTCGATGGTTGCGTCGAGTTTTTCGGTCTCTGCCAAAAACGCAGCCAGATCGTTTCGATCTCGTTCTTTAAGATCCTCGCGGATCTGCCGAACATGCTCCTCGGTTAGAACATCGACAACGGCAGCGTCGTCCTTTTTGCGGAGCGCCTCAAAATAGGCAAGTACGATTGGCTTTAGCGTAGGAGCATCATTGGCAGTCGGAGCATCAGGTCTGCGCACACCATCAGTTGCGTTCGCGGCGGCCGCGGTCGAATTTGTATTCGCGGTGCTAGCCACAGACGTATTTCCGGCCCGCGTGTTTGTATTGGTTTCGGGCGTTCCGCCGCAGGCAGCAAACATCGCCGAGACGACAAGTAACGCTATCATTGTGTAAAATTTCATATTCATTAATTCCTCTGGAACAAAGTAAGTTAAAACGAAGATTATAAGAAATCCGCCGAAAATGAACAATTCCGTCATCACAGAACACAAACGCCACTTCCTGATCAAGGAACTGCCCGAACCGCTTACGCGTGCCTCGATGCATATTCAGCTTTTTGATAACTACGTTCCACTTACACATCTTCGGTTGCGCAATGTCCGCATTCCCGAATCGAAAGAATGGGTCTATCTTTTTGAGCACAGAATTTGGTCCGTAGATAATTTTTGTACGGTTACGACCATCCGCCTGAGCGAAACAGAACATTCGCAACTGGAACATCTGGAAGGAACCGAGATCAGGAAAAATAGATATTGGGGCGAATTTGCTGGCCGTGAGGCCGAATTTGATGTTTATCTTGGAAAGCTATGGGGATTAAACCGCGCAGCGATCATATTTGATTCAGCCGATGAAGCCGCTGCCCTCATATACGAACATCCTGATCATCTGGAGATAACGGGCTCATCATTTTTTCGCGATGAATCGCTGGTCAACCGGACGATCGAGGATGTGCAGATCGAGATAGAACGACGATCGAGCTGATCCGTACGGCAAAGTTATTTCTTACCTTTTCCCAGTTCTTTCTCGGTCTGGTTATAGATGAACGGTCTGTGCTGTACAACGTAATTCTTTTCGTCGGTAACACCGTCGCCGTCAACGTCCACCTTCACTTCCAGTTTGTATCGCTTGCCGGGCTCGTGGCGTTTGTCGATGTCATATGCCAGATTGTATTGGCTGCGGAGCAGGCCGTTGATCGAATTCAGATATGAAGGGATCTCACTCGGAAATGTCATCTCAAAATGCATGCCACCGGATTCCTTTGCAAAGGTATTCATCTGGTTTTTTGCCTGCATGAATGTTAGCCGGCCTGGCATTCCTGTGATCGAATCCGTTGCCGGAAGATACATTTCATATTTCTTAAAGAACAGATTTCCGGTGCTGATTATGTAAATAGGAATACCGGCTTCCTGTATAACCTTTCGAACCTCGCCATAGTTTATACGGCTGAATGTGTCGATACCGGACGCAACAAGGATGATCGCCCGGCGTTTTGCCTTTACGTCCACCATTCCGGCGTAGTCGGCATAACGCGATTCGGAATTCTCAAGAACGACAGAATCACTACGACCGCCAATGAGCGAAAACTTTATCGCGTCGAACAAATTGTTCTCGCGAAAGGCAGGTTGGTTCCTCAAAAGCAAGTTTATCGTCTGGTTTATCCGGTTCGGGTCATTCGTGAAATCGGTTATCGGTGTCGGCCGCATGTCAAACGCGATCACCGATGCGTAATCGTCGGGTGGTTTGATGAAGCGCGTCAGAAAGGAAGCCACGGGCCGGACCGTTTCATAGACGCCGGGTTCGAAAACCTGGCCGCTTGCCCGGCCAAATACTTCAGACCATTTGCTGTATTCCAGAACCAGGGTAACCGTTATCGGCGATTCCGGAGTCGCGAAACTCGAAATGTCCTTTCGGACACCGTCTTCAAACACCTGGAACTGTTCGCGTTTGAGGCCTGTTATGATCTGACCGGTCTTTTTGTTGAAGACGACGGCGTCAATATTCACGACGTTGGTTTCGACCTTAACCACCTCGTCTGCGACCTCTGCATTCCGCTCCTCTTCAAGGCGCTTGCGTTCCTCTTCTTCCCGTTTTAATTCCTCTTCGGTTTTTGGGGTGGGCCGTGTATTTCTCTTATTATCGCCCTGCGGCTGGGGCCTCTGGGGACGCGATTGGGCAAAGGAGATCGTGTTAAGGCCAAAAACTGCCAATATCAAAAACACGGCTGCCGGACGGAAACGAATGCAGTACGAACTCATAATTGGATACACCTCGGACAGGATTGTATTCGTATGATACCAGAAACACGGATTTGGTTGGACAGAAATATGTTCGAGACTCTAGGCCTCGGAGGAAGTCGAGCCTTCGTTTCCTTTTCCGATTGCCCAGCCGGCGGACTGAGATTCGCTGAGCACATCAAAGACCTGAAGCGCATACTTTACATTGCCGAACGGTGCAGAAACCTGGACTCCGGCGATCACATCGCGAACCTCAAGAAGTGATTCGCGTGCGATCTTGATGCCTTCCTCGCGAGCTTCGTCTTTGCCTTTTTCTGACGCGAGGCGCATTCGCTCGAGAATCTCCTGCGTAACATTCACGCCCGGAACTTCATTATGAAGGAATTCCGCATTCCGGAAACTAACTAACGGCCAGATGCCGGCAACGATCGGGATCTTCACATGCGAGATCTTGTCGATGAACGAGCGAAGTTGTTCGGTGTCAAAGACCGGTTGTGTGATGGCATATTCGGCTCCGGCTTCGACCTTCCATTCGAAACGGCGTATCTCTTCGTCGAGATTTACCGCTCCCGGATTTACGCCGACCCCGATCGAGAACGCAGTTGGCTTTCCGATCGGGTTATTGCCGATATCGAGCCCATGATTCAGCTTGTTCGCCATATTCGTCAGGCCGATCGCGTCTATATCAAAAACGGCCGTTGCATCCGGATAAGGCCCCATTTTCGGTGGATCGCCGGTGATTATCAGAAGATTGTGAAGCCCTAAAGCGGCAGCACCCAGTAGATCAGACATCATCCCAAGCAGATTTCTGTCGCGGCAGCAGTAATGGAGAACGGCCTCTATGCCGATCTCGCGTTCGACGAGCACGGCCGTTGCCATCGCCGACATTCGCGTTTGTGCACGCGGCCCATCTGGAATGTTCACGCCGTCAACGCCTGCGTCCTTTAGAAGGCGGATCGAATCAAGGGTTTTCTGGGCATCGCACCCCTTTGGCGGTAAGACCTCGACCGATGTTACAAACTCGCCGCGTGCGATCTTCGCCGACCAACGGCTGCGTTCTTCGGGTGCGACGACGGTAACATCTAAGGGCTTTAATTCGGCGACATTCGCGCTTTGTTTTCGGGCTTCGCTGATCGCCTGTCGAGGGCTGACCGAACGGATCGCTTCGGATATCAGCTTGATATGGATCGGGGTCGTACCGCAGCATCCGCCAACGAATTTCGCTCCGGCCTGAACGAACCGGCGTGAAAACTCTGCCATATATTCAGGCGATCCCATATAGAATTGACGTCCCTGAACATCTCGCGGAAGGCCCGCGTTCGGCTGGGCAGACAGCCTTTTCGTGGTGAAGGTGCGCATCTTTTCGATCGCGGTCAACGTATGATTCGGGCCCATCCCGCAGTTAAGGCCGATCACGTCAACTGCCAGCTTGTCGAGCTCCGTTGTGAATAGTTCGGGCGTCGTTCCGAAAGACGTTTTCCCGTCCATCTGGATCGCCATCTGGGCGATGATCGGCAGGTCAGATAATTCGCGAACCGCTCTAATAGCTTGTTCAATAACGGACAGTTCGGAGAAGGTTTCCAATATGAAAAGATCCACGCCGCCTTCAAGCAAACCGACGACCTGCTCCTTATAAAGATCGCGTGCTTCATCGAAAGAGGTCGGCCCAAAGGGTTCTATACGAAGCCCGAGCGGCCCGATCGCACCAGCCACATAAGTTTTTTCACCCGCAGCCGCCTTTGCGATCTGTGCGGCGGCCCTGTTGATCTCGCGAACCTTTTCGTCCAGACCATAAGGCTGCAGTTTGTGCCGCGTGGCGCCGAACGAATTCGTTTCGATTATATCGGCACCCGCGTTTATATATTCTTCGTGTACTTCACGCACAAGGTCTGGAGCCGTCAGGTTAAGCTCATCGTAGCTTCGGTTGATATAGACACCTTTGTCATAAAGCCGCGTTCCGACCGCACCGTCGAAAACATAGATGCTGTCGTTTTCTATAAGTTCGCGAAAGTCTCTCATAATAAAAAATCCCGCTTCGAACAGCGAGACTTTAACTGAATTGCCTTGTTTCGCTGTTTAGCTGCTTATTTAACGTGGTCGCAAGTCGCAATAACTCACCACGAAGTAATGGATGAATGATGCGACTTTGAGGACCTTAAGTCAAGCCGTTTAGCAGCTCACCTTTGGCAGGAAACGCAGTAGAACGTTGACCGCCCAGCCTGCACGATCCGACGCAAAGGCCTCTTGCAGTTTAAGCATGGCTCACCTTCGCGGCCATAGACCCGCCAGGCCGTATCCAAATCGCCGTAGATACTGCCGCCAATGTTCTCGGGAATGATAGGCATTCCACGTCCTATCTCGATCGTTTCGGAAAGGACATCCATGATCACGCTATGCAGTAGAACGGCCTTCGGCCTCGATATTTTGTTCGCCTTTCGTTTCGGACTTATCCCCGCAATGAACAGAGATTCCGACGCATAGATGTTCCCGACACCGCATACCTTTGTTTGATCAAGCAGGAATTCCTTGATCATCCGAGTTGATCTGGCGGCTGTTCTGCGAAGGTATTCGGGCGAGAACTCTTCCGAAAATGGCTCGGGTGCAAGCCTGGCGATCTCTTTCGCGGAGTGTAGTGCATCGGTCCTCACAATGTGCATGAAGCCAAAATGCCGTTGGTCCTGAAAGAGAAGTTTCTTGCCATTACCAAGCAGAAACCTCGAATGGGTAAATCTCGGTTCATCGGCTTCTTCATCCAGGAGCATGAACCTGCCGGACATTCGGAGATGCACTATCAATGTATGGCCGCGGTCAAGATCGATAAGTATATGTTTCCCCCGGCGATGAACCTTCCGGACCATTGTTCCGGTAAGAAGTTTCGAGAATTCTTCAGGCGGGTTATGCGGCGCAAGCCGGGCCCGTAGAAGTTCCGCCGAAACTATTTCTGATCCGGTGATCAGCTTTCCGAGCTGCGATGCGACCGTTTCTACTTCGGGAAGTTCTGGCATTTGTTCAGGCTCTGGAGTAATCAGGAAGGTTTGCTTTGTCCCCAAGAACAGTTCCCGACGAAACGACGGCATTTCGGCCTATATGGCAGCTTCTGCAAACCACCGCTCCACGGATCTCGGCACCGGCTGAAATTCGTGTGTGAGCCCATATTACCGAATCTTCGACAACCGCCTTTTCGTCAACGTGAACGCCCGGGCCAAGCACCGAATTTACGATCCGGGCACCGGGCTTGATGCTGCACCCTTCGCCGATATACGACCGTTTATCGATCGATGCGGCCGTCGCCGCGTCGTAATTTTTCTTTTCCGGCGGGGCAAACCCACTAACGCGTTCAGCAAGCAGATCCATTTGGGCAGAGAGATAGCTTTCAGGCGTGCCAATGTCACGCCAATAAGAACCAGCGATCGAAAACGAATTAAAAACGAGTCCTTGTTTCAAGATCTCGGGGAAAATGTGGTACTCGAACGAACGGTTCTCATTCATTGGGATCAGCTCGAGAACCTCTGGTCCAAGAACATAAATGCCAGCGTTTATAAGGTCGGTCCCGAGCCTCTCAAGGTTCTCTGCGGTCGGCTTTTCGTGGAAACCAAGCACCCGGCCATCGTCCGCCGTCTCTACCAAACCGTAGCGGCTCGGATCTTCGACTGGTGTTAGAGCAATTGTCGCCGCGGCCTTTTTGGCAAGATGCGAATCGATGATCTCCGCGATCAGCGTGTCCGTTAATATGTCCCCATTCAGAACGACAGCCGGGCCTGTTTCACCGTCAAACGAAAACCTATAAGCGCCCGCCGTACCCAGCGGGCTGGGTTCCGTTACATATTTCAACCGAACGCCGAAATCGGAGCCATCGCCTAACACATCTTCGATCTTATTCGGTTGGTAACTGAGGGAAAGTGTAATATCGGTTATGCCTGCCGCCGCCAATGACTGTAGCTGAAACACAAGGAACGGCTTGTCAAGGAGCGGCACGACGGGTTTCGGAGTATAGACGGTAAGCGGCCGAAGCCGAGTTCCTTTTCCGCCGGCTAGTATTAATGCCTTCATATGAATAGGGTTAGAGTACGGAATTAGATGCTCGAAATCAATCTTGCATTTTTGAGTCAAACTGACAAACAATTACAAAAATTGTCAAAAAATGTTGACACTTTTTCGCAGTTTGTGCTAGTTTACAGAATGCAGGTCACGCAGAATTTGCCTGCCTAAAAGGGTGTCTAAGGGCAATGCTGACTTTTACTTACCTCCGGTCGCCCTCTCAATCGGGTAATTCTACGTACAATTAAAACCTCAAGATGAGCTTCGATAAAACAAAAGCTATGCGAAATGCAGAGCGGTTTCTCTCTCAGGGAAAGATCAGTTCTGCTATCGGTGAGTTTCGTCAGGTCGTCACCCATGACCCACGCGACTTTAGCACAATGAATATGCTCGGAGATCTTTATGTCAAGAACTCTGAGAAACGTCCGGCCGCTGATTGTTATAAAGCCGTTGCCGAACACTATGCAAAGCAAGGTTTTGCTCAAAAAGCGATAGCCGTTTATAACAAGATCGTAAAACTGAATCCGAATTCGCCTGAAACGACCCTGCGTTTGGCTGAACTCTATCGCGAAAAGGGCTCGATCGGTGATGCTCGTGTCCATTTTGAAAAGGTCGCGGAGCAAATGCAGCGGGAAGGAAGGCAGGTCGAAGCCCTGGAGATCTGGCGGCAGGTTGCCGATCTTGATCCGAACAATACGGCATCTCTGATATCTGTCGCCGAAGGATATAGCGCCGAGGGCTGTCATACCGAGGCTGCCGAAGCATATTCGGAAGCGGGTCGGCGTTTCGAGAATCTCGGTGAGACCGAGCAAGCCTATCAAGCCTATTCAAGAGCTCTCGAGCATGAACCGGAGTCAGCTGAAATACTTCAACGCCTGGTCGAAACGGGTCATTCAACTGGCCATGTGGCCGAAGCGAACGCTAAGGTCATTGAGGCACACGACACAGCGCCCAACAATGCCGACATACATTCGCTGCTTGTAGATTGCCACGCAAAGGTCAGCGACCTCGAGGCCGCGGAGCGAACTCTCGTCAAGCTTATCGAACAAGATCCGACGTGTTTTCCAAAACTGCTTGAACTCAGCACCCGATACCTTGATTCAAATGATGCCGTATCCGCGGTACGGATGCTTTCGATCGCATCCGAGCATATGCTGATGCAGGGCAAGGCCGAAGAGCTTTGCGGTTATGTAGCTTCGGTGTTGGCGATGGAACCGGAACAGATCGACGCTCTCAGGATCATGGTCCGGTGTGCGTCGTGGTTGAAGGATGAAGCCGGAATGCGAGCTTCGCTGACATCCATGGCAAAGTGCGCACGAGCAGAGGAACGGCTTGACGATGAGCGTTACGCTCTTTCGCAGCTCGTAATGCTTCTGCCGCACGACCGTGAATTATCGGCAAGGCTTTCAGAGGTCAACAAAGAGCTTGGCGTCGAGGACGAGCCGGTGGCGGAGAACATCTTTGATTCGCGTTTCGCTCCAAGAACGAATGGAAGCAACGGAAATGGGGCGGTGGTGTTGGAAACTTCGAACGGGTCCGAGGCCACCGGCGATTTCGCCATCGTAGGTGTACAAGACCTGGAAGAACTCGATGCGGGTGAAGAACTGGCCGACCTCGACGAAGTGGACGACGCAGCGGTCGGGCCTGACCTTGCTGATGATATATCCGTGCTCGACGATGATGTCGTCACCACCACGGAACAGGAAACTGAACCTGAGGTCGACGATGATCCGATGCAAAAGGAGCTCGACAGCATCCGGTTCTATATCGAAAGCGGATACATCGAGATAGCCGAAAAAGCGATCGAAGAGTTCTATGAAAAGTTTGGCGAAAACGACGAGATAGCGATCCTCAAGGCGACCATGGCTGATCTGGCTAGCGTCGAGGAGCCGGTGGAAACGGCGTCCGTAACGAGTATCGAAGAGACCCCGATCGTGAAAGACCCGCTGCCCAAACCGGCTGAGACCCCAGCGGTTTCGGCGTCAACGAGCGGTGCGATGGAGCTTGCCGATCTTCGAAACGAACTTGGCCTGGACGAATTTGCCGACGACGCCGGTGTGGAAAATGACTATGAGACCCACTATCACACCGCGGTTGCTTATCAGGAAATGTATCTACTCGAAGATGCTATAAAAGAATTTCAGGCCGGTGTGGCGCTTGTTCAACCGAACGACGGGACCCGCCGATTTTTCCAGTGTGCAAATCTGCTTGGCCACTGCTTTATGCAGCTGGGCAAGCCGAATCTTGCGGTCCGATGGTTCAAGAAAACGCTTGAATCGGCCGGACTGACCGACGAAGAGAAACTTGGCATCTGGTATGAACTTGCGGTTGCATATGAAGGCGACGGCGATCATGCGAACGCCTCAAAATACTATGAGCAGGTGTATGCCGAGAACATTAATTTCCGGGATGTTGCCAATCGCGTAAATAGCCTTGTGGCATCCGGTTAGTTTGCAGGCCGTGATTGTTCTGAGCAACCTCATAAGGGTATAATTTGGCGGAATGGTTGAAAAACTGACCGTCATTTTTTTTATTCTTTTGTGCCTGCTTTTGGGGTTCTATCTTATCCTTTCGCCTTGGGATACGGTCTTCGGCAGCTGGGGTGATAACCATCTGCTGGTCTTCCTTGCCGACAGCACCGGTTTTCCGTCCATCCGGGCGACCGTTGCTTCCAATTGGTTTCGCGGCGCAGTTACCGGACTTGGTGTTGTGAATCTCGTGATAGCTTTCTGGGAGATCGCTCATTTCAACAAAAGCGTTGCGATGCTTCAGGGAAAACAGGACAGCCGCGACAAATGAGCCTTGACCTGCAATACCCTTTGATTTGCAAGATAACAGACGGCTCGCTCACCGATCAGAATTTTCTTCAACTTTCGGAGTCCACAGTATCAAAATGCAGAACCGCGGCCGCTGCCGGCGTTTCTATGATCCAGGTCCGCGAAAAGGCTATTTCAGCGAAGAACCTTTTGGACCTGACCCGGCGAATTTTGGAGGCAATCGCGGACCTTCCGACACACGTCCTTGTAAATGACAGGTTCGATATTGCCCTTGCGGCGAACGCCGACGGAGTCCATTTGCCCTCGGATGGCTTGCCTATCAAGGCCGTTCGCGGTGTAGTTCCGAAAAGTTTTATTGTTGCAGTTTCGACGCACAGCATTCCAGAATTGGAAGGAGCGGCTTCCGCCGGTGCTGACCTGGCAGTGTTTGGGCCTGTGTTCGAAACGCCCGGAAAGGCAGAGCAGGTCGGGCTCGAAGGCCTTTGTACGGCATGTTCCGCCGTCGAGGATCTTCCCGTCCTGGCACTTGGCGGTGTCGGCATGGAGCACTTAGCTGATTTACTTAAAGCAGGGGCTGCAGGTTTCGCGGCGATTCGGTCGCTCGAAGACCATGGACAGCTTGAGAAGATCAAAGCAACAACGGCGCGTTATAAAATCAAACAATGAGTCAATCAAGATCGCAACCTGTATGTATGACGATCGCGGGAGTTGATCCATCGGGTGGTGCCGGTGTCATCGCCGATGTAAAGACGTTCTTTGCGTTCGGATGTTTTCCAACAGCGGTTATCGCCTCGATCACTTTTCAAAATACTACCGCCGTTTTTGGTTCTGAGGATCAGACCGCTGGTTCGATCCGCGCACAGGCCGAACCGGTCATAAATGATCTCGGTGTTGATGCATTAAAAACAGGAATGCTGTCGACCCGCGAGATCATTGTAGAGACAGCAAAGCTGATAACCGAATACACGATGAAGAATATTGTCGTCGATCCGGTCGTGCGATCCACATCCGGCTACGATCTTATCGACAATGCCGCCCTTCGGGCGATGATTGAACAGCTTTTTCCGCTTGCCGACATCATTACGCCAAATATTCCCGAGGCCGAGCGAATCACCGGGATCGCGATCGAATCGGAAGACGATATTGTAAATGCGGCGCTGTTAATGAGAGATATGGGGGCTCGCAACATCCTGATCAAGGGCGGACATTTCGGATCGGAAAAAGAAGCCGCTAATGCCGGCCGATCAAATGAAGCAAGAATGGCGACCGATCATCTCTTTATTGGCGGCGAACACCACAGGATCGAAGCCCCGTATATTGAGACGACCGCAACACACGGCACGGGCTGCACGCTGGCCGCGGCGATCGCGGCAAATCTTGCATTAGGAAAAGACCTGTTAGAGTCAGTGAAGATCGCAAAAGACTTCGTGCATCAAGCCATTAAGACGGCCCCGATGCTTGGAAAAGGGCATTCCCCGATAAATGTGCAGCCTATTTTGCTATAGGAAGGATGCTTGGCGATTCGTATGTAACGCCAAAGGTGATTCCGGTCCTTGGGCTGTATCGGGTAAGTCCAAAAATTGCAGCAGTATCAAATCGAAGCCCCGATGCACGGATCTGGCTCCCGATCCTGAATTGCCCAACGCTTTCGGTTCCTAGCGGAGCGTCTCCGGAGCGAGTGTTCACACGTCCATTTACCTCAGTGGCGACATTTATTCGATCATTGACCCGAAAAATACCCGCTAGTCCATACAGAAGAAGGTCGTTCTGTGCGAATCGTTCGATGGGGGCGGTCATTATTCCGAGGCCCAGATTGCCGAAGATATTAGCTCGCGGTGCCCGGCCCGGCGATTTCCCAAATTTTTTCTGTGCGATTATCTTGGTGAAGATATTGATCTGGTTGGTTCCGATGCCTCTCGCCTGATCTGTGTTGGGCATCTGGTAACCGAACTTCATTCCGATCGCCGGCAGGTTCCTGGTTTCGCTGAATAATTTTACTTTCGTCGAGACTATAAAATCATCAAAATCGTTTGTCGAATTTCCGGTAATGTTCAGCGGGATGGGTGAAACGCCCTGCGAATTGATAGCAAGGAAGTTCTGGATCGAGCCCTCGATCTGGAGTTCGACGTTTGATGCGAAACCTTGGCGAATGCGTATATCGCCAACCCGTGTCAGATCACCTTTGAGTCCCGAAAGTGGAAACTTTGCGTTTTGAATGAAATCGACACCAACGCCGATCTCTATCGCCCCCTGCGGCGTGATGTCTATATCATCTGTTATCAGCGGCCGCTGTTGAGCCAAATTTGCCGTGACGGTAAGCAGGAAGACGGCGATCAAAGCGAATATTCTCAACATCACAACGATTCTTGCACATCCTTTTCAGATAGCCAAATAAAAATAGGAAGGTGCCGAAATATGCGTCCGGCACCTTCCTTTTATGGAAACAGATCTAACGGGCGTCAAATCTATTGACTACGAAGTCACCGTTGATTCCCCAGTTATTTGCGAAGAACCCATTGAAGCTGCCAAATGTGTAAAAGGCGCTGTTACCCGCTCCATCCGCGTTTGCCCTCCAGACAGAAATGTCAGTTATGCCGTCACCGTCGTAATCGCCTTGGGTCGGGAAATCGGAACTGATCCCAAACTGCTGAACTCGTACTTGATTATTTGAGCTTTGACGTAGCCACCAAACCATTGGAGCCCCCGCCGTTGCTCCGGTTCGAGCGGCTGCGATCTCGTATTTTCCATCACCATCGAAATCACCTGGCACGATCCAGTCAGTCTGGAAATTACCCCACTGATTGAAGACAACCGCCCCGTTCGAACTCTGCTGGATGATCGCCGTATTCGCAGGCGCCTGGCCAAATCTATACACCGCAATATCGAACTTCCCGTCGCCGTCATAGTCGCCGGGGATCGCCGAGTCGAAAATAGTAGTCCCGTTACCTGTAAGGCCAAAAGGTACATTAGTTACTCCGCTATCACTGCTCCGCAATATAAACCACCGAGTTTGTGTGGCAGCAGATGCACCCCGACGAAAGACTGCAACGTCGGTAATGCCATCGCCGTCGTAGTCACGTGCGATGGCCTGATCGCCGTTAATGCCCCAAGGAACGAATTGAGCGGTACCATCAGAACTTCTCAATATAAGGAAAAAGCTCTGCTGTCCGGCGGCCGCTCCGGCCCGATAGACTGCAAGATCGTCCTCACCGTCGCCGTCGTAATCGCCCGGTGCCGGAAAATCGGTATTCGCATTTCCCCAAGCTATCGTTTGATTTGCCGCGAATCCGGAACTGTTTCTATTCCAGTAAGTAATTTGCGAGACCCCCGGCGGAGCGACATTTGGGAAACGCAGAACGCTGTAATCTGTTTTGCCGTCACCGTCGTAATCGAGTACGCGTTTCAGACCTATCTGGCCGCGGATCTCTCCGCCCGGGAGATCGGTCGAATGAACATTTACGTACGTCAGACCCGAGCGAAGTTGATTGATCTGCGTCGGAGTAATCGCGCCCGAACCGGATATCGTTCCCGATGTGCCGCCGACAGCACCGAGATTGATCGCGATGGGGCCATTTACGCCCCGTGCGCCGTCATGAATATGAGAAGCGGTCTGAGCGCTCGTCAATCCATTGAAAACGACCGTGAACGTGATGGTTCCCGCCGTTTCATCCAGAAAGATGCGGGCGTAACCGGTCGCGGTCGAAGCGTTAGCGGGTACTTCTTGCGCGGAACTAAGATTTGCCGTATACGTCTGTGCGTTAATGGCCGTAGCGACGAAAACGATGATGAGCACCGAAAAAAGATGACTTTGGAATTGCGATCTCATAAGATGTAACCTCCACCTGAAAGAAAAATGTAAGCAGCTGCGTTCGACACGCAGGAAATCGGTGCTAAAAATGCAGGACATGCCCGCGATCTCTCCAAAGTAACGGAGATCGTTGAGCTTAGGGGCTCAGTCGTGCAAACTATATTTGCGAATAGCAAACAGATAGTATTCCTGTAAAGGATTGAAGTCAATAGAAATTTCCAATAGCAATGCGTGAAGCGATAGGCGATTTGGACAAGAAAAGTGATTCCTGTAACAATAGTTTTAGAGAATAGTGAGTTCACGGCCCAAAATAATATATTTTGGACGTTCAACGCATACCCACACAATGAATGACTCAGAAATTCTGAAAGAACCGAGCGAGGTAGGCGGTCTGCGGCTTGTCGGAAATGCGGCGGAACTTAGGGAATTTCCGTCGATCGAAAAGCAATACGTCAACTTTATGTTCTTTCGGGTCGATCCTGAGTGGCGGCGCCTGGATCCTGATGCAAAGTCAGCGTTTAGAGATGAGTTTCAGGATGTTTATGAACAATTTCGCGAGGATTTCGTGCTGTTCAGTTATTCGCTGGTCGGTTTTGATTCCAAGGCTGACCTTATGATCTGGCGGATCGGCCGCTCAATGGACAAGATACAGGAGATGACCGCAAAGCTATATCGGACGCGATTAGGCAGCTATCTTGAAACGGCTGACAGTTATATGGCTGTTACGCGAAAGATGATGTTCATCTCCGAAGGCGACGAAGACCGTTATCACGTCTCGGCCGGGAAGCATGACTACCATTTCTTATATCCATGTGCTAAACACAAGGATTGGTACGAGAAGCCAGCCGAAGAACGCGATGCGCTGGTCGAAGAAAATTTTATGGTCGGAAAGCGGTTTCCGAACATTCGAATCCACCTGACTCACGCATTTGGGTTCAGCGATCAGGAATATCTGATCTCGTTCGAAACCGACGAACCGAACGATTTTCTTGCGATGGCAGAGGAATTGAGGCAGACGCCGGCCAGTAAATTTACGCTTCGCGGTTTGCCGATATACACGTGCCGCAAGCGAAGTTTGATGGAATGTTTAGAAGCTCTAGGGTGAGCAGGGATCTGCCGTTGTGATAGCACGAATTCTGTTCATTGAAGGGCTAGTTCAGGGCGTCGGGTTTCGCTATTTTGCGCAGCGGGCGGCCTCAAGGCACCAGGTTACCGGTTACGTTAAGAACCTGGAAGACGGACGCGTCGAAGCATTCGTGCAGGGAACAGAACGAAAGGTCACGGCAATGCGCGACGATCTGGCGACCGGGCCTCGATATGGCCGCGTCGATAGTATCGAAGAACTTGTCGCAGAACCGACAAAAGAATTTTCAACGTTTAGGATCGAAAGATAATAACAAAGCACTTACACCTTGATAAATGGATAATCTAAAGAAACTGATTCGCGAAGTCCCCGATTTTCCGAAACCGGGAATTAATTTTTACGACATAACCACCCTGCTGAAAGATGCGAACGGACTCGAAGAGACCATTGACGCAATGACCGAAGCATGCCGCGGAATGGACATCGATACCGTGATCGGCATCG
The DNA here is from genome assembly GCA_041751035.1 of Pyrinomonadaceae bacterium. GTDB lineage: Bacteria > Acidobacteriota > Blastocatellia > Pyrinomonadales > Pyrinomonadaceae > OLB17. The sequence continues at coordinate 106,365 of JBGSYH010000024.1, read as the reverse complement.
AATCACGCGGGTTCATCTTCGGAACCCCGTTGGCATATCAGCTTGGCGTCGGATTCATCCCGGTCCGTAAACCGAACAAGCTGCCTTCAGAAAAGGTCGCGGTTTCCTACGACCTGGAATACGGCCAGGACACTTTGGAAATGCACAAGGATGCCGTTGGCGAGGGCCACAACGTTCTGATCGTTGACGACCTGCTGGCGACCGGCGGCACGGCAAAAGCCGTTGTCGATCTGGTCGAAGGCGTCGGCGGAAAGGTCGCCGGCCTGCTTTTTGCTGTTGAACTTGATTTCCTCGGCGGCCGCCAAAAATTGAGCGGTCATAACGTCAGGTCTCTGATAAACTACGATAAGTAGGTTCAGTTCAGAGATTCGTAATCTTCGATATGAGATCTCAGATCTGAAATTGTGGATAGTCAGTAAAGGTATTCCGGATCTGGGGTTCTGGGTTTTGATTCGAACGCGTTTTTGTCCTTTTGAACAAATCCAAAATCCCAGATCCTAAATCGATATGGTCCCGTAGCTCAGCTGGATAGAGCGTTCGCCTCCTAAGTGAAAGGCCGGTGGTTCGAATCCACCCGGGATCACCAAAATAAGTCTCCTAATTACAACTAGTTAGGGTCATTGATAGCAAGTGAAGTGCTTGCTATTTTTGTTTATTCCACCTAAATTCCCACGAATTAGGGCTTCTTAATAAACCACTTGCAGTCAAGAAGCATAAACTCGGCATATTTAACGCCCTGTAATTGCGGGATATTTATTACGAAGCAAAAAAATTAACCCGCTTTGTTGTCCTGTCAAGAAAAAGGCTTTGCGTTAAAAGAAATGTGAAGCCTAGCCAGACCTTTACCAACAGCTGTCTACTGTGGATATCACGGTCGGTCTCTGTGGCATTATGCGTTTCTTGGAATTGAACAAGGATATAGGATTGCTCAGATACAACGAGTCGGTATTCGTTAATATAGGAGCCTTCTATGATCCTCAAGAAATATTTTATAGCAGTTATTTTGCTCGTCATCGTTTCAGGATATGGGTCGATCTCAGCTATTGCCCAAACTGATCCAGACAAGACACTTTCACCGTATTTCCATGTTTACGGAGACCCCACGCTAGACAGTTTGCCGCTTAAAGACACCCAGGTGGATGTGGCCATCTCCGGGGTGATCGCAGACGTTAGGGTGCGGCAGACATACCGCAATGAAGGATCTAGGGCCATAAACGCCACCTATGTTTTTCCGGCGTCTACCCGAGCGGCCGTCTATGGAATGCAAATGCGATTTCGGGACGAGATCATAACGGCGAAGATCAAAGAACGAGAAAAAGCGAAAGAAGAGTTTGAGACGGCCAAGAAGGAAGGCAAGAGCGCATCGTTGCTTGAACAAGCGAGGCCAAATGTCTTCACGATGAATCTTGCCAATATAATGCCGCAAGACGAGATCGTGATCGAGCTTCGCTATACCGAATTATTGATCCCGACAGACGGCGTCTATGAGTTCGTCTACCCGACGGTGGTCGGGCCGAGGTATGGATCTTCAGAAAACAAAGACGGCGCGAGTGTTTCGACAACGCAGTTTCGCAAAGGGGAAAACCAGGTAAGCACGCTCCACATTTCGGCCCGCGTTTCGGCCGGATTACCCATTCAGGAAATTAGCTGCACCTCGCATCAGATCGCTCCGGATTGGAAAAGTCCAGGGGTCGTACTGCTTTCGCTCAACGAGCCAGATGCCTTCCAGGGTAATCGTGATTTCATTCTGAACTACCGACTCTCCGGCGCTCAGATCAATTCGGGACTTTTGCTGTTTGAAGGCCAGGACGAGAACTTCTTCCTTTATATGGCTCAGCCGCCGCAACAGATCAGGACTGAGGACATTCCGCCTCGCGAGTACATTTTCGTGGTAGACGTTTCGGGATCAATGTCAGGTTTTCCACTTGATACAACAAAGCGGTTGCTTGAAGAACTGATCGGAAACTTGCGGCCAAATGATTATTTCAATGTTGTGCTCTTCTCGGGCGACTCAACGGTCCTTTCCGAAACTCCACTCGCGGCGAATCTGGAGAATACCGTTAATGCTATGGATATCATCGATCAGCAACGCGGTAGCGGCGGAACCGAATTGCTAGAGGCAATGAAACGAGCAATGGGTCTGCCACATGCAACTGGCGTTTCGCGGAGCCTTGTTGTGGTGACGGATGGATACATTTCAGCCGAAAGAGAAGCATTTGATTACATTCGCGACAATCTCGGCCAAGCGAACATTTTCTCGTTCGGCATTGGGTCGTCAGTGAACCGATATCTTATCGAGGGCATCGCCAAAGCTGGAATGGGCGAACCGTTCGTCATCACGAACGAAAATGAAGCAGCGGCGACCGCAGCTAAATTCCGAGATTATATTCAGAATCCGTTGCTGACGAACGTACAGGTTCAGGCAAATGGATTCGATATCTACGATGTTCAGCCTCGCGTTTTGCCGGATCTGTTTGGCCGACGGCCGATAATCGTATTTGGAAAATGGCGTGGCCCGTTGACCGGAACTTTTGAACTGTCCGGAACAACTGGCGGCGGCGCTTATTCCAGCACGCTGGAGGTTCAGAGCGTTCAGCCGGACGAAGGAAATCGAGCCATACGATACCTGTGGGCTCGTTCCCGAATTTCCGAGCTCTCAGATTACGGTTCAAGCAACATCGATGAGGAGCGCGTAAAGGAAATAACGTCCATCGGGCTGAAGTACAACCTGCTCACCCGTTACACCTCTTTTATCGCTGTTCGCGAAAGGATCGTTAATCCGAACGGAGATGCTGCGGGCGTGAATCAGACGGTTCCTTTGCCGCTCGGCGTAACCGACATGGAGATCGGTAGCGAGCCGGAACTAATCCTGATGCTTCTGCTAGCGGCTATATTTGCGGTCGTAGTAATTGTACGTCGACGGTTCACGATGAACTCCGTTCTAAACACAACTGCACAATGAGGAGATGGACGCATCGACAACTGAAACCTCGCCTCATAGCCCAAGCCTGCGTTGTGTTTGCGATCGCTTTTGCCTTGAAGCTGTTCTACTCCATGTCAGGGGTGAATGATCTGCGTTGGATACTCGCCCCCACTACTTTGTTCGTTGAATTCGCAACGGGTGAGACGTTCTGGTTCGAGTCCTACGCCGGATATATGAACGACGAACGGTCGTTTCTGATCGCGGATTCGTGTTCGGGAGTCAACTTTCTGATCATGGCCTTCTTGATGCTGAGTTTGATGAAGCTTCAACAAGGTTTGAGCAGGAATGTGTCGTGGTTGTTTATCCCAGCGGCAGTCGCAGCGGCCTATTTCTCAACCATCGTCGCAAATACGGTCCGGATAACGATAGCAATGCGATTGCACGGGATGTCTCGCGAAATGGTCTGGATAAATCCGGAACAGCTTCATCGTCTAGAAGGCATCTTTGTTTATTTTGGCTTTCTGGTGCTTCTCTACATGCTGGCAGAAACTGTTGACGATCTTGCTTCGAGAAGGAACCTCAGAACACGCAATTTGCTGCAACGTTCGTTGCTACCGCTTTCGATCTACTGGCTTATCACACTCGGAATACCGATCATCACCGGAGCTTACAGGAACGGAAACAGTTTCTGGGAACATTCACTCTTCGTCCTGATCACACCCGCGATTCTCATTCTCCCACTCGCCGTTATCAACTGGTTTGTAAGGCGATACAGAGCAAATTTTCGAACCAAAGAGGAGTTTATTTCATTTCGGTATTCGTAGTGAAAATTGATTGCCGCCTTGACCGCTTTGTCTCCAGCCGATCGTGGAGCCGATCATTGAGGCCCGTGCCCGGATATTCGCAATCCCTCGGCCGATACTCGTAGCCTCTTCGGGCTTGAAAAGTGTTCCGTTGTCACTAATAACAAGGTCGAAAGCCGAGTCAGAATAGTGCAGAGACATCTCAACAGTGTCGGCATCCGAATGGGTCCTGATATTCGTCAACACCTCCTGAGCGATCCGATATATCTGTAGCTGAATGCTCATTGGGAATAAGATCTTTTCGTCGAGGTCTTCGGCCGCCGTAAACTTATGTTTCTCGATCGTCCGATCTAGCAAAAACTCCAAGGACGCAACTAGACCGACATTCTCAAGAACCGACGGACTTAGGTCTTCGCATATTCTTCTGACCTCACCAGAGATCGCCTCTATTTCGTCCCGGAAGCCGACGATCTTATGGGCTGACGTATCGCTCAATAGAATCAGGTTTCGCAGATCAGCGAGCGTTTGATCATGAAGGTCCCGTGCAATACGTCGGCGTTCTGCTTCGGCCTCGTTCGCAAGATCGAGCTTTGCCGCGGCGAGTTCGCGATTGCGTATAGATACTCGTCGATTCGCGACGAAAGCCCATGCCAGTCCAAACAGAGCGATCACAAGTAAAACCCCAAGAGCGGTCGCGGTCCATGGAAATGGTGCATTTGAGACAGCAAAACGGATCTCCAAAGCATCTGATGCAACTAGATCCCTGTTTAGAGCTTTTGCTTCGACCAAATATTCACCAGGAGAAAGTTCCGATGGAGTGTATTGCGGATCATTCGATATGCGGCGTTCGAGTTCCTTACCTTTTGCATTCTTCAACACAAAGGCGTACTTGAACTCCTCAGGAAATGTGCGACTACTTTGTCCGGCAACTTCAATGAGCAATGAATTCTGTGGATATTCAAGTGCGATCGTGGATCGTGCCTCACCGAGATCATGCACACGCTGGCTCAACAGACGGATCAGAATTAGCTTAGGCGCAATCGGACTTCGCCGATATGTCACAACACCTCGATTTGTCGCCACCAAGATCCCGTCCTTATCAGGAAGAATTGCGAAGGCTTTTTCCGAAGGAAGTCCTTGTTCGAAGCCGACGGTCGAGACAAGCCATCCGAATCGATCATCGTGACGGGCCTGCATTATTCCGCGTGTCGTTGTCGCGGCCCATATGTGGCCATCTCCGACGAACACATCGCGAACATCCTCAACGTCTATGATCCTCTCGACTTGTCCGTTGCGGGCCCGAAAAAGTCCGTGCTCGCCGGCGATCCACAATTCGTCATTTGTCGTACTAAACAGGCTCCAGATAGTTCCGATGTTAAGTACATCCGATCCGATCTCGTTCTTAACCGACTGACCATCGAAACTAAAAAGCCCTTTCTCTGTCGTTCCGATGTACAGCTTTTCGCCTGCTGCTCGCAAACAGCTGATTGCAGGTTCCTTATATCTGACGGAATTTCCTGTCGAGGTAAGCCTAACAAGCCCGAGGCCGTTGACTGCGGCGTATTTTTCGCCCTTAAAATCTGCAAAGGACCAGGTGCCGCTCTCTTTCGACGCGGCTTTATCGGCTGCGGAGTTCTCAGTCGATCCGACGATAACTTTTCGCAAGCGATCCTCACTAATCGCAAATATCGGTTTGTTCCCTTTAGATGTGTCGGCCGACCACTTATCGCCGATCTGCTTAAACAGGCCGCGATTGGAACCCGCGTAAAGACTGCCATCTGATGCCCTATATAAGCTTCGGATGAAATTGCTGTTCGCGTTGCCTGAGATAGTTTCCTGTGTGGCTCCAAGTCGGTCGAAACGGCTGACACCTCGATTCGTCCCGATCCAAAGAACTCCTTCCCGGTCGGTGAAAAGGGTATAAATTGTATTCGAACGAAGGCCCCCAGATGTATTTTCGAAGGTGTATGCATTTTCTACCTTTGAATCGGTTAAATGGAACAATCCAGATCTCTCGGTCCCAACCCAAAGGCCGCTACTATTGTTTTGCAGTGCCAAAACCCTTGAAGTAGGAACTGCAATTCGCGCAAAGCCGGATCTGCGTTCTTCGTACAAACCGCTCCGACCTGAGGTAGCGTCGGTGCCCATCCAGAGCCGTCCTTTTTCATTTCCGGCAAGAGCATTGACGAATAGGGGCGTTCGATTTCCCGCTCGCTCGATGGTACGGCCGGCTACGATGCTGAAAATACCCGCCCCTGACGTTGCGGCAAAGACAGTTCTGTCGTTCTCGATCAAATTGGTCACAACGACCGAACTCCCGTCGACCGAGCTTATGGGGGTTCCTGTAATGCTCACGGCAGAATAGTTTGCGATCGTGTCGCCGTCTACGCGGAAGATCATTCCTGTGTCGGTCCCAAGATATACTTCGGATCCGATCAGGATCGACGTTATTCCAATGTCCTTTGTACCAGTGACCAGGTGAAAATGGTTATCAGAATAGACAAAGGCTCCCGACCGCGTTCCGATCCATAGGCGACCTGACTCATGAATCTGCAAACTCAAGATACGATCCGTCCCGGGGCCGCCGGGCGAATAGTTTTGTATCCGGCGGCCGTCGAATCGGGCCAATCCGTTATCGGTTCCGAACCACATCACACCGTCCGAAGTCTGAGATACTGCGCGAACGCTGTCCGATGGGAGTCCATTGAAGACCGACACCGAGCCCCATTGATGAAAATTTTGAGCGCCGGGTAGAGGAGTTGGTGATGGTGAAGGTCGGGGCGAACTTGTCGGCGTAGGAGTCGGCGAAGATTCCGGAGTCGGTGAAGGCTGCGGGTCCTGAGCAAAAACTGCGGACAAGACGAAAACAGTTAATACCACCAAAACGTAAAGAAACGACAGGGTATTATTTTTTGATAACCAAGCGTACATTCGGGTCGTTCAGGGCGAATCACGAAACCGTTTTCGGTCACGATCAAGCCACTCAGCTAATTCGGATTCTGATTTTTCGAGTTCATCGCTGTTGATCAAACCGCGTCGGATCGCTTCAAAAAAGGCGCGGGTCCGCGGGTTGAATACGAGTCTGTCGTATTCCTCGGAGTCAGTACCTGCGGAATCGGCCGGAAAAAGTTTTTCGTAAAGAGTTGCCAGACGGCTTTCCACGCCGCGAAGGCTGAGACTGCATTTCCGCGAGATCGCCCAATTCGAAAGGCCGAGAGCGAGAAATCGCAGTGCTTCTGTTTCGAACTCGGTAAGAAGCGGCCGCTGGAACGAATCCTTAAACGCCGGATCGATCATATCCGCACCATCTTCAAGGACGGCGAAGATGAACCTCAGCAACCGTTCTTCGGGGTTGTTCTTATGGATAAATCCGTATGTAGGCTGAGGGTCCGTGCTACGGACTATTTTACGGATCTCGTTTATATAGATCTCGTCAGGAAACTGTGTCCAAAAAATGATCCTTGCATTGGGGATCTCACGCCAAATTGCACGAGCAGCCTTAACGCCGGAAAGCTTTGGCATTTGGATATCGAATATCGCAAGGCTTGGCCGGTTCTCGATAGCGAGAGCTACCGCAGACTCGCCATCTACGGCCTCTATCAGCGGAAGGTGCGAAGCAAAGTTCCCCGCGAGTAAATTCGAGAGATATTTGCGTTGAGCCTCATTGTCTTCGGCGATCAGAATTGACACGGATTATTCCCAATTTCCCTGAATACGTATGTTGCGTTCCTTGAGCAAGGTACCCGCCGGGATTATAACAGGGTTTTCCATCAACGAGATTGTAGGATCTTCTGATTTGAATTAGAAGGGATCATACTTCACCCGGGCAATGTGGATATCCACATCGTAAAGACCGTGGCCAAACTCTTGGTAGCGATCAAAGAAGAGAGTCTAATCATCTTTAGAATTTCTGGAGGATAGATGATGAAGATATATCAGATCGCTGGTGGTGCATTCGTCTTTGCTTGTGCCTTACTCATAGGTATAACAACAGTCGCTGGAACGAGATCAATTCTTTCGACAGTTTCCGCCGCAGTTACGAAACCGTCGGTGGTAACGAAAGAGCAGGCTCCACTATCAGGGCCGCCGCCAACAAGGCGGTTCGAGGAATTTGAATTAAGCAAGGAAAAGGAGTACGTCAATGAATTCGATCCTACGGGTATTTATTCAATGGACAACGAAAAGGTACCAAATGCTTTTGCAGACATCCAATTCATTGATATCACAACACGGGAATATCGATCCGAGAATGGTAAATTTACCAACACTCCTGTCATTCCAAACGGCTCGATTCATACGACGAAAGAGATCAGGTTTACTAAGATCGCGGTTGGCGAGCGCGAGATCGCATTTGAGACCGAGACCGTCAATGGGATCAGTTATAAATTCGTCGGTCAATTTCCGCGGTCATCGGAAGCGGTAACTTGCGAGTCGTGCGAATATCCTGCCGATCTTCGTGGTCGCCTGATCAAAATAAAGAACGGTAAAGTCATCGCGGAGCTTGATGCAGACTTTTACCTGCATAATTGTTGAGTTCCTAATGCTGAGACCCGATGCTTCCAATTGTTATCTCAGTCCTTGAAGTTCTTACACCAGATTTTATTGAGACGCTGCCTCGATCTCATATTGGGCTCCCTTGCCTAATTCGGAACTAGGTGGGTTAGAGGAAAAACTAGAGGAAAAATGCAATACGGGCACCACATCGGCGCCCGTAACGTGTTGATAAAATTTGCTCCGCACGCAAAACTCGAACCTGGAAGCATTCCGATAAGCGTCAAACGCATTAATTTTCTGATCGGTCGTGAAACGACCACCCGGGATCACCATTTATTTTTGGAAACCTTAGTTAAATAAGCCTTTGTATAAACAGAACGGAAATTAAAAGTAATCAAGCACAGTGGCAGACAAAATAAGCCATTTGCACGCCATAATTCTGTTTATTTCTCCTTAGTTTGGCAAAAGCCGCATCTTGGACCGGATGCGGCCTTTGTTTTTGGCTAAAAGCGGGCGTTTTTCACCTTTCCATCTACTATAAACTGCGCCAAGTGCTATAAATCATTCCAACTTCAACAATTGCCCTTTGCCGCACGTTATAAATATGGCAACTTAGTGTCGTATGCGAAAAGTGCTGACAGCGGAGGAAATGCGAGAGGTCGATAGGTTGACGACCGAACGCTACGGCATTCCATCGATCATTTTGATGGAAAACGCCGCCCATGCCGTCGCACGCGTCATAACCGAGAAATTTGGCGGCTCGGTCAAAGGCAAAAGCATTCTCATACTCTGCGGCAAAGGCAACAACGGCGGCGACGGCGCGGCTTTGGGTCGGATACTTTGGCAAGCTGGGGCTGACGTTTATGTTTGCCTCTTGGGCAAACTATATGAGTCTTCAACTGATGCTCGGCAGAATTTCGATGTGGTTAAGCGGCTCTCCGAAATTGAAATTGAGATCTGCGATGCGGAGGTCTTTTTTAGTGAGATCATGTCATGCGGCGATTGGGATGCCTTCATCAAAGATCATTTTGACTATGAAGGTCCTGAACTGATAGTTGATGCGATGTTTGGTACGGGTTTGACGAAGCCATTATCAGGTCATTTCGAGAAAGTTGCCAGTTGGGTTCGCGGGCATAATGTCGACGGAGTCGAGCAAGATAGTGTAGTCGTCTCAGTTGATATTCCATCTGGATTGGACGCGGATCGCGCTGAATGGACGGGCCAATCAATTCGGGCGAACTGGACGGTCACATTCACAGCACCGAAACTTTCGAATATTTTGCCGCCGGTGCACGATTTCAACGGCGAGCTCATCGTTGCGGACATTGGGTCACCGCGAGAATTGATCGAGGAACAGCCGTCTCAATTGTTTTTGGCTGAGCGGGAAGATGCGGCTGAATGGCTTAGGGCGTCTCAATTCTCAAGTGATTCCTACAAAAGCAAACGCGGACATGCCTTGTTGATCGCCGGGAGTGAGACGTATTCGGGTGCGGCGGTTTTGGCGGCGAATGCGGCTGCGAGGTCGGGCGTCGGTCTGGTGACGGTTGGGACGCCGCGTTCGAGCAAAAACTCGGTCGCTTCGCGTGTTTTGCCGGAGGTGATGGTTCGAGGCTTAAGTGAGACGCCGGGCGGTGCCGTCTCAGATTCCGCGATCGGCGAGGTCGAAGAATTGCTCTCGAAGGCTGACGCGGTTGCTATCGGCTGCGGGCTCGGTTCGGCGGAAAGTGAGACGAGAGAGTTCGTCAGGTATTTTGTCGCGAACCGAACCGTCCCAACTATTCTGGATGCAGATGCGTTGAATTTGACCGCTCCGATGCAAGAGCCGCCCAAAGGCGGAACTCCAAACCTGATCCTCACACCGCACGAGGGCGAGTTCATGCGGTTGCTTGGGACGGATGACAAGGCTGCGATCAAAGACCGCGTCTCAGCCGTTCGTGAATTTGCACAAAAACACAACGTGATCCTTGTCCTCAAGGGCGAACGCGTTTTGATCGGCGAACCGGGTGGAAAGGTCGTCGTAAACCCGACCGGAAACTCCGGTTTGGGCAAGGCAGGAAATGGCGACACGCTTGCGGGAATTCTCGCGGGCTTTGTCGCGCAGGCGGCGGCGATGAACATCGACATTTTTGAGACGGTGGTCGCGGCGGTTTACGTCGCGGGAATGGCGGGCGACATCGCCGAAAAGAAATTCGGCAAACGCGTGATGACCGCGTCGGACGTCCGCGAATGCCTGACCGATGCCTTTGCAGAATTTGAGACGAAGGTCCAAACTAACTTTCCGTCCAGCTGAAAGCTGATAGCTGATAGCTCACAGCTGTTCGAAAAAGAAATGAACTCAAAGGAACTTTTACAAAATTGGATCGACGCTTTTCAGCGTTGGGACGGCGAGGCGGTCGCGGCGTGTTATGCCGAAGACGCGGTGAATTTTCAGGTGATGACGGGCAAGCCCGATGTTGGGATCGAGGCGATCCGTGCCGGCAACGATGCATTTTTCGCGGCGTTTCCCGATGCCTGGTCGCGTGTCGAAAATCTTATCGGCGACGGCGACTGGGCTGCGTGGGAATGGGGCGGCGGCGGCACATGGACCGGCGAATTTATGGGACAGCAGCCGACAGGAAATAGCTTTGAGATCCGCGGCTGCGGCTTTTTTCAGTTTCGCGACGGCAAGATAATTTATCAACGCGGCTATTGGGACAAGGAAACTTGGTTTTCGCAGATCGGTTTGAAGGACAATGACTGAGACGACCATCTGCGAAACACCGGACGAGACCTACGAACTTGGAAAGCGGATCGGTTCCGGGCTGCATTCGACGGACGCGGTTCTTCTTCGCGGCGGGCTTGGTGCGGGCAAGACTTTGCTGACGAAGGGAATCCTTGACGCTCTCGGGTTTGATGTGGATGAGGTGACAAGCCCGAGCTTTACGCTTGTGAACATTTATCCGACGGATCAGTTCGATGTATATCACATCGATCTTTGGCGGATCGACGAACGCAGCGACGCGGCGTTTGGCGTCGGGCTTGATGAGATCGTCGAAAGTGAGAGGGCGGTGGTGATCATCGAGTGGGCCGAGCGGCTCGGCAATTTCAAATTTCCGGGCCGGGTGTTGAATATCTCGATCGACGGAGAAGGCGAAGACCCTCGAACGATCACGATAGACGGAAGGTGATAATGCTAAAAACTGCAACAATTCTTTTGGGGATCATTCTGTCGGGCTGTGCCTCGATAGAAGCTCCGAAGAATTCCGTCTCAGAAAACGATGCGTCGATAAAGGTAGAAAAGCTCGAGAATCAGCGGGACGCGCTCGTCAGATTTTTCGAGCCGATGAAGATCAACGAAGGCGATTGGCTCGACACCCAAAGGGAAATCGGTGAAACGTTCGAACAATATATCGTCTCAGATCCGACCCTGCCGACCGACGAACGTCGGACGATCTACATCCAGCCCATCGGAAAATTCAACAAGCTGCAAAGTGAGACGATAGAAAAGGCTGCGGAATATATGCGGGCGTTCTATTCGCTGCCGGTAAAGTTGAACCCGACAAAACCGATCGGTAACGTTCCGTTTGAACAGAAGAGACTAAAGCAGTATCGGAATAATCTGCAGATTCGAACCAGTTATTTTATTGACGACCTTTTACCGAAAATGCTGCCCAGTGACGCCGCGGCGTTGATCGCATTTACAAATTACGATCTGTTTCCGGAACCGACCTGGGCATTTGTTTTCGGACAGGCGTCGCTCGACAAACGTGTGGGGGTCTGGTCGCTTTATCAATTTGCGGATCCGCGAACAGGGAAATATGAACCCAAACTTCTGCTCGACCGAACACTAAAAATAGCGATGCACGAGACCGGGCATATGTTTTCGATGAAGCATTGCACGAAATATGAATGCCTGATGTCAGGGACGAATCACCTGGCTGAGACGGATCGACGGCCGCTCGATAATTGTCCAGAGTGTATGGCAAAGCTGGCGTGGGCGATGAAGTTTGAACCTGAGACGAGGTATCGAAAACTGGCTAAATTCTGGCGAAAGAACGGCCGTCTTAATGAGGCAAAATCGATGGAGCAGAAGGCCGCCGCGGTCGCAAGCGTGAAATGAAAGAAAGCACCAACATTCCAAAAAGGCCGATAATAATTCTCGGACTGATCTTGTTTATCGTCGCTCTGGCTTACATTTTTGGTGCGGATAAATTGTTTAGTATGAACAAAGCAGAACCCTTGCCGGAGATAGTTTCGCCGCGTATCGTTGTCGTTAAATCCCAGCGGAAGCTTGAACTTTACGACGGCGAAAAGTTGATCAAGACGTACCGTATCGTGCTCGGCAATTCGCCGACCGGCGACAAGGAACGGGAAGGCGACGGAAGAACGCCAGAAGGCGAATTTTACGTTTTCGGCAAGAACCCGGAGAGCAAGTTCCACTTAAGTCTCGGGCTCAGCTATCCCAACAATGAAGACGCCCAGCGCGGCATTGCCGCCGGATCGATCGACAAGAATGAAAAGGAACTGATCGATCAAGCGATCGCAAAAGGCGAAATGCCTCCGCAGAAAACCGCGCTTGGCGGCGAAATATTTATCCACGGCGGCGGAACGGCGTCCGACTGGACCGAAGGATGCATCGCTCTCGACAATTCGGATATCGAAGAACTTTATACTGTGATAGAATCAGGAACAATTGTCGTGGTCGTTCCGTAAGATCGACGCGAAAAGTTGACGCCTCAACGATTGAATTGCTAACCTCAAGATTCGTCCCATTCCAATAAAACTCGAGGTAAACCATGATCGTTCCCCTGGTCAGTCTGAACGAGATCGATCGTCTTAATGACTCAAATCTAAATCTTCAGGCTTACGAAAAGGCAAAGCCGTTTGGGCCACTTTCCGAATGGGAGGATACAAAAGCGATTCAAATTGCGTCACATTTATCTTTTGCTCTTGGCGCAACGAAAGATGCATACTGGCTGACCTCAAGAGCATGGCACCGGGACAAGACCGATCCTGAATCGATCTTTTATTGGGCGGCCGAACTCCTGCAGAAACGCGGTTCACTTCCCGCACTTCTTTTCATGCGAAGGTTTCCGGATTTTGTCGGCGATCAGAAGCTCAAAAGCTGGTGGTATTCGCTTTATGGGCAAAGTTATGCGATCCTTCGCGACTTCGCAACGGCCGAGTCTTGGCACCAAAAGGCTAAGGCGGAATGCCCTGACGAGGCTTGGGTTTGGGGTTCTCGTGCCTTTGCGTTAGAGCAACAAGATCTCTATTCCGAAGCTCTTGAAAATGCCGAAAAAGCGCTCGAGCTTGCACCTCATCGACGGGGCACAATTGCTTCAGTGGCCCATTATCTTACGCTCCTTGAAAGAGATGACGATGCATTAAAACTGCTTGATCGGGCCGTGAAAGAGGTAGAAAATGGCTGGCTTCTGAAACAGCTTGGCGAACTGCAGACCGAACTTGGAATGCATAGGGAAGCGAACGAGACCTTATTGAAATGTTTAGAACATTTTCCGCTATGTGACGAAGCGACTGGTAAATGGCTTTATGGCAGCCTTTCTGATTCGGCCTATGTGCTTGGCGATCTAGAAATGGCGTGCGAATACGCTGAAAAAGCTGATAACGGCTTCTATAAAAAAGTCAGGGAAAATCTACTCAGAAAAGACCGTGGCTCACGCCGTGTCCAACTCGATGTGGGCTTTCTTCGGCAGCACCACGTAACATGTGCCCCGGCGACTCTTTCAAACGTCGCAAGATTTTGGAATCAGACCGCTGACCATCTGGAACTTGTCGAGCAAATGTGTTACGACGGCACTCCGAGCTATAAGGAGCGAGGTTGGGCCGAAGGGAATGGCTGGGCGGTGCGAGAGTTCACTTTGAATTGGGATGAAAGTGTAGCATTGCTAAACAAAGGAGTTCCGTTCACGCTTGCCACAGTGCACCCCGGCGGCGGGCATTTGCAGGCGATAATCGGTTACGACGAAGCTCGCAGGACATTTCTTGTTCGGGACCCGTTTTACCGATCGACCGGAGAGTTTCTTGCCGATGAAATGATCGAGCAGCAGCAGGTCAATGGTCCTCGTGTAATGGCACTTGTACCGGCTTCAAGTAGCGAGCTTTTGCAAAACGGTACGAACGAATACTTCGAATCTAAACTCTACGATCTCGTTTTTTCCGTCGAATCCGCGCTAGATCTTCATGATCGTGAATCCGCTCTCGCTGCATTAAAAGAACTTGAGCGATCGTTTCCAGGCCATCGGCTTACGATTGTCGCCAGATGGTCGCTCGCTCGTTATGACGGAAACAGTGTCGCGGTAAGATCTGCCGCGGCGTCGCTCTTGGATATGTATCCGGACGATGTGAATCTGCGTTTGACCGAGCTGTCCATCTCTTACGATTTTCAGGGACGATCGGAACGGCTGGAAACTCTTGAATCTCGGGCTCGCAGCGAAAAGACCGATCCCTTGATCTGGCAAATGTTCGCTTACGAACTGAGCCTTGATGCAAAGCTGCATAAGCGTTCGATGAAATGGTTGTATCGAACGTTAAGAAGTATACCGACGAGCGGCCTCACGTATCGCTTTATGGCCGACGTCTTTTGGGCCCAGCGTAAATTTGATGATGCAGCTGAGCTATACAGGCTTGGATACACACTTAACGACACAGATGAACAATTAGCGTATTCCTATTTTTCTTCAATGCGTTTCCTTCGCCGGCAAGATGAAGCGGTCGCCGTCCTTCGCGATCGATTCAACAGGTTTGGCAGCCGATCGAGCCAGCCCGTGCAAAGCCTGTTCACAGCCCTTCGCGAACTTGGTTTGATCGAAACTGCTTTTGAGGCACTTCATGAAGCAATAAAACTGAGGCCCAATGACGGAGAACTTCTATTGTATGCTGCCGAAATGATGGCCAGATTCGGGCGCATTGCCGAGGCAGAGGCCCATTTGGCATCCGGGAAACCTTTTTCGTCAGAGATCAAATGGCTAAAGGCGGCCGCCGTGATCGCGAATCTTAAAGGTGATATCGAAACTGCGATCAAATATTGGACTCGAATTACAGAGATCGATCCGATCTTTTTCCAGGCCCATGAGAATCTTGCTTTGCTAAAGCGGGGTCTTTATGGAACTGATGCTGCAAAAGATCATCTGAAAAAGGCTACGCGTAAGTTCCCGGGAAATAGGCCGCTTCAGATCCTTAGGCTGCAAAATCTGGAAGATGAAACATCTGAGGCGATCGCTATTCTCCGTGACTTGATACGTGCCGACCGCAGCGATGTGTGGAGCCATCGTGAACTCTCCTCCTGGTACGCGCGGATAGGAAAATTCGACCGGTCATTCGAAAGCGCTTTGGCGGCAGTTGAGATCGATCCGAATGATTCGTTCAGCCAATTGTTCGTTGGAAAGTCGCTTGAGCTTCTCAAACGTTATAGCGAGGCGGCGGAATATTTCGTCCGAGCTATCGAATTGAATGTCGATAACTCCCATGCGATCTCGAGTCTGCTTGGCGTACGGCGAAGGATCGAAGAAAAGCGTTATTCTATCGAACTCATCAGGTCGGAACTAAAGAAACAGCCCGGCTTTGGAGAAGGCCTGTTCGCGTACAGAAGGGAAGCTAATCTGGTGGTCAACCGAATGACAGTCCTTTCTGAGTTAAAGGAGTTTCGAGAAGAGAATCCGAAGGTTTGGTTTTCAGCATCAGCCGTAGTTCAACAACTTATAGATCTGGGGCAATTCGAAGAGGCCGAGAAATTGGCCAGCGAGAACACAAAGCAGTTCCCACTAGTGCATCAGGTTTGGGCAGATCTCGCGAATGTTCATGCATTGACCGGCAATACGGATTCAGAGATCGAATCGTTGAAGACAGCAGTATCGATAGATCAGGTGTGGACGGATGGCATACAGCAGTTGGCAGGCACACTGCAGCGAGCAGGCCGGCTCGACGAGGCTAAGGAGCTTTTAGAGAGTGCCCTGACACGAATGCCCTTTGATAATTTCCTGCTTGGTTATCTCGCAGATGTGCATTGGAATCTCGGCGATAAAGAAATGGCGATCAAAACTGCGCGGAAGGCTATCAGTCTTGATCCCGAATATTCGTGGGCGTGGAACGCCATCAAGCGGTGGGCCGAACAAACAGGAGATCACCAACTGCCGGTCGACATGGCGCGTGAACTTACCGGCCGCAAACCAAAAGATGCACGAGCATGGCTGGTCTTGGCCGAGATGCTGGATGTTGGTTCATATTCGCAGGAACGGATGGACGCAGTTAATAAAGTTCTCGAATTAGAGCCGTATTCACTTTCGGGCCTTGCGACCCAAGCCAATTTGCTTGCTGATGCTCGGCGATTTGAAGAAGCTATCGAAGTGACTAAGACAAAGCTGCCTGATGGACATCGGCCTGAAAATCTCCGCTATGTCGAAGCGGGCATTGAAATGCAGCGAGGGAACCAAAGTCGCGGGCTCGACATACTGATCGAATTAACAGAATCAAGTCCGGGTTATTTGCCGGGCTGGGCACGGCTTGCAGACATTTACAGAAGTTATTCTAACCGTGAACACGAATATCGTAAGGCTGCTTTGGAACTCGTTCGTTTGGCACCTCGGGATTCGACTTCATACGGCTATCTTGCTGAAGCTTGTTCAAGGCTGGGAATGGTCGAGGAGGAGAAGGACGCATTGCGACAAGCCGTCGTGCTGGATCCAACTTATAGTTATGCGGTCAGGCGTCTTTTCGATCTGTTTATCGAGGCGAACGATTTTTCGGCCGCTGAAGAGCTTGTCAGCTCGATATTAGTTTCGGCTCCATATGTCGGAGAGCCGATCGCGATCGAACTAGCGGCGAATAGAAACGACAAAGGTAAGGCCATAGAGCTTTTGCCACAACTTTTCAAATTTGATGAGGTCGATCGTTACCAGGCGGAACAGACAATGAATGCTGTGTTCTTACATCTGGCAGGAAACGAAGCCGAGATCATTGAAACACTCATAGCGAACCTCCCGAATGAGCGAGTAAATCCTTTGGTCGGACGGTATGTAATAGAAGCGTCGTCCCGGTCGATGAAACTTGCCGAGATCACGGCTGTTCTAGAAAAACTTGAAGGCGCTCCAACCTGCTGGTCACACGCTGCTGCTCGTTATATGGAGATCTTGGCGGAAAAGAAACCTCGCGAACTCAAAAAGTTTATCGATAAGAACGCAGATAAATTACGGGTGGAGACCGAAAGCTGGGCGGCGGTTGGCTATCACCTTACGAATGTTTCCGACGCCCATAAGGTTGCGGACTGGTATGGAAATTGGGAAGCCCGAAAGGACGTAATGCCATGGATGCTTTGGAATTTCGTGATCGTACTGCATCGCCAGGGCTGGCATGATGAAGCAGATCGCATTAGCCGCCGAGCCCTTGACCTCCGATTTGACGACAGCATTAACATCCATCTGACGACGATCGGGTTACTGGAGTTCAAAGCTCAACATTTCGAGGAGGCCGCGAATTTCGCAAGATCGGTCAATCCGTTGGCGATAGGCGGCGATTGGGAGCGTGTTCTTTATGATGTGTTAGACGAATGCTTGCTCGCACATGAACATTTTCTTGCCGGTAACCAAGACGGCGGTTATGCGTTGATAGAATCCGTCTCGGCAAAGATAATGAGTGTGGACCGGTCGGGAAGCGATAAACTTGTCCAGGGACTTGCAGCTGCGGCTCGTGACACGGTCCTAGGGCTCCATGGTTCAAAGCTTTCGATCCTTGGTTCCAAGCTTCGAACTTGGTACAACCGACTCGGGTGATCAAGGTCCTTACCTTGAATACCTCTTTGTTGCGGCGTAACATTTCTGTAACCTTAATTTAATATCGGGGATCGCCGCGGTTCGATATACTTTAATCAGCCGCTATGGACCAACCCCAAAAGCCACCTTTGAAACGTACGCCTAAAAAAGTTGCAGCCCCGGAACCCGCACCGGATTTGGTCGAAGACGATGCTCGATTGTTCAACCGGGAATTGAGCTGGCTCGAGTTCAACCGCCGCGTTCTGGACGAGGCTATGGACGACGGTCTGCCGGTGCTGGAGCGGCTAAAGTTTCTTTCCATTTTCGCGACCAATCTTGACGAATTCTTTATGATCCGCGTTTCGGGCATAAAAGAACAGATCGAAGAAGCAGTCAGCGAATATTCGCCGGATGGATTGACGGCGACCGAACAACTGCGTGAGATCGGGAAACGGTTGCGTCCGATGCTGAAAAAGCAGACGGCATTTCTTGCCCAGAACGTATTGCCTGAGCTTGCAAAGGCAGGCGTCGCCATCGAATCTTACAAAGACCTTCCGATCAAGGAAAAGAAAAAGCTCGATAAATATTTTCTTGATAACCTTTTTCCGATATTGACGCCGCAGTCGGTCGATTCGAGCCATCCGTTCCCGTATATCTCGAACCTCAGTTTGAACCTGGGACTTTTCATTGAACCTGACCGCCAACAAACTCAAAAGAACCTGAAACACCTTTTCCGGCAGCGGCGGTTCACGCGAATAAAACTTCCGCCGACGGTTCCTAGACTTATCCCGATCAGCGAAAAGAAAGGGCGCTTTACTCTGCTGGAGGAAGTGATCGCGGCGAATGCCCATCATCTTTTCCCGCATATGAAAACCGGCGAGGGTTTTCTGTTTCGCGTTACGCGCGACGCCGATATCGAACTTCGCGAAGATGAGGCCGGCGACCTTATGCGAACGCTCGAACGCGAGTTGATGTTGCGTCGAAGGCGCTTTCCGGTTCGGCTTGAGGTGTCGGCGGACATGCCCGATAAGATGCTGAAGGTTTTGACGGACGGCATCGGGCTCACCGACCAGGACGTTTATAAGATCGATGGCTTTATCGATATTTCCGACCTGATGCAGCTTTATTCGCTTGATCGTCCGCGGCTCAAGGAAAAGCCGATCCATTACGTCCATCCGGCGGCATTGCACGACAAGAAAAGCGTCTTTGATGTTCTGAAAAAACGCGACATCTTGCTGCATCACCCATACACCTCATATTCCGTGGTCACGGATTTTATTGCCGAGGCCGCTGAGGATAAAGACGTGCAGGCGATAAAGATATGCCTTTACAGAACGGGGAAAGATTCGCCGATCGTTCGGTCTTTGATCAGGGCAAGTCAATTGGGAAAACAGGTAACGGCCGTGGTCGAGCTAAAGGCCCGTTTTGACGAAGAGAACAATATCGAATGGGCACGGCGCCTTGAGAACGAAGGCGTTCACGTGGTCTATGGGATTCATTCGCTAAAGACACATTCAAAGGTCTTGCTTGTCGTTCGCCGCGAACGCGACAAGCTAAACCGGTATGTTCATATCGCAACCGGAAACTATAATCCCGTAACCTCACGGCTTTACACAGACGTTGGCCTGCTCACCTCTGACGAAGAGATCGGCTCGGACGCAACCAGCCTTTTTAATTTCTTGACCGGTTATTCACAGCCGGATGAATATAAAAGATTGCTGGTCGCTCCGCTGAATTTGCGTGAGCGGTCGATCGAGATGATGCGCCGCGAGGCCGCGAACAAAAAGGCCGGAAAACCGGCACGGATCATTGTAAAGATCAACAGTCTTACCGACGTCGAACTGATCGAAGAGCTTTACGCCGCGTCGAATGCCGGGATCGAAATAGACCTGATCGTGCGCGGAATTTGCTCGCTTCGCCCGGGCGTTCCCGGGCTCTCGGAAAATATTAAGGTGCGATCGATCATAGGACGATTTCTCGAACACAGCCGGATCTTTTACTTCCTGAACGGCGGCGAGGAAACGGCGGAAGTATTTATCGGAAGCGCGGATTGGATGCTTCGCAATCTGGATAGGCGGGTCGAGGTCGCGGTGCCGATCATCGATAAAGAGATCGCGGCTTATTTGCGGAACGTGATACTCGAAAATTATCTGAAAGACAACGTGAATGCCCGCATTCTAAAACCGGATGGTTCGTATCGAAAGGTTGCGGCGGGGAATGCGGCAAAGATCGATTCGCAAATGTCATTCGCCGGCGAAGACATTTTGGCGTAGGCTCAAGTTACGCCGACGCGGAACGCTCGAAGCGGGCTTCCATGACGCCGTTGACGTCCTTGCCGTATTTGATCGTAAGCCGCGGATAGCCGCGTGGTTCGTTTTCAAGTTCTTTGACACCGAGCAGCTTTTCGGCCTTTTCGATCTCGTCGATCGTGCCTTCGATCTCCATAAAAAGCCCGAACGGCAATTCGTCCAGCACGACCTCGACAGGCCCAAGGTTCCAGTATTTCCGCCGCTTTTCGTAAACGGCGGTCAGCTTGTAACCCAGCCGTTCGATTATTTTCTCGGTAGCGTCAACATCGGACACCGACGTTTCATATTCGACCTTATGCTTTGCTCCATCGGCCGTTTTAATCTTTTCCTTATATGTTAGAACTGAAAAATCGCCGATCTTTCGAACACGCAGCGTCGCCCCGCGCTCGTCGATTTTGCCGCCGCGATGCTGGTAATTCACCTCGAACACCTCTTTTACGAATTCGGCGCCGAGATCGTCCAGTCGCTGGGTGATCTCCTCAACGCGTTTTGGCCCAAGCCGGTATTTTTTCTCTGTTTCGATATTCATTTGACGGATGTTCAAATTGAGAGTTTACGCCCTACGATGTATAACACCAAACCGTTCGCCGAATACCCCCAAAACTTGACGAATCACGGGCTATGATGAATACTTGAAAAAAAGGTCAAGTTTTATGACTGACGTAATTATTCGGGAAATTTCCCGGGAGGAAACCAGAAAATGCCTTATCCAGAAATGATGATCCACGGAATGCGTGCCGAACTTGCACAGCTTGGTATCGAAGAAACGAAAACACCGGAAGCGGTAAAAACCGCTGTTGAGAGCACCGACGGCACGCTGATGGTCGTGGTTAATTCGGTTTGCGGCTGTGCCGCGGGCGGCGTCAGGCCGGGGATCGCGATGGCTCTTGCCAATTCAGAAGCAAAGCCCGAAAAGTCGATCACGGTTTTCGCGGGTGCAGATATCGACGCGACAGATGTTGCACGCGATTACTTTACCGGCTATGCACCGTCATCGCCGGCGATCGGGTTGTTGAAGAACGGAAAGCTCGTAAAGATGTTCGAACGCAAAGACCTCGAGGGCCGTCACCCGCAGACGATCGCCGAAGCTCTCGTCGGAGCTTTCAACGAAACCTGCGGAACCGAACAGGCAGTCACCGCTTGATCTTGAATTCAAATAAAAACGAGCCGTGAAGATCGCGGCTCGTTCCTTTTAACTCTTAGGTTGTTCTATCTGCTCCTGGGTGTCATAGCCACGTTTGCTTCGATTGAGTCATAGATCTGAAGATAGATCTTTGTTTCGCGAGGGATCAGGTTCGCCCAGTTTTCCCCGCCGCGATTTATATAGCCGGGAAGCCTTGCCGGGTTTGAATTATACCCGGCGGCCATAAGGTGCTTTTGGGTGGCAAAGCCTGAACTAAGGGCATTCTGCACCGCCGGACTCCTTGCAAGATCATTCCATGTCCGGTGCATGTAGAGCAGCATTGCCTTTGAAGCATTAACGTGATCCCGCATTCCGGCAACGAAATCGGCGTTCAAAGGGATGTTCGGATGCCAGGAACGGACCATACGATAGGTCGAAGGTATCATTTGCACCATTCCGCCGGCACCTGCCGAACTCACTGCATATCGATATGTGTCGCCCTCGTTAAGAGCGAAAAGTGTATAGACGTCGTTGTAAATATTCGAATGTGGTTCGGTACGGAATCGAAGGTGATCGACATGTTCGACCGCGGCAAGTCTTTCGGCTATGTCAGCGATAACAGGATCGATCCTGATCCCGCGTTCGCGAAGTTTATCTCTTGCGATGTCGATAACATTTCGGACATAGAGCTTGCCGGCACTGACCACTTCCGGAGTTACGAGCCCGGGATGGGTCGAAATGTAATAGGCCGTTTCTTCGTAGATTTTTCTAGTAACACGTGGATATTGTACGAGTAGCGGCAAGTGGACAGTGCCATCCGTTTCCGTGATGGTAACCGGTGTGTTGACGCCATTTCCCCGAATGGTTCGAACGATAAGCTGCCGGCCATTGTTCGAGGTTGTAAATTTGTCGCTTGCCGTTGAAAGGAACGAGGTCTTTTCGAGCGTAACAAAATCGATGCGGTTATTCTTGTTATCACGGAATGCCACGCGAACTACCTCGATGCCTTCATAGACACTGCCGGAAGAGGCGATCGTTATAGGCCTTGTTTGCAACTGCCGCTTTGCATCGGCGATGAGGGCTTTGATCTCATTAAAACCCAATTCCTTTCTGGCCGGAGAAGCGACAACGGGTGCCGGTTCGACCGTCCGAGGCCGCTCTGCCGCCGGACTAACCTGTGGCTTCGAAGTGCCCACAACGATCGGGGTCGGGGTCACGCGCGGAGCCGGAATATTTTCCGTTACCACCACGCGCGAGGGCGTTGGCTTCGGCACTGACTGAAATGCCAAAGCACTTGAAGCTGATAGAAACGACGCTGCTACACAGAAAACTGCTCTGTTCATAAATTTAGTTATAGAGGAGATTGTGTCCTAAAGGTATTCGGCTGAACCCCAGGTATGAATGCCCGGTTAATCTTAAGATTCGCTCATTTAATGAAAGGTTGTCAAATCCATTAGAAGAATCGATTGCGGTAACAACCGTTTCTTATCGAACAAAGCCTTTGTTTTGGGCGATTCGGTGCTGTATAACTATTTCTTTCTCTCGAAGCTCTAAATATGACCAATTTGTTTGGAACAGATGGGATCAGAGGCGAGGCCGGAAAGTTTCCGCTTGATCAATTTACCGTTTCCCGGATAGGCTTTGCACTGTCGAAACACTTCGCCGAACGCCTCGGCCGCACACCTAAATTTGTTAGCGGAATGGATACGCGCGAATCGGGCCCTGAGATCGAGGCGGCGCTTTTTGCCGGAATATCAGCTGGTGGCGGCCAGATCATTTCCGCAGGACTAATTACCACGCCGGGAGTCGCATTTTTAACGGCCGCAAAAGGCCTCGATGCCGGGATAGTTATAAGCGCATCCCACAATCCGCATCACGACAACGGAATAAAGATCTTCCTGCCGGACGGCCGAAAATCAGACCGCGAACTTGAGAAATTCATTGAAGCGTACATTGAAGGTTCGGGCAATGGCGAGTCGTTCTTGCATGAGCCTGGGAATGCCGTTCACGATAACGAACTTGCTTCGGATTATTTGAATAGCCTGAGCGACCGGTATGTAGACCTCGATCTATCCGGGAAGAAGATGATCTTGGATTGTGCGAACGGCGCCGCATCTGATCTGGCTCCCAAACTTTTTGCTTCGCTTGGTGCCGAAGTGATCGCCTTGAATAACGCACCGAACGGCCGCAACATAAATGAGAATTGCGGTTCGCTTCATCTTGAAGGTTTACAGCAGGCTGTTGTGGCACATAATGCCGATATCGGCCTTGCATTCGATGGAGACGCGGACCGGGTTCTGATGGTCGATGAGTCCGGCAAGGTCGTCGATGGCGATGGACTACTTTGGGTGATCGCAAATGAGTTTGACCGACTTGGCGTCTTCGAAGACCGCACCGTTGTTTCAACGGTAATGAGCAACATTGGCCTGGAGCTTGCACTCGAAAAGATCAATGCACGGCTAGTTCGAACGTCCGTCGGCGATAAGTATGTGCTTGATAAGCTCTTGGAGCTTGGTGCTGAGGTCGGCGGGGAACAGTCCGGGCATATCATTGTTCCGCGATTCGGGCTGGTTGGCGATGGGATGCTGACCGGACTTATAGTGCTCAGCGCGATGACGTCCGTCCACGCAACCTTGAGCGAGTTGACGCGTGGTTTCGTAAGCTATCCGCAGGTGCTGATCAATATTCGGGTTAAGCGGAAACCTCCTTTCAACGAAGTTACAGTTATCCAAAGCGCCGTTGAGGCGGTTGAAGAAAAGATGAATGGATCGGGACGATTGCTCCTGAGGTATTCAGGGACGGAGAACCTGGCCCGGGTAATGATCGAAGGAAAAGATCAGCTTCAGATCGAAGAATGGGCAAACGATCTGGCACATGTGATCGAGACACAATTAAGTTAAAGGTCGAACAAAATTGCGAGAAGTAAAGGTAAAAACTAAAGATTCAAGCAGCAAATATCAGATCCGGATCGGAAACGGGTCGCTGCAGAACGCCGGCTCTTGGGCCCGGGAATCGCTTGGCGGCTCATGTTCAAGGATCTCGATAGTTTCCAACAAAAAGGTTTTTAGACTCTATTGCGATGCACTAGCCAGTTCGTTGGAAAAATCAGGATTCTCCGTTTCTGTTCAATTGATCGGCGACGGCGAACGATTCAAATCGCTTCGAACGGCCGAGAATTTGTTAAAAGGATTTAGCAGCTTTCAAATTGGTCGAAATGATGCGGTACTTGCGCTTGGCGGCGGTGTCGTAGGTGATGCAGCGGGGTTTGCTGCATCCATCCATTTGAGAGGCGTCCGGTTACTTCAAATACCGACTACTTTGCTTGCTATGATCGATTCTTCAGTCGGCGGAAAGACCGGCGTTAATTCCGATCACGGCAAAAACTTGATCGGCACATTTCATCAACCCGCCGGTGTTTTAATTGATCAGATCGTTTTGCGAACCTTAGATGATCGCGAAATAACCGCCGGATTGGCCGAAGCAGTTAAGCATGGGGCTTTAGCTGGTGGGAGGCTTTTCGAGCATACGCTCAGTTTGCTGGAAGCAATTGAACTTATGGGTACAGTAGTCTTTGACACAATTGAATTCGAACGGTTCCTTTCAGCCCAGATCGATTTTAAGGCCAAAATAGTGGCCGGTGACGAGCGGGAAGCGACCTCGAAAACCGATCCCAGATCGAGAAAGATCTTGAATTTCGGACACACATTTGCCCACGCGCTTGAAAAAGCGACGAATTATCGGCACTTAAAGCACGGTGAGGCAGTCGGCTACGGAATTTTGTTTGCCGCGGAATTGTCAAAAAAACTTGAATTACTACCTCAGAATGAATTAAACTTGTTGTACGATGTTGTTCATCGAGTGGGCGCCTTGCCTCCGATCAACGGCATCGACCGCGAAGCTGTCGAGGCAGCAATGCGGCAAGATAAGAAATCCCTTGGAGACGATGTTCAGTGGATCCTGTTGAACGGGATCGGGAAGCCTAGCATCGTAGCTCGATCACAGATCCCAAATCGCGCTTTTCAGAGTGTGCTTCGAAAGTTCCTTCCGAAAAAATAAACTCCTGTGTCGCCAGTAGTGAGGAGTAAAGAAATGAATAAGAAACCAATGGTCCGAGAGTCAGAACGCGGAGGCGCAGCCGTCAAATTCCTTTTCATTTTGCTCGCAATTATTTTGCTTGCAAACGCAGGATACAATTACATTCCGGTTGCCTATCAAGGCGCAAGCTTTAAGGAAGAAATGGATTCAGCGGTGGTGAAAGGCATGGCTGCCACCGGACGTATGAAACCGATGGATATCGTAGCGAATGTACTCAAGAAAGCAGCATATGATAACCAGATCCCTGATGATGCATTCGTCGAGATAAAGCCCGCCGGTGGTTTCGTCCAAGCTCACGTTATCTACTCAAAGAAGGTGAGCCTCTTGCCGTTTGGTATGTTTGACTACAATTATGAGTTTGAATACGTCGCGGTCCCTAGCGGGTATCTACTAAAGGAATAGGGTTCAAGCACGTGCAAGGATCGTTTGGATCTTTGCCGGTTGAATTTGGATCAAAGCAGCCGGAGCATCGGCAAGCCACGTTGTAGGACAGACGCCGCAGGTCGTACATTTTTCTACAGCAGGACAAGGAAGGCTCGAGAGTGATTCTCGGGCCTTTTCATGTTCGGTCTTTAGAAACTCGAACGAAAGGCCGCTGTCAACGATAGACCATGGTAAGAATTCCTCGTAGCTTCGGTCTCGTGAGGTGTGGAATGCGGCATCGATCCCAGTTTCTCGAAGAGCCCGATCAAGATCCCCATTCAATTCCGCAGCTCTATTTATGACTTTAGCGATCGATCGGTCGCCAGACGAATAAAGTGCCTGTTCGTGTGCGATCCGCGAGGACATAAATCGAACCTTCACATTCGGGATCCGGCCCAACCCCTTACACACGTATTTGATCCTCCGTTTCAACTCGCGTTCATCGCAGATCGCATCCCATTGCAGTGGTGTATTCGGTTTAGGAACGAAGCCGTTCAAAGACGGAATGATAGTTCCGGCGCGGCCAAATCGTTTTCCGGCCTCAAGCATTCGATCTTTGATCCGTTCGACGAGAACGAACATTTCGTCGAGGTCTTCCTGCGTTTCAGTCGGAAGGCCGACCATCATATAGAGCTTTATGGTCAGCATCCCACGGTCAAAAACCGCACCGCAGATATCTACTATCTCGTCGTTTGTCAGATTCTTGTTGATGACGCGGCGAAGCCTGTCGCTTCCGGTTTCAGGGGCCACCGCGATCTGCTGATCTTTCGATTCAACCAACGCATCAAGTAGTTCGTCGGAGATCTGATCGAGCCTAAGCGACGATACGGAGATCCTATATTCCATCGCCCGAAGTTCACGAAGGATCGTAGATATCTCCGGGTGATCGCAAACGGCGGTCGAGACCAATCCGATCTTGTCGGTCTTTGAGCGCCATTCGGCCGCCTTTGCAAGAATATCTTTCGCCGGCACAACGCGCGGCGGATAATAGTTGTAGCCTGCCCAACAGAATCTACAGCCTTGCGAACACCCACGAGATATCTCAACGAGCAGGCGATCGCCCATTTCGGCTTCAGGCGCCCATACTGCGGTCGAAGGACAAAATGTATCTTGGTTGACAAGAAATTCGGCTAATTCGGTCTCGCCCCGTTTCATTGCCCGGCGAAGCGTGCCTTCCTTCGGATTTACCGAAGCAACTGCTCGTCCAATACGTCGCGGAATTCCGTGCTGGTTCGGTACATACTCAAAGACGGTCCCATCTTCGTTGTAAAGCACATCGTAGAACGAAGGAATATAGAATCCGCGGCCGATCTTTGCCAGCGAAAGCAAGATCTCATCCTTAGTTTCGTTTTCAAGAATTGCGTCAACCAGTTGGTGAGCGAGTATCTCGCCTTCGCCGACCGCGATGATATCAGTGAATTCTGCGATCGGTTCGGGATTTAGAAACGATGCCGCACCGCCCATTATCACAAGCGGGTGAAAATGATTTCGTTCGGCGGCGAATACCGGGATGCCCGATAACTGAAGCATCCGCGCCATGTTCAGGTAATCCGTTTCAAAAGAGATCGAAAATGCAACGACATCGAAGTCGCGCACCGGCGTCTGCGTTTCCAGCGAAAGGAGCGGCGTGCCGCCCTTTTCGTATTCCTTGAGTTCCGCAGGATCGGGCAAAAAGACTCGTTCGCACGAAACTTCCGGCATCTTATTGAACAGTTCATACATTGTATGAAGCCCAAGATTGGCCATCCCGATCGAATAAGTGTTCGGATAGCAAAGAGCAATGCGAAGAGCGGAAACTCTGCCCTTAACCGATCCTTCTTCGGTTTCAAGTTTTTTCCTAAGGCTTTCTATGATGCGTCTGTTCATTAGTGTCCAATTAAATAGAATAACAGTTAAGAGCCCGCTACGACAACGCAATTCTAAGTTGTCATCGGCGATAGCCAAGTTCAGGCAACTTTTTCGAGCGAGTTGTCACAAAACAAAAGGTGATGGTGTTTTTTGTTCAGTAAGCGGTTAAAACCGTCCTATTTATTCATATTGGAGCAATTTTATGACGTGGATATATTCCATCTTGTTTACAAGTTTGGCTTTTGTTTCTGAAGGCACTATCGCCGAAGTGCCCGCCGCTCAGAGCGAAATACTTACCGCAGAACGCGGTCAGACTGATGTGACCGAAAGGATCGATCAAACATTTCCGTTAAACCCAGATGGCCGCGTGAGCCTTTCTAATATTAATGGTTCAGTAATCGTCGAGGCGTGGGACCGGAACGAGGTACGCGTTGAGGCTGTAAAAACTGCCGATTCTGCGGAAACGTTGGCTCTTATCGACGTAAAGATAAACTCCTTACCTGAACGAATTCGGATCGAGGCCGACTATCAGAACATGCGGAACAGGCAGGGCGGCGACTGGAGCCGCCGACGATCAGAGGTTAGTTTTAAGCTTTCTGTGCCGAGGGGAGCGATCCTGAATGAGATCGAAGTTGTAAATGGCTCGATCACCGTTTCAAATTTCGTAAATATTACAAAGGTTTCGACTGTGAACGGCAAAGTGATCGCACGTGATCTTCGGGGCAATGCTAATCTTTCGACCGTCAATGGCGAGGTCGATTGCGAATTTCAAAGCGTTGATCCTACCAGCCGCATTTCACTTAGCACGGTAAATGGCCGGGTTAATCTAGTTCTTCCGTCTAATGTAAGTGCGACCATCAAAGCCGATACGTTGAACGGCTCGATCGTGAACGATTTTGGCCTACAGGTTCGTAAAGGTGAATACGTCGGCCGTGATCTGCATGGAAGGATCGGCAACGGCGAAAGCCAGATCAAATTGGACAGCGTAAACGGACGATTGTCGATAACTCGAAAGAACGACGGAGGCACACCAAATCCGGTTACAAATCTACTTCGGGGCGATGCCGGTAATGGGGTCGATGAATCCAGATCGGCCCGCGTAAATCGTGATATCGATCGGTCCGTTCAGGTTTCAAAAGCACAAGCCAGCGTCGCGGCGCGAGCAGCAAAAAAGGAACTCGAAAAGCTCCGGCCGGAGCTTGAGAATATGAAGGAACTTGAGAACCTAAAAATAGAAGTGCCAACTATAGCGATCAAGACTGGAATCGAGGTCGGTCTAAAAGCCGCAGAGGAATCGCTTGCCGCTCTGCGAGATGTAAATTTCATTTCAGGTTTGCCGAATCTGTCGCGAAGCCAAGGATCGTTCGTGCTCAAAGGTCGGCCCGACGTTATTGTCAACGCCGATGGGTGCAACGTGAATGTCCGCGGTACAAGCGCGACAGACGTGCGCTATTCGTTTACAGACGTAACACGCTCTAGGCTTGGTTCGGAGGCGACCGTAAACGAAAAACAGGATGGAAACAAGATCACTCTTACTGTTGACGCATCGTCGGATCTCGGTCGAAGTTTGGGATCTGGTCGAGGCGGCTGCAGGCTTGACGTTTTTGCGCCTAGCGAGGCGGACGTGACGATCACCACCGAAGGTGACGTGCGCGTTTCCGGAATAAAAGGCAAGGTGCAGATAAACGGCGACGAAAATTCAATAAACGTTCGAGACGTTGACGGCACACTTTCAGTTAATTCGGACGGCGGGTTGATCCGTGTAGTTGGTTTTACCGGTGATGTTCGAGGCAGAACCGAACTTGGCGAACTTCATCTGGAAGGAAGATTTAGATCGATCGATGTTGGCGGAGACGGCACAAAGGTATTTCTCGCGATCCCTGCTGGAATCGGTGCAACGATAAATTCTCGAACCGCACCTCAGGCACAAAATATTGAATTGAAACAAAGCTCAGATTCATCATGGACCGTCGGCGATGGTTCGAATAAATACGAATTCAAACTTGGCAGCGGTACGTTAACGATCCGTGACACTCAATCTAACTGATCGTTAACCGGAATCTAAGTGCGTTCCTTTGGTTCTCCTGCATGAGGAATATTTGAAACATTATGACCGGGTTACCGTTTTAGTCAGCGAGGACAGTATTTTTCATTCATAACACCTGTCCCGTTTCCTTACATTTTACCGGGTGTTGATCCACCCTTCATTTTATAAAGGTGCACTCATGAAAAACTTGATCATCATAATGCTGTTCGCCGTTATTGGGCAGACAGTATTCAGTCAGCCAAATCCAAATGGCAATGGTTCGTCGCCTGCGGCAACCGACAAAGGCAAGGCGGTAGAAAAGAAAGACGATCCGCCGAAAAGCGCAAATAAGTTTAATCTTCCCATCGAAAAGACAAGGCCAAACAACATCCCATTTATCGAAGGCGGTATTACAATCGACGGTCGCGTTGATGAAGCGGTTTGGAAACAGGCGGCCGTTTTCAAGGATTTTTATCAAACGGCCCCCGGAGATAATATCGCCCCGTCGAAACCAACTGAGATGTATATGCTTTACGACGAAAAGCATCTCTATATAGCGTTTAAGTGCTGGGACGAAAAAGACAAGATCAGGGCATCAATGACCAAGCGCGACAATGTTTTCGGCGAAGACAACGTTAGGATCTGGCTGGATACTTACGACGACCAGCGCCGTGCTTATATTTTTGGATTTAACCCCCTTGGAATTCAGCAGGACGGGATATATTCAGAAGGCCGCGGAGCGGATTTCTCGGTAGATATTCTGATGGAATCCAAGGGCGTGATCGAAGATTGGGGCTGGTCTGTCGAGGTCAAGATACCTTTCAAATCGCTCCGTTATGCAGCCGGGCCGGGTAAGAACTGGGGAATGAACGCGGCACGCAACATCGACAGGCTTAACGATGAGTTCAACACATGGATGCCGGATGACCGAGGTATTAGTGGATGGCTGATCAAATTCGGGAAGATCACCGGTTTGGACAATATCAAATACGAACGAACGCTCGAAATTACGCCGAGCATTACGCTGTCTCAAACCAGCAGACGTGTTCCCGCAATCGAGTTTTCAGGTGGCCGATGGCTAAATCAGCCGGTTAAGCATGATATCGGTTTAACGTTGAAATATACGATCTCTCCAAACGTGACACTGGATGCGGCTATTAACCCTGACTTTGCCGAGATCGAAGCTGATGCACCTGTGATCACTGCGAACCAGCGTTTTCCGATCTTTTTCCAAGAGAAGCGGCCGTTTTTCCTCGAAGGAGCCGAAGTGTTCCAAACGCCATTGGCGATCTATGACTCGCGATCGATCATCGATCCTGATTTCGCTGCGAAGCTGACTGGCAAGATCGGAAAGAATTCATTCGGATTTATGTTAGCTTCCGACAAAGCACCGGGAAACTTTGACGAAAACGAGCGAAACGATTCGAATGTCCGTCCAAGGATCGATGAATTTCTTGATAAGAACGCATTGTTTGGAGTCTTTCGTGTGAAGCGGGACGTGGGCAAGGAAAACCACATAGGTTTTTTCGCCACCTATCGCAGCTTCCCCGAGCAAAAGAATGCATTGTTCAGTTTCGATTCCCGCGTAAAGCTCGGGCCAAAGACTACCGCACAGTTTCAAGTTGTTGGGACCACGGCTCGGAGGTGCTTTTTTGAAAATTCGTTCGAGCCGATCGTGGATCCGGCCCAGGCTCAGAGAAACCGTGAGATATGCGGTACAGGCATATCATCATCAAATCCCCAAAACAACGGGACTTATAATCAATATCGTACCGGCAACGCACTTGGTTATTACGCGAACGTCGATTCCTTTGAGGACACGAAGGGATGGTTCGTTGAAATAGGCGGGCGAACAAAGGATTTCCGTGCAGATGTTGGTTTTACCCGTCGAACCGACACTAATTTCGCATTCATTTTTCATCGAAACAGCACGAAGTCGAAACCTACGGCTCCGATCATCCGAGCAAACTGGGGGAAATTTTCCGGAGTCGACTATGACTGGGCGGGGCGTTTGCAAAAGTTTCGCGCCGGGTCGAACCTGGGGCTTTCGCTCCAGCGTTCGATATTTGCTTTTATTGAGGGCGGCGTTGCTCGTGAGGTGATATACGAAGAAGAATTCGGCTTGAAACGAATGCCGACGCGTAGTGGCCGATTCGCAGGCGACCCAACCCGTTCGACCTGGCAGCAATTCATTTATGGCGAAGTAAACCATAAACTAAACAAACGCATTTTTTACTACTTTTCTGCCAGATATTCGAACAATGCTTTCGATTATTTCTTTAATGCAGGTAACGGACAATTAAACCCGGGAACCGGGAAAGAGTTCGGTGCAAGTGCTCAGGTACAGTGGACACCGATAGATCCGCTGACTGCCAGCATCTCTTACAACAAAAGCCGGCTGGTTAGGGATGATAATCGCATTCGATCGTTCGATTCGGATATTCTCAGCCTTCGTTCGACCTATTCGTTTACGCGGTTCATTTTTACCAGAATGCGGCTCGATTACGATTCGACCCGACGAAACTATGCCGGGCAATTATTGATGGCCTGGACGCCAAGTCCGGGAACCGCATTTTATGCGGGTTACAACGACAATTTTAACTACAACGGATTCAACCCGTTCACAGGTCAAAACGAACCGGGCTTCGCCCGGAACAGTAGGACATTCTTCATAAGGGCTTCATATCTGTTTCGAAAGAGTTTTTAACAAGGCCAACTTTCCTCCTTATGTGCCATTGGCGGCAGGTTGTCCTGCCGCCGTTTTTATTTTTGCGCAAGGCTGTGGAAAAAAGTTCTTGTAATTTCTTAGCTGATGATGTATAAACCATAGCAGACGTTACGTTTCTTTAATTTCCCGGACATTTCAAAGGAGGCTCTATGAAGCTAGCAAGAAGTATATTAGCTATCGGCATCTCGTTCACATTGGCATTTCTGACCACTTTGCCGCTGGCAGCGGAAGTATCAGCTCAGGATCTAAAAGCGGCCCTGCAAAGAGGCTATAGAACCGGTTATTCCGACGGTTATATGTCAGGCTATCGCGATTCCATCGACAATTTGGGCAAAGATGTTGCTCGCCACAAGGAATATAGCGAAGCGAACCGTGCATACAATGCCGATTTCGGCTCACTTGACGATTATCGAGATGGTTATCGTCAAGGATTTGAATCAGGATACGAAACTGGGTTTGGGAAACGCTCCTTTGATTCGACAGTTCCTGCCAATATTGCGCGCAAGGGTGTGACTGAGGTGAAACCTGCCGAACAGCCTAGTGAAAAGGTAGTTGCCGTGATCCCGCAGACCGAAACCGCCGTTGACCCTGAGCCGGAAGCAGTTCCCGTCGAAACCAAGTCTTCTGTGGCGATCGATGAACCTGCAATCACGACAACTGGAACGAATGCCGGTGCGATCGATGTAGTTGCGGCAGAGCCTGCTTCAGTAGCGGACGATGCCAAGCCGATCGTAAACGGCGTCATCAAAAAGGCAAGCTATATTTCCAACGACGACCCGATCATTATCATTCCACGCGATACAGAGCTGATCGTTGAGCTACAGGAAGAACTCAGTACAGAAATGAATCGCGAGGGTGACAAGTTCACCGCAAAGATCATTTCGCCGGTTGAGATCGCCGGGGCTGTTATCGAAGGAAGAATAGAACGCATTCAGAAGCCGGGACGAATCAAACGTCGTTCGCAGATAGATCTTTCATTCGACCGCATTATTCTTACCGAAGAGCGGTGGAGCAATTTCGGAGCGATCCTGACAGAAGTTATTGCGATCAAAGGCGACAATATCCGCCGTGTCGACAATGAAGGCACCGCTATTGGCAAAAGCTCGGTCAAAGACGACTCTATCAAGATCGGTGCCGCGACAGGTGCCGGGCTCGGTATTGGAGCGATCGCCGGTGGTCCGGTCGGTGCGGCAGTTGGGGCAGGAGTTGGGGCTGCATTCGGTGTAGGAACTGCGGTTGTCGAGCGAGGAAAGCACATTAATTTGGCTCGTAACCAACAGATGAAGATCAAAGCATCGTTCGAAACCAAGATAAGATAATCTACGAATCTCTTAATGAGTGGGAGATCCGACGATCTACACCCGCTCCTCCATAAAAGCCCGCTGCAGGCAACCGTTCATTCGTCTCCTTTTGACGCATTGCCGGGCAGCGGGCCTTTTCGCGTTTTTGGTCGACAGTCAGAAAAGGATAAAATCTACTTGTTTTTGAAAGATCTCGGCGTTCAGCTTCTTATGTACGAAAGCTATTTTAAGCGTTTATTTGATGTGAGCATTGCCTCGGTCTCGCTTATATTATTGTCACCGTTGATGCTCGTGACCGCCTTGCTGATAAAACTAGAGGATGGCGGAGACGTGTTCTTTCGCCAAAACCGGATCGGAAAAGACAGCGGTACGTTCAGGGTCTTCAAGTTTAGAAGTATGCCAATGGGAACCGCAGATCTGCCATCAGCATTGGCCAAAGATGTAAAGATAACCCGGATCGGAAGGCTCATTCGCCGGACGAACATCGACGAACTTCCTCAGCTTTTCAACGTTATCAGCGGAGATATGAGCCTTGTCGGGCCTCGCCCTCCGATCCCATCGCAAACGGAATTGATCGCTATGCGAAAGGCGACGCAAGCCGACAGATGTCGGCCAGGCATAACAGGGCTTGCCCAAATAAATGGTTACGACTATATGCCGGAAACCGAAAAATCTGAGTACGACACGATTTACGCTCGTTCAGTTTCACTCTGGACCGATCTCAAGATCATTCTACGAACCTTCCCGGTCTTAATGCGGAAACCCCCGGTTTATTAATTCGCACTGCAAAACGCGCGATATTCGGCTTGCGCCGGAAAAACAAAACAGGCATAATTCCGCTTGATTTACTCTCGGTTAGTATCCTGGAGATACAGATCGTCCGGTTAGGGGCAGCGGCGTTTTTCGGTACGGTTAGGAGAGTTGGTTTTTTGTTAGTCTAGAAGCGCTTTGATTTTTTGGCCGGAACGCGTCGCTGGTTAACGGGATCGTTGGTTTTGTCCCACTGCTGCCTGCCGTTTTGCTTCGTAAACAATTCAGAGAGGAAAATGAGTAATAAACTTTATGTAGGGAACTTGTCGTTCCGTGTGACAAGTGAAGATCTGCAGGAGCATTTTGCGAACGCAGGGAATGTTGAATCAGCAAATGTTGTGACAGACCGCGAGACGGGCCGTTCGCGCGGATTTGGGTTTGTAGAAATGGCGAGCGAAGACGAAGCGAACAACGCTATCGCTCAGTTCAATGGCACCGAATTCGATGGCCGAAATTTGGTCGTGAATGAAGCTCGTCCGCGTGAAGATAACCGAAGCGGCGGTGGAAACCGTCGCGGCGGAGGCGGCTACGGCGGGGACCGCTGGTAAATTTAATTCAATATCGAATGGCGAGATCGAGTAGGAACTAAAACTACAGGTTTCGCCATTCTATTTATTGATCGACCTTTCCGTTAAAATTCGCCAGCATCAACACGGTATCATCGATAAATCCGACTCGTGTTCTGGTTTCGGCGACACCGTTTACAAGCATCGAAAACACCAGGTCTTCGCCGGCTGCGGTTTTTACATAACCCGACAATGCCGAAACCTGATTGATCGTTCCTGTCTTTCCGCGAACGTTCTTTTCACCACTGGTTCCCCTGAAGCGATTTCGTAAGGTTCCGTCTACGCCGCCGATAGTAAGGCTATCCATCCACGCCCGCGAATGTCTGCTCTGCTTGGCCATATAAACATAAAGCCGCGTTACGGCATCCGGCGAGACGATATTGTGGCGTGAAAGCCCGCTGCCGTCATATTGCATAAAGCTGTCTTCGGCGAGCCCCATCTGCTTCGTGATATTTTTGACCGATGTTATGCCGAGCTGAGCGCTCGAAGGTTCCTGTCCCGGCGGGATCAATGCGACCTTTCGTTCTTCTTCGCCGAGTGTCCAAAGCAAAACTTCAGTGTACATATTCTGGCTTGGCTTCATTGTTTTTGCGGCGATCAACGCAAGCGGCGGTGATTCGATACTCGCTATCTCATTTAATGTTGAGGCAGCGACGGATTCCATTTTTTGTATCGCACGCCCTTGCCCGGAAACCTCGATCCCTTTTTCAGCCAAACGTTGTTTCAGCATCGAAGCGTACATCTCGGCCGGACGAGAAACGGTGATATTGTTCCTAAATCCGGCGTTGCCCATTGGAAGATCTCCGCTAATATCGACGATATTTTCGCCAAGACGCTTTTCGATCCGAAGAGTTCGCGGCGTTCCGGCGGGCGTCGTCATACAACGATTGTTTACGCGATAGACAAAATTAAATGGAAGGATCCTCGCTGAGCACTGCAGGCCGGACGAGGACGGCATCACGCTAAGTTCGATAGCGTTATCATTGATCGGCAATGCAGAAACTTCCGCTCCGTAATACCACTGTAGGTCATCCCATTCCCAGCCTGTCGGCAGAGCCGAACCTTTAAAATATGTGTCGTCCCCGATGATCGACCCATTTACCTTTTTAACGCCGGCACGCATCAACGCATCGACGATTCGATCGATGCCTTTGAATCGGTCTTCGTGGTTGAATGTGTAAGAAACAGATACGTCACCAACTCCGCGAACTACCAGATCGCCATTCACGACACCATTTTCGTCGGGCTTCATTCGGGAGGTGATCCGGGTGACATAACGGTAATCCGGTCCGAGTTTTTCGATCGCTGCCGCCACCGTGAAGTTCTTCATATTCGACGCGGGCATGAAGTACTTCTCCGCGTTTTCTTCGAAGATCACTTTTCCGCTTGATAAGGACACGACCTTAATGCCGATATTCCCGCGACGCACGACCGGATCAGCCAGCCTTGCTCGGATCTTTTGCTGTAGGTCGGTCAATGGCACGAGCCTATCCGGCACGACCGAATACGTTTGAGCCGATACGGGAATTGCGGCAGCCGAAAGCGGGCCAAAACAGATGATCGCCGTCAAGCAAATCGAGACAAAAGACCGGAGGGTTCGTTCAATCAACATAGATCGAAGTTTATCGGAATAATCAATGCGAGTGAAGCGGACCAATGATAGGATCATGGTCCCAATCCTTCCTTTGCTGGCGTGATAAGCCGGTGCTACAATTGGGAAGCGTTTTTAAAGTGTGTTCGGCCCAACCGAACTGCCCCTCAAAGCAAATTTCATTTCAGGAGTTTTCGTTCAAATGCCAAAGATAAAGCTGTTGGCTATTGCCCTGTTCGGGCTTTTTGCGTTCGTATTTATTGCAGCGGACAGAGTTTCCGTCAGCGTACTTGGCCGGTCGGCCGGTGCTCCGCCTGCGGCCCCGACAGGGCTCTCTGCGTCTGACGGCGACTATAATAGCAAGGTCGGTCTGTTATGGAACCCTGTGAGGGGAGCGACAACGTATCGTTTATTTCGTAACGTGATCAATGACCCGAATACGTCCACAGAAATTGGTTCGACACCTGCCAATACTTATTTCGACACGACGGCCGTTGCCGATCAGCAATATTTTTATTGGATCCGGGCGGAAAACTCTGCGGGACTCGGCAACTTCAGCACTGCCGATCAGGGCCTCCGTGCGATAGGCGGGCCGCCTCCGGGGCCGTTTCTGCCACAGGAACCACCCGATGTTCCGGTTGGAAACCAGCTAACCGCTGCAAAAGCAGCCCTTGGCAAAACTCTCTTCTGGGACGAGCAGATGTCCTCGACCGGAACTGTTTCGTGCGGTACGTGCCATCGGCCTGCAGAAGGCGGGTCAGATCCGCGGACTGTGATCGGCGATATGCGATCGTTGAATCCAGGCCCTGATGGAATTCCGAACACTCCGGACGATATTTTTGGATCGCCGGGCGTTCCCGGAAATAATGCAGACGGAACCTATTCGCCCGTGCCTTATTTCGGACTGCGGCTTCAGGTGACGGGACGAAAGGCCCCATCCTATCTCAATGCCGGGTACGGTTTTGCCGGTCTGTTTTGGGACGGCCGTGCTTCAGAGACGTTTCGCGATCCCGTAACGAACCTAATAATTCTCGATGCCAACGGAAGCCTTGAGAGCCAGGCCGCGGGGCCGCCGCTTTCGCCTGTTGAAATGGGACATTTCGGGCAGGATTGGCCGATGGTCGCTTCGCGGATCGCATCGAGAAGGCCGCTTGCTCTTGCATCGAATATCCCGGCTTCTTTGACGACCTGGATCGACGGCCGCACGTATCCCGAGCTGTTCGAAGAGGCCTTTGGCACGCCGGAAGTTACACCGGCGCGTATCGCACTTGCCATCGGAACGCACGAACGCCAGTTGATCACCGACCGCACGCCGTTCGACCGCTGGAGTGCAGGTATCGAAAAAATGACGCCGACCGAAACGCTCGGAGCGGAGCTTTTTGTTACAAGCCAATGCTCTGCCTGCCACACGAACGCGATACTTACCGATAATTTCTTTCACAACATCGGCGTTCGCCCGCAGGCTGAAGATCGCGGCCGCGGTGCGGTGACGAACAATCCGGCGAATGACGGCGAATTCAAAACACCGACCTTAAAGAACACGGAACTCCACGGGCCATATATGCACAATGGCCGCTTTGCAACGCTCGAAGAGGTCGTCGAATTCTATAATCGCGGCGGCGATCACGACGCGCCGAACATTAATCGGGGGCTGATCCGGGAACTCGGGCTCACCGAGCCTGAAAAGGCTGCGTTGGTCGCGTTCATGAAGCGGCCTATGACCGATCCGCGCGTCGCAAATGAGCTTCCGCCCTTCGACCGTCCGCAGCTGTTTACCGAATCCGACCGTGTTCCAACGATCACCGGAACCGGCCGTGCAGGGAACGGCGGAGTTGTGCCGAATGCGATCGCGATCGAGCCGCCGCTTGTCGGAAATCCGAGCTTTACGGTCGCAATGGCTCAGGGTTTGTCGGGTGCGAATGCGACGCTCGTCATCACCTCGGTCGATCCCGGTGTCGGCAGCACGATCCCCGGCCCGGGCACGTTCGCTTATCAGCAGATCACGCTCGACGGCACGGGCCACGGCTCGGTGAGCATCGCGATACCTGATGATCCGGCGCTCGTCGGGCAGACCTTCTTTGGCCGCTGGTATGTGGTCGATCCTTCGGCGGCGAACGGTTTTTCGGTCTCCAGATTGATCACATTCACGGTGTTTGGCGATCAGCAGCCGCGTCCGGCGTTCATCGATTTCGACGGCGACCGGCGGACGGACGTTTCGATCTTCCGGCCGAACGGCGGAACGGGTTCTGAATGGTGGTGGCGGCGAAGCTCTGACGCGAATACGATCGCGCTCCAGTTCGGATCCCCGACCGACGCCATCGTTCCCGCAGATTTCACCGGCGACGGCAAGACGGACGTTGCGATCTTCCGACCGGCGAGCGGCGAATGGTTCGTCCTTCGCAGCGACGACTTTAGCTTTTTCAGCTTTCCGTTCGGCACGAGCGGCGACATTCCGGCACCGGGAGATTTTGACGGCGACGGCATCGCGGACGCGGCGGTCTATCGTCCATCGGCACAGACCTGGTTCATCCAGCAATCGACCGGCGGCACGCGGTTCGAAGGCTTTGGCCTTGCCGGAGATATCCCGAAGGTCGCCGATTACGACGGTGATGGCCGCGACGATATCGGAGTTTTCCGTCCCAATGGCACGACAGGTGCCGAATGGTGGATAAACCGCTCGACCGCGGGCGTTCTTGGAATTCAATTCGGGCTCGCGACGGATAAACCGATCGTCGGCGATTTCACCGGCGACGGCACGGCGGACATCGTTATGTGGCGGCCGTCCGATGGCAACTGGTACGTTCTGCGGAGCGAGGATCTGAGCTATTTCGCGTTCCCGTTCGGGGCTGATGGAGATATTCCGGCGGCAGGCGATTACGACGGCGACGGTCGGTTCGATGCGGCGGTCTTCCGGCCCTCACAGGCGATCTTTTATATACAAAAGTCGACCGGCGGGTTTATTGTCGCCCCGTTCGGAGCCGCCGGCGACGTCCCGGTCCCCTCGGCATATATTCCCTAATAGTTTTGCCAATAGCAGATCACTCGCGGGGCTTCATCCGAGGCCCCGTTCTTTCGTTTGGGCCGGGTTGATGCTTTTAGGCTCAAAAACGGCTGTGCCGTCCTATTTGCGGAAAAGTACTACTTTTCTCGCGGCAGTATCAAACGAAGAAAGCGGCTCTGCCGCCGGCGGCGAAGCCGCAGGATGGTATTTAGCCCCTCCGGTGAAGCCTAGCTTCACCGCAAATAGACAGGCAGAGCCTGAAATGCCTATTATTACAGGGTTTTGTTGAATTTGGGCGGGTTTGCGAAGGTCAAAATCGCCTCTGCAGCGGGTCAGTGCAGGCTTGCAACGGGTCGATGCAGGCTTGCAATAGATCAATGCAGGCTTGCAACAGGTCGATGCAGGGCTGCAACAGGTCGATGTAGAGTTGCAACAGGTCGATGCAGGGCTGCAACAGGTCGAAGTAGAGTTGCAACAGGTCGATGCAGGGCTGCAACAGGTCGATGTAGAGTTGCAACAGGTCGATGCAGGGCTGCAACAGGTCGATGTAGAGTTGCAACAGGTCGATGCAGGGCTGCAACAGGTCGATGCAGTCCTGACAAGGGGCGTAGCGAGTTTGCTAAGGGTCGTGGCAAACCTGCCAAGGGTCGTGGCAAACCTGCCAAGGGGCGTAGCAAACCTGCTACGGGTTATCCGTAGGTTGGTAATGGGTCGTTGCAGACTCAGATCAATACCGATCGCATCGCGTGAGTCCAATGCTCAAAGAAAAAAAGCTGCCCGGATGGTTCCGGACAGCCTTTGTCGTAGGGGACTATCTAAGCAAGGAACATTATTTTGCGACAAAATCAAGGTTATTGATGTTGTCAGTGATCATCACGCTTTGCGGCGCGAAGTTGAACCGCTTGGAAGCGGCCGCGACCGTGTGCATACTGCCCGGGATGACGCCATCGAAGCGATAGTAACCGAATGGATTTGTGATCGCGTAACGTGTATTTCCCTGCGAATCGGTGATGCTGACCCGAGTCGAATAAACGCCGCGTCCCGATTGGTCGGTAACGCGTCCGGCAACCGAAACAGCTGCCGCAGCCGGAGAAGACGGTGCCTGAACCGTTGTCGTTATCGGTTCGCCGGTTTTAAAGAAGCCGATCGTGGCAGGAACTTCCACCGGAGGCCTGTTCGAATCAAAGCTGAAGGTGTACATCGTTCCCCAGCGGATGGCGTTGGCGTTCGGGTTTGCGGCAAGGGTCTCGGTCTCCCATTTGAACACGCCGCCCGTATGCGAGCTTGTCCAAGGCTCGTTGCTGAACCCGGCATTATTGAAGGTGCCATCGGCGGAAGAACCCGGATGCTGCGGGGGAGCATGGAAATCGATATTGGATATCGAGACATTGTTCCCTATCGGCAAAGCGAACGAGCCGATCCCGCGATCAAGATTCTGATTGAAGATCGCGTAAACATAACGATAAACACCGGCAGATGGCTCAGTGACCTTATACGCGATGATGGCCATTCCGTCCTCACCGGGGGCCGGAATGAAGGAATTGTTGCTCGCATCAGGCCATGCCACGATCGCCGCTTTCTCGCGGACGGTGGCTTCAGCCGGAGAGAACGAGAATGGACTGTTTGTTCCGGAGACCGTGTAACGCCGATACGAGACGTTATTGAACATATTGCACTGCGTCGGGTTGGACTGGCACCAGGCGTATTCATGCGGAGTTACGTACTGGCCCTCGGCATAATAAGTAGCACCCGGATTCTGCGCAGTGCTAAGATCGGCGATCGGGGTAAGAACGCGGTGCGTCGTGCCCACATGCGAATGGCCGCTGTGATTGTTGTTCGGCGTGGCTGAATCGTTTCGAGGGTAAAAGCCCGTAAATGGATTGATCCACGCCTTTGAACCAAGATTCGGACCGGAGTTAAGACTTGCCGAGTAAGGATCAGAGCAACCGGAACCGAGCCGCGATCCGCCGACGCCATTGCAGCCAAGCTGACAAAGATTTTGCGTTAGAGCAGTAAACGCGTGTTTTACGCTGGATTGTCCGATCTGTTCGATTCGTTCGGTATTATCAGTTCCACCGCTGACGCGATACATGTTCTGCGGGATCACCGGGTGATCGTTGTTCGGGTTAGCGAACCAATTGAGGTCAACAGTTCCGTAATTGCAGGAGTTAGTTCCGACCGCAAGACCGACGTAATCACCGACCGCCGAACCGAATTGCGCGAGACCATAGACATCGCCTACGACAACGTCCGGACCGGGCCGCGTTCCGGCCAATTCACCGCTGGGCGGCAATTTATTCGATTCGGTCTCGCCGTTAACAACTTCGGCTACTTCCGTGGTCGAAAGGCGAACGTTTACGTTGAGCGCTCCAACGACGGTTCCCGCAACCTGCGAGCGGCCGAGTTCATTAGCGAATTCATTGGCGACCAGAATACGTCCGCCGCGAATGCCAAGAGTTTTAGCCGCCGGGTCGAAATCATACTCGTGGCCTTCGACGTTAAAATAATGCTCACCTGTGGTGCCGTCGCGGATGATCAGCTCATATTCCGAACCTTCGAACGGAGCACGTTCGAGCACGAAATTTCTGTATGAATCGGCAAGCCTTGAAGGAAGGG
This sequence comes from Pyrinomonadaceae bacterium, assembly GCA_041751035.1. Lineage (GTDB taxonomy): Bacteria > Acidobacteriota > Blastocatellia > Pyrinomonadales > Pyrinomonadaceae > OLB17. Next base: position 63,962 of record JBGSYH010000024.1, on the reverse strand, counting down.
CGGTCGAACCTACGGGCTCAAGCTCCATTGCACTTGGGATCGGCCCACGAAATTCGTTGTTAAAAACAATGACGTTAAAGAACGTGTCCTGTTTCGTCACGTAGTCGATCCTCGTTGATCGTTGGCTGACGCCTTTTCCGAGCAGTTTTTCGAGATCGATATCCATCGAAAGCGAACCATTCGCCACGATCATTTTCTCTAACGTGCCTGTTTCACCTTTTGGCCCGGCAACCGTGCCGAGTTCGGAGACATTAAAAAGAGCAAATGCCAACAGACCAACGCCTAAGACCGACACAACAATGCGCAAGAAATTTCTCCGCAAGATCTTCATCATTAAACTCCTGTAAGCTAACCCAACTGAATTTGAAAGAAGTCCAAACTGAACGGCAGGAACGAAGCCCTATTCTCCGTTTGGAAAGTGGTTAAAATGTTATCACAGCGAGTAGGGATATAACAATCCTAAAATCCGAACAGAAAGCTTGCCAGGATCTGTTACGAACAGAAAACTTTTCGGGTTTTAATTCTGTTATTTGGCCGTCGAACGATAGAATCTGAATTGGAAAGGTTTGCCGGACACGAATGAGTGCGAATTGTACAAAATCCGAAGCGAAAAAGGAACGGGCTTCGCTCCCGGTCTTACCGGTCAAGACAGCTCCGATCGCCAAGTCGAAAACCAGCCGCTGGCGGGCCGGTGCATTGATCGCGCTAAATCTTTTAATGATCTTGCACATTATCCAATGGCGGCTGATGGGCACGACCGTTTCGCCGATCGAGCCATCTGAATCGATGTACACGCTGCAGAATGGTGCGGTGAATGCAGGATTTATCTTTTTCACGCTCGCGATACTGGCAACGTTGATCTTTGGCAGATTCGTGTGCGGCTGGGGCTGTCATATTGTCGCCTTGCAGGATCTTTGTGCCTGGCTTTTAAAAAAGGCCGGATTGAAACCGGTCGCTTTTCGTTCAAGGCTGCTAATTTATATTCCGTTGATCACGGCTCTGTATATGTTCGTCTGGCCAACGATCGCCAGGGCTTTGACGAAACCTGAAAGCGAGCCGCTTTTCCCAGCCTTTACCAACCATTTGATCACCAATGATTTTTGGGCGACGTTTCCGCCGGTCTGGGTCGCGATCCCTTTTCTGTTCATTGTCGGTTTTGTGACGGTCTATTTTCTGGGTTCGAAAGGGTTTTGTACCTACGGCTGTCCGTACGGCGGGTTCTTTGCCGTTGCTGATAAGTTTGCACCAGGCAAGATCCGTGTGACAGACGCCTGTGAACATTGCGGGCATTGCACTTCTGTTTGCACTTCGAACGTTAAAGTTCATCAAGAAGTAAAAAAATACGGAATGGTCGTCGATCCGGGCTGTATGAAATGTATGGACTGCGTCAGCGTTTGCCCGAACGACGCTCTTTATTTCGGCTACGGAAAGCCGTCGATCGCGATCAAAAAGGAAGGCAGCGGGAATTATTCGTTGACATGGCCCGAAGAGATCGCCGGAACATTGATCTTCATCGCTTCCTTTTTCGCGGTGTGGAATGTGTATCAGGTCGTTCCGATGCTGATGGCGATCGGGATCGCGATAATTACTACCTTTCTCGCATTAAAGTCCTGGCGGCTGCTTGGCGTTGAAAACTCGGCATTTTACGCACGCAGCCTCAGAACCGGCGGGCGATTCACTCTTGCCGGAGCAGCTTTTCTATTCTTTTCTGCCGGTTGGATATTTCTAAACATTCACAGCGGTTTTATCAGATATCACGAATCCGCCGGAAATCAGGCTTACGACCGCCTTCAGATCCCGGATGAGCTTGCTTTGGCCCAGGCGGATCCGCGTGAATGGCTCGACGCTGTGGCCCAAGATGCAGTGGCACGAGGAACATATCACTTCCGGCAAGCTGCAAGATATGGGTTCATTTCAAATGTCGATGCCATGCCAAGGCTTGCGTGGATGGAATTTTTGTCCGGTGATGCCGAATCGGCAGAGATGCGTTTGGAAGAAACCGCCAACTTGCAAAGCGGGCCATCGCAAGCGATAAGCCTTTATTACCGAGGAGCTATCCTTAATCGTTTGGGGCAGCCGATCGAAGCACTTAAAAGCCTTGACGAGGCGATCGCGTTGCGCCCTGATCTTCTTTCTGCAAAAGAGGAAATGGGTGAGGCCCTTTGGCGTTCCGGACACCGTGCAGAAGCAGCAGCCATCTGGGCCGAAACACTCAAGACGAACGATTCGCTCCCGATCGCAACCAAATTCGCAGCAGGTGCCTATTTGGCACTGGGCGATCCGGAACATGCAAAGAACCTTGATGAAAAAGGGGATATATTGATCCCGGCTGATCCCTATTTTCATTGGGTGATCGGCAGGCGGCTTGAGAATCTCGGGATGAACAGCCTCGCCGAAAAGCATTTCGCAAAGGCGGTACAATTGAATCCGGCCTTTGAATTGAGGCGGCTGAATCGGCGCGGAGATCAAAAATAATTCGTATTCGAATCGGCTTTTTCTCTACTGTTGTGGTCTAATACGAGGGGTTCATCATCCTTTAATATCTTAGGTTTTAGAAGATAAAGTCGGTTTCTGGTGAAACAATTCCATATCAAATTGCTTGCTGTCGGTGTATTCGTTAGTTTTGCTTTACTGACAGCGTTCTTTCGTCCAAGTGGCCCTGTTAAGGCTCACTCCGCGACAGGTGGGCAAATTGGAACACCTGCCGGTGTCTCGGCGACCGTGGATCTATACGCGACGAAAGTTGGCATTTATTGGGACGCGGTTCGCGATGCCTCCGTTTATCGCATTTATCGAAGCAGCGTAAATGACAGTTCGACCGCGACTGAGGTCGGCAGCACACCTGCATTTTATTTCTTCGATCTTTCGGCACCTGCCGGGACGCAGTTTTTCTATTGGGTAAAGGCCGAAAACGGTCAGCAAACGAGCGAGTTTAGTTTGTCGGCCGCTGGGCGTCGTGCGGTCGGCGACAACTCGCCCGGAGCACCTTTTCCGCCGCTTCAACCGCCGCCAGTTCCGACCGGAAATCAGATCACAGCGGCAAAAGCATATCTCGGGAAAACTCTGTTTTGGGACGAACAGCTTTCATCGACCAAGACTGTTTCTTGCGGAACGTGCCACCGGCCCGCTGATGGAGGTTCTGACCCGCGAACTAGCTCGGACACGCGGAATCCGGGTTTTGACAACATCTTTGGAACCGCTGATGACGTTTTTGGCTCGCCCGGCGTTCCGGTCAACAATGCAGACGGTACCTATGGCCATTCCGCTTTTTTCGGGCTGAGTGGACAGATCACTAACCGCCGGGCACCTTCGTATTTGAATGCCGGTTACACGACCGATGGATTGTTTTGGGATGGCCGTGCGACGGACCAATTTCGCGATCCGATAACCAATTCGGTCTTGCTCAGCAGTTTTGCGGGACTGGAGAGTCAATCGATATTTCCACCGCTTTCTGCGGTTGAAATGGCACATGCCGGACGAGATTGGTTGAGTGCGGCCGAGCGTGTCAATGAATCGAAGCCACTGGCCTTGGCGACCGATATACCGTCATCATTGACAAACTGGATCGACGGCAGAAGTTATCCTGAACTATTTCTCGAGGCATTCGGAACTCCGGATGTAACACCATCGCGGATCGCAATGGCCTTGGCAACGCACCAGCGTACCTTGTTTTCCGATCAAACTCCGCTCGATCGCTCGTCGGCACAGATCGAGCCGTTGTCACAACAGGAAGAGGCCGGACGACAGATCTTCGTTAATCAGAACTGCATCTTCTGCCACGGCGGAGCATTGCTTTCGAACGCTACGTATCAAAATGTTGGCGTTCGGCCGATCGTGGAAGATCTTGGCAGAGGTGCAATAACGGGAATACCGGACGACCGCGGACGATTCAAAACCCCGCCGCTTCGCAATCTGGAACTTCGTGCACCGTATATGCACAACGGACGATTTGAGACCATCGAAGAGGTCGTCGAATTTTATAACCGCGGCGGTGATTTTCCGGCACCTAACACTGATCCGCGTGTCCGGCCATTGAATCTGACCGTTCAGCAGCGTGCCGCACTTTCCGCCTTTCTAAAGCGGCCGCTAACTGATTCGCGTGTAGCAAATGAATTACCGCCGTTTGACCGGCCTACGTTATATACCGAGACAGACCGCGTGCCTGTTATTTCCGGAAGCGGACGGCCGGGAACAAATGGCGTCGAGCCCGTAGCGGTCGCGATCGAGCCGCCGATTGCAGGGAACGACAATTTCACGATCGCGGTTTCGAAAGGTCTTTCAGGAGCCTCGGCCGTGTTGGTCGTGGACACCGCCGACCCCGGTTCAGGTAGTTCTATTCCGACGGGCGGGTCGTTTGCCCGAGTCGAGACAACGCTGGCAGGAACTGGCTCCGATGGATTTGGTTCCGCTGTGCTTTCGATCCCTGCATCGCCGGAAATCGTAGGGCGCACGTTTTTTGGCCGCTGGTACGTGGTCGATCCATCAGCATCAAATGGTTTTTCCGTTTCAAAGTTGATCACTTTTACCGTTTTTGGTGATGCATCAGTTACCGCGCCGTTTGACCTTGACGGCGACGGAAAAACGGATATTGCGATCGCGCGCCTCGGGGCTGAGATCGAGTGGTGGATAAACCAAAGCTCAACTGGTTCGACGGTGGCATACTCCTTTGGATCTGCGAATGACATCATCGCTCCAGCCGATCTAACCGGCGACGGGAAAACTGACATTGCGGTCTTCCGGCCTGAAAATGGATTCTGGTATGTTCTCCGTTCGGAAGATCTTTCGTTCTACGCGTTTCCGTTCGGCACGAATGGCGATGTTCCTGTTCCCGCAGATTACGACGGCGATGGGCGTGCTGATGTGGCAGTCTTTCGTCCGGCAAGCGGCACTTGGTTTATCCAACGGTCGTCCGACAATTCGACATTTTCGGTTCCGTTTGGCCTGAATGGCGATGTCCCGGTCCCGGCGGATTTTGACGGCGACGGCCGCACGGATATAGCGATATTCAGGCCTTCAGACGGTGTTTGGTGGATTAACCGCAGCACAGCAGGAACGATCGGTGTTCAGTTCGGAGTTGCAAACGATAAACCTTTTGCGGGCGATGTGACTGGCGATGGAAAAGCAGATATCGCCCTATGGCGGCCATCGGATGGAAACTGGTTCGTTGTTCGCAGCGAGGATTCCAGCTATTTCGCGTTTCCTTTCGGCTCCGCTGGCGATATTCCCGCACCGGGCGATTATGACGGCGATGGACGCATCGATGCGGCGGTCTTTCGCCCTTCGAATGGAACATGGTACATCCAGCGATCGACCGCCGGAACCTGGATCGCCGCATTCGGCCAGTCCGGCGACCGGCCATTGCCAAACGCCTTCATTCCCTGATCACTTACATTTCGAATAACCGCAGTCGCGGCAGAAATCGCAGCCTGAGGCGTGTTCGAGTTGGCCATGGCATTCCGGGCATTCGCCGATCAAGGTCGACATTTCCACATATTCGCCAGCTTGCCGTTCAGAGATCGGTAAGTTATTCAGTCGCCGATCAACCATCGAAAGACATTCCGCAACGGCTTGTTCGGGCGAGGTCAAGAGCCGCTCGTTAAACCAAACTGCGTGTGTCCCAGTCACCTTGTTCAGGCTGAGCGCTACTTCTTTCACATCAAATCCACCGCGAAGCATCTTCGAAGCAAGCAGGCCGACACCGGCGCTTATCGGCCCGGCGACAAATACCTCTAATATTCGCTCGCCGTCGTGATTGACCGTTACGTAGAGATATTGATTGTCGAACTGAATTCGCCATGTCGATCCTTGCAATTCGCGCGGACGCTCAACCCGCAAAGCATGAGCCTCAAGTCCCATGTCCGATGTCTCAGGTCTGTCGTCGTAATGTTCTCCGACTTTGGACTTTGGACTTTGGGCTTGGGACTGCATTGTATTCAATACCTGATTTTCCCGGCTGCCGTCGCGATAATAACTTACGGCCTTACAACCCAGCTTTCGCGCCAGGTGATAAAGCTCATCGACCGAATCGACAGTGTCGTCTTTCGCTCCATTACAGGTCTTTGATATCGAATTATCGACGTGCTTCTGTGCGGCGGCCAGCACCTTTACGTGCTCGATCGATTTGATATCCATCGCCGAAACAAAATGAGCCGGAAGATCAGCCAGATGCTCGACTACATATTCCGCTGCTTCTTTTATAGAATCTTCGTCCGATTGATCCACTTCCTTTCCAAGAGCTTCAGCGGCAAGCGAATGCACATACGTTCGCGTTCCGATCGTATCCTGCCGAACGTAAGCCCACGAAAAATTTGGCTCGATGCCTGACGAGGTTTCAGCAACGAGCGAGATCGTGCCGGTCGGTGCAATGGTCGTTACCTCGTAATTTCGCGGGGTCAGCTCAACATCTCGGGATATTCCGATCTCGTAATAAAGAAATGCCTCATAAGCTGCGCGGTTCGGTTCGAATTCGGGAAACACGCCCTTTTCTGCACCGATCTCGATCGAAGCTTTCCAAGCTTCCTTGCGAACAAAACCCATCAGCCGCTCGATAAGATCAAACGATGCATCGGAACCATACGTAATGCCGAGCTTCAGGCAAAGGTCCGCAAAGCCCATTATCCCAAGCCCGACCGGACGCGTTCTTTTCACAACATCGTCGATCTGCGGCAAGGTGAAGTAACCCGCATCTATCACGTTGTCCAAAAACCGCGTGGAAAGGTGAACCACCTTTTCAAGCCGTTCCCAATCTACCTCGGTTTCCGGCGAATAAAATTTCGCGACATCTATCGAACCCAGATTGCACGAGTTGTTCGCGTGCAAAAATTGCTCGCCGCACGGGTTGCACGAGTAGATGGGCCCCATCGACGCCATCATATGATTTTGCCGGTTCACTTCGTCGATAAAGACGATCCCCGGTTCCGCATACTTGTGTGCGGAGGCGATTATCCTGTTCCAAATATCCGGAGCAAACACCATTCCGGGCATCGGCGGTTCTTCGATCAGGCAGTCTGAAAGATCGGCTGTTTGAAATGAAAGCCGGTCGGCAAATGTGACGCTCGAACCGTCCTGCCTGCGATAGACGACATAATCGCCGCCGGTCGCGGGATCATGAACCGGTTGCTGCCAAGGTTCGCCTTTGAATTCGGTCTGAAACCAACGGCCCTGATCGACCGCATCCATGAACGCATCGGTAACGGTCACGGAAATATTAAAATTCGTCAGGCTCGTTTGATCGTTCTTCGCATGAATGAACCGCAGAATATCGGGATGAGCGACCGCCAAAATTCCCATATTCGCACCGCGCCGGACACCGCCCTGTTTTACGACCTCGGTCGTCTGATTGACGATGTTCATGAAACTGACCGGGCCGCTCGCAACACCGCGAGTCGAATTGACCATCGCTCCTGCCGGCCGCAGAAATTCATACGTCATACCGGTTCCGCCGCCGGTCTGGTGAATTATCGCCACATTCTGAGCGTGCTCCATTATCCCTTCGATCGAATCCGGAACAGAAAGCACGAAACAGGCAGCAAGCTGGCCTTTCGGTTTTCCGGCGTTTACCAAACATGGCGTGTTCGGGATGAAGTCGCGATCCAACATTATCCGAGACATTCGGTTGAAAAAGCTCGCCTCGCGATATGGATCGATTTCGGCCTTCGCGACGTGGCCCACGACACGCTTGACGATATCCGCCCACACTTCGACCGGTTCGCCCTTTTCGTCGCGCATCGAATATCTCTTTGCGACGACCTTTTGGGCGTTCAGGCCCATTGGCCTTGCGGCGGAATGATGTTTTGCGGCATTTCCGTTGGTTGCGGTTTCGGGCGTAAGCGTTTCAACAGGTGTGCTCATAAACTATCTCCAAAAGATATTTTACCACTCTTGTCTCGCACTTGAAACAATTTAAGAAAACCCTCCGGTTTGACTTTCCCGCCGGCCATTTCTGAAACTTAGAGCAATGGACAAATTGGTAAATGGCATCGCTGCCGATGGAACTATCCGCGTTCTCGCCGCAACAACTACCGAACTGACGGCCGAAGCTGTCCGCAGGCATCAAACCTCTCCGACCGTTTCCGCCGCGTTAGGAAGAATGTTGACGGGAGCTTTGCTGCTGGGATCAACCTTGAAAGATTTCGACCGACTGACCGCGCGAATTGATTGCAGCGGCCCGCTCGAAGGAATTGTCGCCGAAGCCACCAGCATCGGCACGGTCCGAGGTTACGTAAAGAACGCGGTCGCCGAATTGCCCGCCAAGCCGAACGGCAAGTTCGACGTTTCGGGCATAGTAGGCGAAGGAATGTTCCATATTATTCGCGAGGCCGGCTTTGATATCGGCTTTCGGCCCGAGCCTTACGTCGGTTCCGTGCCGATCGTATCGGGCGAGATCGCCGAAGACTTTGCCTATTACCTTGCCAAATCCGAACAGATACCATCGGCGGTGATGCTCGGCGTGCTGCTGCAAAATTCCGAGCCATTCGTTTCAGCGGCTGGTGGTGTGATGGTCCAAATGATGCCCGGCGCGAACGAACATCTGATAACGATGATCGAAGACACTATCTCGCACGCGCCGCACGTTACCGATCTTGTAAAAGAAGGAGCGGAACCGGCCGACCTGATTAAGGTGGCACTGGGCGTGATCGATTTCGAAATAATGGAAGAACGCGAAGCCCGCTTTGCCTGCACCTGTTCGCCGGAAAAGGCTGTCGGAATGATCGCCGCACTTGGCAAAGAAGAGGTCGCGGCGATGATCGCCGAAGACAAGGGAGCGGTTATGAACTGCGGATTCTGCAACGAGACATACAGCCTCGACAACAATGATCTTGAAGGCATCCTGAACGCCGACTAGACAATCGTCAACCTCTGCGAAGCCCAACTGTGTTTATTCGAAAATTATCCCAAGATATTTCTGATCGGTAAGCCGTTCCGGATCGGCCGCAACATCTACGGTCATTCCCGGCTGCATCCGCGGATAATAGATCATCGGGACGGCTGCCCGTTTATTTATTGTGTAAGTAGGGATATTTGGGAGCGTTACTTCAAGCAGTATTTCGATCTGCGGAATATTATTGATCACGGTTCCTGTATCGCTTAGCTTTTTTACGATCGCCGTTCCACGAACTCCATTTTCAAGAACGTGTTTCGCTCGCCTGCGTTTTAGGAAGAAAAAGATCAGGACGATAAAAAAGGGGATCAAAACCATCGCGATAATTCCCACCGCCAAAAGCACCGTCATCAGCAGATCATCATTCATTTTCACAACCTCCATTTAGGCGAATTTCTAACAAATAATATCATTAGGTCATCAGCCAACTAAAAACAATTGACTTTGCAAGAGCCCCGACCGCAGTTGCTGAGAGATCCATTTATATAACTTCCGATATTGTTTCCTGGTCAGTTCAACAAAAATAATTTTTATTGTATCCTTATCGTTTGTAATTTCTGATTCTTTAACTCGATCATAATAATAAATGAGCAATTTAACTTTTGGAATAATCAAGCCGGACGCAGTGCGTGCCGGGAACTTTGGGAAGATCATTGATCGTATCCTAGGCGCAGGTTTTAACGTGCGTGGGATGAAACTTGTCCATCAAACCCGCAAACAGGCTGAAGGCTTTTATGCGGTTCACGCCGGAAAGGGATTTTTTGATGAGCTTTGCGATTTTATGTCGAGCGGGCCATGCGTTGTCTTGGCGCTTGAAAAGGATAATGCTGTCCCGGCTTGGCGGGAGCTGATGGGAGCAACGAATCCGGCTGAGGCCGCTGAGGGAACTATCCGCAAAGATTTTGCCTCGTCGATCGGAGAGAACGCGGTGCACGGCTCGGATTCTGATGAGAATGCTGTTATCGAGATCTCGTATTTCTTTGCAAAGACCGAGCTAGTTTGACCCCTCCGGCGAACGAAATTTGAACGCCGAGCCGTATCTTGTTCTAGCAAGTTACGCTTTTTGAAGTTTTCTGTTATCCTGTCTGCGATTTCTGCTCGGTGGTTCGCGACAGCGTTTACTATGAAAATTAATCCAAAGTGTGATCGTTCGGATTGTCCTAAGGAATTTGCCGATGCGTTGAATTTTTGTCAGCTCTGCGGCTCTACCTTGATCGCCGCCTCGGCGGCTGAAGAAACGGTCGATCCTTTCAAGACAATGGTTGCGAGCAAGGAAGACATTGCCGCAGCGATGTCGTCATTAACGGCTTCTCCGACTGCCGAGCCCGAAGAGGCCGAAGAGCAAGTGCTTGAGATCCCTGAGCCGTTCGATTCCGGCAAGACGCAGGTCGTATCCGAAGCTGAGCTTCGGGCTGAAATGGAAAAGGCTGATGCGGCAAATGAGGAAGTTATTGAGGTGCCGCCGGTTGCGAGCACACCGTCGGTACCGGAACCGGAAGCTCCGAAATTTGTTGAACAGGCAGGTGTTTCGGAATTCGATACACCGCCTCCCGATCAATTCGCACAAAGCTCGCCTGCGATTCCGTCGCCATTTGGCGAGGTCGGAGATCCTTCGCCGCCTGTTTACAGTGATACGAGCGAACCGGAGCAGCCGGAACCTCAGTTTTCACCTTCGGACGAACCTTCGACGCCTTTTTCGGAACCGGAACCGCCGTCGCCATTCTCCGTACCCGAAAGCACGTCAACTACGTCGGAGCCATCTCCGCAGTTTTCCGAGCCGGCGTCGGCTTATAATCCTTTTGAACATTCGGCCCCAATGGCCGCTGATCCGCTAGCCAAGGCACAAATGACGCCTTCGGCAGCTCAAGAAACCAATATGCAAAATCCACAAAACATTGGACAGACCCCTGCTCCCTCCGCTGGTGGGAGTGTAAATCAGACTTTGCCGATCATCTCACTGGTTTTCGGTATATTGTCTTTGTGCTGTTATATCTCTCCGCTTACGGGACTTATTGCCCTGATAACCGGATTTATGGGGATGAAGAATGTAGGCAGGGACCCGAATCAGTACGGCGGCAAGACGCTGGCGATCGTTGGAATGATCCTTGGCGGACTGTTTTTCTTTATCGGCCTTGCTTATTGGGTTTTCCTTCTGTTCTTCGGTGGTTTATCAATGATGATGAATATGGCAAATCAATATTAGGCCATTCTCATTGGTTTGAGGGAACGTTTGCCGTGCGGCTTATTTGCAAATAAGTTCGTCCGCGGCATAGAAAGTTGACCGCCGAAGAGGAAATATGAATCCTAATTACCCAAATCAGGTCCAGCCAGGCGCAAGCCCAACGCTTGGTATCTTCTCGCTTGTGCTCGGCGTCATCGGGTTATTTACGTTATTTCCCACGTTAATTTTTTGGTTTTGCGGATTTTTGCCATTTTTTCTCGGCATTGCCGCAGTCATTGTGGGATTCTTGGGAATTAGCCGCATCAAAAAGGATCCTTCGAAATTTAGCGGAAAAGGACTTGCTTTTGCAGGAATTGGGGTTGGTGCTGTAGCGATAGTGTTGCCGACGCTATATGCTTTACTTAATGTCGGGTACATTGTTTATATTTTTTCTCGGTAAGCGAATCCTCAATATTCGTTAGTTCGATTTTCCAATGTCATTAATTTCAGACGTATTAACTTCAACCTCCGCCATTCTAAAAGGAATGAAGCGGACCTTGTCCGAGATCCCTCGTCAAAAATGGACGGTCCAATATCCGGAAGAACCAGTAACGGTTCAGCCGCGGTATCGGGGACAGCATCTGCTTCACGTTGATGAAGCCGGAAAGGAAAAATGTGTCGCCTGTTATTTGTGTGCAGCCGCATGTCCTTCCGATTGTATTTATATCGAGGCTGAAACAGATGCGAGGCCTTATGTGGACCGCATCGGACGCGACGAGCGGTATGCAAAGGTTTACAACATCGATTACGGCCGCTGCATTTTTTGCGGGTTTTGTGTCGAAGCTTGTCCGAAAGATGCGATAACTCACGGCTACAATTTTGAGATATCTGTTTACAACCGGGCCGATCTCTTGAAGACAAAGGATGATCTTTTGATCACGAAACAGGTCCAGTCAAAGAATTACCGGGTCGCTCTTTCAGATGAAGATGTCGATTCTGAATTTAAGGTGGTCTAGGAGCTCGAAGCATTTGGCCATCCGATCGACCGACATTTATTAATTGACTTCGAATGCCCGTGATCATCGCGGGCATCTTCATTTTCGATGGATACTGACGAACTTCCGCCAACACAAAAAGGACGACGTTTCGAACTTTATGCAAAAGGCCTGCGGGAATTCGCAGGTCTTCGGACCGACCTACAACCACTGAATCCTTTTGAGCTTGCACACTATGCCAAGCTGCTAGTCGTTCCTTTTTCAGCCGTCGATCAGCTTTCCGATGATGCTCGTGCGCATTTACTTGGCGACGGTAAGAACAACTGGTCCGGTGGGGCCGCGTCGGTAAAATTGCCGGACGGGAGAAAACTGATAATTCTGAATCCGACGCATGGTAAGAATCGGCATAATGCTACACTTATGGAGGAGATCAGCCATGTCTTTTTGGGCCATAAGCCGAGCCGTTTGGCGATCGAAAAGAAAAACAAAGAGGGCAAGACCATTGCCCGCGACTATGATCGCGAAATAGAAGAAGAGGCCTATGGTACCGGAGCCGCCGCACTTGTTCCTTTTCGATCAATGAAACAATATATTTTGGAAGGAAAGACCATCGGCGAGATCGCACGTCATTTCCGAGTAAGTAAGGCGTTAGTCGAATATCGGATCAAGGTCTCAAGGCTTTGGGACCTTTATCAAGCGTCTGTGTTCAAAAGCAACAAATGAACGACCTTGTCCAGCCAAATACTACCGTGCACAAGCCTGAGCTTTCTACAGTTGATAAGCTCAGAATGCTGCTTGATATTACGAAGAAGATCAGCCTATCGATGGATCTTGAAGAAGTGCTGAATCTCGTAATGGATACGCTTGGGACGCTTTTGCCGTATGACGCTGCCGGGATCTATCTTATCGAAACGAACGAAGAGAACGGCGACCCTTACATATTCAAATCTAGGGTGATCAGGGGCTACGACATCAGCTTTGAACTGATCGAACCTCGGTTGCGGCTCGGCGAAGGGTTCTTAGGACGTGTCGCTCAGACCGGACAACCGATCATCTCGCCCGATGTCAGCAAAGATGAACGCTATTTCAAGGCTCGGGCGCGGACCAAGTCAGAAATGGTCGCTCCGATCATCTCGAACGATAAGGTGATCGGTGCATTTGATCTCGAAAGTGACGAACTGAATGCATATACGGAAGACGACCTTTCCGTATTGCAGCTTTTGACCTCACAGGTCGCCATTATCATCGAAAAGGCAGACCTGCACGAGCAGGCCATCGAGAAAAAACGGATCGAGGCCCAGCTTGAGATCGCACGGCAAGTTCAGCTTGAACTTCTACCTGACCATGATCCGCAGGTCGAAAATTTTGATATCAGTGCATATATCTTCCCAACCGAAGAGGTGTCCGGTGATTATTACGATTGGGTCAAGATCTTCGATGATCAGCTTGGGATCGTTGTCGCGGATGCTGTAGGAAAGGGAATTCCGGCGGCCCTGCTTATGGCTTTTCTGCGCGCCAGTCTGCGTGCGAGTGTTCAGGAAGGCTATGCACCGCACATCGCGATGTCCAAGGTAAACAATTTGCTTTGGGATTCGGTTGAAGATCACCAATTCATAACCGCGATCTACGGTATCCTGGACTGCACGAACAAGACTTTCGTTTTTTCAAACGCGGGACACAACCCTTTGATGATAATCCGGGCAGACGATTCGATCGAGTTTGTTGAATTCGGCGATATGCCGCTCGGAATGTTTCGTGACGCCCGTTATCACCAGCATTTTGCCCGTTTTCGAAAGCCCGGCGAGATCTTGGTGATCTACACGGACGGCATCACCGAATCGACAAATAACGACGGCGAAGAATACGGCAAGGAGCGTTTCGCTGAATGCATTTTGAGCTGCAAGCATCTCCCGGCCAAAGAAATGATCGATTACGTAAGAAACGATGTCTCCGAGTTTACCGATCGAAAGTTCCTTGACGACGACGGAACGATCTTTATTGTCAAGGCAAAATAAAAAAGCGGTCGGCAGTCAATTGCTTGACTACCTTCCGCGTTACTTCAGTTGATTGTGAAACTTTTCTAGTGGGCGACCTCTGACAGATGATGAACATCGCCGCCCGGAACCACCTGGGTTCGATAATCGCCAAAATTTACCTTTCGGTTTCCAGTTGAAAAGGTGTAGATATCAAATCCATAAGAGTCCAAAAAATCTGTAAGCTCGTCAGTGGATTCGAGATAGATATTCTTCGAAAATCCCAACTCCTCGCGGATCTCCAGAAAACGCTCAATAACCTCAAGTGGAGCAAAGCATTCGGTTGGATCTTTAAAGGTTGCCATGTTTGTGATGCGTCAATAGCGACGCGAACTATATGATTACGACGATTATCAAAAGGTTGTTCGAAAATTGTCGGCAACAATGAAATGTTCAGCCGCATCGTATAGACGAAAAATCATTGAATTTTTTGCAATTCCTGTTAGGATAAGAGTTATGAACAAATTGGTAGGAGGATTAACGATGCGCAGGGTTTCTAACTTGTTGAATTTTTCAGCTTTGATCGCACTTGTTTTATTTGGTGTAACTACGAGCCTTGCTCAAAACTCCACCCAAAGCCGATTCGTTGTGACCGCTAAGGCCGGTGGCGTGAATTTTATTAACGGTGACGTTACGACGACACTGTTGAACGGGAATTCACGGATCCTTCTCAAAGGCGACAACGTTTCCGTTGGCGATCGCGTCTCGACCGGTGCAAATGGTAAGGCCGAGATCTTGCTAAATCCGGGTTCATACGCACGGCTTGGGGCGAACACCGATTTCGAATTTGTTTCGACGGATCTGGAAGATGTTCAGATCTTGGTTCACAAAGGTTCGGTGATCTTCGAGGTGTTTGCAAGTAACGAATTTTTGGTCAACGTCTCTGGGCCTGACTCAAAGTTTGTGATCGTTGATTCGGGCGTATATCGCTTTGATGTTAACGACCAGCTATCGACGTTTGCCGTTCGGAAGGGGCGTGCACACGTTGGAAGCCTTTCCGGCGAGGTGCTGAAAGGCGGCCGAGAAACTGCCGCTGCAGATGGGCAATTCCAGATCGCAAAATTTGACCGGGGCGAGACCGACGAACTCGATGAATGGAGCAAGGATCGATCAAAAGAGCTTGCCAAAGCATTAGCGAGCCTCGATAAGAATGGAATGCGTACCGGACTGATGAATTCGTTCATTGGCGGCCGTTGGAATATGTTCAATTCATTCGGGCTTTGGGTGTATGATCCGTTCCGTGCAACATATTGCTTCCTGCCATTTGGATATGGCTGGTCATCGCCTTATGGCTATGGTTATAACAGATACATTGGCTGGTACAACCTGCCGCCTGTTGTTTACTATCCGCCCATTGCCGGTGGTGGAACGACACCAACTCAACCGCCTGTTACATCTATAGTTCGAAACAATCGGAATCCGAGCGGCGGAGGCCCATTGCCGCCATTCGTTCAAATGCAAGGCAACGGTGGTGGTGGCGGCCGCGGTATCGTAAATTCGAACTCGCCGTTTGATCGGAACATTAACACCAGAGCTAGGGATATATCTCCGGCCCCTGTATTTATTCCAAGTGCTCCACCGGCGGCTAACGGGGCAAGACCCGCAAATGGTGCTAGACGACCCTAGTTAATTGCCTTTAATTCGATAACTGATACGGACGACTCGAAAGGGTCGTCCTTCTATTTTAGTATCGCTTCTAACGGAGTTTCGGCATGTTCGACCAACGGCCGGATCCATGGCTCTGCCAATAGTAATGTTGCCTGAAACGCATTGAATACGATGTGCAGGATGATGCAGGGCAGCAGATTGCCCGAGTAGGCACGCAGAGCCGTTAGCGTCAGGCTGAGCAGCAGGAGCACGGTCATGACAGCGTAATCGGGAGTCGCGTCCTTACTGTATTGAGCTCCGTGGACCAATGCGAACAACAGCGTAACCAATAATATCGCTCCGATCTTCCCGATCGTGCGTTGAAAAGCTGAATACATCAGGCCGCGATAGACCACTTCCTCCACGATCGGCGCGGTTACTACCGCGAAGAAAGCCACTGCGTAAACAACATATCGCGACGATTTCAGCATAATGTCGAATTCGTTCTCGACATCGCCAAAGATCATCGTCGCACCGATCGCCAGTGCGTAAAAACCAACGCTGATAAAGATCGCATGGATCCACCGAAAACCCGCCCATTCCCAGCCGAGCATTTCCTTAAAGGAATAACGCCGATTCGACGTCACGACAAAATAAGCGAGTATCAACGTTAAAACATGGGCAGGGATTATCGCAAGAACTTGAAGAAGCACCGCGGCCGGATCCGACCTGATCGCGCTTGCCATTGCTTCAGCATTTCCAAGGTTTCCGGTTGCGGCAAAATACGGAACCAAAAACAGCATCGGAAAAAAGATGATAAAGACAATACTTGCCACCCAGACGCCAAAAGCGATACCGCTTCCCCACGGCGGGTTGTCGGGGGCGATCGCCTTCAACGCAACATTAGGTTCCTGGGGTAATGGTAACTTCGAATAATATTCGGACTCGTCTTTGATTTGCACGGATTCGAGTTTAGCGAAAAAGTTTGCTATTCGCACATTGATGTTTCGGGCAAATAGAGATAGTCTAAAATCCCGTGGAGCCACACGGGGAAAACCAACCTAAAAATATCGTTGCAATTATACCCGCGAGGTATGCTTCTACCCGTTTGCCTGGGAAGATGCTGCTCGAAATTGCAGGTAAACCGCTGATCGTCCACACGGCAGACAGGGCAAGGGAAGCTGGTTTCATCTCGCGAGTGATCGTCGCGACGGATGACGAACGCATATTAGACGCGGTCGTGAATGCCGGCTACGAAGCCGTGATAACATCGGCAGATCATTTGTCCGGAAGTGACCGTGTTGCCGAAGTTGCCGAAGGTTTGCCAGAGGGTTCGATCATCGTAAACGTTCAAGGCGACGAACCGGTTATCTCCCCGGCTACGATCGATCAGGCCGTGCGGGCTTTGATCAGCGATCCCACGGCTGAGATGGCGACTACGTATGAAAAGATCGAGAGTATTGAAGACCTGTTAAACCCGAACATCGTAAAGATCGCGGTCGGTGAAAGCGGAAACGCTGTCTATTTTTCACGTTCGCCGATACCGTTTCCAAGAGAAGCGGCAATGCGGCACGGCGGCGATCTGGTGAGTGCACTAAAGCACGAGCCGGAACTTTTGAAAACGTTTCATAAGCACACGGGTCTTTACGTTTATCGCCGCGAGTTTCTTTTAGAGTTTACAATGATGCAGCCGACGCATTTGGAAAGGTCGGAGATGCTCGAACAGCTTCGGGCATTAGAGAACGGTGCTCGAATTAAAGCGGTCGAATCGGTATCACGGTCGATCGGCGTCGATACGGAAGCCGACTTGAAACTTGTGCGTGCGTTGCTCGAAGCCGAGCAAAAGGCACACGAATTGGTGGCATAAATGGGCGATTGGATCGGCTTAGGATTCTTTGTGTTGCTGATCGTCGGAGCGGCGGTCGGGCTGAAGCTGCTTTCAAAGCCGCAGACCCGCACCGCCGAAGAATTCGAACGAAATGCAGCCGAAGGAACGACCGGGCTCGGGGCATCGATGAACGCTCTTCAGGAACTGATGAATCCGGAAGCGGCAAAGTCGAAAGAAGTGATCACGCAAATGAAAGACGGGCGTTATCAGAAAAAGAAGCGGGAAGGGAAGACCTACGATTCGGCCGACGAAGAACCGTGAGTTATGAATATCTAATCGGTCTTGCCATTTTCCTTGCCTGCTGGGTAGCGGGAATTTTCGTGGTCGAGGTTAGAATGAGTAAATTGACCAATCGAAGTCAAGAGTCTGTGCTTGCAGAAGCCGATGATCGGTCGATCTCCTTGGGCTTTGCTTACATTGTAATCTTCTGTGTAACTTTCGCATTGTTTGATTTGTTCCCTACTATCTCGTGGGGAATCAAACTCGCGTGTACCGGAGCTTTCTTTTCACTAATTATTGCTCGATGCGTAACACGGGTTCTGCAATTTAGGCAGTTCGGTCATGGGATCGCGAAGTCAATAATAATCAGTTACGCTTTTACTTTTTTCGGATACGTAAGTTTCGTTTGTTTAATTAGTGAATCGCTCTCTCTTCGTATCTGGAATTGATCGATGTCGACTCAGGTGGATTATGACTAAATATATTTTCGTAACAGGCGGTGTGGTTTCTAGTCTTGGCAAGGGGCTCGCGGCGAGTTCGCTTGGCTGCTTGCTTGAGGCGCGCGGAATGAGCGTGCAGATGATGAAGCTAGATCCGTATATCAACGTCGATCCCGGCACGATGTCGCCGTTCCAGCATGGCGAGGTGTTCGTTACCGACGACGGCGCCGAAACCGACCTCGACCTCGGCCATTACGAACGCTTTACTCACGCAAAGCTCTCGCAGGCGAACAATTGGACCAGCGGCCGCATTTATCTTTCTGTGATCGAAAAAGAACGCCGCGGCGATTATCTCGGCAAGACGATCCAGGTTATTCCGCACATCACCGACGAGATAAAAATGGCCGTTCGCACGGTCGCGGACATGCACAAACCGGACATTCTGATCGTCGAGATCGGCGGAACGGTCGGCGATATCGAGTCCTTGCCCTTCATGGAAGCGATCCGCCAGATGGGCAACGAAGAAGGCCGCGGTAATGCGATATTTGTTCACGTAACGCTCGTGCCTTACATTGCCGCCGCCGGTGAATTGAAAACAAAACCGACGCAGCACAGCGTTCGCGAACTTCGCGAGATCGGTATCGCTCCTGACATTCTGCTCTGCCGATCGGACCGCCCGATCTCGGTTGATATGCGGCGAAAGATCGCTCTTTTCTGTAATGTGCAGGAAAACGCCGTGATCTCCGCGCTCGATCTGCCGACGATATACGAAGTTCCGCTCGCGTTTCACGAACAGGCGCTTGATGAATTGATCGTGAAAGATCTTGGCCTGACCGAACGTTTCCCGAGCGTAGATCTCAAACGCTGGCGCGATCTTGTCTCGACCATCAAAGATCCTTCGGGTGGATTGGTTCGCATCGCGATCGTCGGGAAATATGTCGAGCTTGAAGATTCTTACAAATCGCTCCGCGAGGCTCTGACGCATGCCGGTGTCGCGAACGACCTGCGGGTGAACGTCACGTGGATCGAATCGGAAAATCTGATGAAGGACAATTACGAAAGCGATCTTCAGGATTTCGACGCGATACTCGTTCCCGGCGGATTCGGCAAACGCGGGATCTCAGGAATGCTGCGAGCGATAAAATACGCGCGGCGTTCGGGCACGCCTTACTTTGGGATCTGTTTGGGAATGCAGACGGCGTGCATCGAATTCGCTCGCAATGAATGCGGGCTTCGCGACGCCGATTCGACCGAATTTAACGAAGAGACACCGTTCCCGATCATTTTTAAACTGCGTGATCTCGTTGATGTCGAGGAACTTGGCGGTACAATGCGTCTAGGTGCGTGGGATTGCGACCTGAAAGAAGGCTCGCTTGCACACGATGTCTATCACGGAGCCGAACACATCAGCGAACGCCATCGGCACCGCTTCGAATTCAATCCCGAATTCCGCAGCGTGCTCGAAAAAGAAGGCCTGGTCTTCAGCGGAGTTTCGCCGGACGGCAAGTTCGTCGAAATGGTCGAGCTGCCGCGTGAAACGCATCCATATTTCATCGCCTGTCAGTTTCACCCGGAATACAAGTCGAAACCGCTCGATGCACATCCGCTGTTCACCGCGTTCGTCAAAGCAGCGTGGGAAAACCGCCTCCGCAGCGAAAACCTGGAACACGACGTCACCAGCGACAAACACGTCGAACTCCCCGAACGCTCCGAGGTAAATATCGAAGGCGAATAGGTTGAGCATCTAAAAAGAAAGTGTCCGGAATCATCGAGGTCGGCCAAACTAATTCCTCCTATGGTGAAGACAGTCGATAAACCCATAAGGCTCCACGTAATGACGATCTTCATCGTTATCGCTTATGGCTTAATGCCGCTTGTCTCCGCGTTTCCCTACGCTGGCGGACTTTTGCTTATCGGTCCGAGATTTCTTCCATTCAATGGGTCGTTTCAAGTTCTGCAAGATGTGAATGGGGAAATACCTTTGTTTCTACTATTTGTGACTCTTAGCCTTAGTCTTTTTTCGGTCGGTTCGGCCGTCGTAACTTTTCTTGGTGTGGGCGAGGCGCGTTGGTTGACGCTTATCTTTTTGGCACTCAATGTCGCCTGGTGGTTCTATCTTGTCATTGGCGCCATTATGACAGGCGAGAATGCGTCACAGTCACTTGGGTTGGCGACACAATTACTTTTTCCGCCGCTCTGGCTAGGGTTCGTGTGGTGGAACTGGACCCGACCCGATATTAAAGAGTGGCTTGATTACCAAGCGAAACTCCAAGCGTAAAGCGAAATATCTTCTTACCTGTTCGCACTGTGGTCTGGCCAGTGTGCGGAGCACACGGAAGGTCGATAGCTACAGGTGAAGCACGAAGTGCGAAACCTGTAGTCCGGACCAAACATTTCCGCAGAGCATGTGAAACATGCGAAATAATCGTGCAGCGTGTTACACACGCTCGGGCCGACTTTGCCGATCCGTTCTACACATTCCGCTTCGCTCCATATGTAGTTATCGATATTCGACGTGCTCCGCACTCCGTGCCTTGCGGCGAAGCCGCCGAATCGTTCAACGGCCTTTCCAACTGCGCCATTTATTCCAATTGCGCCAAGCTCCATCAACTGCGCCAATTGCTATTCCGGATCTAGAAGACTTGTTCGATAATTCAAACGGGCCGGGACCGCTTCCGGCAGGATGTTTGAAAACCTTCAGAATCGCCATAACCCCCAGAACCGCCGCAAGGTCCGATAACTGTACCATTTTCGAAATACTATTTTCTGGGACAAAGTATCGCTGTAAACGGTTGAAGAATAATGGCTTAACCTGTCCCACTAGTGACACTTTTTGGGACAGAACTGGGACAGAACTGGGACAGTCGTGCGGGACGTTCCAGTTTGGAAGTGCTGTTTCTTTAAGTGGAACAACATTATCCGCTAACCATGAGCACTTGCACCAATTAACCCGTTCCACTACGGACACTTTGTGGAACAAAGGTGGAACGGGCGAAGGATCGGAACGGTTGCTCACCGTCTCAAAACTGAGGCGACTTTTGGCGAATTGAGAAGAACGAACCCAGATCTGAGACGAAGACACCTACTTGGGACAAAGATTTTTTCGAAAAATCCGGAAAATCGTCAATAAAATGACCGTAACTGGAACAACTACAGCAACTTACGCGTTCCACGCACCAGCGGAACAGGCCCGGAACAGGCCCGGAACGTCCGCGGGACAAGCGTGTGCGACCGTGGGACAACGGGACAAACGGGACAAGTCCGGCAAATATTGATGGGCGGATTTGGTAAGATGTTCGGGTACGTGTTCTTCTGACTCTTAACCTTCTCGCGATCGTTTGGTGTGCAATGTTTAACTACTGGTGGCTGTTCTTCGGAGCCCTTATTGTTTCCGGCATGGTCGGGCTCGTTGCCATGCTAATTCTCAGGCAAAGATACTTTTGTAGATTTGATCGAGAGTTGGGTTTTTTCGAACGGATGTATTTCGAGAGAAGATTCTATCGCCAGTTGGCATTCTCGTCGCCTGAGTGGATTCGGAAAGATAGGATAAACTGGATACTGCACGTTATTTATCGGATCACGATGTTTATTTATCTGAGCGGAATTATTGGATTCCTGGTGATCGCTCTCTTAGTTTCATAACAAATGTCTGGCAATTCTTTTGATATCGGAAATGTAAAATTTGGCGGCGGCGGGCTGTCGTTCATCCTCGGGCCGTGCGTGGTGGAATCGGTCGATCACGCGATGTTCATGGCTCAGGAGATAAACGATATTTGCAAGGGTGTCGGCGTCGGGTTTGTCTATAAATCGTCGTTCGACAAAGCGAACCGAAGTTCGATCGAAAGCTTTCGCGGGCAGGGAATGGAATTCGGGCTTGATGTGCTGCGGCAGGTTAAGGCCGAGATCGGCGTGCCGGTGATAACAGATATCCACGAACCGTGGCAGGTAGAGAAAACTGCCGAGGTCGCCGATATTCTGCAAATTCCCGCGTTCCTTTGCCGCCAGACCGATCTGCTGGTCGAAGCTGCCAAATCAGGGAAGGCGGTTAATGTAAAGAAAGGGCAATTCCTTGCTCCGTGGGATGCGAAGAACATCGTCGAAAAACTGCAGGCGGCGGGCTGCGACAAAGTGCTCTTGACCGAACGTGGCGCGAGCTTTGGTTATAACAATCTGGTCGTCGATCTGCGTTCGTTTCCGATAATGCGTTCGTTCGATGTGCCGGTCGTGTTTGACGTAACGCATTCGTTGCAGCTTCCGGGCGGATTAGGCAAAGCAACGGACGGGCAAGGCCAATACATCGAACACTTTGCACGTGCCGGAGTAGCATGCGGGGTGGATGCCGTTTTTATGGAAGTTCACGATAACCCCGCGAACGCGCCGAGCGATGGGCCTAATCAGCTTCCACTTGCCCGGCTTGAGAAGCTCCTTATCAAATTGAAACAGATACACGAACTTGTAAATGAAAATTAGCAGATCTTTTTACCGAAGTTTGGCATTGACCGCGCGGTTTTTCACCGCGTTGGGTATCTTTTGTGTAGCGGCAATGGCTCAGGCGGACACGCGGCTGGCGGCAACCTGGCAGGTCGTAAAGTACGACATCAATGTGACAATGCCTGCTTCGGACACGGCTCGCGATATTACTGCCAGAGCAGCAATCGAGATGCGTAATGTCTCCGGGCGGCCTGCAAATTCGCTGACGCTGCGGATCTCGCCAAATGCTACGATCGCTTCGGCCACGCTAAATGGGAACGCGGCTGATCCTACATCCGCCGAAGAAAAGATCGGAGCAGTTAGCCTCCAACGAGTAGCGTTCCGTCTGCCATCGGTCCAGCCCGGCGGCACACTCTCGGTAGTGGTTGATTACAAATTGGCCGTTCGAGAAAATTCAGGCTTGAGCGCGATCTCGCCGGCCGGTTCTCAGTTTCTACCGATGTCGTTTTGGTATCCGACCCCGAACAGCTGGTTTTTCGCACGCGGGGCCGATTACGCTCCGGTTCGGCTAAAAGTGAATCAGCCAGCGGGAAAAACCGTGATATCAAGCGGCCGCGAGGCAGATGGCGGGTTCGATCAGAGTCTGAACGTACAGCCATTCTTCGTTACCGGAAGCTGGGACCGGGCCGATCACAGTGGAGTAACCGTCTATTTGCCAAAGGGTGTTTCTGAGATCGGGCGAAAAAATGCCGCGGAACTTGGGGCTTTGGTGTCTGAGGCTAGAGCGTATTTCACCGAGTTTCTGGGTGCCGCACCACAAACCGAATTTCGAATTGTGGCATCGGAACGGGGCAGCGGATTTTCGTCAGGCGGAACTGTTCTGGTCGAGCGAGCACTGTTTTCGCGGCAAAAGATCGATGCAGCAACGGCATTGTCTATTTCGGAAGCGGTCGCCAGAGTTTGGCTCGGTGAATCGATCCGTGCGACGGGCGAAGGATACGGCATTATCCGTGAGGGTTTGCCGCGACATTTGGCGAATAAGTTCTTTGAGAAGAAATATGGGCAGCCGATAGCCGATATGGAACGAGCCCGGCAGCGGATCGGTTATTCAGCCGTTTCGAGGCGCGATGGCCCGCTTAATCTGGTCGCTCCGCTGGACGATTTCTATTTTACGGCCGTCGCGAACAAGGGCGCAATGTTTTGGCGTTTGCTGGAACGAAAGGTGGGAACGGGACCATTTTACGAAAAGATAAAAGCGAATTCCCAGTCAGGCGTGCTGACAATGCCTGAGCTTCGATCGGCGTTCTCTGATCACAAAGAGTTTTTGGATCAGATGCTTGATCAGTCCACCGAAACAAATCTGCTTGCCGGCCTTCCGCAGGTTACCGGAGCTGAAACGAAGGTCGCTTTGCGGAACACCGGCGGGATCGACGTCACCGTTAACGTTAAAGCGTTCGCGGAAAACGGCCAGAGTTTGACGGCACCTGTGACCGTCCGGGCGAAAAGCTTTGGCGAAGTGATCTTTAGATCGCCGAGCAAGATCACGCGTGTCGAGGTCGATCCTGAAAAGCTTTATCCTCAGACGGATTATTCTGACGACATAGCTCCGCGGGAGACGACCGATAGTGATCTTCTCCTTGCAGTGAAAAGAGACTTTGACCGTCAAGCGTATTCAGAAGCCGAAAAGACCGCCCGTTCGGTCCTTCGGTGGTGGCCACATTTCGACGACGTTCGTGTTTTGCTGGGGCGTTCGCTGCTTGCTCAAAACAGGATCCTTGACGCAGAAAGAGAGTTTCGAGCGGTAGTCGATGAAACGCTCCCAATGGCCCGGAGCATGGGTTGGGCGCTGGTCGGTCTTGCCGATGCGGCGTCCCGAACCGGCCGAAATGATGACGCGGGCCGCTACATCGAACAAGCGATCAAGAGCGAACCCGAATACGGTGCGGCCTTGCTGGGACGAAACATCCGAAATCGATTGAACAGGCCGGCTAACATCGACGATGCCTTTAAGTCTTACTTTATTCAGTTTGACCGTGCGGCTATTTCAAATCGTAAGGCCGATGTCGAAGCGTTGGTCATGCCGGGAGAGGTCAACCGTTTTGCGACCAGCATCGCAGGCAACGCGGTAGAATGGCGATCGGAACTTAAACACGTGGATATGCTCGATGCCGATACTGCACTTGTCGAGACGAATATGTCCGTCCGTCTGCTTAACCGCGAAACGGAATCGGGTCTAGCTGTTTACAGGCTGGCACGAACGCCAGCGGGTTGGCGGCTTGCCGCAGTTGATATCTTTGAAGTTCGCTAAATTCACCGCAAGAGAATGAACAAAGACCTTCTTTCAAGAGCCGCACGGATCAAGTTTCTTGTGATGGATTGCGATGGTGTTTTGACCGACGGCCGGCTGTATTTTTCTCCGAGCGGCGAGGCGATGAAGACCTTTCACGTCCGTGACGGGCAAGGCATCGCTAACTGGCATAAGGCCGGGTTTCTTTCTGCGGTAATTACCGGCCGCGAAGGATCGATCGTTGAGGCTCGTGCGTCTGAATTGGGAATGTTCAAGGTAGTTGCCGGCCCGGAGCCGAAAGATGCTTCGATCCTGCGGCTGATGCATGAAGCTGAGGTTTTGGCCGAAGAGACGGCATTTATCGGCGACGATGTTGGCGACCTCCCCGCATTCGATATGGTCGGGATCCGGTTTGCGGTCGCTGACGCGGTCGCTTCCGTAAAGGCCGTCGCGGATCATACTACTATTCGAAAGGGTGGTGAAGGGGCTGTTCGCGAGGTGATCGATCTTTTGTTGTCGGCTCGGGGCCTTCCTTAGCCTACTTGCAGATCTACGCAATGAGTAGTCCGGTTCGGTTCAGATCTGCCAAGCCTGCGACGACGATCGCCGGCAACGACTCTTTGAAGGCATCAAGTTCTTCTTCCGGAACTTCTGCCGCTTCCAGGATCTCTTCCTCGATCTCGGATATGTCGCGGGTTCCATCGGCCAGTTTGATCATCAGCTTGATCAGATCGGTCTCAGGCTCAAGGTTCATTCCGGTCATCGTAGTGACCGCGTCACAGCCTTTGTCGATTTGCCAGCGAGCAAAATGTGAGGTGACCGGACGATCCGACACTTTATCCGCGATTCGAGGTTCAAATCTGTGAAAGTTGATAAGTTCTACCTGAAACATTTGTACCAGAAAGATAGAAAATTTTGCGACATCGTCTTCGGTCGTATCAACTCCTGCTGCCGCCAGCTTCTCAGTGGACTGAGCAACCAGGGAATCGAATTCGATGCTTCGGGGCCAGACCGATGACAGTCTGTCTAATGCAGTCTTTGTCAGCGGATGATTTGACTCAATGTTCTCGTCTTTTTCGCCGATAAACTTTACCGGGCTTGTATCGGCAAGATCGTGCGGCCCGGCCGATGGTTTGAGCGGCGAAGCGATTTGAAATCGTCTCGCCGCATCGGGCGGTGGTACGAAATTGATATCACGGTCGGCACGACATATCACGCTGGATCTGAAACGACGCATCTTTATCATGTCGAGATACTGCTCTAAAGCGATGGGATCCGGAGCGATCGTCATCAAGGCTTTTCTTACATCTTCTGAAAAGCCGTAAGTAGAAGATGAGGAAAGGTCTGTGTCCGCAACATATGCAAGCTCAAACGGTTTCAGCATCTCGACAAACTCGTGCAGGTAGAATGCCTGATTAAACTCCGAAAGGTCATCATGAAATACATTTGACGGCGTTCTCTCGCACAAACCAAGAAATTCGCGCTCGATCAGTTTTGCGTGTAAATGACCTTCAGGCATCGCCTGCAGGACAAAGCCGAGAATGTTCTTTGCCTGTTCTACCTTTTGGACCTCATCTTTGATAGGAGCGGTATGATATTGCATTATTCCGCGGGCAGCTTCGCGGAGGTGAAAGCCGGGGAATGCATTGTAACTTATATAGCCAATACCGTTTTCCGTAAGGCATTCTGAATAAATCCGCAGGACGTGTTCACGCACAGTTGGCGGAACCCACGAAAATAGGCCGTGAGCGATGATAAAGTCGAATTTCCCGATCTCGGAAACAGCAAGCTCTGTTACATCGCCGCAGATAAATTCAACATTGTTAAGGCCAAGTTCGGCCTTGGCATTATACGCATCGTTGATGTGTCCGGTAGCCAGGTCGATCCCCAAAAACGTGCTTTCCGGGTGGCAATAAGCAAAGGAATTTAGATTCGTTCCGTCGCCGCAGCCTAGCTCAAGCACACGACATCGGTCCGGCAATGCGGTCTCTATCCCGCGGATCAGGCCGATCGTTGAAAGCCGGTCCGGTCGGGTCTGCGGAAAAGTGAAACTAGGATACGGAAAGGCGTCGTAGCTGAACGTTTGAGTCATTGGATTAAAAGTAATACTAAGTTATCCGGCAACTTACCACGAAAACGATTTGAGGTGAAATAAGGAGCACATGGTGGATTGAGGGAACGTTTGCAAAATTCCAGGATTCACTCTTCCCACGAATGTAATTTGACTCCGAGCAATGTAAATCTTTAATGCCAGATATGCTAAACTTAAGAAAATAAACCCTAAACGAGCGGCAGCCTTTTCGATATGAGTTCCGAAAAAGGGCCGGGAGAAGACCGATGAAACACAATTTGTTCAATACGAGACGAACGTTTACCACTGGTGTGGGCAACGAATCTTTCTATTATTCACTTCCTCAGGTAGAGGCCGAAGGCATAGCGAAGGTTTCACGCCTGCCGCATTCGATAAGGATCGTACTTGAGTCTGTTCTTCGCAATTTCGATGACGGAAAAAAGGTGAGCGAGGACGCGGTCCGGACCTTGGCAAATTGGCAGCCGAATGAGCCGCGTACGGCCGAGGTTCCATTCGTGGTAGCCCGAGTGATATTGCAGGATTTTACGGGTGTTCCGCTTCTTGTCGATCTTGCGGCGATGCGTTCCGCTGTCGTTCGGCTTGGAAAGGATCCGTCGATGATCGAACCGCTCGTCCCGGTTGACCTCGTGATAGACCACTCGGTTCAAGTTGATTTTGCCGGAAGCGAGGCCGCCTATCAGCGAAATATGGAGATGGAATTTCGCCGCAACGATCAGCGATATCGCTTTTTGAAGTGGGGAACTCAGGCATTTAATGGCTTTAGTGTGATACCGCCGGGGATCGGCATAGTTCATCAGGTCAATCTGGAATACCTCGCGAAGGGCGTCTTTGAGCGTGACGGTGTCCATTTTCCTGATTCGCTCGTTGGGACCGATTCGCATACGACGATGATCAATGGTCTTGGCATCGTCGGTTGGGGCGTCGGCGGCATCGAGGCCGAGGCTGGCATGCTTGGCCAGCCGGTCTATTTCCTGACACCCGATGTGATCGGCGTCAATTTGACCGGGGCTCTGCCTCAGGGTGCGACGGCGACCGACCTGGTGCTGCGTATTACGGAAATGCTTCGGAAGGCGAATGTTGTCGGAAAGTTTGTTGAGTTCTTTGGTGAGGGTACCGCCGCTTTGAATGCGACGGACCGTGCAACCATTGCCAATATGGCTCCCGAATACGGAGCGACAATGGGCTTTTTCGGCACCGACGAAAAAACGCTTGAGTATTTTGCTGCGACCGGACGCACCGAAGAACAGATCGGGACCATCCGAAATTACTACACCGCACAGGAAATGTTCGGAATACCGCAGGAAGGCGAGATCGACTATACATCGGTTATCACCCTCGATCTTGAGACGATCAATCCGTCGGTTGCCGGGCCCAAGCGGCCACAGGACCGTATCGATCTCGGCAATCTTGACGACAGGTTCAAGGAGCTTTTTTCTTTACCTGTAGCGGATGGCGGTTACGGCAAGCCAGCAGATGAGCTTGAAAAGCGATTTCCGGTAACCCTTTGCGGCTTCCCCGCAACTGAGACACAAGGCGGCGGAGAGCAGAGTAGCCGGTCAATTCCGCTACCGGTTTTCGGCGAAACAAGTGCAACGAATACGAACATAACGACCGAGATGGAGATGATCAACAATCGACCTACGCCTGATCGCGTTGAACGAAATGGCGACGATTGTCCGCCTGAACGCACATTTATTGGAAATGGAGACGTACTGATCGCCGCAATAACCTCATGCACGAACACATCAAATCCATCCGTGATGATCGCAGCCGGCATCGTTGCGAAAAAGGCTGCCGAACGCGGAATGAAAGTCGCGGACTATGTTAAAACGTCACTCGCTCCGGGTTCGCGGGTCGTTACAGAATATCTGGAGAAAGCAGGGCTTCAGCAGTATCTCAATCAGATCGGTTTCAATTTGGTCGGCTATGGGTGTACCACCTGCATTGGAAATTCAGGCCCGCTCGATGCAGGTATCGAGGAACAAGTCGTCGATAACGATCTTATCGCGGCCTCGGTCCTGTCCGGAAATCGAAATTTCGAAGCACGGGTGCATCAAAATATCAAAGCAAATTTTCTAATGTCGCCGCCTCTTGTCGTTGCATACGCGCTGGCCGGCACTGTTTTGAAGGATGTTTATCTCGAACCCTTGGGACAGGATTCCGAAGGGAACGACGTTTTTCTAAAAGACATCTGGGCCTCGTTAGACGAAGTTAAAGAAGCAATGCGGGGCTCGATGGACCCTGAGACCTATCGCACCCTTTATCGTGAGTTTGCGGAACAAAATCCGCTATGGAATTCGATCGAATCATCCGTCGGCCAGATCTATGAATGGGACCCTGATTCTACCTACATCCGGGAGCCTCCCTATTTTGAAGGCTTCGGAATGAGTACTGGAAGCTTTGAAGACGTACGCGGGGCGCGTGCGTTGGCCATTTTTGGTGATTCGGTCACGACCGATCATATCTCTCCGGCCGGCGCGATCAAGGCAAACTCGCCGGCCGGGCTGTATCTTCAGGAGAGAGGCGTCGAGGCTCGCGATTTCAACTCGTATGGTTCGCGCCGAGGAAACGACCATGTAATGCTCCGTGGAACTTTTGCCAACGTTCGCATCAAGAACCTGATGGTCGCGCCGATCGAGGGCGGTATGACCCGCTATCAGCCAGACGGTGAAGAACTTCCGATATTTAATGCCGCGATGCGCTACAAAGAGAACGGTGTGCCGCTGGTCATTTTTGCCGGCAAGGAATACGGAACGGGCAGCTCGCGTGACTGGGCCGCAAAAGGGACGAGCTTGATGGGTGTAAAGGCCGTGATCGCAGAAACATTCGAACGAATTCACAGATCGAATCTGGTCGGAATGGGCGTCCTACCGCTTCAGTTCAAGGACGGTGCAAATGCCGCATCGCTTGGCTTGGACGGAACCGAGTTGTTCGACCTGGTCGGCCTGAGTGGAAAGAATATTGAACCGCAACAGGAAATAGAACTGATAATTTCGAGGGCGGATGGCACATCGCAAAATATTTCTTTGATCTTGCGAATCGATACGCCGATCGAGGTCGAATACTATAAGAACGGCGGGATACTGCCATTCGTGCTCAGACAGCTTATATCGGAAGCCGATTGATCAGGCGTTGCCCGTCTGGAGTTTCATAACTTGGAAAACGGGAATAATTACGTTGTCTATCGGTATGTTATGATCAGAGATTCAGGTTCTTGAAGCCTGAGTCCCGCTTTTTCTGCCCCCTGCTGAAACAAACGAACGAAAAAAAAACATTGGATTTTTGTCGTTAAAGTAGTAAATTAGCGAAATCCAGAACCTATTAGTCTTTTATTGCGGAATCACGAAGGAGTTTTTAAATGATGAAGTTTATTTCCCCACTTTTAATAGTAGTTGTTACGTTTACTGGTATTTCAACGGTTTTTGCCCAGAGAAACGCCTCAATTTTGAGATCGGCTGACCGTACATCTCAAACGGAACAACGCGATCGCCCCGTCACTGAGTTTCGCACAACTTCAGCAGTCACCGAAGGCTCCGGCGTCATTCTCGAATGGGAAATGGCTTTTGAGCAGAACAACTTTGGGTTCTATGTTTATCGGATCGATTCAGAGGGCCGAACCCATGTCACCGAAGACGTGATCCAAGGTTCCGTCAGCCGAGTCGGCTCACGGCCGCAGTACGGTGAGTTTTATTCGGCATTTGATCCGAATGGCGAGGTCGGTAGCGTGTACGTGATCGAAGCCTTTCATCTCGATGGCGGTCGGGTTCCTTCGATCCAGTTTTCAGCAAGACTTGTCGATGATCTCCGATCTGCCGTAAGTTCGACTTCGTACGAAGAAGCGACGCGGGCACGCCCGAATTCGCGTGAGTTTATCGCCGATCTTGACCTATCGAAAGAGTTGAAAGCTGAGATCGATTCTGCGGCGAATGCTCCGGATCTGGACACACATCGCTGGGCGATCGCACAGCCGGGCGTAAGGATCGGCGTTCGACAAGAGGGAATGTATCGCATTTCGGCTGCCGAACTTGCGGCGGGTGGTTTTAATACCGCGACTGATCCGACGAATTGGCAGCTTTACGTCGAGGGTAATCAACAAGCCATACGAGTTGGCGAAGGCGGTTCGTTCATTGAGTTTTACGGACGCGGCGCTGATACGCTGGAGAGCGACACGCAGGCTTATTTCCTGATCAATGCTGATTCGCCCGGCAAGCGCATTGCAACTCGCTTAGCACGCCCAAACCTGAGCACGGTCGTTTCACCGCGATATGATCAGACATTTACGCTCCGTGAGCGAACCCAGTACAACAGTCAGATCCTCAACGGTGACGCTCCGAATTTCTGGGGCCGTTCGATCACCGGCTCAGGCACGACGATCAGTTTTTCGCTTTCCGGAACTGATCCGAATGCGGGACCCGCAACCGTGTCGCTTAAGTTTCAGGGTTTCTCGCTCGCTGCTCATCAGATACAGGTTACTCTGAATGGAAATTTGCTCGGTATCGTTAATGGAAATCTACAGGATGCTTTTTCAGGGACTTTCGAAATTCCGGCCAATATGCTAAGTGAAGGCATGAATGCACTCCATATGGCGTCGATCGCGCCGGGAACTCCGGCGGATATTAGCTTTTTCGATTCAGTAAGCGTTTCTTATGGCCGCCGTTACGTTAGCCAGGGAAATATTCTCCGTTTTCACACGGAGCAAAATAAACGCACAACCGTGGAAGGATTTTCAGGTTCTGATGTGCGGGTTTTTGACACGACCGTAGATGGCGAAATTATCGAGGTCCTAAATACACCGATCGTGGACGCGGGAGGCACGTTTAATTTACGACTGCCGTCCTATCGTGCCCGGCGTTATTATGCCGTCGAGAATGGGGCTATGCTTCAGCCGGCGTCGATCTCTGTCAATAACCCCGAAATGCTTTCTAATCCGGCAAACGAAGCCGATCTGGTGATAATCGCCCACAGCGATTTTATGCCTGAAGCTCAGACCTGGGCAAACTTCCGAACTGGACAGGGTCACTTGGTCAAATTGGTCAACGTACAGGAGATATTTGACGAATTCAACTATGGAGTAATTGAGTCGGAGTCGATCCGAGATTTTCTCCAAATGACCTCGACCACTTGGGAAGAAGCTCCTGGTTATGTGCTTCTTATCGGCGACGCGACGACCGATCCGCGAAATTATCTTAATTTTGGATTCCGCCACTATGTGCCGACGAAGATGGTAGATACGATCTTCAGCGAAACCGGCAGCGATGATTATCTTGCGGACTTCAACGGAGACGGCCTTGCGGAAATGTCCATAGGCAGAATATCTGCTCGAACCGGTGCCCAGGTGACCACAGTATTTAACAAGGTTGTAAACTGGGAAGCGAATTTTGTGAACTCGCTCAGTCGCGGGGTAATTTTCGCTCATGACAATCCGGACGGGTACGATTTCGAAGCGATGAACGGCCGTATTCGCCAGCAATTGCCCATGGATATGCCTGCGACGATGGTCCATCGATCCGAACCGAATGCTCAGGCCAACTTGGTTGCGGCAATGAACAGTGGAAAGTATATCGTGAACTACTCTGGCCACGGCACCGCCGGTGCTTGGGCCGCGTCGAGCTTTTTTGCGAACTCGACCGTGCCTCAATTGACCAATAATCAAAATGAGACCATTTACACAATGCTGACATGTTTAAATGGCTATTTTGTTTTGCCGACCATCACTAGTTTGGCTGAAACTCTTGTGTTTCACGAAAATGGTGGAGCGGTGGCATCATGGGCTTCCACCGGACTAACAACACCTGATATTCAGGAATTGATGGCGACCCGTTTTTACAACAAGCTCGGTGAGGGCCAGATACAGCGGCTTGGTGATCTGATCCGCGATGCAAAGGGCGTGATCCCCGGCGGAAGCGATGTTCGTCTTTCATGGGTCCTGCTCGGCGACCCGATGTTGAAAGTTCGACAGCAAGGTGGGTCCGATCTTGGCCCCGTGAATTTCAAGGGTGCACGGCGCTAAATCGAGCAAAGAAGAGGAAAAGGCGGTCGCAACTAGGCGGCCGCCTTTATCTTTGGTACTCGCGGCAGGAGTCGAACCTGCGACTTCTTCCTCCGGAGGGAAGCGCTCTATCCACTGAGCTACGCGAGCAAAAACCGTGGATAGAATATCATAATACGGTTAGTTTTTTGGCTCGAATCTGATGGTCTTGATCCGTATTGGCTCGATCGGCCGTTCACCTTCTTTCGGCGCACCTGCGATCGTTCGCGCATTGTTCATCCCCTCGATCACACGGCCGAACACGGTGTATTTCTTATCAAACTGTGCCTCGCGCTTTAGCATAATGAAAAACTGCGAATTCGCCGAATTTATGTCGTTGCCAAGCCTCGCGGCTCCAACAATGCCAATATCATAAGGCACATCGGAGAATTCCGCCGGTACGTCTGGTTTACCCGAATCGGCCTCCTTCATCGGATTCAGCGTCCGGTCAGGTTTGGTATCAGGATTTCCGGCTTGGATCACCGTCGGATTTACACGATGAAACGAGATGCCGTCATAGAACCCTTCTTTCGCTAACTCTTTGAAGCGTTCAACCATTTTCGGCGCAATGTTCGAATAAAGCTCCATCTTTATGGTCCCAAATGCCGCCGCGTTTTCCATTTCGATCACGGCGATCTCGCTATCAGCGATCGGCGTTACACCGGTCTTTACCACGGCATTGGCATTCGAATTAGTCGAACCCGAACCACCGCATGCCGCCGCAAATATAACTAAGCAAAGTGAAAAAACAATAACAAAAACTCTCATATTTTCTCGTTCAAAACTTTTTTTCGCTGTCCAGCATTATCGTCACAGGCCCGTTGTTTACGAGCTCGACATCCATCATCGCCTGAAATTGCCCTGTCTCAACCCGTGCAACCTGTTTGCGGCATTCCGCGACGAAAAATTCGTATAAAGTATTCGCCCGTTCAGGCGGGGCGGCATCGATGAACGAAGGCCTGCGCCCGCGGCGGACATCGCCGTAAAGCGTGAATTGCGAAACGACCAGCAAGCCGCCCTTGCTGTCCAAAAGCGAAAGATTCATCTTGCCGTCCGCGTCTTCAAATATCCTTAGGTTCAGGATCTTGTCGGCCAAATATATCGCATCTTCGCGATCATCCGCCGAACGGACGCCCAACAGTACGAGCAGGCCGCTGTCGATCGAACCGACTACACGGCCGCCGACCGAAACGCTTGCCCTCGAAACCCGCTGAACGACAGCACGCATCAGCTTGCCGCTTCTTCGATATAGACCCGGTTCATAACGACCGGCTCCAGCGGCTTGTCGCTCGAATTGCGTTCGACCGCCGCAATTGCATCAACGACCTCTTGGCCTTCGAGCAAACGGCCAAACTTCGTATAGCTCGGCGGCAGAGGATAATCGATGTGCATAATGAAAAACTGCGACCCGTTCGTATTCGGGCCCGAATTCGCCATCGCGACCGTGCCTTTTTCATACGAACCGCCATACAGGTCGGAGCTGCGATCGATCTCGTCGTTAAACTTTCCGCCCCAAGCCGATTCGCCGCCGTAACCTTCGCCGAGCGGATCGCCGCCCTGGATCATAAAATTTGGGATCACACGGTGAAATATCACGCCGTCGTAATAGTTCTTGTCGGCCAAAAGCCTGAAATTCTCCGTTGTTTTCGGAGCGTCCTGCTCCAACAATTCGAATCTGATCGTACCTTTGCTTGTTTCGATAACTGCTGTTCTATTAGCCACTTATGTTTTTTCTCCGTTTAATATAAATCGTTCTATCGCCGCTGCAACGCCGTTTTCGTCGTTACTTAATGTTGTATAAAATCCGTCGCGTTCAAGCAAACTAGGGTCTGCGTTTCCCATCACGACCGGCGTTCCTGCGAATTCCAGCATCTCAAGATCGTTAAAATTATCACCGATCACCATCACGTTCTCCGGCTTTAGGCCATTGAGGACCGCTAGCTTTTCCACACCGATGCCTTTAGAAGCATCAGGTGGCAAAATATCGATCAGCGTGAAATCCAGATGCGGATAGATCGTGGGCAGGAGCGTGACCGTGTCCGCGAGTTCGCTTTTCAACAATTCGGTCAGGGTCGCCATCGGCCCGCAGCCGCCGGAAAACGAGATATGTATCACCTGATGATCGGGCAATGCCGCGTGCAGATCGCTTACGTGCCGCACCGAATCTTCCGCGTCGCTGCCGTGCATTCGCTCGGACCACAACAGATATTTTTGCAGCGGGATATTGTCGTCGGAGATGCGGTCATAGATCATCGTGCCCTTGCCGTGCGGGTCCGCGCTCACAAGAGCGTCGCCTCCGTGCCGCTTGCCGACGCGGACGATCTCACGCGTCGTTTCCAGATCAAGCAGCGAAGCCGCGACCGTCTCCAGCGAATCGATATATTTCAGCAGCGCACCGTTGTGCGAGATCATCGGCGCGTTCAGCTCCAGATCGATCCCGACCGGCCTCGCATCGCGAAACCTGCGGCCCGTCGCGATCGTCACAAGCACGCCCGCCTCTTCCGCGGCCCGAATCGCCCGCCGGTTCGCATCCGTAACCAACCCACGCGAATCCAAAACCGTCCCATCAAGATCAAGAGCGAGGAGTTTTATGGACGATCTTCCCATTGCGAATTACTAATTATCTAATTACTAATTATTAATTAAACCGGAGCGAACTCCGATCGAGATGTTTATTGCTGCGAGCCTTCCTGTTCGCGTTTTATGCGTCGTTGTTCGGCGAGCCAGCGTTGGTATTCGGCTTTGCCTTTTTCGAATTCGGCGGCGGAGGCATAGAAGTGGTGCGAGCCGTCGTTCTTCCCAACATCAAGCACGTAGAAAATATAGTTCGTCTCGGCGGGGTTCAGGGCGGCTTCGATCGCGCTGACCGACACGCTTGAGATCGGCCCGGGCGGGATGCCGCGGTATTTCCGCGTGTTATAGGGCGAATCGGCGTCGATGTCGCTCTTATGTATCGTGCCGTCCCAGCGGCCCTGCATTTTCGCTACATAGACGACCGTTTGATCGATGCCGAGCGCGATATTGCGGGCGATGCGGTTGTAGATCACCGAAGCGACTATCGGCCGTTCGCTTTCCACCGGCGATTCCGTCTCTATCAGCGATGCGATGGTGACTATCTCGTGCGGGGTTCGCCCTAGCTCGCGGGCGCGTTCGTTCCATTCCGGTTTCCACACCTTCTTGAACTGTTCGACCATCTGCTTGATGATGTCCTCAACGTTCGCGTTCGGGGCGATCTCGTAGGTGCTCGGGTAAAGATAGCCTTCCAGGTTACGAGCCTGCGGTGCAATGTCGCGGATCATCTCCGTGTCGTTCATCATCAGCAGCACCTGAGCTTCACCGAGCGGAGTGGGCTGCGGGGCGTTCATATCGTCGGACTTGTTGGCGTTGTGCCAATCGGCGAGCCGTTTTGCTATGTCGAAACGCGTAAAGCCTTCGGGTATGGTGATGCGTTTTGTCTGGACGGTGCCTTTTTCGAGCTCCTTCAGCACCTCGAGCGGCGTTATCGGCGAGCGAAACTTAAATTCCCCTGCCTGCAGCCGCGTGCCGTCGCCGAGCGTCCGCAGATAGATCTTCAGCGGCAACGCCGACCTCACAACGCCCGCCGCCGCCAGCCTGTCGATCACCGCCGCCGGAGCCGTGCCGCGTTCTATCGTAAAAACTTCCTCGGCCCGCGCGTGTTCCACCGGCGAATTCAGCGAACTAAAAAACGCATACGAAGCCCCGGCAACTATCACCACCGCCGCCAACGCCAACCCAAACACGATCTTTACCATTTTCCCCATCCCAAACATCTTACCAAATCCCGCCCATCTCCTGCGCCTAATCCGCAACCTTCGGTACATTACATTTCCGGCATTACAGGGTTCTGAAGCGGCCGCGGTCTGGCGTTGAAAATATCAAATTCGTTGGTATAATCAGGCATCCTTTAATTAAGATCTGTCTCAGAATAAGTATGAAAAAGCTCGGAAACCTCATCGCAATGGCCGGTATTTGTCTTCTGGTTCTCACTTTCACGGCATCCGCACAGCGTTCATTCACCGCGATAGATGTGCCGGTGACTGAGAACTTTGACACGCTTGCGAACTCAGGTTCGGATATTCCGATTACGAATAATGTGACGCCATTAGTGGGTTGGTATGCGACGCGCCTTTTCTACACCGCGGGTACCGGAAGCATGAACGCCGGGACGAACTGGAGTTATGGGAGTACAGGTTCGACCGAACGTGCGTGGGGTAGTGTTGCGTCTAATGGATCTGGCGACCTGCGATATGGGCTTAGGATCCAGAACAATACCGGAACTACCATCACTGCATTGGACATCGCGTTTACGGGTGAACAGTGGCGCAATGCGGGAGTCACGGCAACGCATACGCTTTTGTTCGAATACTCTCAAGCTGCATCGTTCTCTGACATTACTTCAGGATCTTATATCGCGGTTCCGTCCCTGCATTTTGATAGCCTCGTTGGAACAACTACGGCTGGGGCACTAAACGGCAACCTTCCAGCAAACCGAATTGAAAAGTTCGCAACGATCCTGGTCACCATACCTCCAGGTGAAGAAATAATACTTCGCTGGACAGACGTAAATGATGCTGGAAACGATCACGGTCTCGCAGTTGACGATCTTTCGGTCACACCTCGTGCATTTAATCCCGGGACGGTGCAGTTTACGTTGAGTGAATATTCGGGGCTGGAGAATGACGGAGATATTACTGTGACGGCGACTCGGACGGGCGGTTCGGGCGGAGCCATCTCAGTGGACTACGGCGAACAGGTGATCATCGGTACGCGAAACGACAAGTCCCGTAACGTAAGGCCGGAGCTGAAAGAGGCGTATAAGAAATGGTTGGAGAACGATGTTACGTCGATATTGGCGGACGAGCAGCTTACCGTTTCCGTCAAGAAAAAAGGCGAGCAAAAGGTATCATTTCGCGGAATTCCGGAGGAACTCTGGGTCAGTACTGGGTCGGGGTCGTGGATACTCAGCTATGGGAGCGTGCGATTCAAGAATACGGACCAGGCGAACTTTATTAAAGGATCTTGCAGCGACCCGGAATGTGTCGATATCACCGAAATACCGGAGTCGTTTTTGAAAGGGCCTTCGTGGGTGGAACTTCCCGGGTTGTTTTCTGACACGCCGACGTTTGGCGATGCCCGGGCGTTCGAACGTCGGGCCGATCTGAGATCTGAGATTTCAGATCTGAGATCGAAGAACGCGATCGGCGGCGGGACGGCGACGGGCGGTGCGAGCTGCACAGCGGGCGTGGATTATATTATGCCGAGCGGTACTCTGAATTGGGCGGACGGCGATTCGGCCGATAAAACTTTCAACATAACCATCTGCCCCGACTCGGACGTCGAACCCGACGAAACATTTAACATCGAACTGACCAACCCGACCGGCGGCGCCACGCTCGGCTCGCCCTCGACCGCAACCGTCACAATATTGAACGACGACTTTGCACCGCTGATAGTTGATTCGGGTAACGATGGAAGCGATGCGAACCCGGGCGATGGGAATTGTGCGACCGGCGGCGGAGTTTGCACTTTGCGTGCGGCGGTAGAGGAAGCCAACGCTCTGCCGGGCTTGCAGACGATAACGTTCGCTCTGCCCGCACCGCTCGGCGGACCTGCTGTGATCTTGTTGGCAAGCGGGACTGAGATCGTGATCAGCGACGACGTCGTCATAAACGGCCCCGGTGCGGAAGCGTTAGTGATAAATGCCGGGCCGGGCGACAACCGAATCTTCTTTATTCCGAACGCTGATGTAACGCTGACCGGAATGACCCTGACGAACGGCGGCGGCGACGGAAATTTCGCAGGGAACGGCGGCGCGATATTTATTAACGATGGCGCGTTGAACGTTAACGGCTGCGTGTTTACGGCGAACAGTGCGCCGTTTGACGTCAGCCGCGGCGGAGCGATCGCTGCCGCACAAACGCTTCCCGGAGCGTTCACGGTCAATATTAATAACTCGACATTTTCGAATAACTCGGTAAACGTGGACGGCGATGTCGCTGACTTCACTCGCGGCGGAGCGATCGATCTGCTCAGTTTCAGCGGCGTGTTGAATGTTTCCAATTCCACGTTTACGGGCAATTCGGCGGAACGCGGCGGTGCGATCGCCGCGACCGGTACGGCGGATATTAGAGACAGTACGTTCACCAGCAATTCTGCCGATGGTGATTCGACATCGCTCGGCGGAGCGGTTGCGTTGCTCAGCGGGTCGCTTGTTATAGATGATTCTACTTTCGATCAGAACGGCGTCACTGGCCCGAGCCAATCGCTCGGCGGAGCGGTCTATGCATTTGGTTCGGAAGTGACGATCGACGATTCTGCGTTTACGAACAACACTGCCGGAGAGGCGTTCAACGGTGCCGGCGGTGGCCTCTTTTTGAGCAGTGCCGCGGGCGTTCCAATGACTGCCGAGATAACAGACACTACGTTTGACGGCAACTCGTCGTTGGGCTTGGGCGGCGGAATTTCAGTTGGAATTGCATCGACCGGTGACGATATCACGTTAACCATCAACCGATCTTCGTTGATCAACAATTCTAGCGGGTTCTTCGGCGGCGGCCTCCATTTATCGACCAGTGTCGGCATCGATCTGGAAACGACCATTACGAATTCGACCATCAGTGGGAATTCCTCGCAGAACGGCGGCGGCATTTACCACGCCGGTTCGCAAACGACATTGAACTTCACGACGGTCGCGTTCAACACGGCAGTTGTTCAGGGCGGCGGCGCAACTGTTGCCGGAGGGACATTTGCGTTGAGGAATTCGATCGTGTCGAACAATTCTGCACCGACGGATCCTGCGATCAGCGGAACATTTACCTCTCTGGATTACAACCATTTTCACGAGGCATCGCCTTTTGCGTCTGGCGTTTTTACACAGCAGTTCCTCGGTTTGGAACCGAACGATGTCGTCGGGCCCGATCCGCGTTTGGCCCCGCTTGCACTCAACGGTGGAACAACGCCGAACCATCGGCCGTTACTTTCGAGCCCGGTGATCGGGTCGATACCGGACGGCGTTAACGGCTGCGGGACGAACGTAACCAGCGATCAGAGAGGACAGGCACGTCCGAACTTGCTCGGTTGCGAGAAAGGCTCGGTCGAAAGTCTCGCCCCAACGCGGGCGGCGATCGAGGTTTCGGGTAGGGTGTTGACCGCTGATGGAATGCCGATACGCGGTGCGACGCTGACCGTTCACGGCGGGGCGTTTACCGAACCGCAGACGTTCGTTTCGGGAAGCATGGGCACGTTCGAACTCGTCGGGTTGCGTGCTGGCGAAACTTATTTTATTTACGTGTCAGCCGGAAGATATACCTTCGCCGAACCGTGGATAACGTTTACCGCGCTCGATTCGATCACCGATATGGAGATTATCGCGACGCCGCTTTTTTGAAGCTGTTCGTGTCCGTAGCCCGCACGTTAGTAAGGGGTCAGCGGTTGGTTGAGCCCTTG
The DNA here is from genome assembly GCA_041751035.1 of Pyrinomonadaceae bacterium. Taxonomy (GTDB): domain Bacteria; phylum Acidobacteriota; class Blastocatellia; order Pyrinomonadales; family Pyrinomonadaceae; genus OLB17. The sequence goes on along the minus strand of JBGSYH010000024.1, from coordinate 23,453 downwards.
TTCACACGCGGGTTACTGACACGGCGGCACTGCTGCGGTCCGCTGTGATAAACTTGGCAGAAATATGTTTGGTTTAATACGTCTTGCTGCTTTTCTTTTTGTGATGGTGTCAGTTTCTTCCGGGCAGATCGCTCCAAACCCCGATCATTTCACGGTGTTCGACGGGACCGGTAAACAGATGAATCTGAACGCCGTGCTCGCCGAGCTTGGTAAATACGATGTCGTGTTTCTCGGTGAATATCATGACGACGCGGTCGGACACGCCATTCAAGCGGAGATATTCCGCTCGGCTGTTGCGGATCTCGGCGAAAAGCGTAAGGTCACGCTATCGCTCGAAATGTTCGAACGCGATGTGCAGATCGTTTTGAACGAATATCTGGCCGGGCAGATAACCGAAAATCACTTTATGCTCAGCTCGCGGCCGTGGGGAAATTATAAGACCGATTACCGCCCGCTGGTCGAACTCGCGAAAGAGAAAAAGCTGGAGGTCGTGGCGGCGAACGCTCCGCGAAGATATGTGAATATGGTCTCACGCGGCGGCAGGGAAGCGCTCAATTCGCTTTCGCCTCAGGCAAAATCCTGGCTCGCTCCTCTCCCGTATGCAGAAGCTTCGGACGCTTATTCAAAGAAGTTCAAATCATTGATGGGTTCGAGCGGCGAGGCCATGATGGGCCTTGATAATATTTTAAGTTCGCAATCGCTTTGGGACGCGACGATGGCTTATTGGGTCGCCGACAGCCTGAAGCGAAACAAGGGCTCGCTGGTCGTTCACCTCAACGGCGGCTTTCACACCGAACAGCGGCTCGGCACCGTCGAGCATCTTCTGAAATACAAACCCGACGCCAAGATCCTTGTCGTAACAATGCGTTATGAAAAGGAATTCAAGACCTTCGATAACGAAAAACACAAAGGCCTCGGCGATTTTGTGATCCTTACCGATTTCGCCCAGCCGCGAAGCAAGCGATAAGCGGCTTGGCCGCCAACGCAAACGCCCCGCCGGTAGCCAGCGGGGCATTTTAGATTGATGACAGGCCGCTAATTAGCGATAGATATTCTCGCCGTGATAGGTCTTCCATTCTTTTTCGAAGTAATCGGAATCGTCATTTGATCTCGGCTGCACACCGATCACGGTTCCGCCTTCTTTGATACCGGCCTCATAGACCTTGGCTCTTTCTTCCGGAATTCCCCAACCGATCAAAGCACCCGCAAGTCCGCCTAGGGCACCACCGGCACCAGCTCCGGCCAGTGCTGCAGCGATCGGACCGGCGACCACCAATCCTAGACCGGGAATTAGAACGCTAGTTCCGATCGCGGCTACTCCGCCAATGATCGCTCCAAGCGTTCCGCCGATGGCTGCACCAGCACCTGTTCCTTCAAGTGCCTTTGTACCAAGTTCGGTCTTTACGTACTTACCATCGCCGTAGTATGCATCGCGGGTCTTATCGGACATGAGTACGTTGATCTCCTTATCCGAATATCCGCGGTCTATCAGCGAACGATATGCACGTTCGGCTCCCTCCTGATTCATAAATAACGCCGTCAAAAGTCTCTGGTCTTGTTCTCGTTTTACAGCTTGATTGTTCATAATTGTGCCTCCATTTGTTCCACATTTAGTGGCTCAAGGAGTAAAAATGCAAAAGGCGTGCCTTTTAGAAGATCGGACTAAAATCCCCGAAAATTCGTCTAAATTTGAGTTTCGTTCGGCTGCTCCGTCCGAAATCAAAACACTTTTGAGAAATAAAAAAGGAAAGGCCTACAGCGGCCTCTCCTGTGGAATGAACTAAAACAATTAACAATTACGGACGTGCCGCGGTAAACGATAGAACACCGATACCGGGTACGTCCATGGTTCCGGTCATCTTTTCGCCTACGACCGTTCCTTCCAACTGAATGGTGGTCGGGTTTCCCTGCACATCGGCCTGGATGGTCGCCGTTGCTTTGTTGCCAGCTACTTTGCCTTTTTCTACGGTACCGTTTGCATGTTCCGATGCTAAGGTGCCATCAAAATCAATTCCATTTTGTTTGAATTGAAGAGCTAGCTCAATTATTTGTCCGCCAACATCGACTGACGCGACCCATTTTCCATCGACCGAAACATAACTAACTAACGCGGTAACCGTACCCGAACCACTACTGCCATCATTTGCGTTCGGATCCGAAACGGTTACCTTAGAAACATCGACTGTGATCTCCTTTAGCCGAGTTGCAACAGCAGGCGTCATCGATTCTTGATAACGGCCGCCGAGATGCTTTGCAAGAAACTTCTCTGAAGCTGCGATCATCGCCATGTTGTTTACCGGACGTGCGAATCCGTGGCCTTCGTCGGGTGCGAGAATGTATTCGACCGGATACTTGCGATCGCGAAGTGCGACTACGATCTGGTCGGATTCACGCTGTTTTACACGCGGATCGTTCGCGCCCTGTATTACCATCAGCGGCGTTTTGATCTTGTCGGCGTGTGCGTGCGGCGACTGGCGTTTCATTTGTGCCAGGCCTTCCGGAGTTCGCGGATCGCCCATTCGTTTGTAGAAGGTTTCGCGGATCGCTTCCCAATATGGCGGGATCGAATCGAGCAGGGTTTGCAGGTTCGAAGGCGGCACGATCGCGACCGAAGCGGCATAAACATCAGGCGTAAACGTAACTCCGGCAAGAGCCGCATAACCGCCATAGCTTCCGCCCATTATGCCGACGCGTTTCGCATCGACGATGCCTTTATCAACAAGATGCTTGATGCCCCAGGTTATGTCATCCTGCATCTTCTGGCCCCATTCGTTATTTCCCGCGTTAAGGAATTTCTTTCCAAAACCGGTCGAGCCGCGGAAATTTGGCTGAAGCACGGCATAGCCGCGATTTGCCAGAAACTGTGCGTAGGTGTTGTAACCCCAGCCGTCGCGAGCCCATGGCCCGCCATGCGGATTTACGACAAGCGGAAGGTTCTTTGCCGGAATGCCTTTTGGCAATGTTAGGTAAGCCGGAATTTCAAGCCCATCTGACGATTTGTAGCGAACGACCGTCATGGGAGCAAGTGCCTTCCGATCAAGTTTTTCCCTTACTTGATACAAGGTTGAAAGATCCTTCGTGCCCGTGTCATAAACCCAAACCGTTCCCGGATCGACATCGCTGGAACTAACGACGATGAACTTTTTCTCGTCCTTCGTCAATGACTGAAAATTGATCTCGCGATCGCCAATACGTTTCTTTATATCGTTGTAATAGCCTTCATATTTCTTATCCTTCCAATAGATCCGAGCGCGATCGTCGTAATATGTCGTAGCTACTATTTCCTTGGAAACATCCGAGAAACTCAAACCGCTGAAATCGACCTTACCGAGCGGATCGCTCTCGACCTTTTCCACCTTGCCCGTAGCAACTTCCATCAATGCCATTCCGATAAGGTCAACGTCGTCGCCCTTGTTCGTCTGCATATATACGCGTTTGTTGTCTTTGTGAAAAACCACCGGGCCGCAGGCTTCAAACGAATTGCAATCGTAAAGCTTCGTTGTTTTTCCGTCGGGTTCGACGCGAAGGATCTCAGTATCGCCATTCTGTGCTGAACGAACCGCAAGCCTGAGCTTATCGGTGTGGTCAAAAACCATTCGCTGAAGGCGGTCTTTGTTTTCCGAAATAAGTGTGCGTTCGCCCGTTGATATTTTGACCTTATACAGATCGTGCCAAGCTTTATCCCGTTCGTTGATACCGACATAGATCGCGTCCGGATCAGATTCCGGAACGTGCTGGATCATGGCCCGAATGCCTTTCGCATCGGTGATGTTTCGTGCGGTCGGAACGGGCGAACCAGCCGCAGGTTTGGCTGCCGGATCGACGGCATAGACGTTGAAATTCTCGTCACCGCCTTTGTCCTGAACGAATAAGATGTATTTACCATCCCGCGACCAGAAATATGAACGCACAGGCCGCGTATCATTCGTCAGCGGTCGTGCCGCCGTAAATGGTTCATCAAAGCCCTTTACCCATACATTCATCGTGCCGTCGAACGGCTTTATGAACGAGATATATTTCCCGTCAGGTGAGATCTGTGCTCCGGCGTATTCCGGATTATCAAAGAATATCTCGCGGTCGATCAGTGCCGGCTGTTGTGCCGTTACTGCGATCGCCGCACATAAAGTGAACAAGAATACTGCGACCAGGATAAGTTTGTTTTTCATAATGTTTCTAATGCGTAAGTAGGGGTAACGAACCTTGCTTTTTCAAAGTTCCGAATTTTAATCCCATGCCTCGAAATGCCAGGCTCGTTTTTTGAACTTCGACTCGTTCCAAAACCCCTTGAGCAGTTCAATAGACGGTTCATCGAAATGTCCGAGCACGATGCTTACCACGTCATATCGAAACGGCACTTCTTGTACACCAAAAATACGCCGATAGATCTTTGCGGTTCGGGTGATCTGCCGCTGCTTTCTTAATGTAACTGCCTGCACCGGCGAGGCAAAATCGTCTTGGATGCGGGTCTTGACCTCAACGAAGCAAAGCGTGTCGCCGTCCAAAGCGATTATGTCGATCTCGCCGGTGATCTCGGCACCATTAGCATTACGGCCGACGGGCGTTTCGAAATTGCTCATCACCAATCGATAGCCGTTCGACGAGAGATATTCCGCCGCCAGCGATTCACCTTTCGTACCGACCTGTCTTGTGTCGCGCGTGTTCGGACGATTATTCTGTAAGTATTCAGTCTCGTTAAACAACATTTCGGAAATGGGGTATTTATGATCACACATTATATCAAAGGTTCAATTTCGTTGGCAGTTCTGGTTTCTGCGTTTGCAGTTTCCTTCATTGCTCAGCAGCCGACGAACACGCCTCGGCCAACGCCGACGCCATTTCCTATCGCCAAAAAACTCCCGCAGATAGTTGAAGTTGAAAAGCCTTTGGTTCGGTCGGTAGATCCGAAGAAGCTTCCAGCTCCGTTTCACACTGAAAGCGTGCGGAGGCCATCGCGTGTGATCCCGCAGCCCGAGAACGCAAGGCTGACCGTTCCGAAAGGGTTCAAGATAAATGTTTTCGCCGAGGGCGATTTTGTATATCCGCGTTGGATGGCACTTGCCCCGAACGGCGATGTTTTCGTTGCCGATTCGCGTGCAAACCGCATTATCGTCTTGCGTGATACGAATAAAGACGGAAAAGCTGACCAGCGATGGGTGTGGTCGAGCAAACTTTCGCAACCATTCGGAATGGCGTTTCACAAAGATTGGTTCTACGTTGCGAATACCGATTCGGTCGTAAGATTTTCATATAAGAAAGGCCAGACCGAGGCTGTCGGCGAGCCCGAACGCATCGTCGAACTTACCGCAGGCGGTTACAACCAGCATTGGACACGCAATATTCTATTCTCGCCTGACGGAAAGAAGATGTTCGTTTCGATCGGTTCGGCGACGAACGTCTCGGTCGAGGAAGACCCGCGACGTGCGGCGATATCGGTCTATGATCCTGATGGAAAGAACCACAAGATATACGCCGGCGGTTTAAGAAACCCGATCGGCCTTGCCTGGAATCCAAAAACCGGTGAACTTTGGACCGCTGTCAATGAGCGCGATGCGATCGGCGACGATCTCGTGCCCGACTATGCGACATCGGTCAAAGAAGGCGGCTTTTACGGCTGGCCTTATGCCTACATTGGCCCGAATGAAGAACCTCGCCGCAAAGGTGAATCGCCGGAACTCGTAAAGAAAACTATTGTGCCGGATGTGCTTTTCCGTTCGCACGTCGCCGCTCTCGGCATTCAATTCAACAGCGGCAAGATGTTCCCGAAGGAATATGAGAACGATGCATTCGTCGCACTCCACGGCTCTTGGAATCGCCAAAAGCTTTCCGGCTACAAGGTCGTGCGGATCAAGTTCGACAAGAACGGCAAGCTCGAAGGAAACGCCTACGAAGAATTCGTTTCGGGCTGGCTGCCGGACGAGAATTCAAACGAGGTCTGGGGAAGGCCCGTCGGTTTGCTTTTCTTACCGGACGGCTCTTTGCTCATAACCGACGACGGTGCAATGAAGATCTGGCGAGTAAGCTACGGCAAATAGACACGTTTAAAAAGAAGAAGAGCCGCAGAGGAAGACAGTTCTCCGCGGCTTTCTTATTGGCTCAAATCGTAATTTACGACTTGGGCATTAGGACTGTATCAACAACGTGGATGACGCCGTTTGACTGCATTACGTCAGCAATGGTCACGGTCGATTTGCCGCCCTTTTCGTCGGTCAAAACTACCTTTCCGCCTTCGACAGCCGCGGTCAAAGTTCCACCGGCGACGGTCTTGAATTCGGCTTTGCCCTTTCCGGCTTCGATGGCCTTAGTGATCGATGCCGCATCTTGCTTTCCTGCGACAACGTGATAGGTCAAGATTCCCGAAAGAGCTTTCTTGCTTTCCGGCTTGAGCAATCCGTCAAGAGTCGCCTTCGGCACTTTGTCGAATGCTGCATTGGTCGGAGCAAAAACGGTGAATGGGCCTGCACCCTTTAAGGTTGCGACCAGATCAGCTGCCTTTACCGCAGCGACCAACGTTGTGTGATCTTTCGATTCAACAGCGTTATCGACGATGTCCTTGGTCGCGAGCATTGCTGCTCCGCCGACCATCGGATTTGTGCTTGCTGACGTGTTCGAGTTCGTATTGCTCGGTGCCATCGTGTTGGTCGTGTTAGCCGACATCGATGTATTCGTGCGGTTAGCTGCCGTGTTTGTGGTTGTGTTCGTTGCAGGTGCTCCGCAGCCCGAAAGGACCGTCGCCGCTGCCAAAGTAGCCGTAAGTGATAATGTTAATTTCATGTGCGTCTCCCCAAAAAATATGAACGCCTTTCGCCAACAGCTTCTTTCTAAACGCTGAGACAAACTCAACATTCGCAGAGGACAAAAGATGTTCTGGACACGCATTCGTTCAAGATAGGGATTCGGATTCAGATGAGGAAATCAATCGATAAGCCGTTTGGAAAAGCCGCTGAGCATTTTTCTGACTTCGATGATCTTGGCTTCAAATTCACTATGGACCACTTCACCGAGAAGTTTCAGGTCACGTGCGACCAACGCATAGTAGTCCATTCGATTGGCCAGAGCGATAGCATTTGCGATCGTTTTCGAGAAGTCTAAATTGTTGTCTTTCGCACAACCTTCAGCTATCAACGCCGGAATATCAACACTCGTTTTCCTCAGAGTATTCCGCAATCCAAAAAGTTCTTCTTTTGGAAAATCAGCGGTTATCCGATAAGTGTATAAAGCGAGTTCGTGAGCCTTTTGCCAGACCTTTAGATTCTTGAAATCTTGCATAGATAATTCACCAGTTTTGAGTTATGAGTATTCAGTTTTGAGTCAAAAACTGGAAGCTCAAAACTGAATACTCTTTACTGGTGCAAAACTAAAACGCCGGTTCCTCATAAATGCCGTACACGTCTCGGAGAGCGACGCATATTTCTTCTACGGTCGCGTAGGCGGCGACGGCTTCGATTATCGCGGGCATGGTGTTTGTGTTATCGCGGGCGGCGAGCTTTAGTTTGTCGAGCGAGTTCGCAACGGCACCGTGATCGCGGGTCGATCTGATGTGTTCGAGCCGGAGCAGTTGGTGATCGCGGACGTTTTCGTCGATCTGCAAGATGTCTGTTTTGTGCAGTTCGCCGTCCATCGCGTATTTGTTTACGCCGACAATGACCTGCTCTTTTCGCTCGACCGCTTTCTGATATTGATAGGCAGATTCCTGTATCTCACGCTGCGGGAAACCGGCTTCGACCGCTTCGACCATACCGCCGAAACCGTCTATCTTGTCGAAATAATCAAGACAGCCATCGATCATTTTCTGCGTCAACGATTCGACGTAAAAACTGCCGCCCAGCGGATCGACCGTGTTCACAACGCCGGTCTCTTCGGCGATGATCTGCTGTGTGCGAAGAGCGATAAGTGCGGCGTTGTCGCTGGGCAAGGCGAGAGCTTCGTCGAACGAATCAGTGTGCAGCGATTGCGTGCCGCCGAGCACACCCGCGAGAGCCTGAATGGCAACGCGTGCGATGTTGTTCAAAGGCTGCTGGACGGTTAGGGAAACGCCGGCGGTCTGGGTGTGGAAACGGAGCTGCATCGTACGCGGATTCTTCGCACCGAAGCGTTCCTTCATCGTCTTTGCCCATACGACGCGTGCCGCACGGTACTTCGCGATCTCTTCGAAGAAATCGTTGTGAGCATTAAAGAAGAACGACAGACGCGGGACGAATTCATCAACGTCCATACCGCGATCGACGCCGTATTGAACGTACTCAACGCCATCACGCAGTGTGAACGCAAGCTCTTGCAAAGCGGTCGCACCGGCTTCGCGGATGTGATAGCCGCTCACCGAGATCGGGTTGTATTTCGGGACGTGCTTGGTCGTGTATTCGAAGGTATCGATGACCAATTTCATCGCAGGCTTGATCGGGTAGATCCACTCTTTCTGAGCGATGTATTCTTTCAGGATGTCGTTCTGCAGCGTGCCGGAGATCTTGCTGAAATCAGCCTTCTGCTTTTCGGCAACGACGAGGTACATCGCAAGGAAGATCGGAGCCGGAGCGTTAATGGTCTGCGAAACTGTTACTTCATCAAGCGGGATTCCGTCAAAGAGAACTTCGAAATCCGCGAGCGACGAGACAGCAACACCGCATTTACCAACCTCACCTTCGCTCAAAGGCGAATCGGCATCGAGGCCCATCAACGCAGGCAGATCGTACGCGACCGACAATCCCGTCTGGCCCTGAGCCATCAGATATTTGAAACGGCGATTGGTTTCCTCAGGCGAAGAGAATCCGGCGAACTGCCGCATCGTCCAGAGCTTGCCTCGGTAACCGGTCGGGTGAATGCCACGTTTGTACGGATACTCACCGGGGAAGCCGACATCAAGTCCGTCGCTTTCGGCTTCGGTATAAAGCCGCTCAACGGGCACAAGCGAAACGCCTTCGAACGACTGCTTCCGCTCAGCCGTTTTGTCCAATACCTTCTGCAGCGTCTCCGCTTCCCAACGTGCCTTCTCAGCCTCAGCTGCCGTCAATGCTTCTTTGATCTCGGTTGCCATAAGTTATAGGTGTATAAAAGGAGATTTTAGCACAGGAGAGGGACGAGTGATGAGTGACGAGTGACGAGGCGGAAACACGACCGGTAGGGAGTGTGCCCTAACCGTTGTATCCGATGATCTCGAAGAAACCAAAGATCATCATTAGGAGCACGATCGGTAATCCGGTGAAAATTGACGCAATCTTCCATTCGCGGGCGTCCGGTTTCACAAAGACCATCGCAACACTGGCCGCAAATCCCAAGAAGGTCAAAAAGACAAAAACGGCCGGTAGCGAACTGGGTCGTGGAGGCCATTGCTGCGTTTCATTCGCCGGGGCAAAGTCGAGAAACGGTCCGACGATAAACAGAAATAGAATTAATGCCGTTGGTAGAGAGAACAGAATTGGAAGAACGTACTTCATTCGTAGATGCGTGGGGATCCGAGTCGCTGGTCCCGAATTACGATCCGATTTACTGCTCAAATAAAACGTTCTTGTTATGCACCTAGAGTTTCTTAACAGCTTCCACGATCGCTTCGCAGAGTTCGGCTGAGGTTTGCAGGTTGCCGCGGTCGCCGGGTGATTCGCTTTCGGCCTCGGCCTTTGCAAAAAGCGGCAGGTAGCGTCCACAGGCGGATGCCATAGCTCGAACGGCTTTCGGGAAAGCCTTTCCGCTCATCTTATTGTCGGCGATCGCGTGTTCGTTGCGGCCGGCGATGTCATCAATATCATCCGCGGCTTTCTGAAAGATCGAGCGTATCTCAAATATTCCTCGCGAGCGGGTCAGTTCGCCGAGATCACCCCAAACTTCCAGATCTTTCGGTTTCGGTTTCCAACCGCCTGCGTCCATCCCGATGGCCGAAAATCTGCGGTCGATCATTTTAGTCAAAGCATCGATCCGTTTGTCTATCACGGGCGAATCGCGAACGATTTCGATCTCTTCGTCGGTGAAGTAGTCTCGCCGCTGTGCATCGGTCGGCACCGTAAGAATAATTACAGCAAGGAGAAACGAGAGCAAAGCAAATGTTCGATTCATGCGATGTCAGATGCCGTTAAGGCTTGTCCTGTTGCAATCCGGGAACAACCGTGTCGCCAAACAATGGTTCGATGGCCTTTGCCCGTGCTTCGCGCAGGTCGCGAGCCAAATAATAAATATAACGCTCTTTTTCTGAAGGCATCTCCCGGCGAAGGAGCTCGAGCTGCGGCGCTAACCGTCGAAGACCGATCTCAAACCGCTTAAAATTGTTCAAAGTGTCCTTTTTGTTTCCTGGCAGCTTGTCGAGATAGCGGAGCATATCGTCCATCAACGCGTGGAACCCGCCGAGTTCTAGAAAAGCTTCAGAATAGCTTTCCGCAGCACTTTTGGTCGCGGCTTTTGCAAGCCGGAGCTCCATCATTTCAAGCGCAAGTTTAGTCCTGTCTTTAGGATTCTTCGACGCAGTTAGTTGCTTACGTTCATCCGCCGAGATCTGCTTTAGCGGCGGCGGTGCATCAGATATGTCGTAACGATCCTGTGCAGTTGCGGAAACAGAGAATGCAAAAGCGATCGCGAGAAAGAGAAGATGTTTCAGACGAACTCGTGCAAAAAAGAAACCCATTGATCCGTTCAAACTCTCGATATGTCGTCTGTTGTTCATTTCATCTCCCCTTTTTGTTTTTAATTTGCCGCTGCAGCGTCGGCATCCGCAGATTCACCTTGTCTATCTCCAACTGATTCACGGCAGGATCGGCCTTTCTCAAGAACTCCTGATACCGGGCGGCCGCATCCAAGTATTCACCCAGATTGTCATGGACGATGCCTAAAAAGTAATACGTGATCGAATTTTCCGGTTGATTGTCCGCCAGCCATTTGAATTCGCGCTTCGCATCCGGATACGCCTTTGAATGAAAATATGCCGAAGCAAGATTCGCCCGGATCGTAGAATTCTCAGGCTGGACCTCGGCAAGCCTCTTGAGCAGCGCGACCGCATGAGTGAAATTTTGTGCTCGTATCAATGCCGAGGCAAATCCGATCGCGTGGTTGATGTTGTTCGGTTCCAGTTCGCTTGCCCGCCGACAGAATTCGAGAGCCTTAGCTGCATCCAGAGTTCGATAAAGAACGCACAGCCGGCCTGCTGCAACGGCGTTGTTTGGGTCCGACTTTAGCCGTTCCTCAAGTTCATCGATATTTGAAGTGCTGGTGTCAGCGATCTTTTTTCTCAAAGCGATCACGTCGGCCGAAGGCTCTGTGATCTTTTCGAGAAGTGCATCAGCTTCGGCGTTTCGTCCATCCAGCAAAAGAATGTTGGCATTCAAGATCGGGATAGAGCGATCCTTTGGAGCGGCCCTCTCGAGTTCGCTCACCAACGCACGGCCGCGTTCAATATCGCCATTAGCTATCGCGACAAACGCAAGTTCGCGGATAGCCGCAATATTCTGGGGTTCGATCTCCCTCGCACGCGTAAAGCTATTGGCGGCGGACCTGCTGTCGCCTATCGCGTGTTCGACGATGCCCCGAGCAACGAATATCGACGCCGGCGGATTGGCTTTTTCAGTTAGTTCGCGGATCTTCGGAAGTAAAATATTAAGTTCGTCTTTACCTGCCTTGGTCCTTACCTTTAATTCAACCAGTGCGGAATAGGCCGGGAAACTTCGATAATCCAATTCGATCGCTTTGATCAAATGTGGTTCAGCTTCTCCGTATTTCGAACGTTCGACGAGGATAGCCCCGAGCCCTGAAAGTGCAAGCGACCAATCGTCGCGAAATTCGACCGCGCGGCGGAACGACCGCTCGGCTTGATCGAGTTGGCCCGATTGGCGATATGCAACACCAAGTTGATATTCGGCCTCCGGAAACCGTTCGATAATTGCGACCGCTTCCTTGTATAGCCCGATCGCAGTCGTCAGTTCGCCCTTAGCGTGAGCGTCTTGCCCTCGCGTGAAAGCGTCGATCGCCTTTTCGGTTTCGTCGGTGCCTTGTCCTATTGCAGAAACGGCAGATGCCAACAAGACGAACGCGCAAAGTATCAGCTTTCCATGGAAACGGTTGCCGGAAAATGAACTGCTAATTGGGGCGTGCCGGAACATCAATGATTTGCCTTTTCTCTGGATAATACCACCCAGCCGACGAAAATTCCAGAAAATTCGGATTTTGCGGTGTTTTTCGGAATGAACCGGTTGCTTTCGATTTGCTCGTTAGATAAGATTTCGACTTTGCGAATCGGTTGAATTCTATTCGATCCGATAGTTACGCCGGGCCCGGAACGAAGTGATAACGCCAGCGTCAAATTCGCAACCGCTAAATGAATCAGATCGACCGTCCATTCCAATCGGCTCCCGCAATAGATAACGGCACATCGCCCGACTCGAGAACAGAGCGTGTCAATGAGCTTCGAAGCCGCCTTGCGACGATGTCTAAGGCGGTGATCGCATATTCCGGAGGAGTTGATAGTGCCTATCTTGCCTATGAAGCAAATCGGGTAATGAGCAAGGACGCCATTTGCGTTTTGGGCCTTTCACCGAGCGTTTCAAAAAAGCAGCGTGATGAGGCTTTCGACATCGCCGCGAACCTCGGGTTGAACCTTCGTACGATCGAGACCAGCGAATTCCACGATCCGAGTTATATCGCGAACCCTTCGAACAGATGCTATTTCTGCAAATCGGAGCTTTACGGAAAGCTTGGCGAACTTGCAGGTTCGCTCGGCATAGTGAATGTTTTGGACGGAACCAACGCCGACGATCTGGCGGACGTTCGCCACGGTCGGCAGGCAGCCGAGGAAAAAGGATTGAAAAGCCCGCTTGCTGAAAGCGGCCTAACTAAGCAGGAGATTCGCGAGCTAAGCCGGCAAAATGGTGTTCCGGGTTGGGACCGGCCAGCATCGCCCTGTCTTTCGTCGCGGATCGCCCAAGGCGTGCCGGTAACGATCGGCCGGGTAGGCCAGGTCGAACAGGCAGAGCAATTTCTGCGTGAAATGGGATTCAGGGAACTTCGCGTAAGGGTTCACGGTGAACTTGCAAGGATAGAGCTCGGGCTTGATGAGATCGAAAGGGCCATGGAACTCGAAAGATTTCAGCAGATCTCCGGCAGGTTCCGCAAATTAGGTTTCAAGTTCACAACGCTGGATATGGAAGGTTTTCGATCCGGTTCGCTGAATGTAGAGAAAGAGTAGGAACACGAAAAGTAATAATTTGGAGACGTTTATTTAAGTAATGGCAAATCCGATGGCAGATGAGATGCGTCGTTTTAAGGGAAGCGATGAGAAGAATCCTTTTGAGGCGATGAGCGAACGCTTTGACCGGGCGGCACAGCTTTTAGGGCTCGACCCCGATCTTTATGCGGTTATGCGGGTCCCGAGCCGCGAGATCAAGGTTTATATTCCCGTTCGCATGGACACAGGGCACCTTCAGGTGTTCGAAGGCTTTCGCGTTCAGCACAATTTTGCACGCGGCCCTGCAAAGGGCGGCATCCGCTACGCTCCCGACGTTTCGCTTGATGAGGTAAAGGCGCTCTCAGCATGGATGACCTGGAAATGCGCCGTGGTCAATGTACCTTTCGGAGGCGGAAAAGGCGGCATAATTTGCAACCCTGCACAGATGTCGATGGGTGAACTCGAACGATTGACCCGCAGATACACAGCCGAACTGATCGATTTTATCGGACCGGACAAAGACGTGCCCGCACCCGATATGAATACCAACGAGCAGACAATGGCCTGGATAATGGACACCTATTCCATGCACGCCCGCCATACGGTCACGGCAGTAGTTACCGGAAAACCTGTCGCTCTCGGTGGTTCGCTCGGACGGCGTGAAGCCACCGGCCGCGGCGTGTTGTTTACGGTAAATGAAGCGATCAAGCGTTTTGACCTGACACCCGCACAGACCTCTGTGGTGGTCCAGGGTTCCGGCAATGTCGGCGGCATTGGTGCCGAACTGATGCACCAGCAGGGCTATAAGGTCATTGCGATCTCTGACATTTTTGGCGGTATATATAATTCGAACGGGCTTGATATTCCGGCTGTGCTCCGCTATCAGAATGAAAACAAAACGCTAGAAGGGTTTCCTGAGGCCGAGGCCGTCGGAAACAAGGAATTGCTCGAGATCGATTGTGATGTGCTTGCACCGTGCGCGACCGAGAATCAGATCACATCCGAAAATGCCGACCGGATACGCTGCAAGATACTCGCCGAGGGCGCCAATGGGCCGACCACGCCCAAAGCTGATAAGATATTGCATGACAAGGGGATATTCGTTATTCCGGATATTTTGGCGAACGCCGGCGGTGTTACCGTCTCGTACTTTGAGTGGGTTCAGGACAGGATGGGATATTTTTGGCCGGAGGCTCAGGTCAACCAGCGGCTGGAAGAAAAAATGGTCGCGGCATTTAATGAGCTTGCCCACTATGCTGATAAGCATCAAGTAGATACGAGGACCGCGGCTTACATGCTTGCGATCGACCGAGTTGCCTACGATACCAGAATTCGAGGTATCTACGCGTAAGGGCCAAATAGACGCAATTCGTTAAAATTGCTTGCTTTTAGGGGAAAGTTGGGGTATCGTCGTTCTCTGGGAGAACACGCGCTGTTTAGGACACATTTGTTTCTTGAACGATTCTCTCGGAACGAGGAACCAGAAGCTTTTATTCGTTTGCACGGTCTGCTAAGCTTTTTCGGCAGAGCAATTTGGCAAAATTGGCAGCGTGTGTGTTATTGTGTATCAGAACGAAGGTAATGAAATTTTCGTAATTGCTGGATACACATTGAAATTTAACTATTTTTTCGGCGGAGGATTATGATGAAACTCGCTAACAGAGTATTTGTTGTTGCCCTAGCCCTCTTGATGTTTTCGTTTGCTGCGTTTGCGCAGATCGATCCTGATAAGAGGTCTGAGAAAGACAATCGAAACACGGCACCAACTGTCGGAACCGGCGGGACCATGGGTGGTCCTACGGGTCTATTTACGGTATATGACGGCTCTACGCTGCGCAAGGGGGAATACACATTCAGCCTTGCTTACAGCAACTTTGACCGTGACCCGGGTGATGTAGATATCACCGAGGTTCCGGCAAGTTTTCAGATAGGCGTTACAAACCGATTTGAACTTTTCTTTAATACTGACATGTATCGCGGCGTCAAGGTCAATTCGCCGCGCCACCTTTCAGGTTTTTATCTGCCGAATTCGCAGTTTGTTATCGGCGGTATTCGTCAAAGTGGTCCGGCCGTTGTTTTGGCTCCGGGCACATCAGGACCGTTGTCAGGCCGTGCGATCTTTCGCCCGACCGGCACACAGCCATTCGTTCAGTTTCCCTACGCGGGCGGTAACGCCGGAACGTTCGGTTTAGTTGCTCCATTTACGTCAGGGCCGCTCTTTGGTTTCCCTGTCGGCAACGCTTTGCTTGGTCCATCGACTGGCAGCGGCGGAAATACTGCTGACAACTTCCCGGGGATCGGATCCGTTTTTGGAGGCATCCTTCCGGGCGTGGTCCTTACGACCGTACCGCTCTTGAATCAGCAAGGACAGCCAGCGGGTGAAGCTCCGGGAGTTTTCACACTTCAGCCGTCATACCTTAATGATGCACCAATGCTTAACCGCACCTGGGGCACGTCGGCATTCAATACGCTTACGGGTGGATTCAAGTGGCGTTTTACGAGCAACCAGAATCCGGTAGGAGCCGGTATCGTCGCTTATTATCGTTACTACGTAGATAATGCCGATGATTTTGCCGGTTTCAACCAGCTTCAGCGTGGCGCAAGCCCCGGCGGTAATCGCGGCGACATTGGTGTCGTATATTTCACTGATGTTCGCCTAAAGCCTTGGGCTAACCTTTCGGCAAACGTTGGCTACCATTACAATTCGAGCATTAAATCGAATGGAGCGACCCTTCTTGACCGCGGCGATGAGTTCATTTACGCTATCGGAGCTGATTTTCCGGTCAACAAGTTCTTCCAGCCGATCCTTGAGTTCCGCGGCATCCGCTACGTTGGCGGCCGCACGCCGAATGCGTTTGAGCACCATCCGATGGATGCCATCGCCGGCGCAAGGGTACACATTACTCGTTGGTTCGGACTCGGCGGTGCATATCGCTATAACGTTAACCAACAGGATCGCGATTCGTTTGACGACGATACGTTTACGACCCAAGTGCTTGTGCCCTGTATCAACCAGACCCCTGGGACCCCAGCGTGCGTTGCCACGGTTATCACCAATTCGTTCACTGGTGTTCCGAGCGGCTTCCGTCCGTCGTCAGACCCCCATGGTTTCCTTGGACAGGTCTGGATCGGGCGTCGTAACAGCCGCCAGGGCGATGTTATAAACATCCCGGCAAATGTTACCGCTCTTACACTCAGTGACGAGACCATTACCGGCGGCTGCCAGCCTGGCTTCCGTCCGCGTGAAGGACAGACCTGTAACGAAAGCACGATGATCAACGTTTCGACGACCGCCTCGGACGCCGAAAACGATGTTCTTACCTATAACTACACGGTTTCGGCCGGTCGTATCGTAGGCACTGGTGCTAACGTTCAATGGGATCTTTCAGGTGTTGCTCCTGGACAGTACACCATCACAGCAGCAGTTGACGACGGTTGCGGACTCTGCGGACAGACGCAGACCCGTACGATCACCATTGCAGAGTGTGATTGTGTTCAGGTTTGCCCGTCTTGCCCGAGCATTTCGGTCACCGGACCTGCTGGTGTAACGCCTCCAGGACAGTCAATGACCTTTACCGCCAACATCAGCGGCGGCGAAGGCCTCTCGATCAACTGGACGGTCAACCGCGGTACGATCACCGCAGGACAGGGAACTCGAAGTATAGTTGTCCAGACTGGTATGGAAGATGCCGACTCAACGGTTACAGCAACGGTTCAGCTCAGCGGATTTGATCCAAACTGTACCGAGTGTCCGGCAGAAGCGAGTGAGTCTGCACCGGTTGCACCTAATCCGGAAGCTATTCTTGTTGATGAATTCGGACGTCTCTCGAATGACGAGATCAGGGCTAAGCTCGATATCTTCTTCGCAGAGCTTTCGAATAACCCAGGTGATATGGGATACATCATCAACTACGGTACGTCACGCGAGATCGCGGCACGCGAGCGGTTGATCACCAACCACATCACGTTCCGTAGGTTCGACAGATCCCGCATCACGATGGTAAGCGGTGGCACTTCGCCGACCGGTGAAGTTAACACCAGGCTCTATCGTGTACCGCAGGGTGCTGACAATCCGAATCCGTAATCAAGCTTCGCGTCAGTTTTGACGTGAACATAAGAGAGGCTGTCCAGTCCGGGCAGCCTCTTTTGATTTCCGGTTTGCCGTCTCGTTTGGATCGGGCCGGGTTGATTTGACTCACGCCTGCACGACGAAGGAATATTACCTGATGAAGATCACCTCGGCAGAATTTTTGAAGAGTGCCTTTGCCGCCAGCCACTGGCCTGACGAACGGCTGCCGGAGATCGCGTTTCTTGGCCGTTCGAACGTCGGAAAATCGTCGCTCCTTAATTCCTTGCTAAAGCGAAAGGGCCTTGCCCGAACCTCGAACACACCCGGAAGGACCCAGAGCATAAACTTCTTTCGTGTCAACAATGCATTCTTTTTCGTCGATCTTCCAGGTTACGGTTATGCGAAGGTCTCAAAGACAATGAGGGCCGGTTGGGGCAAAATGGCAGAAGAATATCTCGCTGAGCGTGAAGAACTTGTTCTGTCGGTCCAGCTCGTAGATGCCCGGCACGAACCTTCGGCACTCGATAGGGAACTCAACGACTGGCTGTTGTTCAACAATAAGCCGCATATCGTGGTCGCTACAAAAGCTGACAAGCTCACGGCAAATAAACTGTTGTCATCCCTCAAAGTAATAAAGGCAGCAATGCCCGAAAGCCGGGTCCTGACGTATTCCTCCGTTTCCGGAAAGGGCCGCGACGAAGTATGGAATTGCTTGCTAGAGGCGGTGGGGAATTGATAGTTTTTTGTTTGCTTTTAAGCTCCGGATATAGTACAAAGTAGATATTCCCTAATTTGCTCGAGGGATCTTTGGAATAGTTCCAAGGATATTTCTTTTGTTTTACTGCAAAATTTCCATACATTACTTTTAATCCAACTGTCTAATCTCAGGCCCGGTCGGCGCTGTCAATCTGCAACGAACAGGTCAATAGAAAAGGGAATTGGAATTCCACATATAAGAATCGGATCTGACCGACAATCAAATGGCTACGAAAACTACATCGCCCCGTAAATCGCGGACCGAAAAACCCGAAAAAGAGAACATTGAGAACGGAGACCAGCCGACCGCTGAGGAACCACAAAGGAACGCCAAGGCGAAACAGGATAACGGCTCCGGCGAGATGCTGAACCTTGCGGGGCTTAAGGATAAGTCTATCAGCGAGCTGACCGGCATTGCCAAAGAAATGGGCATTGAGGGGGCGACCGGGCTGCGAAAGCAGGAGCTGATATTCAAAGTGCTCGCGGCACAGACCGAAAAGAGCGGCTTGATCTTTTCTGAAGGCGTTCTTGAAACGCTTCCGGATGGCTTTGGCTTTCTTCGTGCCCCGGAATATAACTATTTGCCCGGTCCGGATGATATTTACGTCAGCCCATCACAGATACGAAAATTTGACCTCCGCACCGGCGATACCGTTTCCGGCCAGATACGTCCGCCGAAAGAAGGCGAACGTTATTTCGCTCTTATCAAGGTCGAGGCGATCAACTTCGAAGCACCGGAACAATCCCGCGAGAAGATATTTTTTGACAATTTGACGCCGCTCTATCCGGACGAAATGCTTTCGATGGAGGTCGGCCCTGAGAATATCGCAGCCCGCGTTATCGATCTCGTCACGCCTATAGGTAAGGGACAGCGTGCCCTAATTGTTGCTCCGCCGAGAACAGGTAAAACCGTCCTGCTCCAGACGATCGCAAATTCGATAACAGAGAATCATCCTGAGGTAACGCTGATCGTTCTGCTCATCGACGAACGACCTGAAGAAGTTACCGATATGCAGCGTTCGGTTCGCGGTGAGGTCATCTCATCGACTTTCGATGAACCGCCGACACGCCACGTTCAGGTCTCGGACATGGTCATCGAAAAGGCAAAGCGACTCGTCGAACACAAACGCGATGTTGTTATCCTGCTCGATTCGATCACGCGTCTCGCACGTGCACACAATGCTGTCGTACCGCCATCAGGAAAGATACTTTCCGGCGGTATCGATTCAAATGCCTTGCAGCGTCCGAAGCGTTTCTTTGGTGCGGCCCGGAATATCGAGGAAGGCGGCTCGCTGACGATCATCGCAACAGCACTGATAGACACCGGTTCGCGTATGGACGACGTTATCTTCGAAGAGTTCAAGGGTACGGGTAACTCCGAAATTCACCTTGACCGTCGGCTTTCTGACAAGCGTCTGTTCCCGGCCATCGACCTTCAGCGTTCGGGTACGCGTAAGGAAGAATTGCTTATCAGCAAGGAAGACCTGAACCGCATCTGGGTAATGCGTCGCGTTCTGAATCCGCTGTCGCCGGTCGAGCAGATGGAAGTCGTTCTCGAACGCCTAGGCAAGACGAAACTCAACGCCGAATTCCTTGCTTCGATGCAAACGTAATCAGTTAGCAGTGGTCAGTGGTCAGTGGTCAGTGGCTGTTGGCTAGTTCAGGAAGCTCGAGATCTCTTTAGCTTCTGACAACTGGCCACCGACCACTGACCACTTTCTATGCGTGTAGCTGTTATTTCAGCCGAGGCTGTTCCTTATTCCAAGACCGGCGGGCTCGGTGATGTTGCCGGAGCTCTGCCGAAGGCTTTGAAGGCGGTCGGCATCGATTCGGTGCTGATCACGCCTTGCTATTGGCAGACGAAAGGCGAGTTTCTTTGGGATACTGCGGTCCACGATCTGAATGTAGATTGGAAAGGCGGCATCTATCCGGCGAAGGCTTTCTATTCCGAAGCGAACGGTTCGCCGACCTTCCTGATAGACGCTCCATCGCTCTTTCACCGAGATTCGATCTACGGCTACACCGAAGACTACGAACGCTTTGCGTTCTTTAACCACGCAGCACTTGCCTTGCTTCGACGCATCGGGGCCGCACCCGACATCATTCATCTGAACGATTGGCACTGCGGATTTGCAGCTGTCGAGCTTGCTGAAAAACGCCGCTGGGATGCCTATTGGCGTAACACACGCACCGTCTTTTCAATTCACAACATGGCGTATCAAGGCGGCTTCGGGATGGGCGAATTGTGGAAGCTGGGCTTTGGTTCAGAGTTAGCAAGAGCGTATTTCTCGTTCAATGGCTACGCCTCGGCGATGAAAGCTGGACTCGAAGCCTCCGACACGCTCTCGACCGTTTCGCGTCGCTACGGCTTTGAGATACAGACCGCCGAGTTCGGTTACGGGCTCGATTGGCTTACGCGTCAGCGTGCGGATCGGCTGATTGGCATTACGAATGGCGTCGATTACGAGGTCTGGAATCCTGCGACCGATCCTGAGCTTCCGGCACACTTCGATATCAACGATCTTTCCGGAAAGCGTGAGTGCAAACGAGCGATGCTTGAATTCTTCTCGCTGCCTGTCGAACTCGAACGGCCTGTCCTTGCTAACATCACACGGCTTACCGCACAGAAGGGAATTGATCTGATGATGAAGGTCGCCGGCGAGGTTCTCGCGACCGGTGCTTACATCGTCTCGCTCGGTTCGGGTGAGAAGCAGTACGAGAATTTCTGGCAGACGCTGCGTGATTACGCTCCGAACCAGGTCGGCATCTATCGAGGTTACAGCGAACCGCTCGCACATCTGATCGAAGCCGGAGCCGATATGTTCATGATGCCTTCGAAGTTCGAACCGTGCGGCCTAAATCAGATGTACAGCCTGCGTTATGGAACCGTCCCGATCGTCAGAGCTGTCGGTGGGCTTGATGACACCGTCCAGAATTGGGATGCTGTGTCGCAGACCGGCAACGGCTTCAAGTTCGGCCCATATTCGCCCGATGCATTCCTCGAAAAGATCTACGAAGCCCTCTTTGCCTTTGGCGATAAAGACGTCTGGCAAAAGATACAGCACAATGGAATGTCGGTTAATAACTCCTGGGAAAACGCCGCCCGAAAATACGTCGAACTCTATAAATGGACGCTTAGCTAAACGTTTTCTTACCACAGAGATCACAGAGCACACTGTGGTAATTGAAGTTCTCAAACTCTGTGCACTCTGTGTCCTCTGTGGTTAGATCCTTCCTTTGAGATGCGGGGCACATCACTGTTTGGTAGAATAATCTGTAACCCCGGTTACAAATCAGTGAATAACGAATAGTGAAAAACGAATAGCGAGTCAGTTATCACTGTTCCTTCACTATTCACTTTTCACTAAACACTATTCACTATTCGTTATGATCATTGTGATAATTGGTGCCCAGTGGGGCGATGAGGGAAAGGGCAAGGTTGTTGACCTGTTGGCCGATCGGTTTGATATCGTTTCGCGATACCAGGGTGGACACAACGCCGGACACAGCGTTTACGTTGGCGATAAAGCCTTTGTTTTGAGGCTGTTGCCGTCGGGCATCATTCATCCGGACAAGACCTGCGTGCTTGGCAACGGAATGGTGATCGATCCAAAGGCGTTCTTTGAAGAAGTCGATCAGATCTCGGAGAAAGGCGTTTCGATCACGCCGGAACGGCTCAAAGTGTCGTCGCGAGCACATCTCATAATGCCTTATCACCGGGCACTCGATCACACCAGCGAAGAACGGCTCGGCAATGAAAAGATCGGCACAACGCTTCGCGGTATCGGTCCTGCGTATGAGGACAAAGCCGGTCGAAGGGGAATTCGGGTCGCAGATGCGATGTCGCCTGAGCTGCTCAAGCTTCGCGTTGAACGCAATCTGGAAGAAGCGAACCGCATCATCGTGCTGTTCGGCAATCAGCCGCTTCGTGCCGATGAGATACTCGAAGAATTGACGCCGCTGGTTGAAAGGCTTCGTCCGTTCGTCTGCGAAACCTCGCACTTCCTCGCCGAAGCACGCAAGGCTAAGAAGAAGATCCTGCTCGAAGGTGCTCAAGCAACGCTGCTCGATGTGGACCATGGAACCTATCCGTACGTGACATCTTCTAACCCGACCGCGGGTGGAGCTTCGGTAGGTGCAGGCATTCCGCCGCATCACATAACAGGCGTTTTGGGCATTGTTCGAACCTACGCAACGCGTGTCGGCGAAGGCCCGTTCCCGACGGAAATGCTTGACAGCGAAGAAGATATGGCGAACCTGATCCGCGAACGCGGCCACGAATACGGTTCGGTAACGAAGCGTCCGCGTCGGTGCGGTTGGTTCGACGCGGTTGCTACAAGATACGCGGCAGAACTGAACGGTTTCGATTCGATGGCTCTGACAAAGCTCGACGTGCTGGATGAATTGGACGAGATAAAGGTCTGTGTTGGGTATGAATCGAATGGAAAGAGCATAGACACTTTCCCGGCAGTTTCGCACGATCTGCGGGCAATAAATGCCATCTACGAAACGCTTCCCGGTTGGAAGACGGATACCGTCGGCACGACGGAATTCGATAAGCTGCCGGAGAACGCTCAGAAGTACGTGCGGTTCCTTTCAGAACAGGTCGGAGTCGAGATCGGGCTGATCTCAACCGGTCCCGAACGCGATCAGACGATCATCCTGAAAGAATCCGTGATGGAAGGCTGGTTTGCTTGAGCGATGAGTTCAGAGATTAAGATCGTCGGGTTTGATGATAAGTTCGCGTTGGCATTCGCCGAGCTGAATTACGCTTGGATCAGCGAGCATTTCACCGTCGAAGAGCACGACCGAGAGATACTCGACCATCCGTTCAACGTGATCGTCGAACCGGGCGGCGAGGTCTTTTTTGCTGTAACAGATGATGGTCAGGTGGTCGGAACCGCAGCGATGATCAACGCCGGAAACGGTGTATTTGAACTTACAAAAATGGCTGTCGATCCGGCATTTCAAGGCAAGGGCATCGCGAACGGCTTGATGGATGCGTGCATCGAATTTGCACGGTCGAAGTCTGCTAGCAGGATCTTTCTCGAAACGAATTCAAAATTGCCGGTCGCCGTCAGGCTCTATCACAAGTTCGGTTTTGTCGATACACCGCTCGACCCCGGCAGCCAATATGAAAGGGCAAACGTCAGAATGGAATTAGCATTATAGTTAATTTCAACACCCTACCGGTGCCGTCGGGCTTGCCATTAATTGGCCTGGATTGTAAAATCTTCAATTCGGTTGAGTTTAGGCTCAGCCGCGTGGTCCGATAGCTCAGTCGGTAGAGCAAATGGCTTTTAACCATTGGGTCCCTGGTTCGAGTCCAGGTCGGATCACCAATATTACCAATAGGTTAAGGCGTCCAAACGGGACGCCTTTTTCTTTATTTATCTATTGTGGTATCTATTTGAAAGTAAAAGCGGCTTATTTTTTTCTTCTCGGTCTTAGACCTTGTAGGGCATTCAATTCAAAATATACTAGTCGAGAACCATC
>JBGSYH010000023.1:0-109789 GCA_041751035.1 Pyrinomonadaceae bacterium | reverse complement strand
GTCGGTTTCGCGATCACCATCAAAGTCCGCAAGATACGCCCTGTCCTCATCGACAATGATCCCCGCACCTTGTCCATCCACTATCGTCGTGTTCGGCGAAGGATTGCTCAAATTCACAAAGAAGAATTCGTTCGATTCCTTTTCTGTGTCTCCGTTGACCACAACCGTTACGGTTAAGGTTCCAGGTGCATTGAAGTTTAGCGTTCCGCTGTTGGCAACGTAATCGCTTCCCGCTGTTGCGGTTCCATTTGCGGTCGCAAACTGGACAGATGCGATAGGTCCGCCGCCTGCAACCGGTGGAGCATCCGCTGTTAAGGTCACATCGAATACAGCATTGACGGTTCCTGCGTTCCCTTCGGTTACGCGGGCATTACCAACGGAAACCGAATACGTCTGCGGTGTGCCGTCATTATCGATGATCGTCACAGTTGCCGGATTCGGAACTCCGATCGTTGCACCGCCCGTCGCATTCGAAAGCGTTGCATTAAACGTCTCATTTCCTTCAATGTCACTGTCATCGCAAATCGCCACATCGAAGGTCTTGCTACCTTCCGTATCGGCAAACGAAACTGTGCCGCCGGTATTAACGTAATCGACCGAACCTCCGCAAACGGCTCCACCAGTAGCAGTTCCACCGCCGAGTGAATAATCAACGGTTACCGCTCCGCTGCTGCCGCCTGTACGCGTGACAGTTAGCGTTATTGTTCCCGCTGCCTCGCCAACCGAATACGTTGCGGAGCTGAACTGCAATGAACCCGGGTTTGGTCCGCTGAAGAACTCATCCGCTCCAATATCGGGAGTCGTAGCCGATCGTGCGTCGCCATCAATGTCAGTCGTGACCTCCGCTAGAGGCGTGCCCGTGTTGATCATTGGACTTCCGGCTTGCAGATGCAGATCGGTCGGCGAGACGAACAACGGATCAACCGCTAACGAGTTTGCATCTTGCCCGGTCGCGGTCTGCCAGTCAGCAAGCGTCGCTCTTACACCACCCAAGAAGCCAACTGAGCCACTCGAGAAGTAATCATTGTAATTAATCGTAGAAAACACACCTGCTGCCGCAGCACTGTGCACTGAATAGCGAGTGGCTCCACCAGCCTGTGTATTGGCCAATATGTTGTTCCTCACATCAAGGGCACCAGCAGTACCAACGGTTGATGCGATGTTAAGTGCTGCCGTAGTTCCGGAAGCCTGATCTGTGCTTAAGTTGATCGAGTTATGATAGATCTTATAAGCACCTGCCCCTAGTGCAGTAGCCGCATTCACCGAAATTCCGTGGCCATTACTATTCACCGTAGCTGAGCCGACTGCACTCATTCCAAATATGAAATTGTTCGCGATCAGGACGTTGCTTGCCGGAACAGCCGATAGTTGCATACCCAAAGCTCCGGTACCTGTCGTGCTGACATTGACAATGTCGTAAATGGTATTTCCTGTGACGAATCCGTTGCTAACACTAAATGCTAGTTGAATACCGGACATCGCAGCCGTGGTCGTCGCGAACGACGAAACACCATGCACCTCATTTCCAGAGATCACGAAGTTCGTTGCGTTGCCCATCAACATGCCGCGGAATCCGTTCTTTTCTGCTGCTGTGGCAGTACCAAACTCATTGTTTGTTACTGTCCAGTTTTGGTCGAGGCCCGTGTTTCCCTGGTTATAGATCGAATTCTGGACGTTATAAATCCAGTTATTCGTCACCGTATTGTTATTATTTGGTGCCTGGGCCGGGCCACCAATGGTAGCAGAACTACCACCAAGAATACCCGCCGTAGTTTGCGTAGTCGCAGTCCTTGCACCGTGGATGATCGTGTTTCGGATGGTGATATTATTCGCACCATTACCCGCATCTGCACTTCGGAGCCAAATAACGGTTGATGTACCCGTCTGACCATTTGATATGGTCAAGCTGCGATCAGTGCCTCCGGAAAGCGAACCGTCGATCACGACTCGATCCACACCATTAAGGTTGATCAAACCGATGTTGGTAGCCGCAGTTCCCGAGATCGTTCGTGCAGCACCGCTCGGTTTGAACGTGAGTGTATAACCCCCTGCACCAAACTCAGCAAATTGGTTGAGAGCGACCACCCCAGTTTCTCCTGTCAGATCAGAGGTGATGTTCACCGTCAAATTATCACTTAGACCTGCCTCATTGATCGCCTCAAAAATACCTCCGGCATTTGTTAATGAAGTAAAGATCTCGCCCGTGCCGACGTTGATCGTTCCGCTGAAAGGCGGAGGAACATCAACGATATTCAAAGTTGCAGGGTTATTCGCACCGATCGTGGCTCCGCCCGTCGGAGCTGACAGAGTCAAGATCACTGTCTCGTTAGCTTTGAGCGTGGCATCGCTACAGGTAACGATGTTGAACGATTGCAGGCCAACACCATCGCCAAATGAAAGCACCTGAGGTCCGGGATTGATGTAGTCAATACCAACCGTACAGGCTGCTCCGCCGGTTGCTGTTCCGTCCGTAATTGTTGCAGTAACTCCAACAGTTCCATCCGTTCCGGCTGATCGGATAACGTTAATAGTTGCCGTTCCACCTTCACTGACGTTGTAATTAACCGAGCTGAACTGAATGATGCCCGGACCGGCAACAGAGATTTCGTCTGCTCCGATGTCGGGAACTGCCGGTCTCATATCACCGTCTATGTCGTCAACTACGCCGACATCAACACCTCCGCTTTCTGCCAGAGAAGTCGGTTGAATATGCAGATCCGTATCCGACACGAACTGCGGATCGACCTTCTTGCTGGCGTTGTCGTTTGTTCCTGAAGCCGACAGAGCACTCGAGTATGCCCGGAAGTTTGTCGCCGGAGTCGTTGACGACGGGTCGAAATCGGCGAGCGTAAATTCACCCGTGCCGAAGACCGTGCCGGTTTGCGCCAGACGGTTGTTTGCATCCGAACCCACGAAATAATCGTTATTATTCAGCGTCAGATTCATCGCACTCGTTGCGCCCGACGGCAAGTAGACAGCCACATTTCGCGTTCCGGGGCTTGCCGGATTTCCGCCCGTGATCTGATTGGAGAAGATATTATTTCTGACATTCAGTCCGGTGCGTAAAGTAGATGCAACAAGAAAAGCAGCTGTCAAATTCGTGCTGACATCTCCCGGCATCACTCCGTAGAGATGAACCGAGTTGTGATAGATCTGGTGATCCGTTCCCGAAATGATTCGGATACCATACGCGCCGAAGGTCGTGCCGAATCCGCCGGTTCCCGCGGTCTGATTGTTGATGATGCCCGAAACGAAGTTGTTTCGAACCGTGTGTGCGCTCGCGGCAACTCCGGCAATGTTGATACCGAATGCCGACCAAGTTGTCGGATTATTGTTTCTGACGCGGTTGATCTGATTTTTTTCAATCGTCGAACCGGTCGTATTGATGCTGTTAACACCGACATTGATGCCGTGCGTTGCCGCACTTGAAGAAATAAAGCCTTCAACATAAACGGTGTTACCTGCAATCACCGCACCGGTCGATCCGTTTGCGGTAATACCGATGGATGTTACCTGATTGACATCACCGGCAACCGGGTTACCGATCAAATTATCCCTGATTTGCAGTCCGGTATAGACGCTCGTCGCCGAACCGTTGATGGAGATCGCTCGTGCAGCTGTCACTACACTGTTGTTACTAACGACCAGATTGGCGGCCGTCGCACCGGTTCCGACCCCTGTCAAAACCGAGGTGATCGGATTAGGAGCCGTTGTCGCATCGGTCGCGTTGGGACCGGAGAAAATACCAAAAACAGTATTTTGTGGACCGGTCGTCGCCGTTGCAGTGTCAATATTTTGTCCCGTCGAGCTTCCGACAATATTCAGATTTCTGAAGATATTGTTGTCCGCACTGTTGACGGTCGTCGTGTTCATTGCAATACGAATAACCGACGTAAACGTCGTTGTATTGGCGGCAGTGTTTTGGATCGTCAAGTTCCGGTTGATACCGCCTGAGTTCGGATTATCGCCGTCAATGGTCACGTTATCGGCACCATTGAGTTCGATCAACCCGCGGCCCTGAGCACTTGCGCCAGAAATACTAACTCCATCGACAATTGGCCGAATCTGAAGGGAGGTGTAGCTTGCTGAGCCAGCACCGCTTCCATTTATTACTACCGTTCCGGGTTCGACTATAGCCTGGTTAACATTAATAACGATATTGCCCTGATGCGTGCCGTCGTTTACCGCAGCTATTGCGTCAGTCAAGGTAGTATAAATTCCTGTTGGTGTCCCGGCAGTTGCCGTTACAGTTACAGGACCGGCAGGCACATCGTTGTCGGTTATGGTCACCGTCGTAGAGGCCTGCGTTCCAATCGTTGCCCCGCCAGTCGGATTCGAAATAGTAGCTGTGAAGGTTTCGTCGCCTTCAACATCGGAATCTTCACATATAGCGACATCGAAGTTCTTCGTTGTTTCGCCATCGGCAAAGCTGACCGTGCCGCCAGCATTCACGAAGTCAACACCGACGCCACAGGTGGCCCCGCCCGTGGCAGTACCATCGGCCAATGAATAGTCAACCGTTACGGCTCCGTCGCTGCCGTCAGTTCTATTCACGGTAACTGTAACCGTCGGTCCTGCTTCGCTGACCGTATAGGTCGGTGAAGCAAATTCCAATGTTCCTGGCATTGTTACTACCATGAACTCGTCCGCGCCGATGTCGGGCGTTACCGCATCACGCGTCTGACCGTCAAAATCGTCCGTAACAGCCGCGAGCGGTAACGCTAATCCGATTACCGGACTTGTCATCTGAATATGAAGATCGGTTCCTGAAACAAAAAGCGGATCAACAGATACGGAATTCGCATCCTGCGGGGCGACTGCAGTTTGATAGTCACCAATAGTTGCGTAAAACGTTCCGCCGCTGCCGCCAGTGGTGGCAACCCGAGCCTGCGGGTTTGCTGCATTTGGGAAGAGGTCGTTGTTATTCGAACCGCCTGTTCCGAAATTGAAAGCCGCCGATTGCAGATTTAACGCAGCGTGAAGCAACGTACCCGTATTCGAGTTCAGATCCATCACCGAGATGTTGTTTCTCAACGTTAGATTCTGCACATTAGCAAAACCGACATTGATGCCGAACGAACTCGTCGCAGCGTTCGTCGCACCCGCCGGATCAACGTCGCCGGTCAGATAGATGCTGTTATAAGCCACCGTATCGCCGTTTCCGTTTGAGATACCGATACCGACCGTTTGGTCGCCCGACGTTCCATTCGCCAATATATTGTAGATCATATTATTGGCGATCACGTTGTTGGTCGGCGCGGTGTTCGGACAATTGTTGACGATTCCTACTGATGAAAACGTTGCGCGTTCAACAATGTCATGAATCAAATTGCGCGAAACATTGGCGTTGGTTACTGTTCCTACTCCAGTCGGAGCCGTACTTCCCGACCATGATGCACTACCCGTGCAGAGACTGATGCCGACGTGGTCACGCCCGGAACTGCCGCCGCTAGTCGCCGTATCGCCAATAAACCGGATCTCGTTGTCAACGACACTCGGCGCATTTTCGTTAAACAGAAGCATGCCCAGTGTCGATATCTGGTCAGGACCGAACGCATCCGGACCGATAGTATTGTTTGAGATCGTCGTGTTTTGATTCTGATTAGCTGCAAGTCCGCCGATGGAAAGGATACCGATACTGACCCTTCGGATGAAGTTGTTGTCGAAGGTATTATTGTCATTATCCGCACCGCCCGTCGTAATTGCCGCGCTCGACGACGATATAATGCCGAAGTTGAAAACACTGCCTGTGCTTTGATCAAAACCTGCCGCGATATTTACGTTTTTAATCGTATTATTCTGCGCCCCGTTGATCGCGCTGGCAATCCAGATGACCGCCGTGCTTGCTGCCGCATTGGTATTTGTGATACTCAAACTGCGATCCGTTCCGCCCGAAAGCGAACCGTCGATCGTTACATTGTCGGCATCGTTCAGTTTGATAACAGTAACACCCGATCCCGAGCCGGAAATGCTTCGCGCCGCGCCGTCAGGTTTGATCAAAACGGTAAAGCCGCCCGCCACTTCATTAAGAGCGACTGAGCCGCTTTCAC
The DNA here is from genome assembly GCA_041751035.1 of Pyrinomonadaceae bacterium. Taxonomy (GTDB): domain Bacteria; phylum Acidobacteriota; class Blastocatellia; order Pyrinomonadales; family Pyrinomonadaceae; genus OLB17. Next base: position 103,739 of record JBGSYH010000023.1, on the reverse strand, counting down.
CCGTCAGATCGGATGTGATATTGACGGTGATGTTACCAGTTACATTAGCATTGTTGACAGCATCAAAAATGCCGCCAGGATTGGTCAGTGACGTAAATGATTCACTTGTTCCGACATTGATCGGACCGGAAATGGTGCTACCGGCATCCGTGATGGATACGACCGCAGCACTCGGAGTTCCTAACGCTACCGTTGTTGGATTTGCAATAGCAAGATTGAAGTTTTCTATCGGCTCTAAAACGCCGTCCGCACAGATCGTAACGTCAAATGTCTTCGGAGCGGCATCGAGATCTGCCCAGTTCAACACTCCCGAAGTCGTAATATAATCAACTCCCGCCGTACAAGCCGCGCCGCCGGTCGCCCCACTGCCGCCGGTTGCATATTCAACGGAAGCCGCTCCGTTGGCTCCGCCTGCACGTGTAACGGTAACAGTTAATGTTCCGGCTGCTTCAGAAACCGTGTAGCTAGCTGAACTGAACTGGACCGATCCGGGTGCAGGATAAAATTCATCGGCGCCGATGTCGGGATTCGCTCCATTCGGACGCACCTGTCCGTCTATATCATCCGTTATTCCGGCAATTGCCGTTGCCGCGTCAACGTTCGGCGAAGCCTGTTGAATATGCAGATCGCTCGTATTCGAAAAATAAAGCGGATCAGCCTGAATCGAATTAGCATCCTGCGGTGTCGTTAAAGCGCCCTGCCAGTTTGCCAATGTCGCAAACTCCGTTGTCGTTGCCGCCCCCGCAGCGGAAGCAAGTCCGCCGGTAAATAACTGTGGATTCGCCGGGTTGAAGTAGTAGTTGTTATTGTTTAAACCGCCTGTGCCGAACGAATAAGCCGCATTGTTCAGTGTGATCGGGTAGAAATGAACCGTCGCGGTGTCGGATGACAAATCCATTAGAATACTGTTATTCGCCACCGTAAAGTTTGCGTTATTTGATCCGTTCGATCCCGTAATACGAATACCGTTACCGAACATAGTTGTTGCGGTTGAAGAACCGACCGGATCAACGTCTCCCGTCAAACTGATCGAGTTAAAAACGATCTGGTCGGTGTGACCGCCGTTGATTCCGATGCCGACCGTCTGATCGGGCGAAGTCGCATTTGCCCGAACATTGTAAATAAAGTTATTAGCAACTAGATTATTGGTCGGGGAACCGGAGCGCGTTGTTCCCAGAACTATTCCGGCAGCCGAAAATGTCCTTTCTTCGACGACATCGTGAATGATGTTATGCGTCACAGTATAGTCGCCGGATGTGATCGTCGTGGTCGAAGTTGTTCCCGCCGCATCCGTTCCGATACCGATTCCGACGCGGTCTGTTCCGGCTGTCGTATTGGCAGAATTACCGCCGATAAACTGAACCCGGTTGCGGGAAACCACCGCGCCCGTGTCGGCTTGCATCAATATACCAGTTTTGCTAATCCCATCAGGACCGAAACCCGATTCGGGTCCAATGACGTTATCGGTAACGATTGGAGCGATATTGTTGTTGGTCGTCACGCCTCTGGTCACAATGCCGTAACGCGCGCTGGTAATTCGGTTAAAGAGAAATTGATTATTGTCATTATCAGCACCATTTGAGGTCACACTGATCGTGGTTCCGCTCATTATGATACCGACCGTTGTATTTGCATTAGAATTAGAAATGCCGCAGGAAATATTCAAATTACGGATGACGTTATTTGTCGCACCAGCATCCGCTGCGACACTGCTTAACCAGACACCCGCCGCGCCTGCCGTACTGCTGTTATTTCTGATCGACAGATCACGAGCCGCTCCCGTTCCGCCTTGACGCCCGTCGATCGTTACGTTATCTGCACCGTTTAACTTGACGATCGCTCCAGCGGACGTTCCAGAAAGCGTGCCTTGGATCGCTCTCGCACCGCCGACCGGACGAACCGTTACATCTGTATAAGACGCAGAACCGACTCCGCTCGCATCGAGCGAAGCCATCGCGGTTTCGATTGTATCGCCGCAAACCTCGATGTTGATCGAGCCGGTATGAATACCAGCATTGATCGCATCGAAAGCGCCTTTTAAGGTTGCGTAAGCCGTCGGCGTTGTGGTTCCGCCGCTTGATTCGATCTCGATGGGACCCGCCGTGTCGCATACGCCGATCGTAAGGTTCGTCTGCTCGGAAATTGGAACGGAGGTTATCTGAGAGCTGGCCGATGCGGTAAACATCGACGGATAAAATTTCGGGCCAATAGCCGCAATCGCGATCACGCTGATGATGGTGATGGCAATGATCGAAGCAACGAAACGGAACGAATTCTGTCGGACGAACATAACGATTTCTCCTCAAGTGCTGTAACGGAATAGGGGTCTCAAAACACTAAATATTAGTCTTAGGGACAGAATTCCCGTGGTGTGAACGACTAAAACTTAATTGAGTTATTTCAAGCGATTATATGCAGGTTCTAAATATTGTCAAGCGAATTATTTGTTGCTTGAATTTTGCGGAGATTCTGGGGATAGCACAGCTATAGGAAAATTCAAACTCCGCGTTTGCCGCTTACGGCTAGCACAGATCGAAATAAACCGAATGGCTTCGCAGGAATTTGAAGGAAAGTTTGCCCTGATCAACGACACCGCAAGGCAGAGGTACCTTCGGAAATTATTCAGAGGAAGGATGGAAACAATTCTTCGCCGCAAGACGAACTGAATAAGAAATGCTGCTATTGACGGGACACTGAGATCTTTGCGTTTGCATGGTCGATCCGTTCGCGGATCGATTCGGTTTCCTCGACGGCCGAAGTTGCAACAGCGGCTAATTCGCGTTCGGCCTGGTCCTTTTCTGATCGAACGGCCGCAACGTCGATCTCATCTGAAGGGTCTGCAAAATCAGTCAGTACGGACACAAGATCATTCGAAACCTCGACAAAGCCCGTCGAGATCGCAAGCCGTTCCACAACACCTTTTTGCGAATAGGAAAGCACGCCAGGTTTCAGAGCGGAGATCAACGGAGCATGGGCCGCCATGATGCCGACCTCGCCGGATAGGGTCGGCACGTTTACAGAATCGACATCTGCGTCCACGACCTTTCGTTCGGGTGTTACTATCTCTAACTTCAACATATAAATGAGTTAAGCGGGCGGCCTTGGACCGCCCACGAAATATAACTATGCAGCTGCGGCCATCTTCTTGGCCTTGTCTCTTGCCTGTTCGATAGTCCCGACCATATAGAACGACTGCTCCGGCATATCGTCGCATTTCCCTTCTAAAATTTCGCGGAAACCTTTGATCGTATCCTCGATTTTTACGTATTCGCCCTTCAAACCGGTGAACTGTTCACCGACGAAGAACGGCTGTGAGAAGAACCTCTGGATCTTTCGCGCACGGGCCACCGTCAGCTTGTCATCCTCGCTCAATTCGTCCAGTCCGAGGATTGCTATAATATCCTGCAAGTCCTTATAACGCTGTAAGATACGCTTCACTTCCTGAGCCGTTACATAATGTTCTTCACCGACGATCTGGGGGTCAAGAATTCGTGAGTTTGAAGCTAGCGGATCGACCGCCGGATAGATTCCAAGTTCCACGATCTGACGCGACAAAGCCGTAACAGCATCGAGGTGGGCGAATGTCGTTGCCGGAGCGGGGTCCGTATAGTCATCGGCGGGCACGTAAACGGCCTGGATCGACGTAATTGCACCGGTTTTTGTCGATGTGATGCGTTCCTGCATCTCGCCCATTTCGGTCGCCAATGTCGGCTGATAACCCACAGCGGACGGCATACGTCCGAGCAGTGCGGACACTTCCGAGCCGGCTTGCGTGAATCTAAAGATATTATCGACAAAGAAGAGCACGTCGTTGCCCTGATCGCGGAAGTGTTCCGCCACCGTCAGCCCCGACAATGCCACACGCAGACGCGCTCCCGGAGGCTCGGTCATCTGTCCGTAAACAAGTGCTACTTTCGAGCCCGAGATCTCGGCTTTATCTACCTTCGAAAGGTCAAATTCGCCGGTCTCTTCCATGTGATGGTTGAACGCATCGCCATATCGGATAACCTTTGATTCGACCATTTCCCTTAGCAGGTCGTTGCCTTCGCGGGTACGTTCGCCGACTCCGGCAAACACCGAATAACCATCGGAACCGATCGCGACGTTGTTGATCAGTTCCATGATCAGAACCGTCTTACCAACGCCCGCTCCGCCGAACAGGCCGATCTTTCCGCCGCGGAGAAACGGTTGGATCAGGTCAATGACCTTAATACCGGTTTCGAACATTTCGAGGCTGGTCGCCTGTTCGTCAAAGCTTGGTGCGTGGCGGTGGATTCCGGCCCGCGTTTCGCTTTCGACCGGCCCGAGTTCGTCGACCGGATCGCCGATGACGTTCATCACGCGGCCAAGCGTAGCAGGCCCGACCGGAACCGTTATCGGCCCGCCGAGATCGATACACTTCATTCCGCGGATCATACCGTCGGTCGGCAGCATCGAAACCGCGCGAACGCGGCCTTCGCCGAGATGCTGTTGGACCTCGGCAACCACATCGACCACATTCTCGACGTCAAAACCCTCTGATGAAATACGAAGTGCCTGGTGGATCGGCGGAAGATAGTCCTGAAATTCGACGTCCACGACCGGCCCGATTATCTGCACAACTTTACCGATCTTTGCGTCCCCGTTATTAGCCATTTTTATTAAATTGCTCCTGTGATAGATGAAAAATCCAGCGATTTACAAAGGAGTAAGAATACCACACGCGAAACGCCGTTCGCAAAGCGGCCACGCGGACTTCTATAAAATTATTGAGATATATGAAGACGTCTCAGCTTTTTCCGTCTCAGCCGAAATGTGAGACGGATCGCCGTCTCTGTATGACCCACGCGGGCAACGGTATGACCCGTCTCACTTTTTTATGACCCGGCAGATAACTTTTATGACCGCGCCTCAACGGCCTGAAAAATGCCCGATTTCTGATGCCTTAATAACAACGCAACTCCCGTATCTCAAATATGCGCGCCCGATGCCCTGATGCCGAAAAAAGTTCACGATCCAGCGAAAATTTATGTTGCAATTTCCGTTACGTCTGTGCTATCCTTGCAACACTGTGCAACGGACAAATGAGGAATGATGAATTTCGAATTTCGAATTACGAATTACGAATTACGAAACCCAGATGGACACTGATCTTTCGAATGAGACCAACTTTAATTCTTATCTGTGCTTATCTGTGTCCATCTGTGGACAATTCTCTTACTGAACTTATGAGGTGACACCAATGACAACACTAGACAGAAAATTTGAAAAATTCCGGGGCGGGCCGTCGCATCGGATGGATCTGAAGAACAAGCTGCGGGCGACGATCAACCGGCGGGGAATGATCTATTTTAACAACAAGCTCTACGGCGAGCTTGGACGGCCGCGGGCGGTCGCACTTTTTTACAATCGCGAGGACGACATCATCGCCGTCCAGCCCGCGTTCGAGCGCTCCGACGAAACTTTCCTGGTCCAACCGCAAGGCTCCGGCTTTACCGTCCGTGCCTCGACCTTTTGCCGACACTACCGCATCCGCGTGCCGACCACCGAAGAGTTCCTTCGCCCCGAAGTCGTACCAGGCACCGAAACGACGCTGCTGCTCAACCTCCGCCAAACAATGACCGTCGGCGGCATCGAAAGAAAGCGAAAAGTTGAGGAGGCCGCGAAATGAATAGGTCAACTAAAAGGCAACCAAAAGATCCCGGACCGTCGCCGCCGGGGCTTCGTGGAAGGCGCGTGCTTGTCCATCTGGTAAATGAAAGGCCGCGCCCGATCTTTATTACAGTCGGCGATACGGTCTTTTACTCCAAGGATGATGTCTCTACGCCCGCTCGCCGCAGCAAATGGGAAAAGGAAAAAACTCGCCGAGAAGCCATAGACTCCCTGCTCACACCCGGCGAGAGAAAATTCTTCCACGCATACTGCCGCCTCCGCGATGATTGACGATGCAAATAGAGTGTCACCAAACCATCTGCCGCTTCGTTCACAGGATATCTGGGAACGCGCCGACAATAGGATTCTGCTAGAATATCCGCGTAATCTTATGGTTATTTAGTGGAGGTAATGAAATGCCAAGTGTAGTAGAAGAAATAGCCGCTAAGTCAGCATCGCTGCCTTCGGAATTGCAGCACGAAGTTCTGGATTTTGTAGATTTCGTATCGGAAAAGGGCCGTCGAGCAAAAACGATGGGAAAAGCATTTCAAAGCGTTCGCGGAATGCTTGCGCGCGATCTGCCGAATCTGGAAAACGATCTGGCCGAAGTGCGTAAGGAAATGTGGGGAAACTTCGCCGACGAGGACTCTGAATGAATGCAGTCGTAACCGATACTCACGCTTTACTTTGGTATCTCAGCAATTCGAACAAGCTCTCAACTGAAGCCCTTGCTGCGTTTGAAACAGCCGAGCAAAATGGTTTCGAGATCTATGTTCCTGCCATTGTCTTGATCGAACTGCGTTATCTGGTCGAAAAAGGTCGGGACATTCTTGAGACTGATCTTAGTAGAGTCGCCGGAAAATTGACCGATCGGACATCTGCACTTACATTTGCTCCATTGAACCAAGCGACTGCGTTGGACGTCGAACATGTTCCGCGCACGCTGGTTCCTGATATGCCGGACAGACTGATCGCGGCAACCGCATACAACCTTAATTTGCCCCTGATAAGTAAGGACACTGACATTCAAAAATTAAAGAATATAAATGTCATTTGGTAGCTGCGTTGTTCTCCCTTTATTGTTTGACCTTTGTAAGCCGAGTCGCTCTGATAGTGCCTTAACAAATTTCTATGCCCAGACTTTCACAAACAGAAATTAGAAGCAACGCAATCCAGTTCGTTCATGCATGGAAAGACGTTCAAACAAACTTCCCGTGGCCGACGATCGGTGTCCGTAGCCCGACCGTGAGGGAGGGCTCATCGCACCCGACAGGAGCCCTTACTGACGTGCGGGCTACTGACACTCAGGCGACTGCATTTTTCGGCACACACAGCAACAAAGCGGTCTTTCTGCTCTACAACGGTATCTCGAAGGACCGGTCGAACATCGGCGGCAATGTGTTGAATGGGAGAACGCTCTCGATCCTCGACGAACTGTTACCGGACTTTAAAGGCGAACGAATTGTGTACGGAGCCCGCACCAGATTCGATGTAAAGAACCTCGCGGCGTTGGAAATCGCATTCCACCAATTTCCGTATGACCTGGCAACAAAGACGTGGTTTTGAGGCTTTGAGTCACGCATGGACAATTTCGATCAAAACGACAACGGAGAGATGATCCTTTATCAGACTGATGACGGGCTGGTAAAACTTGACGTGCGCTTGCACGATGAGTCGCTCTGGATGTCTCAGATGATGATGGCTGATCTGTTTCAGACCACCAAGCAAAATATCGGTCAGCATATTCAAAACATCTATGACGAAGGTGAACTTGATCCAGCGGCAACTGTAAAGAAATTCTTTACAGTTCAGCTGGAGGGCAAACGCGAAGTACGGCGAGAGATCGATTTTTACAATCTCGACATGATCATTTCCGTCGGCTATCGAGTTAAAAGCCTATTAGCTACTCGCTTTCGCATTTGGGCGACACAGCGGTTGCGCGAATACATTGTCAAAGGTTTTGTCATGGACGACGAGCGGCTAAAGAATCCGCCAGTCAAAGGTTCACAGGTCCGCGATTATTTCAGCGAGATGCTCGAACGCATCCGCGATATAAGGACCAGCGAGAAGCGCATTTATCTGCAGGTACGCGAGATATTTTCCCTTGCTGCGGACTACGAACCGAACGCGAAGGAGACCGCCCAATTTTTCGCCGCCATACAGAACAAACTTCATTTTGCGGCAACCGGCATGACCGCGGCCGAATTGATCGCCGCACGCGCCGATCACAAGCGACAGTTCATGGGGCTTACTTCCTGGAAATTCGATGAGGTGCGAAAAGCCGACATTACGATCGCCAAAAATTATCTCTTGGAAAAAGAGATCGACGAATTGAATCGGATCGTAGTAATGTGGCTGGATTTCGCCGAAGATCAGGCTCGCCGCAGAAAGCAGATCTTTCTCAGGAACTGGGAAGAACGACTGGATGATTTTCTAAGGCTAAACGACAGACCGATCTTAACTACCGCTGGAAAAATAAGCAGAAAGAAAGCTGAAGATCACGCCGAAATTGAGTTTGAGAAATACGCCGTCAATAGACGTCTTGAGAAAGATACGGAAGCTGAAGCCGACTATCTTAAACAGCTGGAGGCTGCTGCAAAGGCTTTGCCTGATGTCGAATAACGAATTACGAATATCGAATTTCCCTGCACGATCAATTATTCACTATTCACTATTCACTATTCACTATTCACTATTCACCGACAGTTATGAGTTTTGACGGATGGACGATAGCGGCGAGGCCGCCTCGGGGGAAGTACCGGCGGGATGATCTTTATGTTTCGCTGAACCGGCGGGGTGAGATCGTGTTGAGCGAGCGTGCGTTCAGGGCGATCGGCGGGCCGGCGTCGGTGACTCTGTTGTGGGATGAAACGCGGCGGCGGATCGGGGTGAAATCTCCGGTCGGGCTCGACTGGCATTTCTTTCCCGCACGGCGTTATGGCCGCGGCAGGCGTCTGCGGATAATACGCGCGGCGCGGATGCTGCGGCAATTTGGCATTAGCGTTGAGCGGACATTGATGTTCCGCAATGTGAACGTGATGTTCATTGGCGGCGAACCGATGCTGGTGCTCGAAATGGACACGGCCGCCGAGCTGTTCTTTCAACGACAAATAAAAGACCTGCCGAGCGACCGGCAGGCCTAACTGGTGTGGGATGGAGGAAAATTTATTGTTTAGTCACCAATGATTATTCCGCAGTTGATCGTGGTGTCTTCCGACTTCAGATCGCCGATGATGATACCGGTGCGGTCGCCGATGATGATCCCAACGAGATCACCGATGATAATACCGACCAAGCTCTTTTCGTTTGTCGGTGCGCAGGGCTCAGACTTCGTTTGCTTGTTGAAATCCCAGATGATGATGCCTGCATTGGCTGTAACTGACGAAAATCCAAGAATACCTGCCAGGGCAATTGCGGTAATGGATCGTTTAAGGTTTTTCATGTTGTTTCTCCTGTTCTATCTGAGTTGAGGAATTGTTCCCTCGTGATGCCCTTACTATGACAAGCCGTGTGCCAGACCCATTCCTGAGGACTTTCCTTGAGCCAACCTGTTGAAACTAATGATGTTACGAGGCCTGCAAAGGGAAAGTCGAGTGATCTAAACTTATGGTGAAATATGGATACGGCGTATCCATGGGCGGGAGCGATAAGCGATAACATTATTAAAATCAATGGATTGCGCGTGTGTATATTTTGTATCCGCTAATAACTGGTTACAAAGTATCCGGTTTAGGTAGCCAGATCTCGAAAGTTTTTCTGGAAATTCGAGCATTGTTCGTGATAAAATCCTACATCACGGTAGCGGCCGCGGCTCCCAATTCCCCAAAACCCAAGTTAGTCTCGAAAGAAACAGCCCGATCGCCGGGGCCTAATGAATCGCGAAAAGGTAGCAACAACTACAAAAATATTGGTAACGCTTGTCGGCGCCGTAGGGCTGACCGTGATCTTCACGCGCGTTTCTTCATCGCAATTCGATCTCGGCTTCCTTCTTATACTAGGGTTCAGCGTGTTCATTGCCCCGCGAATGAACATCGCCCTTCCGCGTTCGAACAATCATCTAAGCTTCTCTGATTCAGTTATCTTTCTGACGTTTCTTCTCTATGGAGGCGAACTCGCGATCCTGGCGGCATTTGTCGAAATGTTTGCGAATTGCGTTTATCTGAAACGGCGTAATATCGCAACATCAAAGCTTTTCTTACTTTTCAACTCCTCACAAGCGGCGATCGCAACGGCCTGCACCTACGGGGTTTATTTGCTTTTCGTCAAGTTAAGTGGAGCGGTTCCGAATTTTAGCGACACTCGACAGCTTGCGACCGTACTTGGCCTGCTCGCTCTGTCGCAGTTTCTGGTCTCCACGATATTCGCGGCCGTATATCAGAATATCCGTGAAGGCGAATCTGTCTGGAAACACTGGCGGTCGCAGGGAATATCAAGCGCTTTTACACAGTTGGCCGGAGCCGGGATCGCAGGTGTTGTTTTCAAGGTCATCAATTATTGGGACGTAACGCTCGGGATCATTGCCACCGCAGTTTTCGCTATTGCGTATGTTAATTACCGAAGGTTGATCACTGAAATAAATGAAGCGATCGGAACGGTGGAAGAAGCCGAGCGACAGAAAGCCGAGACCGAGCGCGCACGACGCCGCGAGGCCGAACGCCACGCCGAGCAGCTTTCGATCACGCTCGAAAAGGAAGAACGAACGAACGCCGCGCTTCGGCGGAGCGAAAAGGACCTTCAGCATTCCGCTTTGTATGATTCGCTGACAGGCCTGGCGAACCGCAAACAGCTGAACCAGATGCTGGCCGGAATGATCCGCGATTATCGAAACGATCCGCTTACCACATTTCACGTACTGTTCCTGGACATCCGCAGTTTTAAGAATATAAACGACACGCTGGGCCACACCATCGGCGACAAGGTTCTGGCGATCGCCGCGAAGCGTTTTGAAAGATTGGTCAACCCGTTTGATCTGGTCGCCCGCATCGGCGGCGATGAGTTTGCAATAGTGCTCAGAAATGTGTCGACGGCGGCAAAAGCGGCAAAGGTCGCCCGGCGTATTTACGACAGCATTCGGCAGCCCTTCAGCCTGAACGGCCACAAGATCTCGATCGATCTGAACATCGGCGTTGCACCGTGCGACGTGGAATACACCACGCCTGAAGAGATACTTCGCGATGCCGATATCGCTATGCACCACGCCAAGGAATGCAACGACGGCCTGGCGATATTTACGACGGATCTGCGGTCACGTTTTCAGGAGCGCGTGCGCGTTGAGATGGACCTCCGCCATGCGATCGACCGTGACGAGATGTCGATGAACTATCAGCCGATAATTTCGCTTACTGACGGCCGCTTGATCGGGTTTGAGGCGCTTCTTCGCTGGAATCACAGCGAATTTGGAATGATCCCGCCGGGCAAGTTCATTTCGATCGCCGAGCAATCCGGGCTGATACTTCCGATAACGGTCTGGATACTTAAGACAACTTGCCATCAGCTTGCCGAATGGCGAAAGATCGGTCGCGAATATGAGAATCTTATCGTAAGCGTGAATATCTCCGGCCGGCATCTTTCGAACAACGACCTTATCGCCGACGTGGAAAACGCTCTCGCGGAAACCGGGCTTCCGCCGCATCTGCTGAAGCTTGAGATAACCGAAAGCTCGGCTATGGAAAACGCGAACCACACGATAAACGTTTTGAACAAATTGAAATCGATAGGCGTGCAGCTTTCGATGGACGATTTCGGCACCGGCTATTCCAGCCTAAGTTATTTGCAAAAGCTGCCATTCGACACGCTGAAGATCGATCGTTCGTTTGTCAACAACGTCGGTCCGCACGGCGAAAATTCACAGATACTGCAGACGATAATCTCGCTTGCGAAAAACCTCAGGATGCGTGTCATCGCGGAAGGCATCGAGACAGAATCGCAGCTTGCGGTGCTGAAACATCTCGGATGCGATTACGGACAGGGCTATTTCCTGGCCAAGCCGAAGCCGAAAGATACCACCGAGCGTCTGCTCTATTCGCGACGCGAGTGGTTCCCGAACACGATCACCGGCGAATTCGAAAGGTACGACATTTCGAAAGACAACGAAAATATCCCTGTTTTCTGACACCATCCATTCATATCTCTATAAGAACCATTTTGCCCGTCGAACTAACATTCGGCGGGTTTAGTCTTTCCTGGCGGGCTGGGGTGTTCTATAATCGTTCTGAAAATACATAGAAGAAATAAGGAGTCCGCAATGCTTAGAAGATCGATTTTCTTTCTCGCAATTGTTTCCCTTTTCGTTTCGGCGGTCCCGGCTCAGAATGGCGGCGGTTATCCGAAAGCGAAAAAGGTTGACCAGGTTGACGATTTCCACGGCACAAAGGTTTACGATCCGTACCGCTGGATGGAGGACACAGGTTCCGAAGACACTCAAAAATGGATCAATGATCAGGTAGCCTTTACACAGGCCTATCTCGACAAGATCCCGGAGCGTGCGAAGATCCGCGAACGGCTGACGGAGATCTGGAATTACGAGCGCGTTTCCGCACCGTCAAAGATAACCGAAGGGTTTTATCTTTATTCACGCAACGACGGCCTGCAGAACCAAAGCGTTCTTTACCGAACCGATTCGAAAGACAAACCGGGCAAAGTTTTCTTTGATCCGAACAAGCTTTCGACTGATGGTACAGTTTCGCTCAGCGGTTCGTCGTTTACCGACGACGGCAAGCTTTGGGCTTATGGAATTGCCCGTTCGGGTTCAGATAGGACCGAATGGAAAATAATGAACACCGATACCGGCGAACATCTTTCCGATACGCTTCCGCCGAACCGGCAAGGCGGCGTTTCGTGGTTGAAAGACAACTCCGGCTTCTTTTATCAACGCTATCCGCAGGCGGAAGCCGGTGCGGAACTTCGTCAGGCGAACCGTTTTCCGAAGATCTATTTTCATAAACTCGGCACGCCGATCTCCGAAGATAAGGTCATCTACGAAAGGCCCGACGATGGTGAATTGACCTCAGGCGGCGGCGTTACCGAAGACGGCAAGTACTACATCATGTCCACCTCAAAGGGCACGCAGCGGATGAACGAGGTGCGTTTCAAAGATCTTTCGAAGCCCGATTCGCCTATCGTTACGCTTATCGGCGAACGCACGAATAGCTGGGGATTTGTCGGCAACGACGGCCCGGTCTTTTATTTCCGCACGGACAAAGACGCCGAACGCGGCAAGCTGGTCAGCGTTAACGTTTTGGCCCGCGAACGCATTTGGAAAGAAGTTATTCCGCAAAGCGAATTCACGCTGAACGGCGTGCAGATGATAAACAACCAGTTCGTTGCGAATTATCTGAAGGACGCTTACACGAACATCAAGATCTATAACAAGGACGGCAAGCACGTCCGCGATGTCGCACTTCCGGGCATCGGTTCTGCGGGCGGCTTTGGCGGCAAGCAGGACGCGACCGAAACGTTTTACAGCTTCTCTAGCTTTAACTCACCGCCGACGATCTATCATTACGATATGAAGACCGGCAAGAGCACGGTTTTTCGCACGACTCCGGTAAAGTTCGACGGCGCGAAGTACGAAGTCAAACAGGTCTTCTTCAACAGCAAAGACGGCACGCGCGTCCCGATGTTCATCGCACACAAGAAAGGCATTAAACTCGACGGCACGAACCCGACGATCCTTTACGGATACGGCGGTTTCAACATCAATCAGACGCCGGGCTTTTCGGTGACGCGTGCCGTTTGGATGGAAATGGGCGGAATCTTTGCCGTTGCGAACATCCGCGGCGGTGCCGAATACGGCAAAGAATGGTGGGCGAACGGAGCTGTTCTGAAAAAGCAGAACACGTTCGACGACTTCATCGCAGCCGGTGAATATCTGGTCAAGAACAAATACACCAGCACACCAAAGCTCGCTATTCAGGGCGGTTCGAACGGCGGCTTGCTCGTCGGAGCCGTGCTCAACCAACGGCCTGATCTTTTCGGAGCGGCGCTTCCTGCGGTCGGTGTGATGGACATGGTCCGCTTCACCGAATTCACGGTCGGTGCGTTCTGGAAATCCGATTACGGCGATCCGAAGAAGCCCGACGAATTCAAGGTGCTCTATTCATATTCGCCTTTGCACAACATAAAGGCGGGCACGAAATATCCCGCGACGCTTGTCACCACGGCAGACACCGACGACCGCGTCTTCCCTGCTCACAGCTTCAAATACGCGGCCGCGTTGCAGGAAGGCCAGGGCGGCGATAAACCGATCCTGATCCGCATCGAAACAAAAGCGGGCCACGGTGCCGGCAAACCGGTCTCGAAACAGATCGACGAACAGACCGACATCTTTGGCTTCCTCGTCAAAGAACTCGGAATGACCGTGAAGTAGACCGGCGGCCAGTTCGCTCTCGTTCATTCCCTACTCAAAAGAAAAAGCCCGGGCCGCAACGCTCGGGCTTTTCGTTCATTTGGCTACCGAGGCGGCTTGCTGCAATCCACCGCGGAGAGGCTCGCCTTTCCGGCCACGCATCTATAATTTCCTCGGAGGCTGTGCCTCCAAATGTTCGAGGCATAGCCTCGCAGGTTTTCTTGGTGGCATCGACGGAGAGGCAAGCCTCTCCGCAGTGACTTGCGGCCAAGCCGCAGGATCTAGCGAACACACTCCGAAAAAGATATCCAGGAATAACCCACCATGCTAAAATCGCACCTGATCCCGTCGACTAGCGAACTACTACTTGAAAATATGCAGCAATTCCGGTTGGGCTCGCACATCGCGGGCGTTTTATTGCATTGATACTTGGACGCGGTCGCGGAGCCAGAAGGCAATCTCTGCTTGACCGGCGTTAGGCTCTTCCAAAAAAGCGTTGTCGAGGCGACCTTGGAAGAGAGTCGTGAAGTTGTGGTTGTAAATCTCACGAATGACGTCGGGGGATGTCTCAAGCACTTGTAGAAGCGGCGAAGCTGGTATTGGTATTAGAGTTGCGGCCGCCAGCCAAGAGCCGATATCCCAAGAAAGAAAGCCCACAAGTTCAGGGTCATTGTTTGAGGACGATCTGTCTCGCACAAAAGCGAGCCAAAGGTTCTTGATTGCAGTTTGCCTTTCGTCACTCCATCGCCCGAATCCAGCCATCTGTAATTTATTACCCGTGATCTCGATAGACGTGAACCAATCGGGACCTTCCTCAACAGATAGTTCGAGAATGCGCGGAAGGAAGTATAAATAATCATTTTCACTTCCCATTGTCAGCATTACGCTCCCCGCATATTCGCTAAGTGCACCGGCCGTAAGCTCGCGAAGCGGTTTAGACGTGAGCGTTTCGTATTCTTCAGCGGTCATGCAGCATGGACAACCGTCAACGATTGAAGGCTTCTCCACATTGAAAAAGGCGGTATTGACTTCTGCAATTGCGACTTCGAGGGTCATGATTTCAATATACATCAATCTGTGGACTATTCAGTCCCGCTCGTCTGACAAAGTTTTCCCGCACTAGACGCCTCGGCGGAATCCGCAGGATCTAGCGAACACACTTCGGAAAAGATATCCAGAAATAACCCATCATGCTAAAATCTCACCGAAGCGGGCCAACCGAGCAGCTTCCGCTGAAAGTTACATGAGCTCGATCACCGAGAAGTGCAATTTTGCGAACCCGATCGGCGCCCTAGCAAATGGGATTGAGTTATGAAATACAGAAATTCGATACTTGATTACAGTCGGTTAATTGCTGTGATCCTGATCCTGCTCTCAGTTGGAAGCGCTAGCAGCCAAGGGGATGACGAGAATAAGATACTTATTCCAAGAGAAGAATCTTTCACGAGTAGCTCCGATCTGCTGCAGCCCTATATCAATCGAGTATGTGAGATCAGCACATCTGACCCGCGATACATCGAGCTGTGCGATCATGTAACTCCCAACGACGCCAAGCAGTACCATCGCCTTGAACTTTACAACGAAGACGGTTCCCTATGGTACCGATTCAGCATAATTCCGAAATATCCCGACTCTTTCATTGGAGAGCGAACTCAGGGTGACTATGGAAAAATGAGGAAAGAGGGTTTTTCGCCATTCTTCAGCGAACGAGGTTCCGATGAAGCTAAAGCACTGCTTGTACTTCCGATAAGGAAAGAATCAAAACATTGGTATGAGGTCGAGGTGAATGAAAAGACGAAGGAAACCAAATACGCTCCCAAGTTCATACCAACTATGTGGCAAAGGATAACGCTCTCTCACTGGTACTGGTCATGTAGGAGACTGGAATTCGATGGAGCAGTGCTAAAACTGCACGACAAGCCGAACGGCACTCGAATATTGGCAACAGAATTTATTGATTTCACATTTGGTCATTATCAGAGAACTGAATCTGACTGGGTGTTCGTTTTAACGGAAAGTCTGGGTATGCGCTACTTTGGCTGGATACGGGCCAGGCAAGACGACCAAATTCTGGTAAAGTGCTATCGCTTTACCCCGGAAAAGCAAGATCGTTAAATAACACGGCGGCAGGGCAAAGCCTAAATATCCTTTACCACTCCGTCCGCCAAAACGGTTTTCGGCGGTTAATTTCCCCTGATGAGGCGGGCTTTCGGGCCCGCTTTTTTTATTTGAACCGGCGGCGAAAATATGTATAATTTTGGTTTCGCCTTGTTTGTCATTAAATAGAGATCAAGAAAAGTTCGTCGCAAGCGGCCCCAAACCGTTTTGCGGCGAACTTGAGAAGGGCATTGGTTGCGGTGTGGGAGACGCTACTGAAGCCCTTCTCGCTTTTTCCCGCCGAAATTTGCACCGATGATAAGGACAGGAGTGTCCGCGCTCCAATGCGGTAGAATACAGGAACCAGACGGCTGCTCTGATCGTAGAACACACCGGGCCGCATCTCATTCGAGGGACTTACCGCTATGAAAAAACAAATGATATATACGAACACCGAAACCGTGCCGGGCCGCGAGATCGTGGAGATATTAGGCGTGGTCACCGGAAATGTGGTGCAGACAAAGCACATCGGTAAAGACATAATGGCGGTCGTTAAATCGCTGGTCGGCGGCGAGATCGCCGGCTATACGCAAATGCTGACCGAAGCCCGCCAGCAGGCGATAAGCCGGATGGTCAAAGCGGCTCTCGATATGGATGCCGACGCCGTCGTCAGCCTGCGGTTTACGACAAGCTCGATAATGACGAACGCTTCGGAGATACTCGCGTTCGGCACGGCGGTGAAGCTGAAGGATCAGGTTTGAGATCGTAGTTCGAAGCTTTGCGTTCTTCGCGACTTCGCGTGATATATTTTTGCACGCAAAGACGCAAAGCACGCTAAAGCACGCTAAGAAGAACCTATGACGTCACGACCATTTCGGTTCGAACAAGGTGAGCGACCGTTTCGACGTGGTGTGTCTGCGGGAACAGATCGAGCGCCGTGATCGAGGTGATCGCGTAGCCATTTTCGACAAAGCGTTTCAGGTCGCGTGCCAGGATCGAAGGCTCACAGGCGACGTATGATATCTGCTTTGGCCCGAGCTTTATCAAGTTCATTATCGTATCCTTTTCCGCACCGGCCCGCGGCGGATCAAGCAATACAAAGTCCGCTTTTGAAACTTCCGCAGACGCCATATACTTTCGCACGCTTTCGGCGTAAAAATCAATATTCTCAAGCCCGGCCCTAACCGCGTTTGCATCCGCAAATTCGACCGCGTGTTCGTTGTCCTCAACGCCGATCACATTCTTGAATCTTCGGGCCAGCGGCAGTGTGAAAAGCCCAACTCCGGAATATAGATCAAGCGCCGTGTCGCCCGCCGCACCGCCGATGGCCGTTTCGATCAGCTTGTCGATCAAAAAACGATTGCCCTGAAAGAACGAACGCGCGGAGAATGAAAATCGGTCGCCGCTTTCCGAGGCGAAATTAATATCTCGCGTCGGGTCGAGCAGATCGGCAGAATAGACGGACACATCGCCGTTCGAACCGGCCGCCGCGTCGATCTGTATCTTTTGGTTAGCATCTGCTTCACCCAGCCCGCCTCTGATGCGGTCCATCTCGGCCTGCAGTTCGGGCACGAGCACCATGCACTGTTTTACATCGACCAGATCGCGCGAATTTCGGCGGTAATAGCCGATCGTCTTCTTCTCAGGTTCGGCATGCCATTGGGCACGAAGCCGATAACCGAACTGCTCCGGACTCGGGATGATGTCGATCGGAACTTCGAGCGTGATCTTTGCAATGCGTTCGATACAGTCGCGGACCATGGCGACCTTCGCCGCAAGCTGTGCCTCGTAATTAAGCTGCATCATGTCGCAGCCGCCGCACGTGCCGAAATATTCGCAAGGCGGCTCGATCCGGTCGGGCGAAGGTTCGATCACCTCGGTTATCTCGGCAAATGCGGTTTTCCCTTTTATCTCCGTCAGCTTGGCGCGAACAACATCGCCCGCCGCCGCAAGCGGCACAAATACCGTAAGCCCTTCAGCAAACGCAAGCCCAAGCCCGCGAGGCACTATTTTTTCAATGCGGAGTTGAAGTTCAACGCCCGCGGAATATTTTATATTTGATTGATTAATGATATTTGATCCCCAACTAATTCTTATAGCGGAAATCGCCTTTGGTCAAAATGTCGCGGAGGGTTTTTAGGTCTTCGGGTTTTGTGTAGGTGAGCGTGAACATCAGCGCGACGCCGTTTCGGACCGTGGCGTACATACGCTTTTTGCCGGTGTCCGACGATGTATCGAGAAACGCGAACTGCATTGCGCCGAGCTTTTCGGCCTGCGTTTCGGAATATTTGAAATCGGCCGGAAGCCGCATAACGGCAAACTGGCTCCGCATAAGATCTAAATAATCGACCGCGTCTCTTATCGCGGGGTTAATGGTCAGATCTTCGGTCGAGATCCGCACGATCGCGTTCTCCGCCGAGCCGGGCACTGCACGATATGCCGTGAGAAGTATTTTCACGCGCTCGAGCGCCCGGTTCACCTGTATCTGGCTGGTACGGTCGATCGTCTCGGGCGCCTTGAGGCTGATATCGTGGCCCTGCGAACGCATAAATTCCTCGAAATCGTCGCCGGGTATCAGCCACGTATCAGGAAATGTGATCTGGAAACTATGTTCGGTGTTCGTATAGGTCTTGCCTTCGACGCCGGTTGCCGGGGCCTGAGCTTTCGCGGCGATCGAAAAAGCCACGAAAATAAACGCGATCGTAAAAACTCTCATAAATAGAACAAACTCAAACGCGGAATGCCGTTGTCTTCCCTTAGCCGTTTCAGCATCATCAGCCGAAGCGTGTGGTCTATCGAACCTTTGTCCAATTCGGAACGGTATTGCCGAAGCTGGCCCGCGATCTCTTTCTCAATTTGTTTTAGATGCGCCTTATCGAGTTCCGATAGCAAAGCATTGTCTAAAAAATTCTCAATGTCCGTGAGCGCCATTTCGGTCTGCTCGGCACTTTCGGTCAGGTTCGAACAAAGCTCGGTCAAACGCGAGACCGCCCGGTCGATCGATTCCGCGATCATTTCGTTTTCGACGGCTTTGAGGCCGGCAATTTTCTTTTCAATAAAATCCTTGATGGAATCAAGCGAAATGGACGGCTCCGGTTCCGCGCCGGGAGTTTCACTCTTCCCGATCTGCGCAGATGTCCACTCAGCGAACTGTGCCTCGATCTCTTCCTTGCAAAACAAGAGGCTTTTTATGGTTCGCGGACGCGGATTCTTTTCAAAATGGTCAAAAACGGACTGTATGCCCCGAAGCACGATATGCAGCGGAATGCCGCGCTCCTGCCAGGTTTCCATCATCGCCCAATCGATCGGCGAAAGCAGCAGATTTTTCCCGCGCCGCCGGATAAAGGCGTCTTCGATCTCTGTGAAATAGTTGTAGTAATTCAAAGAAATTATTATATCTTACGCTCAAAGATTCGCATTCCCTCTTTGCGTCCTTGGCGGCTTTGCGTGAGAAACTTTGCACGCAAAGTCGCGGAGACCGCAAAGTTTAAGACCACTTATTATTGTGCTAATCTACGCTAAATATGAGTGAAAGACGCGAAAGGTTCGAAACATCGTCCGGAATTGAATTGCCGAATGATTTTAACTCAACGAACACGGAACCGGTGGATGTTGCGGAAGACCTTGGAGCTCCCGGCGAATTTCCCTATACGCGTGGAGTTCGGCGGAATATGTATCGCGGCCGGTTTTGGACGATGCGGCAATATGCCGGATTTGCGACCGCCGCCGAATCGAACGAGCGGTACAAATATCTTCTTTCACAAGGCACGACCGGGTTGAGCGTGGCATTCGATCTTCCGACACAGATCGGGCTTGATTCTGACGATCCGCTTTCGTTGGGCGAGGTCGGCAAGGTCGGCGTTGCGATCGACAGCCTCGATGATATGCTGACGCTTTTTGACGGCATTCCGCTTGATCAGGTTTCCACCTCGATGACGATAAACGCAACAGCCTCAACGCTTTTGTGTCTTTATCTAGCCGTCGCAAAAAAGCAGGATATTCCGTTCGACAAGGTCAGCGGAACGATCCAAAACGACATTTTGAAGGAATATATCGCCCGCGGGACTTACATTTACCCGCCGAGGCCTTCGCTCAGATTGATAACGGACACCTTCGCCTATTGTGCCGCTGAGGTGCCGAATTGGAATACGATCTCGATATCCGGTTATCACATCCGCGAAGCCGGCTCGACGGCAGCTCAGGAACTTGCATTCACGCTTGCCGATGCGATCTGTTATGTCGAGGCCGCTGTCGAAATGGGGTTAAAGGTAGATGATTTTGCCCCGCGGCTTTCGTTCTTTTTTAATTCGCACAACAATTTGCTTGAAGAGATCGCGAAGTTTCGCGCCGCCCGAAGGTTGTGGGCTCGAACGATGAAAGAACGCTTTGGTGCGAAAGATCCAAAGTCGATGATGCTGCGGTTTCACACGCAGACCGCCGGTTCGACGCTCACCGCACAGCAGCCTGAGGTAAATATCGTTCGAACGACTATTCAGGCGCTTGCTGCCGTGCTCGGCGGAACGCAGAGCCTGCATACGAATTCGATGGACGAGGCTCTTGGCCTTCCGACCGAGAATGCGGCACGGATCGCTTTGCGAACCCAGCAAGTCATCGCACACGAATCCGGCGTCGCTGACACCGTCGATCCGCTTGCGGGCAGTTATGCGATAGAGGAATTGACGACGCAACTTGAACGAAAAGCCGTTGATTATATTGAAAAGATCGACGCAATGGGCGGAATGCTTCGGGCGATCGAAACCGGTTATGTTCAGCAGGAGATACAGGACGCGGCCTATGATTTCCAGCGAGCGGTCGAAACCGATGATGCGGTCGTCGTAGGTGTGAACAAGTTTCAGATAAACGAAAAAGACGTCATTCCGATCCTTAGGGTCGATCCGCAGATCGAGATCGACCAGGTCGAACGTGTCCGGGCAGTTCGCGAAAAACGAAACACCGAAGCGGCCGATAATGCCCTTACTGCACTCGCGGAGGCCGCCGCCGGAACCGAGAATTTGCTGCCAAAAATACTTTCTTGTGTCGAAGCGAACGTTACTGTCGGAGAGATAAGCCACAAACTCCGCGGCGTTTGGGGTGAATATAAAGAATCCGTGACCGTGTAACCGCAATTGCGGGCGGACAAACAGATCCCATCGGTCAAAATTTCCTTTACAAATGCCAGTTGTTCCGTGTTAAACTTGTTTTGCGTTTGTTTCCTGCCTTACTGCAAACGCGATCCACCGAACAATCCCTGCAGCTATATCAAAAATGGAACAATTGAATCATCTTTTAAAGAGCCTAGTCTCTACCTCCGGAAAGGAACTCCACCTCGAACCGAACCGCAAACCGTATATCGTCTCGTCGGGCGGCGTAATGGACATCGACACGCCTGCGCTTCAAGGCCCGCAGATAAGCACGATGGTGTTTCCGCTGATCCCGGACGACGTCAAAGGCGACCTGCCGAACGAACCAAAGGTGGAATTCGTAGTTCCGCACAACCTGGGGCCATTTGGCTTTACCGTCCGAAAATCGCCCGCCGGTTTTTATGTGACAGTTCGGCCTATGGCAGCAACAGCTCCGGCGGAAACGGCTTCGGCTCCCGTAGTGCAGCAGCCGGAACATGCTCCGGGTGTCGCTGCTCAAACACAACCAGCCCAAGAATATGTGTTCGAAAGTTCGTCCCTTCAGATCGAAGACCAGTCGCTGCTCGAAACCGCTGCGGAGGCTATCCCCGAAGTGATATTTGATGAATCTCCGTCTTCGTTCGATAAGTTGGTCACCTCAGACGGGCCGGAGATAGAAGTAGTTTCGGCCAACGACCCGCAATTTGTTACAAAATTTTCCGACACGGCGAATTATGAACCGCCGGGACGACGCGACGACTTCCCCGTTCAAAACAGCACAATGCCGCAGGCCGAAAAAGTCTTCGAGCCGGGCGTGGTCGGTGAACCGATCGCAAACGACCAGGAAGCTGACCGGCGCAATTATTCAGGTGACCGCCGCCAGCATAATTCACCGATGCAGGCTCGAATGGACGCATTGTTTCGACAGATGGCCGACGCCGGTGCCTCCGACCTGCACCTTTCGGTAAGCATGTCTCCGATGATCCGCAAGGACGGGAAAATGCAGAAGCTGCAGTGCTCTGAGCAAACGCTGTCGCCTGAGATCATGGCCGAACTGCTGCATTCGATAATGCCGAAAAGCAACCGCGAGGAATTTGAACGCAGGCACGATACCGATTTTGCGTATGAGATCACCGGGCTTGCCCGTTTCCGCTGCAACGTTTTTATGGATCGCAAGGGAATGGGTGGTGTTTTCCGCATCATTCCGACCGAGATACTAACGGCCGAACAGCTTGGGCTTTCCAAGGCGATCATGGATCTTTGCTCGCTTTCGAAGGGATTGGTCGTCGTGACCGGGCCGACCGGCTCGGGTAAATCAACGACACTTTGTGCGATGGTCGATTCGATCAACAAGACCCGCGAAGACCACATTATTACCATTGAAGACCCGATCGAATTTGTCCACGATAACCACAAATGTCTGGTAAATCAGCGTGAGGTTCACAATCACACCGATTCGTTCAAAGATGCTCTGCGGGCGGCGCTTCGCGAAGACCCGGACATTCTTCTCGTCGGTGAAATGCGTGACCTTGAAACTATCTCGATCGCAATTGAAACAGCCGAAACGGGTCATCTCGTCTTCGGTACACTCCACACAACGACCGCGCCATCAACGGTGGACAGAATAATCGATCAGTTCCCTGCCGACCGCCAGCAGCAGATCCGTGTTATGTTGTCCGAATCGCTCAAGGGCGTGATCGCACAAACGCTGCTGCCGAAGAAAGGCGGAGGCCGTGTTGCCGCTCTGGAAGTGCTTATCGTAACGCCCGCCGTCAGCAATCTGATCCGCGAAGGGAAAACCTTCCAAATACCGTCCGCAATGCAGACCGGAAAGAACCACGGAATGGTGATGCTCAACGATTCGCTCTTCGACCTTGTCCAAAAAGGCATAGTCGAACCACGCGACGCTTATATTAAAGCCGTCGATAAAGCCAATTTCGAAACAATGCTCACCCGCGG
This sequence comes from Pyrinomonadaceae bacterium, assembly GCA_041751035.1. GTDB lineage: Bacteria > Acidobacteriota > Blastocatellia > Pyrinomonadales > Pyrinomonadaceae > OLB17. Next base: position 80,585 of record JBGSYH010000023.1, on the reverse strand, counting down.
CGGATTTAAGATCTAAGCAGGTTCAGTTCACTTTCGGTTTTCGAGCTCATCGTGACAAACGGCTCTGTGGGATTTGCCTCAGGTACGATCGTTTAGATCGCAAATTAAAAAGCGCCGATTCGCACGGCGCTTTTGTATTTCCGCCTAATGACGCAAGCGGTTTAACTTTACTTTGATTTCAGGAAATCGTCTTGGTCGATACCGGCTTGTTTTAAGATCGCCCGCAAGGTGCCCTCGGGCATATCGCCGGAATGATTAGGAATGGTCGTGTAAAGATCAGTTTCTGGGTTGAACCAGATCTCATGGCTTCCGGCGGCTTGGCGGTGAAACTCGAAGCCAAAGGACTTTAGAATGCGAACAACCTCTCGGTAGCGAAAACCAGAAAGCCGCCCCATCCTAAACTCCGATCACCATTGGATAATCGAAGCTATCACCAAACGGTACGAGTTCGTTCGGCTGTCCATCTTGCGATTCGATCAGCTTTTTTGCCACATCGCGGGCGATCTCGATAGTCTCGGCAATAGTTCGCCCTTGTGCGATCAACCCTTGAAGGCTGTCGGAGGTAGCCAAATAAACGCCCTCCGGCAGCTTTTCGATGTGGAGATTAATGACTCTTTCCATACGTCTATTCTACGCCGATTTGCCCAGAGTTTCCATATCCGGTTTCCAGCGGAGCACGGGTTTGCGGGCGGCGGTGGCTTCGTCGAGCCGGCCGATGCGTGTCGAATGCGGAGCGCCCAAGACGAGGTGCGGATCCTCTTTTGACTCGCGGTCGATGTCGATCATCGCTTCGACAAAGGCATCCAGATCGGCACGGCCTACGGATTCGGTCGGTTCAATGAGCATTGCACCTTCGACGACCAGCGGGAAATATACGGTCGGCGGATGAAAGCCGTAATCGATCAGGCGCTTGGCGATGTCGAGCGTGTGAACGCCTGAACGCGTCTGGTGTTTGTGCGAGAAGATCGCCTCGTGCATGCAATCGGCTTCGTAGGGTTTGTGATAGGCATCTTTCAGCTTTTCGCCGACATAACGCGCGTTGAGCACGGCGGTTTCGGTCGCTTCTTTCAAACCGGAATTTCCGTGCGTGTAGATGTAGCTCAAGGCTCGGACCATCATTCCGAAATTACCAAAGAACGCTTTTACACGTCCGATGGAATTGGGGTAGTTGTAATCGAGCCGGTAAACTGTTTGGCTTCCACCGGGCACACTCGCTACAGCTCGTGTTTCCGCCACGACTCGGGGAGTTGGCAGGAATTCCGCGAGTTCCGCGGTGCAGCAGCAAGGGCCGCAGCCCGGTCCGCCGCCGCCGTGCGGTGTCGAGAATGTCTTGTGCAGGTTCAGGTGGATCACGTCAACGCCCATATCGCCGGGCCGAGCAACGCCGACAAGCGCGTTCATATTCGCGCCGTCCATATAGACGAGCCCGCCTGCCTGATGGATGACCTCGCAGATCTCTTTGATGTCTTTTTCAAAAAGGCCGACCGTGTTCGGATTTGTGAACATCACGCCGGCGACTCCGCCTTGATCGCACAGTTCACGCAGATGGGCCATGTCGGTAAGGCCTTCGGCGGTCGCACGGATCGCTTTCACTGTAAATCCCGCGAGCGCTGCAGACGCCGGATTCGTCCCGTGTGCCGATTCGGGGATCAGCATCACGCGTCGGTCTTTCGACGCTTCGCCGTCGCGTTTATCAAGGAAAGCACGAATGAGCATAACGCCGGTCATCTCGCCCTGTGCACCGGCGGCAGGCTGTAAAGACACGCCGGGAAGTCCCGTGATCTCCGCCAGGTCTTCCTGCAATTTGTAGATAAGTTCGAGCGCACCTTGAGCTTCTTCTTCGGGTGCGAGCGGATGAAGATTTGCGAACCCTGCGATACGCGCGGTCTTTTCATTCAGCCGCGAATTGTATTTCATCGTGCACGAACCGAGCGGATACATCCCGAGATCTATCGAGTAATTCCACGTGGACATCCGCGTAAAATGGCGAACAACGTCAACTTCGGAAACCTCGGGCACGCCCGCCAGGTCGTCGTCGCGGCGCAATTCTGCCGGTATCGCATCGGCCGTTTCGGGCACATCCAATTTCGGCAAACGATAGCCGACGCGGCCGGTCTGCGAACGCTCGAATATCAAACTTTCATTCTGTGTCGGATGCTGTGTAACTTTTTTGATTGACATACTATCTATTAACGCTCGAGCTAAGCTCTTCAAAATCTTCTGTTTTCGTAAGTTGGGCCCATGCCGTCTTCAATGCACCAGGCGGTTCGATAAGTTTCCGCAACTTCAAATTCAACCAGCCGCCAATGCTGGTGACGCGGGCGGCATGCGTACCGTCTTCTTTATAAAAATTGTTAACTACACGAAAACGCGACGAATCGGGGCTCACGCCGCCGTTCTCCATTGTAACCGTGACCTTGTCCAGCATCTTTACCTCGCGAAAATATTCCACAAGGTCACTCTTGATGACCGGCCCGATCCTGAACCGCTGAAATTCCATCGGGGCGAACCCCTTTGAGGCAAAGTACGCTATGCGGGTATCGACCGCGTATTCCAAATAGACCATGTTCGCAACGTGTCCGTTCGGATCCACGTGCCGCCAGCCGGCCTCGAAAAGTTTTTCAAATCTATCGCTCATTTATGCCTTCGGAAGATCATTCTTTGCTACGCTTTCGACGATATTGCAGAACCGGTCGAGCTCCCAGAGCGTTGTGTAAACATTCGGCGTGATGCGAATGCCGGTAAATTCTTCGTGCACGATCGGAGTTGTGAATATTTTGTGCTTCGCCATCAGATAACCGCCTAGCTTTACCGGATCAACGCCGTCGATCTTGAAATTCGCGATCGCACACGATTGCTGCGGATCGAACGATGTGTTGAACCCGACCTTTGGGATATCCTTCAGGCGGTTCATCCAATATCGCGAAAGATACCGCAGCCGCTCTTCCTTTCGTTTGCCGCCGATCGCGTTATGAAACAAAACGGCCTCGCCGATCGCGAGCCGCATTGCTGCCGAGTGTGTCCCGATCTCTTCAAACTTACGGATGTCGTTCTTGTTCTTATCCTCGGCGGCCATCAATGCCCAGACCTTCGAAATCTTGTCACGCTTCACATAAAGCATTCCGGTTCCTTTCGGGGCGTAAAGCCATTTGTGAAGCGACGTGCCGAAATAATCACAACCGAGATCGTCACGTTTGAAGTCGAATTGTGCAAACGAATGTGCTCCGTCAACTATCGTTTCTATTCCCTTTGACCGAGCCATTTCACACACTTTCCTGATCGGCGTTATCTGGCCGGTCAGATTTATTTGGTGCGAGATAAGCAGAAGCTTCGTTCGTGGTGTGATGGCACGTTCATATGCTGCGGCGATCTCGTCCGGATCGTTCGGTGCTATCGGGATCTTGATCAGCTTTAATTTTAGGCCTTCGCGGAGTTCACGCTGCCGAAGCGTTGTAAGCATTCGCGGATAGTCCTGCGTGTTCGCGATGATCTCGTCGCCGGACTTAAGGTCGAGCCCCATAAGCAGAATTTCGAGCGATTCTGAGGCGTTTCGCGTGATCGCGATCTCTTCGGGCGAACAGCCGAACATCTCGGCAAGGCCCGTCCTGACAGTTTCCGATTGCGGCTCAAGTATCTGCCACATTGTGTAGGCGGTCGCGTCTTCCTGCTGCCACGTATAGCGAACGAACGCTTCGGTCACGATCCGCGGGCTCGGGCTGACGCCGCCATTGTTCAGGTTGATAATACCGCGCGTAACGGAAAATGCCTGCTGTATCGCGGCCCAATAATCTTCGTTCGCCGCAACGTCCAACGGCGAAAGATGCTCCACCGCCTTCCCTGCCGCCTTTACATTTTCAAAGAGCGAACCGACCACCGCCGACGACATCGCCGCAAGGCCAAGGCCTTTACCTGCGGAGAAGATAAATTTTCTTCGGTCGATTTCCATTTAAATAGCTCCAGCTAAATGTCACGCTTACAGTGTGGACAAACGACGGCCTTTAGGCGGATCGGTTCAGCACACAAGGGACAATCCCGGAAATTCATTTGAGATCCTCGAAAGATGCGAATAGCGAACACTCCGATCGTGATTATCACCGCAAACATCACAATGAATATGAAAACCGCGATGATCTCAATGGTCAAAACGTTCATTAAGCAGAAAGTGCCCCGATAAGGGTGTCAATATTAGCCTTCGTCGCGGTCTCGGTTACGCAAACCAAGAAATCATTCTCGCGGCCGCAGTTCATTCATACAAACGTCCGAGAAAGAACTCTTCCCGGCGGATCGCAATTATCAGTTGCCGATTCATTTTCAACAATTCGACCGTTGCCCGACCCATCGGTGTCAACCCTTTAACTCGCAGTCCGGCCCACTTAAAGTGCTTCGTCCAAAGGTCCTTTCGCGGATCAAAGATCTTTAAAGACTTTCCCGTAGTTGGATCGATAGCGGTCTGGCGTGCACCTTTCTTCAATGAACATGAAACACACGCAAGAGCTAAATTGTCGGCCACCGTCTCGCCGCCTGCTACGATCGGTTTGACGTGATCGATATGAAACGTTGCCTCTTGGCCAAGTTGAGACAGCCGGCAGTATTCGCATCGGTTTCCGGCTCGCTTTATTACAAGCTTTCTCAGAAACAATGGAATATGAGCACTGCTCATCCCTGGCTTCCTACGCGTTCTGAACGCATTCTCATTAGAGAAAGAAGTTCGGACAGTTCGACCAGCCCTTCGGCTTCCTTTAATTCCTTTTTCGAAAGATTTTCGCCTTTATCCTGCCGGTCAAGCAAAGTTTGCAACCTATCGTTAACTCCTTTTGGAAGTCGGATCTTGTCGGCCGATACAGGCATCTCGATCTTAATTTTTGCATTCTGTGCCATAACGAATCTCTGAGACAATTCTAACTCAAGCCATCCACGAGTTTGTCAATATTTGTTTTCGAACTCGTCTCCGTAACGCAAACCAAGAACTCGTTCTCGCGGCCGTTGTAATACTTCGACAAAGCAAGCCCGCCGATGATGCCATTTTCACGAACGGATTCAAGAATTTCCGCCGCAGGTTTTGGCCCGCGGACGACAAATTCGTTGAACGTCGGTGCGGAGAACGGGATCGAATAACCGTCCAAGGCCGCGATCGCGTTCTTGGCATACGCGGCTTTCTGTGCGTTCTGTTCAGCAACTTCCTGCAAGCCTTGCTTACCCATCGCTTCCATATAAATGGTCGCGGCGAGTGCGATCAAGCCTTGGTTCGTGCATATGTTCGACGTCGCTTTTTCGCGGCGGATGTGCTGTTCGCGGGTCGAAAGCGTAAGCGTAAATCCGCGGTTGCCATTCTTGTCGTAAGCAATGCCGCAAAGCCTTCCGGGCATCTGGCGAACGAATTTATCCTGCGTCGCAAATATCCCGACGTGCGGCCCGCCAAAGCTCATCGGAATACCGAACGACTGGCCTTCGCCAACAACGATATCGGCACCGCAAGACCCTGGGGACTTGAGCAGGCCAAGCGAGATCGCTTCTGTAACTACGACAACAAACAAAGCGCCGACAGCATGTGCCGCCTCTGCCAGAGACTTCAAGTCCTCAATGCAGCCGAAGAAATTCGGCGATTGAACCACCAACGCGGCGGTTTTGTCATCAAGAGCGGAGGTGTCCGAAAGCCTTCCAGTCCCTTCATCGAATGGCACTTCGATAATGTCTGCGTCTCCGTGCTGTGTGTAGGTTCGGGCGACTTCGCGATATTCCGGGTGCACGCTCGTCGCCACGACTATCTTGTCGCGGCGTGTCACACGCTGTGCCATTACATATGCCTCGGCCATCGCGGTCGAACCGTCGTACATCGAGGCGTTTGCGACCTCCATTCCGGTCAGCTGGCAGATCAGGGTCTGGAACTCGAAAATATATTGCAGCGTTCCCTGCGACACTTCGGGCTGATATGGCGTGTATGAAGTAAAGAACTCAGACCGCTGGATCAGATGATCAACGATGGTCGGCGAAAAATGTGAATAAACGCCTGCTCCAAGAAACGACGGCTTCGTGGCCGCGGTATTCCGTGCAGCCATTTCTTCCATCGCCGCGATCACCTCGGGTTCCGCAAGCGGATCGGTGACGTTCAATTCTCGGCCAAGTTGGACATCAGCCGGGATCGAGCGAAACAATTCGCCCATATTTGAAAGCCCGATCTCGGCGAGCATTTCCTGCCGCTCATCGGGCGAGTTTGGTATATAACGCATAAAGCAATTGAGAATGGAAAACGGAAAATAGAGAATGAGTGGTCTAACAGAGAAAGAAAATGGCCATTCTCAATTCTCAATTCTCAATTTTCAACTATCCATTTGATTCTAGATATTCTTCGTATTCGGCGTTCGACATCAGGCCGTCCGCTTCGCCGGGGTTGTCCATCTTTAGTCTAACCATCCAGCCGGCTCCGTATGTATCAGCGTTGACGGACTCCGGAGTGTCGTTCAACCCGTCGTTCACCTCAGTGACCTCGCCGCCGACAGGAGTAAAGATCTCCGAAACCGCCTTTACCGATTCAACAGAACCGAACGCCTCGTGTGCCGCGAATCTATCGCCGACGCGGGGAAAGTCAACATAAACAACATCGCCTAGCGAATGTTGTGCATAGTCCGTGATGCCGATCGTTGCGACATCGCCATCAACAAGAACCCATTCGTGGTCCTTGCTGTATCGTAAATTTTCAGGAATGTTTGACATATTTTTTTATAGATCAGGTCGGGAGTTTCGCAAAACTTCGATCAATTCCGCAGAAACATAAAACTTTGTCTTTTCAAGTTTCGATGCTGCCAAATTCGCATCGATCAAGCCCCGTTTGCCTGCCGCGGCGAGTACACCAATCAGGCCAACAACCTTCAGGCCGCTCTCCGCCGCAATTCTCCGACCGGCCAATTCATCAATAAGCAACAGATCAGCGTCTAAGTCGGTGGCCAACTGAATGGCCTCACTCTCGCCCTTGTCCAACAGAACCGACAACTCAGTCGGAACATCAGTGATCAATTCACGAATTTCAAACCAATTGGGCTTGTTTAAGAACCAATCTTTAACCTCTGGAGGAGCATTTTCAGCAGTCAGTTCTTGATAGACGGCTCGCGGAACAATGATTTCGCCATACAAGCTTGGCAGCACGTCGACCTCATCTATAAGGATCAAGTAGCTGACCGGCGAAGTATCGGCAATGACGATCATAAGAGACCGAGATCTCCCATAGTCTTCATTTCATTCTCCAGATCGTCGATCGAATATCCCGCTGCCTTATGTTTGTGAATAAACTCCTCTGCCTCAAAACGCGACGAAAATCCAAGCAACAGTCTCACCTGCTTTAGGCTCAACCGACCATTCTTGTAAGCTTCTGCCACCACCTGTTCAAAAACACTACGTGAAACCAGTTCATTATTGCCTTCGCTGATCTCGTCAGGCAGGGAAACTTTGACAATTACATCCATATTTACTTCTCCCGCTTGTAAAATGGCGTTGGAATTATTTTAGCTCCTACCTTCTTGCCGCGAATATCAATTTTAAGTTCCTGCCCCTCATTTGCAAAACCGGTTGGAACAAATGCCAGGCCGATGTTCTTCTTTAAGAACGGAGCCGGCGAACCGGATGTTACTTTGCCGACTTTTTCGTCGTTAATATAAACATCAAAATCGTCGCGTGCGATGCCCGGTTCGGTCATTTCGAAACCAACGATCTTGCGATCCAAGCGCTTTTCCTTGAGCGATACAAGTGCATCCTTTCCAATGAAATCGCTTTCTTTCTTTAACTTCGTAATCCAACCGAGATTGGCTTCAAGAGGCGTGATATCGTCGCCGAGTTCGTGGCCGTAAAGCGACATTGCGGATTCGAGCCGCAACGTATTTCTCGCCGCCAGTCCGCAAGGCAGAATACCGGCTTCGCTGCCGGTCGCAAGCATAGTTTTCCAAAGCTGTTCTGCTTTTTCCGCCTCGGCGTAAACCTCGAAACCATCTTCGCCGGTGTAGCCCGTACGCGAGATTATGGCCTCAACGCCATCGACCTCGCCCGTTTTGAACCAATAATATTTGATCTCAGACAGATCTGTTTCGGTCAGCTTTTGCAGGATCGTTTCCGCATGCGGGCCTTGAATAGCTATCTGACAATATTCAGCCGACGCATTTCTGGTCCTTACATCCTCGTGTTCAGAATGGTGCGACGTGATCCAGTCCCAATCTTTTTCTGTGGTGCCCGCGTTTACGACAAGCAGTAGTTTCTCCGGCCCGAACCTATAGACCAGAAGATCGTCAACAACGCCGCCGCCGTGATTTGTCAGAGCCGTGTAATGAGCCTGACAGTCCACAAGTTTTGAAACGTCGTTGGTCGTCAGCCGATCGACGAACTTGATCGCGTCCGGCCCTTCTACCCAGATCTCGCCCATGTGCGACACGTCAAACAGCCCGGCACGCGTCCGCGTCGCCATATGTTCTTCGATAACGCCCGCACTGTATTGCACAGGCATATCCCAGCCGCCGAAATCGACCATTTTGCCGCCGAGTCCGCGGTGTGCCGCATTAAGCGGTGTCTTCTTTAATTCTTCTGGTGACATAAAACTTAATCGTAATTCAGCGGCGTTCAATCCGCAATGCAGGAGCCAGTTGTAGGGTTTAATTTTTAATGCCTCGGTTTGTCGCCCGAGGGTGTCGCCGATAGGATATAAACAATGGACTCACAAGAATTAATGACCGGAGACGACATACACGCGTTCGGAGTGGAGATCGTCTTCAAACAGCTTGAAAAGGATGGTTGGCTGATCGAATCTGCAGATGTGCTCGCCGATATCCTTTCGGAACCGCAGATCGTTGCGAATAAGGACGGCGAACGTGCTTTCTTTGTTGTGCGGACCGGTATTTATCCGAACCGCGGCAGGTTTGACGAAGGCCAGAAAGCCTATTTAGATCTTGTGAATCACGCCAAAGCTCATGGTGCGAATTGCTATTTTGCCAGCGTGGGGATTGCTAATGCAGACGGAAAGACCGAAGAAGAAATGTCGGTGGCTGTGAAAGGGGCACCGTTCAATGTAGATTTTAACGGGCTACTGAAAATGGAACTGCCGCCCGCCGAAACGAACGGCAGCCAAATTTAGAACTGTGCAAGCGTGCTAGGCCTTTCTGCCGAAGATCATGCGAACAATTAGGAGCAGCAGGATCGCGCCGAGTATCGACATCGTCCAACTTGCGACATAGTTTTCGTCACCCGCTCGCCACAAAGAACGTGCGATCGTCCCGCCGACAAATGCACCGCCGATCCCGAGCAAAGCGGTCAATGCCCAACCGAGAATGCCATCCGGAAAGTTCTCTTTGCCCGGAAGAAGGAACCTTGCAAGGATACCAACAATTAGACCGCCGATAAGTTGTCCGATCAATCCAAACATAATCACACCTCAGTTTTAATTTAAGTTAAGAACGTGTAGGCAATTTGTACTACACATTTCTGCTTATGGCAAGATTTTTGGAGGCGATGAAAATGATTTGAATGTATTCTTTTCATACACTCACTTGCAGTTACTTAGAAGCTGCTCCTGTAACTCACTGATTCCAATAGAAAAACCTTAAAGGCATAGACGTTGCAATACCGATTGTGCAGTTCTATTTACATTTACATGATCAAGGAGGATCTATGGAAGAAGGAAAAAGTGTAGCAAGCAATTTTATATGGGCTTTGGCGATGGTGATCATCGTCGGAATGTTAGCCGCAGCTTTATACTACGGCGGTGTTTTCAGCGGAACGAAAAAACACGATATCGATGTCGAGGTAAAGGTTCCTAGCGCACCCAGCAATTAATATTGCATTTTGAACCCACACCCGGAAAAGGCCGTCGGAACAATTCCACGGCCTTTTCGATTTCCATTTATGTTTAATCGACGGTCTATCTAATCTTCTTCGGTTATTTTGTGCCGTTTGATCATTCCATACAAACGGGGCCGGTAAACACCAAGGAGGCTTGCGGCAGCCTGCTTGTTCCCTTTCGTTCGCTTGAGCGCCGCTCGGACGACGCCGCCTTCGATCGATTCAAAGACATCGTTGCCTTCGCCAGTTTCGCTGTCTTCCTTTAGCGAATCGACGATCATTTTCCCGACACTCTCAAACAGATCTCCCGAATCGACGAATTGAACTCCCGGGATAATTGGATTCGGATCCAATCGTTTCGAAACATCCATTGTCGCTGGTGATGAGCCGCCTGCCGCCGCGTATGCGGCGATATCCGGAGCAATGCCGGCAATTTCGCCTTCGGAGGTTGGAATGTTCAGCGTATCAATAGCACTGTCGCGGCTCAGAAGAACGGCACGTTCTATTACATTCTGTAGTTCACGGACATTACCCCGCCAGTGGTAATTGAGCATTTGGTCATATCCCGATTGGGCGAACGATATCCCGCTCTTGTTATATTTATCGGCGTACACCTGCAGAAAATGTTCGGCAAGCATCGGAATATCTTCCATTCGCTCACGCAGCGGCGGAATACGTATCTCGATCGTATTTACCCGATAATAAAGGTCTTCGCGGAGATTTCCATCAGAGATCGCATCGAACGGATCGCGGTTTGTCGCACATATCAGACGAAAATCGGCATCCTGCGGTTTATCGCTCCCAACCCGATAATATGCCTTTTCCTGAAGCACTCTGAGGAGTTTCGGCTGGAGTTCGATCGGCATCTCGCCTATCTCGTCCAGAAGCAGGCTTCCGCGGTTCGCCTGTCCGATAAAGCCCTCCTTATCGGCATGTGCACCGGTAAACGAGCCCTTTACGTGTCCAAACAGCTGCGACTCGATCAGGTCTTTTGGCAACGCCGAGCAATTCACTTTCACGAATGGCTTTTCGGCGCGATGGCTCTTATAGTGGATCGCATTTGCAATAACTTCTTTACCTGTTCCGGATTCTCCGAGGATCAGAATGTTCGCATCGGATTCGGCTACGCCTTCGATTATTGCGTAAATGTTCTGCATCGCACGGCTGCCGCCGATGATGCCTTCATACGAGGTTTGGCTGGTCAAACGGCCGCGAAGTTCGCGGATCTCGGCCGACGCACGTTTGCGATCGACCGCCTTATTTACAAGCTCGATCAATTCGTCTTCCGCATACGGCTTTTCGAGATACCAAAACGCACCGGCTTTTGTTGCCTCGATCGTTTTATCCTTCGAGCGGTCTCCGGTGATCATAATGATCTCAGTCTCCGGAGCGACCGAACGAGCCTGCTTTATCAGGCCAATTCCGCTTATGTCCGGAAGATGGAGGTCGGTAAGGATCACATCAAAATCCTGTTTTCCGATAAGCGCCAGGCCTTCTTCGCCTGAATAGGCAGTCGTTACCTCAAAATTTTCCGACTTTAACTGGAACTCCAAGAGTTGAAGCGAAGCTTTGTCGTCATCAATGGCCAATGCCTTGAATTTCATAATCTATTACCTTGTATTCCCTATTGTATCAAAATCGAACGCTATTTGGTCTAGTTGGCTAAAAATCAGCCAAAAATGTATTTTTACAAGTACATTTATATGGCAAAGCAATTGCTGTGCTTGTTTGTGTCGATCGAATCAACGTAAACTTTTTTAGAAAAGGCTCATATGGCAGATGATGTAAAACGAGAGATCAATGAAAGCTCCGATTCTCCGTTCAACGAACTGACCCGCTCAATATTCGAGGGATCGTTCGACCTTTTCGGGGTACTCGATTCAGAAGGTCGGGTTATCGAAATGCACGGCGGGATTTTCGAACGCGCCGGAACCAAGCCTGAAAAACTGGCGGGTCAGCAGTTCACACAGACCGTTTATTGGCAATCGTCTGAGGATATTGCCGGTTTGATCGAGGAAGCCATCGATAATTGCCTTCGCGGTGCCTGTGAAAAATTAAGGCTTCAATTTCGGTTGAACGCGGAGAAACGCGTTCTGATCGAGATCTCTCTAGTTAGATTTCCTTACGGCGGAGACTTTCGCATCTTTATCAGCGGAAGAACCGATCTCGAAAACGCCGACGTAAGCACTGATATACATCGATCGGAACATCTCTTCACGGCAGCCGAGAATGCTGACATTGGACTTTGGTATTGGGATCTGATCGAACAGCGGACCTATTCGACCCCGAGGTGTAACGAAATATTTGGGGTGCCGGCCTTTGAAGAGTTGAATTTCGATCGGTTTATCGCTGCGGTGCATCCGGAAGATCAGAAATTCGTTTCTGAATTCTTCGATATTTCGCTCAAGGACGGCCGGGTGTTTGACGAAGAGTTTCGTGTGAAATACAAGGACGGAACGGTCGAATGGATCAGGGCCGAGGGCAAATCTGTGCTAGGCCCGGACAAGGTTCCCCTCAAGATGATGGGGGCGGTCCACAAGATAACAGAAGAAAAGCTCGCAGTGGAGAATCTTGCTCGCGCGAACGAACTGGAAAAACGCGCCCGTGACGAGGCGATAGAAGCGAACCGGACAAAGGATTTCTTTCTAGCATTCGTTTCGCACGAGATACGTTCATCTTTGAACGTGATAACGGGCTGGTCCCGAATACTCCTGCGCCGCGATCTTGACGCAAAGACCAGCCACGACGCTCTGGAAAAGATAGTTCAAAGTGCCGAAAATCAAACAAAGCTTATAAATGATCTTGTGGATTCGGCACGTGTTGCCTCCGGAAAACTGCGGCTCGAATATCGGCTAGTGGATATTTCTGATCTGGTGCGGCGTGAATTCGAAGCACACCAGCCGGCGGCCGAATCGAACTCGGTTGAGTACACATTTTCTTCGGACCTTGAGAGCCTTACGATCCTTGCCGACCCGGCCAGGCTGAGTCAGGTTTTCGGAAATCTAATATCGAACGCGTTGAAATTCACTCCATCGGGCGGGAAGATCTCAGTAAGTCTCACAACCGGTGCCGAAGCCGTAACGATCGATGTTGCGGACACTGGTGCGGGCATCGCGGCCGACGCCCTTCCGAACGTATTTCGCCAATTCTCACAGGTTGAGAACGGCAATTTTGGTGGAAACTCGGGACTCGGGCTCGGGCTTTCGATCGTAAAGATATTGGTCGAACGCCACGGCGGACACGTCCGGGCGGAAAGCCACGGTATCGGCAAAGGTGCGAAATTTTCTGTCACCCTTCCGATCAACACGGACGAGGTGGTATTCATCGATTCTAATCCGCGGATCGACATGAGGACTTCGCGGCCGCTCGAAGGACTCAAGATACTTATTGTCGAGGACAACGTCGATTCACGCGAGGTTCTGCAGATGTTCCTAGAAAAAAGCGGTGCAAAAGTGATCCCTGCAGAATCTGCCAAAGCCGCATTTAAGATTTTGACGGGCTCGATCGGGCGTCGGCCAAATCTATTGATCTCGGACCTTGCGATGCCGGACGAAGATGGGTATTCATTGATAACGCGCATCCGGCAGCTGTCGCCGGAGGAAGGTGGAACGATCCCCGCCGTCGCGCTTAGCGCCTTTGCCAACGAAGAAAGCCGGAGAAAGGCATTCGATTCCGGATTTCAACGATATGCCACAAAGCCGTTCGACCACGACACTCTGATAACAGACATCTTTAAGGCTATAGCGAAAGAAGATCCGCGGGGCGAAAAGCAGGGTTAGAAATTCTACAATTTCCAATGTAAATGGCACCGCCTGCCATTGCTGACGGTGCCTGACTTGGGTTCAACCACGGCCTTTTAATGAAGCCGCACGATTTACCATTTCAAGAAACTCGGAACGGCGTTCCCGGGCATCGCCGCCGAGCGAATTAACGGCAAGCGAACGAACAGAATCAAGGTTCGCACTTCCTTTATATCGAGAATCTCTCAATACCAATCCGAACTGCGCGACCGCTGCGGCAAAGCGAAGATCTTCCGAAGCTGATTCGATCGCATTAGCGCTTTCCAGAACGCCGATCGAAAGCAGCTTACTCACATTGCCGTCCGGTGCCTTATAACGCAATTTCACCGTCGCCATTTCGGCACCGAAATTCGTTCCGGTCGGTTCGTATTTTGAATACTTAAGTTCAATACCGCCGTTATCGACCTTTTGCCCAGCGGGCACGATCTCATAAAGCGCTGTTACGGAATGTCCCGCACCGATCTCGCCGGCATCTTTTTTGTCGTCGTTAAAATCTTTATCGGCAAGCAGACGATTTTCATAGCCGATCAGCCGATAACCGGCGACCTTTGCAGGATTGAATTCGACCTGAATTTTGACGTCCTTGGCGATCGTATAAAGCGTTCCGGCGACCTGTTCGCCAAGTGCACGTTTGGCTTCGTCACGCGAATCGATGTAGGCATAATTTCCGTTGCCTTTATTCGAGAGCTTTTCCATCATCGAATCGTTCAGGTTTCCGGAGCCGAAACCGAGCACCGAAAGAAAGATGCCGCTGTTTCGCTTTTCCTCGATCATACGAACAAGAGCGTCGTCACCGGTCACACCGACATTGAAATCGCCGTCGGTCGCCAGGATCACACGATTATTTCCGCCTTTTATAAAATTATTTGCGGCCACCGTGTAGGCGAGTTGAATTCCCTGGCCGCCGTTGGTCGAACCGCCGGCTTCAAGATTGTTTAGCGCGGCCAGTATTTCGCCTTTTTGGCTGACCGGCGTTGATGGCAAAACAAGCCCGCTTGAACCGGCATATACGGCGATCGCGACACGGTCGTTCGGTTTCAACTGATTGACCATGATCCGAAGGCCTTCTTTTAAAAGCGGAAGTTTGTCAGGTGCGTTCATCGAACCGGAAACATCGAGAAGAAAGACAAGGTTCGTCGCCGGTGTTTTATCAAGCGAGACCTTCTTGCCCTGAAGGCCTATCTTCATCAGGCGGTTATTTGGATTCCACGGCGACACCGCAACCTCGGTATTTACTGAAAAAGGAACGTTACCGGCTGGCTGCGGATAGTTGTATTCGAAATAATTTACAAGCTCTTCGATGCGGACAGCGTCTTTCGGCGGCAATTGCCCCTGATTCAAAAATCGGCGGACGTTCGAATATGCGGCGGTGTCAACATCGATCGAAAACGTCGAAAGCGGCGCCCGAGCCGTTTCGAAGAATGGATTTTCGCTGATCTCGGCGTAACGCTCACCATCAGTGCCGTCCATTTCCGAACTCTGGCGAAGTTCATAGGCCGGTGATGCTGCGGCATTTGCCGATGCTTTTGCCATATCGGCCGTGATCGGCTGCGATGCGACTGTTCTATTTGCGGCGTTTTCATAACCGCTTGACGAATCACCGCAGGCTGAAAAAATAAGGCTTGAGAGAACCAAAAGACCGGCAAAATACCGGGAAGAGAAGATCTTTTCCTGTTTCATATCATTTCTCCGTATTGGATAAAAAATAAAGAACCCGTCCTAACATGATGTTTAGAACGGGTTCGGAAACAGGACTTGCAAAAATTATTTGTGAACTTTCAAAACCGGAAGATATTTCGCGGAAGATATGCGTTCAGTCTGGGTTGAAATGAATTTGCCGTCCACTGCGGTCTCAATATGTGCATATATATTGTCAAGATCGTGAAATTTTTCCGTTGCCTTTCGAGAAAATCGTACGCGCTTTATCGTACGGGTTGGGCCATCAAACGGCTCCAGAGCAATATCGGAATTCAATGCCCATTTCTCCGGGCCGCTGCCTTTGTTCAATAGAAAAACATTGTAGTAAAGCTGTTCCGGCGGACGGCCGCGGCCATTCCACTTTAGTTCGACATCGGCTACCAGTTCACGCGACCGCTCGTCGTATTCAGCAGTAAGAACGCGGGCACTTACCGTGCGTCGATCGGTCCAGCACGAGTAAGGACGTTCATCTTCGACAGGAACAGACTTTGGAACTTCCGGTATTACGAACGGCTTTAAAAACGAATAAGCAATGACGGTCAACCCAACGATCATCGAAAAGATCGCAAATCCAATAATGTGCCTTCTCATAAATGCCTCCCTCTCCAAACATAGAACGAAGAGTTTATTAATACTTGCAAAGGTCGCAACCGGCCGAACTTTACCCCATTTTGCATTATGAGATGTCGGATCAGCGGGTCGAGTTGTCGACGAGCGGCATAAGTTTTACGTTTGAGAATTCGGCAGTGATCTCATCGCTGGTGTTTACGCCGATCAGGCCGACGCGGACGGTATCGGGAAAATCGGATTCAAATTCGCCGATCTCCTTCCATTCGCCCTCTTCGTTCAAACGCCAAAAGGCAATAAACTTTTTGCCCATTCGAATGATCTTCAGATCAACTTCACCGGCATCTGTTGCAGCCTGATCAGGTGTCGAGATCGGTGTATATTCGTCATTCTTCCGGCTGTCGAGCCGAATGCCCGAGCCGCTGCCCCCGGTGCCGCCAAAGCAACGTTCAAGCCGAAGATAATTCTGCGCATCGTTGAAAACGATCAATCCCGCACCTTGATAATTACTCTTCGGATCGAACTTTACCCGAGCTTCGATCTGAAAATCGCCTGAAACAGCTTTCACCAAATGCGGTGCTCCGTAGTTGTTTGAAAAAAGATCCTTGCCCGAAGGAATGGTCAATTTGAACTTGCCGTCTGCCAACGAATACGGCGAAGGTTTTTCCTTTGCATCGTTATCGACGAACGTCCAACCGCCGGGAAGTGTCGTGCCCTCAAAGGTCACGGCCTCTTCTTTTTCGATCCTGGTTCCGGCGATCGGCCCGGTATTCGTGTTCGATGTATTTGCCGGGGTAACATTGGACGAATTTGTCGGGGCCACGTTGTTCACTGGCGAGACGTTGCTGGTTGTGCCGCCGGCGCAAGCTGCCATAGAAACGGCGACAAAAAGTATAAAGAATGAAGATATTTTCATATTTTCTGCTGGTTATCGGTCTGGGGTCTTGGATCGCCAACTTAGACGTTTTGCGTTTCAAACGGGCAGTCAGCCGAGGATATGTTCTCTAACTATCAGGTTACCGAACCAACTAATTGGTTGTAAAGCTTGCAATATTCTGGTTGGCACAGGGCTCGATTTGACACAACTGTTATAGTTTCCTGTATGAAGACGTTGACCCTTGCAGTTATGATCCTTTTTGTGACCGTCACGGCGGACGGACAGAAGGCCGAAAGTATCTATACAAGTCTCGCCGAAAAGGACTGCAAGAAATTGCCCGATCGCACCGATGACGGCGTGGTCTATGCCGCGGAATGTAAAGGTGTCGGCGGCTACAAGATCGATCATTACGCTTCCGAGCACTCATCGGACTTTGAACTGAAAGACAGTTCCGGCCGCAGATACGAACTGAACATCCGTTCGGTGATCGGGACCGCCGCTCCTGCGATGCTGGCCGACAAGATCGAATGGCGTGTTCGGCGGAACAAAGGCAAGGCCGAGCCCTATTCATTGATCGCCAGATATAATGTTTTTGATGATCCGGACAATTCGAACAACCGGAAGTCCTATTTGGTGGTCGTCAAGATAGCGGCGGATTCTGTATGCGTGACCTCTCTTGTCGATCCGTCAGTAAAAGCACAGAATGAACAGGCTCGGCGTCTTGCCGACGCGGCTGCCGCGAAGCCCTGTCTCGAATCGATATAGCTCGAAGGAACAAACCAATATGAACCGCTCAACGACCCGCAGGTCAGCAATATTTACTGCCAACTCATTAATTCTAGCCGCGATCGTCGGCATTTTTTTCTCAATGGGCACCTCCGGCCAGGGCAAGATCACGAGCGTTTATACTGATCTGGGTGAAAAGGGCTGTAAGACGATCGAGCTTGATGAAGAAGGTGCAGGTTCGTATCGCGGGCGGTGCAAAGGCGTCGGCGGTTTTCAGCTTGACGTGCTGGAGGGTGATATTCGTCAGAGCATCGATGTAATTTTCCCTGATGGTTCGAAGTCTGAACTAAATTTCTGGCAAGTTGTCTCCGGTGCCTTTTCAAGTGTCGGCCCGCGTGCGGAATGGCGGGTTAGGACCGTCAACAAAAAGCCCGTGCCCTTTGCCTTGATCGTCCGCTTCGACACCAGCCACGAAGACCCGGACAGCGAAGAATACCGGGCGATAAAAACGTCGTATCTTGTCGTTTCAAAGATCGAAGGCGGCAAGGCGTGTGTTACCGATATCGTGCTGCCAACCACGAAAGAACAGAACGTGGTGGCCCGCAAGCTTGCCGATGCATCCGCCGGCAAGCCCTGCCGTGAGCGGCCCGAATAAAGCCGGTGGCGGTCTGATCCGACGCCGAAATTTGATCGTCCTAACACCTTAAATTTCTGTTACAATCGGAACGCGGCCCAGGCCGCTTTCGTATAAGCCGATACAGGAGGAATTTCCGTTTATGGACTTTCTGATCGACAACCCGCTGACCACACTTCCCGGCCCGGTTTTTCTAATTCTTTACGTTATTTTCTCAGGCCTTGTGCTTTTGACGCTCGGGCTTTTTAAGTCAGGGCTCGATAAGTCGGACCGCATGCCGATTCCCGCGATCCCACCGGAGATCGATCCGTTCGAGGTCGCGTTTCTTCGCGGCGGCGCGAACGAACTTGCACGCTCGGTCATATTTTCTCTGGTCCAAAAGGGCCTGGTCGAGTTTAATACCGAAGAGAAAGATTCCCGCATCAGGCGCACCGAAGCCGCCGCCGACGGCATTCGCTCCAACACGATAGAAAACATCGCCTATGAATGGATCGGGTCGGGCCGCGAGGCAAAAGACGTGTTCGATGCACGCATCGGACTCGTGAAACAGCTTGAGCAGTTCACCCATCGCTACGACATCGACCTCTCGAACCGCCAGTTCCTTAATTCGGAAAGCACCACCGCAAAGGCGTGGCGATTTGGTTTCTTCACAGGTGTTCTGATCGCGGCTGTCGGCATTTACAAAGTTGTCGTGGCGATAATGGTTGGGAATTTTAACGTGGTCTTTACGATCTTTCTGCTGATCGTCGGATTCGGGATCGCGATGGCGATCGGCAAGATGCCGCGTGTCTCAAAGCTTGGCAAACAGTATCTCGAACGCCTGAATCTGGCCTTCTCCGACCTGAAATATCGTTCGCAGGCTCCGTATATCGGCCAGAACGCACAGCGTCCGGCCTTGTCCGAAGCTGGACACGCCGGGATCGATCCGCTGCTTCTTTCGGTCGGCATCTTCGGCACCGGGATTCTTGCCGGAACCGCATATTCAAATTACAATGACGCTTTTGCCCGTGCCCAACAGAATCATGTCGCTTCGGGCGGCGGCGGATGCGGTTCGTCATGCGGTTCAAGCTGCGGGTCGTCTTGCGGTTCGAGTTGCGGCGGCGGCTGCGGCGGGTGCAGTTAAATGAATAATTTGCCAAATTTGGGAGTCGGTATCGGGTTTCGGCCAAACCTGAAGACCGATATTTTTTTGCATCGCGGCCAAATAGACTTTCTTGAGATCACCACAGACCATTTCATCAACGCTCCGAAGGCAAAACGCGACGAATTAGAACTGCTCGCCGCAAGCTTTCCTTTGATCCCTCATTCGCTGGAACTTTCCCTCGGCAGCGCGGAAGGCATTGAGCACGATTATCTTGAAAAGGTCGCGGAAATCGTGGAAGCGGTCCAGCCCGCGTGGTTCAGCGACCACATTTGCTTCACCCGTTCCGGCGGAGTGAAGATCGGCCACCTCGCACCAGTGCCTTTTACGGAAGAAGCACTTCGTGTTTTCGTCAAAAATATCGAGGCCGTGAAACGACGGATAAGCACGCCGCTGATACTGGAGAACATCACCCGAAATGTTGTTTATCCTTCGTCAGAAATGTCCGAAACTGTGTTCATCCGACGCGTGCTTGAGGCGACCGATTGCGGCCTTTTGCTGGATGCTACGAATCTTTATATCAACTCGGTGAATCTCGGGTTTGACTGGCGGCAGTATCTCGACGAAGTGCCAATGGAACGCGTCGTCCAGCTTCATTTCGTCGGCTCGCACCGTCACGGAAACCGCCTGATCGACGGGCACGGGGACCGAACGGAAGACGAGATCTGGGAAGTCTTTCGCGAGGTCGCCGGGCGAACCGAAATAAATGGAGCAGTGCTCGAACGCGACGAGAATTTTCCCGATTTTGGTGAGCTTGTCGGCGAACTCGCCACCGCGCGATCGATAATTTCTACAAAAGCGCCTGCTTTCGCCGCCTAATTGATGGGATTAAAGGAGCAACAAGACGTCCTCGCAAGGCTTTATACAGATCAGGCGTTTGCGGATGAGTTTTTTAGCGATCCAACTTTGGCCGCCGGGGAATATTCTCTGTCAAAAGACGAAGCCGATTCGATCGCGGCAAGCGCGGGCGAAGAAATTCGTCTCTTCGCCGGATCTTTGATCGCAAAAAGACTCCGCGAAGTTGAAAAACTCCTGCCCTTTACGCGAAAGATCTTGGGTGAAGATTTCGTTGATCTATTTCGCCGCCACGCCGCTTTGTTCAATCCCGTTTCGGTCAAAAAGCATCTCGAGGACGCCCTGGAATTCGGCAAATATCTAAAGAAAGACTCTTCGACCGATCGCCTTACGAAGGATGTGATCGCCTTTGAAACTGCCAAGCTCAGGCATTTTGCGAACAGCCGCAGGTTCACGGCCTGCTCACTCCGGCACGACATTCGGCCGATTCTTGATGGTCAGGCTGCCGATCTCGCCCGGAAGCGACGAACTCTCGCAGTCTGGCTGCGTATCAAAGAAAAGCACCGCTTTTTCTTCATTTAATTACCGCTGCGGAAAGACTTTGCGGTAAACTATCGTTTATGCCTTTGATGAGGATAGTTCATTACCCGGAGCCTGTGTTGCTCACGGTCGGGAGGCCGGTCGGCGACGACGATCTTTCGAACGGCCTGGCGGCGACCGTCGCGGATATGTTCGAAACGATGAAAGATGCCGGCGGCGTCGGGCTCGCGGCACCTCAGGTCGGTATTTCTAAACGATTTTTTGTGATGGACGTGCCTGACGACGAAGGCCGCTCAAATCCGCTTGCATTCATCAATCCGGAGATCATCAGCGTTGAGGGTGAGCAGGTCGGCGACGAAGGCTGTCTTTCGTTTCCGGGCCTTTTTCAGACGGTAAAACGCGATATGCGTGTGATCTTCCGGGCACAGGACGTTTCCGGTAAGCTTATCGAACACGACCTTGCAAATTTGGCGGCACGATGCGTCCTGCACGAAACGGATCACTGCGACGGTATAGTTTTTCTAGACAGAATGACCGTGCTGAAGCGCGAACTTGCAAAACGAAAGATCAAACGACTCCAAAAGACAGGTAAGTGGGAATGAGCATTGACGAAACAAGATTGGCCGCCGAGGTTGGCTCGGTCCGCGAATTAAACCTTTACCTGCTCGCGGGGTGGAAACTGATCCTGAATTACGTAGAGCATTCGAGCGACACGCAAAAACCGCGGTTCATAATCGCCTGGCAACGCGACGATCCGCCGGTCTTGCCCGAATTGCTGGACGAATGGGAATTGAATGAGATAAAGAAGCAGATGAATCGCTAGTTTATGCCGCCAAAGATACGTGAATTAATTGCTGATCTCGCTCGGAACGGTTTCGTCAACAGAGGTGGGAAAGGAAGTCACAGGAATTTTGAGCATCCAAGCGGTGAACGCGTAACGATTTCTGGAAAGGAAGGCAGCGACGCAAAAAGATATCAAGAAAAACTTGTACAAGATATCATTCGGAAGGTGAAGTCGAAATGAAAAGCATTGCCGATCAATATGAAAAGATAATTTACTGGAGCGATGAGGATAATTGCTTTATCGGAATTTGTCCTGAGTTCTTTTCGGGAGGCGTTCACGGGGATGATCCGGAAGAAGTTTTTAAGGAATTGTTAGAGGTAGTCGAGGAATGGGTTGGAATATTTGAGCAAGACGGTCGGCCACTTCCAGAACCGAAACATGCTGCTCTGTTGGCTGCGTGAGAGCAGCCATTAGCCGATCACTGAGGTTTAATTATGCAAACACAAAGAATGTTAGACGAATTTAAGAACGAACCATTTACAGATTTTTCAAAGGCTGAGAATGCCGACGCGATGAAGGCGGCGATCGAGAAGGTGCGGAGCGAACTTGGCCGTGAATATCCTTGTTTGATCAACGGCGAGAAGGTCACGCTCGAATCGAAATTCGAGAGCTACAACCCTGCAATGAAGGACGAGGTTGTCGGCGTTTTCTCGGAGGTTGATACGGATACGACGCTGGTCGAAAAGGCGATCGATGCCGCGACCGAGGCTTTCAAAACATGGAAGTTCGTGCCGCACACGGAGCGTGCCGAGTATCTTTTCAAGGCCGCAGATATAATTCGTGAGCGAAAGCACGAATTTTCAGCGTGGATGGTCTTGGAAGTTTCCAAGACATGGGCCGAAGCAGACGGCGACACCGCCGAGGCGATCGATTTTCTCGAATTTTATGGCCGCGAAATGCTTCGTTGGGGACAGAACCAACCAGTCACGCCAAATCCCGGCGAACGCAACCATCTAGAATATATTCCACTCGGTGTCGCGGCAGTGATCCCGCCGTGGAATTTTCCGCTTGCGATCATGGCAGGAATGACGATGGCAGCCGTTGTTACGGGAAACACCGTGGTGTTGAAACCTTCGTCGGATTCGCCGACTATCGCCGCGAAGTTCATCGAAGTTCTAGAAGAGATCGGTCTGCCGAACGGCGTCGTCAATTTCCTGACCGGAAGCGCCAAGACCGGCGAAGCAATGACCACCAGCCCGAAGACTCGTTTCATTTCATTTACAGGTTCGAAGGGCGTCGGCCTGCATATCAACGAAGTTGCGGCGAAACCGCGTGAAGGCCAGATCTGGATCAAACGCGTGATCGCTGAAATGGGTGGAAAAGACGCGATCGTCGTTGCCGATGATGCCGATCTCGATTCGGCGGCTCTCGGCGTTGTTCAGGCCGCGTATGGCTTCCAAGGCCAGAAATGTTCGGCGTGTTCGCGTTTAATCGTAGATGAAAAGGTCCACGACGAACTGCTCGAAAAGGTCGTGAAACTAGCCGAACAATTGAACGTCGGCCAGCCGACCGAAGGCAGCACGAACGTCGCGGCGGTAATTAATAAGAAAGCATTTGATAAAACGCTCGAATACATTAACAAAGGCGTCGAAGAAGGCGGCGAGATCGTTCTCGGCGGGACCGGCGACGATTCGAACGGATATTTTATCCTTCCGACGATCATCGATAGTGTTCAGGCGGGCGACACGATCGAGCAGGAAGAGATCTTCGCTCCGGTCCTTGCGGTTATTAAGGCCAAAGATTTCGATGACGCTCTTGAAATAGCGAACGGTACCGAATTTGGGTTAACCGGTGCTCTTTATTCGGCATCTGAAGAAAGGCTCGAACGCGCCGAACGCGAGTTCCATGTCGGTAATCTTTACTTGAATAGAAAATGTACCGGAGCTCTTGTCGGCGTCCATCCTTTCGGCGGGTTTAATATGAGCGGAACGGATTCAAAAGCGGGCGGCCGCGAGTATTTGCTGCAATTTATGCAGGGCAAATCGATCGCGAAAAAGCTGTGATCGGTTCGTTGGTAGAGGTATAAAAATGATGAAGAAATTAACAGCGATCGCCGCAAGTTTTGCGTTATTCAATGTTCTATTCGCTCCGACAGTAATCGCACAGCGTCAAGCGGCGCGGTCAGTCGTCACGGCGGAACCGATGATCTTCGCCGTATTGAACGACGGCAAATCGCTCGAACCCATCGGATCTATCAGTAAGGGAGCTTTGGAAGCTCCGGCTGGCGGCGACGGAACGACCGATGAGATCACAAAATTCGTCTCAACGTTTTACAAGAAAGGTCAGACTTATCAGCTGATCTTTGGCGGCGCCCGGAACGGTTCGGTAACGGTCTATGAATCGTTCCCCGATTCTGATTGTGCGAAAAACATCGCGGGGATCACTTCTTCATCTACCAAGGCTAAGCTCAGCGGAAAGGTAATGGCTCTTGCCACGAACGTTCCTCTGACAAAACCCGGAAGCGGCGTTCGCCGTTTGCCGACGCCTGCCGAACGAGTTGCTGCCGATAATCTTGTAAAGGCTGAATTTGCCAAGCAGGGCAATTCTGCAGCTGTCATCGAATCCCGCGACTATCATAATCTGACGGCACTCGATGTTGACGGCGACGGCAAGATCGAACTAGTCGGTTCATTTTGGGTCAAGCCCGACGCGAAAACCCGAAACACGCTTTTCTTTATCGCCGACAAAGGCGCTGACGGTAAATACAAGATCGGGTTCGGCAAATATAATTCGATCAAAGAAGAAAGTGTGATGAGCGGCGATATCTCGTCGGTCGATGACGGCATTTATCACGAACTGCTTCTTGATGTGTTCGATATTGACGGCGACGGCGTCAGCGAAGTTTTCACCTATGTTCAATCTTTCGAAGGTGCGGGCTTTAATGTTTACCGCCGAACCGAAGGAAAATGGGACGGCATCTTTAACGGCTCAAATTATCACTGCGGTTTTTAAGCGCGTATATAAAACCTGAAAGGGCAGCGGCGACAGAAGACGCTGTTGCCTTTTTTGTTGCTGAATTTATGAGAATTGTTTTCATGGGAACTCCGCAGGCGGCCGTGCCGACGCTTGAGCGATTGATCGACGATGGTCACGAAATAGTTGCCGTTTATACACAGCCTGACCGGCCGTCGGGGCGTGGAAACAAGATCGTTTTTTCGCCGGTCAAAGAAGTTGCTCTAAGCCGAAATATCCCGATCTTTCAGCCGGTCAAAGTTAAAACACCCGAAGCCGCTGCGGAGTTCAAAGCTCTAAATGCTGATGTCGCGGTCGTAGTTGCATATGGCCGAATTCTCCCCGAAGCGTTTCTTGACGCGTTTCGGCAAGGAGCCATAAATGTCCATTTTTCCTTGCTCCCGAAATATCGCGGCGCAGCTCCGGTCAATTGGGCGATCGTGAACGGCGAAGCCACAACGGGCGTTACCACAATGAAAATGGACGCCGGGTTGGATACCGGCGATATGCTGATGCAGGAAGATACGACGATCGATCCGAACGAGAACTCGATCGAACTGATGCAAAGGCTAAGTCTGATCGGCGCGGATCTTTGCAGTAAGACGCTTGCTGAGATCGATCTTATCGTACCGACACCACAGGACCATTCCGCCGCGACCCATGCACCGATAATGAAAAAGTCGGATGGACTTATCGACTGGTCGATGGATTCAAAAGAGATCGCATTGCGGATCCGCGGTTTTCAACCCTTCCCGACCTCATTCACTTTCCTTCGAGGCAAACGCATTACGATATGGAAGGCGATCGCCGGAGACAATTTTGCAAATAGTGAACCCGGCTCAGTGATCGAAGCGTCACGTGACCGTCTGGCAGTCGCTTGCGGCGGCGGATCGGAACTTGAAATTTTGGAGCTACAACTGGAGGGTAAAAAGCGAGTTTCAGCTAAGGACTTTGTGATAGGCGGCGGCGCGAATTTAGGCGACAAATTCGGATCATGAGGCCATTCTGAATTCTTCGACGAGCCACGCTGCACCTTCCGTTTCGGAATCAAAACTACGGATATTCAGACCGCGATTTTCTCCGACAAGGACACCAAATTCGTTAAGGCTTTTGTGCTGAGAGTGTCGATCAACAAATGCAAGCCGGATATCGCGAACCGGCAGTTCGGAAAGTTCTGTGATCAGCATATGCACTTCCGAAACAGTTATCTGTTCCGGTATGTCTTCGATCACAAGAAGGCGCTCATTCTTGGTCTTTAAGGCTGTTTCGGCAATTGTTCGCCAATAATTTCGAGCGATGTCTAGCGATGCCCTGCTTCCCGTGATCTCGGCACGGAGATACCCCGCCCCCTGATCAAATTTGACTTCGAAATCATCGGTTTTTACAACGTTGCCCATCGTACACCTCGGGGGATAGTGAGACGAGATTGAACGTTTTTTCGGGTCAGGCGTGTCGGGAAATCGCTCAATCACCAAGCTTGTATTGTTTAATGGCGAACTCGCATGCAATACGACAATTGCATTAAACTCTTTTATTGTATCGCACGTGTCAACCTTCTTGGATGGAAATGGAGGATCGCTCGTGTATCACGTTCTCCGAAGATCGGCCAAACCACTCGAAATGAAGATCTCGCCCTCACGCATTGCCGCTTTTGACGTATTGCTGTCCGTAGAGGCCGGCGACGGCCATTCATCGACCCTGTTGGCTGAGGTCGAAAGCGATCTTGCACGCCAGGATGCCTCGCTGACGCACGAGATCGTTCTCGGCGTATTGCGGAACAAATTAACGCTCGATCATTACATTGACAAATTTTCGAACGGCAAAACACTCGACATTGAGGTTCGCATAGCATCTCGCATCGGCCTTTATCAGCTTTGGTATTTATCAAAGGTCCCGCTGCATGCAATTGTCAACGAATCTGTAATGTTGACGGCCCGGGCCAAGAAATCCTCTGCAAAAGGATTCGTAAATGCACTTTTAAGGCGGGCACCGGCATCGATGCCGCCTATAACTGCGGAATCGCCTCTCGATGCACTTTCTATCCAGACGTCGCATCCAACTTGGCTGCTCGAACGCTGGTCAGCTCAGTTCGGTTCCGATCGAGCCGCTTCGATCGCAATGGCGAATAACGTAAGGCCGAGGCTTTCGTTTCGAAAGACGGGAAAATTTCGGCCCGAGGACGATCCAAAGCTTTCGCAATATTCCCGGTCGAATATCGCAGCTGATGGTTTCGTTGCTCCCGGAATGGACGATACACTTGCTGAGCTTGCCGCGAGCGGAAAGGTCTATTTTCAGGAAGCGGCATCCCAATTGGTTGGGTCATCGTTACAAACAAATGCCGACGGAAAGATACTCGACCTGTGTGCCTCGCCCGGCGGGAAAACCGGTCAGATCGCCCTGATAAATCCATCCGCCAGCCTAATTGCGTGTGACAGGACCGAACGGCGGACCTCATTTCTTTACCAAAACCTTTCGGCTCAGGCAGTTTGGCCGACTGGCCTTCTGCAGCTTGATGCCACCGGACATCTGCCTTTTTCCGAACAGATCTTCGACCTGGTATTCATAGATGCTCCTTGTTCCGGCACCGGCACTATCCGCAATAATCCGGAGATACGCTACAGGGTCTCAGACGATGAGATCGTGCGGGCAAGCCGCAAACAACGCCTGATACTCGAAAATGCATCCAAGTGCGTTACGGACGGCGGTGAGCTGATATATGCAACATGTTCGCTCGAGCGGGAGGAAAATGAGAGAGTTATCAGGTCATTCTTGGAAGGCCATCCGGAATTTTCTATTGCTGAGCCGAGGCTTCCGCAGCGGTTTCATACAGCCGAGGGATTCGCAAGAACGGAACCGGATCGGGACGATTGTGATGGTTTTTTCATAGCAAGGCTTATCCGTGGGCCGCGGGCGTGAAATTGATGCCTGCGTATGGGCCGGATCCATTTATTGTTTGGCGTCAAAGTGTTAAACTTTTCGACAGAGGTTTGGACAGATGAGCATTATTTCATCAGGTATTAACGCGGTCGGTAAATTGCTTTTTCTGGTTGGTCTGCTTACGGCATTTGCCGCCGGCATGGCGGGGGTTGTTTATATGTCTCTTTCCGGCAGCGAGATCAAGGTGCCGGATATCGTCGGCAAGGATTTCGTTGAAAGCGAAAAAGAGCTTGCCGCACTTGGCCTAAAGATCAAACGGCGAGCCGATCGCCCAAGTTCGCAGCCGATGAACTCGGTCGTTGAGCAGCTTCCGCGGGCCGGCGAAACGGTGAAGACTGGACAACTGATCTTAGTGGTAACGAGCAAGGCCGGAGTCGATGCCGATACGCCGAAATCGTTGATCGAGGACATTGAGTCCGATGATACGAAGAAGATCGAAGAGATGATCTCCGACAAGCCGAAGCGAACAAGGACACCTTCAAACACAAATACTGAAAAGAAGACGGCGGACACGAAACGCGATGTGATCGCAAACACTTCATCAGGGAGCGATGCCGGCGTAAAGACAGAAGATGGCGACAAGCCGAAACCGGATTCGAGTCCCAAGGCCACGGATACGGCTCCATCGGGTGATAAAACGCGGGACACTTCGCCGAAACCGCCGGCAAATACGCAGCAAAGAGATCAACGATCCGGCGATCGGCCTCCGACCAGACCGGCGACGCGTCCGGCGACCAGGCCTTGATATCTTTATCATGAATGCAACGATTGGAGTTTTAGGCGCAACTAATTTATTGTTTCTTTGAATGATCGAGATCGCACCATCAATTTTGTCCGCGGATTTCGCGCGATTGGCAGAAGGCATTAGGCAAGTTGAAGCGGGCGGAGCCACGGTTCTGCACGTCGATGTGATGGACGGGCGGTTCGTTCCGAATATTACCATCGGTTTACCGGTGGTCCGGTCGCTAAGAAAAGCGACTGAAATGACGATCGACTGTCATTTGATGATCGTCGAACCGGGCCGCTATGCGGCTGAGTTCGTGGATGCCGGTGCCGATATGGTCTCGGTCCATATTGAGGCTGACCCGCACATCCATCGCACATTGACGGCGATCAGGGATCAAGGCGCGAGGGCCGGTATTGCGATAAACCCGGCGACACCACTTTCGGCTTTGGAGGAGGCTCTTCCATTCGCTGATTTTGTTCTGATAATGTCGGTAAATCCGGGTTTCGGCGGACAGTCATTCATTTCGACTTCGCTTGATAAGGTTCGGCGGCTCAGGCGAATGATCGACGACCGTGGTTTGAATGTGCAGATCGAGATAGACGGCGGGATAGACGCGGGTAACATCGCCGACGTGGCCGATGCGGGAGCTGAGATAATGGTCGCCGGTTCAGCCATTTTTGGTAAAGAGGACCCCGAGGCAGCCACACGTGAAATGCTCGAAAGGACGACAGTTTGGGTTTGAGCGGAAGTTTTGTATTTAGGATCAATATGTTTTTCAATAAGTTTTTTTCTTCTTTCGTCGTAGCACTTCTTATTGGTTTGGGCTCATCGGCAGTGTTGTCTCAAGCACGGCCGGGCGACGGTACCATTGCTCAGCGCCTTGAGGTGATGAAGCAGAAGCTTGAAACCATTCGGCGCTCGGCTTCAAGTTCCCTTTCTGTGCTTCGCGATGAGGGCGACGGTGAAAAAGCGGACCGCGACAACCCGGAATCGGCATTCAGCAGGCTTCGTTCGATCGAGAAAGAGGCTTCAGACCTTCAGGGCTCCGTAAACAGTCTTCGGGGAAAGGTCGATCGTGCCGAAAAATACGAAGCGTCTGATGTCGATCAGCTTGAGACAACAGTCACAGACCTTCAAGCCCGGGCCGAACGCGTGCTTGTCGAGACCGCTTCGGCACGCGCCGATGACGTTTCCGACGTTGGCAAACCGCGTCAGGTCAAAAAGAAAAAGAAGTTTCTGGGCATATTTGGCGGCGGGGGAAGCGATGAGTATGACGAACTGATCGGAGCTGTTTCGCCGGGTCGCGATCGCGAGCTTTTCATTGTCGCCACCCGCGAAGTGAGACGTAAGCGATTCGATGTCGGGCGGCTGCTCTTTCAGACGATCGTTACTACCTATCCGGATTCGCCGTATCTTCCGATGGCAAAGTTGGCAATTGCCGATTCGTTCTTCCTGGAAGGCTCGACAAGCGCTCTGATCCAGGCGATCGCCGCTTATCAGGACTGGCTTACGTTCTTCCCTACACATCCTTTGTCGGATCGTGTCGTTCTAAAGATCGCCGAATCTGAAATGCGGCAGATCGGGCTGCCGGACCGTGATGCCACACGTGCCCGACGTGCTGAAGTTCGCCTAAAGGCACTGATGCAGAATTATCCGGATTCGATCTTGAAACCGGAAGCCGATCTGCGTTTGAAGGAAGTTCAGAACAACCTCGGGATGCATAATCTGCTGATCGCAAACTACTATTACACGCAATCGGTCGGCCAGGGCAAAGGCGGCCTGAAGGGCTCGCAATCACGATATCGCGAGATCATTGAAAAGTATCCGGAATTTGGAAATATGGACGAGGTTCTCTTCAAATTGGCGAACACTTATTTGATCGAAGAGGAGACCGACCAAGCCGCAAGGTATTTCCAGCAGATCGTGTCGGACTATCCGAACAGCGATTTTGTTGCTAAGGCCAAAGAGCAGCTGCAGCTGATCGGAGCGTCGGTGCCCGAACCGAAACCGGATCGTATGGCCGTGATGCCGCCGGAACAAGACTCGTTCTTCAAGAACTTTAGAAATCAATTGTTCGGTATCTATCCGATGACGATCGATAAGGACGGGGTTCTGATGACGAAGAACTTTGACAAGGAAAAGTTTGAACTTATCGATCAGGTGATCGAGAACCAGGGCGACATCCTGACAAACCAAATTCCACAGGCGTTGACCACTATTATTTCTCAGAGACAGGCGTCTGTCCGGCCCGCGGCCACAACACAGGCACCACCAATTCAACAAGATAAATAGGACTTTCATCCGTGCATTTTGACCTATCGCGGCATTCGGTTCACATCGAATGCCGCGATCTTTTTGAGCACGTGGCTTAACATAATCAATTCTTGATATTGCTATTGATTTTGATTGTAGAAAGGAGTATCTTGGGAAAGCTTCGGTTTCATTATGAAATGGAGTTTCGATGCCCACCTTCTTGCGAACACTGTCGTAGTTAAGGTCAGTGATGCTCTTGAACCACGTGATGTCCGGCAGATGCTGCTCGAACTTCTTGATTCGCCCTTCTGGAATCCAACGATAAACATCGCATATAACTGTTCCGATCTGGACGTGTCGCTTTCGACCGTTGCAGACATCCGCGATCTAAGTGAAATTTATAAGGAGATCGGAGAGCGGTGCATTGAGAATCGAACGGCGATCCTTACGAACACATTGATAAAATTCGGCCTCGGACGACAATTACAGATATTGACCGGTTTGATCGAAGGGCCGAAAATAAAGGTTTTCAACGATTGGGATCAGATGGCTGAATGGGTCACTATGGACTTTAGCCTAAGGGCCTTTGAAACCTCAGACCCCAACCTTATTTCGGGCTACCGGAGACATTTGCAGTAGTCATCTCTATTTAACACTGACCGCTTTACATTTGATCTAAACGCGCTTGGCGATCACAAGTGTAATATCGTCGTTTGCCGGTGCGGTCTTGGTGAACTCGGACAAAGCGGATTCGATCTTGTCACGAACGCCCGCCGCGGAAGCGGTTCGGTTTCGGAGTATCACATTTGTCAGTCTTTCCATCCCAAACTCTTCATCCAATGGATCCGCGGCTTCCGAAACACCGTCGGAATAAACAACAAGCAGATCGTTCGGGTTGAGCACCACCTCGGCTTCCTCATACTCCGCGACCGACATCAGCCCAAGCGGAAGTCCGCCGGAATCCAAGCTAATGATCGAGCCGTCGGCAACAGCCAAAATGGGCGGATTATGGCCGGCGTTTATATATCGCAAGCGGCCCGATGCCGGATCGAGTTCGCCAATAAACAAGGTCACGAAGCGGTTTGCAGGAGTGTTTTCAGCCAAATAGCCATTCACGGAATTCACCGTTTCAAACAGGGAACTTTTTGCCGCGATCTGTGCGTGAATAGCGGCATGGAGGCTGGACATCAAAAGCGCAGCGGCAGTTCCCTTACCCGAAACATCGCCGAGAGCGATCAGCATATTCCCGTTCGGGCGTCGGATGAAATCATAATAATCGCCGCCGATCTCATAGCATGAGAAAGAAATTCCCTGAAATTCATACCCCTCAACGATCGGTGGCGCGGACGGCTGGAAGCGCTGCTGGATCTCGGTCGCGAGCTCCAACTCGCGCTCCATCCGCTCGCGTTCCATTCGCTCTTCGAGCAGGGTCGCGTTCTCCACGCGTATCGACGCGACTGAAGCAAGCGTTGTAAGAATATTCAGATGTTCTTCGGTAAACGTTGTCTCGTATGTCGGCGAATCCGCGTAAATAAGGCCGAAAATATTTCGCTCGTCAACGGAGAGCGGAACGGCAAGCACCGAACGTATGCCCTGGAGCATCACGGTTTGGGTGGCAAAACGGGGATCCTGCTGAGCATCGGCGGTCAAAACGGATTTGCCGTTCTTCAAGACCTCCTCCATCACACTGTGGCTGATCCTGACCTCGTCAAGCGATTCTTCCCTGCCGCGGATACGGGCGACCATTATCTTCATCCCGTCTTCCGTATTTTCGTCGCGGAGCATTATCACACAGCGATCCGCCGGAACCGATTCAAATACAAGCGTCGCAACCTGGTCGAGCGTCTCTTCCAGGCCCTTTGCCGAAAGCAGCGCCACGCCTACTTTCGAGATCAGCCCAAGAAGATCATTTCTTGACGAGAACTGGCCCTGCAAAAATTCCGTTGTCGGGATGCGATGGCTCTGAAACGATATCGTCTTCGATGGGTCGAGTGCTTCCGTCCGGTCGGCGATAAGGGTGGCTCCGCCGCCGATGGCCTTAACGCCTTCGTCAAACACCATCACACTCTCGCCGATCTGGATCTCATCAAGCGTATTGAGCGGAACGGCGTGTTTGATGACGACACCGTTATATCTGGTGCCGTTGGCCGACCCGAGGTCCTGCAGCCAGAACCTGTCTCCTTCCTGGCGAACTTCGGCATGAAGCCTTGACGCGAACGCGTCCGGGATACACAGATCGCTGCGGGCCGACCGACCAATGGTCGTTCGCAACCGAGAGAGCTCGATGGTCTCCGGATTGCCGTTCGCTTTCTTAAGGATCAACTTCGCCATAAAACAAAACTAGCCGCTGGTCTTTTTTGCCCAAATGACCGTAGTTCCCGCCAAATGATCGTGAAGGGCCCGCGTACCGGGTGAGATCGCCGACCAAAAGAACGATAATCCCAAAGTTAGCGGAAAAAGCAAAGTTGCAAGGACCTGTCGGACCAACATTCTGCCGATAGAACACTCAGATCCATCCTTTGAGACTATCCTGATCCCGGTCGCCAATTTGCCGATGGTTCGCCCCGTCGCGATCGGAAGTAGAAAAATACTGACAAACCCGACGAGCAACCCGGTCAGCCAACCGATATCGTTGAGGCCGCTGTTTAGCAAACTGCTTCCGTCATTTCCGACCATTCGGCTGATCAGAAGAAAAGCCGCCGGAAGGATTAGCACGGTCAAATAATCTATGAACAAAGCTCCGCATCGAATGGCAAAAGGGGCGACGACCAACTCTGGTTCAAAATCGATCACCGTGGCCCTGGGTTTGAGGACGACTCGGTCCTTTCGTTCAACGGATTTTGAAGACATGTGGATCAGTTCAGTATGAAATGTAGTACGGTATCCCCTATTTTTATTTTATCGCCATTGGCCAGCGGATGCGGCCGATGCGGTATCAAACGGAGAGATTCGTTTAGATCCGTGCTGACGGTTGTCCCATTTGACGAACCCAGGTCCTCCAATCGGAAAACAGTTCCGTCCCGCCATATTCTCGCATGGCGTCGAGATATTTTCGTCTGCGGATCGTATTTCGAAAGATCTACTTCAGGGAATATATTTGACATCGGATCGCGCCGCCCAACAAGATTTTCATCCTTCTGCAGCAAATAAGTTGGCGTTGTAAGTTCCGTAGTTCCCTCGATAACAAGCCGGGCCGTCTTAGCGGCGTTCGAATAGATCTCTGAATGAACGCCTTGCTGAGCGATCGGCTGTTTCGCACCGCAAAACGCACAGAACATATCCGTCGCAACTATTTTCTGCCCGCAAAAGCCGCAAAATACCTGCTGGCTCGAAAAACTTACCGAAACCGGAGCATTACCGGTGCCGAACGTGATCCGACCCGAATCCAAAAGTTCCAGATGGCTTTCAAGTGCCGCCTTGAGTTCACCGGCTGATGTAAATCGAGCATCGGCATTGTATTCAACGCACCGCATTAGGATCGACTCGATCTGGTCGGAAAGTCTCGGATTGATCTGCCGCGGCCGCGGATTTTTCTGAAAATCAAAGATAAGCAAGGGATTAGACTGCGGATCGGCTCCGGTCATCAAATGGAACATCGTCGAACCGAGGCTGTAGATATCCGAACGCGGCTCGACATTTCCGCTGAACAGTTCGGGCGGCGCATAACCCATTGTACCAACCGCCGTTACGCCTTTTTCTTCTTTTTGGCTGATAGACCTTGCGATACCAAAATCGATAAGCATAACGCGATCGGAATTGCCGTCGATCATTATGTTCGAAGGCTTCAGGTCACGATAGACGATCGCCGAAGGCTGGTTGTGCAGATATTCGAGAACTTCAGTGATCTGAATTCCCCATTCGACGACCTTTCGCTCTTCGATCTTTCCTTCCGAAGCAGAACGCAGCCGGGATGAAAGATCGCCACCCGAAATGTACTTCATTACCAGATAGAAGCGGCCTTCGGAATCGTCGAAGAAATAATCAAAGATGGTTGGAATTGATGGATGATCGAGACTCGAAAGGATCATCGATTCGCGTTTGAAATCGGCGATCGCCTTTTCCTGCTGGTCGTCCTCGATGTGCGATTGGACCATCTCTTTTACGGCCCGCAACACGCCGCCGAGATTGCTATCGCTGGCAAGATAAACGGCGCCCATGCCGCCCCCGCCGATCTTTCGGACGATCTCATATCGTCCATTTAGTACAGTTCCTTCACTTAAAGGCTTTAACTTAGATGACCGGCGTCCGTCGGTGTCAGACGCTCCGATGCCCGATGCCGTCTGCGGTTTTGGCTGTTCCGGATCAGCCGGCACATCCAACCCCGCCCCGCCTTGATCAAGTGTCCTGGAGATGCGGGTATCTGCCTGATCGGCTGGGACCGGAAACTGCCCTTCAATTATCCGCACCGAATCATACATTGAGTTGCTGGCAAAAGGATCCGGCAGATCAAGCTGTTCATGCGGCATTGAGATCATCTTATCTTCAATGATCCGTTCCGCCGGAACTGCATTCTCCTCGGGTTCAACACTTACGTCCGGCGAGATCTCCGCATCAGGACTGTCCGATCCGGTCAAGATATCCGACGGCGGCGGTTCCTCATCGATAGGTTCCATCGAAGGTTCAGCATCGGACATGACAGGTTCGGCCTTATCCTGTTCTACTTCGGACCTATTCTGCTCTGCATCAAAAAGCTCCGGTCCAGGAGAAGGTTCTTCGGCTTCGTCGGATTTCGGCTTCTCAGGTTCAGGCGCCGCCGTTTCAATATCAAAAGCAAAGGCTGGCGGCATGCCGATCACTGTCGCGTCAAGGTCCACGTCCTCTTCAGATTCCCCAACTATTTCAACGCTTTTGGCTGCGAAATGCTCGGCCGTATTAGTCAATTCCACGGCTTCGTTGGTCTTACGTTCATCACGCAGCAATTGCGGCTCGGGCACCTCGTTTACGGAAACTACTTCCTCGTCCCGTACCGGAGTTTCGAGAGCGTCAGCGCTAACGGAGACCGCATCAGGCTCGGCCGTTTCACTCTCAGTATCCGGAGGCTCAACGGCTTCAATCTCATCCGACGGTTCAGGTTCGATCTCTGCCGGCTCCTCGCTCGACTCCGCTCCTTTCGCACCCGCAGCAAGTGCGGCGGCCTCGTCAGGCGACATCATTATGGTGCTGTCAAAGTCATCGGCCGGCGGTTCAGCGGCAGGTGCGGCCTCTTCCTCAGCAATTTCGACAGGCGCGGGTTCCTCGGCCTGCAGGGTCAAACCGCAGAACGGACAAAATGTATCATGCTCAGCAACTTCTGAGCTGCATTCAGTACACAAACGCATTACTTCGAGCTGATCCGGCTAACCGAGGCGAAATCTCAAAAAGGTCTTACCGACAATTATCTCGTCCCCGTCATGCAACGCATGTGGAGATCCGGGCAGCAATCGGCGGCCGCGGTTAACAAAGGTCCCGTTAGTCGATCCGAGGTCCTCCAGGAAATATTCATTATTTCGTACTATGATCCGGGCGTGCCGACGCGAAACCTTTGCATCGCTATCAAAGGCATCGAGGTCGACATCCGGGAAGATCCCATTGTCCGCGTCCCAACGCCCGATGGTCGAATCTGTTTCCCGCAGAGGGAATTCCGTATCGGCCGCTTCCCCACGCTCAATGATCAGCCTCGGCCTTGCCTCGATCTTAAGGTCGAGCGGGCCGGATTCCGGAACCTCACCATTTTCTGAAAGTCGCTCGACCATCGGCGGAATTCCGATCGACGTGACCAGCGATCCCGATGGCCCGCTTGCCGAGCGTGGCACGGAGGTTTCCTGTAAGGCTGGCTGCTCTGCTATCGAAACGGCAGGCTTTTCGACCGGAGCCTCGGGTACCAGGGCATCCACGGCCGGAGCAATTGCCACCGGTTCGTCCGCGGCCGGCGTTTCCTCGATCGGAGCAATAGAAATGATCGCCTCAAGCTTGGTACCGCATTTGTTGCAGAACCTTGAACCGTCAATACATTCATTACTGCATGATTTACAAACGATCATCACTATTCGATCTTGGGGCGACCTAACGACACAAAGACACCAGATAG
The DNA here is from genome assembly GCA_041751035.1 of Pyrinomonadaceae bacterium. Lineage (GTDB taxonomy): Bacteria > Acidobacteriota > Blastocatellia > Pyrinomonadales > Pyrinomonadaceae > OLB17. The sequence continues at coordinate 44,214 of JBGSYH010000023.1, read as the reverse complement.
TTTACAGCTATTGTCCGGATTCGTAAATCCCACACATCATTGGTTCTATAGCTCTCCAGTGCAGGCAATCTTATTCTCGACATTCAGTTTTTTGAAACAATGGGTAAAATTAAGTCGTATAACGAGTTTGACGATTTTTGGCAGACTATTTTGCGGTCGAGGCTAAAAAATTTACTCACACGTTAAAAGAGGATACGTTCAATTATGGCTATGAGCCGAAAGAAAAAGATCATTATTGGTGCCATTGCAGCAGTAGTTCTATTGACCGTGGTCATCGGCGGCATTCTTGCAACACGCAAGGATGTGCCGGAGGTTACGACAGTTAAGGTCGAGGTACGTCCCGAACTTCGTTCGACGGTGACCTCATCCGGCGAGATACGGCCGATCCAGTTCATGAACCTTACGAGCGAGGTTCAGGGACGAATCGAGGACATTATGGTCAAAGAGGGCGACAAGGTCGAAAAAGGCCAACCGCTCGTCAGGCTTGACCCCAACCAGCTTGAGTCAAGCACCGATGCCCAATTCGCAGCATTGCAGTCGGCCCAGACCCAGATCACCTCTGCCGAGAATCAGCGATCACAGGCGAATCAGCAGTTGAATGTGGCACAGATCGCCGTAGAATCAGCACGGCAAGGTGTCGTAACTGCACAGACCGAGGTCGATCGGGCACAGGTCGAATTAACGGCGGCGAATCGTGAACTTCGCCGGGCCGAGCAGCTTCTCGAAAGCGGTGTTGTCGCAAGGCAGGAATTCGACACGGCACAAGACCGTGTCAAAAATGCCGAAGTCGCCTTGAAAACATCGAGAGAACGCCTTGAATCTCAGCGTATTTCGGTTCGCGATGCATCCGCCCGCGTTCGCCAGCAGGAAGTTGCCGTTAGAGACGCCGCCACTTCGGTCCAGCGAGCATCGAGAAGTGTTGAACAACAGGCAGCCGTTCTTCGAGGCCAGCGGAGCCAACTGGAAAAGACCCTGCAAGTAGCACCGATCAGCGGCATTGTCGCGGAAATTCCGTCAAAGGTCGGCACCTTCGCCGTTGCAAGCCTTTCTTCGACGGCATTGATGACCATCGCAGATATGTCCACCGTTAACATTGAGGTCAAAGTTGACGAGACCGAGATCGATAAGGTGGAAGTCGGCCAAAAGGCTAAGATCAAAGTGGATGCACTCGGCGAACAAGAGATCGAAGGCGAAGTTAAGCAGAAAACGCCGCTGGCTCTCGGTAAATCAGCAACGACCGGCGGCCTTTCGACGAACATCAATGTTCAGGAAGCGAAAGAGTTTCGCGTGGTCATCGAGCTCGTGAATATGCCGCAAGAGGTAAAGGACGCTCTACGTCCGGGCATGAGTGCAACAGCGACCATCACGACAAAGGTCGTTCAAAATGTGATCGCCGTTCCGCTTCAGTCGATAGTCACCAAGCGGTCCGATGCCTCTCCGGCACCGACCATTCAGGGCAGCAGCCCCGATCCGGCCGATAAACCGAAACCCGTAGAAGGTGTGTATGTCCTTGACGGAAACAAGGTGAAATTCGTTGAGGTCGAAAAAGGCATTACTGGCGAATCAGACATTCAGATAACCGCCGGGCTTTCGGCTGACCAAGAGGTGATCACCGGCCCGAGCCGTATTCTGAACACCTTGAAGGAAGACACGGTCGTCAAGAAACAAGAAAAGAAAGAAGGCGTTGGCAGGACGTAAAGTTCCCGCAAAACTAATATGTATAAATTCATGGACGGGGATAACGGAAACGCCGAGTCGGTTGACGTCTCATCGAACGGCCGTGCTTCAGATTCACAGACGCTTATTTCAATGTCCGACATTTGGAAGACCTATCAAATGGGCGTTGAGGAACTCCACGCCCTTCAGGGCGTTTCCTTTACCGTCGAAAAAGGTGAATATGTTGCGATCATCGGGCCTTCGGGTTCCGGAAAATCGACGCTTATGAACCTGATCGGCTGCCTGGATTCGCCGAGTAAAGGGCAATACTGGATCAATGGGCAGCTAGTCTCGGATATGAGTGACGACGAGCTTGCCCGGATCCGGAACAAAGAGATCGGGTTTGTCTTTCAAACCTTTAACCTGCTTTCGCGCGCGACCGCTCTGCACAATGTAGAACTTCCTTTGATCTATGCAGGTATGCGTGCAGCCGAACGCCATGAAAAGGCAGAGGCATCGCTGAACGCGGTCGAACTCAGCGACCGTATGCTGCACAAACCGAACGAACTTTCGGGCGGCCAGCGTCAGCGTGTTGCCATTGCGCGTGCTCTGGTAAATCATCCGTCGATCCTACTCGCTGACGAACCGACCGGTGCTTTGGATTCGAAAACGAGCGTTGAGATCATGGCTTTGTTCGAAAAGCTTCATGCTGAAGGAAACACGATCATCGTTGTTACTCATGAACACGAAGTGGCCGAACGCGCTCATCGGATCATCTCGATCCGCGACGGAAATATTGAAAAAGACGAGCGGATAAAGTAGTTTTAATTCTATAATTTTGACCCGATCTTCGCCGGCCATTCGAACGAGTGGCCTTTTTCTTTGCAAATCTTTACCGACCGACGGAAAACCATTGTCGTCATTCTGTCGTATAATATCTAAAGAATCTCAATGAACATTGCTGAAACCCTAAAACTTGCGTTTGCGTCGATCATGGCACACAAGCTTCGGTCGTTTTTGACGCTGCTTGGGATGATCATCGGAATGACGGCTTTTATGGTCGTTCTTTCGATCCTGCAAGGGTTTAACGGTTACGTCGATGAAAAGATCGCCGGCATTGGTTCAAGCTCATTTACGGTCCAGCGATTCAATCCGTTTGAGGATTTCAAGGACACAGATACCATCGCGGCCGCCCAACGACGCAACACCGAATTGAATTTTGATGAGCTCGACTTTATCAAGGAACGTGCTCAATTGATCGACAAGATCGGTGCAAAAGCCGGAAATACGACTCGGAGCATTCGTGTCGGTAGTAATACGCTTCAGGACGTCTCGATCACCGGTGTCGAACCAATTATGGGTGAGATCGACAACGTCGATATTGCAGTTGGCCGATACTTTGTAGCGCCTGAGAATAACAATGCTGCCCGTGTCGCCTACATTGGCGACGGCATCTCTAAAACGTTATTTCCGGCGGGCGACGCTTTGGGAAATGAGCTCTCGATCTCAGGGATCCCTTATCGCATAATCGGCATCGCGGTCGCCAAGGGTACGGTTTTCGGTATCCCGCAGGATAATTTCGTCCAGGTTCCGATCAAAACGTTCTCGGCAAATTTCGGCGGTTTGCGATGGGGCCGTGCACCCGTCTTTGTCGCCACCGCGAAAGAAGGCGTGAAAATGGCCGATGCCGTTGACGAGGTCCGCACGCTGATGCGGATCAAACGAAAACTTCCGTTTGGCGAAAAGGATAATTTCGGAATTGTTACTCCTGATGCGATCAGCGGACTTCGAGACAGCCTTTTCGGCACAATTTCTATAGTCATCCTTTTCGTTCCCGCGATCGCACTTGTTGTCGGCGCGATCGTCATTATGAACATTATGCTCGTCGCCGTAACCGAGCGGACGAAGGAGATCGGGATCAGAAAGTCGCTTGGAGCTCGTCAATCCGATATCTTGCGGCAGTTCCTTTTTGAATCCGGATTGCTCGCCGCCATAGGAGGCGTCATCGGTTTGGTCCTTGCACTTGTTATCGGCCAAATAATTACGGCATATGTATTTCCGACTCGGATCCCTTGGTGGGCGGCCGTCATTGCGATCGGTGTTTCTGCCGCAGTCGGTATTCTCGCCGGACTTTTCCCGGCGTGGAAAGCGGCACGTTTGGACCCAATAGAAGCATTACGGGCAGATTAGAATGAAAGTTGCGACAAGCAGATTTCTCGAGAATCTACGGATGGCATTCGCTACGCTGCGAAGCAATAAGCTGCGCTCGTTCCTGACGGTGATCGGCGTAGTCGTCGGAGTGATAACTGTGATGCTTATTTCCTCGATCATTTCCGGTATCGGAATGGCCGTGGAGGAACAGGTCAAATCATTCGGCACGCGTTCGATCTTCATTCACAAATACGAGATCGGCATCAGTTTTGGGCGTCGTTCACGTGAAGAGAGAATGCGGCCCGACCTGACACTGGAAGATGCACTAGCACTTCGCGGCCTTTCCGAGGTCGAAACTTCTGTACCTTTCTTAAACGTTTCCAGCGGATTCTTCGGTAACCGCACTATCGTTTCCTCAAAGGGAAAACAGACATCGAACATCCAGTTAAGCGGAACATTGCCGGAGATCGAGCGGGCAGAGACCGAAGTTCTGATCGAAGGCCGTTGGTTCACGCAGGCAGAGGTCGATAACAAGAAAGATGTCGCTTTGATCGGAGCAACCGTTAAGGAGACTTTCTTTCCGTATGAATCGCCGATCGGGCAAACGCTTGAGGTCAACGGCCGCCCATTCACGATCGTCGGCCATCTTGAAAAGAAAGCACAACTTCTCGGCGGCGGCGGCGGCAACAACGACGAGAGCAACACGATATATATGCCGTTCGAATCGGCACTAAGGATCAAACCGAACGCCGACGATATCTTTATCATGGCCATCGCGCGGCCCGGACGCCTGCAGCAGGCACGGGATCAGGTCGAAGATCTGCTTCGCATTCGCCGACAGGTAAGCTTTGGCCAGAAGAACAATTTTTCGACCGCGACCGCCGATACTATCATCGACCAGTTTCAATCGATCACCGCCGGGGTCGCACTCGCGATGATCGTCATCTCATCTATCGGACTCTTGATCGGCGGCATCGGCGTGATGAATATTATGCTCGTTTCGGTTACTGAAAGGACCCGCGAGATCGGCATCAGAAAAGCTATCGGTGCGAAACAGAGCGATATAATGGTCCAATTTTTGATCGAGGCAGGTACGCTTACGGGTTTTGGCGGATTGCTTGGCCTTGCGATCGGCTGGGCATTAACCCTTCTGATCTCGCTGGTGTTCCCATCATATGTACCTTACTGGGCACCAATACTCGGCTTCTTTGCCAGCGTCGGGATCGGTTTAGTGTTCGGGCTGTTCCCGGCATGGAAAGCAGCCCGTCTCGATCCGATCGAAGCTCTTCGCTACGAATAGGGATTAACTCATAAAGCTTGGGAATAGGAACGCTGCCGTTAAACCAAGCAAGATCATCCCGCCGTATACGACCAGCGAAGATGTCCATGCCGTAGAACCGGAAACCGTTTCGCCTGCGTTCTTCAAACCGGTAGCCTGCATCCAAACCCAGTAGAACATCAATATACTTAGGCTGGCGAGCAAAGTGTAGATCACCGGATTTTCCGCCGCAGATACCAGAAAACTCAGATTATCCTGGATAAGCGACGATTGCCCCAATATCGGATGTATCTCGGTGGGATCCTTTAGATATAGCACAATGGTATTTAGAATAAACCGCAGCACTGCGACCGGGAACATCGCATAGACGACCGCTGAAAAAGCCTGCCAGTAATTGATCGCACCGCCAAAAGCCAGCACGAATAAAAAGAATATCGCCGCCAGGAATGAATATCCAAAAACTGCCATTGCAAAGCCGGAAACCACCTGACCTGCACGGAGCATCGGATTCTTTGTGTCTTCGATCGCCTTTGCACGGCCGCTTTCTATTTGACGTCTGGCATCATCGTTCAGGATAGACATCTCCAGCGTTTTGTCTATCGTATGATTCGCCACTCGCTCCGCCCCGAGCCGATTCAAGAAAAGATTCCCATAAGTGGCCGAAAGCAAGGTCATCACCACCACGGCGACCAGCCACCGAGGATGTCTCCGCAAATTCTGAAAGACCTCCGTCGGCGAGACGAAAATATTCAGAAGCGAAGCCGGTGTGGACATTCGCTCGGTCTCGATCACGGTCGGCTTATCAACAAAACTCAACCCGATCACGAGACCGCCGAGCAAGATCACAAGTACGCCCGTGCCGGTGAACCCCGGCAAAATGCCTGTAATGCTCAGAACTGCCAAAAGTAGTCCGATGGCTGCTGTAACTGCACCTGCTACAAGATTCATTGTCACCTCGCGAATTTAAATTTGAAAAATGGAACCTACCGCTGTTACGACGAAACTTGAGCAACTGTTTCGACTTTTTGCTGATTCGTTACATTTTCGTAACCTTCGGCGCGAATACACGCAGCAAAATGTCCGGGCCGAAGCTCGCGAAGTTCCGGTTCGATGCGGGCACATTCTTCGATCGCGATCGGGCAGCGTGTGCGAAAACGGCAGCCCGAAGGCGGATCTATCGGTGTCGGCACGTCGCCTTTGAGCACAATGCGTTCGCGTTTTATTTTCGGATCGGGAACCGGGATCGCAGAAAGAAGTGCTTGCGTATATGGATGGAGCGGCGTTCTATAAAGCTCAACCGAATCCGCGATCTCAACGATCTTGCCAAGATACATAACCGCAACGCGATTCGAAATATGCTCAACGACCGCCAGCCCGTGCGAGATAAAAAGATACGTCAGCCCAAATTCCTGCTGCAGATCCTGAAGCAGATTTACCACCTGCGCCTGAACCGAAACATCGAGTGCCGAAACAGGTTCATCGCAAATTATCAGCTTTGGATTGAGTGCAAGCGCACGTGCGATCCCGATTCGCTGCCGCTGCCCGCCCGAAAATTCATGGGCGTAGCGATCCATATAATTCGGATCCAAGCCCACGTTCGAAAGCAGATCGGCCACTCGTTCCTTTTGCTCGGCTTTATTTCCGATGCCGTGTATCTTGAGCGGTTCGGAAACTATCGAACGAATCGAAAGGCGCGGATTCAGGCTCGAATACGGGTCCTGAAAAATGATCTGCATTTCCCGCCGCAGGAGCTGCATATCGCGGTTCGGCAACCCGACGATATTCTTCCCTTCGAATAGAACATCACCGCTGGTAGGTTCGTGCAGCCGCAGCAAACATCGCCCGACCGTCGATTTCCCGCAGCCCGATTCCCCGACCAGACCAAGCGTTTCGCCGGAAACAATATCGAACGATACTCCGTCCACCGCCCGAACAACGTCATCGCTGTTCTCGACCGGAAAGTACTTTACGAGGTCTATGACCTCAAGAAGGTTCGACTTCTTTTCTGTTGCGGCTGTTTGCATCAAAATTACGCTGCCATCGTTTGCACTCGATTAGGATCGTGAAGAACGCATCGAACTTTTGTGTCGCCCGAAAGATCATAGAGCGGTATAGATTCCTTCGAACATCGTTCCATTCTAAACTCACACCGCGGTTCGAAGTGGCAGCCCGGCGGCAGATCGGTCGGGCTTGGCACGGTTCCGTCGATGGTCTGCAAACGCAGATCGCGGGCGATATTCGCGGCGGTCAGCTTCGGTACGGAACGCAGCAAGCCTTGTGTATAAGGATGTTTCGGTTGCTCGAACAACTCATCAACGCCAGATTCCTCAACGATCTTGCCCGTGTACATCACACAAACGCGGTCCGCAACGTCCGCAACGACGCCGAGGTCGTGCGTGATCAGCAGCACGGCTAGCTTTCGCGTCTTTCTAAGCTCATCAAGCAACTCAAGTATCTGTGCCTGAATGGTTACATCCAAGGCGGTCGTCGGCTCGTCAGCGATAAGCAATTCGGGGTCGCAGGCAAGCGCCATCGCGATCATCACACGCTGCCGCATTCCTCCGGAAAGCTGATGCGGATAATCATCAACCCGCCGCTCTGGCGAAGGTATCGCAACCTCGCTCATCGCCTCGATCGCCGCCTGTTTCGCGGCCTTATTATCAAGTTTGCGATGTAGCCGAAGAGCCTCCGCGATCTGCTCACCGACCGTAAAAACAGGATTGAGCGACGTCATCGGATCCTGAAATATCATCGCGATGTCGTTGCCGCGTATCTGTCTCAGACGGTCTTCGCTCGCCGTCGTGAGTTCTTCGCCCTTGAACCTGATCTTTCCGCCCGCGATCTTCCCTGGCGGATATATCAAACGCATTATCGACAGTGCCGTTATCGATTTTCCGCACCCCGATTCCCCGACAAGCGCCAGCAATTCGCCCTCACCGATCTGAAAGCTCACATCATTCACCGCCCGAACCAACCCGGCCCGCGTCGGAAAATGTGTCTGTAAATTTTCTACTTCAAGAAGCAATCGCTACCTCAGTAAATACTGAACCCGTACTCAACGTTTACGATCACACTTTGATTCAGACCATTCACTTTCTTTGGAAGGAATACCATTCGTTGAGCTGCAAAAATCGCCTGTTCGGTCAAACCGTTTGGCAATTCCGTTACCGGCGTTATAGTACCAACACCGCCAGACTTCAATAGAACAACACGTAATCGGACCGTCCCGTCCGTCATTTTTTCTCTGGCTGCGTCCGTATACCGAGCTTTCGGCCTATGAATAAGTTTGTAGTTCGCCGAGGCCGACGCCATACTCTTATCATCCCAATAAGCCTCCGCATTTGTTTTCTGTTCTTTGTCACCGATAGTCCTCGGCGAACCAGATCCAACTTCGACGATCGAGCCCGCTTTACCGAGATTCATCGAGCCGAAAAACTTGCTTGAATCGATCTTTCTCCCTTTGTGGAACGTCATCGCCAAATCGATAAATCGACCGTTCTTCAGATCGTCGATAACGATCACCTGATTCTCATCGTTTGAAAGTCGGGCTCGGATCGGTCCCTTTTCATCCACCGAAGGTGCACGTTTTAGATCTTTAAAGATCATCAACTCCCCGATCCGCGAATTTATCGTATTAAGGCCAAATTCGATCTTTTCATCACACCATTCTGGAGCCTTCTCCTTTATAGCCGACGTTACATTGACCGTGTAAACAACATCATCAGCAAAGGCCGCATATGTATACCGTTCGAAGTTCGAGCATCGTTCTATGGAATAGTCGGTCACGGGAAGCTTCGGGAGCAAAACCGTTACATTAAATGGAGTCAATCGATAATGCTTCCACTCGGAGTCGGCTTCCACCGCACCCTCAGTAAATTGGGCAAGAACCGCGAAATTCAAAACAAAAAGAATTGCCGGTAACCGAATTAATTTGAGATACCAATTACTCATTTTTATTCCTATTCGGATCGGCCGGTGCCCAGTCGGCGAAAGTGGATATGTGATGAAATTACGCGGCTAAACGCGGCAGGCGTTCGATGCTCTCAGTTGCGACCTGGCTAAGTTCCCAGTTTGTCTGAAGATTCATCCAGAATTGCGGACTTGCTCCTAAAGCACGCGACAATTTCCAAGCCATCTCCGCACTGATCCCGCGTTTCCCACGACATATTTCATTGATCGCCTTTGGCAACACGCCAATATGCTCAGCAAGTTCCGACTGCGATATTCCCCGTTCATCCAGTTCATCCTGTAAGACCAATCCCGGATGGATCTTTGCTGTGCTCATCTTATTCACGTTCAGTGTCACAGTCTTATTCTACCGTATCAATTCTTCGTCCTATTCGGATCCGTCGGGCGTGCGGGCAGACGCACCGGTGATGTTAGTTTCTTCATAACTTCGGCGATGCCGCGTTCTAGCTGCGGGTCGCGGCCTGCGATAACGGAACGCGGATCGTTATCGACCTCGATGTCCGGATCGACGCCATAACCTTCGATGATGTATTCGCCCTTGGTGTTCGCAAGCGCGAATTCGGGCACGTTGACCACGCCGCCGTCGATCAGATTTCCGCGATTCGTAATACCGACAACGCCGCCCCAGCTACGTTTACCGATCAGCGGCCCGAGCCCGGCTTCGCGGAACATATACGGGAAAATGTCGCCGTCCGATGCCGAATTTTCATTCAGCAATGCGACCATCGGCCCGCGGAAAACTCCGTCAGGATATGTGTTTCCATCGGCATCGCCGCGACGGAAATTCACCCCGAGCACCTTTCGCCGCAGACGTTCGATAAGCATTCGCGAAACGTTTCCGCCGCCGTTCGCACGAACATCGACGACCAGGCCTTCCTTATCAAGCTGCGGATAATACCATTTGATGAATTCGCGAATTCCCGCCGCACCCATATCAGGAATATGGATATATCCAACGCGTCCGCCGGTAGCATCGCTTACGCGCTTGCGGTTCGCTTCGATCCAGTTCAGATAGATCAGATCGGATTCCGATGTGATCGGCCGGAACGAAACTTTCCGTGCGCCCTGCATCGTCGGCGATGAATTCAGCGTTAAGATAACAGCCGCATCGGCTTTGCCCCGGAAATAGGCGTAAACGTCCTTGTCTGTCTTTACCTCTTCGCCATTGACCGCCAAAAGATAGTCACCCGGACGCGCGTTCACGCCGACCTCGGCAAGCGGAGCACGATAGATATCTTCTTCGTTCTGGCCGGTGAATATCTTGCTTATTTTGTAGCGTCCCGAAGCTTTGTCCGCTTCAAATCTTGCGCCTGGCAATGCAACGCGAACGCGCGGCGGAGTGTTCATATCGCCGCCGTCGATGTACGCATGCTGCACGGTCAATTCGGAGCTCATCTCGGCGATGATGTAGTTCAGGTCGGCTCGGTGAGCGACATACGGCAGCCATTTCTCGTAATCTCGCCGTATCGCTTCCCAATCAAAGCCGTGCATATTTTCGACATAAAACCAGTCGCGATATCGCCGCCATGCTTCGTTAAATATCTGTTTCCATTCCGCGACGGGATCGATCTCCGTCACCAGGCCAGCGGTCGAAACTGCCTTTCGCGAACGCTCGCCCTGCGGATTTGCATCCATCAGATTGTAAGAACCGCCGGTCGATGTGACCATCAGCTTCGTGCCGTCGGCCGAAAGCGCATAACCAAATCCCGGTGATATCAGCGTCGTTTCTCGCCGGTCCTTCAGCGAATAAATACGCAGCGAAGATTGCACCGGAGCCTGTCGCCCATAATAGAACGGCGGCGTCACCGCATAGATCAAATGCCCTTTGTTGGCCGAAAGTCCATTGTAATTATCCGCACCCAAAGGCACCTTAACAGCACGCGATTCGATGCCGTCAAACTCTATCGTTTCCGGTTTGGCTGCAGGCGTCGGTGAAGGTGATGGCGAAGGCGTTCCGGCAGTTCGTTCGGGCGTTATGGTTACTTCATCGTCCTGAAACGGGAACGGATGTTTTACATCGCTGCGAAGCGCGAGTGCATAGATCTGCGACATTCGGTTTGTCGCATAATTGAATTCCGAGTTCGATATCTGAGGTGCGAATTCCCTCTGCGAAATGAAGTAAAGATAATCGCCGCTCGGATCCCATGCCGTATTTCCGGCACCGAACATTTCCGGCGTCACGCGATACGACTTGTTCTCAGCCGAACTCCAGATGAACACCGAACCCATGCCATTCTCGGTCTGCCGCGTAAATGCGACATAGTTCCCTTTCGGCGACCACGCATAGTTAAATATCAAACCGTTGCGTGCGTTCGCGATCTCCTGTTTCTGCTTTGTTTCAACATTTACGACATAAAGAACCGCGTCCTTATCGCTATATAAAAGCTTCTTTCCATCGGCTGACCAGTCGGGTGCGTACTTCTGTGCCTTTGAACCCGTTGTGATCTGAACCGCCGGCGTTGAGCCGTCATGCGAGATCGTCCAGATCTCTTCTTCGCCGCTCTTGTCGGAAACAAATGCGATCGTCCGGCCGTCCGGCGACCAAGAAGGAAACTTGTCGTGTGCGTCCGATGAATTTGTCAGGTTTCGCGTGCCGCCGCGTTCGATCGGTGCGGTAAATATATCGCCGCGCGCCGCAAACACCGCGCGCTCGCCTTTTGGCGACAAGCCAAAAGAGCTGACCAGATTCGAGACCGATGCCTGCCGCTTTCTTCGGTTAACGCCATCATTCGGAACATTTATCGTCAGCTTGTTCGACCGTTTTGAAGACACATCGAAAATCTCAAGCTCGCCGTCGCGTTCCCAGACGATCTTTCCCTGATTGTCAGAACTCGGCCAGCGAATGTCCCAATCGCGATTTTTAGTGACCTGCGTGGTTCTGGCATTTCCGGGTTCGTATGAATAAAGATTGAATTTGCCGTCCTTGTCTGAAATGTAATAGACCGTATTGCCGATCCACATCGCGTCGCGGTTCGCCCGCGGATTATCGGAGATCAGCTTGGCGTCGTTGGTCGCGACGTCGAAGATATAAAGCCTGTTCGCCTGTCCGCCGCTATATCGTTTCTCGGGACGAAAATCTCGCGATTGCGGCGAATAAACTATTTTCGTTCCATCGCCCGAAAAATCGCCTGAACCCGCTTCCGGCATCGGCAAAGGCTCGACCGGGCCGCCTTCGGGCGACACGGTGTAAAGCCTCGCGATCGGCAGCGACCAGGAATCACGCAAGCTTCTAAAAAATATCTTTCCGTCGCGCGTCCACCCGTAAACCTGATTGTCGTAACCCCAACGCGGTGCCAAGGGCCCACGCGACGGATAGAACGTCAGTTGCCTCGGCTCTCCCCCGCCGGACGGCATTACATAAACCTGTTCGTCGCCGTCGTATTGGCCCGTAAATGCGATCCATCGGCCATCGGCGGAGAATTTTGGATACGTCTCGACGCCCGGATGCGATGTTAATCTGGTCGCGGTCCCGCCGCCTGTTGAAACCGTCCACAGGTCTCCACCGTAACTAAATACAACGCGGTCGCCATGGATGTCCGGAAACCGAAGCAGTTTTGTTTGGCCGAAAGCGGCTGCCGCAGAAATTAATACAACGATCGCAACGAAAGAGGCACGAATTTTCATTATTGATAGCTCCAAGGAATGAAAGTGTTTACAGAAAAAGAGTTTATTCGATTTACGCCCGCCGCAAAAGTAGCGACGGTTCGATTTTCGCGTGCCTGAACTCAGATGCAACTATTTGAATCGCATTGACCTCAAATGAGTGATATCATTTTCCGTAGTCTATCGGATCACTCTAACCCCGGAACCCCGGCAACAGGAGAGCAGTAATTGTGGTAAAACGTTTTTCCCTGCCCATATTCATTACACTTTTATTTTCATTGGTCTTGAGCACGTTTCCTCAGCCGCAGACCTCCGCGCGACGCGGCCAGCAGTCGGCAACGGCCCCCGGCTCGTCCTCGGTTAGCGGCGAGGCGATCACCGACGAGGTGTCAGAGGCTCTCGGCATAATCGAACAGAATTACGTTTCAGGTAAAAAGATCGATTACAACATTGTCGTTAAATCGTCGATCGACGGAATGCTCCGTTCGCTTGATCCGCATTCAAATTATTTCGACGCAAAGGAAACCGAACAGTTCCGCACCGATCAACGATCGCAGTATTTCGGCATCGGAGCGACCATCGGCGACCTTACGGACCCGGACGGAAATTTGATCGCGACATACATTCGGGCTACGTTCGAAGGAGCTCCGGCACATAAAGCAGGTCTTCGCTATGGCGACAAGATCGTTGAGGTAAACGGCGAATCGATGCTCGGCAAATCGTTCGTCGATGTCCGCAATGCTCTTCGCGGCCCTCGCGGCACGCTTGCGAAAATGATCATCGAACGCCATGCGACCGGAAAGCGCGAAACGATCAACATCACTCGCGACGCCGTATGGCAGCCCTCGATACAGGAAGCCTATATGATCCGCCCGGGCGTCGGTTATATCGCAATGACCGGAGCGTTCAACACCACCACCTCCGAAGAGTTTCGCCGGGCGATGGCCCACCTGAAGACAAAGGGTATGACCCAACTTGTTCTCGACCTAAAGAACAATGGCGGCGGGCTTGTTCGCGAAGCCTATCGCGTGGCGAACACATTTCTTTCGCGTGGCCAGCTTGTTTTTAGTCAGAAGGGCCGCATTCAGGGCGTGTCCGAACCCTATTATGCTGAGAATCCGAATCCGGAAACGATGCCGCTTGTCGTGCTTGTGAACCGGAATTCTGCCTCGGCGTCTGAGATCCTTGCAGGTGCTCTACAGGATCATGACAGGGCTTTGATCGTCGGCGAGACCTCGTTTGGCAAAGGCCTGGTTCAGAATCCGTTCCAGCTTGATTACGGCTCGATGCTCTTGCTTACGATCGCAAAATATCAAACACCGTCCGGCCGTGTTATTCAGCGTGATTATTCCGACGGAAATCGGTACAGCTATTACACCGGAAGCAACGGCCCTGGTGCCGAGACAAAGACCGATGAGCCTACGGGCCCCGCGGCTAAGACCGACGGCGGACGGGTCGTTTATGCCGGCGGCGGCATTCAGCCTGATGTCGAGATCAAGCCCGAAACGATAACGATCGAACAGGCTCGATATCTGCAAAAGATGAACAACCCGATCTTTGCATTTGCTCTTGATGTTGTTTACGGAAAGGTGCCGGGCCATGAAGCTCATAGCGTTCCCGGACCGATCAAGTTCGAATACGATATTACGCCGTCTGATCTCCCGATCACCGACCAGCTCTTTGCGGCGTTCCGTACGTTTGCCGTTGATAAATATAAGTACACTCCGGCTCAGATAGACAAGGAGCGTAAGTTTATCGAACGGAGCCTGCGGGCGGAACTTGTGACCGCCGCGTACGGAATGACCACATCGTTCCAGGTGTTCAATGAACAGGACACGCAGCTTCAGCGGGCGGTCGATCTTCTGCCGCAAGCACAGCAGCTGGCAATGGACAGCGCAAAACGACGCGCAGCAGCGACATTGAACCAACGCTCAACTAACCAAAAATAACCTTAATATTTTTGAATTATCGGAAAGCCTCGCAGAAGTGCGGGGCTTTTTTGATCAAAACCAACTTGAGATCAGATAATAAAGTCCATAGCCTATGCCGGCTAAAATCAGAACAGCGAAGAACGCGACAACACCGACGATTATCTTAAAATTGCGGTACCGCTTCGGGTCCGGCGGCGAAAGCTGATTCTGCGGAAAATATGGCGGTGGTCGGTTCATCTTTCTAGAGTCCAATGTCCAAAGTCTGCTGAGTCCAAGGTCTGTGTCTTGGAGACTCTCCTTACCTTAACAACCCAACCACTTCATCGCAACCGCAACGCTTATCTTTAGGTCTCGCTTTTTGACTTTAGACATTGGACCAATGGACTTTGGACTCTGCCGCCTACCTCGGCAGCGGCTGTTCCAAATTCGCCAGCCCATAAGCCAGCACCGCCATCAACGCACCCAATTCTTTCAACTCTTTGGGATCGACCTTATCGAGCGTGTCCGCCGCCGTGTGATGATAATTAAAATACGTCTGCGTATTGAACCACGGTGCGAACGAAGGAACGCCTTGCTGTGTCAGCGGTCCAATGTCAGCACCGACGCCGCCTTCCTGACGCGTCATCGAAGCTCCTTGCGAACGCAGCACTGCCGAGATCGGGTCAAGATAACGAGCCAATTCAGGCTTTCCTGCGAATAAGATACCAATAGGATGCGACGCACCAAGGTCGCTTTCGATCGCGGCAAAATGATTCGCTAGATTATTCCTTTCTGCGTCTAAATAACCCGTTCCGCCCCGGAGCCCGTTCTCCTCATTTGCATAGGCGATCACGCGAATCGTCCGCTTCGGCTTTATGCCAAGTTTATTCAGCAGATACGGAACCTGCATCGCGACCGCAACACCTGTTGCGTCATCAAGAGCACCTGTCCCGAGGTCCCACGAATCCAAATGCCCCGAAACGATCACGATCTCGTCCGGCTTTTCCGTGCCTTTCAGATCGGCGATAACGTTGTGGTTTATTGCATCGGGAAATGTCTTTGGCGTCAGCACCAGCCGAATGCTCGTCTTTCCCTGCTCGGCGAGATACGCGATCAGATCGGCGTCTTCGCTCGAAACCGATGCGGCAGGGATCGGCCGAATACCGTCTTGATACCGCGTTCCGCCTGTATGCGCCAGCCGATTCTGCGAACCGCCGGCCGAGCGAACGAGCACCCCAACCGCGCCTAGCCTGCCCGCCGCCGCCGGTCCCGCACCGCGAACCTGAACCGCCTGTCCGTACGCCTGCAAACCAAAACCCGACGCCGCCAATTGGCGGTCAAATTTTGAATTGAACAAAACGATCTTTCCGCGAACGCGATCGGCACCAAGCCGGTTTAATTCTTCGATCGACGACACGACCACTATCTCCGCCGTCAGCCCGTTGTCCGGCGTCGCAACGCTGCCGCCCAATGCCGCTAGCACGATCTTTTGCGTCGTACCCAAGGCCATTCCCGGAAATTCCGTCAGCTCGCCCGTTTCCTTTCCGCGTTCCCAATGCGGAACTTTCACAGCCTGTAGCCGAACATCAAAACCCAGTTTCCGCATCTCATCGGCAACGTATTTCTCAGCCTGAAGTATTTGCTTCGAACCCGAAAGCCGCGGCCCGATGTTGTTCGTCATATGAGCAGTCCAGCGATACGCCTCGTCCGAAGCTAGGGCTGCCGCCTGCAAACGCTTCATATTCTCAAGCGTTTCAGCGGAATAAAGCTGCACCGTCGCGGCAGGCTGCTGTGCCAAAACTACTGTCGAAAAACTAAACAGGAGAACGAAGTAAAGTAGGCTTTTCATTCGAACATCTTAGCCGAAAAATGCACGCGCCCCAACTTTCGTGCAATAATGCATTCAATACAAATTTCAACCGAAATTTCGTTTGTGGGTTTGATTGATTCAGGTACCTTCCTTTGCGTTCTTGGCGACTTTGCGTGAAACCACTTTCCCATGCAACGACGCCAAGCCCGCAAAGAGACGCAAATTTGGGTTCAAACAACAAAAAGGAAAATGATCATGAAAAAGTTCGCACTTTGCTTCGCTATTGCTTTCGTTTTTGCGGCCGCATTGCCCGCCGCAGCTCAATTTACATTCGACGATATGCTGTCGCAGAAACGCGTCAGCGACCCGCAGCTTTCGCCCGACGGCCGCCACGTTATTTACAACGTCGGTGTTGTGAACAAAGCCGACAATCGAGTCGTGACCCACATTTTTCGTTCGGCTGTTAACGGCTCGGAAACAAAACAGCTTACCGGAGGCAACGCCTCAAACAGCGGCGGACGCTGGTCGCCCGATGGACGCCACATTGCATTTGGTACAGGCGGACAGATCTGGGTTATGAACGCCGATGGCACCGGAAAGCGGCAGGTAACAAAATATCCGACCGGTGCCGGTGGCCCTGTTTGGTCGCCCGACGGCAAATGGCTTCTCTTCCGTTCGGACGTTTATCCCGAATGCACGACCGAAGAATGCAACGCCGCCGAAGAGGAAAAAGCCAAAAATTCAAAAGTTCAGGCAAAGGTCACCGAACGCCTTTTATTCAAACACTGGAACGAATGGCGCGACCGCAAGCGAACGCATGTTTTTGTTATTTCAATTGAAGGCGGTGAGGCACGCGACCTTACGCCCGGCGACTATGATTCACCGCCATATTCTGCCTCGACCGGACATGATTATTCGTTCTCACCTGACGGCAAAGAAGTTATCTTTATTAAAAATCTCGACCCGATCGAAGCCGCTTCGACGAACAGCGACCTGTTCGTGATGCCGATCTCGGGCGGCCAGCCGCGTAACATTACGGCGAATAATAAAGGCTATGACGCCTCGCCGTTTTACACGCCGGACGGCAAATATATTCTCTTCCGTTCGCAGGAAACGGCGACCTTCGAGGCTGACCGCTGGCGGCTGATGCGCTTCAATCGTCAGACCGGCGAAACGCAGGAACTCACCACCGGCTTTGATGAAATGGTCGATGAATTCATCCTCTCGCCGGACGGCAAGACGATCTATTTCACCGCCGGGGCACGCGGCAAACATCCCGTTTATTCCGTCCCGCTCGAACCCGATTTTCGTATGCGGATCGCGACGCACGTCCGCCAGCTTCCCTTGACCGACAAATATCCGTTCATCACCGGCATCAACATCGCACCCGACAACAAAACGCTTGTGTTCAGCTCGATGTCGATGACCGCTCCGCCGGAGATATACGCCGCGAATATCGATGGTTCCGCCGGTGTCGCATTGAGCAAAGCAAACGGCGATCTCGGCCTTCGCCGTCCCGAAGAGATCGAATGGACCGGTGCCGAAAACACGCCGAACCACGGCTTTATCGTCAAGCCAAAGAACTTTGACGCAACGAAAAAATATCCGATGATCGTTCTGATCCACGGCGGCCCGCAGGGTGCCTGGAACGACGCCTGGAGCACACGCTGGAATCCGCAGATATGGGCAAACGCGGGCTATGTGATCTTTATGCCGAACCCACGCGGTTCGACCGGTTACGGCCAGCAATTCGTCAACGAGATCACCGGCGATTGGGGCGGCAAAGTTTTCGTCGATCTAAAGAACGGTATCGCCGAGATGATCAAACGACCTTACGTCGACAAAGAACGCATCGGCGGCGCAGGTGCCAGCTACGGCGGATATATGGTCGATTGGATACTCGGCCACAATGACGATCCGCGATTTAAATTCAAAGCCCTCTTTTCGCACGCAGGCGTTTACAACCTTGAAAGCATGGCGACCGCCACCGAAGAGATCTTTTTCGTAAATTGGGAATTCAAAGGAATGCCCTGGGAGAATCCGGAAGTTTACGACAAATGGTCGCCCCACAAATTCGTAAAGAATTTCAACACACCGACCTTGGTCACACACGGCGAACTGGATTACCGCGTGCCGGTCGACCAAAGCCTGCAGCTTTTCACCGCTCTGCAATTGCGCAAAGTTCCGTCGCGGCTGGTGATCTTCCCCGACGAAGGCCATTGGATACTAAAACCGCAGAACTCCGAGCTTTGGCACAAAGAGGTCCTCGGCTGGTTTGAGAAACACCTCAAACCGTAAGCAGAAACTAACCACAGAGAACACAGAGTGCACGGAGCTAATTTTTAAGGAGCTAGACCTAGCAATAAAATTTCGGACCTTTTTGCTGTATCGTTCGATCAAAGCAAACCGACTTAAAAACTCTGTGCTCTCTGTGTTCTCTGTGGTAAAACATCTTCGTCCTATCAGCATCTGAAAACTTATATGAAACTTCTCGTTTTTGCGCTCACCGTAGTCTCCTGCTTTGCGTCTGCATTTGCCCAACGCCCGGATTTCAACCGCGCTCGGACCTATGACGTCCAGCATTACGCCATCAGCGTTTCGTTCGACCACAAAAAGCGCACCGTTTTTGGCGACACGACCGTTGAACTAAAACCGCTTGCCGATGGTTTCCGCATCGCTGTGCTCGACGCTCGCGATCTTAAATTCGAAAGCGTTACGCTCGAGGGCAAAACCGAACAGCTCGTTTACAAAACGTCGCCCGGCAAGGTCACGGTCACGCTCGACCGCGAATACAAAAAAGACGAATCGATAAAGATCCGGTTCAAATATTCCGCCACCCCAAAGAAAGGCATCTACTTCGTCGATGCCAAAAGCGAGAAGGACGGCATCAGCCATTCGGACCAGATCTGGACACAGGGCGAGCCCGAAGAGGCACATCATTGGTTCCCTTCGTTCGACTTCCCTTCCGACAAGGCGACCTCCGAAACACGCATTCGTGTTCCGAAAGATATGACCGTGATCGGCAACGGCAAACTCGTCGGCTACGAGGTCCACGACGACGGCACAAAGACCATGCACCATCTAATGGGCACGCCGCACCCGACATATCTCGTCTCGTTCGTCGTCGGCATTTATTCTGAGAAATATGAGGAATATAATGGCATTCCGCTCGGGATCTATATGTATCCCGGCACCGAATTCATGATCGAAAAAGCGTATGGCCGAACGCGCGATATGCTCCGCATTCACGAAGAATTGACCGGCATCGGTTATCCGTTCGGAAAATACGACCAGACGATCGTCGCCAATTTTCAGTTCGGCGGAATGGAAAATGTCACCGCGACGACGATGGCTGACACCGAGATATTCCTCGCCCAAACACCGTTCTTGCAGGGCCTCATCGAAGATCTCGTCGCCCACGAGATCGCACATTCCTGGTTCGGCAACAACGTCACGATGAACAATTGGGCCGAGCTCTGGCTCAATGAAGGCTTCGCGACATTTATGGAAGCCGCCGTCCGCGAAAAGCTCTATGGCCGCAGCGATTACATTCGAAAGATAGCTGTTAACGCCGACGAAGTTATGGCAGACGAGGCCGCGAAAGGAAACCCGTTCGCGCTCTTTAATCTAAACGCCGGAAACGTCGATAAGCTTTTCGACCGCCCGGCGATCACCTACAGCAAAGGCTCCGTGGTCGTCCACATGCTCCGCGAACAGGTCGGCGATGAAAACTTCTGGAAGGCGATAAATATTTATCTGACGCGTCACCGGTTTGGGAACACCGAAACGCCGGACCTGATCCGCGCGATGGAAGAGGCATCCGGGCAAAAGCTCGATTGGTTCTTCGAACAATGGGTCTATGGCACCTCGCATCCAAAGCTTAGTATCACTCAGCGATACGACGAAGCGAAAAAGGAAATGGTCTTCGACATTTCGCAAACTCAAAAAGGCCGGCTTACACCGCAGGCATTTCGGCTTCCGCTCGAGGTCGCATTTCTAACCGCACCGCCCGCCGGCTCCGAAGCGGACGGCTCGCCCAACCCGCTCGCGGCTGCGTTCAAAACAGCCGTGCTCGAAATAACTCAGCGCAAGCAGACCATCCGCGTCCCGGTCGAACAAAAACCCGCCCGCGTCACCTTCGACCCCAACGCGCGTGTCCCGCTCATCGCGATCAAAGCCCAGAACCGCGAGCGATAACGACAATTGGATCGTTTTGAAAGGCTTTTGGACCGGGCAATCAAGTTCAGATTGTTCCCTGAAAAGAAAAATCCCGCGACATTGTGCCGCGGGATCTTTCCCTTTGAGAAGACCGGATGTCTGCTTGAATGTTGAAAAAGCAGAGCGCGAAGCACACACAAAATCGCGACTTTTGGTCAAACTTGCAGTAACTTCTTTGCGACACCTACGAGGTTAGCTGACGGGCTAGGAACGAAAGATTATCCCCGCGTTTATTGAACATTAACGCTTCGCCCCTGTCTTGCAATTGCTTGCTCAACTTTTGGTTCCCCCGCGATCCCCGCCATCGGGCATCTTCGGTGATCAACTTTTCAACATCTTTGATGATATCACGCCGATTTCGCTCTTAGCAAGAAAATTCGGTCATCTGCCGGGATAAATCTGATAAAGCATCAGATAAACGATCACGCCGGTTATCGAAACATAGAGCCAGACCGGAAAAACGAGCCTTGCGAGACGCTTATGGCGGTCGTAAACCCCTTTAAGCCCAAGATATAGCGTCCTTAGGACAAACGGGGCGACGATCGCGGCGAGGATCGTATGCGAGGTCAGGATCGTGAAATATATCGGCCGTGCGAGGCCTTCGCCGGTGAACCGCGTCGGCCCAAGCCCGAAAAAATAGGTCCTCAAGGCATGATGCGACAAATAAGATACAAGAAAAAGTGCCGATACGATGCTCGCCGAAAGCATGCAGAAGCGGTGTTTTGCTATCTCTTTCCGCCGGATAAACAAGAATCCGGCGACGATGAAACATCCGCTAAGTGCATTTAATGCAGCGTTTATATGGGGGAAAATGCCGAGATATTCCATCTTATTTCCAAAAACCAAGTAAAACGAAAAGCACTAGCCATAGCACGCCCATAAAATGCCAGTACCAACCGACCGACCGCGCCAGATTTCGCCGATATTCGAGCTCCGGGCCATATTCTGTGGGCGTCCAGGCACGAAGCAATATCGCCCCCAGTGCGACAATGCCCCCGGCGACGTGTGCCGCATGAACGCCTGTCATTATATAGAAAAAGCCGGCGTAAGGATTCCCTGACATATACAGGCCTTGATTCACAAGTGCCATCCACGCAAGCAGTTGCGAGGAAATGAACGCCGCCCCGAGCACAGTTGTGCCGATCAGGAATTGCTGCGATCTTTTCTGATTGTTGGCTTCGATGGCCCTTTGAGCAACGTGATAAACGAAGCTGCTTATTAGGATCAACGCGGTGCTGACCCAGATCGGAAGCGGCAGTTCGAACGGACGCCACTCAAGCACATTGTTCGTCGAAATTACGATGTACGCTCCGATCAGCCCGCCGAACGTCATTAAAACGACAAGCAGCAAGAACCATGTGACCACCTTCGCCTTGTCGGGCACGCGGTTGTCGTCTTCTTCATCATCAAACTGTTTAGCTGCGGGCTGTTTTCCGCGCGGGTCGTCACCGCCATCATCCGGTCCGCCACCACCGTTGTTCGAAGGCGGATTCGATCCCGCCCTCAGCCGCCGCTTCCGTTCGGCAACCGTTTCTTCAGGAATCTCATCGATCAGCCCTACTTTCATACGGTCAATGATTTAACGTAAGCGCAAGAAAATAAAGCGGCAAATAGATCACCGAAACCATCAAAAGCCGCCGCGACCGCTCCGGGGTATATTGCCTCGCCGCGATAACGCTCTCAACAAAGAACCAAATGCCCAGGATTATTGCAGCAGCCAAGAAATAAACCCCTCCGATCCCCAAAAAGAACGGAGCGAGGCTCACCGGCAACAAAAGAAAACTGAACATTACAATCTGAAAAGACGTAGCTCTACCAGACTTATCTACAACGGGCAGCATTTTAATTCCCGCCCTTTCATATTCTTCCTTATACATGACCGCAATGGCCAAAAAATGGGGGAATTGCCAGATCGCAAGCACGGCGAATAGGGACCATGCACCTAATGTGATCTCATTCGCAGCTGCTGTCCAACCCATAAGCGGCGGCATCGCACCCGGTATCGCGCCGATCGCCGTTGATGCTGATGTGACGCGTTTCAACGGCGTATACAACAGAACGTAGCCAACGATCACGACCAAACCAAGTATCGCTGTGATCGGGTTTACCAGAACAAAAAGAAACGCCTCTGCGATGAGACATAGGATCAGACCGAAGATTAAGGCCTCTACGGATGCTAAACGGCCTGACGGAAGCGGGCGTGTCGCGGTTCGTGCCATTAGGCTGTCGGTCCTTCGCTCGACCCATTGGTTTAACGTCGCGACTCCAAAAGCGAGCAAGGCTATTCCGATCATTCCATTAAAGAACAATATCGTCTGGAAAGCTCCACGAGTTCCTAAATAAAACCCTGCCGCCGACGTCAAGACCAGCATCACCGCAATTCGCGGTTTTGTTAGCTCAACAAAGGCCTGGATCCGTTCTCGTATAGTACTCGTGCGGACAGGACTGATCTGTTTGGCGGCAGTTTCTATCATTTTGGTTCTACCCAAATACCTCAGACAATTAGCATAACCGTGAATCGGCTAGAATTAAAGTTGCTGCCGGATGAGCACTCTACTTTTCGTGAGAAGTTCTTCTAATCTTGAACAAAGTGACAGGAAAGAATCGGTAATATATCCTTACAGATATAGTCGAATGGTCGCATCAGAACAAACGATCGAAGGAACGCGTCGCGAAACCAAAGGCTCTCTTGGTTTCGTCGATCGATTTATGCGCTTTATCAGCTCTGTTCGATTCGGTGTGTCGCTTCTTTGCATTTTGGTCGTGCTATCGATGATCGGGATGCTGATCATTCAGCAGAACGTTAACGGTTTCGATACTTACTTCGCCTCTCTCACCCCTGCTGAAAGAACGGTATATTCCGCTTTGGGGTTGTTTGATATTTACCATACTTGGTATTTCAATTCGATCCTCCTGATACTTTCGCTAAATTTGGTACTTGCATCGATCGACCGTTTCCCTTCGGCATGGTCCTATATTGTAAAACCAAAAACTTCGGCTACCGACTCTTGGCTCAAAGGTCTGAGGCAAACGCGCGAGTATTCGATCAAGGCAGATTCCCTTGACACCGCAGCGAAGTTGGCCGACAAGGCGTTTCGGGCCAGCAAATTATCGTCAACCACGACTGAGATCGATCACCGTGAATATCCTGTGAACGCTGATGGATCAAAAGATTTTTCTAGACAGAGAAATAGGAAAACCGTAACAGTTTTTGGTGAACGCGGCCGATGGAACCGTATTGGTGCATATATTGTCCATGTTTGCCTGTTGACGTTATTTCTGGGGCATTTTGTTGCCAATATTACGGGTTTCGACGCCGACGTTCAGATGATCCCTGGTGATTCTTCGGACAAGATCCAGATGATCCAGATCGATCTCGATGAGCGGCAGAAATATGACGTTCAGCTGCCGTTTAACGTTGCGTGTGTGGACATTCAACAAAAGCTGATCGATCCGCGTGGAAATATAGGCGTTGCGAATACGCTTGATTGGCGGACGCGTCTGCAAATAGACGATCCGGAATACGGACAAACGATCGCCGATGTGTCGATGAACAATCCCTTCAGTTACCGCGGCTTTCGATTCTTTCAGGCCGAGGCATCACGAATGGGAAGTGCAAGATCGATTGACCTGGATGTACGTTCTGAAACAACCGGTGAAACCCAAAAGGTAACGATACCTCGGTTGGGAAATGCAACGCTTCCGGATGGAACTTTCGTTGAGTATGATGAATTTCTGCCGGACTTTACATTTAATGCGGAAGGACGGCCAGACACTCGTTCAGGCGAATACAACAATCCTGCCGCTGTATTAAGCGTGACACCGCCCGGCGGCGAACGCACTCGTGTATTCGCGTTCGAATCAGGAAAGGCAGACAATATTCCCGTAGGTGCTCCGAAAGCAGGATATTTGTGGCGTATCAGCGGCTTCGAAAAGGTTCCATTCGCACACGTTCTTTCAATAAAATATGATCCATACAGCGGAGCTTTCATTGCATGGTATTTTGGCGGGTTTGGATTGATCTTTGCCTTGTGTTTCGTTTTCTTTACATCTCATCAACGGGTTTGGGCGAATATCGAGCCGAAGGGTGAAGGTGAATATAGAATTCTATTGGGCGGCGACGCAAACAGAAATCATGATGGGTTAGAGCAGCGATTTAACAAAATAGTCCAACGGATCGAAGACAATTCATAGAGTGCTTGGGGATTTAGAATTATGGCGACCGAGATCTACGAAAAAGAATTTAACGGAAACGGCATTGGATCCTACACACCGGCTATCCTTTCGATAGTCGGGGCCTTGCTAATGTTGGTGGGGCGAATCCAATTGGGCGATAGATTTATGACCGACGGGTCTTTAATGATGATCGCTTTAGCGTGCTATATTCTGGCCGCATTATTTCAGCTAACAAACTTATATGCGCCGTCTGAAATGGCCCAAAAGATCGGTCTTTGGGGCGCGGCTTTAGGGGTATTTTTCAATCTTTCGAGCTGGCTGGTCAGATGGGTTGCCGGTTATGACCGAGAGATCGCGATGCTTCGTGCCGGAGGATCTGAAGAGACGCCTTGGATCTTCAGATATATCCCGCTCGCAAACTTATATGACTACAGCATCGCATTCGCTTTTGGAGCCGGTATTGCGACACTTTTACTTGCCCGAAAGAAGAGCGTACAGGTTCTAAGTGCGTTCACGCTGCCGCTTGCGGCACTGATCCTTACTCTTGCCCGTTTTATCGGAAACGAGTTTATCGATCTTCCGCCAGTGCTTGACTCTTATTGGCGACCGATACATGTCGGGGTCGCATCACTGAGCTATGGTGTTGCACTGGTGTGTTTTGCTATCGCTGTGATCTATTTACTAAAAGACCGTGTGAAAGTTGAATCGATGGCGATATGGTCAAGCGTTTTTGGGATCGCGGTCATCGCTACGATCAGCAAATTCTCGGTATTAACGGAATTCGTATATCGTTCGGGGCTTTTTTTGCCGAACACTCCGGGTGCAAAACCAATTTCGTCTCCGTTCAGGCTTGAAATCCCTTATGTAGGTCCAGTGTTAGTCGTCTCGGCAGTGTTGTTGATCGGCGTGATAGTCTTCTTTTCGTGGTATTTAAGTCGCGGTGACGAGATCGCAAAAAAGATCGGTCACGGCATATTGAAGCTGAGCTTGATCGCACAGATCATCGCAGTGGCAATGCTCGTTAGCGGTATCAGATCGGCGAACGATGTAAAAACACAATTGCAAGACCAGTTAACGTCAGAACCTGGACAATATCTGGTTGCCGGAAAGGCATTGGCAGAAAAACAAAATCTATCCGCAAAAGAATTTTCAGCAATCACCCCGATACAGTTTGAACAAATGGGCCGAGCCTATTTCCAAGCAAACGGGGACAAACTGTATTTGAGCACCAGAACAAATCCGGTCGAACTTACAGGTCTTATAACAGCTCTCGCCGGTACATTTTTTGTGATCCTATTTGCTTTCCGCACCGAACGACTGATCGAACGTTTACCGACTTTGAACGCACTTGATGACCTGATGTATAAGACCGCGTGCCTTGCTTTTGCGGGGTTGGCGATGCTTTTGATAACCGGTGCGATATGGGCAAACGAATCTTGGGGCCGCCCCTGGGGCTTCGATTCAAAGGAAACCGGGGCGCTCGTCGCATGGTTAACCTACGCAGCGTTTCTTCATACTCGTATTTCAAGAGGCTGGACAGGCCGGAGTTCAGCCTACTTTGCGATACTCGGATTCTTGCTTGTGATCTTTACATATCTGGGAGTCAGCTACTTGCTGCCGGGTCTCCATAGTTACGCATAGCAATATGAAGCGTGAGGTTTTCATTGGCGTTATATGTCTTGTCGCTGGCTTGGCGATCGGATTCTTTGGCGCGAACAGCCTTAATCGCGGACATGAATCCCTATCTGCAACCCAAGCCTCCTCGAATAGCGAATCCGTACCTACGCAGATCACTGCTGGTGCGGTGGATGAACTTCTGAAGAAAGCTAACGAAGAGCCACAAAACTTCGCGGCGCAGATGCAGACGGGTGATATGTATGCCCAGATCGGACGGTTTGAGCAGGCGATAGATTTCTATAAACGAGGTGTCCTTCTTCAACCCGAAAGCCTCGAAGCAAACCTTGTTTTGGCAAACGCTCTTTTCGACGCGAAACGATTCGAAGAGGCCGAGGGCTATTATTCCAAAACAGTTAAACTTGACGAAAAGAATGTTAATGCTCGAATTGATCTCGGGGCAACATTTGTTGAGAGAAACGCTCCGGATCACGACCGAGCGATCCGTGAATTCAATTCGGCGCTCGAGATCGACCCGAAGAGCGAACCGGCTATTTATTACTTGGGGATAGCTTATTTGCGGAAAGGAGATGCCGAAACGGCCCGAAAAAAACTTGCTGAGCTAGAAACAATTAATGCGGTAAGTCCATTGATCGGCAGGTTAAGGCAGAACATCGAGGCTCCGGCTCGATGATCACTCGATCGAAACTTTAACAACATCGGCCATTGAATATCGTGAAGTGCCGCCGCCTTTGTTCACGATGGTTAACATGCCATTATTCACCTGAAAACGGACGACCTCTGTCATCGGCCGTTCCATCCGCGAACCGTCAGTAAATAATACTATCAAGTTGAAATTGGCCATCGGGTTTGCCTTTGGTTCCGGTCGCGGGCGTGTGGTCACCGGCGGAGCAATGCTCTCGGCACTTTTCTTAGACGGAACCGGCTCAGACCGGACTTTATCTTGCGACGCTACATCCTTATCTTTGTCTTCATCCTCGTCACGGTCAGCGACGATGGGATCATCGACCCTTACCACGACCCGAGGGGGCTCCGGTGGAATTACAACATCGCTTCCAGCGGCAATGAATCCTCCTGCAAACTTGATCTGATAGCGTCCAGGTTCATCGTTCGGCGTGCGCCCTTGTATTCTAAGCAGCAATTTCTCTTGTTTTCTGAGATAGATCACCCGACCGGTCTCGGTTTCACCTCGATCCGCATATACGGCTATCTTTGTAAGCGGCCGCAGACCTTGTTCAACAAAAACATCTATGTCCGCGTTCAAATTATTTGTGACCAAATTCAGAAAGAGATCGCCCTGACCACCGTTGAACGTATAAAAATAGGTTGTCTGACGGTTATCGCCAAGAGCCCGAGCCTTAATCTCGCCTGAGATCTGGTTTGCAAATACAGGCGTCGGAAACTGCTGCTCTGTAGATTGAGCGCAAACTCCGAGAACGCCAAAGACTAATACCGCTATGCTTAAGTGAATAAAACTCATTCCTATTGACGCCTAATCAAGATCCTTTTTGAAATGAACAAGCCTTGAAGTTTCCCTGTAACCCAATGACGAATGTGCTTTTATGCTAAGTTCATTTCCAACCTCAGCATCGGACGCCATTTCCGTGCATCCACGGTCGCGAGCCCACATTTCTGCGGCGGCAACTAACCCATTCCCTATCCCGGTTCTGCGATGTTCCTCTTGAACGAACCAGCCTTCAAGATAGCCGACATTATCTGATTCGCAATCCTCGACAAACGGACGAATACTTACCTCGAGAAATCCGATCAAATTTCCGTTGGCGTGCTCAGCAACGATAACGCACTGTGAATCAGGATGTTCAATTATATCGACCATCTCATCACGATGGTCGTCTTCTTCGGTCTCGTCCCAAAGCAGCATTCGCAATCGGAGCCATTCGGCCAGATCGCTTTCTCGTAAACGCCGAATTTTCCAGGATCTATCAACTTGCACGTAACGCTGATTCTAACAGCGAATCTTATCTCCAACAAGACAAAAGAAATGCCGGACATTTAGCCCGGCACTTCATATATAAATTAATCGAATAACGGGGCTACGCAGCCTTTGCGGCTGCCTTTTCCTGCAGAAGTTCAACCGCCTTTTTCAATTGAACATCGTCCGCCGGAGGCTTTGGCGTTTCGGACGGACGCGGCTGCGGCATTCCGGGTGCAGGCGGGCCTTCTTCCTCTTCCTGCTGATCGATAAGCTCTTCGACAGCGGCGGGCTCAGGCGTGTCAGGCCGTTTGACCTCGACCGTTGGCTTTACGCCCATCGCATTTCTGTCTTCACCTAGAAAAGGAACGCCCTGTGGCGAAGCCCATTTGGCCGTCGTTAGCAGAAGACCGTCGCCGCTTCTCAAAGTAAACAAACGCTGTTCAGTGCCGGCACCAAAGCTTCGTTCCCCGACGACCTCGCCACGCTGTCGTTCAGCAAAGGCGGCAGCAACGATCTCCGCGGCTCCAGCAGTGCTGAAATCTATAACAAGGTTTACCTTTCCGCTATAAACTGCCTTGTCTTTCACAGCAGCAAATGACTTGATGACCGTTCCTTCCTTTCCGTTGATCTTGGCTAGCTCGCCATCACCGATAAAAAGATTTGCCATCGCGACGCCGTCTTCGATCTTCCCGTCAGTAACACCGCGGAGGTCGACCACGATCTTATTTACACCCTGTTTGGAAAGATTCTGTAGTTGGGTCTTGACCTGGTCAACCGCACCGACCGCGAGAGAATGCACCTTTATTACTGCGGTGCGGCCAGCTTCCATTTTCATTTCCGGTGCCGGAGCTTTTGTGATCCCGCGTGTAACTTTCAGTATTTGAGGCCGAGCTCCCGCCCGTAGAACGCGAAGATTCACGACGCTTCCCGGCTCACCCATGATCAATTGCTTTGCGTCATACAAAGAAATATCGCGGGTAGCCTTGCTTTCGATGTATTCAATGACATCACCGGCCTTCAAACCGGCGTTATCGGCGTTTGAATCCTTGAGGACCGAAACGACATAAAGATATAAGGAGACCTGGGAAAATTCCGCGCCTATTCCGACTCTTCCATTAGTATTTCCGCCGTTGTATGCCTTAACCTGATCAGCGGTAAGATATGAAGAATACGGATCGAGCCCACCAACCAAGCCACGCAATGCACCAAAGCGGACCTTATTCATATCCGGTTCGTCAACGTAATCATCCTTGATGTGCTGCAGGACGCGTTCGACCAAGCGTAGCTGAGCGTTGGCATCGTTTACCGGTTGCTGTGCTTGCGTCTGCAGCAAACTGCCGACAAACGGCAGACCGCCAACCATTACATAGATAGCGACAGCCGACGAGATCAGCAGCGTCCACATCTTTCCGCGAAATGACATATAATTACCTCTCAGATGATACGGGCGGAGACGCATTTCGGTTGCATTTCCCCGATTTCAAAATTATCCGACATCAAAATACTTGGCGCAACAATTAGATACAACTAATGCTCCTGAATTTACAGAGCTTTCCCGGCTTCCGGCCGCAGGCCGCATAGTTGCGCTCGATCCGGGCACGAAACGTGTAGGTCTCGCCGTTTCTGATGAGCTGCAGACTATCGTTCGGCCAATAGGACGGATCGATCGCACATCATGGAAGAAACTGCTTCTGAATATCAAAGCCATTGTTCGCGAATATGATGCCGTCGCCTTGGTCATTGGTTTGCCGCTTGAATCTGATGGCTCGGAAAGTGTGATGTCTGCGGAAGCTCGAAGCATCGCCCGAAAACTTCGTCTTTCGATAGAAACTCCTGTTTTTCTGCAAGATGAACGTGCGACCAGCTACGAAGCAAAAGGCCGTCTTTGGATGCAAGGTATTGACACAAAAGAAAGCCGCGACCTCGTCGATAGCGAAGCCGCGGTGATAATTCTGGAAGATCTTCTTGCAAAACTTACGGCTTTGCGTAATTCGTAACGGAAACCGCAGCTTTCTCGACAGCTTCCTTTGAAAAGGGAAAAACTGCAGGTGTTCCAGCTCGCCACGATTCGAATTGATCTTTAAAGTGCGGCGATTTGGGGTCTCCGCTCTGCCCAAGCGGGATGACATGTCGTGTCGCGTCCCAATTTCCGGGGCTTGCAATGTGCCGCATCGAAACAAATGACGCGACATTCGGTGTTTGACCGCTTCCCGGGATCGGCGTATTCGGCGTTGCAAATTGCCCGCCGATCAGGGGAGCGACCGCGAGCGGATGCGGAAATCTTGCGGCCGACATTCTTGCCCAAACCCATTTCGTTTGGTCTGCACCATAACGCGTAGTAAACGCAGCCGAGCTACTGTCGTTGCAGGAACGCATCAATTCGGCATAATTCGCAAAGCCGCTGGGCAGCCATCTCGATAACTGCTCTGAAACAGCCCAAAATAGAATTCGTTCGCGAATCATTCCGGCGGGAACCGGCTTGTTTGCCTCGGCGAGCTTATTGGCAGCACACATTCTGATCTCGTTCACCAGCAACGCCGCCCTCGAATCCGGCGTCATTTTCCCGTCCCAATCCGCGATCAGTTTCAGATTTTCATCGGTCGCCGCTTTTTGTTTAACGATCTCGTCGGCCAGCATCTTCAATGGAATGTTCTGCACGTCCATCATGGCGGACATTGTCGAATCCATCGTTGCCTTTGAGTCGGCAGAAAGCAGATCAAACAGCCTTCGGGCACGCCACGGCGAGGCAAAATCACGAATTATCTGTTGATGTTTATAGTCAGTTTCCGCGATCCGTTGATTCGCCGTCATAATAAAACCGGACGGCGGATTGTAGAGATTTGGCAGTTCATTGAACGGGACGAAACCGATCCAATCGCCGTCATTCGTCGCGCCGCTATACGGCAGCGAGCCGTCACCCTTTCTACGAACCGGAACTTTTCCCGCAGCGTACCAGCCGATGTTTCCCTTTGTATCGGCGTAAACAAAATTCTGCATCGCCCCGCCGTAACTGCTCAGAGCCTTCTTAAACTCCTCCCAATTCTTTGCGCGATTCAACGAATAGAATGCGTTGAAGTCGAGATTCTTCGGATCGAATGCGGTCCATTTGAGCGAAATAGCACTATCCTTGTTATCGATGATCAACGGCCCATTGCGTGTCATCGGCACCGTAAAGTAATCGGTCGTTGTTTCCGGCGACAGCGGATTCTTTCGGACCTTTATCTCCTCATTTCGAAACATCAGCGGCTTCCAGCCATCCGGCGTCTCATATTGACCGCGTGTGTTGAGGTTCTCGATGAAAACATCCTGCACATCCGGCCCGACGTTCGTTGCTCCCCACGCGATGTGTTCGTTGTGGCCAAGCACGATCCCCGGAACGCCCGGAAACGTTACGCCGGAGACGCGCATTGTCGGCGTCGAAAGATGCGTAAGATACCAAATTCCCGGAGCGGCGGGAAGAAGATGCGGATCGTTCGCGAGTATTGGCTTTCCGTCTGCGGTTCGTTTTCCCGAAACGACCCAATTATTGCTCGCCGCGAGTTCTTCGGCGTAGAACCCGATTCGTTCCAAAGAACGTCTGCGAATCGCGAGATCGTTTTCCGTCGCAGAGAGCACAGAGCCCACAGAGCTATTAAAGAACGATTGAGTAGATGAATCAGCCAATAAACTCTTCTCCGTGCTCTCTGTGTTCTCAGTGGCAGATGCCGTCGCCGCCTTCGCGTCTTTGCCGAAGAGGATCACATCATACGGCGTGACCTTGTTGTTCAGGTCCGCGAGCTTAACCGGATCGAAATCCTTCAGCGATTCTCGCGTCAGGTCGCCGGCATACGTGCTTGAAAGTGCCTCGGCGAGTATCTTTCCGATCACGATCGTGTCCGCAGGCGTCCAATCGCGGGGCTTGTATTGAAGTATCTGAAATTCCACCGGGAGCTGCTTTGCATCAAGCGACGCGATATACGCATTCACGCCGCGAGCATAATTTTCGAGCGCCGCTTTTAATTCCGGTTCAAGATATTGCAAGCTTTCTTCCGCAATACCCGCAAAGCCGAACCGACGCCAACGCTTATCTTCTTCGAGCGTCGTTCGCCCAAATATCTCGGCAGTTTCGCCGCGTGCAACACGCCGTAGCAGGTCCATCTGCCAAAGCCGGTCGCGTGCCGTCTCATAGCCCTGAACGAACATCAGATCGGCATCGTTTTTCGCTTCGATATACGGGATCGACCGCGCATCACGACGCACCGTCACGTCTGCTTGTAAACCGGCCAAGGACAGCGAACTCTTTGTTTGTGTCGCTTGCGAAAGTCCGGTGGCAGAAAAACAAAGAACTATCGGGATCAGGAAAAAGCGAAGGTAAGACAATTTCATGCTCTGAAATATAACAAACAAGCCGTTCCTAACAAAATATCGGAAAAGTATGCCTACTAAACAGAAAATATCTTCTTGTGAACACAAAATATCTGCTTGTGAACACAAAATATTGGCTTGTGAACAGATAATATCTGCGTGTGAACTGAAAGGAAGCCCCCGAAAACACTTAACCCGCCGTTCTAAGCGGTTAATTATGCGTGTTAAAACCTTAAGAGCAGCCTTCAGTTCTTATCTTCATCATTCGGAGTCAAACGAATCATGCCTGATGAGGTTTCGAAGCGTTCCTCGGCTTCAATATCTCTTCCATTCGTTTTTCGCCACTCTAAGATACGCTTATTGAAAGGCGTGAGAACCGTCGAAAGTAACCCGGCGACCAGAAATGACGCAAGACCGCTTGTAACGACCGAAAACTGCGGAGCGTTTGGAAAGCCAAAGAATTCAGCTAATGCCGGCAGAAAATAAACGACAGGAAAGATCACTAAGTAAGCCAAAACGGCGAGAGTGCTTTTTCGCATTATTTACCTCGTTAGTTTTTTATTTCTATCATTGAGTAGGTGATATTTGCAAAAGCGTCGGCCGAACCTTAAACTTTCTCATACGGGCACCCGTAGCTCAGCTGGATAGAGTATCTGACTTCGAATCAGAGGGTCGCATGTTCGAATCATGCCGGGTGTACCAAAATTTTTGGAAAGGACGCTGTTTTGCCGGCGTCCTTTTCCTTTTTAAATCTACCCGTTGAAGATCCACGAACTTCTACCTCAATGATCAAAAAGTATGTAATAGTCGGTGGAAGCAAAGGTATTGGCTTGGAACTGGTTCGAGCGATCGGAAAAAGCGGCGATGTCGTTTCGATCTCGAGAACGGGAATGGACGAAGGGCATGGAATCGACGTAACCGAATTTCTTTGCGACGCAACGACAGATGAATTGCCCGAGATAGAAGGGCCGATCAACGGCCTCGCGTATTGTCCCGGATCGATAAATCTGCGACCGTTCAACAGGTTGTCTGTAGATGATTTTGAATCAGACCTTCGCGTTAACCTGTTTGGAGCCGTTCGCTCGATTCAGAAATACTTGCCCGCATTAAAGGCCGCGGAGAGAGCATCGATCGTGCTTTTTTCGACAGTCGCGGTCCAAACAGGAATGGGTTTTCACGCATCGATCGCCGCGGCAAAGGGAGCCGTCGAGGGCCTAACTCGCTCGCTTGCCGCTGAATTTGCCCCGGCGATCCGCGTAAACTGCGTCGCTCCGTCATTAACCGACACGCCGCTCGCCGAACGTTTGCTAAACTCACCCGAAAAGCGCGAAGCCGCGGCACAAAGGCATCCGCTCAAGGCATTTGGAACTCCGCAGGATGCCGCTTCAGTTGCTGCGTTTCTATTGTCCGATGAAACCAAGTGGATCACAGGTCAGGTGATCCACGTCGATGGTGGAATAGGAAACCTTAGATAAAAAACTATCGTTCAAAATTCGGGATCCAGAATTTCACGCCGTCGCGGGTCGATTCGATCAGGCCGTATTTCGGCAGGTCTTTTTCGTCGCGTCCAAGATATGTGAAGTGCGGCAGATCGTCGATTATCGTCTGATACCAGCCGTGTTTGTTGAGAACTGCTTTAACCCGCGAGTTTGAAAATTCCGCGACGTCGAGAGCGATCATCGAAAGATGCTGCGAAGTTCCGGGAGCCGCGACCGACGAAAATATCGAATAATTAAAGCGCGTGCTGAACCAGATCTGGTCTTCTTCCCAACGCATCACCTGCGCGACCTGATCGATGATGTCCATTCGGCGTGCGGATTCGGCCGCTGCGGCTGTGATGCGGCCTCGGGCCATCCAATGTTTTAGTGCGGGTTCGAAACGCGAATTCCAAATGCGTGCGGTGTCCGCAAACGAACGCTTCGACGCGGACGCTCCGCGCGGAGTGATTTTCAAGCCTGCTTTCCCGGCATCAGCTATCGCCGAATCAAGCGCTTTCATCGCCGCTTCCTGCAGCGTTACCGAAACACCGCCGATCGTTTTCGTCGAAGCCTTTACAGTGTTTTGGAAATTCGAAACTTCTTCCTCGGTCGAAAAAACGCATTTCGACGGATACTTCACCGAATCCACAGCAATGAACATCGCTCCATAATCTTTGAAAACGCGCTTCGCGACGATGTTCGAATCGACCGGACAAACATCAACTAATTTGTGTTTGTTCTTTGCCAGTTTCTTCTCGGCAGCCTTTCTGAAATCTACCGGAACGGTCTGACCGACCGCTGACACAACAAAACCGATCAATAATAAAAATATACAAAAAGATAATTTCATAACCTTTTTAACCGATCACTTCCCTTTTTTTCGATTCAAGAGCCTTCCGCGCCTCTTCCGCAAGCTTTAGATATTCGTCGCGGATCGCATCAAGTTCCTTTTCGTCCAGTTCCTCAAGATCCATCACCTCTTCGCGTGTTCCTTTTACCGAACGGATCAGCTCGTCAAGCTTTATTTGTATCGCTTCGGTATCGCGGTTCTGCGTGTTTTGGATGAGAAATACCATAAGGACAGTAACGATCGTTGTGCACGTGTTTATCACCAACTGCCATGTGTTGCTGAATTCAAAAAACGGCCCGGAAACTGCCCAAATGATCACCAAAGAAACCGCCAAAGCGAATGTGATCGGCCGGCCCGCGATCGACGCTATGTGCTTCGCAAAACGTGTGAAGAAGGAATTCTTATGGTTCGGCATCTTACTACCCTTTCTAGCTATGCTGTCGGTTTATGAATCTGTCGGCGATCTCTTGGACTAAATCCATGTGGCCTTTCATATATTCATCATTTTCGATGAAAGGCACTGAGTTTCTGATGTCCTGATAGATCTCCGCGGTGCCGCTGCCAAGCTTCTTGTCCATTCCGATCACCTTTTTTCGAAGATCAATTCCCTGTGCTGCACAGAAAAGTTCGAGCGAGAGTATCGTGCTGAGATTCTTGACGACCTGACGTAATTTGAGAACCGCCGTAACGCCCATCGAAACGTGGTCCTCAACATTCGCCGAACTTGGGATGGTATCAACGCTCGCCGGGTGTGCCAGAACTTTGTTCTCTGTGCACAAGGCCGCGGCCGTGTATTGGACGATCATGAAACCCGAATTCAGCCCGCCGTGTTCTGTTAAGAATGCAGGAAGAATGTGCGCGTTAGACGCTTCGTCCGTCAAACGCATGATGCGGCGTTCGGAGATGTTTCCAAGCTCAGCAAGCGCGATCGTCAAATAATCAAACGCCAAAGCAAGCGGTTCTCCGTGAAAATTTCCGCCGGAAAGTACTTCGATGTTCCCATCATCGTCTTGAAATATTAGCGGATTATCCGTTACCGAATTTAGCTCGATCTTCAGCAGCCACTCCGCGTAAGCGACCGCGTCCCGACACGCACCGTGAACCTGAGGCATACAGCGAAGCGTGTACGCGTCCTGCACATTCGTCGGATCAAACTCGCGGACGAAATCGCTGTCTTTCAAAATGTTTCGCAAGTTTCTCGCCGTGTCGATCTGTCGTGGATGAGGCCGAACCGCGTGAATACGTTCGTCAAAGGCGAGCAAAGTTCCATGCAAAGCTTCCAGACTAAGACACCCGGAGATATCTGCAAGATCTGATAAGCGGATCGCCTTCGCGGTTTCAAGCAAACCGACCGCGGTCATGATCGTCGTACCGTTCGTCAGAGCCAAACCTTCTTTCGCCTTCAGCACGACCGGGGACAAACCAGCCTTCGTTAGAGCATCAGCTCCGGAGAGCAATTCGTCGTTGAATTCCGCTTTCCCTTCGCCGATCAAGACACAAGCTGAATGCGCAAGCGGCGCAAGATCTCCGCTTGCACCGAGACTTCCCTTTTCAGGAATTATCGGATGAACGCCGCGGTTCAAACATTCGAGCATTAGTTCGAGTGTTTCGATCCTTATACCCGAAAACCCGCGTGCGAGTGTATTCGCACGGATAAGCATTATCGCCCGGACGGTCGCCGTATCGAACGGGTCGCCGACACCGACGGCGTGGCTCAAAACAATATTCCGCTGAAGCTGTTCGACCTGTTCGCGGCTGATTATCTTGTCTTTGAAAGCTCCAAACCCAGTCGTGATTCCGTAAGCGATCTCACCGCGCTCAAGCAACGTATCCACCGCCGCCGAAGCACGGTTCACGTTCGCCTTCGCGTTGTCATCCAAAACAACACGCGGCTCACCCGGCTTGCCGTACGCTACAGCCAGCACCTGCTCAAATGTTAGGCCTTCGCCGTCGATTAATATTTCCTTAATTGAGTTCAATGTTTTAGTTCCAGTTTCCAGCTTTGAGTTTCGAGCTTCCAGTAATATGCCGCCCGGATTTGATGATCTCTGTCACAAGATTACCACCGAACTCATATGCGATCTGTCGAAAATCGGTCGAATCGAATATCAAAAGATCAGCGTTCTTCCCCGCCTCGATCGAACCGTGCGTTTCGCCCAATCCGATCGAATACGCTGCATTAATGGTCGATGCATTTAACGCCTCGGAAGGCAAAAGCTTTTGATAACGGCATGCTATCGCCATTGCCATTGGCATTGATGGGCAAGGAGCCGAACCGGGATTATAGTCGGTCGAAAGTGCGACGGCACATCCGGCATTGATCAGTTTCCGAGCCGGTGCGAATTGCGTTTTGCCTGCGTTGAAATTCTCGGTCGGGATCACAATTCCGATCGTTTCGCTTTCCGCTAGTAGTGCGATCTCTTCGTCAGAAATAGCATCCAGATGATCGATCGACGCGGCGCCTAATTCAATTCCCAACTTCGATCCGCCAAGATTCGTAAATTGATCTACGTGGGCTTTGATGCCGAATCCGAGCGATTTCGCTGTTTCGAGCAACCTACGCATTTGGTCGAGGTCGAACGAATTTCGCTCGGTAAACACATCCGCGAACATTTTCATCTTCGGTAGCTCAAACGGTTCCTCCAAAAATGGCGTGGCACAGTCGAGAAACTCAGAATCGAAAAGACCGATATCGTTCTCCTCCCGAAAAGTTTCACGATAGAACATCGCAGCCGCCGGAAGCATTTCATCGCATATCAGATCGACATATCCGTCCGGATCGTCCTTGAACTCCGGCGGGATCGTATGTGCTGCGAGGAAGGTGGGAACAATATTGATCGAGTGCCGCTTGACGAGCTCAAGGATGACACGTAACATCTTCAATTCTGTTTCGGTATCAAGACCGTAGCCGGTCTTGATTTCGCAAGCGACCGTTCCGCAGGCCAGCATCTTGTCCAACCGCTTCAACGCTGATTCGATCAACTTTTCTTCAGTCGCAGCTCGCGTACTTTTGACGGTTGAAATAATTCCACCGCCTGCGGCAAGAATATCAAGATATTCGGCACCTTTGATCTTAAGTTCGAATTCATTCAACCGCTCGCCCGCGTAAACGATGTGCGTGTGCGGATCAACGAATCCTGGCGTGACCACACGTCCGCCCGCGTCGATCATATTATCCGTCGAATGAGCTGCTAGGATCTCGTCCGATGTACCCACCGCCGCAAATTTACCATCGTTTATTGCGACCGCACCATTTCCAATGATACCGACATCACGCATTGCGTCACCCCGCTTCGGTCCCTTGGGCGAAGCGCAGGTTACGAGTTGGCC
Source organism: Pyrinomonadaceae bacterium (assembly GCA_041751035.1). Lineage (GTDB taxonomy): Bacteria > Acidobacteriota > Blastocatellia > Pyrinomonadales > Pyrinomonadaceae > OLB17. The sequence continues at coordinate 5,869 of JBGSYH010000023.1, read as the reverse complement.
AACGTTGTAAACAATAAGATCGGCTCGCTGCATTAAAAATCTTTCTTGGCTAGCTTTTTATGACCGTCGTTGACGAGAAGGACCGCAGCCGAACCATACCACGGCGTCATTTCGGCGACCATCATTCCGGACGAGATTACCGGATCGGTCTCGACCAACTTCTGAGCTTCCTCGACCGTCTTAACGTTGAAAATAAAAATACCGCGGTAAGCGCGATCGTTCTTGCCAAATGGTCCAGCAAGCGCAAGCTTGCCCTCGTCTCCAAGCCGTTTCATATTCGCCATATGGCCGGCAAAGATCTCACTTCGCTGCTTTGCATCCTTGATCTCAGAATCTTTAGGCCCGGTCTTTAGAATGCAAAAGACATAGCTCTTCATTCCATAATCATCTGCGCCAAGCTTTTTTGCGAGAGCTTCGTTATACTCCTTCTTCGGAGCCGGTTCGGAGTTCTGCGCAGCGATATTGCCGAAAAGTAGAAACACACAAAAAAAGCCAATAAGTAAGTACTATTTCTTTTCATATTTTCTCCCGCGATCGTCGTAACTCAGATCGCCTAATCCAATTTTTTCCACTATCGTCGCTCTGAATCTTCTGTCCTTTCCGTCTCGTCTATAAAGATAAGGTGCTTGTACTTATTGTAAAGAAACGAGGCGACAAGCAAGGTCAAGCCGACTGTAACAAATAAAATGGTCTTCGGAATTGTATCAAGGTCTTCAGCGTCATAGAAAAAGAGTTTTAAGAGTGTAGCGGCCAGCAGACTGATCGCTGCGATCCGCATATGTTTACGGTTTTGTGCGATACCGTATGCGATCAAACAAACAGCGAACACGCCCCACAATATCGAAAGTCCAAGTTTTCCTGCGTCCGCTATCTGAAATTGAGCCATCAGATTTAGTAATTCACAGCTCGATACGATAAAAATGACTATTGTCGTGATCAACTCCAAACCAATTCGCTGGATTTCATCAGGCAATTCTTTTGAGAACAGGCCCGAACGGCGGTAAGGATGGAAAGCATAGATCAAACCGGCCGCGAACACATAACTGATATACCGGATCAGGATCTTAAACGGATCACCTAGTTCAATCTGCAGATAGCTTTCGCGAAGTTCATGAAAGCCGAACATTCCCGCAGTTAAAAAAACGAACAAGATCCCGACACCAAGAATACAATTCGAGGCAGCGACCAGTTTCGATCTTAGCTTGGTAAGATTTACGGCGGCCATACCAACCGCAAACGCCATCGTGTAAATCAACTGCCAGATCAAGTTGAATACTTCTAGATCCTCGTACGCCCGATCTCGAAACCCTACCCCGGAACTATTTAAACTTACGGCTGCTAAATGATAGTAATTCGCGATCTCGATCCGAAATGCGTTGTAAAAAATGAAGGTACCGATCACGGCTATCGCGATTCCGAAAGGCCTTATTAGGTCCTTTGGAATCGCCGCGACAAAATCCTCAATGCTGTTAATAAAATAGACAAAACCGAATGCAGCGACCAGCACCATCGCAGTAACCAGATCTCCGTTCGCAAGCGGTATCGGGTTCGCATTGCTGACTTCCAAGGTCTTCCCGGCATAAGTCGTCAGCCAATCGAAGAACATACTCGCGACCGATAAGCAAAGCACCGGATAGGCCATGAACTCAAAAATATGGACAGCGATCCTACGTCCGTACCAAAACAGGAGAGCTCCTTCGACGGCCCAGATCATCGTTACGATGTTTCCGTCAAACTGAACAGGTACCGTAATTGTCAGGAACGTAAGAATAAGTATCGAAGCGATATGGAGAACGTCTTGGGCCTCGCGGCGGAATTTTGACACTAAAGCCCAAACGCCAAAATGAATTCCGGCATTCGCGAATGTGAAAAGCCCTTGGAATGATTCAAGGCCGTTTCTTGCAAGTATCGAATAACCCAACCCGTAAAATACGAAAGAATTGGTCAATATAAGGCCGGCATTTTCGATCAATGTTAGTTCTTTCGTTATCAGGCGGTGACCCAATACCGTTCCGTAAAACAAAAGAAAGATGAGCAATACAAACACTGGTGCAACCAGCTCGTTCTCAGCTTGAACATGTCGTTCGCCATACCAAACGGCGAACACCATCCACGTAAGTATAAATGACAGATAGACAGGAGGTCGCCCAAAATACTTGAAGGAAGCGACTAGGATAGCCGCTGTAACAATGGTCATTAAGCTGAGGAAGACCCACGTCTCTTGCGTAGCCAAGCCGCGTTCGACTAAGCACAAACAGGCAACGTAGTATACAAAACCTGTAAGCATCGGTGGCACAAGATCCGCAATTTTACGCTCTTCCTCGAACGAACGCTGGACTATCGAAACTGCAAAAAAGATGGCGAAGAAAACTGCTACGAATAATAGCGTCGGATAAACGTCGGTGCTTTCCGAATACCTGGAACCGAACCATCCGAAGAATATTAGCCAAGTAAATCCGAAGGAAGTGTAGAACAGCAGCGTCCAATTTTTCCTGACAGAAACTGCAAGAATTCCAAGATTGATCAGAGTCATGTACGAAAACAACACGACGTAGTTGCCAGAATCGCTGCTCAGAAGAAATGGCACGCCGTACGCCCCGACCAATCCGATATGAGCGACTACCTGACGGTTATATGCCACCGACGCTGCAACGGTGAAAATCGTAAAGATAACCATCAAAGCAAAGGCACTGGTCTGCGGTATCAGTCCATAAAGCGAATAGGCGAAGTAGGTTACAAAGTACATTATCGCCATTCCGCCACTTAAGAGTGCTGCGCTGAAGTTTAAGTAATTGGGTTTGAGCTTTATTGCGAGGCCGACCAGCCCGAAACCGAACCCATACCCCAAAAGGATCCGCGTCAACGGACTAATAAGGTCGTTATCGATCGAATACTTAACACCGATCCCGACGCCGATGATCAGTACAATTATCCCGACCTTGCTGATCAAGTTCTCGCCGATAAATCGCTCAAGATCGCTTCGCGCGCTTTCGGCATATTGTGAGAAGCTTCCCGAAGCATCACGTGTAGCTCCTGCCCACGCTTCATTCCGCGGCGGGCTTGTGGAATAACCAAATTCCGGAACACGGGGCGGCTTTTCCCTAACCTCGGACTTCGGTCCTTCCTGCGGCATTTGGTGAGCGGGCTGTTCAGTTTTTGCTTCCGGCGTGTAGGCTGCGTAAAACGAAACGTCATCATGCTTCTCTTCGACGGAAGTTGCCGCTCGCATCTTTTGAAGCTCAACGCGGAGAGAGCTGATCTCTTTTTGAAAATCGACCTGCGTTCGGACCAACGCTGTGATGCGATCTTCAAGTTCGGTGATCTTTCTTTCGTTTTCAGTCATTGGCTACAAAAGGATCGTTTGAAGAACCGGTGACGTTTGCTAAAAGGACACGCTGATTGTAGCTTAATTATTCAGGAAATCTACAGTAACTGTTTTTAATGCTTTTATGTCACGAAAGATTAAGGCACCGACCGGAACGGAACTATCATGCAAGAATTGGCTGATCGAGGCGGCTTATCGGATGATCCAGAACAATCTGGACGCCGAGGTCGCGTTTGATCCTGAGAATCTGATCGTTTACGGCGGCCGGGGAAAGGCGGCGCGGAATTGGGAGAGCTACGATGCCATTCTGGAAAGCCTTCGCAACCTGAATGAGGACGAGACGCTGCTCGTTCAATCCGGAAAGCCTGTCGGCGTTTTCCGCAGTCACACGGACGCTCCACGGGTTCTGTTGGCTAATTCCAACATCGTCCCGCACTGGGCGACGCAGGAGCAATTCGACCAATACGAACGCGACGGCCTGATGATGTATGGCCAAATGACGGCAGGTTCGTGGATCTACATCGGCACGCAGGGCATTCTGCAAGGGACGTACGAAACCTTTGGCTCGCTCGCGCGGCAACACGGTTGGGGCACGCTTGCGGGTAAGCTCGTCCTGACCGCAGGCCTCGGCGAAATGGGCGGTGCACAGGCTCAGGCGATCACGTTCAACGGCGGAGTTGGTTTGTTGGTCGATGTCGACCCTTGGCGCATCGAGCGGCGGCTGCAGCTAAAACAGGTCGATGTCGCTGCTAAAGACCTTGACGACGCGATCCGCCTGGCGAATGAGGCGGTCGCGGCGAAAGAGGCGAAGTCCATCGCCCTGCTCGGCAACGCCGCCGAGGTGCATTGGGAAATCCTCGAACGCGGCATTGTTCCCGACGTCGTTACCGATCAGACCTCGGCCCACGATGTGCTTTATGGATACATTCCGGTCGGCTACAGCGTCGAAGAGGCCGCCGAGTTCCGCAAACTCGATCAGGCCGCGTATGAAAAGGCGGCGATGGACTCGATGGCCCGCCATGTCGAGGCAATGCTCGAATTTCAGAAACGCGGCAGCATCCTTTTTGATTACGGAAATAACTTGAGACAAAGGGCGAAGGACAACGGCGTCGCGAATGCATTCGACTATCCCGGATTCGTTCCGGCCTACATCCGTCCGCTGTTTTGCGAGGGCAAAGGCCCGTTCCGCTGGGTCGCTCTCTCGGGGGACAAAGAGGACATTTACCGCACCGACGAAGCGATCATGAACCTCTTCCCCGAGGACGACCATCTCGCCCGCTGGCTTACGATGGCGCAGGAACAGGTCGAATTTCAGGGCCTGCCCGCACGCATCTGCTGGCTCGGCTACGGAGCGAGGGCGAAAGCTGGCTTGAAGCTTAACGAAATGGTCGCGTCCGGCGAGCTGAAAGCTCCAATCGTCATCGGCCGCGATCACCTCGACTGCGGCAGCGTCGCCTCCCCAAACCGCGAGACCGAATCGATGAAGGACGGCAGCGACGCCATCGCCGATTGGGTCTATCTAAACGCGATGATCAACGTCGCGGGCGGGGCCACTTGGGTCTCGCTCCACCACGGCGGCGGAGTCGGCATCGGATATTCGCTCCACGCCGGCCAGGTCATTGTCGCCGACGGCACACCCGAAGCCGCGCGCCGCATAGAACGCGTCCTAACCACCGACCCCGGAATGGGCGTCATCCGCCACGCCGACGCTGGGTACCATGAAGCAATCGAATTCGCGAGAAAGAAGGGCGTAAAAGTGCCGATGTAAGAATTGACCAGTCGCCAGAGCTCATTTGCTAGGACCAAGGATTTTGGCTAACGAACATAAAGTTGTCTATTGCGTCGTCGACCAATACATTATGCTCGCGGAAGGTTGCCATCTTCGAGTTGGCCGACACCTCGTAGGTTTTGCCGGTCGGAATATTATAGAAATTAAAGAAACCGAATGGGTTTGAACGGGCTGTTGCGACCACGTTGCTACCGTCTTTTAATATCACAAACGCACCTGAAACGGCTCTGCCATCGGGCCTAACTACTTTTCCGAAAAACCTAACATTTAGCGGGGGTGGGCCAACCAATCTCACAGCGGAGAGCAAGGGATCCTGGTATGTCTGTGAATTCGTGGATGTTATCCCACCGATGACCATTCTGCCGATCGAATCATACGCAATCGAATGTGCAGCGGAACTTCCCCCCTGTATGTCCAAATCCAAAAAACCGTCACCGTCAAAGGTTGTGTCTGGGGTTCCGTTCTGCAAGAGCCTTGCAATTTTGTAGAGATATGGCCCTTGGACCACTGTAGAGCGGTAGCCCACAACGGAAACTTTTCCACTAGGCGTTACACTGATTCCGGATACAACATGGGAAAAGTCATAAAATACAACCGAACCGCTTCCGTTAAATGTGGGGTCGGGCGAGCCGTCCACCTTAAAGCGGTGGACACTTCTCGAGTTGGAAAGAACGAGAATACGCCAGTCCGCCTGAAACGCCACTTGTCTCCCCGTAATCCCGATGTCGACCTGACCGTCGCCGCCGCCAAAGCTT
>JBGSYH010000022.1:0-92149 GCA_041751035.1 Pyrinomonadaceae bacterium | reverse complement strand
GAGAATCCCCTGCTCGTGCGGCAGCTTAGGGAGATCGCCTGGAAACTAAAATCGAAACGATCGACGATCCTGTTCGTCGGCCCCAGCTTTCCGGAATTGAAGACCCTTGAGAAAGAGGTTACGCAAATCGACCTTGATCTTCCGAAGGAAAGTGAGATCGACGAGTCGATCGAACTTCAGCTTGAGAGTCTCCGATCCAGCGGCCTTGCAATAGACCTTTCCAAAGAGACGCAGGATGCTTTGCTCCAAGCCCTTCTAGGACTGACGGCCGGTGAGATCAGCAACGTGATCGCAAAGGCGGTCATAAGCTGCAATGGCCTCAACCAGGAATCGATCAATGTCATCCTCGAAGAGAAGAAGAACGTCATCCGCGGCAGCGGTTCGCTGACCTATGTTCATCCCGAACCAGCGAGCAATCTTGGCGGCTATAAATCGTTGAGAGCGATCCTTGAGCGGGCGGCGTATACGTTCACTCCGAGAGCAAAAGCTCGCCATGTCGAACCGTGTAAAGGAGTTCTTCTCGTCGGCCTGCCCGGATGCGGCAAAGACCTCTGTAAACGCGTTGCGTCCTCAATTACGAATCGGGCTCTTCTCGACCTCGACTTCGGTTCGATCATGGGAGAAGGCGGTGGGATTATCGGCTCATCGGCAATGTCCATTAAACGAGCATTATCAATAGCCGGAACGATCAAGGGAATTCTTGGTATAAGCGAGTTTGAGAAGGCCTTGTCGGGAATGAAGTCCTCCAACAAAACCGACGGCGGAGAAACCGCCCGAACAATTTCCTATCTCCTCAACTGGATGCAGGACAATCGCGACGTTCTCGTTTTCGCAACCGCTAACGACGTTCGCCAGCTCGAATCCGAGCAGTTCCGCATCGGTCGATTTTCTTACATCCATTTTGTCGATCTGCCGTCGGCGGAAGACCGGCACGAAATATTTGGTGTGCATCTGCGAAAGCGACAGCTCGAACCTGAGAGCTTCGATATCGACAAATTGGTTGAGAAAAGCATTGACTTTTCAGGCTCCGAGATCGAGGAAGCTGTCAAGGATGGAGTGCTAGGAGCGTTCATCGACAGTGATCGCTCGGCTGAAACTAAGGACATTTTGCACGCGATCGATGGCATAACGCCAACGGCTCAGATGATGAGCGAAAAGATCGAAGAGATCCGCAAATGGGCGCGCACCAACATAAAAGGTGCGGCCGCAAAGATCGAAGGTTCTCAATTCGCTGGACAGCGTCCGAATCGCCTTTACGAATTGTAAGTTGAGTTAGTTATGAGCAAATACATGACGTTCGAGTCTCAGTCGTTTGCAAATCCCGATCTGCTAATGGAAGCGTTGGCCGATATTGGATTCAATACCGTGACCCAAGGCAAAGACCTGCCGCTTGACGGCTGGGATAAACGCAATTCCCGTACGGCCGACATTATCATTCGGAGAAGGGATATGCAGAGCCACCATCTTCTCGCTGACATAGGGTTTCAGAAAACGTCGTCAGGCTACGTAGCCGTAATCGACGACATGGATCTCGACTACCGACTTGGTAAAGACTTTGTCGTGAGACTACAAAACCAGTACCACGAAGCGGCCGCCCGTAAGATGGCGAGGAAACTTGGCGGCACACTAATCAAAGAGCGAATCGGCCAGACGATCAAGATAAGAGTCAAATTTTAGTACGCAGGAGATCAGCGATGCCTGAAATCGAATTCACGATTGATGCTGAAACCGGAAAGTGCGAGACCAAGATCAATGGCATCCAGGGACCGGCATGTGAGCAAACAGCGCAACAGCTAAAACAGATACTTGGAGAGCCCACAACCGACCAGAAAACGGCGGAATTTCATACAAAGGCTCAAACAAGACGGCAGGTAGGTTCAAATGGATAAGGAATTGGTATTTGTGCTCGAGCCCGACGTCGGGCGCGTTACCGTGGAGATTTCACGGGCTCCCAAGTCGGCCGTTGATGTTCTTGAGTGTGATCTTGGAAGCCGAGTGAATATTAACTGCGCCAAGCCGCCTGAAAATCTCCAAAGAAGCTTACCCGTTTTTCAGCGTCAACGTCCATCGGACGATCAATCTGAATCAGACGCCTTTTCCATTTGGCTTTACCGTCTTTATCACCATTCGACGGTTGACGGACCTGGATGTCGAAGCGTAGTTCAAGTCAGCGGATGTTCGATTCGCTGTCATGGGTGCTACGTTCCCCAGACGCACGAACGCGACAACGGAAGTTTAGTTTCGATTACCTCGATAGTGAAAGAACTCGTCGCGAATCGAGCAGGTCATGACGGCGTGACGATTCTCGGAGGCGAGCCATTCGATCAAGCTGGTTCGGTTGCAGAACTCGTCTCAAGGCTAAAGCGTCATGGTCTCAATCTCACAATCTATTCGGGCTATACGTTCGAAACGCTGATCGGGCGAAAAGATCCAAACATCGATTTCATTCTCACCCACATAGACCTACTCATCGACGGCCCGTTTGTTCGTCAGCTCGCACAGAATTCCGGAGAGTATCGCGGATCGCGAAATCAACGGTTAATCGTTAAGCCGGGAGATATTTTCTCTCGACCGAGGAGCCGATGAATGCTAAGATTAGTAGAGTACTTGTTGGGAAAATGAGCCGCTAAAAGTTATGCAAGGATGCTAGCAAGATGATCGCACTTTTCCCAATCAAGGTGAATTGGAAGATTTCGTTTGTTCCGCGTATATGATTGATTTGAGGCGATTTGCGTCATTGTGGCAACTTATGAAAACCTACTAAAATCGCTTGGGGTGCGAGAGGTCGTGAGTTCAAATCTCGCCGTCCCGACCAATAAACATGGGGCTTTTGAAGAATTTCGAAGGTCCCATTTTTCGTGATTTGCAAATGGCTACGAGAGGGCGGATTGCTAAGTCCCATAATTGCCACATTTACGAACTACCACCCGCAAGAAAAAGCGCCTCCATTTTGCAACCAACTTTCTGAACCTCGGATTAGAGCCATTTTGGTGAACCTACGCACCAGAACGATTCGGACAAGTACCAACCTGGTATTTCAGCGTTCCAAATCTCACCGAAAGGCCGAAAACATTCCATTGCCTGTCACTGTCTTCGTCTATTTGGCGAACTACTGCCATTCACCAAGGAGAGTGAAAGCACTCCAGTAATATGGCGATTGATAGCGCTTGATCTTCTTCATCTCGTTCTTCGTCTGTTGCAATGCCTTTGAGGCGGGCATGCCTTCTTGCAGATGATTTGTGTAAAAACGTTTCATGAACTCTGCGGTCGCCGAATCGTCAACTTTCCAGAGGCTCGCGACGATTCGTTTTGAACCTGCGTACAAAAAGCCCCTCGACATTCCGATCAAACCCTCGCCGCGAACGTCCTTGCCAAGTGCCGTCTGGCAGGCAGACAAGACTATCAGATCACTCGAAAGGTCGAGATTGTAAATATCGTTTAAGCTTAAAAAGCCGTTTTGCCTGATACCGTTCCTGTCGAAAAGCGAAAATACAAGCCCCGAAAGCTCGGGACGCGAAGAATTTAGCAGACCGTGGGTCGCAAAATGCAGGATCTTATAGTCTTTGAGATTCGAGCTTTCGATATTTTCAAGATTTGCCTCAAAATCCATTCGAACATCCGCGTCGTTTTTATCGATGAGGTTCGATATGCCCCTTGCTTCCTGCCTTGAGGCGAGAAGCCTCGGCAAGCTTTCGCCGAAACGAAAATCACGCAAAATGCGTCTCATTGACGTACTTTCATCATTCGGTTTTCGGCTGGCATTTCCTGCTATACGCGAATCCTGTAGATCAAACACAGGATCGGCAAAAATTGCGATCGTCTTCCTGTCTTCTCGCATCGGTTCCGGATCAGCCCGCAATTGGGCCAAAACCGAGGCAGAAGGCAGCATCACAATTTCATTCGTTTCGACCAGAGGGGAAACTTCAGACTTTGGGCTTATGAGAGCGGAAAATGGAATGTATTGCAAAAATCCGTCAGCGACGATAGCGAGTCTTTTGTTTCCTATTTTTGCTGCAACACTCGATAGCAATATTCTGCCGAGATCTTTTGTGACCTCCTGGTTATTGTTATTTGCCACAACTGAATCGTAGAAGGCTCTGGCCTTTGCTTCGATAGTTTGACGTCGTGGAAGTTCGAAAATTTCGATCGAGTTCTTTGTAACGAACCATAGAAAGCTTCGCTTTTCTCCAAGTCTGTAGTTGAGCAGAACGGTCTCATCGTCAAGTAACTTCTGAATGTCGCTCGCCGCTATTGTTTTGCCTTCGGTTAGGTCAGCAAATTTCGGATTTTCACGACGAATCCTTATGTTCAGGTTTTGCATCTTTATGCTTAGATCGTTTATCTCAGCGTTGATATTTGTGATCTGTTCGGGTCGAGCTTTATTGGACAAGAGCGTTTCACGACGGGAGTATTTATCATTCAATTGCTTTTGTAAATTCTTCTGCTCCGCAAACAATTTTGCATCTACTCCTTGCCTGAAATCGACCTTCGCTTCCTGCAACAATTCGATCAAGCTACGGGAACGCGAGCGTTCGCTGATCTCAATAGAGTGTGCCAGATCTTCTCGTCGTTTTGTTTTTTCATAGCGCGAGACGAGCAATTCGGTATAGAGTTCATAGTAATTCTGAACAGTTGAAAAATAGGCATAGCGTGATCGCGAACTAACTATTTCGCCCCGAATTTCCTCGATCAGATCGAGCCCCTTTATTATATTTTCAACTGCTTTATCTAGATTCCCGCGACCTTGCTCAGTTCCGGCCAACAGATAGAATGATTCCGCTTGCAAACGTCGGTCACCGACTTCGAGTGCGAGCCGATTTGCTTCAGTGAAGTTCTCGAAGCGTTCTTCTTGTTTGATTTTTCCTATCGTCAAAAGGGAATCGGCAATTCCCCACGAGTATTCAACTTCCCGACGTATCGCTAAAGATTCTTGTATCAAGGCCAACCCGTTCTCCGCCTCACCTTTCAAGACCAGCATATAGCCATAGTTTTTAAGGGTGACGGCCAGAGTTCGTTTTCCACGGACCGTGGTGTCCTCACGTTTAATAACAACAGATTGCTTGAAAAAGTCTTCCGCTTTTGAAAGATCTCCGATCCGGCGATAAGAATCTGCCAAATTACCTAAAGAAAACCCTAGACTTAAGCGATCTCCCACCTCTCGATTGAGATCGGCAGACTGTTCAAAATACGGGATTGATCTGTCGTGTTCACCGAGATCGGTGTAGGCGGTGCCAATATTATTGACCGCCGAGCCCTCATATTGACGATTTCCCAATTCCCGCCAGATTTCCAAGCTTCTTAAATGAGAATCGAGTGCATTCTGCAATTCGCCTAGCTGCTTATATATCAAACCTTGCGCAACAACAGCGACACCTTCCCAAACCTTGTCTTTCTTAATTCTTGAGACGGTGATGGCCTCATCCCATTTTGCGATCGCTCCACGCAACCCTTCATACGTGCCGTTATACTTTAATCGATCGGCTTCTCCCGCCAGTTGCAGAATTCGTGAAGAGGCTGCGTTTATCTGCCTGTCTTCATCGACAGTAGGACGAATTTCCTTCAAAACGATCAAATATCTGCCGACTTTCGCACGCGGATCGGAAGGCGAAACTTCCACTTTATATACACCTGCCCGATCTGCAGTAACTAGAATAAGGTCATTGCCATAAAGCCCACTTGGCGAAAGACTGAAGATAAACTCCTCGCCGAGTGGATCGATCGCTGACAATCCGACATCAACTCCGTGCTGTACAACTTCGATTCGAGCCGTCTGATCTGCTGCCAGATCTACCGAATAGACCTTCTTTTGGCCGCCCTTGATCTCGGTATCCAACACTGTATTCAGAGTTAGCTGTGTCGGCGGGTCCTGGGCAAAAGAATTGGCGCAAATTAAAATAACAACGGCCACTACATTTAGAATGGCCGTTGTTTTTGTTATTCCTGTTTTCATGATTAGCAAAGCATCCGAAAAGTTTTGTTTAGATACTTTCTTCCAAATATGATCTTGAGTCAAATATTTTAAATTACTTGATTCAAGCTTATATTTGTTTAATCATTCTAATTATCATTTCATACGGCAACCTCAATACTAACTGCTGATAAAGTGATCGGTCGAGCCTTATCTTCTTCATTGATTATCCTGATCGTGTAAGTGCTTTTGCCGTCGCTGTTGATCTTGATATTTGAACCTGTCGTGTGTCCGCTCGATAAAAATTCGTTTCCCCGACGGAGCTCATATTTGAACTTTCCGCCGCTCGTTTGTTTAATGCTCAAAGTGCCGAAAGTTTTGCCCGAAATTGACCATGTCGAGGTTTGACCTTCTTCAACTTTCCAGGGCTTGATCGTCGCACTTATTGTTGCTTTGCCATTCTTGTCTAAGTTGATACGTTTTTGTGCCATTGCATCGGTCGCTGAAAGTGCGATGATCGCGATCGTCAAAGTTAGAATTTGAAGTGTTAAGTTTTTCATTTGTTTTCCTTATGTTTTGGCAACTAAAAGCAGAACCACTAAGACTCTGCTCTTAAAATTTGGTTATTGAATAAAATATGGCTCACCCACTTTCGGTACGCCTGCCGCCATATTTTTCCCTTCAGCTGATGTCCACGGAATTCCGTAAAATAGGCCTGCGTCCGGCATTGGCATTAAACGCTGATCCATAGAACTTCCACTTGCGGGAATTTCGGTATCGATAAGATATGCACCCCAGTGTAGATTTATATTTCCGCTTGTTTGCTCAGGATGCTGTTGTGGAAAACCGTCACTGCCGACAGTCCACCTAAACGTTCGTACCGTCGTAGAACCATCTCTTAGATCGCATTTCCATTCACCGGTTTGGCTCTCCATATCCGGATTGCCGGTTGTTCCGTTTCCGCGCCAATTGATCGGAAGATTTATCCAGTAGCTGTAAAAACCAATATATTCGGTTGGTTTTCCATCGCGTTTATAGTCGGCTTTGTCTCCCCGCATCGAGGCGTCTTTAACTTGGCCTTTGTTCAGAAAATTGACTACTTGCCCGTTTACAGAACAGCGAACATATGGAACACCGGCAAATCCTGCGCCGTTGCTGTTTTCATTTTTTGCAATGCTGAAATAGATATCAACATTACCCTTGAGCGTCGTTCCTTGGCCTTTTTCGTGATAATCAGCTTTTACTCGGCCACTACCCAGGCCCGGACGCAGATACAAGATCGCGACAGGTGATTCGGCGTATCTTTGTATATAAAAATCAGAAGGTCCGACAATTTTGCCAGGACGGATCATTTTGGCTTCGTGTACGTCGATCTTGTATGTTCTTACTGCTGTTTCACTGTCATCATTGCCATTTGTCGTAAAAACATTCACATCGTATTTTCCGGGACCTTTGACGAAGATGTCTTTATTTCCGCCACAAGTTCCGCCTGTTTCAGTCGAGATAGAATCGTCGTCAGGGCTGTTTTTCACTTCGCGAACCGGGCTTTCAGCTTTGCGGTGAGTTTTGCCCTGACACATATAGGTCGCTAAGGTCTTTCCGCTCTGAGCGACGACGACCTTGAATCCGCTGTTATCAGGAAATGTTCCAAAAGCTCGTAAGTTTGCTGTTAGCGTCCATCCTTTTGAAATGTTGCCACTGCTTTTTTCGTTGTACTCCGTAACCGGAGTGGCCTCAAAAAATGTAAACCCGTCATCCATCACATTCTGCCGATTTTTCCCGGCCGAAGTTCCGACCGAACCGGGAACCGCTTTATCGATACCCGGAACGGCTTTGTCAACCTTTGGAATTGTCGGCGTTTTGACCGTCGGAATCTTTATTTTTGGAAACTGTGCCGCTACAAATGTTGATAAAAATAAGACTGCTACGATTGAAAACACAATGTTCTTTTTCATTTCTTATACCTCTATTGTTTTCTTTTAACTGTTTGTACTATTTACTGAAACCGCTATCTGTTGGCGATTTTTCGTCTTGTTGATCACAACGATCTTGTAGCTGCCTTTTATAGTTTTCGTATTAAACGAAAATCGCCGTTGACCGCTGGCGACCTTTTTCCCGTTCGGGTCATAAACTTCAGCGACTATTCTGCCCGAGCCGAGATCTCCGCTCGAGATTTGAACCGTCACGGTCATTCTCTCCGCAAAATTCCGTGAGAAGCTTTCTGTAGCTTCGGGTTCGATGCTTAACTTTTTCGTGTATTGATCACCAGCAAAAACAGCCGCTGTAATTATTACTATCGCGATCAGGCTTACAGTTAATTTTTTCATCGATTCTCTCCTTGAATGTATTCGTTGCCAACGCGCACCCATTAGTAGTGTCAAAACGGACAAATCCATTTCACACATATTTTTCCGGATCAGAATTGAGTGGTTTTAATCGTTGGTGGTGGGCGTTGAATTAGCGTTCTATTCGAAACTGAAAATCGGCAACAGATTCGCTCTCACCGGAGACGTTAATCCCGTCGAGTTTGATCATGTAATCGCCTTTCTGAAGCTGATTCGCACTTACAACTATTCTGACGCGACCTTTTGACGCCTTTAGCTTGTCGAACCGTGCGATCGTGTTCCCGTCGGCGTCCGCAACTATTGCGGCGTAAGCGCTATGGTCGGTCGTCGGGAGATTCAATATGAAGGTCGCGGCCTTTGCTTCGTTTGACAGTCTCAAAACGTTGTTTGATCCGCCAGACCGAAGATTGCCGGAAAATAGAGCGATAACGGGATTGCGGACTGGCTGCTCGATCGCGGGGATTGGGGTTGCAATAGGCGTTTTCGTCGCTGCTGGAACCTGGTCGGTCGTTTCAGTGTTCGCGGTCGGTTCCGGCGTTTCAGTTGAATTTACTGGGGAGGAGGATGAGTTGACCGGCTCCGTGGGCTGTATCGTGGATGGCGTTCCGAGAGCTCCATTGTTCGGCTCAAAGGCCACTTCCGGCTGGTTGGGGGCAAAAAGACGCGAAAACATCCAGACGCCGACGAAGACCACCAAGAGGGCCATCGCTCCCGCCATTACGACTCTCGGACTGCTAAACCAATAGCGGACAGCGGCAAAGAAGTCTCCTTTCGGAGCATTTTCTTCAACCGCCTCCGTCAATGAAGAGTCTGTTCCTGTTATTTGATCGATAAATGTGCGGGCAAATTCTATCCGGTCACGTCGCTTTTTGGTCACGAGGAAGACCGTTTCAAACTCAGCACTTTCCTCCGGCCGCATCCATCCACGAACGTATTTTTCGATGAGTTCGTCCTCTACGGCGGTGATCTGCTCAAACAGATCAGCATCCGCGACAAAACGCTTCTCGAATTCAAAACGTTCCTCCGCAGACATTTGGCCCAGTAGGAATCGCCGAATTATCTCTTCATTTTCTATTTCCATCAAAATGAGCAATTGCTTCCTGTTAGTAGTGTTCCATTAACAAGAAACGTTTCTGTGTGCTCCGTCATGCACTCTCGCAGCATTTTCGCGTGCATGCTCCGACCTTTGAACGTAGGCGGCAAACTCGGATGCGCAATGAATTTGGCGTAATTCCCAACGACTCTGCCAGCCGTTTGCGTTTAGGGATCATGGTTTGCTGATCAGTATCGAAATACCCGATCAATAGCCTCCTGTCGTCGATTGCAAGTTCGCCAAGGCAATTTTCCAAACACAAGTGGCGAAGTGCAGCCTGACCGTCGGGAATCAGGTCTGCTTCATTCGCGCCGCCGATAAATGTCGAAGAGTTTTCTTCAAGTTCCTCGAGCCGAATGGCTCTTCGACGATCCTCAAGCAAAACAAACTTGGCGACCGAAACGCAGTAGGCCTCAATGCTCTTAAGTTTTTCGCCATGAACGATCTTTTTGGCGGTTCGATCAAAGACAATATCTGTTAGCTCCTGAGTGTCCTCACAGTTTCGCCATTCAAAAAATCGCTCGATACGCTCGCGAAGGCGCAAATATATGTCAGCCGCGCGGTCGCGGTCCGTATCAAGCGTTTGTAATAGTGCATCAAACCCCTCTCCCATTCCGAACTCATCTACACCTCGGGTGTGCTAAAAGCCGAACCCTGTCTAAAATCAAACATTCCCAACCTCGGAGAAACAAATAATTTGATCCGGCATGCCGTACAATGTCGTCTTCTGAAACAATTCAACAACGACTAATCGGCCTAAAGACGCTCAGCACGGCGGCTGCAAGGTTTTCGATTTAGATTTCGTAATTAGTATTATGATTCATTAATCAGGCAGGTTGAAAAGGTCATGGTGTTTTTGTTCATTTGTCTCCAAGGAATGTCAGAAAATTGCCGATAAGACAAACATATCGACGATAAGAATAATATGCCAGAAATGGCGGAGTTGGTTGCAAGATGGTTGCACTTTTGCTGATTCATATCTACGCACAGCATCTAAGCGACGCTCAAACAGTCGATGTTGATTGGTTTTGAGCGCCTTTGAGAAGCGGTGAATAACCCTTAGGTTGGTTGGGGTGCGAGAGGTCGTGATTTAAAATCTCGCCGTCCCGACCAAAATAAGTGGGGCTCTCAGCGATCGCTGGAAGCTCCATTTTTTTATCACTAGATCGCGTGTGTGTCGAAACGCACCAAAAAAGCGTGTTCGGCTAATCCAATGCTGCGGAAAATGCCGTTATCGTATCGGTGATGTCTTCCTGAGTATGAGCGGCCGAGACGAACATCGCTTCGAACTGTGACGGTGGCAGATAAACACCATTTTCGAGCATTGAGCCGAATACCTTCGCAAAGTTGTGTGTGTCCGATGTCTTCGCTGTGTCGAAATCCGTGACGGTTGTATCCGTGAAGAAAACGGTGAGCATTGAACCCACACGATTGATAGTGTAATTAAAGCCTTTTTCTGTGATCGCTGCCGATAGGCCATCCGCCAATTGAGCGGAACTGGACTCCAGCTTTGTGTAAAACTCCGGATCTTCGTCGATGACTCGCAGAGTCTCAACGCCGGCGGACATTGCAAGCGGATTCCCCGAAAGCGTTCCAGCCTGATACACAGGACCCGCCGGTGCGATCATGTTCATTATTTCCGCTCGTCCGCCATACGCGCCGACCGGAGAGCCGCCACCGATCACTTTGCCGAAGGTCGTCAGGTCCGGCGTTATTCCATAGAGTTCTTGAGCCCCGCCGCGTGCAAGGCGAAATCCGGTCATAACTTCGTCAAAAACAAGTAGAATGCCTTCGCTATTACACACATCTCGAAGTTCAGCGAGAAATTCCTTGTCTGTCGGAACGCATCCCATGTTGCCGCCGACCGGTTCTATAAAAGCGGCAGCGATCTGACCTCGGTTTTCCTCCACCAGCGTGTTCACCGATCCGATATCGTTGAATCGTGCTGTCAGTGTGTCTTTGGCAGTCGACATCGTTACGCCCGGACTGTCCGGCAAACCGAGCGTCGCCACACCGGAGCCGGCTTTGATCAAAAATGAATCACCATGGCCGTGATAGCAGCCTTCGAACTTAATGATCTTGTCACGGTCGGTGAAGGCTCGTGCCAGCCGCATCGCACTCATAGTCGCTTCCGTGCCGGAATTCACCATACGGACGATCGCGATCGATGGAACGAACTTCTTGATCAGCCTTGCGAGTTCGAGCTCTTGTTCGGAACATGCACCAAAGCTTGTGCCATTCTCGGCAGTTCGCTTGATAGCATCGATAACACGCGGGTGGGCATGGCCCAATATCATCGGGCCCCAAGAACCGACATAGTCGATAAACTCGTTTCCATCCACATCCCAGATACGTGAACCTTTCGCACGGACGATGTAAAGCGGGTCGAGGCCCACGGACCGAAATGCCCGCACAGGGGAATTTACGCCGCCCGGCAGAAGGGTTTGGGCTTCTTGAAAAAGCTTTTGACTCTTTGTTGTATTCATCGATTCAGTCGTGGGTTACCTAATAAACAGTGGGCGGCGGAATTCTCATAATAGTTTGGCTGCTTCCTTCGCGAAGTACGTAATTATCACATCCGCTCCGGCACGTTTTATCGATGTCAGCGACTCCATCATCACACGTTCGCCATCGATCCATCCCCGTTCGGCTGCCGCCTTTATCATCGAGTATTCGCCGCTTACGTTGTAGGCCGCGATGGGAATGTTGAACTCATCTTTTGTTCGACGAATGATGTCGAGATACGAAAGTGCGGGTTTTACCATCACGATATCGGCTCCTTCCTGTATGTCGAGAGCGATCTCACGCATTGCGTCGTCCGAATTTCGCGGGTCCATCTGGTAACTTTTGCGGTCGCTGAACTGCGGAGCCGAACCCGCAGCCTCACGAAACGGGCCGTAAAAGGCCGAAGCGTATTTTGCTGAATATGCCATTATCGGCGTCTCGGCGAAACCATTCTCATCTAGTGTCGTGCGTATAGCACCGACGCGCCCGTCCATCATATCCGAAGGGGCAATAATATCAGCACCTGCTTGCGCATGTGAAAGAGCTTGCTCGGAAAGCAAAACTAACGTTTTATCATTGGCTACTCTTTCATTTTCGACCACGCCGCAGTGTCCATGCGAAGTGTATTCGCAAAGACAAACATCCGTGATCACCAGCATTTCGGGGAAATTACTTTTGATCTCGCTCGTCGCCTTCTGAACAATGCCGTCTTCGGCATAACCGCTGGTTCCCTGCTCATCTTTTTTGTCAGGGATCCCGAAAAGGAGTACCGAGTTCAGGCCGAGGGTTTGCAGTTCCTCGCATTCGCGAAGGACGTTGTCGATCGAGAGTTGGTAGATTTCCGGCATCGAAACGATCGGATTGCGCACGTCAGCGCCGCTTATTACAAAAATCGGATAGATCAGATCGTCGGTCGAAAGACGCGTCTCGGCGAACATATCGCGGAGCCGTGAACCGCTACGCATCCGCCGAAGGCGTGTAACTGGAAATGAAGGCCTTGTATTGTTCGATCGCCTCATCCTAAAAATCCTGCCACATCTTCTGCCGTTCGATATGCATTCTTCACACAGTCGCCGACCGAAATGCCGCGATAAAAATTACTGCAAACAAATATCCCCGGAGTCACGCCGGAGAACCTGTCGATACGATCGATAACGCTCTTATAACCAATATTATACTGCGGAATGCCATTCCTCCATCGCGTCAAAGCGGTAAAGTCGGGTCGCTCGGAAATATTCATGATGGAAGATAATTCCCGGTGGACCAGATCGACAGTTTCTTCGTCCGAAAGATCGAAAAGATCTGTGGCTCTCGCTCCGCCGACAAACGTCGTAAACAGATGCATATCCCGCGGCGCACGATCCGGGAAAACGCTTGACGACCAGATCGATCCAAGAACTTTTCTTTTCGCCGAATGCGGCACTAGAAAGCCGAATCCATCAGCCGGATGCCCGACGGCCGAACGTGCATAGCCGCTTCGCACGATCGTGACAGGCGCATAATAAATGCCCCGAAGCCGCTTGCCAAGATCTGCGTCGATCTCATTTATCAGGTTGGCCGCTGCGTCGGCTTTAGTCGAGATGATCACCGAATCAAAAACTTCCGAACCTTCAATACGAGTCGAGACTCGGAATTCCGTCCCGTTATTTTCAATTCGGGTTGCGGGTGTATTGGTTCGGACGCTATCGCCAAGCCGTTCAAGCAAATTCCCGGTGAGCGTTCGCAATCCGTTTTGAAACGTAAACGTTCGAGGAAAGGCCGGGTCCGCTTTTTCGTTCTTGCTGCGGATTGCTCCCCAAAATAAGCTTCCGTACTCTCGCTCGAGATCGAATAGCCTCGGAAATGATTCGCCGATACTCAGCCGGGCAGGATCGCCGGCGAAGATACCCGAAATAAATGGATCGGCTGCTTTCTCTAGAATTTCACGGCCCAAGCGGCGTTCCATGAAGCCCGCAACGGATTCCCTGTCCGGCGACTTAGTTCTTATCAACGGTTCCTTTATCAGCCTCAACTTAGCACGAACGGAAAAGAAATCACCGAAGATAAATGACATAAGGCCGGTCGGCAGCGACCGCAGTTCGCCGTCGATCAGCACAAAGCGCTTCTTTGCTGTCTCGGCAGCGGGCAAGACTTCCGAGCGGATACCGAGCGATTCGATCAGATCGATCAGCCGCGGCGAGCGCAACAGACTGTTAGGCCCGTGCTCTATCAAATATCCGTCCTTTCTTTCTGACTGGATGGTGCCACCAACGTTAGGTGAGGCTTCGAAAAGAGTAACGTCGAGGCCTTTATTTTTTAGCAAATAGGCAGCCGTCAAGCCGGAAATGCCGCCGCCGATTATGCAAACACGCTTTCCCATTGATCTTCAAACACCATCATTTGCTGCCCGAGAATTACGACCGAGTTCCGCGATAACTAGCTGAGCAAGAGCATCAATAAATTTCGTGGAATCGTTTAGGCCGGTCGTCACTTCGAATTGCTCAACACCCGCTTTGTCTGCGAGCTTGCGGTACTCAATCCCGAGTTCGAAAAGCGTTTCAAGATGATCGGAAGCAAAGGCTATCGGGATCACAAGCATCTGTTTTACACCGCGTCCAGCAAGATCCTCGATCGTATCGGGAGTGGACGGCGTGAGCCATTTCTGCGGGCCAACCTTTGACTGGTAACAAAGGCTCCAATCGTTTTCAAGACCAAGACGTTTAACGACCTCGTTTACTGTAGCAGCGATCTGGAATGAATAAGGATCGCCTTGCCGAACCAGCTTCATAGGGGTTCCGTGTGCGCTGAACATAAGATGAACCTGGCCGCGCATCTCGGACGGAAACCGCTCCAGACCCTGTTCGATCCGTTCAACAATGGCATCGATAAACGGAGGAAAGTCGTGATATTGCTCGACCAGACTCCAATCAAGTTCGCCCAAGTTTGGCCGCGTTTCTAGCTGACGCTTCCACTCTTTGAGGCTTGATTCCGTTGTGGCTTTCGAGAACTGAGGATAGAGCGGCAGCAATACCACGCGATCGATACCATCCACTTCGATCGCGTCGAGGGCATCCTTCGTGAACGGCGTCCAATAACGCATTGCGGTATAGACCTTTGTCGGAAAATGTTGGTTGAGTTTCGCCTCCAGAAGTTCGCCTTGCTGCAAGGTATGAGCCTTTAGAGGCGAACCGCCACCGATCTCTTTGTATTGTTCGGCGACCTTTGGGGCTCGTCTGGTCGAGATCTGCCTTGCAAGCCAGTGGCGGATAAGAAAGCTACCCGGAAAATCGATAATATCCGGGTCATTAAAAAGATTGTTCAGAAAGGGCTCAACGGCATCAAGCGTATCCGGCCCGCCGAGATTAAGTAACACCACACCTATCCGTTCGTCATTCATACCGTTTTCGAGAATACTGGTTTGTCCGTCATCATTTGCGGCAAATAGGCGTCGAAGCACATCGCGACGTTACGGACGATAAGCTTGCCCTGGCCTGCGACGCGGATCTGGTCCGCTGATATTTCGAGCAATCCCTCGTCAATGAACTCCTCTAGTTTTGGAAGGTCGTCAGCAAAATAGAGGTCAAAATCGATGCCGAATCGTTGCTCGATCGAAGCCTTATCAATGCTCAAATGACACATTATCTGCATGATCGTTTCTTTGCGGATATGGTCATCGAGAGTCATCCTATAGCCAACATGTGTCGCCGCGAGTCCGGCGTCGATGCGTTCAAAATACTCCGGCACTGTCTTTACGTTCTGTGCGTAGATATTCTGGAATTGGCTGATCGCGGACATTCCAAACGCATAAACGTCGCATCCGGCCTTTGTCGAATAGCCTTGGAAATTTCGATACAGAGTTTTATTGTTTTGGGCGATGGCAAGTTCATCCGTGGTCTTGGCAAAATGGTCCATGCCTATGTATTGGTAGCCGGCCGATGTCAGCTTATCTATCGTCATCTGCAGGATCAGAAGACGATCATCGGCCGAAGGCAGGTCTTCTGCCTTGATAAGATTTTGGTGTTTCTTAAGCCACGGCACGTGCGCATAGTTGAAGACGGCAATACGATCGGGTGATATATCGATGACCTTTTCCACCGTTTCAACGAATGTCTCAATTGTCTGATGCGGTAGGCCGTAGATAAGGTCGAGGTTCACGCTTTCAAAGCCTGTTTCTCGAGCCCAATCGACAGCACTTCGGCTTATCTCCTCAGACTGAATACGGTTTATTGCCTTCTGGACCATAGGTTCAAAATCCTGAACACCCATGCTGATGCGATTGAACCCTGATGAGCGGAACGCCGCGATGTGCTCTGCGGTCAGTCCACGCGGATCGATCTCGACGCTCGCCTCAATGTCATCAGCAAATTCGAAAGTCTGCTTTATGAACGAGCCGACATCCATTATCTCAGAGGGCGTCAGATACGAAGGCGTACCACCGCCAAAATGCATTTGAGAAAGCTTGCGGGTTGGTGAAATCCTTTTTGCGATCATCGATATCTCTCGTTTGAGATAGTCGTTGTAAGTCGTTATTAACTGGCGATCCTGCGAAACACGCATATTACAAGCGCAGAAATAGCAAAGCTCGGCGCAAAAAGGAAAGTGAGCGTAAAGTGATATATCGCCTGTACTTTCGCCAGCGTTTGTTGAATCGATCTCTGCAACGTAGTCATCTGCGGTGAAACTATTCGAAAACATTGGGGCCGTCGGATAGGACGTGTACCTCGGCCCCGGCCGATTGAACCGCTTCAATAATTCGAGATCGATCTTTCCGGTTACGGTGTTCATTCCCAATTCTATGCCGCTCTCGCCTCGTCGCCAGATTTCGCGCTTATTTCCTTAACACACTCGACTAAGAATCTCGCATTTTCAACAGGCGTCTTCGGCAGAATGCCGTGACCGAGATTGAATACATGGCCCGCTCCGTCTCCATAAGAGCGAAGCACCCGCTCGATCTCGCTGCGGATCTTTTCTTTCGGAGCAAACAAAATAGTTGGATCAAAATTGCCCTGAAGTGCCTTTTGGCCGCCGGTTTCTTGTCGAACTTTACCGAGATCCTTAGTCCAGTCGACGCCTAGAACATCGCATTTTAAGTTGCCCAAAGCTTCATGTGAACCGACCCCTTTTGCAAAGACGATCACGGGTGCTCCATTCGTCTCGATCCGGTCGCAAATATAACGAATATACTTTAAGGAAAACTCTTCGAGATCGGTCGGCGATAGAAGACTCGCCCAAGTATCGAATATCTGTACCGCATCGCAGCCTGCCGCGATCTTCGCATTGAGATATTCGACTACCGCATCCGCAAGCATTTGCAACAATCGATGCGCCGCTTCAGGTTCCGTGTAAATGAAAGTCTTTATCAGATCGAAGTTCTTCGATCCCTGGCCTTCGACCATATAGGCGGCGAGCGTCCATGGAGAACCCGAAAAGCCTATCAGCGGAACGCGGCCGGCAAGCTTTTGTTTCGTCATTCGAACGGCCTGCATTACATAGTCGAGGCGTTCGACCAGACCGTCCGTCCGAAGTCTTTCAAGGTCATTTGCTTTCCTGAGCGGATCATCGAAAACCGGCCCTTTAGATTCGATGACATCGAGTTTCATTCCCATCGCTTCGGGGATCACAAGGATGTCCGAGAATAGTATCGCCGCGTCCGTTCCAATAATATCGATCGGTTGGATCGTTACCTCGCTGGCGAGCTCCGGCGTCTTGCACATCGTCAGAAAATCGTGCTTTTCGCGTATAGCTCGATATTCTGACAGATAACGTCCGGCCTGCCGCATTATCCAGATCGGCGTTCGCTCGGTCGACTGCATTTTGCAGGCTCTTATAAATAACGGTTCTTCTGTCAAATTCTCACCCCTTCTGCAATCGGATCTATATAATTCATAACGTCCGTCGCAAATTGCTCGACATCCACAGTGCCTGATACGACATCGGGCTTAAGATCAAAATCCCGAAGTGCTGAGGCCGTTGTGTCCCCAATCGTTGCAAGGCCTGAGTGCCGCAAAATATCGTTCCCAAACTGCTGCACAAAACTTTCGACGCCGCTAGGACTAAAAAAGCATGTCATCGCGATCTTGCCGGATGTTATTTTTCCGACGAGCTCTTTCTTTTGCCCTTCCGCCACCTCCACGTCAAGAGTGCGGTAGACGATCACCTCTTCGACGTCGGCGATCCCGGCTAAAAGTTCGGGAATCGTTCTCATTGAACGCTGCCCGCGAATGAAAAGGAATCGCTTTCCCTTCAGACCTTCTTCGTCGATACTTTTCAAAAGTTGTGCCGCCGTGCTTGCAGCCGCGTCAAAGTAAACATCTTTCACCGCGTCGTTTAGGATATCAAAACTCCGACTGCCGAGGACGAAAACCCGGCCGTTATAATTAGCCAATCGGCCACCCGATCTTTCAACGAATATCTTGGCAGCAGCGGAACTCGTAATGAAAATACCATCGAAGGTCTCCAGGTTCGAGATAAAATTATCGAGTTCGGAAAGATCATCCATCGCCTCTGTTCTGATGGTCGGACAGTTATTCACTTGATGGCCGTTCGCCATCAAGATCCGCGAAAAATCATCGAACTTGCGTATGACAAGGATCTCACTCATCCAGCCTCCAATGTGCGCAAGCGAGCTTCGTTCAAAATATCGTTCGCACCTAGTGCCAGCACTTTCTCGGCAAGTTCCATTCCCAACTTTTCCGGTTCATCGCGGCTGCCGTTCATGCCTTCCCGTATCAGGGTTGAACCATCCAAACTTCCGACGAATCCCTTTAGGCTAACATCACCGCCTATATACACCGCATATGCACCGATCGGAACCTGACAACCGCCCTCTAGCGACCTAAGGAATGCTCTTTCTGCCCGAACACAAACGCTTGTATCCGGATCGTTGATCATCGCCATCGCCGATGTTAATTCACCTTCCCGCGTCTCGCTCGCGACTGCCCCTTGTCCGACCGCCGGTATCATCTCGACCACGGGGATGATCTGTTTAATGTATTCGTCAAGCCCGAGCCTGTGGATGCCCGCATAGGCAAGGATCATTGCATCTGCGTCCGACTCAAGGAATTTTCTAATACGAGTCGGCACATTGCCGCGCATATCGACGACTTCGACATCCGGCCGCAAATGTAAAAGCTGACTTTTTCGACGCAAACTCCCGGTAGCTACAATTGCATTGGGGTTTAGGCTGGCGATCGACGTTGCCGTTTTTGCGATCAGCACATCGTTTGGTAGTTCCCGTTTAGCAACGGCACCGATAACGAGACCGTCAGGTTGGGTTGTGGGAAGATCCTTGAGGCTGTGAACGGCAAGGTCGATATCGCCTGCGAGAAGTGCGTTCTCGATCTCTGAGGTAAAAAGCCCTTTATCCCCGATCTTCGATAATGCAGTGTCAAGAACGAGGTCGCCTGTAGTCTTTATGATGACGATCTCGAATTCGGTATCCGGGAAGTTGGTGGCAAGCGAGTGCTCTATGAATCTCGCCTGCCAGAGGGCGAGCTGGCTGCCGCGTGTGCCAATTTTAACCGTTCCTTTCAAAACACTAACCCTTGCTCGCCATTGCGTTCTTTTTCGCAACTAATTGATCAACGACATCAATGTGCCCCGCAAACGTTTCGCTTTCTGATCTCATCGCAAGTTTGTGCACCCACGAGAGATTCTTCATTAGAAAATCCTTAACACCGATGATCTCCCTTTGGGTTGCGTCATCCGGTTTTGCTCCGCATTTCAGCGATGTCGGCAATAGCGGCAGCGAATAATACCAGACCAGAAAATCCGTCATTTCGTTCTTGATAATATTCCGAACGAGAGGCACGTTTTTGAGCCGATTTGTGTAGTTCACTTCAACTATCTCGTTGAGCTCATCCACGTTCTTTAGCGTAACGCCGTCCAATTTGGCTGCTTCCGCCGATATGTTTCTCGGTACTCCGAGATCGATCAGCAGTAGATCAGGGCTACGTTCATTCAAGTCATCGCTTGTAAGTATGGGGCTGTCAGAACTGATGGAGCTGATAACAAGATCAGCTTGCTTCACATTAGCAGGAATTGCATCCAGACCGATCGCCTTACAATCACTTCCGCGTCTTTTCAATTTCGCTAGCAATTCGTCAGCGTGCTCGATCGTGCGATTGGCGACCGTCAAGTTTCGAACTCGCCGTTTCATAAGAGCCTCGGCCGCAAGCCTTGCCGTATCGCCGGCGCCAAGGATCAATACATTCTTATCTTCGAGTCTGCCAAAATATTTTTCGGCGAACTCGACTGCAGCAACGCTTACCGAGATCACACCTTTATGCAGAAGTGTTTCGTGTCGGATCTGTTTTCCGATCTTAAAACTTCTTTGGAATAGCTGATTGACGATCTTGCCGGTGGCATGATGCCGCCGTGCTATCGCATAGGCTCCCCGGAGTTGCCCGAGTATCTGTGCATCGCCGATGATCTTTGAGTCGAGACTCGTTGCCACCGAAAAAAGATGCTGGCACGCCGAACACGAGATTGCTCCGAAGAAATGCTCTCGCTCGACCGATCCGCGGACGTTCTTGAAATCGATCAAGATATCCTTATAGTGATCGAGGTCAAGATCCAGTCGCTCGGTGACGCCGTAAATTTCGGTGCGGTTGCACGTCGAGAGTACAACGACTTCCGAAAGCGTCTCCTTTAAGATCTGAATGAGGCCTTGGATCTCGTTTGGTTGCAAATAGATCTGCTCGCGCACGCCGACTGGTGCCGTGCGATGATTCAACCCAACTGCAAACAAAACAGCCTTTTCCTTGGGCATAATGAGTACGTAATTGTCGGTAAAGACGCTTGTCCCTCGCCTAGGACTAAAAAACCACCATTCAACATAATATCCTATCAAATCATTGGGTTTTATAACGTGACCAAGGTCACAATTCAACTAATATAAAAAAGTAGATTGTAATTAAATGGTCAACATCATATTTCTCCGTCAATGACCTCGCTGATTCGCTTCAGGTTTCATGGCAGAGTGAGAATTCGTTGTGAACCCTGCCGGGCTGTTGTAACATTAGGATTCTTCGTTTCCTCTATTGTTTATGCAAAAGCTGGGACTGCACTTCGGGCGACTCCGAGCACTGCGACTCGTGATCGCGATCGCTGCCACTGTGATAATTTGCAGCTCAGCGGGCCTTGGGTCCGAGCGTTTCCATTTCAAGACCTGGAATACGGAGAACGGACTTCCGCAGAATACTGTTCACAGCATCGCACAAACCCGGGATGGTTACCTTTGGGTTGCCACTTTTGACGGACTCGCAAGGTTCGACGGGCTCCGATTTAAGGTCTTCAGGAAATCAAACACGCCTGAGCTTCCGACAAATAGGTTAGCCGGCCTCTTTCTTGACACTGACGGAAGGCTTTGGATCACGACCGAGGACCCAAAAGTGATCGTTCTTTATGAGAATGGCAAATTCTCGGCATTCGAAAACGGAAGGGATTTTCAGACGGATGACATGACAGCTCCTTGGCGAGAGCGGACCGTGATGCGAATGCCCGCAGGCGAAGACGAGTTCGTTTTTGAACAAGGCAGATTTATTCGCCGGAAGGCGGTGGTTACGGAGAGGAATTTTCCACGAGCCTTCTGGGATGAGCAACGCAATGCATGGTTCGACGCCGGTGATCGGTTCGTGGGCGGAAAAGAGGGCCAATTACAGAGCTATCCAAAGGATTCCGATCTCCCTTTTGCCGGCCGCAAACTCTGGTCCCGGCAGTATGTTGAGATCGATGGTGCGGTTTGGATGTTAGTGCCTTTCGCACAGGGCGCCAGACTGGCTCGTTTCAGCGATGGCGAACTGAGGTTGTTTCCCGCTGAGGCCGGCGACAATTCAATGCTCGTACGCGATGAACGTGGAAATCTGTGGATAGTTGAGCAATTTGGAGGCTTGGTCCGCATCGACGCTGCGACTGTTTTAGCAGCTGATCCTCTAAAGTTTCCGACTGAAATGGTGCTTTCGCCCTCGGACAAAGCGAATTCCGACTTGCGGGAACTTTTCTTCGATCGCGACGGAAACCTCTGGATCTGCTCCGCGAGCGGCCTTCGGCTTTTGATCGAAGATCGACCGGTCACTGTATTCTCCACCAAAGACGGACTGCCATCCGATAATATCTATTCAATTGTTGAGGACAGGAATGGAAAGATCTGGTTCGGGGCCTGGATGGATCATCTTGTCGGATATGAAGGCGGACACTTCTCGTCCGAACCTTTCAAATTAGTGTCGGCGTTGTATGTTGATCGTGACTCAAAACTCTGGGCCGGTTCTAACGATATCGCTTATCGGGACGGCGGCAGTTGGGTCTCATTTGCAACAAACCTGGGGTTGGCGGCAGGTACGTTGGGTGAAGTTACGGTCATTTCGCAAGACCGCAGTGGGAATTTCTGGTTCGGGTCTTCAACCATCGGCATTGTGCGGTCTTCGAATGGCGCGGCTCAAACTTTCACGGTTTCTGATGGGCTTCCCGGAAATTCCGTCACTTCATTTCTGCAAACCGCTGACGGAACCATTTGGGTAGGCACTGCGTCCGGACTCGCTCGGTATGAGGACGGAAAGTTCGTTGCATATACGACAAACGATGGGCTCGCGGGAAACTACGTGCGTGCGCTATATGAAGACAAGGAAAAGGCTCTATGGATCGGCACGTATGATAGCGGCCTCTCCAGGTACAAAGATGGGAAGTTTTCGACGATCAGTTCGCGGGATGGGCTCTTTAGTGACGGGGCATTCTGTATTCTTGAGGACGACAATGGCTGGTTTTGGATAAACAGTAATCAAGGGATCTATCGTGCAAAGATCGATGAGCTGAATGATCTTGCCGATGGAAAGGCGGCCACTGTAAATTCGATTTCCTATGGCCCCAAGAATGGCTTGCTTAATGTGGAGGGCAATGGCGGCAAGCAGCCCGCTGGCCTACGCGCCTCCGACGGCCGACTCTGGTTTCCGACGGCTGGAGGTATTGCCGTTATTGACCCTCGGAGCGTGCGGCAAACATTACCACCACCGCCGGTCCTGATCGAGGATGTGACGGTTGATCAAAGGACAATGGATACAACAAGTGGACGGATACAGATCGAGCCAATGCAGACCTCTTTTGATATCAGCTACTCTGCCATCAGTTTTACAGAGGCCGAAAGTGTAAAGTTTCGTTACCGAATGGAAGGCCTGGACGAGAACTGGACCGAAGCAGGAACGCGTCGAACTGCCTATTTTTCCCACCTTCCGTTCGGCGAATACACGTTTCACGTAACGGCCGCTAATCAGGACGGTTCGTGGAATCAGGACGGAGCATCCATCGCGGTAGTAATTGTTCCACCGTTTTATCGCACCAGCCTGTTCTATGCCCTCGCCACCCTTGCCGTCTTTGGGATCATTGGATTCGTCTTCATGTATAGGTTAAGAGAGCTTAACGCACGGAACCTCGCAAGTGCCGAGTTTGGCCGCCGCCTTATTGATTCACAGGAAAACGAGCGAATGCGCATCGCTCTCGAGCTGCATGATTCGATCGGGCAAAGCCTCGCCGTGATTCGAAACCGGGCTCTTATCGGCCTGAGCAAGCCGGATGAACACCGACGACTTCTCGACCACATGCACGAGATATCCGAAGCATCGGCAGCCGCGCTTAAGGAAACGCGAGAGATCGCCCATAACCTACATCCGGCGCAGTTAGAACATCTTGGACTCGCCGCAGCACTTATGACACTTGTGGAATCGCTTGCTAGCGTTACAGATACAAGATTTACATCCAAGATCGATGAGACGGTCGCCACTCTTTCCCGCGACGAAGCGATCAATCTTTATCGCATCGCACAGGAATCGATCAGCAATATCATCAAACACTCCGGTGCTGAACGGGCACAGATCCAGTTGACCGAAACAGACGAAAAGATCGTTTTGAGCATTGAGGACGACGGCAAAGGAATGAACGCGAAAGAGGGCGGCGTCGGTTTGGGCCTTAAGGGCATCCGCGAGCGGGCGACGATGATCGGGGCTGAGCTGACAATTCGTTCTACCGCAGGAAATGGCACCCGATTGATCGTTTCCTTGCCGTTACGACACGAATGAAAAGCACCGATCCAACGAAAATTGTAATTGCCGACGATCATCCAATGTTTCGCGCCGGATTGCGCCAGGCAATCGAGGCGGACAGAACGATGGCCGTGGTCGGTGAGGCCGGGGACGGTGAGACGGCCCTTGCATTGATCGACGAGTTTGCCCCGGACGTAGTCGTCCTTGACGTAAATATGCCCGGGATGAGCGGGTTTGATGTTATCGCCGCGATGAGGCGCAGATCGCTGCCCGGCGAGATCATCCTGCTTACAATGCACAGCGAAGAGTCGATGTTCGCTAAGGCTCTGAGTCTTGGGGTGCGCGGTTATGTGCTAAAGGACAGCGCCGCGATCGACATCATCGCCTGCCTTAACGCGGTCCGGCGCGGTCAGACCTACACAAGTGCCGCCGTCACTACATATCTCTTCAAACGTGCAACCGGAACCATCAAACCCGTAGAAGGACTCAACTCTCTTACACCGACAGAGCGACGGGTTCTGCGTTTGATCGCGGAATACAAAACAAGCCGTGAGATCGCCGCCGATCTGGGAGTAAGTCATCGCACGATCGAGAATCACCGCAATCACATCGCCGCCAAGTTGGGAGTCAGCGGCAGCCACGGTCTTATTAAGTTCGCTCTAAAACACAGCTCGGATATTTGATCGCCCACTGTTTCCCAACACCGTAAATATCTCAAAATGAGTAGTTCCACTCATGTGAAATTGAGCAGTTACCTCTCTGTTCAAAAGGCCTCGTAAAACCCACAATCCCTACTAAGTTCATCCGCCGAATGCAATTGACGAGGTCGTTACTCTCCCATGACCCGAACCGCTCGGCGCAGTGATCCATGAACGAAGCATTGAAAAGAAGCTTTATCTTGAGCACGGCTGGCGGTTATGACCGTCAACTTCCGAGGAGAGGAAAATGAGAAATAATATGTCCACGTTACAAAACTTTTTGGTTTCGTTATTCATAGTCCCTTTATTTGTTGTCATAAGCGCAGCGAATGTCTGCGAGTTGGATGCCTGTGCGAGTGATTTCTTCGTGCCGAAAACTCCGATCGCGACAGGTTCCGGAACGCGATCGGTTGCTTTTGCGGATTTCAATCGCGACGGCATCCGGGATGTTATAACGACAGGAGGCCCGAACCAGGTCCGTGTATTTCTCGGCAATGGCATAGACGGCTATGGACCACCCATCAGCACTACGGTTGGAACAAGCCCTTACCAGGTTGTAACCGCCGACTTCAACCGTGACAGAAAAGCGGATTTCGCGGTGACTAATCTTGCTGACGGGTCGGTTACGGTCGGCTTTGGAAATGGTGACGGCACATTTCAAACGATCACGCTCGCAACCGGTTCATTTGTTGCCGAAGGTATTGCCGTTGGTTTCATTAATGGCGATAGGTATGCCGACATCGCGGTCACTGTCCGGGGCACCGGAAGCCCAAACCTGGTAAAGATCTATTACGGTAACGGTGCAGGCTTTACCAATGATCTAAATCTGGATTTTGGAATGGATCCGGTCTCGGTCGCGCTTTCAGATCTTTCTCGCAGCGGCAGGTTGGACCTGATCGTTGGACGCGAAGATCCTACGCCGGGAACCGGTCGAGTCGCTATAAGATACAACAACGGAGTTGGCTTCGGAGCAATGGTCCAGTTCCCGGTCGGCGATTCTCCGATCGACCTCTCCGTCGGTGACCTCAACAACGATCAATATCCTGATATCGCCACGGCAAATTTCGACGGAAGATCTGCGACGATCCTGCTTGCCAACACAGGGGACGACCTCGGAACCTATACCCGCACTGATCTTGAACGCACCTCGCCCGTAACCTCTGTATCTATCGGTGATATCAACCAGGATGGAAACGGTGACCTGGCAGTGGGAATGGGCGGCACAGTAACCGTTTATCTCGGCCAGGGGGACGCCGGTATCTTTACCGAAGCGGCTACCGTCAACGTCGGAGGCACGGTCAGTGGGATCGGATTGTCTGATCACAACCTCAACGGTAGGCCTGATCTGGTCGTAGTTAATAGCTCAGAAGTCAGGATACTGGAGAACACTTGTCCGCGGTTTACGGGAGCCTTGACCAAATTTAAATCTAATACGTTGCTGGGGATCTCTACACCAAAGGACCTCAAGCCGCTATACGACACGTCAAAATGTGGTCTCGATGATCTCAAGTGTAAATCTTCCGAGGAAAAAGTTGGCGTGATCAGCAGCGATAAAGTAACGCTAGTCGGAACTGAGATCAAAAAGACCATTGAAATCGAAAGTCCTAAAGGAATAGCACCAGTGAAGGAATCTGTACCTTCGATCGACACGAGTCCCAGTCCGACCCCGGCGCCGGTCGTAATTGCGCCTACCTACGTTGTTTCGAGTACACCAAGTTTGCGGCGGCGCGGTCAGGCGGATGGAAAGGGCGATGAAGGCTCTTCGAACCGAAGCGGTTTGGAAGATGACGATAAGCTAAAGCTAAGTTACTACCGAATGAATGCTGATGGCGAATATGACGAAATGGTCGCGAAAGAATTCGAAGCGACCTGGGACTCTGAAGAGAATTGGGACCAGGAAGGCTTTCTAGCTTATGGAGACGCGAATAATGACGGCGAAACGGACTTTCTGCTTACGAGTTTCAGTAACGACATGGTTTATATTGAAACAGTTGTCGGGGCGGAAACCGATGATCCGACGATACAGTCCATTCGTGCAGTTCAAGTAGGTGATAAACCGATCGATATAGTTGTTGGAGATTTTAATAAAGACGGTTTCGATGATTTTGCCACGGCAAACTCCGGCGACAACACGATCTCCGTATGCCTTAACACTGCAAGCGGGACGACCTGCACGACGATCGCTCTAAGTTCAGTTCCAACCTCGCTGGCAGCAGAAGATATGAATCTCGATGGGCATATCGACCTTGTTGTTGGCACAGAAGGCGGCATCCGGCTTTACTTTGGCAATGGCAATGGAGGATTCGCATCTGTAAAGCTCATTGATACGACCGACTCCAAGATACTGAAAGTAACGACCGGAGATGTAAATGTTGACGGGAAATCCGATATCATTGCCATCACCGAAAAGGTTGAGACCGGTGAAAAGTCCGTCGAGGTCAACTTCACCAAATTGTCGACCGTCGGTACGCTGGATTATCAGAGCCTTCGCCTTCCCAAGAAACCCGTAGCCAACGACACGAAAGCTCTTCTTGTATCAAAACTCACGAAGGACGTTCAACCTGATCTCATGCTGGCCAAATCGAGCTTGAACTCGGTCGAGATCCTTGAGGGAACCCGACTCCCAGTCGGCTCCAGTGACACCTACGATGTCACATTTGGCGAAACACGGTCGGTAGCCGCACCCGGTATCCTGGAGAACGATTCAGATCCCGATTGCTTGACCATATCCGCCGTGTTGGTCTCCGGCCCGGCCCATTCTGCGGGCTTCAACCTCAATTCCGACGGGTCGTTCACTTACATTCCCGGCAGCACCTACACTGCTACCGATTCCTTCGTTTACAAGATCTCTAACGGTTCGGTCGAATCGGAGGATGTCACGGTCACCTTGAATGTGATAGATGCCACACCTCCGGTCATAACACCTTCCGTCACCGGTACTGTGGGCAATAACGAATGGTATACCAGTGATGTAGAGATCGCTTGGACAGTTTCCGATCCGGAATCCGGTGTTTCCGAGCAAACGGGCTGCTCCACCCTCATACAGAGCACCGATACAGCCGAGGGAACGTTCACCTGCGAGGCCACGAACGGCTCAGGCTTTGCGGCGTCAGGTAGTGTAGTGATCAAGCGGGATGCCACCGCACCGTCTCTTTCTCCTGTTGTAGATCCGAACCCGGTGATACTCCACCAACAGGCTACGGCTTCGCCTAATGCGACAGACGCAATGTCCGGTTTGGCTTCGCAAAGTTGCGGCACGCCACTTACTTCTAGCATAGGTCCAAAGACGGTAAGTTGTACCGCGACCGACCTTGCCGGCAACGTTTCCGAAGTAGAGGCTACCTACAACGTCATATATCAATGGAGTGGTTTCCTGGATCCGATAGGAAATCTTCCTGTAATGAACGTTGTCAAGGGAGGGCAGGTGGTCCCGCTAAAGTTCAGCCTTGCCGGTTACCAGGGAATGGCCGTAATTTCGCCGGGGTTCCCTGTTGTAAGCACCGTCTCCTGCGCTGCTAATTCACCTACCTCCGAGGTCGAGGAAACATCGTCGCCCGGTAACAGTGCGCTTACCTACGATGCGGCCGCTGACGTTTATAAATATAACTGGAAAACTAATAAGACCGTCAGAGGAACCTGTCAAATATTGACAATAAAACTGGCGGACGGAACCTTGCACTATGCAAAATTCAGTTTCAAGTAAACGGTTGGAAGGCTAGTTGGATACGATAGGGCCGTCCGAAAGGGCGGCCCTTTTCACATGTGGCTGGAAATTAAGTAGTTCCACTCATACGGAATTGAGCAACTACCTCTCTGTTCAAAATTCGTTCAAAAGCCGAAAATCGGCACTGCATTCAATTTTCCTAAAACGTAATGATTCTTATCGCGGAGGACAACATTGGCATGCGCCGTATGATCCGAAACCTTGTCGAAGATCTTGACCCGGATGTGATCGAATGTTCTGACGGTCAACAAGCGATCATCGCATATGAGAAATACCAGCCCGATCTGGTCCTGATGGATATAAACATGCGGCCTATCGACGGGCTAACTGCGTCCCGAGAGATCCTTAGCCGGGATGCAAATGCCCGGATCATCATCGTTACCCAGCAGCAGGACGCCCGCACCCGCGAGACGGCACTTGCTATCGGAGTTGAGGTATTCATTGGAAAGGATGACCTGATGTCGCTCCCGGAATTGATCAGAAAGAAAGCGACAGAGAGCACAGTGGACGATGAGTGAGGTTGCGAATACGCGACCGCTGAACGTTCGAGGTTCGGGTCGACTAGTGAGTTTCAAAAACGCTATTTCCGTCTAGTGTATTTCTTCGGAGCGGACATCTACAGCTTCATCGTCAACGGCGATATCGTCCGAAGGGCCTGTAATGCGGTCACGCATCCGTTTTACCAGTAGGCGGTTTCCGAAGACCAGAGCCCCGAACGCAACACAAAGGCCCAAGGCCAGAAACGGCGATAGGTAGTTCTGCGTTTCGGGCGCAAACCCATGCTCGCGAAGGAACCCGATAGCGTAAATCGGAAGAAGAAATCCGATTCCTAGAACAAAAAAACAGAAATAGGCGAAAGTGGACCACATCGCCCAACTCCGATCACGCTTAACCAAAACGACATTGGCAACAACAAGTAAAATTGCAGTTGTGATCCACAACAAATACCAAGACAGGCTGCGAAAATATTCATAACCGGCAAAAGCATCTGCTGGAGCCGTTATGCTGCCGAGCCAACTCGCCGCATAATAGACCACGAAAAATAAAATGAACGCAAAGACTAAAAACGTTGCGACGTAAGTTTTTCCCCACATAATTTTTCCTTGCGTTCCGCGGCGTCGAATTTTATCGTGGCCGTACTGTTATATAAGCGGTCTGGTCGCGGCGCGTTATTAGCAACAGAACGGGCCGGCCCGCGGCACTTGTGACGGCCGCCTGGACCTGATCGGCTGAATTTACCGATCGGCGATTTACCTCAAGGATAATGTCGCCCCGTTGAATGCCCGCCTCGGCTCCTGCACTGTTCTCATCAACTGCCGTTACGACCACGCCTTCCTTGTCGTTCGCCATACCAAGCTCTTTTGCCACCTGCGGCGAAACAGGCTGCAACGTAAGGCCGAGCCTTCCGCCTGCGGGTTCAGCCGAATTCGGCGTTGCTCCCGGCGTATTTTGGTTTGTGGCGTTTTCAGTCTCGAATTCGTCCAACGTGACGTTAAGATCCATAGGCTGGCCTTCGCGGAGAACCGTGATCTTTATCTCGGTTCCAGGCAGCGTGCCAGCGATCTTATTGCGTAAGACATTACCATCATCGATCTTTTCACCATTGATCGCCGTGATAATGTCGCCGCGTTTCACTCCTGCCTTTTCAGCGGCGCTGCCAGACCGGACGTTACTGACAAGCACACCGGAAACTTCTTTCAGATCCAATGCCTGCGCCGTTTCGGGCGTAATATTCTGAATGTTCACACCCAACATTCCGCGGCGAACACGGCCATCCTTAAGAAGCTGCTCCATTACCGAACGTGCCATATTCGATGGGATCGCAAAACCGATACCGATGTTCCCGCCAGAAGGCCCGCCAGCGAGGATCTGCGAATTTATTCCGATCAATTCAGAATTGAGGCTAACAAGAGCTCCACCGGAATTTCCTCGGTTTATCGGAGCGTCCGTCTGCAGAAAATCTTCGAACGAATCTTGCCCGCCATAGCTTAGGCCGGTCCGTCGGCCTTTTGCCGAAATTATCCCGCCGGTAACACTTAATCCAATACCGAGCGGATTTCCTATCGCCAAAACAATATCACCAACCCGAACGGCGTCCGAATTACCCAAAGGAAGGAAAGGAAGATTCTGGGCTTCTATTTTCAGAACCGCCAGATCGCTCGGACGATCCGTTCCGACAACTTTTGCTTCAAAGGATTTGTTGTCATTCATTCGGACCGTAATTCTATCGGCACCGTCGATCACGTGCGCATTTGTCAGGATAGTCCCATCCGCGCTGACCAAAACACCCGAACCCATACCTCGCTCAACAGGTGGACGCTGTCCGCCGGGCTGCTGCGGCATTTGGCGGAAAAAATCTTCGAGCGGATTTCCGGAGCCTGGTTGTTGAGTCTGTGCCGGCCTGGTCCGCGATTCGGCATCGATGCGCACGACCGCGGGCGATGTACGTTCGACCACATCCGCGTACGACGTGCGAACACCGTCAACCACCAAAGGAGCCTGCGGTGCCGGCGGTTGATCGGGCATCGCCGGTAAATTTTCGCTGCCGAAAAGTCCGGTAGAACAAGAAGTTGTTAATACGGCGGCCGCAAGGCCAAATGATAAAAGTGCTTTTGAATACATTTCAATTACTCCGAAATGATAGATTAACCTGATTTTACCGCATCCATCTGGGAATTGGAATAATAGCAATAATGAATACGCTTCTTATCTACCCAATGTTCCTTCGCCGGGTCAGATCCCGGACGTAACGCGGGGTAAACCACTACTGAAAATATACGACAGCGACCTATAAACCAGTTTTGAGCATAGGAATGCGGGCGAATCATAATTCTCATTATACGAATACTCCACCAGGTCCATCCCGACGATGCGTTTCTTTTCGGCGAGCCGCTTGATCAATGCCAGCGTTTCATACCATCCGAGCCCGCCCGGTTCGGGAGTGCCTGTCGTCGGTACGATGCTCGGGTCTAGGCCATCGATGTCTATCGTTAGGTAAACCGTACCGGTCAATCCATCCACCGCTTCATCGATCCAATCGGTCTTGCCGACAATGTCGCGCGCCCAAAATATCTTTGTCGGCAAGCCGCTTTCGATCAGGCGGGCTTCGTCGGCGGAGATCGAACGAATACCGACCTGCACTGATGGAATTCTTAGGTCTTTGACCACACGAGCCATTATCGAAGCGTGCGAATGCGGCGTGCCGTCGTATGTGTCGCGAAGATCAGCATGTGCGTCGATCTGCAAGACGCTGAGGTCGTGATATTTCTCCGCATGCGCCTTT
Source organism: Pyrinomonadaceae bacterium (assembly GCA_041751035.1). GTDB lineage: Bacteria > Acidobacteriota > Blastocatellia > Pyrinomonadales > Pyrinomonadaceae > OLB17. The sequence goes on along the minus strand of JBGSYH010000022.1, from coordinate 60,585 downwards.
ATAACAGGGCCCGAGACCGAATGTTCTCCGCCCAGCATACAAATAAACTTATCAAGTTCGAGCAATTCCTTCGTACGATCATATAGCCCGTCCATCATCGCCTCGGGCGTTTCGCGTGGCTTGAATTCCTCAAGCGTATGAATGCCAACCTTATATGTTTCCGTGTCGGTCTCTTCGTCATAGAGTTCCATATTTCGCGAGGCATCAACGATCGCCATCGCTCCGGCTTCAGTACCGGTGCCGTAAGAGACCGTTCCCTCATACGAAACTGGCCAAACAAGTACGCTTGCATTATCAAGAGACGAATACTCTTCTTCGTCGATTCCGCCGAAATTCATCGGAAGTTCCTTTGATTCACTCATAGTTATAGTTTCGTGCCGATGCTCTGATTTTTCAAGCCTCTTTGCGAAACTCTGGGTGAACTTCGCGAAAGTCGGCGTGAACTTCGCGAAACTCTGCGTGACCTTTGCGAAGCTCTGCGTAATCTCTGCGTAACGCTTTCTGCCGCGAAGGAGCGCAGAGAAACAACGAAACGCAGAGTATCTTTAACCGAGATATTCATTGTATTATTCCATACACTGTGTTAAAACATCTTTCAAGTACTCGTTTATCTTGTGTCTTTCAAACTAAACTAATCAAAGAGGTTAAACATTTGACGGAAACAAATGTAGTTACGACCGTGCAGTCCGATGGACGCAAAGCCACCGTCTATGCTGGAGATTATCTTAACAAACTCACCGGCGAGGTCATCGAACGCGAATGCCGGCAAAAATTGGCGGACGGCTGCACCGAGATCGTGGTAAATTTCTCTAAAACAGAGATCGTGAATTCGATCGGCGTGTCGATACTGCTTGGCGTTATCGATTCTGCAAAAAGCTCGGGAGCCCGTGTCGTTTTCTCAGACCTAAATCAAAGCACGATCGAGTTATTCGATATGCTTGGTGTGACGAAGCATGTCGATGTAGTTGGCCAATGAGGATCGAAGAATTCAAGACCGCAAACGTAAAACAGATCGCCGAAGACCGCCATCGGCTGATCCATACGTTTGGTGCGCTTGCCGAGCTTGGCCAGGAAGTCTCCGGGAACCAGAACTTTCACGAAACGATCCGCACCTCGCTGCATTTAGTGCTCGGTTCGCTCGCGATAATGCGCGGCGGCGTTGCCCGTTTCTCAAAATTCGAACACGAATATTCGATGCTAGCGGGCCGCGGCCTGGGCGACAATTTCCCGATGACACTTTCGCTCTGTTACGAAGATGAGCGTCAGTTTCTGGCAAACGGCCTATTCCCTATCGAGATCGACCAGGCGAAGTCGCTTCCCTTTTTCCAGGTTTACGATCAGAGCTTTGAAAACAGCCAGCTCGAACTTTTTGTGCCGCTTGTGATCCGCAACGAAGCGGTCGGGGCATTGTTTCTCGGACGAAAAGCGACAGGCGAACGCTTCACGACATACGACAAAGAGATCATATGCTCGATGGCACGCCATATCGGCGTGGCGATCGCACATCGCGGAATGATGGTCGAACTCGAACGACGAGCCGAAGAGAACCGCAGGCTTTACGAAGAACTGCGGGCGACCTATCGCGACACCGTTCGCGCGTTTGCCGCCGCCATCGACCGCAAGGATAAATACACGGAAGGCCATTCGGTCCGCGTCGGAAAATATACTGAGATCATCGCCGAAGAGCTCGGCTGGAATGAACACGAGGTCGAGGGAGCCGCCGTTGCGGGTTATCTCCACGACGTAGGAAAGATCACCGTCGAGCGAAAGATAATCAACGCACCCTATCGCATAAACGCGAAGGAATCGGTCGAGCTGAACAAGCATCCGCGGGCCGGTTACGACATTCTGCTGCCGATAAATCACCCTTATGCCGATGTTCCGCTGGCGGCGAAATATCACCACGAACGGCTCGACGGCCGCGGCTATCCGGATGGTCTTTACGACCGCGAGATCCCGTATATCGCAAAGATCGTTAACCTTGCTGATTCGTTCGATGCAATGACAACCGACCGGCCTTACAAGCGGCGCCGTCCGGCAAACGACGTTTTCGAAGACCTCGGACGAAATGCCGGAAAGCAATTCGCTCCCGAAGTGGTTTCCGCATTTTTCCGCTCGATGATCAAGGAACTGGCAGGCGAGACAAAAGAAAAACGCTACCGAAAACTGCTCGGCCGCGAATATATGGAAACCGAAGGCCTCGCAACACTCATCCGCAAAGGCCTAAACGACCTCCCCAGCTCATCCCCGACAAACATCTTTAGCTATAACTGAATGTAGGTTGGATCACTAACGATCATTGTCACCGTCTGAATTCTCAGATTTCTAAGCTTCGGACGATGATTTGAGTTTGGTTCCTGGCGGTTCGATCCAGCTGACAAATCGGAGAACTATGAAAACGATCAGCGTGCTGCCAACCGCGAGTAGGTACCGTTCGAGGCCGACCATCATGCCGATGGCAGACGTGGTCAAAATTCCGGCGGCAGTCGTCAATCCCTTTACATCGCTGTTATGCTTTTTGAAAAAGATCATTCCGGCACCGAGGAAGCTGACGCCCGTAACGATCGCACCGATCAGATTTGCCGCGTCAAAACGAACGTGGTCGCCGTATATACGGAACGAGGCCGCCATGCTTTCTCCGATTACGATGAACATCGTCGCGGCAACACCGACTAGAATATGCGTGCGGAGCCCGGCCGCTTTCCCTACTGTTTCGCGCTCCCAGCCAAGGACGCCCGCAAGCACACTGCTGACCACTATCTGTAACAGTATTCTAAGATCGGCTTCCATTATGTTTCTAACTGCGGCGATCCACTTTCAGTCAAGATGCCCACAAATTTCTTTGCCGCGAGCGAAAGTGCCCGATCGCTGCGATAGATAACGCCGACCGGGCGAACCCAATCTTTCTCGGCAAGAGCGATAACGGCCAAACGCCCAGTTCGTTCCTGCTCGGTGATCGAAGGGCTCGGCAGGATAGCAATGCCAAACCCGACCTCGACCGCTCGTTTTATCGTCTCGATGTTGTCGAACTCGGCAACCTTTTTTACCTCGACGCCTTTCGCCTTTAACAGCTTGTCGATCGCCTTTCGCGTGGGCGTGTCGCGTTCGAAATGGACGAACGCCTGGCCGTCTAGTTCCTTGGTCCGCACCTTGTCTTTTCCGGCAAATTTATGATCGGGCGGACAGACTAGCACCAATTTGTGCTCCGGCATAAAGTTTATCGTAATGCCGCGTTTTGGTTCGGGAAATGCGAGTACGCCAAGCTCCGCCGCACCGGTCGCAACATCGCGTGCGACCTTTGTCGTGCGGGCATATTCAAGATCGATCTTTGCCGCCGGGAATTTTGACATAAATTCGCCGACCATCGGCGGCAGTTCATGCAGCCCCACGCTGTACGTCGTCGAAACCTTTACCGTGCCTCCGATCTTTCCGACCATCCCGCGAAGGCTCTCCTGCATTTGATCGTAAGCGGAAAGCACATTCTTTGCCTCGCGATGAAAGACCTCGCCGGATGGCGTCAGTTTTATCTCTCTCCGCCCGCGGACGCGTTCAAGAAAACGACGTTTGAATTTCTTCTCAAGCGTTTTAATCTGTTGGCTTACAGCAGATTGAGTAATGAAATTTCTTTCCGCCGCAAGCGAAAAGCTTTGAAGATCGACCAGATCGCAAAAAACCTTAAGCGTTTCAATATTCATAACCCTTGATCAGTATTGCTTAAAAATCCCCGTAAAAGAATTCATTTTAACTTATAAGTTTTCGGTCGTAAAATTAAGTCCGGAACGCTAGAATTGCCGAATGCATATTTTGAGATTAGAATTCTACCGATCCACCCAATAGATCGAACGAATTCCTCTAAAGCTTGATGGCGACAAAATTAAGTACAAAATTCCTCTTACGCAAACTGCACCAATTGACCGGCATTGTTCCGCTCGGGCTCTTTTTCTTTGCGCACATGTTCACGAACGCAAAGGCGATGAACGGCCCGGGGCCCTTTGAAAAGGCTGTGCAGGATCTGCACGATATTCCCTTTCTGCTTTTCATTGAGATATTCGGCATTTTCTTGCCTTTAGTTTTTCATTCGGTTTACGGGATCATCATTTCGGCCGAGGCCCGCCCGAATCTAATAAATTACAACTACGGGCGAAACTGGTTCTACATTTTTCAAAGAGTAACCGGCATATTTTTGTTCTTTTTCATTACGTTCCATCTGCTCCATTATCGCTTTGGCATCGTTCCCGGATTGACCGATGTTGCCGTTGCCGGAAATGCGATCGGCTCATTTGCGATCGTCGCCAAAGATTTGGCGATATGGTGGGTAATGCTGATCTATATTCTCGGGGTCGCGGCTACGGCGTGGCATTTGGCTTACGGGTTCTGGCTGTTTGCGGTCGATTGGGGGATCATTATTGGCGAACGTGCTCAGAAATATGCTTTATATGCGTGTATGGCGTTGGCATTCGGACTATTTGGCGTTGGGGCAAACGCGGCTGTCGCTTTTGTACGACCGTGCGGCCTGCTGCCCGCGGCAATGTGTGGTCAACCAAAAACAGTAATAGACACGGCGCCTAAAAAGGTTTAGTTAGATCATATGGCTTCAAACAGCTTAAAAATTGCGATCGTCGGCGGTGGGCTTGCCGGACTTGCTGCGGCGATGAAGATCGCTGAAGCGGGACACGAGGTTGATCTGATCTCGGTCGTTCCGGTAAAGCGTTCACATTCGGTATGTGCTCAAGGCGGCATCAACGGCGCCGTCAACACAAAAGGCGAAGGCGATTCACCTGCAAAGCACCTTGACGACACGGTTTACGGCGGTGACTTTCTCGCCAATCAACCTCCGGTCAAACGAATGACGGACATGGCACCCGAGATCATCTATCTCTTCGACCGAATGGGCGTGCCGTTTTCGAGAACGAAAGAAGGCCTGCTTGATTTCCGTCGTTTTGGCGGAACGCTCCATCACCGCACGGCATTCGCCGGAGCTTCGACAGGCCAGCAGCTGTTATATGCTCTAGACGAACAGGTTCGAAAATTTGAAGTAACCGGAAAAGTAAGAAAGTATGAAGGCTGGGAGATGCTTTCGCTGGTGATGGATGACCATCAGGTCTGCCGCGGACTTATCGCAATGGACCTGCAGTCGCTCGAGCTAAAAGCATTCCAAGCCGACGCGGTCATCATGGCGACCGGTGGGCCGGGGTTGATCTTCGGTAAATCGACAAACTCAATGACCTGCACCGGCTCAGCGGTCTCTGCCGCGTATCAGCAAGGCGCTCGTTATGCGAATGGCGAATTTATTCAGGTCCATCCGACATCGATCCCCGGCGAGGATAAGCTTCGTTTGATGAGCGAATCGGCACGCGGCGAGGGCGGACGTGTTTGGGTTCCGAAAGCTGATGGCGACAAGCGTAACCCAAAGGAAATACCCGATTCGGAACGCTGGTATTTTCTTGAAGAAAAGTATCCGGCATATGGAAACCTTGTGCCGCGTGACATCGCGACACGAGAGATATTCCAGGCCTGCATCGAAGGCCACGGGGTCGGTGGCGAAAATCAAGTCTATCTTGACCTTACGCATATTCCGGCTGAAACGCTGACACGAAAGCTCGGCGCGATCTTGGAAATATACGAAATGTTCGTCGGCGACGATCCTCGGCACGTACCGATGCGGATCTTCCCTGGCGTGCATTATTCAATGGGCGGCCTGTGGGTAGATTACGATCAGCGTACGAACATTCCAGGTTTGCTTGCCGCCGGCGAATGCGATTATTCGATCCACGGTGCGAACAGGCTTGGTGCAAATTCGCTTGTCTCGTGTGTTTACGGTGGTTTTGTCGCCGCACCATCGGCGATCGAATTCGCAAAGAACGTCGAACGCGGTGAGACCGAAACGAACGGCCTTTTCGATGCCGAATTGAAAAAGCAAAAGGAGATCAACGATCAGATCATCAAGAACGAAGGCGGCGAAAATCAATATAAACTGCACGACGAACTTGGGCGTGTGATGACAGACAATGTGACCGTCGTTCGTTACAACGACAAGCTAAAGGCGACCGACGAGAAACTGCTCGAGCTGCAGGAACGTTCGAAACAGATCTCAATAAACGACAATAATCTGTGGGCGACGCAGGCAATTCCACACGCAAGACAATTGACCAACATGATCGAACTGGCCCGCGTTATAACGCTTGGAGCACTAAACCGAAACGAATCCCGCGGTGCACATTACAAACCTGAATTCCCGGACCGCAACGATGAAGACTGGATGAAAACGACTATTGCTGAATACTCCGCCGAGGCTCCGGTCTTCAGCTATGAGCCGGTCGATGTTTCGCTCGTCGAACCAAGAAAGCGGGATTATTCAAAAGGAAAAGCGAAGGGAAATTAGTTGAGAGTACACGCTTTAGCGTGCCTCAACTTAGCAAACTGAAGTTTGAACTCTGAACACGATATGACTCAGAACGGACACATCGAAAAAAAGCGGCTGGAGAACCCGCCTGCAAATTTCAAGTTAAAGATACAACGGCGCGAAAAGGCGAGTGCTCCGGCGAGCTGGGACACTTTTGAACTGCCGTATCGGCGAAACCTGAATGTCATTTCTGCGTTGATGGACGTTCGGAAGAACCCCGTTACCACTGATGGCAAAACAACGACACCGCCTGTTTGGGATATGTCTTGTCTTGAACAAGTTTGCGGTATTTGTACGATGGTGATCGACGGTCGCGTGCGGCAATCTTGCTCGGCACTGATCGACGATCTGCTCCTTGCATCCGGATCAGATACGATAACCCTCCAGCCGATGTCAAAATTCCCGAATGTTCGCGATCTGAAGGTCGATCGTTCGAAGATGTTCGATCATTTGAAACAGGTCCATGCGTGGGTCGAACTCGACGGCTCGCACAGTCTCGGGCCGGGACCGCAAATGTCGAATGAAACGGCGCAGGAACGTTACGCATATTCGCGATGTATGACCTGCGGCTGTTGTCTCGAAGCCTGCCCGCAATATGGCGACGACAAATATATCGGGCCGCAGGCGATCGCGCAGGCGCGATTGTTCAATATGCATCCGACCGGAAAAATGGATGTTGGTGAAAGGCTAAGTGGTTTGACCGGAGATGATGGGATCGGTAATTGCGGCAACGCGCAGAATTGCGTTCAGGTCTGTCCGATGAACATACCCCTGACCAAAGCGATCTATGAAACGAACCGGGATATTACTGTAAACACGCTGTTTGGATGGCTTAACAAGTAGGCCTACTGAACGCCGGAAACAACCGAAATTTCTTCGATCGGCCGTGTTAACGGTTCCGAGGGTTTGTATATGCTGATCATCTCGATCAATTCAGAGATCGGCAGCGGCTTTGAAAAAAGATAGCCCTGGCCGCGTTCGCAACCGAACGACATTAATGCTTCCGCCTGCGATTCGGTTTCGATTCCTTCGGCAACGACCTTCAATCCAAGATTTCTCGCAAGCGAAATTATCGTCTTCACGATCTCTGCGTTCGCACCCTTTTCTTTTATTGAACTTACGAACGATCGATCGATCTTTAAGGTCGAGATAGGGAGACGAACTAAATAGCTCAGATTCGAATACCCCGTACCGAAATCATCGATATCAACCTCGATTCCCAGCCCCCGCAAATGATGGAGCATCTCAACTGCACGTTCCTGATAGGCGATGATCACCGATTCCGTGATCTCAAGCTTTAGGCAGTTTAGCGGAAATCTTATGGTGTCAAGGATCTGCTTTATCCTCGGAACCAATTGCGGACGTGCGAATTGCTTGCTTGAAATATTAACGCTTAACTTCAGCTCAGCCGGACGATCGGGTGATCTGAATAGGCAGGCTGTTTCTGTTGCCGCCTTCGCTAGAACCGCCTCACCAAGTGAATCGATCCAGCCGATCTCTTCCGCGAGCATCACGAAACGCTCCGGTTCTATCTCGCCCATTTCCGGATGAACCCATCTGGCAAGCGATTCGATCCCTATGATCTGGCGGTCGGAAAGTCGGTAGATCGGCTGGTAATAGACGGAGATCTCCGAGTTTTCGATCGCACGGCGAAGATCGGTTTCTAACTGAAGCGTTTCTTTTGCATTTACGTGCATCGCTTCGTCGAATACTTCGTGCCTGGCTTTTCCTGACCGCTTTGCGTGATACATTGCGGTATCGGCATCGCGCATCATATCCTCGGCGGTGAGGTGACCCTCGCCGGCATGGAGTATGCCGATACTTGCCGAACTGTAAACTTCGCGTTCGTTCACAGTGTATGGCCTGCGAAACTGTCGCTGAATACGGTCCGCGATCTGTGTTACTTCTTCGTTGAAGAAGCGGCCTTCGACAAGGATCACAAATTCGTCACCGCCAAGCCGGGCAACAATGTCCGGCGGCCGCATTGAATCGCGCAGCCGAGCGGCTATTGCAACCAAAAGCTGGTCGCCGGCGAGATGCCCGAGACTGTCGTTCACATACTTGAACCGATCCAGGTCGATGAACAGGACGCTGACGTGATATTTAGCCTCCTTTTTCTTTCGCTCCAATGCGGCTTCGAGCCGCTGGATAAAGTACATCCGATTCGGCAATGCGGTAAGACTATCGTGGTTCGCGTCATACTGGAGTTTTTCTTCTGCCCTTTTCTTTGCCGTAATGTCCTGAAGCTGAAAGATCAGATTCGCACCGCTGTTCGTATCTCCGCTCTTCGAAAGGCTCCATTCGGCCCAAACAACGTTTCCGCCCTTGTGCTGGAACCTGTGTTCCATCTGGCAACTTGGATGGGAACCGCGGGTCACACTGCGAATATCCCTAAGTGCAGCCCGCATATCGTGCGGATAGATCAATGTCTGGAGTTCCAGGTCAAGAAATTCTTCGTCTGTATAGCCGAGTATTTTGGTTAGCGCCTCGTTCGCCTTTAGGCAGCGACCATCGGGAGCGACCAATGCTATACCGATCGGCGCATAGTTAAATGCGCTTTTGAACCGGCGTTCTGATTCTTCGAGAGCTTCGGATCTGATCCGCAATTCTTCTGCATAATGATTGGCCTGTTCCGCCTGCGAAACCGACATCTCTACGTTCGTCAGATATACCCGATAGGTCATATAGATCAGGGTCAATATGGGTATCGCCAACAAAGCGACCACAAATCCGGCGTAGTTAACCAATTGGATTATTACGCCTGCGCCAACCGCTCCGACCAAATAGGTAAGAAATGTCCAGAGGTATTTCTTGTTCCAGTTATCCCAAAATGGAACCCCTTCATTTAGAACATCATAGAACGAAGCTATCGATGTGTTCACAGCGAACTGGGTCAGCATTATCAAACAGAGCGCAAATAGAAAATCTTGAAAATGACCCTCAAATCCATGCAGCTGCGGCCCTGAATACAAACCCGTTGCGACCAGAGCAACATAAACACAAGACATTGATATGACCAACGCTCCGGTGTTTAGAAATACGGTTCGGTATCTTCTACAGAACCTCATCGCAGAAACGAAAGTATCCGCCGCCGCCAGAATGATCGCAGCCTCGCCGCCGAACATCAGTAGCGTTAGATACAGGAAAATATCGGACAAAGCGATGTGGGCTTTGAACGCGGGTATCTTCAACAAAAGGACCGAAGCAGCGGCGACTGTACAGATCGCTAAAACACCCATCTGCCACGTGAGGGCCTCACGCGGAAAATTCCAGATAGCCAAGCCAAGCAGGAACGCTCCCGCCCCGATGACGGAAAATTCAAATATATTTAGGATCGTATTCGATCTTGGGGGATCGTTTTGGGCTTCCATTTCTTAGGGGGGCTAATTTGAGAGAAGGCCGGTTAGGTCGTCGATCCAGTGGAGCGGCCGGCGAGGAGAGAGTACGGCCACTCCATATAATACAATGAAATGAATTAAATTGATACAGAATTCATACGAAGATCGTCGTACATTTCCCGGTGTCATTCAGTCCCGCAGACCGAAAACTTTTGTGCGCTTTCTCAAACTCTTCATTACTGAGAAGGCATATTTGAGATGCCCTTCCTAATAGGTGGCGGCAAAGATCAGAAAGACATCGCGAACCGATACCTTTCCCGCGATATTCCTCAGAAACATATACACCTTCTAGATAGATGATATCCGATGCTTCCGCGATGATATCCGCCTTAAACACAAGCTTTTCGCCTTCAAAGGCGACAAATACCCTCTTTTGCTCTATCCTTCGGCTGCAGCGCTCAAGGAATCCTTTTCGATCACGTACCAATGGATCGACACCGCATTCCGCGAAAGCAACCTCTGCCTGAGCTTCCGCTACCTGCATCAGATCCTGTTCCGTCGCATGCCGCAGCTTGAACTCGCACTTCTGAACGGGAAACGGGAATCCTGTTTGGAACATTAACTCCGTACAGGTAAGACGCGGATTCGATTCGCCTTGCGAGAACATTTCAAAGAAGCGCTGTGCTTCTTCGTCTTTCGACATTATCAAATGGATCTTGGCTTTCGAGTTTCGGGCCTCGATTGCAAACGCGAACAGTGCTCGTTCCGTTTTTGCTTCGACCAACGTCGAATGTCCGATAAGGGCAACTCCTTCTAAATTGCCGGCTTCGTCAAAGCATCCGAAGAACCTGCCTCGGTTAAGTTCGCTTTCGACGCCGTTGTCCTGGATGAAGCTGCTCATTACTACAGAGTGGACTGGCCGGGTTTTTAGAAAGGCCATCATTTCGGCCGTGTCTTTATTTGTAAGACTTCGGATCATCACCGGATCCGCTACATTGCAATGTAGGTGTGGCTGATGATCAACACACTCGTTTTGCATCGTTTCTGTATAGGTGCTTAACATTTTTGGGGGCTCCTCCTATATCGACATTTGGACTATTGGCTGCTTACCATACTTGGCTTCCGGGCTGCATTCCTGCAGTTCGGTCACCTATCAGCACGCCATCGCCGATTAGGACTCCATCACCTATCAATACGCCATCTCCGATCAGGACACCATCCCCGATCAAAACTCCATCTCCGATCAACACCCCATCTCCGATCAGAACACCTGAAGGCATTAGCACTGAACCGCCACCGTTGGGGGTACCGTCACTGATAACTATGTTGGGATGCAGCGTTAGGCCTCCCGAATAATAGTCAGTTGTATTCAAACCAAGAGTTCCCTGAACGCTGCTTATTCCGCTGTCTGAATAATTGGCAGGTCGATAAACAGTCTGAAATCTGGAAATAAGGTTCGGGCCGGTAATAAAGGCATTCTTCGTTGTCATGATCTGCGACCATGAAAATGAAGCTCCGCCAATTGTTGAAGTGGTCGCAGGCATTGTCCAATAACTAGGGACTATCAACGACGCACGGCCTACACTCGAAGCGTAATTTAGATCAGATCTTATCGACGAGGCCAATTTGATCGCTCCGTCGAGATTGAGCTGTCCTGCACCCTGCTCGAACATATCGGCACCGTTAATTGGCTGGGCCGTGTATTGAAGGATCGCCCGGACCATTCCCGGCGTCAGATTTGGATTTGCCTGAAGCAAAAGTGCGGCAGCTCCGGCTACTATCGGGGCGGACATTGAAGTACCGCTCTGGAACATCAATGCGGCCGAACCGTTCTCACCCTGGGCGAGCGGAACATCCAGTTCCGGTGCCGATGCCGATCTTTGATTGTTTGGTGCCTTGTATGAGATCAACTGATTGCCCGGAGCCACAAGATCCGGTTTGATCACGTTGTCAAAAACACGTACGCCCTGTGAATTCGTATAAAAGCTTCTTGTCGGCCCGCGTGAACTGTAAGTCGTAATGCGGTCATCGCCGCGGGCGGCCGTCCCAAATGAATTCGTTGCGCCAACGGTAAGTACCCACGGGCTGTTGCCCGGCGAATGGATCGTTCCGTAAAGTTTTCCACCCGCATTTCCTCGGCCAAGATTACCCGCAGCAGCGACCACAACGATGCCGTTGTTTACAAGTTCCTTGACCTTCAAACCGATCGGATCGTTGGTATAGGTGTCGAACGCAACCGTTCCAAGGCTGAGATTAACGACCCTTATATTGTGTAGATCCTTATTCTCAAGGATCCAGTTCAGACCGTTCAGCAGCCAAGAAGTTTGGCCGGTTCCATTGTTGTTGAGAACCTTTACGCTAACGATATCTGCGTTTGGTGCAACTCCGCGATAGGCTCCGTTGTCCTTTGTGGAGTTGCCGGCGGCAAGGCCTGCTACGTGAGTTCCGTGGCCGTAACCGTCGCCAATGCCGCTTCCAGTGAAATCGACATTCGCCTTGACTCTCGATTGACCGGACGAATTCAACCAGCCATCATGATCCGCGTAAATGCCTGAATCGACAACGGCTATGCCGACACCTGTTCCGGACAGATCAACGTTCTGTCCGTTGATGGTTTGAACCCGCTGGCCGCCGATCCCGATCGAGTCTTCAACGTGGCCAGATTTCAGGGTCTGCCGGTCCGGGGAAATATAGTTGATAAGGCCACTCGACGAAAGTCCGCTGATCGAATTTATCGGAAGATTCACCACGAAGGTGCTTGATTCGCCGATGCGGTCGCGAATGATGATGCCGTCGCGAAGAAACAATGCTCTAAGAGCAGCGGAATCGCCGCTCTTCGCTTGAAGGATCGCATCTATCCTTGATTTACCTGCCGGATCCCGGGCGAGCATATCACGAAGATCGGGGGAAACGTTGTCGCCTCGAAATCCGTCCGAATTTTCGTGCTGCTCTAACCCAAAACCCGATTCTGCCGCTGTCGCTGCGGCAAGAGTGATGGGCACAAATAGGCTTGAAATATCGCTGCGGCTCTCGATCCGTTCAACATACGAAGAACTTGAGCTGCCGCCGATTACAATATGTTTGTCGCTGATGTGACGAATGATCGCTTCACCGACCGCGGGAATTGCGATCAGGTTGGCGATATCGTTAATAAAGACAATGCTGTTCTCACGTCCGCGAAGTTCGCTGAGCTGGCGTTCAAATTCCGCGATCGCCTCGGTCTCGCTCTTTGCACGACTGTAGATGGCTGTCGCTTCGATCTTTACGATCGAAACTCTTGCAAACTTCTCGCCGGCTTCTCCAGATGCGATCCGCAGAGCGAACTGCTCTGCAACAAGCTCAGCACCTGTGTTTGCAGGGTCGATCAGGACGGGGGTCTTTGCTTCATTACCGCCCAACGCCCTTTCCAGCCGAAGCACGTCGGCTTCGAGGCTCGGGTTCTGACGCAGTCTTCCTTCACGGCCAAGCTGCGTAAGATCGGTTGCAAAGATATTGATGGTGGTGTCAACTGCGACGCTGCCGGTTCCGTTCGCAAAGACCGCATTAGCGGTCAACGCGTTCGAAAACACAAAAGCAGCGATCAATCCGTAGCTGATCACCATTCGAAAAACAACATTATTCTTGAGCGACAATTTCATAGATTTTGCTCCATTGTGGAAGAGTCAAAACGGCATACGCCATGCGATTACCTTTAACAACCGATGTGCCATTCATCATCTTGTTGAAACTAATAGGTTTATGGATACTGAGAATTGAGGAAATGGGAGCTATTCGATCAGTTTGAAAGACCGATTCGGTCAGACAGACCGATAGGAGATGATCTGGATATTTACGGCAGGCACGCGAAAAGGCCGCCCAAACGGACGGCCCTTTCTGTTCACAAACCTCGAACTATCAGATCAGATCTCCAGAATGTCGATCAACTCCTGCACCGACGCCGCGCTCTTTTGCAGAGCTGTCCGCTCGTCGTTCGTCAGGCTGATCTCGATGATCTGCTCGATGCCGTTCTTGCCGAGTTTGACCGGAACGCCGACGAAAAGATTCGAGATGCCGTATTCGCCTTCGAGGAAGACCGCACACGGCAATATCTTTTTCTTGTCTTTCAAGATCGCCTCGGCCATTTCTACTGCTCCGAGCGACGGAGCATAAAACGCCGAACCGGTCTTGAGCAGACCGACGATCTCGGCTCCGCCATTCGCCGTACGGTCTATGATCGCATCGAGCGTGGCTTTATCAAGAAGTTCAGTCACAGGAATGCCGGCGCAGGTCGAATAGCGCGGCAGCGGTACCATCGTATCGCCGTGGCCGCCCAGCACGAAAGCCGTTACGTTCTCGACCGAAACATTAAGTGCCTCAGCGAGGAAGCAGCGCATACGCGCCGAATCCAAAACACCGGCCATTCCCATCACGCGGTTCTTCGGAAATCCGGAACGGCGAAATGCGACCTGCGTCATAGCATCGAGCGGATTTGAAACGACGATGATAAACGAGTTCGGCGAATATTTCGCGACCTGTTCGGTCACCTGCCCGACGATGTCCGAATTTGTTTTCAAAAGATCGTCGCGGCTCATGCCGGGCTTGCGCGGCAAGCCGGCCGTAATGATCACAACGTCTGAATCGGCGGTCGCCTCATACGAATTCGCACCGACGAGTTTTACATCGAAGCCATCGATCGGCGCAGCCTGTGCCAGATCCAAAGCCTTACCCTGCGGCGTGCCCTCGACAATATCTACCAAAACAACATCCGCAAGCTCTTTGCTTGCGATCCAATGTGCCGCCGTCGCACCCACATTTCCTGCACCGACGACCGTAACCTTATGCCTTCCAGCCATTCTTATACCTTCCTATTGAAATGATTTGTGTTAAAAGAAAAGGGTATTTTCGCACACGGCAGACGAATCGGCAAAAAGTGCAGATCGCTCTGTTTCGGAAATCCGATCCTCGCTTAGAGCTTTACTGGTCGCGCCGAACGGGCCGTATATTTGTGTTCGTATTCCCGCTGCTGCCTTCTATCCGCGGATTTGTAACGATCACGGGGTTTTGATTGGCCTCCAAATTCCGTGTTTCTGGTGTTCGCTCCATTGTATCCTCGCCTGGTTCAAGATCGTCCGGGGCTACTGGCCTAACAGGGTATGACGGCCGGGTCTTATAAAGCCTCGGCCTGTCACCGCCATACGTGTTGAGAGCCTGATCGGCGTGACGTATAAAGGTAGGTGAAGGTGCCCTTACTGATGTAGACGGCTGAACTGCAGGAGTGGCCGCGATCTCTGTCGGCCTCGCAAAATCGTCCGGTACAAATGAACTGGCGAAATTCTCGGAAAGATATTGTGGAAACAAAGCTTGCAGCGCCTTGGCCTTGTTTTGGGTAACGCCCGGATCGTTCGTGCTCATTACGATCTCAGCGGCCTTCAGTTCGAACTGAGCCTTTGCCTGCCGCTCGGCAAGTTGGTGCTGCAATTGTCCCTGGTTGTATTGACTCCAAATACCCAAACATACCGTCCCGGCGACGACAAGCACCGATCCAAATATCGAACCATTCCCGGTCCACGACCTAACGCGCTCGATGCGGATCTTTTCCCGTTCATTCGAAACTTTCTCTTCTTCAAGCTCGAGTTTGCGACTTTCTAAATCGGCGGCCGGTAATGGGTCATTTGTGTCCATAAATAGAACTCCGAACTTATCTGAACTTCATTGGCGTTAAATACGTCGGAAACGGTGACGACCTGCCTCAACCACAACAAATGCCGCCCGAAGTTCTTCTTCGGTGTAGTCATCCAGGATCCGCTTCAGTTCCAAATGTACTGCATCACGATTAGATGGAAGCATTCTCAAATACAAGACGCCTATCCTTATTTCACGAACGAACACAAGATTACCGTAATCTCTGTCCCGTGTTATAAAAATTCGACCGAGTTCACCCGCCTTTTGGAGATTCTCCTCGTCTTCGGATGTCGCCATCCCGATCTCCGAAACTTTTAGAACGTCATGATCAAGCTCGGCGAGGTACCGGGCCGTGAGTTCGTAAACGTCTTGGTCAAGAAGCAATTTCACGCGGCGACCCTAATATCATCAGCCGAGATGAGCGAGATCGCGAAATCCAAACACGCCTTGATATCATCGTTCGTAAGATCTGGGTAATACTCCGTGGTGATCTGGTCGAACGAGATCCCTTCGTTTAACAATTCAAGTACATCCTGAACAGTAATTCGCGTTCCCACAATTGTCGGCTTTCCGAAATGTATCATCGGATCAACGAAGATTCGCTCGTTCATACATCCCTCAAATTCTAGAAATTACGACCGTTTAGGCCGCCGCTCCGGTCCCAAGAATCTCGACAATCGCCTGGCCGATGTCTGCCGGTGATTGGACGACACGAATGCCGGCTTCGGTCAGGGCTTTCATTTTCTCGGCGGCAGTTCCCTTTCCGCCCGAGATGATCGCGCCGGCGTGGCCCATTCGGCGTCCCGGAGGTGCGGTCTGTCCGGCAATAAAGGCAACGATCGGTTTCGTTACGTTCTCTTTGGCGTATGCCGCCGCTTCTTCTTCAGCAGTTCCGCCGATCTCGCCGATCATTACGATAGCATCGGTCTCGTCGTCTGCTTGGAATAGTGCCAGTGCGTCAGTATGCGTCGTTCCAATTATCGGATCGCCGCCAATTCCGATGGCCGTCGATTGGCCAAGGCCAAGAGCCGTCAATTGGCCGACCGCTTCATACGTGAGCGTTCCCGAACGTGAGACAACGCCGATGCGGCCTTCCTTATGGATATGGCCGGGCATGATGCCGATCTTGCACTTTCCAGGCGAGATAATGCCGGGACAATTCGGGCCGATCATACGTGTTGATCGCGTGCTCAGATACTCGTTCGCCTTGACCATGTCCGCGATCGGTATGCCTTCGGTGATGCAGACCACGAGCGGTAATCCTGCATCCGCTGCTTCCATTATCGCGTCCGCGGCGAACGGCGGCGGAACATATATTACAGAAGCGTTCGCACCGGTTTCCTTTACCGCATCAGCCACGGTGTTAAATACAGGAACACCTTCATGCGTAGTTCTGCCCTTTCCCGGCGTTACGCCGCCTACGACATTCGTGCCGTAGTCGCGCATCTGCAGCATATGAAAAGTGCCTTCTTTTCCTGTAATTCCCTGAACGATCAGACGTGTATTCTTGTCGACTAAAACTGCCAAAACGAATCTCCTTAGTTTACGGTTATTTATAAGTGCGGCAACGGAGAATTATAACACGGGGTACCTTTTTCATCCCAAAGTGATGCACCGCCACCTCATTGAAATTGAACGATTGACGGCAAAGTGGAAAAACCGTACTTCACTCACGAAAGTCACCTTTTACGACTTCTGATTCAAAGGATTTTCCATAGAGTAGATCACCATCGGACGTCCGTTCTCGGTTCGATAAATGGAAACTGCCATTACTTTTTCGGGAAGTGCCTCGCCGCCGCACGTTCCTTTATATGAGGCGCGATAAATTATCAGCGTCGTGTCCTTTGCCAGCTCCATCGACTTCATCGGCCCTGTCGAGTAAGAATCGACGTTGCAGTCTGAGCCAAACGCGCCTTTCAGATAATCGCCTCGGCTTACGCGGCCTGCTCTGCTATTAGCGACGAAGCTTGCAGAAATATGTTCTTCGAAGCCCTTTTGGTCCTGTGCTTTCCACGTTTCGTAAAGCTTTTTCTCGATCGATGCGATCGCTTCAGGTGCGGCCTGCAAGCTTGGGAGTTCGTTCGCAGGATCAGCCGGCGTTGACGGCGGGCCGTATTCGCCCTTTGCGTCGATCGCCGGCACCTCGTGATAATACATCGCCTTCCAGGTATCGCCGTCTTTCCCGTAGATCACAGACACATTTAGCGGGCTCGGTCCCGGAGCATTGCGGCAGGTCATCGTCGCGGTTGCCTTGAATGTCATCAGAGCAAGTCCATCACTTATTTCGCTGACGTTCTCGTCACCGAATTCGAGGCCGTTCAACACGCATGAATGTCCGGTCCAGCTTTTCATCGCTGCGGCGCGGTCCGAAGGGCCGTTGCTGCCGACATTCAGGAATTTTGGCCCCATATAGTTCTCAAGTCCCGCGGCGTTCTTCGTTCCCCAATATTCCCATCCCTTCTTTTCGATCGCGACAAGTTCGTCTTTCGATGGAATTCCCGTTTTCGCAGCATCATCGGCCGCGACGTTTGTATTCGCACGATCGCCTACGCCTGTGTTGGCGTTTCCGGCCGTCCCGTTACTCACGGTTCCCGTGCATCCCGCAAGAAGCGCGAGAGACGCGATCGAGATCAATATTCTGAGCCTAATTTTCATTTCATCTCCTTATGAAGGCGGCCCGTCAGGATTTGCCTGCTGCCGTGCCTGGCCATTGCAGTAAATGTATTAATCGAACTATCACACGCATTTTGCCTAAACGCAACAAGTTGCCTCCGCCTTACGTATCAGGATCGTGCCGAAAATGCTCCATCTGCGGACACGAAAAAAATCTGAACTTAATCCGACGATGAATCGTTCAAATACCTGACTTCACTGGGTTGAACACCAAATTTATATCCGGATCGATATGCGGCAGCTTTATTCATTTTATTCGGACGCCTTTTGGATCGCACTAAAATCGATCCTTGAGCACAAACTCCGCGCTCTTCTTACCCTTATAGGAATTATCATCGGCGTCGCTGCGGTTGTTGTCGTCGGAGCCTCGATCGCAGGTTTGAAGACCTATGTGATCGATCAGGTCACGAAGGTCTTAGGGTCAAACCACTACATGATGACTCGAATGGCGAGCATGGAAGACCTTTCAGACGAGGAATTTGAACGCCGAAACCGCCGCAACAAAGACATTACGTGGGAAGAATATGAATATCTCCGCGATAACTTAAAACTTTCGTCGTATGTCGGGGCACAGATGAACGCCGGGACCGATCTGCAAATAGGCACGGTCGAGATGCCATCGGTACGCGTGCAGGGCGTTACCCACAACATGGCCGATATCGAGGATAAAACCCTTGAAGAGGGACGCTTTTTTTCCAAAGAAGAAGTTACGCGAAATTCGGCCGTTGCCGTCATCGGAATGGATGTCAAAGAAAAGTTCTTTGAATTCACTTCGCCGATCGGAAAGACGATAAAGGTCAGAGGAGTTCCGGTTACGATCATCGGTCTTGAAAGAAAACGGGGTTCATTTTTTGGCCAGTCGCAGGATAGACACATGTATATCCCGATATCGCTCCACAACCAGATATTTAGCCGTAGGGACGGCGTCCAGGTCCACGGTAAAACGATCGAAAAGGCAGATTTTCATCCGGCTATCGAAGAGGCCGAGCTGCTACTTCGAAATCGTCGGCAATTGATCGGGAGCGAAGAGAGTACTTTCTCGGTCGTAAACGTCGATGAATTTAACAAGACGATGGATCAGATCACGGGAGCGATCGCGACGGTCGTTATTCCGATCACTCTTATTATTCTCGTTGTCGGCGGCATTGTTGTGATGAATATCATGCTCGTCTCGGTAACTGAACGAACCTTTGAGGTTGGCCTTAGAAAGGCCATCGGCGCAACAAGAAAACAGATATTGCTGCAGTTCTTGATCGAATCCGCATTGCTCTGCGTGGTCGGCGGCATTTTGGGACTCCTTGTTGCCATTTTCGCAACTCAATTGGTCGGTTACGCGCTTTCAATGACTATGTCGATAACTGCCGGATATGTTCTGTTGTCCATCGGTGTATCGACCGGGATCGGCATACTCGCCGGGCTTTATCCGGCATGGAAAGCGTCTAGTCTCGACCCGATCGTAGCATTGCAGAAGGTGTAATAATGGCCGTTTCAACATCGTTACCTATCGAAGTTCTCAAGATGGCGTATGACAGCGTCGTCTCGCACAAGTTTCGCTCTGCTTTAACGATCTTGGGAATCGTCGTCGGCATTATTACTTTTGTGGTCGTCGCGTCGATCTTGACCGGTATGCGCGGGAACATCATAAAGATGTTCGAAGAATACGGCACGAACAACATCTATCTCTTCCATCTTTCAACCGGTTTCGGGCCAAGCAATCGTGACGAGCGAAATCGCAAAGCTCTGACGATGGATGACGCAAACGCCATTTTGGCTCAGGCTCCGGCTGTTCACGACGTCGCCACTGTAGCCGTCAATATCGGCTCTTGGGGAACAGGTTTTGACGACAATATGATCTATGGCGATAAGAATTATCGCTGGGCGCTGACCGATGGCGTTACGCCGAATTATCTTGAGGTCGCGAACGTTAAGCTAAAGAATGGCCGCTGGCTGACCGAGATGGACGAATATGAGCGCCGAAAGGTCTTGGTGGTAGGCGTCAATGCTGTCGAGGCGTTGTTTAATTCCGACGCCGATGAAGCGTTAGGAAAAGAGATCAGAATGAACGGCACGCAGTGGCGTATCATTGGTGTGCTCGAAAAACGTGAAGCCGGTTTTTTTGGTGAGAACGAAGAGGACCGCAAGATATTCATGCCGTTTCGCACCGCCCGTAAAGCGGCCCCTACGCGTGATGCAGTTCTCCACATCGCACAAGCAAAGCCTGGTCAGTTAAACGATGCAGTTCAGGAGATCGAAGGCGTATTACGCGTCCGGCGTGAAGTGAAGACCGGTGAGCCAAACAACTTCGACGTAAAAACGGCCGACGATTTCATGAAGCAGTTCGATGGCATGCTCGCAGGCATCGGCATCGCCGCGATCGCAATATCCGGACTCGGGCTTTTGGTCGGCGGGATAGGCGTGATGAATATCATGCTCGTCTCCGTGACCGAACGAACAAAAGAGATCGGCATCCGCAAGGCCTTGGGTGCAACACGCGGCAATATCGTTCTTCAATTTCTCGCGGAGGCAATGGCACTAACTTTCCTCGGCGGCGTTATCGGACTGTCGATCTCGATCGCGATATCGAACCTGATATTGCTCTTAGTTCCGACCCTGCCGGCGAAGGTTGAGATCTGGATGATAGTTTCATCCCTTACGATCTCGGTCCTGATCGGACTCGTTTTCGGCGTCTTGCCTGCTCGAAAAGCCGCAAAACTCGACCCGATCGAATGCCTTCGCTACGAATAGGTTATTCGCATTTAACGCGCTTCATAGGGATGTCCATTCCGCTCAACTTGCCGTTGCGGGTGCCTTCGATGCGGGCAAAGAGCGAATCTGCATCGACTTTTTTATAAATAATACGCTGCGGAAAATCGTGTGCGGGGTTTTCGAAAACGACCTCGGCGGCCGTTGATTTTGCTAATTTGAAAGTGGTTTCGTCTTTATTTGAGGAAGGCTTTGCAATGTAATCGATCCCTGCTTCGCCGGAGACGATCCGCAGAGTTTCGTACGAGACGGTCTTCCCGCCGACCACCGTTCTGCCCATTCCGATCAACGTTCCACCGAGCGGCTTCATCCATTGTTCGGCAATTGTCATATTTCGTTGCGGGACGTTCAGTTCCCAACAACCTGCCATGAACGCGAGGTCCTCGATCTTTGGCTTTGTGTCTTGTCCGCTAATGGAAGGAAGCGAAACGAAAAACACGAATAAAAACACAGCGGCGGTACATAAAAATGATCTCATCGTAAATTTACTCCGGAAAAATAGAATCGTAACTGCTTCCCAAGTTAACAGCCGCCCGTCCGGTTCGTATTGTATAAATCCGACAGTGATTATTCACCGCCCACGAAAAATTCGGACATACGGTGCGAGGTTTCTAGAAACGCCGTCGGGCTGGTCCCGGCAAACGCGACGAATTCGCGGTTCATATGCGGCTGGTCGTAAAAACCGCACTCGATGGCGGTTCCCGCGAGATCGGTGACGGCCCCGGATTCAAGCCTTCGGATCAATCGCTGAAACCGGTTGATGCGTGAAAAGAGCTTTGGAGAAACACCGACCTGTTCGTTGAATCGCCGTTCCAATCGGCGTTCGCTCCAGCCTAGTTCTCTTGCGAGTCCGTTTACCGATGTACTCCCTCGTTCAAGCGAGCCGACGGCGTATTCGATCTCGGAACTGCCGTTCAAACTGAAAACGTTTTGTGAGTCCAGGAACCTTTCAAAGATCTCGATCCGTTGTGTAAAACCGCCTGCCTCGGCCAGCTTTTCGTGCACTTCGCTTTCGCTTTTGATCCAAATATCCCCGAGACATTCGATCCGATCTCTAAGATGCGACAACGGAAAGCGAAACACACCGAATGCCCCCGCAGGGTGAAATCGCGCGCCAAAAAGATCGACTTTCCCGCTCGGCCCGATCAAAATATGCCCGCTCAATTGTCCTGAAACAATTGTCCGCGGCTGTATCTCGATCTCTTTGTTTGCTTTGAATCTTTTGAAGCGATCGGAAAGGTTAAAGATAAGTTCCGGACATCCATCGGGCAAAACCGGCTGGGAAGAGTCGCCGCCCGCCGAATCATCGCGGATCGCCCAAAAGCACCTTATTCGGCTTGCATAACGGGGCGATGGCGGCGATTCAATATATTCCATTTTATTAAGGCAGAACCGGCAATGAACTTATTCTTCGAACTCGACCTTGTCGTAGATCTCGTCCATCGTGAGCGTGCAGCCCACAGAACTCAATTCGATATCGGCACCATCGCCGATGAAATCGTGAAGGCTCCAGCCGCCGTCCTCCTGACGTCGATATCGGGCCACACGCCGCTTGTCCTGCCAAACAAGTACATATTCCGTCAGCGTTGTGATGGTTTTATAATGGTCAAACTTGCTCCCTCGGTCGTATTCGGCCGTGCTTTTCGACAAGACCTCGACGATCATCGATGGATTTAGCAACGTATCGGGACGACCGTCCTCCAAGAGAACAGCCCCACCACAAAACGCCACCACATCCGGATAAGTGAAAAGCCCAGTCTCCTCAACCTTGATGCGAAGATCCGATTGTCCTGATCGGCAATCCTTACCTCGGAGCTGAATGTTTAGGCTCGAGTTGATATTCGAACATATCTGAAAATGGGCGAGTGACGCACCTGCCATTTGGAATATCTCGCCGTTGTGATACTCGTGTTTTACGGGCGAGACCGCTTCCATCGTCAGGTATTCATCCGGCGATATAAACTTCTTTTGTGGTTCGGCAACCATACGCAAAATTATAACACTCTATTCAAGTTCAATAGTTTGCTCATATTCCGGCACGACCACGTTCCAGCCGAATCTGTCGCGGATGTGCTGTGCCATTGCTTCGGCGGCTTCGGGTTCGCCGTGCGTTGTATAGACGCTCTTTGGGGTGTTCGGCAGGCCTTCGAGCCAACGCAAAACTGCCTTCCAATCGGCGTGCGCCGAAAAGCCTTCGACCTTTTCTACGTGGCACCGGACAGGCACCCAATTCTTCATTATCTTTACTTCTTTCTCGCCATCCTGCACGCGACGTCCGGTCGTGCCCGCAGCCTGAAATCCGACGAATACGACCGTCGCATTCTCATCCGGCAAGAGTCGCATCGCGTGGTGCATAACCCGCCCGCCGGACATCATTCCCGAAGCCGAAATAATGATCCGTGCACCTTTCATCGAATTCACCTTCTTCGATTCATCACGGCTCGAAGCAGTGGTCATCGAACCCGTCCTAAGCGGGTGCCGTTTAGTATTTATTATCGATACATATTCTTCGTCGTGTTCTTCCGACCAGCGGTTATAAACCTGCGTCGATTGTGCAGCCATCGGCGAATCGACAACGACGGGCAAGACGGGGATCCGTTTTTCGTCTTCCAATTCGCGGATCAGATAAAGCACTTCCTGCGTCCGGCCGACGGCAAATGCCGGTATCAATATCGCCCCGCCACGTTCCGCACCTTCGTTTATTATCCGAGCCATCTGTGTTGCCGAATCCACATCGCCGTGCAGTCGGTTTCCATAGGTCGATTCGACCATCAAATAATCGCAAGCTGGCGGCGGTGCCGGGTCTTTTACGATCGGCTGATCGTAATGGCCAAGATCACCCGAAAAAAGAAAGCGAAGATCTTCGCCGTCTGCTTTTCCGCCTTCTATCTCGACCAGCACCAAGCTCGCACCCATAATATGCCCGGCGACCATAAAGCTCGCCTTAATTCCATCGCAAATATTGACCGGCGTTGCATCGTTCGGTACCGGACGAATCAATTTCAATGTGTCCTTTGCGTCGCCTTCGTCGTAAAGCGGCAGGGCAGGCGAATGTGATGTAAGTGCGTGCCGGTTGCGGTAATCGGCATCTTCTTCCTGTAGGCGGCCCGAATCGGGCAGCAATATCTTCAGCAGATCGTTCGTTGCACGCGACGTGAAGACCGGCCCCTTAAAACCGAGCTTCACGATCCGCGGCAGAAAGCCCGTGTGGTCGATATGCGCGTGTGTAATAATGACGGCATCAAGAGAGGCCGGATCAAACTGCGGTTCCTTCCAGTTGCGTTCGCGCAGTTCCTTAAAACCTTGGAACAGTCCACAGTCCACCAGGATCCTTTTGTCGTCATGTTCGAGAAGATACTTTGAACCGGTAACGGTTCCGACTCCGCCATAGAAAGATATCTTTGCCATGCCGAGATAGTAGCAACGAATAGCTAATAACGAAAAGTGAACAACTAATAGTGAACAACTAATAGCGAACAACGAATAGTGAACAACTAATAGCGAACAACGAATAGTGAATAAAGAATTGCGAATAAAGAATAAGGGCGAGTCGCACTTCGACATTCGTTATTCACTTTTCGCTTTTCACTATTCACTTTTCACTATTCACTATTCCCTAATTAACATAGTCCTTCGAAAACCAATACACATTCTCGCCGGTTTCCGACTTTGATTGTGCCTTTCTGAGGATCGCGTGGTTCATTATCTGCTTTGCGGTTTCGCCGTCGCGCCAAAAGCAAGCGGTTCCAAAGTTCAGATAGATCGGCACTTGCTGGTGTTCATCTATTGCGAATGACATTGCGGCAAATTCCTCTCTTATCCGCTTAACCACTTCGTCGGCACCGCTTTCGCTTAGCCGCGGCAGTAAAATAAGAAACTCGTCAGTTTGAGAGCGTGCCAGAAAATCCATTTTCCTGATCAACCCCAAAAGGCCATCGGCAGTAAACCGCAGTATCTCGTCACCGGTCGAATGTCCGAGTTCCCGATTTATGTCGTCAAACCCTTTCAGATCGATCGCAACCACGGAAAGCGGGCGTTCGTCGCGAAACCGCTGGGATTCGGCGATCTGATTTTCCAGGATCATAAAGAAGGCACGTTCGTTCGGCAAGCCTGTGACCGGATCTGTGAGTGCGTTCGACAACGAACTTTCACGGCTGAGTGCACCGAGAAACAGCGGCTCGATCTGCGTCCCGAGATCGCGAAAAAAGGCTTTCCGGGCATTATCGATCTTCGGTTCACCTTTCGCCAATAAAACAAGAACTGCAAAAGGCTCGGCATTATGTTTCAACGGAATGGCAAATACTGACAGCTTACCCAAACTTTCGTCTTCGAACATGTCCCGATAAACTTCATCCGGATCGCCATCTATCTCGACATCTCCGCTCAAAAATGCCAACCTGGCGGCTCCGACAAGATCCCGGCCGGATTCGATCCCGGCAAGTTCGCCCGTTTTTCGAAATTGGTCGCGAATGCAAAGTTCACCGTCTGTTTCTGACGGCATTAGGAGCAGAGCTGCCTCAAACGGAAACAATGGTTCGATACGGCTGCACACCAGCCTGAACATATCCTGTGGAGAAAGGCTGCTGCCGAAAAAGTCCTTTGCTTCGCCCAGCGATTCAAGCGGCCCGGGCTGACCGTCATCCGAACGCTCGATCGAGCCCTTTGTAACCGCTCGAATTTGCCTGAACGACCAATAGCACAGGGCACCGTAGAGAAAAGCGAGCCCGCCCAATGCCGCCGTCTTTACATCCATCGAATAGGCGGAAACGGCGATCAGATATGAAAATACGGGGGCAACAAGCGCGAATAGAGCCAGTACCAAATGGGCAACGGCCACATGGCCATTCTCGCCTTCATTTTTGCTAGCGGTAAGCAGGTCGTTCATTGTTCGGAATTTCGTGGCAGGAGGTGCTCGGGAAAATTATGACGCCGACATTAAAGATAGACCTTTCGGGCCGTGATAGTCAATGATTTTATTCCGCAAAACCAATATTATTTTTCAGCAAAAATCAAGCAAAAATCGACACAAAGGGGCATTAAAAAAATCTTTTTTTTAATGCCTTTTTTGACGATTTGGGGTTGACTTAATGCCTGCCGATTTCTATAGTGTCGTTTGCTCTGAAAAAACTTTGAGATAGGAGCAAACCGGATATTCCGGTTGAGATAATAGGTTACAGATACTCTTTGAAGAAGACAGGAGACTTGAATTAGTTATGAAAAAAGTAATTGCACTTTCGTCACTTTTGGCCCTTAGTGCTTTAGGAATGGCTTGCGGCGACGCAGCATCGAACAACGCAACCAACCGACCCGCAAACGGCAACGCTAATGCTAACCGTCCGGCTGCATCACCTTCGCCGACCATGGCAACCAACTCGAACGCGACGACGTCAACCACCAACACGACCTCGACAACAAACAGCAATGGTACGACGACGACCAACTCGACGACGACCACTAAGCCGGCTGCTTCGAACACCACTTCGAACGCAAAACCGTAGTTTATTTTCCAAGATTGAAAGAGGTAGATTGAAGTGATTCAGTTTGCCTCTTTCATTTTTGGTACTAACCAATTTTGGAAAATCGACTCTTTTGGGGTTGACTAACCCGATTTTGATAACTATATTGGCGTGAGTTCCAAAATTCTTAGTGTTGGGACCTTTGGCTGAAGAAAGACGGCCAAACGTGATTTTGATTAACGTTAATCTTTGAAGAAGACAGGAGAAACATTTACATGAAGAAGATAATCGCACTTTCATCCCTTTTGGCTCTGAGTGCTCTAGGATTGGCTTGCGGCCCTGATCCGGCGGCAAACAACACAGCAGCTAATGCTAACCGTGCAGTTGCTAACGCAATGCAGCAGGCAAATGCAGCAGCTGCAAACGCAATGCAGCAGGTAAATGCAGCGGCTAACGCAATGAAGGATGCTTCAAATGCAGCTTCGGATGCAGCCAAGACTGCAACCAACGCAGTAACTGATGCAGCTAAAACTGCTACCAATGCTGCGGCGAATGCAACAAACAAGCCGTAGTATTTCGGGAATAGATCTAACAGGACGCATCGCTTCGGCGGTGCGTCTTTTTTTACATCAGCAGTTCCCGCAGATCTTCAACTGAACTGACTGGTTTCGTGCAAACAAAGCCTTCACAAACATACGCCGTAGCCTTGCCGTCAATCGCCACGCGATCCTTCAAGAGTTCGACACCTTCGTTAGCCGTCTCCGTTCGAACCGCGACCTTGAACGGCCTGTATTCTGACCAAAGCTCGCGTTCGAGTTCATTCCCGGGTTCGCCGATCACGACGATCTCTTTCACATCTCCGATCGCAAATTCGATCGCCGACAATGCCCGCCCAAATCCTTGCGGATGGGTCCGGATCTGCGTTGCCGCGATCCGCAGGACCGTCATCCCGAAACGCTGATACTTTTCATCGCCGGTAAACTTCGCAAGCCTCAACAAAACGTCTGCCGCGACGGAATTCCCAGACGGCGTCGCATTGTCATAAAAATCCTTATTGCGAACGATCAGTTCTTCATGGTCGTTTGACGTAAAGAAAAACCCGCCGTTCTCTTCATCCCAAAACT
Source organism: Pyrinomonadaceae bacterium (assembly GCA_041751035.1). Taxonomy (GTDB): domain Bacteria; phylum Acidobacteriota; class Blastocatellia; order Pyrinomonadales; family Pyrinomonadaceae; genus OLB17. The sequence continues at coordinate 33,167 of JBGSYH010000022.1, read as the reverse complement.
CGGTTATCATCGCATCGGCAAGTTCCCTTGCAGCGTTGAAATACTTCTCATCGCCCGAAACCTGAAAGAGCTCGATCAACCCATCCGCCAGATTCGCGTAATCTTCAACATAACCGTTCAACTTCGCCCGGCCATCCTTCCACGTCCGAAGAACACTCCCGTCGCGAACCAATTCGCCCAGCAAAAAATCTGCATTTGCTTTAGCGACCGCCAAATATTCCGGCTCGTTCAAAACCGCAGCCGCCTCAGCAAACGCAGCCAGCATCAGACCGTTCCACGCCGTCAGCACCTTCTCATCCCGAAACGGCTTTATCCTGTTTTCACGATGCTCGAACAACTTCCGCCTTTGTTCTTCAAGCTGGGGGCTGAAAGCTGACGGCTGAGAGCTGTTCGAAAACTCTCTTATGTTCAGAATATTGCTCCCCTCAAAATTCCCTTCGGCAGACACATCGTAAAATTGACAGAATTCCTTCGCCTCTTTTTCGCCCAGAACTTCCGCGATCTCCTCCGGTGTCCAGACAAAGAACTTCCCTTCTTCTCCCTCGCTGTCCGCGTCCTGCGTCGAATAAAATGCACCGCTCGCATCGGTCATCTCGCGGCGAACATATTCGAGCGTCTCGACCGCTTTTTTCTTAAAGAATTCCCCTGACCACTGACCACCGGCCACTGATCCCTGCTTTTCGATCTGATAAAGATGCAGATAGATCCTGATCAACTGAGCGTTGTCGTACAGCATCTTTTCGAAGTGCGGCACGAGCCAGACGGCATCGACCGAATAGCGGTGAAAGCCGCCTCCGAGTTGGTCATATATCCCGCCGCAAGCCATTTTCTGCGCGGTGTGTTTTACCATTTCGAGCGCATTTTCATTTCCGGTCCGTTTCCAATAACGGAGCAGAAATTCCATCGACATCGAACCGGGAAATTTCGGAGCGCCGCCCCAGCCGCCTTCTCGCGGATCGAACGTTCTGACAAAACTCTTGAACGCCGTATCCGAAAGCGTTTCGTCGATGCCGCTGCTTGCCAATTCGGTCCGCGTCATCTTTCGCAGCGATTCGAGTATCTCGAACGCCGAACCCATCAGCTCATCTCGGCGTTCGTTCCAGGCCTCGGAAATACTCAGCAAGATCTGCCGCCACGAAGGCATTCCATATCGCGGCTGCGGCGGAAAATATGTGCCGCCAAAGAACGGCAGTTTGTCCGGCGTCAGAAAAACGTTCATCGGCCAGCCTCCGCGTCCGGTCGTGATCTGAACAAAGTTCATATAGATCTGATCGACGTCCGGCCGCTCTTCCATATCGACCTTTATATTTATGAAATGCTCGTTCTGAACCGCCGCGACCGCTTCGTCCTCAAACGATTCGTGCTCCATCACATGACACCAATGGCACGCCGAATACCCAATGCTGACCAGCACAGGCTTGTCCTCGGCCTTTGCCCGCTCAAACGCCTCCTCACCCCACGGATACCATTCCACCGGATTGTGTGCGTGCTGTAGCAAGTAAGGCGATGTCTCATCGATCAGCCGATTTGTGAACTTTTTTTCTGAATCCATACGCCAATTCTTTCACGCGATAAGCAAACACGCAAAAAAAGCACGCCAAAAGACGTGCTCCAAAGCGTAGTTTAGGCAATGTTTAGTCGGTTCCGAACGGATTCGGGTCGCCCTTCAGGCCGAGCCCGCGCGATATGATCCGATTGATCTGGCCGTGGTGCATCGAACGCGGAAGATCGACGACGAGGTGCAGAAACTCATGCAGGATCACCTTTTTCAGGTCGAGTATCGGGATCTCTTTCTTGAGAAAGAACTCGCCCAGATTTATCTCAAAGGTCCGACGGTTCGCCGTTGCACCATAGGTGTCGAAGTCGAACGCGATGATCGTGTCTTCCCAGATCTTCTTGAAATCGCGACGCAGATTATCGCGGCTCCGACTTAGGCCTTTCGGCGGTTTCGGATAAAGATCGCCGTGCGATGTGACGGTCGGCTGTCCGGAAATATCCAGCAGCGCAAGTTTAGTCCGCGCGAGCAACGCGTTCTTGTCGTCCGCGATTCCTGGCAGCTCATCCGCACCCGGCACAAATGATTCAACATAAAGAAATGCCATATGTTCATCCCCTAGATCTGTTTCGAACTACTCGTGAGGTCCTGATACAAAGTTCAGATCGTTAATATTGTCTACCGGGTTCACCACTCGTGAAGGTTCCGCGAAAGTGTGCGTTTTGCTCGAAACCGATACGATATAAGTTGAACCTGCTTCGCCATCGAATTGGTAGTATCCGAACGGATTCGTGATCGTTCGAGCAATTACACCGTTCGGGCCGTTAAGGGTGACCTCAGCCCGGTTGATGCCATTCCCGTCTGGCCTCATCACGCGGCCCGCTATTGTCACGGCTGCTGCTGTTGGGGCAAATGCTTCGAAATCTGCATTTGATACGTTTGAGGTCAAGGCCGAGATGGAAAGTGCTCCGGGCCGAAAAACAAATCCGGGCATCTGTGGCGTCACAAAATACGTCCCGTCCGAAGGAAGCCCGGCGAATAGATAATCACCGTTTGCATCCGTTTCGACAGAGCCCTGCTGCGAACCATCAAGCTCGATCGGAACGCCAGCCAGAGGATTACCGACACCATCGCGTACCGTGCCTGTGATCTGAAAGTCCGCCGCTGTACCTTCGAAGAAGACCGTCTCTTCCTCCGTAATATCGATGAAATTGGTGTTGTATTCCTCGAATAAATATCCGACCTGTTTCGGCGAAACATTGTAGTTTCCATTGGCGGTAAGATTGACGAACTTGAACGAACCATCCGAATTCGTTTCCGTCTGTCGTTCTTCCGTTCCGGTCAGACTCACCGAAACACCGCTCATCGGGTTACCGTTGTCGTCCAGGATCAATCCCGTGATCGACGGCAGATTCGTGTCGATCTGTTCCGCCAAAACGAACGGCGACAGCGACGAAACCGACGCACAAATTTGTTTCGTCGCGAAATTCCGGCTTACCGTGCTGTCGACCAAAGTTCCGCCTTCGTTATGCAAGATCGCCATCTGATTAAACTGCGCCAGAGTCGGCGAACCCTGAACCGTGAAGCAGACCGTTATCGCCGGCGTAAAGGCTGCGGTCGTCGATATTTCGTAGGCCTGATTTCCTAGCACAAAGCCGTTAGGGGTGGTTCCTGTGGAGTTCGGCGGAATCGGAATGACGCTGGTCTGTCCGCCTGTCGAAACGGTGTCGAAAGTCACATCTACTGCACCCGCTTCGACAGTCACTGAATTTCCCGCAGGCGTCGTCGGAGCAAATCTGGGAGCAAGATCGTGGTCAAGCACGCCGAACGGCTTCAAAGTTCGCGGATTCGATCCGTTGAGTTCCATCACACCGTAAGCGTTGGTGCCACCTGTAAACGAAAGAAAAGAACCGTCCGGAGACCAATCGACACCGGTACTGTTCGACGGTGAACTTGTCAGGGTAAACCCGCTGCCATTCGAATTGATCAGTGCGATCTGTCCGACACGAGCCAAGTTCGACGTTGGAGCAGAGAAAAGAAATGCGATCCTCGTGCCGTCTGGCGAAAACCTTGGCCTGAAGCCCTGCCCGCCGAGATTCAACTGGGTCAAGTTCGTCCCGTCAGCGTTGATAGTGAACAGATCCTGTTGGTTAGCCCCGGTAGAGGTCTTGCTAAATACGATCCTTGATCCGTCCGGAGACCAGTCAAGACTTTGAATAATACCGCCGCCATTGGCGTTTGTGTTGAAGACGGTTGTCTGGCCACTGCCGTCACTGTTCATTATTCGGAGCAATGTACCTCGATCAAACGCGATCCGTGTACCGTCGGGCGAAAAGCGAGGGGAAACACTATTTCCAGAGAAAATGCGGGTCAGTTCAGAACCGTCGAACTTCGCTGTGAAAATTCCGCTGCCACCGACACTTGAATCAAGGTTACAGCCGAAAACGAGCATCTGGCCGTTGCTTGAATACGACGGAGAATTGATTCTGCCGGTCGAGTTGAACCTGTGTATTCTGGTGCTGGCGGTGCCGTCAGCATTCATCGTAAAAATGCTCATGCCAGATACGTACGCCACGCGTCCTATCGGTTGCGGATCAATATTTCCGGCGAAATCAGCAGTCTGATCGCTCGTCAAATTGCTGAACGTTCTGGTATCGCTCGGGAAGTTAAAGTTCGGTTTTGTTACACGAACCTGATAGTTTCCGCCCGAGGTCAGACTGCTGAAGCTATACCGGCCGTTGGCATCGGTCTTGACCGAACCGGTCGTTGTTCCCTGCAGTTGGACCGTTGCGTTTTCGATCGGGAACGCAGTTCCGGCAATTTCGCTCATGACCTGTCCGCTTATCGAAATGTCCGGGTCGAGTTCGAGAAAGTCCTGACCGATCTGATCCGAAGAAAGGTTAGTAACCGTTCGGCTGGACGGTAAAAATGTCGTACCGCGGGCCGATGGTCGGAAGGTATAATCCCGTCCGCCGGGAAAGTTTCTGATCTGGTATCTTCCGGTGCTATCCGTATTAAAGGCTGTGCGGAATCCATTTACCAGAACGAACGAATTCGCGATAGGATCGCCGCTCAGGTCCAGAATGCGTCCCGTTATCGAAAATATTGCTGCGGCAGATTCACGGCATCGCGAAAATTCCGAAGTGTTCTCCGGCTCACCTGTCGGACTAAGACTCGTTGCCGTAGCCGTAATGACCGTTCCGGCCGCTATCGTGACCGGAAGATCGGCGCTGAAGCCGGTCAACCCCGAAAGATCCGTCGAAACCTGCGTCGAGCCGAGAAAGGTTCGTCCTTCACCGTTGCCGCTGGGGGAGCAGGAATCATTTGCGTAGAAATCCAGCAGATAAGACTTCGAAGGTTCGCTGTTCAGAGTTCCGTTAACCGTCGTAGAGCCGCTGAAGGCTAGTGCCGTGTTGATGACCGGAAAATTCTGGCCATTGTTCGCACCGGTGTCCCGGTCAAACGGATCATTGAACCTGCCAGAGCCCCCGCTTAATCCGATACCTACGGAACCGTTGGAATGGATAGAGTTTCCGCGGATCGGAATTCGGGTGGCCGTTGAACCTATCAATACACCAAAAGAGCTATTTGCAACTATGTTTCCCTCTCCCGCAAGAACGCCGCCGACTTTGACACGGCCTTTATTCTCGATAAAAATGCCCGTTGGATTAGGTAGCGGCAATGTTCCGTCGGCGTTGGTTCCGATCTTGTTCCCGAAAATTCGCGTTGTCGTACTTATCTCACTGCCGCCCGAAATGTCAATCCCGATGAACTGCGCCGAGCTGGATATGAGGTTGCCGTCGCCGGCCGAAGTTCCGCCGATCAGAACATTGGATGTGTTTAAAAGTCGTATTCCGCCTGCGTTGCCAAGGGGCAGATTCCCCGTGACGTCCGTTCCAATGTAATTGCCCTGAATAACGTGACCGCTTCCCGTTTCGATCACAATACCAATGCCAGGGAACCGGTTAATGACAAGGCCGCGAATCGTCACGCCGCCAGAAACTGTTCGGACGTTGAATCCGTTATTTCCGGCATTCGTGCCGTCGATCTCGATGATCGGCGTACCGGCAAAACCCGGCTGTGTAGTCCCGTCGATTATCACGCTTTGAGTGATCGGTGGCAGAAATGACTGCGGTTGGATCGTATGTGGTCCGTCGCCGGGGATGTTAAAACTGATCGTCTGCGTTCCAGCTACCGCGTTCGCAGTTAGTATCGCCTGCCGAAGCGAACCCGGCCCGCTGTCGTTGGTGTTTGTGACAGCAAACGGGTTGCTGATGTTAAACGGCTGACTTTCAGCCGCGGTCAACGAACCGGCTTGAGCTCGCAGTGTAAAACCGATCCCGGGCTGATCTATGCTCAAATCGTTGAAAAATACAATGCCGTTGTTGGCTCTCGCCGTCAGAGTTCCACTCAAGATTCCGCCCGTCGGATTGTTCGCGAGCGACATTGTTATCGAATTAGAAGCGCTTAATACACGATTGCCGAGTGCGTCCTGAACTTCTACTGATGCAAAGATCAACGGCACACCAGGTTCGCTATCGTTTGGCTGCGCGACGAATCCAAGTTTATCGGCCGGTCCTGCGGTAATGTTGAATGCAGAGCTCGTATCGCCCGTCAGGCCGCCCGTTGCACCCGCCTGAAGGATGTAGGAATTACCTGAACGGTCGATGCTTAAGTTGTCGAATGTGACGACGCCGTCGACGGGGGTTCGAGTCCTCGTTCCGGAAAGCGTTCCGCCGGCGGGATTACTAGAGATCGATAGAGTCACACTGTTGGTCGCGTTGCGAACGATCCTGTTGCCGGCGTCCTTGACTGCCACCTGCACCTGCGAGATCGTCTGGCCGGCCGTCGTATTGGTCGGCTGCGTTATGAAATCAACCCTGGTGGCTGTGCCGTATGTATTGACGATGGAAAAATCGAGAGAGCCGAAAGCATCCGTAACTCGAATTGAATCTGACGCTCCGGCATTTGCTCCGGCCGTGTAAAGACCGGTAGATGGATTGATCGTCCCGCCGGTATTGTTGGTAAGGATGTCGAACGTGTAAGGAGCGAACCCGCCGCTCGCCTCAAAATCAAACGTCTGCCCGGACTGAACAAACACCTCTGGCGGGTTGAGCGAAACGCCGGTCGGGCATCCGCTGTCGAAAACCCAGCTCGTGTTGTTGCTGCCGCTGTCCGTGCCGTTGAAGACGGTTTTCGTTCCCGTTCCGCCCATATTCTGGACATCGACATTGACCAGGCGGTTCGTGCCGAGTCCCGTCCAGCTTCTCTGTGCGCCGTTCGAACGGATCAAGATAGTGTCCTCGGCCGGACAAGTTCCGCCGCCGCGCAGATCCACAACTCCGCCGTTCGATAAGTTTCCGCCGAGCGTGATGGTCGTCGCGGAGTCGCTGACCAGTCGTCCGTTGGCGAGTATCAATAATCCGGTAACCGCACCGCCCGCCGTTAGATCGCTGCCATTTGCCAGATAAAGCGTTCCTCGATTGATGACCATTCCCGTATTCGACGGCAGGATCACATCGGTCACGGCGGTTAGAATGCCGGAAGGCTTATCAACTCTGAATATCGAGGAAGGATTGTTTCCGCCATTGTTGGTGTAAGTTTGATTTGCCGTTCCTACGTAGTGCAGATCTCCGCTTCCGCCGGCAAATGTTGGGGATATGGTCACATCGCCGAACGCCTCGAACCGGGCATTTCCGAAAGAAGTGCTGATCTGTCCGTTCGTAAGTGTAAGATTGCCGCGAACCCGCATTATATCGTCGGCACCCAATCCGAGAGGAACAAAACTGCTGGACTTATCGATCTCGACATTGTTGAAGTCTTCGGAACCAACGACGTCAACCGTCCCGCTCGCGCTGATGAACCTGGCGGTTCCGTTGTTATGTTCATAAACACCTGTGCCGCTGACGTTGAAATTTTGAATAAAGTTCGTGTTCCCGCTCGAAGCCGTGAAAGTTCCGCCCGAAACGGTGAATACATTGTTGAACTGCAAGGTCGAATCACTTCCCGTAAAACTTCCGCCCGAAAGCGTAAAGAGCGAACCGAACGTGATGTTTCCGGTGCCGACAGTGAATGTGCCGCCGGATTGCTGGTATTGATCGGAAGAACCGAAAGCAAATGTCGCCGCAGCGTTGGTCATCGAATTGACGTTTTGAATGACCGTTCGGCTGTTAAAATCAACAATTCCATTGCCGGCCGTATCTATATCAACATTCGGAGCGTTGACCGTAAGATTCGGCAAGTTAACAGGAGTCGGAAATGTGATCGTTCGGGCCGCGTCTCCAAGAATATGCAGATTTCCGGCTCCGCCGGCAAACGTCGTCGTTATCGCTACATCGCCGAACGCCTCCACACGGGAGTTGTTGTTTCCCGCAGATAATTGTCCGCCTAATAAATTTAATGTTCCGCCGATCCTTAAAACGTCGTCGCTGGCAACTCCGACCGCCGCAGAACCACTCGATTTGTCTATCTCGAAATTGTTGAATTCTTCTACATTGTTGATATTGACTGACGAACCGCTGCCACCGATAAATCTGACCGTACCGTTATTGTGTTCAAAAACGCCCGTGCCGCTGACGTTGAAGGTCGTATTAAAGTTCGTGTTGCCGCTCGACGCCGTGAACGTTCCGCCCGATAGGGTAAATACACTGACCACTTGCAACGTCGAACTACTGCCCGTAAAAGTTCCACCCGACTGCGTAAACGTACCGCCGAACGTAATGTTTCCGCTGCCGACATTGAACGTTCCACCCGTTTGTTCATATTGATCGGTCGAACCGAAGACAAAATCAGCCGAACCGTTGGTCATTGAATTGACATTCTGAATGATGGTTCGATTGCTAAGCTCAACAACTCCCGAACCGGTCGTATTGATGTCGGTATTCGGAGCGTTGATAGTAAGATTCGTCAATCTCGCAGGTGAAGGAATCGTGATCGTGCGTGTGGCGTTGCCGAGAATGTGCAGATTTCCGGTCAACCCGTTAAATGCATTGGTGAAATTCACATCGCCAAATGCTTCGAGTCGGGCATCGTTTCCTTCCGATGAAAGCTGTCCGGCGATCAAATTCAATGTTCCGCTAACGCTCATCACATCGTTTGTCGCTATTACGACCGCCGCATTGGGACTCGATTTATTTATTTCGACATTGTTGAATTCCTCGATACTGTTGATGTTAAATGCCGAACCGCCTCCGCCGATAAATCTGACCGTCCCGTTGTTGTGTTCAAAAGCGCCCGTGCCGCTGACGTTGAAGGTCGTATTAAAGTTCGTGTTGCCGCTCGAAGCCGTGAACGTTCCACCTGAAAGTGTGAAAACATTTCCGAATTGTAATGTCGAATTGTTTCCGGCAAATGTGCCGCCCGACTGTGTGAATGTCTGTTCGAATGTGATATTCCCGCTGCCGCCCGAAAATGCTCCGTCGTCTTGTGTGGATGCCGATCTGACCGTCAAATTTGCGGTTCCGCTTGAGATCGTTCCGTTGTAACCGCTGTTGATGCTGAGCGACAGTATCGTGAGATCAAGATCGATAAATGAATCCTTTGTACTGGTGCCATCGAAAACCACAGAGTCTCCAAATCCGGGAACAGTATCGCTCGACCAATTGTCCTGATCCGACCAATTATTCGTCGCCCCGCCGCCGTCCCAAGTGATCGTTGCCATCGCGATAGCCGGTTCATTCGCCGGTTCAGTCGCCGGTTCCGCTGCGGGCGAAAAGGTGAAAAAGGCTATCGGGGTTTGCAACGCTGTGATGCCTGCGGCTCCGGCCATCTGGATCAGGCCGTTGTGGAAGAGAGCCGCAAACGCCGCTAATAGAATTGTTGCGATAGTGATCTTTGATTTGGGGTTAAACATAATATTTTCGAACTCCTTGATACTTGTAAGTGAGGATCTTCCTTGATCGAATTTGCCAATGTTCGGGTCTATCGATGGCCTGTAAGTCTAAAATCGCCGTCGTCCAATTCCTCAACTTCGACTCGCCCGGTGTGCTCGCGTTCATAGACCAATTTTTCTTCCGCACCATCTTTCACAAAGATCTCGACGCGAAATGTTTCGCCATTGATCGTACCGACCGTACATTGGTCAGGCTGAAATACGATCCGTTCGGTGGTTGTTACACGCCTGTAAATTCTTCTTGTAGGGGCCATTTGTTTTCGCTATAAATCGGGAACTCTGCTATCATTGGGCATCTTCACCACTCATGTCTTGAGCAAACCGTGAGCAAACTCTGAGTTTTCTTTTGAACGAAGATAAGCCATTATCAAATAAGGGTTTATATGAATTCGATTCGTTTCGCCTTGATGCTTTGGCGGGCGTTTTGAGCCATTCCGATGTTCCTATAAAGCTCGCTCCGAAGGTTTATCAGGCTCTTTTATTGTTGGTTTCCAGCGATGGCCGTATCGTCACCAAAGACGAAATTTTCGCCGAACTCTGGCATGACACGTTCGTTGAGGACAACGCGCTCTCGTACACTATCTCGCAGCTTAGAAAAGCACTCGCGGCCTATGAACCGGACATTACATTTATCGAAACCGTTCCTCGCCGCGGCTTTCGTTTCGTCTGCGATGTACGGGAAGTCGAAACCGGATTGACCGCTCAACGTGCTTCCGGTCTTGTCGTTGAAAAGCAGACCGTCGAAGAGACATGGATCGAAGAGATCACAGATGATCAGCTAAGCCGGCCCCAATTGGCCCTGCCTCCGTCCGCCGGAAATTCGCTAAATCGTTATCTCGCCGTCAGTTTTGTAGCTCTGATCGCATTTGTCTCGATCGGGGCGGTTTGGGTCATGACCCGCGAAACGAAGAATCCTGCGATCCGCACCGTTGCTGTCGTGCCGCTTGAAAACTTGAGCGGGACCGAGATCGACCGCTCGATCCTCCTTGGAATGACATACGCCCTGATATCGCAGCTCGGCCGGTCCGGCGATCTCGCTGTCCGACCGCTCTCATCGACTATCACTGCCACCAATACCGACCCTGACCCCGTTTCTGTCGGCAAACGGCTTGGTGTAGATACCGTCGTCGAATGGAACGTGCAGAGTACCGACGGTCAGTTTCGAATTAACGCCAGATTGATCGATGTCGCAGACGGCCGCCAGCTCTGGAACGAATCGTTCAGTTATTCCGAGACAGATCTGTTCCTGGCTCAGGACGCCGTTTCCGATATGACCGCCCGTTCGCTTATCGCGAATCTTTCCGATGCCGAAAGCAACCGGCTTCACAAACGTCCGACCGAGAACAACGACGCTTATCAGGCTTATCTGCGTGGGCGTTATCATTGGAACCAGCGAACGCTCGAAGGCTTTAATACGGCACGTGGTTTTTTTGAACAAGCCGTTTCCCTTGACGCGAAGTTCGCCGAAGCCCATAACGGCCTCGCCGATGTACATCTTGGCTATTACGATTATGGCTACAAGCCGGCCAGCGAATCGATCCCTTTTGCGATCGCATCCGTGAACCAGGCAATGCAGCTCGACCCGACGCTTTCCGAAGCCTATTCCACGTTGGCATCGATCGAATTTTTGTACAATCGCAATTGGGAGGCGACGCAAGCTAACTTCAAACGTGCCATCGAACTTTCGCCGAACGATCCGACACCGAGGCTTCGTTTTGGCTGGATGCTGTCGGTCGCAGGCCGATCAGAGGAAGGGCTCAAGCAGCTTTTGGCCGCCGAAAGGCTTGACCCGACATCCAACATCGGCCAAGCGAACATCGCCTACAATCTAATGATCTCCGGTCAGCTCACCGAAGCTGAAGCGCGGCTGCAAAAATTAAAGACCAACGCGCCAAATTTCAGCCTGGCGAATTGGTATCTGGCAACTGTTTATTTTCTACAGAACAGGCCGAACGAATCGTTTGAAGAATACTTCGCGGCATTTTCGATCGATGAGGGCGATTCCGCGCCGATCGAAAAGGTCCGGGCGGCGATGACCAACGGCTCTCGGGAAGAGGCTCTACGCGTTTGGCGTGAAGACCTGGAGAGACGTTATTCGCAAGGCTATTTTCCACCGTCGAATATTGCTCTGGTGGCAGCTCTTGCGAAAGACCGCGAGCAAACCATCAAATGGCTTCGCGAGGCCGAACGTGTCCGCGATCCTTGGCTGCTTCAGATCTTGCACGATCCCGAGTACCGCTTTTTGAAAGGCGATCCTGAATTCGATCAGCTTTTTGTCTCGCTGAAATTCGAACAGTAGTGTTAACTAGCATCCGCCCAAAAGTTGAAGCATATTCATGCTTTTGATAATATGAAGGCACTTTCTATGACCCCGCGTTCGATCGCAAAACTCCGTCCTGCATCCAAACGCGCCGATCTGTTCGGCGGCGATTAATTTCTCCAATTCGTGTGTTTAGCGTCGAGCTTGCTCGACACGGCCGACGGGCTCGCCCGTTTCTGAACCATTTAGGAGAAATTTCATGACACCGACAACAGAATTACAAAGACCAATTATCAAGACCGATTTGCCCGGCCCGAGATCGCAAGAGATCATAAATGCCGACCATCAGTTCGTAACGCCAAGCTATCCGCGGCCCGACTATAAACTCGTCGCCGAAAAGGGTTACGGCGTTTGGATCGAAGATCCGGACGGCAACGTTTTTCTTGATTGCAATGCGGGAGTTGCCGTTTGTTCGACCGGCCACTGCCATCCGGAAGTGGTCGAAGCGATCCAAAAACAGGTCGCCGAGCTTATCCATCTTTGCGGCACCGATTTTTACTACCGCCATATGCCGGCACTCGGCAAGAAGCTCGATGAGATCGTCCCGATCGACGGCCCGACCAAAACGCACTTTGCGAACAGCGGAGCCGAAGCCATCGAAACCGCACTGAAGCTCGCGATGTATCATACACGGCGGCAGAAATTCGTTTCCTTCTACGGTTCGTTCCACGGCCGCACGCTCGGAGCTTTAAGTCTTACGTCTTCTAAAAAAGCACAGCGGCTCGGGTTTATGCGGCAGGCCCTGGACGTCGTCCACATTCCTTATCCGAACAAGTTCCGTCACTTCGCGACCGACGCACAGAGCGACGAAGCGACCGTCACTAAAGACGTTATCAACTGGCTTGAGAACAAAGTCTTTCAAACCACAACACCGCCCGAAGAGGTCGCCGGCATCATCCTTGAGGTCGTTCAGGGCGAAGGCGGTTACATTCCCGCACCGACCGCGTTCGTCAAAGAGCTTCGCCGCATCTGCGACCAGCACGGCATTATGCTGATCGTCGATGAGGTCCAGTCCGGCATGGGCCGCACCGGGAAGATGTTCGCGCTCGACCATCACGAAGGCGTCAAAGCCGACATCGTCTGCATGGCAAAAGGCATCGGTTCGGGAATGCCGATCGGCGTCTGCACCGCCAAGGCCGATATTATGAACTGGCACAAGGGCGCGCACGCTTCGACATTCGGCGGAAACCCTGTCGCCATCGCCGCGGCGCTGAAAACTATCGAACTTCTCCAGGGCGGCCTGGTCGCAAACTCTGCCGAGGTCGGCGGTTATCTGAAAGCCGGACTCGAAAAGCTAAAAGAAAAATATGATTGCATCGGCGACGTTCGCGGCCTGGGAATGATGTTAGGAGTTGAGTTCGTTTGGGGAAACAGAACCAGCTCGGACGATTCGAATCCGCAATCCGCAATCCGCGATCCGCAATCGCCCGGCCCCGAACTCCGCGACCGTATAGAAATGGCTTGCTTTAACAAAGGCCTGATCATTCTCGGGTGCGGCACCAGCACCATCCGCTGGTCACCGCCGCTCATCTTGACCAAAGCAAACGTCGATGTCGCCCTCGAAATATTCGAAGCCGCCATCGCCGAATCGATCTAGATCTGAACCACAGAAAACGAAGACCCGGAAGCGAATTTTCGCCGCCGGGTTTTTTGTTTTCGTGCTATTATCTCGCCATGATTAGATCGGTTAGGATACTCGCATTCGTCCTATTTTTCGCGTCGGCGGCATTTGCCGATACGTTTGCCTCGCCGTGTCCATATGTCGTGAAGTCAGCTGACATGACCAAGCATTTTGTAATGCTTACCAAAGCGTCGGAATACGAATGCGGCGGACGTCCCGAGGCCGAATTCAAGGCCGCCAAAGCTTTGCGCGAAAGATACAAGTCGAGCGGAGTTTATGAGAACGGCGACCCGGCAAAACCGTTGTGGACATTCAATAAGGATTGGTGGATCGGGAAAGTTTATGTCGCGAATGATGGTGTCCACATTGTGCACATGGGCCGCCTTGGCAGCCGCCCTTCGGTCGAAGCCTTCACCATTTATAAGAACGGTAAACCCGTTCGTACGTTCAAGGTAAACGAGTTGGTTCGCGATGAATCGGCGATCCGCTATACGACCTCGACAATTAAGTGGTCAAAGAGCGTGTATCTAGACGACCGAAACTCCTCGATCGATGTTGAGACCAATGACGGCATCAGCTACTCGATCGATCTTGCGACCGGCAAGATACTGAACGAATCAAAAGCGTCAACTGTCGATCAACCGGGTGCCAATACCGCCAACGCCACCAACACCACCAACACCGATGACGATGATGATGATGATGACATCGCCAACACTGCCGACGCGGAACCAAGTGGCCGTTCTTGTTTTGGTGCTTTTATCTTTCTGGGCGTAATCGGTATCCTGACAGTCTCTCGACGCCTCCTCTGAACGGCCGAACTTCTAAACCGGCGGAAATATCGATCAAGGCATTCATATTGACTTTTGCGGCGTGGCTAGCTAAGCTAGCTATATGAAAAGCTTTTCGATATTCGAAGGAAAGAACAAGTTCAGCCAGCTTATCTCCGATGCGGCTAAGGGCGAACCGCAGCTCGTTACCAAGAACGGCTCCCCGACCGCCGTTGTCATTTCTTATACCGAATATCAACAGCTTACGGGCAAGAAGGAAACTTTAGGCCAGTTTCTACTGAACAGTCCGCTCCGTGGGCTCGGTGACGAACTTGACCTAACGCGCAGCAAAGACATGGGCCGTCCAACCATAGATTTCAATAGCTCCGAATTTTTGGGTGAGGACGAATAGCAGATGAAATATCTCATCGACACGTGCGTCTTTTCCGAATACAAAAAACCAAAACCAAATTTAGCGGTTCTCGACTGGTTATCCGGCCAGTCAAACGAGATCATTTTTGTCAGCGTTCTCACGGTTGGCGAACTTGAAAAGGGAATGCTCCGAATGCCCGAATCGGCTCGGAAGCGAGATCTGTCCGCTTTCCTCGTCGACCTGGATGAACAATATAGATCGACTATTCTGGACGTCGATCTTCGCGTAATGCGACGCTGGGCTGCAATGATCGCGATCCTCGAATCCAAAGGCCGTCCGATGTCGGTTGTCGATTCCCTTATCGCCGCGACCGCTCTTGCACACGGCCTGACCCTTGTCACCCGCAACGAAACTGACTTCGCCGATACGGGCGTGAACGTACTGAACATCTGGAAATAATTCCGGCATCCATTTTTCGTTTTCGTGTTAACATCTCGCCATGTTCAGATCGACCATAACGCTGCTTTTCGTTCTTCTGTTCGCAACCGCGGCATTTGCCGATTCGTTTTTCCCTCCTTGTCCTTATGTCGAAAAGTCGGCAGACGGGACCAAACATTTCGTGATGCTTACCAAGCCATCGGAACCAGACTGCGAAAGGCGGTCAAAAGACGAAGCTGCGGCCGGAAAAGCTCTTCGCGAAAAATACAAGTCGAGCGGCGTTTACGAGAACGGCGACCCGGAAAGACCGTTATGGACATTTAATGAGGAGTGGTGGTTGGTCGGTGCACACGTAGCAAACGATGGTTCACATGTCGTGCAAACGGGCTCGTTTGGCCGAGATCCTTCGGTAACAGCGTTTAGCATATACAAGAACGGGAAGATATTACGAACCTTTAAAGTAAATGAATTCGTCCGCGATGAATCGGCGATCCGCTATACGACCTCGACTATTCAATGGTCAAAGAAATTGTACCTTGACGACCGTAACTCCACCTTCAACGTCGAAACCAACGACGGCCTTAGTTATTCGATCGATCTTACGACCGGCAAGATATTAAGCGAATCAAAAGCACCGTCCGGCGATCTTACAGGTGCAAACACTGCCGACGTACAACCAGGCGGCCGCTTCTGTTTTGGTGCTTTTATTTTTCTGGGGCTCGCCGGCTTCCTGACATTCTCTCGACGCCGCCGTTGAACGTCCAAAGCTCGAAACCCGCGGCATTATCATCTCAGGCTTTTATTTCCACAATTGCCTAAGCCCGCGCGTGAGCAAGGGCGTCTTCCACAATTGCCCACAATCGCGCCAATTGCCATATATTGCGCCAAGTGCCCTTTTTCATTCCATTTATTCCATTTACAACATTTATTCCAACTTCAACAATTGCTATCGGTGAACCGTTGATCTTGGTATAGATTCGGTCTCATGGCGGCGAACGCCGCATTTTTTTGAGACTGCTATGGACGAACGACCAACTCCCGATCCCCGCATCTATAACGAATGCCTTCGCCTTTTCGTGGAATTCAAAGGCCGCAACATCGTCGGGCTCGAACGCGAAATGCGAGCCCTCGGCCACGCAAAATTCAACCGCCGCATCCTCTACACACGCCACGAAAAGGGGCTGAGAAAACCCGGCTGGATCGAACGCTTCGGCTGGCGCGGAACAATGGATAGCGGAAAATGGACAATGGATAATGGACCGCGGAAAGTGAATAGTGGACAACGGACATTGGACAATGCCGGAGAAGATCGAACGGACAATGGACAAAGGACAATGGATAAGTACTCAATTGAAACGCAGGTTCGATCTGACTCAGATACCAAGTCCGAGGTTAGTTCGCAAATTGTCCATTATCCATTGTCCGCTGTCCATTCAACCATATCCACTGTCCATTCAACCGAACACGCTGATTCCGACAAACTCGGCCAATTACCCGAAGATTTCCGCACATGGCTAAACGTCGTCTCACCGAAAATGAACTGGAATTGGAAGCACCAGCAGGTGATCATCGACGCGCTGCAAAAAGTCACTGATGGCATCTCGGATCGGCTGATGGTCTTCACGCCGCCGCGGCACGGCAAATCCGAACTGCTAACGGTCCGCTATTCTGCGTATCGAATGACGCGCAACCCTTCGCTGAATATGATCCTTGCCGGCTACAACCAACAGCTCGCGAACCGCTTTTCGCGCAAGATCAAAAACGCGATAATCGACGCCGAAAATCTCCGCCTTGCCAGATCAAATGAAAATGAACCACAGATGAACACCGATAAACACAGATCAGATCATGGATCAGGTGCTTCGTCACATTCGGTGCGGCGTACAAATGTTGAGGATCGGGAAAACATCTGTGTCGATCCGTGTATATCTGTGGTTAATGATCCTCACACGTCGCCATTTCCCTTCTCGCGGCCGCGTCAAAAGAACGCCGTCTCAGAATGGGAGACCGCGATCGGCGGCGGATTTCGTGCGGTTGGGGTCGGCGGCGGCGTCACAGGTTTTGGCGCGAACCTGATCATTATCGACGACCCGATAAAATCCCGAGCCGAAGCCGAAAGCCCGAAGTTTCGCGAACGCCTGTGGAAATGGTTTAACGACGAGATCTATACGCGGCTTGAACCGGGCGGCGTCATCATCATCATTCAAACCCGCTGGCACGAAGACGACCTCGCCGGCCGCCTGCTTCAAAATATGTTAGAAGGAAAAGAAAAATGGGACGTCATCTCGCTCCCGGCCATCGCGGAGAATACAGGAACGGACAACGGAGAACGGACAATGGACAATGCCGGAAGAAATGAAATGGATAACGGAAAATGGACAACGGATAGTGGACAACGGACCGCGGATAATGGACAGCGGACAATTGATAATTCGTCTGTCGAATCTTCAGTCCTAACGTCCGCTGAAGGGCCGGTCGATTCGGCTACAAATGTCGCGCCTCTTAATGATTCGCAAATTGTCCATTATCCATTGTCCGCTGTCCATTCCCTCCCATGCACTCTCCATTCAAAAAGCTATGAATGGCGAATTCCCGGCCAGGCTCTCTGCCCCGAACGATTTGACCTCGCGGCACTCAACGAGCGAAAACGCCAGCTCGGAACCTATTCATTCTCAGCACTTTACCAGCAGCGGCCGACTCCCGCCGAAGGCAGCATCTTCAAACGAAAGTGGTTTTCGCGGATCATTCCCGAGATGCCGAAGGGCTTAAAACTCAGGTGGGCACGCGGCTATGATCTCGCCGTCTCAAAGAAAACGGCCGCCAGCTACACGGCAAGTTTCCGCTGCGCGATCGACGATGCGACCGGGGAACTTTATATCACCGACGGTTTCCGTGACCGGATCGAATATCCCGAACAGCGGCGGTTTCTTATCGAACGGCCCAAGGCCGAACGCGACACGATCCACGGAGTTGAGACGGCACTCCACGGCAGTGCTCTTGTCCAGGAAATTCGCCGCGATGCGTCGGTCCGCGGCCATCTGCTTCGCGGCGTCTCAGTTCAGCAAGACAAGGTGACGCGTGCGCTCGCATGGTCGCCGCTCGCCGAAGAAGGCAAGGTTATCCTGGTCCGCGGCGGTTGGATCGGCGATTTTCTTGACGAGGTCTCGGCATTTCCCGGCAGCGATCACGACGACCAGATCGACGCCGTCTCAATTGCCGTTGCACTGCTCCAAAAACCAGCGCACAAGGCGATGGGATTTTAATGAAAATGCCCGCCGGCATTTAAGCTGGCGGGCATCGTGCAAAACGCTCTTTGAAAATTACCCTTTGGCTTTATTGATCTCGTCGATCATAACGGGCACGGCTTCGAACAGGTCGCCGACGATGCCGTAATCGGCGATGTCGAAAATCGGTGCTTCCCCGTCCTTATTAATGGCGACGATGGTCCCGGAATTCTTCATCCCGACGATGTGCTGGATGGCACCGGAAATGCCGAGAGCGATATAGACCTTCGGAGCAACGGTCTGTCCGGATGAGCCGATCTGGCGGTCGATCGGCAGCCATTCGCTGTCGCAGATCGGACGCGATGCCGCAAGATCGGCACCGAGTGCATCGGCGAGTTTTTGAGCAAGCTCAAGATTTTCCTGCGACTTGATGCCGCGGCCGACCGCCACGATGATCTCCGATTTCGTAAGGTCAACCGAAGCCTTTGCTTCCTGGAACGGATCTTCCGGCGTCATCCGAATATCGCCGACAGTAACATCCATCGTCTCAACCGCGGCAGTTCCCTTTTCTGCATTGTCGCCGCGAAAGGCACCGGATTGGAACGTAACGAAATAAGGAGCGTCGCCGCCGATGGTGACATCAGCATCCAGCTTTCCGAGGAACATCCGCCGCGAAAGCACAAGCTTTCCGCCATCGGCTTTGTATCGGATGCAGTCGCCGACAAGCTCGCGGCCCAAACGTGTCGCCACCTTCGGAGCAAAATCGCGGACCTGATAAGTATGCGACATCACAACGTATTGCGGGTTCGTTGCCTTGATCACCTGCTCCCAGGCATCGGCGTAAGCGTCCGGCGTATAGATGCCAAGCTTGTCGCTTTTGGCAACGATGACTTTCTCGAGGGCGTAACCGGCGATCTCCTGGGCCAAAGAGCAATCCTTGTCGCAGGGCAGCACGGCCGAAACCTTCAGACCAAGGTCTTTGCCGATCGATTGTGCCGCGGTTATCGCCTCAAGCGAGGTCTTGTTAAGGACACAGTTCTTATGTTCGATGAATACTAAAATGTCGCTCATTATGTTTACCAAAACACGAATTATCTCAGAATACGGCCCTGCCCGCAAACGGTGGGTCGGGCGATGCTGCTCTCGCTCGGAGCTATTGATGAATGACCACGAACTAAACAAATTTCTTGAAAATAATGTGAATTTCGTGTATCGTTCCGCCGTTGCACGTTATTTAACTGAGCTTCATGGCCCCGCGATTCGGCTCGGGCCGCCGGATCTGCGATCGGGCCAATGAACGTTTACCTGATGCCCGAAAAAGGAGGAAAGAAATGATGTTTAAGAACCTTAAGGCCAATTGTCTCTCTTTGTTCACTATTCTGATGGTCGCTGTTTTGATCAGTCAACCCGTTTTAGCCCAATATGTTTGTCAGCTTTCAGGTGCCCCCATTGTGCAAACGGGCTCCTTGACGGCCGGCGATGCCACTCAGACGGGGCGTATTAATAGGAATGGCATAGCATCGTCCTGTACCGGAAAGACCAACGCCATTTTTAATGCATCACCTGTCGTACAAGATAACTACACCTTTAACGCACCGGTAACGGGTTGTGCGACGGTGGAATTCGATGCGACTGGATGCGGCGGTGCTACCACACAGATGGTGGCGCATTCCGTATTCAACCCTGCTAGTCCGGGAACGAACATTATTGGCGATTTCGGATTCAGCACAACGGGTACGGCCACTTTCTCTTTCCCGGTAACCAGCGGACAGAATTACACGCTTGTTGTTCACGACATCCTGGAGTCACCGACAAACCTGTTTTGCACGAATTACACGTTCACGGTAACTTATCGAACGGGCTGCAGACAAGCAGGCTATGACCGGACCAACGACGGACAAGCGGACCCGACGGTATTTCGGCCGAGTGATGGAACTTGGAACATTCTGAACTCCGCCGGTGGAACCGACGTTCTTCAATTTGGCTCGCTTGGTGACGTGATCACCGCCGGCGATTATACGGGCGACGGGCAAACGGACGTAAGTACATACAGGCCATCAACGAACACTTGGTTTTACTCGACAAGTCAGGTATCGCCGCAGACAAATGTGACATATGTTCCGTGGGGCGTTGCCGGCGATATTCCCGTCCCGGGTGATTACGACCGCGATGGCGAGACGGACATCGCCGTCTGGAGGCCAAGCAACGGCACATGGTACGTACTACGTTCGAGTAACAGTACCGTTTCTTTCACTCAGTGGGGTACGAATGGTGACATACCTGTTACCGGTGATTTCGATGGTGATCTGATCAACGACTTTGTTGTCGTCCGGCCGAACCAGGTTGGTGTTACGCCAGATTATCAATGGTATCTGCTCCAGAGTAACTTCAACTTCGGATTCGGCCTGACGACCCGATGGGGAACGGCAGGTGACCGTATTGTCCCCGGCGATTATGACGGGAATGCTAAAACTGATATTGCTGTCTACCGGCCTAGCAACGGAACCTGGCACATCATTCCAAGCGTAGTTCAAAATGCGATTAACACGGCAAGGATAAACTTCGAATGGGGAGTGCCGGGCGATATCCCGCAGCCAGCCGATTACGACGGTGATGGCCGCACGGATTTTGCTGTATTTCGCCCGGCTTCTGGCCAATGGTTCATTTCCAACAGCAATAACGGGGCCTATAACACTTTCGATATTTTCAACTGGGGGCTCGCGACGGATGAACCGGCAACTTCGCCGTATCGAATAACAAATCCGTAGTGTTGTTTCGATCGTAAAAAGGGCTTGGAGTCCAACCCCAAGCCCTTAAATATAGTTACCCGCATCGAACCGCTATTAGAAGGCCCGGACATCGTTCTTCAGTTTTTCCACCAGTTCTACGGCACCTGCCTTTGCATCTCCATTGCCAAGCATCTGTGTCTGTTTGGTCTTGAGCGGCATATAAACTTTCTGGATGGTCTGTGCCCCGGGGAAATCTTCGATCGACGGTGTTACATCGCGGATCTCTTTTTTCTTGGCGGCCATAATGCCCTTCAGCGAAGCATAACGGATCTGCGAAATGCCCGATTGGATAGTAAGCAACGAGGGAAGTTTATAGGTGAACCATTGATACCAACCGCTTTCCAACTCGCGCTTTACCCGAAGCGTTTCGCCAAGGCTGCCGCGATCGACCTCGATAACGATGGTCGCGTGCGGAATACCAAGCAGCTCGGCAAGCACAACGCCTGTCTGGCCATAGCTGGCATCATCGGATTGAAGCCCGGTGAAAACGAGATCGGCATTCTCATCGCGGATCGCATCGGCCATAGCCTTAGCTATTTGAAAAGGAGAAAGCTTATTCGAATTATCCACGACAATGTGGATCGCACGGTCGGCACCACGAGCCAAAGCGTCTTTGATAACGGTCTTTGCAGACGCTGGCCCGAGCGAACAAACGACGACCTCGCCATCGCCTTTTGCCTCTTTCAAGCGAAGCGCCTCTTCAAGCGCATAGCCGTCAGATTCATTCGTCTGCTGGGCAACGTCCGTTTCGTTGATCCATTTTTCATCAGGCCCAATGCGAAGGACAGCGTCCTTGTTCGCAACCTGTTTCATAAGAACTATGATCTTCATATCTAATAGACAATATCACGAAATGAATTGCTATTCATTTATCTGGGTTCACTTGCCGGACAACTTTTTGATTATCGATTTGGCAAGATTTTCATTGATCTCAGTATGGCGAGGAACGGGTTGGGATTGCCTCGTTACCTCGTTGGTGTACCAGTCATGCTTTCCACCATGTCGCGAAAGAACGCAACCCATTGCCTCGAGCTTTTTGATCAACACCCTTCGCTTCACTATGCGACAACAAGTTCTTCAACATGCCGAACGAAAGGCACCTTGTCCGATTCGAGGTCAACAAGCAGATCTTTTAAGTTATCGATCAATTCTGCCTTCGAAAATCCTTGAGTCTCATAGTCAGGATAGTCGTTCAGATGTCCGACAAAGTATTCACCGTCTTGCCAATATGTGTACTCCAAGGTTCTCATTGCCACTACTCCGAATATCGCTTGAAGATCAAGCTAGCGTTCGTGCCGCCAAAGCCGAAGCTGTTCGACAGAGCATAGTCTATCTCAGCATCGCGGGCTTCATTCGGTATGTAATCGAGGTCGCAATCCGGATCGGGGAATTCGTAGTTTATCGTCGGCGGCAGTTTATTCTCATGGATCGCCTTCACCGAAAATACCGCTTCGATACCGCCCGCAGCCCCGAGCGCATGGCCCGTCATCGATTTGGTCGAACTAACGGCCAAACCATTCTTGGCATGATCGCCGAAAACTTTCTTGATCGCCAGCGATTCGAATTTGTCATTATAAGGCGTCGATGTGCCGTGGGCATTTACATAACCTATCTGTTCCGGCTCGATGCCAGCATCCTTGATCGCCCGATTCATTACTCGGATCGCCCCGGAACCGGTCTCGTCCGGCATCGTAACGTGAAAAGCATCGCCGCTCATCCCGTAACCGACGATCTCCGCCATGATATTCGCACCGCGGGCCTTGGCAAATTCGAGTTCTTCCAGGATCATGATCCCCGCACCTTCGCCGATAACAAACCCGTCACGCTCGGCATCGAAGGGCCGCGAGGCACGTTTCGGATCATCGTTGCGCGTCGAAAGAGCACGCATCGAGGCAAACCCCGCAACGGACATCGGAGTAATAGCGCTTTCGGCACCACCGCAGATCATCGCATCGGCATCGCCGCGTTCGATAAGCCGGAAGCTGTCGCCAATCGCATGGGCACCCGCCGAGCAAGCCGTTGCAGTAGCCGAATTCGGCCCCTTTGCACCGTGGCGGATAGAAACGTTCCCGGCTGCGAGATTTACGATCGCCGATACGATAAAGAAAGGGGAAACGCGATCCGGGCCGGAATTGAGCAGCTTTTCATGTTCGCGTTCGATAGCCCAAAAATCACCGATGCCGGAACTGATATACGTTCCGACCATCTCGGCGTTCGATCCGTCGATGACCAGCCCGCTATGTTTCATCGCTTCGTCCGAAGCGGCAAGTGCGAAATGTGTAAAGGCTCCCATCCGCCGAGCTTCCTTTTTATCAAGGAAACTAAGCGGATCGAAATCCTTCACCTCACAGGCAAATTTCACCGAGAATTTTTCGGTATCGAATTTCTTGATGTAGTCGGCGCCATTCGTACCGCTCATCAAAGCGTTCCATGTCGTCGGAACATCATTGCCGATAGGCGTGACAAGCCCGACACCGGTTATTACAACTCGTCGCTTCATAGAAGATTGGATGTTGAAAATGGATCGCGGAGAATGGAAAAAAGATCATCCATTCTCAATTCTCCATTCTCAATATTAACTAAGCCTTGTGCTGCTCAACGTATGCGTACGCATCGCGCACTGCCTGGATCTTTTCGGCATCTTCGTCGGGAATTTCGATGTCAAATTCTTCTTCGAACCGCATCACGAGTTCGACCAGGTCGAGCGAATCTGCACCGAGGTCCTCAATGAACCGAGCGTTTTCCGTGACTTCCCCTTCGTCGACACCCAGTTCGTCAACGATTATTTGTTTGATCTTATCCTGAACTTCTGACATATGTTCTCCTTTTATAACGAGTCTTTTGTATTACTTAAACTTTCCGGATCGGCGACGTTCAAAACACGGACTTCCCGATCGATCTGCTTTACCAGACCTGACAAGACCTTTCCCGGGCCAACCTCAACAAAGGTCGTGATGCCGGCTTCGGTCATGCATTTAATACTCTGCAGCCACCTTACAGGAGATGATACCTGCCGTGTAAGTGCATCGCAAACCTTTGAAGCATCACTATTCACTGCGGCGTCAACATTGTGGACGATCGGCGTTTTGAATTCGGAATACTTCAATTCCTTTAGATCATTTACAAGCCGTTCCTGTGCCGGCATCATCAGCGAACAATGGAATGGAGCCGATACATTCAAGCGGATCGCACGCTTCGCACCACGTTCCTTTAACAGCTCGCAGGCACGGTCAACTGCATCAGAATTTCCTGCGATCACTATCTGGCCCGGAGAGTTGATGTTCGCCGGGCTGCACACTTCGCCATTCGCTGCGTCCGCACATGCCTGCTCGACTGTTTCAACATCTGACCCGAGTATCGCGGCCATTGCACCGACACCGACCGGTACGGCTTCCTGCATATATGTGCCGCGTTTTCTGACCGTCCGAACCGCGTCCGTAAGATCCAAAACACCTGCCGCGACCAATGCTGAATACTCGCCCAGACTATGTCCTGCCACCATCGAAGCCCCGGCAAGACCTTCGCTTTCCATCACACGAAACGCCGCGATGGATGCTGCAAGGATCGCGGGCTGCGTATTCGCCGTCAACGCAAGATCTTCATCAGTTCCGGAAAAGCACATCTCCGAAAGCTTAAATCCGAGAGCGTCGTCCGCCTCTACAAATACCTCGCGGGCCGCCGCAAAATTATCGAACAGGCCCTTGCCCATTCCAACGGACTGCGAACCTTGCCCAGGAAAAATGTATGCAATGTTTGAAATCGAATCCAAATCTAAAATCCCAAACTTAAAATTGTATGACCGTTCCGCCCCAGGTTACACCGCCGCCGAATGCCGTAAGCAAAACAAGGCTGCCCTCTTTGATCTTGCCGGACTGGATACATTCGTCCATTGCGATCGGGATAGATGCCGACGACGTGTTTCCGTGAAACGCTATATTCGAATAGACCTTTTCTTCAGGCACGCCAAGCCGCGATGCAACTGCATCGGTTATTCTTTGGTTTGCCTGATGCGGGATGACAATGTCCACATCATCGACCGTAAAGCCGGCTTTTTGGAGCATTTCTGCCGATATGTCCGCCATCGAGCGCACAGCAACCTTGAAAAGCTCATTGCCTTTCATCTTAAAAAAGTGCTCTCGATTATCGATCGTTTCGTGTGTCGTCCCCAGCTTTGTTCCACCGCCCGGCGCATAGAGTTGTTCTTCGTAGCGGCCGTCAGACTTGATCTTAGTTGCGAGGATCCCCTTTCCGGCTTCGACCGGCCCGAGCACAGCGGCTCCGGCTCCGTCGCCGAATATCACGCAAGTACCGCGATCAGTGTAATCGACGTATTTGGTGAGCACTTCAGCCCCGATCACAAGCGCATGCTTTATCTGCCCGGTGCGGATCATCGATTCGACCATCGTCACGCCGTAAAGAAATCCCGAACAGGCGGCGAAAACGTCCATCCCCGCGGCATTGACCGCACCGATCTGTGCCTGGATCAAAGCGCCGGTCGACGGCATTATTTGATCCGGCGTGGTGGTCGCACAGATGATAATGTCGATATCTTCCGGTTTGAGCTCGGCTCGTTCCAACGCCTGCTTGGCGGCGGCCGTTCCGAATTGCGAAGTATATTCGTTATCCGCAGCCTTATGGCGCTGTTTTATCCCTGTCCGACTAGTGATCCACTCATCGGAAGTCTCGACGATCTTCTCCAGATCGGCATTCGTCAAAATGCCATCCGGATACGAATGGCCCATTCCGAGGATTCCAGCGTTGTGTTCAGTCATTTAGTTGAATTAGAACCTTATCGGTTGGGAAATTCAAAAACCTATTCGGCGTCCTTTACATCAATGATCTGTCGGCCCTTATACATACCGGTCTTCGGATCGATACGATGCGGCAGTTTCGTCTCGCCAG
This sequence comes from Pyrinomonadaceae bacterium, assembly GCA_041751035.1. Classification (GTDB taxonomy): domain Bacteria; phylum Acidobacteriota; class Blastocatellia; order Pyrinomonadales; family Pyrinomonadaceae; genus OLB17. The sequence goes on along the minus strand of JBGSYH010000022.1, from coordinate 7,344 downwards.
TGTCTTTGTCGACCAGGTATTGCGGGGTCGTCAACCCATCATGGGCACGACGTTGTCGGGTCCGCGATTTGGAATGTCTTCGTTTTGGATTTGGCATTTTTACCTCTAAATTACAAGACCGCTCTTCGGCGGCCATTATTTCAAACTTCGGAGAGCTTCCCACCGTGGGTCGATCTCTTCATCTCTACATTTACAATCTATCAAATTGCGGTTCGAACCGCATTTTTCGCAGAGCCCTTTACAATCTGCCACGCACAACTGCCCGGCAGGCAAGTTCAAAAGGATCTCTTCCCGGACTATTTCCGCGAGGTCAAGCGAATCGTCACGGTAAACATCTATCAAGAGATCTTCGCCGTCAACCTGATGTTCACTCTCGTTCGAAAAATGCTCTTGAGGGACAAATCCGGCCTCAACATCGAATTTCAATCGTTTCGTTACCGGTTCCAGACACCGAACGCAATCGATATTCAGATCACATTCGACCGGGCCCGAAACCCGTACTCTGTCCGCCGACCGCTCAATCAAGATCTCGGCCTTTATCGTTGAACCGATCGAAACGCCGTCCGTTTCAAGATCGACCTGATCTGCGGCAAGTTCAAGGCTATATTCAGCCCGGTTCCCGCGAAGTCCGTTCAGGTCGATCAACATATCAACTCCCGCCCGATAGAGCAATTCTTACCCTTGGACGCAAATTCTTAATTATAGCCTCTAGGGGACGAGTGTCAAACCAAAGTAAACCCATCATTTGCCCATTTCAGGCCCGAAGATCCGAGGCCGTACCGACCGCATCGGCAACAACTCCGGATCCTCTTTCATTAAGTCTATTTTTCAGTTCGGCCAGAGCATCAACCGCAAAGCGTGGGCCTCCGTAAATGAATCCTGTATATGCCTGAACCAAACTTGCACCGAGCTCGATCTTCCTAAAGAGATCGTTTCCATTAAACACACCGCCGACGCCAATTATCGGCAGCCGGCCCTTTGAATGTCGGTAGATCTTTGAGATCACTTCGTCGGACCTTTTTCGCAGAGGACAGCCGCTCAAACCGCCTGCTCCGATCGCATCGACATTTGGTGTTTTCAGTCCGTTGCGGGAAACAGTTGTATTAGTCGCGATAATTGCGTTGATCTGGTGGGCAATGCATTTATCTACCGCAGCTTCGATCTCGGGTTCCGTAAGATCAGGAGCGATCTTTACCAAAAGCGGTTTCGATCCAAGTTCCTGATTCTTTTCCTGAAGAGCCGACAATAGCCGGTCCAGGCTTTCACCTTTCTGTAATTCACGCAGATCGGGCGTGTTGGGTGACGAAATGTTAACTGCAACATAATCGGCAACAGGATGAACTATTTCGAAAGTAGCCAGATAATTTTCAACAGCTTCTTCATTCGGTACATCTTTGTTCTTTCCGATATTTACGCCGACGACACAGCTCCTTTCGATCTTTGACAATCTATCTGCGGCAGCCTTCGCACCTTCATTATTAAAGCCCAGCCGGTTGATCAACGCCCGGTCCTTCGGCAAACGAAAAAGCCGCGGCTTATCGTGTCCGGGCTGTGGACGCAGCGTGACCGTACCGGTTTCAATAAAACCAAACCCTAGAGCAGCGAGTTGGTCAACCGCAATTGCATTCTTATCGAATCCTGCGGCAAGCCCAAGTGGATTCTTGAAACTCAGGCCAAAGAGTTCGGTTCCAAGCCCTTTTGACGCCTCATCTACATCGATACCAGAGAACCTGGCAGCAAGGCCTGAGCGAATAGCCCAAATGCCCAGATCGTGCGCGGTTTCCGGGTCCAGTTTGAAGACGAGGGATCGAATGACCCGATTATAGATCGACATGTTTAGGGTAGCCCGCTATGGTTTTTCGTTTTCTTTGGGTTTTGGAGTCGGGGCAGACATAGTCGTCGAGGACACAGGTTTTACGTTTTTTGCCAGGATCTCGATGACCATTTTACGCGTTTCATCATAGGTGGGTTCTTTCGGAAACATCCCATAGGTTGCGTGGCCCCATTCAAAATACCCGTCCAAATGAAAAAGCCTCTCGCCTTCCTTTGGTGTTGGCTTTGTGGTCGAACGCCAGACAGAGTTCGTAAAATCATACGATCCTAGCGAAATATGGAATTCCGGTTCTCCGTCGTCATTCAGCGTATAAAAAACGTACCGAAGCGCCCGATTGCCTTTCAACTCGAAGTGCTCGAAAACCATCACACGCCGCCCGCTCATTACAGACTGTTCTCGTACGTAAAAATCGGGGTCGGCAAGCTCATCACTTTTTCCTTCTTTTCGAAGTTTGAAAAGCTCCGCCCTTTCGGCATCGCGTTCGTTAAGCCGTCCCAATGACTGATACACCTGGACCAATTTCGCTCGGGCCTGCATATCATTGGGGTCGCCAACTTTCAACCGTTTCCAAAGATCTAGCGCCAATTCGAATTCCCCGATCGTAAAAGCGGCAGTTCCGGCGTTATAAAGCGGACCAAGGGCATTCGGCTCGATGGCCAGGATCTCTTTATATTTAACCAAAGATTCAGCGAATTTCTTTTGTTCCGCTAAAGCATTAGCCTCATCGAACAATCGTTCCATCTTCTCAAGTTCCGCGATCGTGTACTCTCGCTGAACCTGAGCATCGGCTGAAACGATTGAAACAATAGCAAATACAAAAAGAGCCGTTATTGATTTTAGAGCATGCACCATTTTATATTCCTGATGTTTGCTGAAGATTCTAGGACTATTTCCCTGCCTTGTCACTATTTCAGATGCATTGATTGGCAAGTTGGTGGTTTGTTTGCTACGATTTCTGAGCGAATGGCAGATGAAGCAACATTAAAGGAAAAGTCCATGATCATGGACTCATCGCGAATGAAACGCGCTTTATCACGGCTCGCTTCAGAGATCGTCGAGGACAACCAAGGTGCGAAAGATCTCTATATTGTGGGGATTCGCCGCCGCGGTGTGCCGTTGGCGGAACGTATCGTTGATAAGATCGGCGAACTCGAGGGGCATCCACCGCTTTTCGGCATTATCGATATAACTCTCTATCGTGACGACCTTTCAACCGTCGGTGCCAGCCCGATCGTAAATCGGACCGAACTTGATGCGGATATCGAAGGAAAGGTCATCGTACTCGTTGATGACGTCCTTTACACAGGCCGTACGATTCGGGCAGCGATGGACCAACTTATGGACTTCGGCCGGCCCAAAAAGGTCCAGCTCGCCGTTTTGATCGATCGCGGCCGCGAACATCGCGAACTGCCCATTCAAGCCGATTTCGTCGGCAAGACCGTTCCGACCAAGCATTCCGAGATAATCAAAGTGATGCTAAAGGAATATGACGATATCGAAGCCGTGGGCATTTTCGAAAGGCCAAGTGAGTGATTTAATGAAGCAAGGTTAACCACCTTGCTTTTTTGTAGCTGATGGACAAACCGTACCGCCGAAGAGACCTATTGGGAATTCGCGATCTGACCGCGGACGAAATCCGAGGTATTCTCGATACCGCTGAGAATTTTCGAGAAATAAATTCGCGTGAGATCAAAAAGGTCCCTGCTCTTCGCGGCAAAACTATCATCAACCTATTCTTCGAAAATTCGACCCGAACACGAACCAGCTTTGAGTTAGCTGCCAAAAGGCTCTCGGCAGATGCCGTAAACATCAGCGTTTCTTCATCGAGCCTTACCAAAGGCGAAACACTTGTCGATACGGCTTTGAACCTGGATGCAATGGATCCCGACTGCATAGTTGTCCGGCATGGTTCTGCGGGTGTTCCGCATCAGCTCGCAAAAGTAAGCAAGGCCGCTATCGTCAATGCAGGGGACGGTTCTAACGAACATCCGACCCAGGCGTTGCTCGATGCAATGACCATCCGCGAGCACAAGAAAAAGATCGAAGGGCTTGAGGTCGCTATCGTCGGCGATATTCTGCATAGCCGCGTTGCCCGCTCGAATATCCATTTGCTCACCAAGCTCGGGGCCAATGTACGTGTCGCCGGTCCCGGAACGCTGGTTCCCGATGATTTTCGACATTTCGTCGAAAGTGGATTAACCGTATGCGGACATGTGGAAGAATCTATCAAAGATGCAGACGTTGTAATGATATTGCGGATACAAACAGAAAGGCAAAATTCGGCATTCTTCCCGACGCTTCGTGAATATTCGATACATTACGGCCTGACGAACGACCGGCTTGACCTTGCAAAGAAGGACGCCATTGTCTTGCACCCCGGGCCGATGAACCGAGGCATCGAGATAGCCTCTGAGGTCGCCGACAGCTCGCGGTCGCTGATACTCGACCAGGTAAAATACGGTGTCGCGGTCCGCATGGCAGTACTTTATCTATCGACCGGCGGAAGTCCTGCGTCAGGTTGACAAAAAATATCCGAAATTTATGCCTGTTGCATCAATAAAACTATTGACAACGGCTGATACATACGTTAGAATTGCTCGTATGATGGTTGGACGGAAGCGATCCGAAAGCGTGAGTCAGGTGAGATCAAAATGAGACGACCCTTTTCACGATTATTACTTTTTGTTTTGGCCTCCTGTGCATACGCTCAGAACGTCCCAAAATGAAAAGAGGCGGATACCTTTTGAGAATTTGAGAAAGCCGGCACCTTGACGATCGCTCATATGAAGAACGACCAGCACGACCTCATCGCGAGGTTATGGCGGATCCATTCGGGACGATCGAAAAAGTATTGAACGATGTGCAAAGTTCGGAGACCTTATTTAATTTTCTTATTCGCACTGATATTGTTCGTGCCAGCGATAGATGCGTGTATTTGTGACGTTAGACCGCCCGTTTGCAGTGAATACTGGGACAGCACACCGATTTTCATTGGATCGATCAGTAACGTTACCCGCACTGAGGATTCGGTTCACGAAGTGGTATATGTCAAGGTTGAAGAAGTGTTTCGGGGAATGGGATTCCCGTTTGCACACACTTACAATTATGGCCATTCGTGTTCTTTCACTTTCGCCGAGGGCTCCTCGTATCTCTTTTATGCGGACATTATTCATGACAAACCAAATACCTTTGGTTCAAGTCTTTGTAGTCGTACTGCTGGAGAAAGGGACCCGCGCTTCATTGAGGACCTTGCGTTTTTACGGGCAGTAAAGGCTGGGAAGACGCATTACTGGATTTGGGGCACCGTCACAGATATTGGACGCGATATACCATTCTCGGGAATAAAAGTTAGCGTCCTCAATCAGAAGATGAAGATAGAAGGATTTAGCAATGATTCTGGAGACGTAAAGCTGGAAGTTCCTAGTCCTGGTGATTATGTGATACGGGTACACCTTCCACCGAAGACAACGGATTTTAATTACAGTATCCCAAATGACATGAAGCGTTTTGAAAGGCAACGAAACCAAATTGTCAGAGCAAAGCTTAACGGCAAGAATCGCTACGTAGACTATAAAGTAAACGTTGTTGCCAATCGATGTGGTTGGTTCGAAGTCGCCATACCAAAGACACGAACGTATCAAGACTAATGAAACTGTTTATCACGAATGGCCATCTTATTGACCCGGCGGTGCCGGAGAATACGGGCATGGGCTTGCTAATAGAAGACGGACGCGTGTCGGCTTGGCTTCGACCGAGCGAGAAGCCGCCCGAAGGCTGCGAGGTCTTTGACGCTGCGGGCCTGCTTGTGGCTCCGGGGTTTATTGATCTGCACGTTCACCTGCGCGAGCCCGGCCAGGAGCACAAGGAAACGATCGCTTCCGGCTGTGCGGCAGCTGTCGCGGGCGGTTGGACCTCCGTTTGCCCGATGCCTAATACAAATCCGGTAAACGACAACGCCGCGATCACGCGCTTCATGATCGAACAGGCAGAGCACGCGGGTTTAGCGAATGTTTTCCCGATCGGTGCGATCACAAAATCGTCCGACGGTGCCGAGCTGGCGGAAATGGGCGAGATGAAAGCGGCCGGTGCGGTCGCGGTCTCGGACGATGGCCGCCCTGTTCCGAACGCCGGCATTATGCGGCGTGCGATGCAGTATGCCAAGGATTTCGACCTGCCCGTGATCGACCATTGCGAAGATAAATCTCTTTCGTCCGGCGGCGTGATGCACGAAGGCCGCGTCTCACTTCTGCTTGGCCTGAAAGGGATGCCCGCTCTCGCCGAAGACATCGACGCGGTCCGCGACATCATTTTGGCGAAGGACACCGGTGCCCATATTCACATCGCGCATGTCAGCACGAAGGGAGCGATCGAGGCCGTCCGCCGTGCCAAGAACGAGCACATCAATGTCACATGCGAGGTAACCCCGCACCATTTCACGCTGACCGACAAACATGTGGAAGGTTACGACACGAATACAAAAATGGCACCGCCGCTTCGCAGCGAAGATCATCTCGAAGCGATCCTGGAAGGCATTAAAGACGGCACGATCGACTGCATCGCGACCGACCACGCGCCGCATCATCACGATGAAAAAGCGCTCGAATTCGACCGTGCACCGTTCGGCATCACGGGCCTCGAGACCGCTCTCGGCCTTGCGTTCAGCCAGCTCGTTCACCCTGGCATCATCGGTTTGGAACGCCTTGTCGAAATGTGTTCGACCAATCCCGCACGCATTTTTAATTTTCACGAACGCGGCACGTTGCGGCCCGGATCCATTGCCGACATTACCTTGATCGATCCGCAGCTTGATTGGACCTATCTCAACGCCGAATCACGCTCGAAGTCGCGCAATTCGCCCTTCGAAAGCTGGAACTTCACCGGTCGTGCGGTAGCAACGCTCATCGCCGGCAAACTTGTCTATCAAATGAAGAATCCGTAGCGAATTAGTAAAAACAAGAAGGAGATATCACAGTCGGACTACTAGCTAAAGTAGCTTCAAAACATGAAAAAGCCCGCTCAAAAAATGAGCAGGCTCTCTCTCGAAATAATCCCGGCGACTACCTACTTTCCCACAACTGAAAGCTGCAGTATCATCGGCTCAAACAGGCTTAACTACCGTGTTCGGGATGGGAACGGGTGTGACCCTGTCGATACAATCACCGGAAAACTGAGGTGAAGCAGTTATCGGAATGCGGCAGTCTAATGACCTCGCATAACCGCGGTCGGCCTGGCGGCCAACTCTGCTCCAAAATACCATGTTAAAGATCTACAGCCTGATGGCTGAAAACTGAATATATGCGTAAATTCCTACGAGCTGCTATATCATAAATTTGCTAGTCAACAAATTTTATGGTCAAGCCTTGGGACTATTAGTACTGGTCAACTAAGTACATTACTGCACTTACATCTCCAGCCTATCAACCTGGTGGTCTTCCAGGAGTCTCACGGGCAGAACTAATCTTAGGTCTGGCTTCACGCTTAGATGCATTCAGCGTTTATCCATGCTCCAC
>JBGSYH010000021.1:0-3190 GCA_041751035.1 Pyrinomonadaceae bacterium | reverse complement strand
GCCGTTCTTGACCGGAATTATTGCGGTCGTATTTTTCGGCGGCGTCCTGCTTGGGGTTGTTTACGGGTTCGCATCAAAGAGCTTTAAGAAGATTGACGATGTGGTCCATGCGATGGAAGGCGGCATGCGGACTATGTCCGTATATCTGGTGCTGGCATTTTTTGCTTCGCAGTTCGTCGCTTTCTTCAATTGGTCGAATCTCGGCTTGATACTAGCGGTCGAAGGGGCCGAGGTGCTCAGATCGCTTGAACTCAGCGGAATAACACTTATAGTAGCCTTCGTAATTCTTTCCATCCTGCTTGATCTCTTCATCGGCTCGGCGTCGGCGAAGTGGGCCGTTATGGCGCCGGTCTTTGTACCGATGCTGATGCTGCTCGGGTATTCGCCTGAGCTGACACAGGCGTGCTACCGCGTCGGCGACAGTGTCTGCAATATCATCACACCGCTGATGTCTTATTTTCCGCTGATCGTCGCTTTTGCGCAGAAATACGATCCTAAAGCGGGCATCGGCACGATAATGTCGCTGATGATCCCGTACTCGATCGTTTTCTTCATAGGCTGGACGGTATTCCTGGTCATCTGGTTCGTTTTCGAACTGCCGCTTGGCCCCGGCGCTGGAATTTACTATCAGTTCGAAGCGGTACCGCAGTGAGACTTACTTCGCCGAACGGCGCAATGCCTTGATGAACTTGCACGAGTTCAGTCGGTGGAGAATCTCCGCCTCAACTTGCGGATCGCGGCCGTGGTATTTTCGGAAAACTCGCCAGGCCTTTTTATCTTCGCCCGTGTGGAACAATTGAGCAACGAGGCCCAGGGTTTCACTGTTTTGATCGAATCTTGCGTTCGCCTCATTGGTTTGGTCGAGTTCTGTGTTTCTCGATGCAATTCGTCTTTCCCACTCACCTAAACCAACTCTCGCAAAATCTTGCAAGATACCGCGTGCCGGCCGATACACACCCAGTTCTTCGTTGTACTTGAACATCGCCCTTGGTTCGGGTGAGCAGGAACCGCAGTTATCCATAAAATAGCGAAAGCAGGAATCGAATTGCACAAGTTCGTGAATGCCATCCCCATCAGCGTCGAACAGTTCCATGGCGTCGCGAAATGAGCCGAACTCCTCGCTTCGGAAGATCAATCGGGGAACGCCCTTCGAGATATCGACGATCCAATAATTTGTACAGCAAGGCCCGCCTGGACCGGTGCTGACAATGTAGAGTTGGTCTGATCCCGGCCCGATCAGTTTTGAACGCCCAACAAGTAGTGACCAATAATCCTCCGCCTTAGCCTTCGTCTTGAGCTGCAATACTGCCCTACCATTTTTCGAGATCGAACGAGGTGAAAAGCCTTGAACCTTTATCTCGTATCCGGCCTGAAAGATTGAATATGATCGCCCACGCCGCTGCTCGTCCCCGAAATCAAATTCGTCGAGGATGGGGAATATCTGGTCTATGCTCCTACCTGGATATTCCTCCTGCGGATCGCTTGCTGACGAAGCAACGTCATTAATCGCTTCCGGTGTCGCTTCGTACATTAAAGATGCATCTGCCCGGGTGACGTCCGGCCCTCTCTGATCGCTAGTATTCGAACAGGATGCTATAAGAATGCAGATGAGCGGCAGGAGATAGAATCGGGAATCCATAGCCGTAAGCTAATCGAAATTGCGCGATTAGGCAGTATTTTTTTCGTTCAGACTTTATCGCCATGAAACTGTAGAATCAAAGAAGGCAATGCCCGCCGGTATCTACATCCACATTCCGTTCTGCAAATCGCGGTGCTCGTACTGCGATTTTGCGACCGACGTCTATCGCAGCAGCGATGGGGTTGAGCGGTATGTCGCGGCGTTGGCGCAGGAGATAAGCGGAAACCTGAGCGATAGCGAGGATGCCGGGCCCGGTTCAGGACAAGGCACACTCCCTACCGGTCGTGTTTCTGCCTGCGCGATCGACACGATCTATTTCGGGGGCGGGACACCGTCGTTGTTAGCGCCGGAACAGGTTGAACTGATTCTCGCTTCGGTGCGCTCGGTGTCCTCTGTGGCTGACGGCGCCGAGATCACGATGGAGATGAACCCGGCAACGGTCACTCCGGAAAAGCTCGCCGCGTTTCGCGAACTCGGCATCAACAGGGCAAGCTTTGGCGTGCAGACCTTCAACGACCGCGACCTGAAGTTGCTGGCACGCGGGCACGATGCCAACGACGCGAGAACGACATTCAAAATGCTGCGTGAAGCCGGTTTCACGAACATCAGTTTCGATCTGATCGCCGGGCTGCCCGGGCAAACGCTTGAAGATTGGCGACGGAATCTCGAAGAAGCCGTCGCGATGCAGCCGGAACATGTATCTCTTTATCTACTTGAGATACACGAAGGAACCCCGCTCGCAGAACAGGTACGCTCGGGCCGTCGCACACCGATCGATGATGAACTTGCCGCAGAAATGTACGAGTGGATGATCGAACGCCTCTCGGCCGCGGGGTACGAACAATATGAGATCTCGAATTTCGCCAAGCCCGGGTTCGAATCGCGCCACAACACGAAATACTGGCAGCTCGATCCCGTATTCGGCTTCGGCGTTTCAGCACATTCATTCGACGGCCGCGAACGATATGCCAACGAGCGCGATACCGCAAAATACGTCGAAATGATCGAAACCAGTGACACCGCAGAAGTCTACCGCGAAACCATAGACGTTGCGTCAGAATTCGCCTTCCTCGGCCTCCGTATGAATCAAGGTATTAGTCTATCTGCTTACGTTAGCCGGTTTGGAACTGACCTAACTGACAAAATCACAAAGCTAATAGAAAATGGCCTCGTCGACGTTTCTGCCAGCCAACTTCGATTAACCCGAAAAGGAATGTTGTATTCGAATGAGGTTTTTGTGGAACTCATCTAATGCAAAATTGCGTGTTCATCGGTGGCCCGCTATATGTTTCTATGGAGCCAGGCAAAATCGGGATAAAAGCCTGGAAACGGAAAACTCAAAACTCAAAACTGGTAACAGAACCGGTTCCGAGTTGTCAGTGTCGAGCTTCCAGTTTTCTCTAATTCAATCTCGAAATTCGACCTTCGACCTTGGGTGCGATCGTTGAGTTTGGCGAATCTTTGATGGCTTTTTCGAATACATCGGAGTCTTTTGGGGCCTTTTCGGCGGCGAGGAGTATCTTCGCCTCTTTGAACATCGTGTAACCATCG
>JBGSYH010000020.1:0-57916 GCA_041751035.1 Pyrinomonadaceae bacterium | reverse complement strand
CGTAATCCCGATGTCGACCTGACCGTCGCCGCCGCCAAAGCTTGTGTCAAATGCTCCGTTAGGATGGAGCCGCGACAAAGTCTGCCCCGAACCAACGGAAAGAATTCTGCCATCCGGTAGCATAACGATCGATTTTCCGGCACCGTCTACCACCCCGTCTTTTCCGAATGAAGGATCAAGCAACCCGTTTTGATCGAACCTTACGATTATCTCCGCAGCTGACGTTGTAACACCGGAAACCACCAGCTTCCCGTCGTCCTGCACGATAATGCTAGAAAAGTAAGCCGGTCCGGCTGGTTGGTTAATTACAAAACCGTTAACACCTAATGATGTATCGAGACTTCCGTCGGCGTTGTAGCGCACGACTACACTTACGTTTCTAGAGCCGTCCGCAACGCCGCCGGCGACCAGAATCTTTCCGTCACTTTGATGAGCACCTGCGTTTGAGAATGGGGTTCCGGATTGCGAAACTCCAGGGACTGGTGTTGTTTGAAATGTATCGAGAGAACCATTTTCGTTTAATCTGGTGAAACACAACCGCGGCGGAGTGAAAAAGATACTGCCGTGACACCGATCTGTTAGTACAACCTTGTTGCCCGGTAATATTACGGTCTGAGGGCCGGTGGCAAGTCTTCCGTTGGCGTTAAACACTACGCCGCCTGAACCGAAGGTTCCGTCCAGCACAGACTGACCGTTAATAAACGCGCTGAACGGCGACGCAGTCAGAAATAATATAACCAGTAATCTCATAGGTGTGTCTCCGCTTGCTGAGGTGATGGACGTATTGTAAACCGGAAGCCAAATTGTTGACAAGCTTTTTCGAAAAGCCCGAATTCTGAGCAATTTCTGGAACGATCGCCGGAATGTTTCTCTCGAAAACAATTAGCAGTTTTGCATTAGATAGATTGCCTGTTTTAATGTGGAGCAATCTGTAGGGTTCTTTCCGTCCGGTATAGCTGTCGTAAAAATCGCCGTCATTTGAGTTAACGATCCGGAAGAATTTCTTGTCGCATAGCCTGACTAGGCAATCACAACACGACAGCCATTCGGTTCCGTTACCTCTCCGTGGATTCGCCGTATTTGCTCAATCCGAAAAGCAGATTGGTCGCGAGTATCAAGAGGAACGCCAGTCGGATCAGGCTGTAGGTTTCCCAGTTTTGGGCGCGTTGGGTTAGGTTGGGGTCGATGGTTTGGGAGTAGGCGGATTGGGTAATGGACATGAGCTCGGGGACGAACCAGACGGTCGTTACCGCGAGTACGGCGGCGTAGCCCGCGATGGTCGCGATGATGTACTCACGCCGCTCCGAACGCCAGTTCAATACCAACGCTGCGATCAGCAAAACCAGCGTGACCGGATGTATTGGTATCCAGAATCGCCCCGCGGCAAGAGCGTACTCGCCCTGAAACATCGTCAGCGAGGCGGGCACCGCCGACGACCACGCCGGGACCACCGCCAGATGTTCATACACCGCCCCGCCGATCACGATCACAAAACTTATCGCCGCCAATATCAATAAAATTGTTCGTGTAACTTCCATAGCTCATACCCAAACGCGTCCCGCCGGTCAAAAAAGTCTCAGCATTAGTTCCCTGCCCGTTCCTTTAGGAAGGCGACGCTTTCGCGGAATGCACGCTGGGCGTCGGGTTCATTAAGGCGAAATTGATATTCGTGTGCGAGCTGTGCCGGATGATCAGGCGGGAAGAAAAGCGTCGTGACCGGAACGCCCATCGATGTCAATTTTTCCGCAAACGGCCGTGAATATGCGTCGGTCAGTGGGTCTGCATTTCCGCCGCTGATAAATGTCGGCGGAAAATCTGGCGTCGCGTGTTTATAAGACGACATCTGGTCGAGCATCTCTTCGGGCGGAATGCGATAACCCGTGTACGCCCAAACCATCGTTTTCAAGCCAAACCGCAGGAAGCGCACAGGTGTCACTTCGGCGCTGTGGGCGAACTTGTTCAGGTCATAGAAACCGCAATGCAGGATGAGGCCATCGAGCTGTTCGGGCTTCAGTGCTGGCTCGACGCCCATTGAACGCGCGTAATCGGGGCTGGTCGTCAGCATCGCAACCTGGCTGGTAATTTGCGATCCGGCACTGTCACCGCCCAGAAAGATTCGGTCTGTATCGATATGAAATCTATCAGCATTCGCGGTAATAAATTTTAGAGCATCGTTGAGCTGCAAAACGGGCGTCGGATAATGTGCGTTTGGAGCGAGCGTGTAGCCGATCGCGACGACCGTAAAGCCCTCGTTCGCATAGCTCTGAAAGAACGGCACGTAGTATTTTCTGCTTCCCTGTAACCATGCTCCGCCGTGCGTCCAGACCAGTGTCGGAAGTTTTGAGCCCTCTGGAGTGTTCTGCGGGAAATAAACGTCGAGCAAAGCGTCCGTGTCGCCCTCACGGTACGGAATGTCTTCGACCGCCGTCACATCCGCACGGCGCGATGATTCCTGAGCGGCTTGCAGCGAAGCGTTGTCCATATCGAACAGCGTTCTCACAACAAACGCTCCCGGCCGCGGACTGATAAGGAATGCTGTAACCAAAAGGCCAAGCAGAAGAACCGCCGCACCTGCGATTCTTAAGGTCCATTTCAGCATTTCAAAACCTCCTTGTTTTGAATTAGAACTCCTGTATATTGCATATCATATACCTTATCCAGCCTTTCGATCGAATCGAACTCGCAACGCAACGGCCTTCGCTTGGCCTTTCCAACTGCAACATTTATTCCATTTGCCACAATTGCTATCAACTGCGCCAAGTGCTATTGGCCGGTTCGTCCGATTCGCTTAAGATCGAGTTCGGCCGGATATTTGAAAAATGAACGGTGACCGAAACAGAGTTCGTAACCACAGATAAACCCGGATAAGCACAGATCGGAGTTTGGGTTCGGAGTTTAGAGTTCAAGCTTTAGCTTGCCCCTTTCTGCGACTCCCGCGTCTCGGAGATGAGCGTGTTTTAGGTTCGTTTCAGCATGTTTCAGGTGCTTCAAGTGTTTCAGGTGTTTCACAGAAACGCGTGACTCGCCTTCAGAAACGAAACAGAGTGTTACATCTGTTTCAGGTGTTTCAGGTGTTTCAGGTGTTTCAGGTGTTTCAGGTGTTTCAGGTGTTTCAGGTGTTTCAGGTGTTTCAGGTGTTTCACTGAAACGCGTGAGTCGCCTTCAGAAACGATACATTGGAAAAAACGTCGACTTTTGTCCCATTGTGCTCGATGCACGCTGGCATAAGGCTAGGAATTATCCTTGATGAATTTCTCGAATTTCATTCTTTCAGGATGATCCGGCACTTTCTCGAGGAATTTTCTGTATTCCTCGGCGGCCATTTGGTTAGCTTTTGCGAGTTGGTAAAGATGTGCGAGCTGAAGATGACACTCGGCCATCCCGACCGGATCAAGTTCCAGAGCCTTGTTCAATGCCTCGGCTCCGAGATTTCCCTGTTTTCCTAATAGATAGGCCTCACCCAAAAGCTGATAGATCCGGGCCGAATTCGGCTCTAACGAAACTGCGTGCTTTAAAACAACTGCAGCAGCCTCATATTGTTTTCGCGCAATTCGGATCATACCGGCAGTGACCCAGGCGGGAGTGTAGTCCTCTCTCAAACTTATTGCTTTCCTGATCGAAGCTTCTGCGATATCAAATTTTTCAGCGTCTAGCTGTAAATTACCCAATAAGCCCCACGCGACAAAATCCTCCGGATCCAACTGCAAAATTTGTTCTAAAACGGCGATCACGCCGGGTGAATCTTTCTTCTCCTCCAACACCGCGGCTTGCCTGTAAAGTTCCGTCGTCCTTTTATTTGGTGGACGGTAAAATTTACCAGACACGACGCCCGATCTGTCCGAAGCTCTTTCGGCGGTAGCTACAACCTCAAAATCTTCACGTTGCTGGGCCGCTCCGAAAGATGACACTTGTCGACGAGCGACCTCAATGCCATCGCTTTCAACGATAAGCGTGCCACCAGAACCGCCCGTAATACGAAAACAATAATTCCCTGAACGGCTGACGGTAATACGTTCGGGTGTGGCACCCCGATTCTGATAGGAGATTGAGATAACGGGCAGTTTCGCGCCTGCATCCGAGTTTGCGATCGTGATACGGCCATATACGAACGGAGCGGTCAATCGCGGAGCTTCAAGCGTCGCGATGTAGCCGAATTCGCGGCAAATGTCGTCGATCTGAGCGGCGGCGGTGACTGGCAATATCGCGATCGCGCCAAATGATGCGGCACTGAGAATCAGGAGCTGAAAGAAGTTATGAATCCGAACCATCTTGAACAATAAAGCGATCTGGGAAATACTGTCACGAAATGACAGACAATTCAACAATAGTTTTCAATGGTTTTCTAAATTTGCCGAATCTCGAAAAGCTCGATGTGATAAACGCGATAAACGATTATTTCGATTCGAATGATCGCGATCCGATCCGAGCCGCGGCCGACGAACGCTTCGCGGCGATCGATCGTGATGGGATCGGTTTCGAGTGCAAATGCTGCGGCCGCTAGGCTATTCGCAGTATTTTTCCGTCACCTGGCGGAAATGATAGCCCATCGCAGCAAGCGTCAGGCCATGTGCGACATCACGCGTGTGGTGACGAACAAGTTGGTAGAAATAGTTCCAGAAAGCCAGCCGCGAGCGGTCACGTATGCCTAGTGTAAAAAGGATACTACCAAGCGCCGCAAGGTCCTGCCGCATCGTGGACTGGCGTGGCTCAATGCGGTTCCGGTGAAACCGGGAAAGACAGTCAAGGGCCCGCCGATAATATTCTTGCGGGCTGTAGATGTTTCGGAGGATCGCCTTATAACCCTCAACCAGCCGTGTTTCGTTCATTTTCGGGACAAAGTTCAGCGTGCAGTCCGTATTATTGCCCGTGCTGACGTCGAGCAGCCGGCCTTCCTTCTCAAGCCGACGCCAAAGCTGCGTGTCGGGTAGCGCTGTCAATAGCCCGACCATCGCCAATGGAATGCCGCTTTCGCGGATGAACTTCATTTGGAGCTCAAAAATATCGTCGGGGTCGTGATCGAAACCGACGATAAATCCGGCCATCACTTCCATCCCGTAGCTCTGGATCTTGTGAATCGATTCGAGCAGATCGCGCCGCGTGTTTTGCCCTTTCTGAGCCTCTTTTAGGCTTTCCTCGACCGGGGTCTCGATGCCAAGAAAGACGCGCCTGAACCCTGCATCCTCCATTTGTTGAAGCAGGGCGTTGTCTTCTGCCAAATTAACGCTTGCCTCAGTGATGAACGAAAACGGATGACCGTTTGCCCGCGACCATTCGATAAGGTCAGGCATAAACAGGCGAACGTTCTTCTTATTACCGATGAAATTGTCGTCAACGATGAATACAAGGCCTCGCCAGCCGGTCGCTTTCAATGCGTCTAGCTCAGCGAGCATCTGATCGTTCGACTTTGTACGAGGAACACGGCCGTAGATCTCAATGATGTCGCAAAATTCGCAGTTGAAGGGGCATCCACGCGAATACTGGACATTCATCGCACTGTAATGCCGCATATCGATCAGCGAAAAATCAGGCACAGGTGTGTTGGTCAAAGCCGGGCGCTCATCTGCCTCATAAATCTTTCGGGCAATGCCAAGTTCAAGATCGTTGATGAATTCGGGAAGCGTCGTTTCTACTTCGCCGATGAAAATGTGGTCGGCGTCAGGCAATCGCTCGGAACTGGTCGAAACATAGGGCCCGCCGACAACCACTTTTTTGTCCATCGAACGACATAATTCGACGACCTGTTCGAGCGATTCGTTCTGAACGATCATCGCGGAGACGAAAACGATGTCAGCCCATTCGACATCCCCGGGCCATAGGGTTTCGACATTCATGTCGATCAATCGACGTTCCCAATCTTTGGGAAGCATCGCTGAAACGGTCATCAAACCAAGAGGCGGAAAAGCTGCCTGCTTCCCTTCAAATTTCAGGGCATGACGAAAACTCCAGTAGGTATCCGGAAACTCAGGGTAAACCAGCAGTACTTTCATAATAATTTAGATTATTCCTCTCAAGTTCCTTCATCAAGGATTTTTTCGTCTGTTACAAAAGAAATACAAACGTGAAAACCCAAAACCTCGCTCTTCCGAGTCGCCGTCCACGCTAAGCTCCGCAACGGGCCTGAGCCCCATCCGGTTTGCGACAGCACATCAGCTTCACGATTTGTCGTTTGCATAAATGCTGCCAAAATGGATTCTGTACGATTTTAATTCACTTAAAGCAAGTGTCTGGATCACTTTTAGCTCGAAACTAAGTGAACGTTACGAAAAATAAAAAAATGGGATATCATTGGGTGCAACGATCTCAACGAAAATGAAGGACATTTACCGACACACGATCTTACCGAGCGACGATCTATTTTTCACTCGGAATGACCGCAACGACCCGCGGCTCGGGGAAGTGGTTGGACGCGCGGAGAAAGATTACGATGCGGCTGACATCGTCATTCTCGGATGTCCGCAGGACGAAGGTGTCCGGCGAAATCATGGCCGCGAAGGTGCGGCTCTTGCACCATTTAAGATCCGTGAACAGTTCTATAAACTGACGACATTCAATATCAAACGAAAGATCGTTGATATAGGCGACGTAAAGATAGAAGGCAGTTTGGAAGAAACGCACGATAGGCATTTCGAGGTAGTGAAGCAAGTGCTTTCAGACGGTAAGCGGCTGATCGTTCTGGGCGGCGGAAATGACGTCAGCTATCCGGACGGGCGTGCGATGAGCGAGGTCTTCGGAGTAAAAAACTGGATCGCGGTTAATGTTGACGCTCAGTTGGATGTGCGCCTCGAAGAAGAGCGTAACAGCGGTACGCCTTATCGCCAGTTGCTAGATGAGGAAATGCTGCTGCCAAAATATTTCTATGAAGTCGGGTTCCAGTCGCATTTTTGTTCACCTATCTATTACGAATATATTCGCTCGATCGGCGTTCATCGCATAAGTCTTGAACTCCTGCGAAGCCGCAGTGAACCAGATCAAGAGATAAAAGAACAGATAAGGCAGAATTTCATCAACCATAGTTCCTCGATGAGTACGTTCTTCGGATTTGATCTTGACGTTGTCCGCTCCGCCGACGCGCCCGGAACATCGGCACCTTCGCCTCTTGGACTGCGGGCAGGTGAATTCATCCAGCTCGTGAAATACGCGGCTTCGCTTGCAAATACAAAACTGATCGAATTTAGCGAAGTAAATCCGAAATACGATGCAGACGACAGAACAACCAAGCTTGTTGCTATTGCAATGCACCGATTCTGCTCTGGGGCAGTTTAGATGAGCTCAAACCATATTTCATATGAGGTGACGGTTTCAGTCAGCGACGAACTTGCCACGAAGTTCGAGCGCTACATGACCGAAAGGCATATTAGAGAGGTAATTGACACCGGGTGCTTCATTTCGGCGACCTTTGCCAGGAACGAGGACGGTTCGTTTCGATCAAGCTACCTTGCATCTGACCATGATTCGCTCGAACGGTATCTCGAAGAACACGCTGCTCGACTTCGAGCGGATTTTGCCGAGCATTTTCCAACAGGGGCAGACGCAACGCGCGAAGAATGGGTCGTAATTGATCGAATAGGGTCTTAACTTGACTTTATGGTCGGTCGTTTGGCATCTTTGAAGTTCGCTCTCGAGGCGATGTGTAGGCACTTAGCTCAGTGGTAGAGCACTACCTTGACACGGTAGGGGTCAGCAGTTCAACTCTGCTAGTGCCTACCATTTTTATTTTAAAGTTCTTATTTTGCTAAACCATCTTACAACCTACCGAACTTCTCGGCCTACAAAAGCGTATGCTACATATTCGGAGGTTTTAAAATGATCGAGTTACTTGAATCGCCAAAACATCTTGTTGCAATGAAGATATCGGGCAGCATCACTGCCGAGGATATAGATAAAGCGTATAAAGCTACTGAGAATACGCTGAAAGAAAATGAACGGGTCTCTTTCTTTGCGGAGATCGAAGATTCGATGTCTTTTACAGTAGAAGGCTTACTCAGGGATCTCTGGGAAGCTCTAGGACATATCGGGCAAATGTCAAAATATTATCGGGCCGCCGTGGTTACGGGCAAGGGCTGGATAGGAGCAGCGGCAAGGCTCGAGGGCTTGGTATTTTCAAATATTGATGTCCGTGTCTTTTCACCGAACGAAAGGATGAAAGCCTTCGATTGGGCATCTGATGCTCCGCCTGAAATAAAGGCTCCGGAAGCGCCGCAACCCTCGATCCACATTCTACACACTAACAGCCCGAATGTGATCGCTTGGGAGGTAAATGGACGGATCCGCGAACAGGACATAAAAACAGTGGTCGAGCATATGAAACCCTTACTTGAAAAGGAAGGCAATATAAATGCTCTGGCGCGAATGAAGAATTACGGGGGATTTGATCTTCTTGCCGTTCTCGACGATGACCTTATCAGACTCAAATTCAAGGCAGCATCGAAGATCGAAAAATACGCCGTTGTAGGCGGTGCCGCATGGATGAGAAATTTTCTTGAATTGATGAATGCCATGATCGCAACAGAAATAAAGGTATTCGATGCAAACGAAGAGGACCGAGCCTGGGAATGGGTCGGCGCGCAGCAAGCAGCGTTGCCTGAATAGTCCGATTTTGACTTGCTTTTAAGCCCACGCAGGCTTATAATTCTGGGTTTTGGTACTTAGCGGCTAAGTTCTCGCTTGGCCGCTACAATTTTTCGATAAGATGCTAACGAAGAACTTTGCAGTTTCAAAAACTACTACGGCCCGCCTCTAACGGCGGGACATTCGCGTTCTCAAATGGAGTTCGCAAGGCAAAGTCGCTCTTATCGGATCTGATCTAGTTAAGTAGTAGTGATTGTTAATTGGCAATTGTTAATTGTAATTGGAAGAATTAAGCGGCTTTACTAGTAGGCATCTTTTTTCGCAGCCAATTTACAATTGAACGATTCACAATTGACAATGTTATGAGCGAAATAAATATAAGATTTGGCGGAGAGCAGCGATCGCTGCCTGCTCCGGCTACCGTTGCGGACGCCATTAAGGCGTTTGACCGCGATGGGCTTAAACGCGCACTTGCCGCAAAGGTAAACGGCGAGGAAGTGGATCTGAATAAAGGGCTCGCTACGACTGATGAAGTCCTTTCAATAGAACCGATCACGGCGGAAACGCTCGATGGCCTGGAACTCATCCGACATTCCACCGCTCATCTACTTGCGGCGGCGGTTCTCGATCTGTTCCCCGGAACCAAACTCGGTGTTGGGCCCGCATTGATGGAAGACCCGCGATACGGTTTCTACTACGATATAATTGCCCCTCGAATGCTTACGGAAGAAGACCTTCCGGTAATTGAGAAAAGAATGAAGGCGATGGCAAAGCAAAATTTGCCGTATCGCCGCGAGGACGTTCAAAAAGCGAGCATTCTTCAAATGTTCCAAGAACGTGATGAACCGCTGAAGTGCGAACTGATCGATGAGAAGGTTTCGGGCACGGCCAGTATTTATTACATCGACAATTCGCCGTTCATCGATTTCTGCCTAGGTCCGCACGTTCCTCACACCGGAAAGCTGAAAGCGTTCAAATTGCTGGCGATCTCCGGTGCTTATTGGAAGGGCGATTCAGAACGCGAACAAATGCAGCGGATCTATGGAACCGCTTTCGCGACACAGGAAGAGCTCGACGCGTGGGTAAAGCAGCGTGAAGAGGCCGAAAAACGAGACCATCGAAGGCTCGGTAAGGAACTCGACTTATTTTCTGTACAGGAAGATTACGGCCAGGGCCTGATATTTTTCCATCCGAAGGGCGGTATCGTCCGCAAAGAGATGGAAGACTATCTCCGCGACGAGCTGGTAAAACGCGGCTACGGGATGGTTTACACGCCGCACATTGCGAAGCGGCAGCTTTGGCAGACCTCCGGACACGAAGAGAATTACGCGGACAACTTGTTTGAGCCGATCGGGCTGCCGGAATGGTTTGGTGAAGAAACGGAATTTCGGCTAAAACCGATGAATTGCCCGTTCCACATCGGCATTTTCAAATCGCACAAGCGCTCATATCGCGAACTACCTATACGTTATGCCGAACTCGGCACTGTCTATCGCGCGGAACTCTCGGGAACGCTTCACGGCCTGATGCGTGTTCGCGGATTTACGCAGGATGATGCTCATATTTTCTGCATGCCTTCGCAGATCGTTGCAGAGATCTGCGATTGCGTGGATTTTGCCTATGATGTGTTTCGCACCTTTGGCTTTGAGAACTTTAAGGTCGAACTGTCGGTCCGCGGCGGAGCCGACAATAAAGGATACTTGGGTTCGGATCAGGATTGGATCGATGCCGAAGAAGCTTTGGTAAAGGCATTAAATGCCCGTGAAATTCCTTACGAACGCATCGAGGGCGAGGCTGCATTTTACGGCCCGAAGATCGATATTAAGGTCGAAGATTCGATTGGGCGTATGTGGCAATTGACCACGGTGCAATTTGACTTCAACCTTCCCGAAAGATTTGGGTTAGAATATATCGGTGAAGATAATCAACCGCATCGGCCCGTAATGGTGCACAGGGCACTATTCGGCTCGGTTGAGCGTTTCTTTGGTGTTCTTGTCGAGCATTTTGCGGGAGCGTTTCCGCTTTGGCTGGCTCCCGTTCAGGTGGCGGTACTCCCGATCACTGATCGTATAAATGAGTATGCCGAATCGGTCGCGGCACGTCTTCACGATGCCGGCTTTCGAGTTGAAACGAACACCAGATCTGATAAGATCGGTGCAAAAATTCGGGACGCTCAAATGCAAAAGATTCCGTTTATGCTGATCCTTGGCGACAAGGAATTGGAAGAGAACAAAGTTGCCGTCAGAGAGCGGCGGCAGGGCGACATCGGGCAGATGCCGCTGGATGAGTTCCTGGAGATGATCACGCAGCAGAAATTGCTTCGTGCTCTTTAGGTTCGCAATTGACCACAGGAGGTTTGTATCGCAAGAGGATTTGGACGAAGAAATTTTAAGCCGCGATTTCGCGAGCCGCTTCACCGTACGAACGAGCGCATAAGGGTTCCTTCTGTACGAGTGGTAACCGAAGACGGTGAGGCATTGGGCGTCATGGACGTTCGCGATGCCATTGCAAAGGCACGTGAAATGGGCATCGATCTTGTTGAGATCGCACCAAAGGCACAGCCGCCTGTTTGCAAGCTTATCGATTACGGTAAGTTCCTTTATGAGCAAAAGAAAAAAGCTCACGAGGCAAAGAAAAAGCAGGTAAAGGTGCAGGTCAAAGAAATCAAGTTTCGGCCCGGCACGGACGATCACGACTACGGCTACCGAATGAAAAACGCCCGCGAATGGTTGGAAGGCGGTGACAAGGTGAGAGCCGCTATTGCATTCCGCGGCCGTGAAATGACGCACCGAGAACTTGGTGCGGAGATACTCAAAAAATTAACGGCTGATCTGGAAGACGTGGCTGAAGTTGAGGTTTATCCGAAGATGGAAGGCTATCAGATGTTCACGATCTTTAATCCTAAAAAGACGAAGGTCGCGGATGTTAAGAAACCTAGCGAAAAGATCCATAGGACCGAAGAACCGGATGCGGAGAAGCCGAAGAAGGTGGCAAAAAAGGCCGCTGAACCCGAAGCCGAAAAGGTTGAAGTTGAAAAGGGCGAAAACGAGATATTTTGATGTTGAAACGAAGCACATTTCTTATTCTGGCGATCGCGTGTTTTGCGGTACATGCCGGAGCTCAAAAGGCTGACAGCAAACCCGCATACGATGCAAAGCATTTCTCCTCCTTGATCGAAAGGATCACCGCGGGTGAGACGAGCGAGGAACGAGGAAAGGCGATCAGAGACGAGCTTGCGGACATCAAGGTTCGTATTTCGACTGAAGGTTTTTCCCGAAAGAACCGCGAGGGCGAAATGGTCAGCGGCACGAACATCATCGGCGAGGTTTCTAATCCGAATGCCAAGCGGACGATAATGATCGGAGCTCATTATGACAAGGTTCGTGTCGGGAAAGGAGCCGTGGATAATGCTTCAGGTTCGGCCGCAATATTAATGTTGATGCGGGCGTTCAAGAACAGTCCGCTCAAGAACATAAATTTGCAGGTCGCCTTTTGGGACCACGAAGAGCAAGGCCTGCACGGTTCGCGGATCTACGCAGAGAACCGGAAAGAAAAAGGCCTGCCTGCAATGTACATCAACTTCGATGTATACGGGTATGGCGACACACTGTGGTTGTGGTCAGCGGGTGAAGCAACCGATTTCGTCAACGCCTTAATGAATGCCGGCACGCAGGCAAAGTTTAATGCGGTTCACGGAAATGTTTACCCTTCGAGCGATCACAAAAGTTTCGCCGCCGCCGGTGTTGAAGCATATTCATTCAGCTTGCTTTCGGCCGACGAAGTAAAGGGGATCACGGAACTGCTAGGCGGTACGCCGCCGGCGGCCGGGAAAATGCCAAAGGCACTCGCCACGATCCATACGGCTGAGGATACGAAAGACAAGATAGATGCCGCAGCAGTTGTTAAGTCGCTGCCTGTTATAGAAGCGGCAATAAGAGCTTTAGATAAGTAATTTTAGGAGATAGTTATGCCAAAACTTAAAACACATAAGGGTGCAGCGAAGCGTTTTCGCTCGACAGCGTCGGGCAAATTCAAACGCGGCCATTCGCACGCACGACATATTTTGACCAAGAAAACGAGCAAGCGTAAACGCAATCTTGATATAGATACGTTGGTTTCCGAAGGCGATCAGAAGCGCGTCGAAAAGATGCTGCCTTACGGTAGAGATTAATTGAGAATTGATAACTGATAATTGAGGATCTTGGACATTTTCCATTGTCCAATTTCAATTCTCAATTTCACGACGAAGGAGTGAGAAAATGCCAAGAGCAAAACGTGGTAATAAGCGTTTAGAGAAACGCAAAAAGATATTGGCCTTAGCCAAAGGCTATCGTGGAACAAAGTCGAAGCTGTATCGCTCGGCTAAAGAATCGGTCGAACGTGCGTTGAATTTCGCATACACCGGCCGTAAATTGAAGAAGCGCGATTTCCGCAAACTGTGGATCGTTCGTATCAATGCAGCTTGCCGTTTGAATGACATGAAGTACTCACAGTTTATTCACGGCCTCAGCCTCGCGGGTATCGAACTCGACCGGAAATCGCTTGCCGATCTGGCCGTAAAACAGCCTGAGACGTTCGCGACACTCGCCACACAGGCTAAGGACGCAGTTAGCAAGCACGCCCAACAAGCGGCCGCTTAGAAGAGATCAGGGCACATGTTAGCCCATTGGAAAATACATCGGTATTTTTTGACCGCTTTGTTGATCCTAGTGATCAACAAGGCGGTTTTCGCATGCAGTTTGCTCGTCGGAGTGCCAGATCCGACATCGGAATTGATGTATCGAGCTTACTTGATCTTTTACATTGGAATATTAATTTTCGGTTTGCATATCGCGATCTTTCTCTATCGAGCCATAAAAAATAAAAGGAAGAACAACTGGATCTTTGGAACTGTATTGATTCTCTCAATTCTCGGCATCCCCATTGTTCGAATACTAATGTTTTTTTCCGCCGGAATGGCCTGCGGACACGGAGCCGCTGAATATGCTTCTGTTCTCGTTATTTTTGAATTGATCGGGATAATTGCACAAGTCGAATCTGGGAGATTCCACACCGAACCGATCAGGCCAATTTTCCCAAAGAATTAATATCCGATTTCTGATTTCGCCTCGGTAAACTTTTCAACTGCGAAATCAAGATCTTCTTTCGAATGAGCCGCGGAAACCTGCGTTCTTATGCGAGCCTTTCCTTTTGGAACGACCGGGAAAGAAAACGGGATGACGTAGACGCCTTTTTCGAGTAGCAATTCTGCCATCTTAACCGCGGGCTGAGCTTCGCCGAACATTACGGGTACTATCGGGTGTTCGCCCGGCAAAACTTCCAAACCAATTGACGTTATCTTCTCGCGAAAATATTTTGTATTGTCCATCAGCTTGTCGCGCAGATCGGTCGAAGCGTTTAGCATATCTATCGCGGCGATGGATGCGGCGACGATCGGCGGTGCGACGGAGTTTGAAAAAAGGTACGGCCGCGAACGCTGTCTGAGCAGTTCGATTATCTCTTTTTTGCCACTCGTATAGCCGCCGCTGGCTCCGCCGAGTGCTTTGCCGAGCGTTCCGGTGATTATGTCGATGCGGTCAATAACGCCGCAGTGTTCATGAGTTCCCTTGCCGTTTTTGCCCATAAATCCGACGGCGTGCGAATCGTCAACCATCACAAGTGCGTCGTGTTTTTCGGCGAGGTCACATATTTCATCGAGCTTGGCGATGTAGCCGTCCATTGAAAACACGCCGTCGGTTGCGATCATCTTGAACCGTGCGGAGCTTGCTTCTTCGAGTTTGGCTTCGAGGTCGGCCATGTCGCTGTTTTTATAGCGAAAACGCTTTGCTTTGCTCAGCCTGATGCCGTCGATGATGCTGGCGTGGTTGAGCTCGTCGGAGATCACCGCGTCTTCTTCGCCAAGCAGCGTCTCGAACAGGCCGCCGTTGGCATCGAAACAGCTTGTGTAGAGAATGGTGTCCTCGGTGCCGAGGAATTCGCTGATCTTGCGTTCGAGCTCTTTGTGGATTGCCTGAGTTCCGCAGATAAATCGGACCGACGACAGGCCGTAGCCCCATTCGTCGAGCGACTTCCTCGCCGCGTCGACTATCGCCGGATGATCGCTCAGGCCCAGGTAATTATTTGCGCACATGTTGAGCACTGAATTGCCGCCAACATCGATCCGCGCGTCCTGCGGCCCGTCGATCACACGCTCATTCTTATAAAGCCCCGCCTCTTTGATCTCGTTGATGGTATTTGATAAGTGTGCTTTAAAGTTGCTATACATAAAATATTTACGCTTCCAGAAATTCCGGATCGCTCCTGTTGGAGAAGAACGAAAGCACCTCGATGCATCGATCGTCCGAATTAACTCGATAATACAGTGTGTTGAAACGCAAGACCACCGCCCGACGAACGCCGCCGCTCTTTTCAGACCGCGGGTACATCAAAGGGTTTTGAGAAATGTTCGCTAGCGTGGTCTCTATCGATCTTGCGAGGCGAGAAACTTCTACGTCGGAAAAATTGATAAGTAGATATTCAATGGTCAGATCTAGTTCGCTCAGGGCATGGTTGGTCCAAATGACTTTATAACCACTTTTCATATTTCGCCCTTGCGTCTGAATGAGGTTTCATTTGCCCTGCATCTGCTTGTTCGATACCTTTCGTTATGGAATCCTTCTCAGCATCAGAGATCTCGTTCCACCAGTCGCTAACGCTCTCATCCCGAACCTTCGCGACACGTTCGATCAATGAGTCGTCGTCAACTAGCGATAACCACTGGATCAATTCAAGTTTTCTTTCCTGAATATTTGCTACTGACATATCGCAATTCTAACACACTGTCCAAAAGGGTAAATTATGGGTTCTGACTTAAACAGGCGCCAACTTAGCCTGCAAAGCCGCCAACTCGATCGCCGCATTGCTCGGGTTATAAGCCACCCCATAACCATCAACAAACCCGATCATCGTCGCAAAATGCTCAATATTCCTCGCATGTCCCGTCTCCGCCATAACGAACTCTCCTTTATTTCCTATGAATTACCGCCAGAACGGCGGAAAGTTAACATGAAAGCAATCCAATTTTCAAGCGTAACTAGCTTTTAAGAGAGTTTCTCATTATTCCGATTGTGGAAAAGGATAACGATCCTCGCCCGAAATATCCGATTTACCAATCGTCGAAAGCGATTTCTCTCTGTTGTGAACAACTTTCGCATGAATTGCTCAATTTGCTTACTAACGACACCCATCGACTTTATCGAATACGTATTCCTCGCGCTTGGGCATCGTTGAGCAGTTACCTGAGATCGGCTTGTCTCGCCAAGTCAAAATCGCGTATCGCGTGCCTCCGGTTCCGGAGTTGTAATAAATCGACACTTTCTCGTAATCCCATCGGACCCCGGCACAATCATTCGTTGGCAAACAAATGACATTGAGAAATGTGCCGCAGACATACTTTCCCTTTTCATCTGGGGGCACGATCTTATCCAATACGGATTTTAGTTCTTCCTGCTTTACTACAGGATCCGTTCGTATGTCTAGCAACTGCGAATTTTCTGGCAAAATTTTCAAACTTGCTGCCTTTCCCGAATCTGAATAGGTCACGGTCACAAGGAACTTTGACTCGTACTTGAATGTTTCCTCGGCGAGTTTCCCATCTTTGGTTTCAACCTTATCGGGCTTACCAAGCCGTTCGTGAAAGACTCGGGGGCTTTGGCCATGTGCTGCCGTTGAGAAGATGACCATCGCTGCTATCAGAATGAACGCTTTCATTGATTTCTCCTTTTGTTTGATCATTTCACTAATTCGCAGGTGTCGAGGGTCACGGTTTTCATGTTTAGGTAGTTTTGTGTGTGGACCTTGCCTATTTTTCCTTTGACCGTGACGAACCTTTTATAAAGGTTGTCGGTTGCGGAGACCTTCGGAATTTGGCAGTAAACATGGTTCTCGGTGCCGGAGTAGAGGTCGTCGACCAGATCCAGTTGGATCTGATCAGTGTTGCCGTCGTGGACCCGCGCATATCCGGAGACGACGACCTCCTTCCCCGTCCAAGCCGCTTCGTCGCGGGTCACCTTATCAACCAGATCGATAACCCCGTAAACCTTCTCGCCCCGGCAGTTTTGGAATCCGAAGATCGCGAACAATGCTGAAATCAGTAATACGGTCCTCATCTATCCTCCTGGGAATAGCAGTGGGCTAAAGCGTTCGGACGGAAGGCAAATCGGTTAGGCGAAAACGAGTCGGCCTTTTGGTTCGGGGATCGCTCGCCCGATCTGTTCAGCGGTTTCGATCCATTCGGCGACCACGATCTCGGCATTGGCAAGTGCTTCCTGATAGCTCGCGCCGTCCGACATACAGCCGGGGAGTTCCGGAACTTCGGCAATAAATGCGTTATCAACCTCGCTCCAATAGATTATTACTTCGTACTTACTCATCGTCATCTGCCAACCTGTATTTTAGAATAATGTTCCTTGCTTGTTTAACCTGATAGGCCTTAGCTTTTGCACCAATTGGTTGAATATTGATGATCTCATCAACACCTTCACGAAAGAATATATGATGGCTTCCTTTTGTTCTTTCGCTAAAGCCCAATTCATTCAAAAGATAACACAGATCGTCGAATTCGATATTCGAATCCGAATTTCCCCACAGAATCTTTCGAATTAGCTTAGAGCGTTTCGACATCTAAATCTCCTCGAAATCCAGCACGACCTTGCCGCAGTTCCCTTCTCTGATCGCGTCGAAGGCTTGTTCGAAGTCTTTGTAGGAATAGCGGTGGGTGACGACGGGCGAGATGTCGACGCCGGCTTCGAGGAGGTTGGACATTTGGTACCAGGTCTCGTACATCTGGCGGCCGTAGATGCCTTTGATGGTGATCATGTTGAAGATGACGGTCTTCCAATCGATGGCGAATTGCTCGGCCGGGATGCCGAGAACTGCGATCTTGCCGCCGTGGAACATGTTGGCGAGCATGTCTTTGAAGGCGACGGGCACGCCGGACATTTCCATGCCGACGTCGAAACCTTCCTTCATGCCGAGCTCTTTCTGCACGTCTTTGATCGAGGTCTTGCTGACATCTATGGCCTTTGTGACGTGGCCCATTTTTTCCGCAAGTTCGAGACGGAAGGGATTTACGTCAGTGATGACGATGTTGCGCGCACCAGCATGTTTCGCGACCGCGGCGGCCATGATGCCGATCGGGCCGGCTCCGGTGATCAGCACGTCTTCGCCGAATACTTCGAATTCGAGCGCGGTGTGGACGGCGTTGCCGAACGGGTCGAATATCGCCGCGACGTCGAGATCGATATCCGGCTTGTGCTTCCAGATATTTGTGTACGGGACCGCGATGAACTCGGCGAATCCGCCATTCGTGTTCACGCCGACACCGGTCGTGTTTGCACACAACGCCCGGCGGCCGGCCATGCAATGCCGACAGCGTCCGCAAACAAGATGTCCTTCGACGCTGACGATGTCACCGACTGAGAAATCAACAACGTTCGAGCCGACATCGACCAGCTCACCGACGAACTCATGTCCAATGGTTGTCGGCACCTTTATAGTCTCTTGCGCCCACGCGTCCCAGTTGTAAATATGCAGGTCAGTGCCGCAGATACCGCCACGTTTGACGCGGATCATCACGTCGTTTATCCCCATATCAGGCTCGGCCACTTCTTCGATCCACAGACCGGGTTCCGCTTTGCTTTTTACGATTGCTTTCATAAGTTATGAGGGAATATTAGCAAAGTTTTTCCCAGCCACAGAGCACACAAAGGCCGCTGAGATTTGCCGTAAGTTTTGCCCCTGTTACAATAACGGTTTGCGGCTCGTCGGGCCGTTCACTAAATGGAAGAACAGAGAAAGCAAGTAGAAGGCATACGCGAGGCGTTCAAGGCAAAATTTGAACGGTTTGCCAACCTGCGGTCTGCGGCAAGCGATCTGAAGCTGGCGTCGGCTCAGGCATTGAGCAAAGAGCTCGCCGAATTCAAGATCAAGAGCACCGGAAAGAAATCAGAGATCGCTGAGGCGAAGAAGCTGATCGGTAAGGTCGATCCGGAAGAACGAGGACGATTTGGCCAGCTTGTTCAGGCTGTCGAGAAAGAGATCGTTGAGGCGATCGACGATGCCGAAGCACGCTTGAATGAGTTCATTTCTAAAGTACAGACCGAACGCGAACGGCTTGATGTAACGATTCCCGGACGGCGGCCGCGAACGGGGCATTTGCATCCGATCACGATCCTGCGGCAGAAGATCGAGGACATTTTCGTTTCGATGGGCTACGCGATCGAGGACGACCGCGAGATCGAGACCGACTACTATAATTTCGATGCCCTGAACATTCCGGAAGGCCACCCGGCTCGCGAGTCACAGGACACGTTTTACACGACCGACGGCTTCGCTCTTCGTTCGCAGACATCGACGGTACAGATCCGTGCGATGGAACGACGCGGAGTTCCGCTTCGGGTTATCGCTCCTGGCCGCGTTTTCCGCCGCGACACGCCTGATATGACGCACACGCCGATGTTTCACCAGATCGAAGGCCTGTGCGTCGATAAGGGCATCACGATGGCTCACCTGAAAGGCACCGTCACCGAATGGCTCAAAAGATTGTTCGGCGAGGACACGGTCACGCGATTCCGCCCGTCGTACTTCCCTTTTACGGAACCTTCGGCAGAATTCGATTTTTCGTGTTTCGTCTGTCACGGTTCGGGGACGTCGAACGGCGACCGCTGCCGCCCGTGCAAGGGTTCGGGCTGGATCGAACTCGGCGGTTCTGGGATGGTTCATCCGAACGTGTTGCGTGCGGTGGGCGTTGACCCTCAAGTTTATTCGGGATTCGCGTTCGGCTTTGGCCTCGAACGCATGGCTGCAATGATGTTCAACATCGACGACATCCGGCACATGTTCGAGAATGATGTGCGGTTTTTGGAGCAGTTTAGGTAAATGACCTGGGGCGGCATATTGTTTCTTGTCGTAGTTGGAGCTTGTGTAGCCCTTCTAGTCATTAGTTTTCTATACGGAATCGCACGTTACGTCCGATTCCATCTACGAAGAGTCGACTGTCCGGCCTGCGGACACAGAATTCCTTTTGTAAGTTATCCTGGCTCAGCTCACCAGGCAGAATTGGGAGGTTGGACCTGTTCCCAATGCGGCGCGGAGATCGACGAAATGGGCGTCGATATGACGCCGTTAATTGACGAGACACGACGCCTCAAAGATGAGAAATTCGTCGCGGGTCTCCGACAAGAAGAAGGATCACCGTTAGAAAAAGTCTTCCGGGACAGTGATTAGCGACTTTGAATCATGAACATTAGTTACAACTGGCTCAAGGAGCTTATTGATATTGACCTTTCGCCTGAAGAGACGGCAAAGGCTTTGACGCGCGTTGGATTGGCGGTCGAGGGCATTCATCCGCATGGCGATGATTTTGTGCTCGACATCGATCTTACGTCGAACCGTCCCGATTGTCTTTCGCATCTCGGCGTAGCCCGCGAACTTTCCGTGACAGTGGCGAAAAGTTTAACCGCCGAGACGCAGAGTCGCGGAGATGATTCGCAAAGTGGTTCAGTGGACGAGATTCCGTATCCCGCCGCTCTCGCTGCCGAAGTGGTGCAGATCGAAGCTCCGGAACTATGCCATCGCTTTACCGCACGAATCATCAAAGGCGTAAAGATCGGGCCGTCGCCGCAGTGGCTGGTCGACCGGCTTGAGGCTCTGGGCGAGCGTTCGATCAACAACGTCGCGGACATCACGAATTTTGTAATTCTCGAACTCGGCCAGCCGATGCACGCGTTTGA
Source organism: Pyrinomonadaceae bacterium (assembly GCA_041751035.1). Classification (GTDB taxonomy): domain Bacteria; phylum Acidobacteriota; class Blastocatellia; order Pyrinomonadales; family Pyrinomonadaceae; genus OLB17. The sequence continues at coordinate 37,577 of JBGSYH010000020.1, read as the reverse complement.
TCTGGACAGGCTTGCCGATAATCGCATCGTTGTTCGAACAGCAAAGGAACGCGAATCGATCAAAACGCTTGACGAGGTTGAGCGAAAACTTGATGAGACCATGCTTGCTATTTGCGACGCGGAAAAACCCGTTGCAGTCGCCGGTGTCATGGGCGGATTCGATAGCGGCATTACAGAAGCGACGACGAATGTTCTTCTAGAGGTCGCGTTCTTCAAACGGGAGAATATTCGTTCCACGTCACGCAAATTGAATCTCGCGACTGAAGCAAGCTACCGTTTCGAACGCGGCGTTGATATTAATAATCTGATCCGCTCCTCTAACCGTGCGGCGGAACTTATCTGCGAACTGGCCGGCGGCGTGGCGGAAAATATCATCGACCTTTACCCGACACGGACAGAGCCAGGGAAGGTTGTGTCAAACGACATTTCTGCCGCTACCAAACGCCTGACGGGGCTCGACGTTAGCATGGTGGAATGTGTTCGGATACTTTCTGCGTTGGGCCTGTCGGAACAGGAACCTGTCGATGATTCTGAACGCGATCTGCGTTCAGCGGTTTTTTCTGTTCCATCCTGGCGGCATGATATTGCGATCGAAGAAGACCTCGTCGAAGAGATCGCTCGTCATTTTGGATATGAGAAGATAAAGGACGAACTGCCGCCGGCATATGGAGCTGGTGAATATCAACCGAGTGAATACCGCGAAAAGCGAATTCGTTCGGTCCTTTCTGATCAGGGTTTCGATGAAGCACTTTCTTACAGTTTCGTCGACGTAAAGCATGATGATCGATTCGAAACGATGCCTGATCTCGTTAACGAACATCTTGAAGAACCGCTGGTAACTTTGCGTGATGCGGTGATCGAGGGCGCGGTTCGAATGCGGCCAACGCTTCTTCCCGGCCTTTTAGACGCAGTTCGCCATAACGCCAATCATCAGCGTCGCGATGTGAAACTTTTTGAGATAGGAAAGGCATTTTCGGCTGCCGGTGATGGCCAATTGCCAAATGAAAGAAAGCTCTTTGCCATTGTGCTCAACGGTAACGAGATCTTCGAAGACCGATCGATGCCAGGCCGTCCTATGGACTTTTACGATGCGAAGGGAGCTCTCGACGCCGCCCTATCATCGGCAGCAGTGACCGAACCCGTCTATGTCGCGGAGGAGATCCGACATTTGCGCAACGGCCAGGCGGCTTCCGTTTGGCTCGACGGAAAAAAGATCGGAACGCTTGGAAGGCTAAATGAGGAAATCTCGGCCGATTACAAGTTTAAGCAACCCGTATATGTTGCAGAGATCGATCTTCAAGCGGTTCTTTCGTCGAAACCGAAAGAGGCTGTTTATTCGCCTCTACCTCGGTTTCCTGCGGTCATACGCGACGTTTCGTTCGCGGTAGGCAGAAGCATCAATTTTGCAGAGATACAGCGTTTCGCACTTTCGACCGAGACAGAACACCTCGATGATGTTTCGTATGTCGATCTTTACGAAGGCAAAGGCCTGGATGAAAACACGAGGTCACTGACGATCCGTTTTGAGTATAGAAGCGAGACACGCACTTTGACCGAGGAGGACGTTGACGGTTCGCACGTTCCTCTCGTCGCAGCCATCGAAGAAAAGTTTGCTATAAAACAACGAATTTAAACTTCCCACTTTGATTAACTTGAAGTTTTTACGAAAACGATTGATAATCGTTTTCACTAAAAATTTCGATCAGTCCTCAATCGGAGACATTGCATGAACGGTATGACGGGAATGGAGAAATTCTCACATCTCGAAGATAAGATTTACCTCACCATCGAATTTGCAAAGAAAATGCGCGAGGAAAAGGAAGCTCTAGAAAATGAGCTCAAGGCCTTGCGGGCAAATTCCGGCGACTGGCTTGCGGAAAAGGCTCGGCTTGAAACAAAGGTCGAGAGCCTTTTGTCAGAACGCGACGCGATCCAGCTTAAGGTTGAAGCAATGCTCGACGCGATGACCATTATTGATGTTGAAGTGGCAGAGGCCGTTGGACGTGCAATGTGAAGTACTCAATGATGGAAGCAACCGAACAAACAGTCAGGGTCGAGATCTATAACCAAACCTACAGTATTCGGTCTGACGGCGACAATGAATATATTCTCCGCCTCGCGGAATATGTTGACGGTAAGATGCGCGAGATCTCGTCAGGAACGCTCACCGTAGATTCGCTGAAAGTGGCGATCCTCGCCGCTCTCCACATAGCCGACGAATTTCACCAGGCTAAGAACAACCAGGCTCAGGTGGATGCACAGCTTGCCTCGCGCAGCGCCGAGTGTACGGAAATGCTTGACCGCGTTTTGAAGCATCGAGACGTTCCGCCGCAGGAACTTGAGCGTGAACAATAGCGAATCCTCGTTTCCACTATTGCCTTCCTTGATTTCGAAAGTGATATACTTCTTTTAGGTGAGGGGATCAACTGGGCGGTTCGATATCGATCGCAACAATAATTGAGCCAACACTTGAATTGCGGGAGGCTAATGCCCGATCCGGTGCAGTTCTCTACGCGGGAACTTGCCATAGGTGAAGGCTTTGATGGTCCGAATGGGTCAGAAGGCCACCCACCTGTTACAACAGGTTCAATTCATGCTTTCGAATCGGCCGTCTGGTTCCCCTTATCTACAAGGTCTTCTTCGAAGTTTGAATCGCTTCCTTCTTCCAGTTCCTTTCTAATACTTTCAGCCATCTTAGCTTCTTCCAAAGCAAGCGGTAATTCTCTGGCTCTAGCTCCTAATCTATCAAGTGCGATCTCGCTATCGGTGATACCGCCCCCGCGAATACTTGCTGCCTCCAGCATCTGAAGCCGTGCCTCGGCCTCGACCAACATTTGTTGAGATTCGGTATTGATCTTCTTAAGCTTTTCTACATCTCTCTCAACTTCCGATATGAATTCAGCTGAACGGCCTGCCCCGAGCTGCTTCAACTTATTCTTTCGCCGTTCCATTAAAGAAAGCTCACGGCGCGAACTTTTTGTGATGCGTGTTGCCGTCAGCCGGCTCGCCAGCGTTTCACGGTAAGCGTCGCCAAGAAGAAGATCCCGACTTTCGATCTGTTTCAATGCTCGCCGTTCATTACTCTTCAGTTCGTGCATGAACCATTCGAGTTCGCTCGCCTTGATGCCATCGGCAGCCATTCGTTCTCGAAGCTCTCGAGTCCAATTCGAGCGCTTGTAGAGAAAGTAACCGGAAAAGATCAGGCCTATTGCGAGTCCGATGACCGTCGAAAGAAATCCGAAAAAGGCGAGTGTTACCGCGACTGGCGGAGCCGATCCAAAGACAAAGAACAAGATCGAGAAAACAACGGCAGGTATGGTGCTCAGCAAAATAGGAGCGCTGACCGCCGCAACCGCGAGTCGTTTGCCGCGGTTCAGCTCTCTCGGCGTAATATCGTATTTTGAGACAAGTTCGGTCATCTGTTCAATCACACTTTACAAAGTGTAAGATAGTAATTCAAACTATCGGCATAGAAATGGGAGGAAGAACGCTCTGAGATCGAATTGCATTAACCGACGGCCTCTAAGAAGCAGCTTGCACGCTTCGTTACTTCTTGCCCTGATTCTCTCATTTGCCGGCAGCGTTTTGGCACAGCGCGATTCGCAGCGAGTTAGAACAGTTTCGATCCCGATATCGATCTTTACAAAATCAGAATTAAAGCAGGGCGAGACCGAAGAGATCGTACAGGTCGATCGACTAATGGTTTTGGAGAATAAAGAAGAGCAGACGATATTATCGATACGCAGCATTACGGATGCTCCACTTTCTCTCGCGATCGTCATTCAGGATGGCCTTACGGCAAGCGCTAATCTGCAACTCGGCGAACTACGTGAATTTGTAAAACAGTTGCCACAGGGATCGCGTGTAATGATCGCATATCTTCGGGCAAATAATGTTGAGGTTAGGCAAAAGTTCACTGACGACTTAGAAACGGCTTCGCGAATGTTCCGGATCATAATCCCCGGACAATCTGCCAGCCCGTCAAATCCCTACGAAGGGATAGAAGATATTTTGAACCGTTTCGATGCTTTGCCCGCGGGTCGGCGTGCGATGCTGCTTATTTCCGACGGTCTCGATACCTCCTCGGGCCTGAGAGACTCTACCCCAGGGCAGAGCCTTTATCTTGATCGGGCGATCACACGTGCCCAACGAAGAAATGTAGCCGTTTTCAGTTTTTATTCGCCAACGGATATCACTGAATCGGGTTCGGGTATGATCACGTTGAACGCTCAGGGCTCGCTTGCAAAACTCGCAGACGAAACAGGAGGACGAGCTTTTTTTCAGGGAACTCTTGCACCCGTAAGTTTCGATCCGTTCTTTCGTGATCTAAGATTGCTGTTGAATCGGCAGTTCCTGCTTTCTTATCTAACGCGGAATATGAAAAAGGGATATTACCGCGTTGAAGTGAAAAGCACGAACCCTGAGGTTAAGATAGAGCATCCACGCGGATACTATTATCGTCAATAAACTCTTTGTCGGCAGACCGGGCAAACCGGGACATCCTCTTTGATCAAAAGACCGATCCAAAAAAAGATAAACGTAAACACAAGCAATAGGGCAAAGGTTATCCAACCTGCGGTAGAAATTCTACGTTCTAGTACCGGCAGGTAATTTGTTCCACAATGTGGGCAGCGATAATTGCCCGAAAGATCCTGTGGTCCGTGGAACGAGTGCTGCATCGCACCGTAGTTCTGTTGTTGGGGAAACCCGGTTTGCTGAGGAACTTGGACATGAGCTGAAGTAGCTCTACCTTTTCTCGGTTCAGCCTGTGTCTGGTATTCATCGGTCTGCCAGGCGTAGGGCCGCGGAGGCCGTGCGTCGTAATTCTGTGGCTGTGCAGCCGCCATACGATTACCGCAATACCGGCAAAACTGGCTTTCCGGTGCGTTAGACTTTCCGCAATTTTGACACTGGATCATACTGACAGGTGCCTCGAGGGTAAGTTCCATAAAACCCTTAACGCATATTACAACTGAATTGTTCGGAAAATGGAAATGCCTAGTCGAATCGTATCCGCTCACCGATCCTTATCGCTTTATAGACCGATTCGACGAGTTCGACAGACTTAAAACCGTCATCGGCGGTTACGGGTGGCGGCGATCCATTTAAGATCGAATCGATGAATGCCTTATCTTCCTGAACATAACCCCAACGCTCTTCCTTCTCAGTCATGTGAAACGAAAACGTTTCATAGTTCGCGTCCATCCCGCGTGAATCAAGCAGGCGTTCCATCTCTTCGGTCATGATCGTCCGGTGATGACAAAACACCTCGATTCGCTCGAAAGGAAAGTGCCAACTAGCGTCTGACGATGATGCAAATGTACAATGAAAGCCGTTCTTAAACTTGAAGATTATCGAGAATTCATCGAGTTCGGGATATTCGTGCTGCGAACCGTATGCGACTAGCTCCTCGATCTCGCCAAATTGAAACCGCATCATGTCAAAAAGATGAATAGTCGTCTCGTAAAGAAAACCGCCGGTCACGTTCACGTCGCCCGTCCAGACCGGGTTCTTCAATTCACCGCGGTTCATCTTGATGTGAGCAGAATGTGCCTTGTCTTCGCTGAGTAATTTCTTGAGCGTCGCGTAAACCGGTGCATAGCGCCTGTTGTGGCCGACTTGAAATACGCCATTGCCGTTATTGGCTGCGTCCCGAAGCTCTACAGCATCCTTGATACCGATCGCGAAAGGCTTTTCGCAGAAAACATGCTTACCTTCTTCGATCGCCGCCAACGCGATCTCTTTATGTGTCTTATTGGGCGAACAGACCAGAACCGCGTCGCAGACTGCCAAAAGCTCTTCTCTAGACGAACAAACCTTTCCGCCGATGCTCTTTGCCGTCCGCTCGGCACGCTCCGGCACGATGTCGTACAACGCCGCGACCTCGACACGTTCATCGCGTGAATAGATGCGACCATGAACATTACCGATATAACCAGTTCCTACAATTCCAATTCGAACTTTATCCATTTGATCTTTAACATCGGATTAACACCGATTCACGCTGATTATTTTCTGAAGCAAGCAATAAAACTAATCCGTGAAAATCTGTGTAAATCCGTTGTTTATTCTCCTACCAGCTTCCGCCCGAGGCGTATTGCCCTAACCCGAGTGCTTTTTCCGCAGCCTGTTTCGCTTCCGCCGCGACGACGAACGGATCTCGCTCCCAATACTCGGGGCGAAATATCTCAACGCTTGCGGGGCCGTCGTAACCGATTATGTCGAGTGTCTCTTTCATTCTGGAGATCGGCAAGACACCTTCGCCGGGATAGAGCCGCTTTGAGTCGTTAAGCTGTTCCTTTGGCAGGTCTTCGGCTCCGTTGATGTGAAAGATAAAAAGCTTCTTAGGGTCGAGCGCTTCGAGAGCTTCCCACGACGAGCTTCCCGCGTAAAAATGATAAGTATCGATCACATTTCCAACCGAATCTCTTCCAACCAGATCAACGATCTTCGAACCTAGATCCAAAGTCGTCACCGAATTCCCCGCCTCGCCTAAGAACTCGAAACCCAACTTGATTCCGTGCGGTTCCGCAATATCGGCAAGCTCATTCAACACACGAACAGACTCCGCGATCGTTTCCTCATCCGTTTTCGGCCCTTGGCGCAACGCTCCGGGAACGGAAAGAACATACGGACAACCGATCACAGCTGAGATCGCCGAGAGCTTCTCGCATTCTTCCTTGATCGCCGCATAATCCTCGTCCGAACGCCACGTAATATGCTCAAGCGTATTGATCGAAAGCACGCCGACGCCCGCTTCCGCAAGCAACGCTTTCAGGTCATCAACAGTCTTAGTTTCCATATAGTCGTAAAGCTTATTTGATCGCAGCTCGACCAGTTCAAAACCCGCCGCGGCCGCCGAACGAATGTCAGTCTCTAGATCCGCGGTCATCGTGGTAGCACCGTTTATAGCCAATTTCATCAGAATTACCTCACATCGAAAGAGAGATTTTAGCACGTTGCCAGAACTCATATCTTCTAGACGAACGCCTTTTTTAGGCTTCCTTAATTAATAATTAGTAATTATTAATTACTTCGGCGAAGGTCGCGAATTACGGCAACGCGAAACATTTCTGTCTCGTCTAAAAATCGGGTAAACTTTAATCAGTACATACCTGCCTGCATTAAATAATTATGAGAAAGCTCTTCGTAATATTCGCCGTCATTATTGTTTTTGTCGTGTCTGCTGTTGATGCACAGACATCCGACGCCGCTCTTCGCCGAGCGACCGAAGCCGATACGTCTGCTAAGGCGTCCAATGGCGGAAAGCTGCCGACGCTGGCTGCTGCCGAACATCTTTCTCGGGCCGAAGCGTACATGGCGAATCGTTTGTTTCCGCAGGCGCGAGAACACTGGGCGATAGTAATAGAAAAGTATCCTGAAGATGCGGGCATTCCGAAGGCGTTATTCGGCACGGCCCGTTCGTACATGTGGGAACGTGAATATCTAAAGGCGGTCGATTGGTTCGATAAGCTGATCAAGGATCATCTCTACACAAAAGACGGCCGCGAAGGCCTCGCGTTCAAAGGTGCGAGTTACGTCCGTGCAGGAAAGAATCTTGAAGCGGCGAAAACATATGAGCAATACGTTGCGATGTTCCCCGAAGGCGAGAAGATCGAGTCGGCCCATCTGAACATCATCGACGCTTACCGCGAAGCCGGTGAATACGACAAAGCCGATGAGTGGGTTACAAAATCTGCCGAAACTTTTCGCGGAAAACCAACTCATGCAAACGCCTTTCAAGCGAAGCTCCGGATGGAATTTGCCCGAGGCCGATGGGTCCAGGCTGCTGCCGCCGCTGATGACCTTATTTCTGCAAATGCATTTCGCGGTTCGATGACCTCTATCGATGAGGCTCGATATTTGAAAGCCTTTTCACTTGAAAAGGCCGGAAAGACTGCTGAGGCGAATGTTGTATATGAGAGCATTCCGAACACGTTGAATTCCTATTATGGCGGGCTCGCTGCCGATCGGCTCGCGGGTTCCCGCGTTCAAAAGATCAGCCAAACAACGCCTCGGCTTTATACCCAAAATCCCGTGATGTTTCGTACGCAGGTGATCAAACATGCGAAGAAAAATAACATCGACCCGCGTTTCGTGCTTGCCATAATGAAGCAGGAAAGTTCGTTCCGCGCTAACGCGAAGTCGCCCGCCGGTGCCCGCGGCCTGGTCCAGCTTGTGTTCGACACCGCGATCAAATACAAGGACGAAGCCGGTTACCGCAACCTGCAGCCGGACGATCTTTACAACCCCGAAACGAATGTTGCGATCGGCTCGATCTATATTCGCAAGATAAAAGATGAATTCGGCGGGCTTTACGAAGCGGTCGCCGCAAGCTACAACGCCGGTGAGGACAACGCGGCTCGCTGGCTGAACCGCACGAACCCGAAAGATCCCGGCCTGTTCGCAGCCGAGGTCGGCTTTGCCGAAACGAAGAACTACGTCTTCAAAGTGATGAACAACTACCGCATCTACCGCGAACTCTACGATGAAAATCTGATCCGTAAATAGACAGTCAGAACCGCCTGCGTTAGCGGGCGGCCAGTTAGACGAATTCACCCGCTACGTAAAAAAGCCCGGACACTCATTGCCCGGGCCTTTTAATTCGTCGTGTGAAACTATTGACAAGGGATTTTCTGCCATCCGGCTGGTCCTTCTAGGCATTGAAACAGCCGCCCAAGCCCCGCAAGCTGAAACTTTCCTTCTTCTCCGGCTGAGTGATTCAACTCCAACCGATAAAGATTTCCCAGCACAACCTCGTCATCTTCCGGCAGGTGCGAAACAAAAACGACGGTCACGTTCTTTTCGCCAACGGCTCCAAGCTGATAAACGCTGAAATCGGGTTCGTTGCCGACCGAGATATTATGATCGGTCAGTATCTTAACAGCGCATTCTTCAGCCGTGCCCGTGCAATCCGCGGATGCGTTAAATTCCATCGTGGTCCAGCGATCGGCATCGGTTACGACCTTTGAAAATTTCTGCTGTGAATGAACATCTGCCGAAAACAGAATGATCGCAATAACGAAAGAAGCGACAATGGTTATTTTTCTCATTTAGTTCCTCCTGTTGTGGTGGTGAAATTGGATAGACGGGGGAAATGATTCTTCTTGATCCCTATTGAAACGAAGGCCGAGGCGGAGACGCAATGCCGTTAAAACGACGAGTAAAACAAGTTTTCGATTAGATCAAATGAACTGAACTGTTAAAGAAGGCCTTTGCTGAAAAATCGGTCCGGCGTGGTTCCCAACCGATGTGCTTTTAAGATTCTAGCCCATTTGCTAGGGATTTGTCTATATTTGCACCAAAATGAGGAATTAAGAGTGGGAACAAGAAAGATCCGCGCATGTCCCGAAACTCGCGCGGATCTTGTTTTTATCGTTCGACGCCTTTTGCCTATCTCGCCAAACGGACTCGCAGTATACCATAGACCTGAAAATACAAACTAGAAAAAGCTGCGACGATAAGAAGCGTCATAGGCATAAAACCGAACCATTCTGGCAGCAGAACGCCGACCGCTTGTTTCATCAAAAGCCCAAGGAATAGGCCGAATCCGGCTAAAACAAACCGTCCGGCGACCCATCCATGAAACGCCGGCCTTTCTCCTGCGAACGGAAGGAAATACGGAAGGACGATAAACGCCAATAACGTAGTTCCCGCCAAAATGCCGTCGAACCCCAGATTCAGCCAAGCCTGGCCAAGATCAAGGGCTAGAAAGAAAAGGACGAACGTGGTGTCCAACGCAAATGGCGTTGTATTCGTTTCACTTCTCGACACGATCGGGCTCGTTATTACCGCCGCGTTACCTGCCGCTAAATAGCTTGTATTCTGCATCTTTGCCTCTTATTTGCTTTGACTATTTTTTCCCGCTGGGAACACTAAACTGCTTATACGCGACCCGGAACAGTTCCGAAAGAGCCTTTGCCGTTTCCGGCGAAAGATTCTTATCGGCCCTCAAATGAGCTTCGACGATCTCCGGTGTCGGTTCGTGCGGGTAATAGATCACCGCCTCTACATCGTCCGCGCCTTTGTTGTTCATAACGCGATCGATCGGCATATCGAGCCAGCCGGTCAATCGGGCGATATTATCTGCATCCGGCTTACCGGTCCCGTTCTCGATCCTCGAAAGCGTCGATGCGGAAACATCCGTTACATCGGCGACGTCCCGAAGACTAAGGCCTAATTCCTCTCTCCGCCGCTTGATAGCACGGCCGAGTTCCATTGTGTTTATAAGGTTTTCATTCTTAAACGACATATTTTCCTGCCTCCATGAGTCGTGAGTGTCATAGTTGCACTACGCATTTCATGGGTAAAACATAACACAGACAAATTTTAAATGCAACACCTCGTTTTATGCTTGCAACAAATAATTTCTTGTGGTACGATGTTTCATAGATAGGACGTCTGAACTGCTTTCGACGTCATTGATAAAAGGCTGAGTTGCTCGATAGCCTGGCAGCAGCGAACAGGGGCCGAACCGGACGGACTGGCGGCGATACAGGCAACGCCGCTCGAACGCCGTATTGGAAACGGTTTGAAAGAACACAACAGAGGATAAAGAAATGAAACAGCAGATAGAAACGCAAAACGCACCGCTTATTCAACCGGCAATATTTGAAAGTACCGAAGACAAAGGGAATGTATTTAATTTTCGTTCGACCTTGAAAGAACTGCGAACGAATGTTGAACCGGAAATGCTGCGGCACCGCGAAGGGTTCCGCGGACGCGACGGTCGGGCCCGCACCGTCGAATATATCGAGTGGCACACGGTGGCGGATATTTTGGATGAGACTGCACCAAATTGGAATCACACGGTCAAGGACATCAAGGCACTCGGCGACTATGTTGTGGTAACGGTCGCGATCTCCATCGACGGCGTAACACGCGAAGGTATTGGGACGGGTTCGGCTCGCAGCGAAATGGGTATTAAGAAAGCAGAGCACGACGCGCTGAAACGCGCGGCCGTGAAATTCGGTATAGCTCGCGACCTTTATAAGCGTGATGCGGATGACGTCTCAGTTCAGGCGAAAGAAAGTGAGACGGCGGCCGACCCGATTGCCCGAAATATCTCTGATCTGATCACTACAAAGCAGATGGGAATGATCCGGGCGATCGCTCGCGAACGCGGCGTCGATGCCGATGCGGTCTGCAAACAGGTGATGAAATGCAAGGTCAATGAACTTTCACGGAAAGCGGCGTCTCAATTGATCGACCGATTGCAGGAACAGCCGACTACCGTCCCAATGCGGAAAGCGAGCTAATGGTTTTCTCCCACGCTGCCATAGTTTTGAGTTGTGGGCGGCCGTCCTGCCTTTGACCCTACGGCCGAAGTTTCTCCACCCACAGCTCAAAACTTTTGCGGAGAATAAGCGTATTTACACAAAAAACAGACCGTGATATGCTTCACGGCGCACAAACAACCTGAAACTGAGACGGAGGAAAATATGGCAGAAGCACAGACAGCCGAAACGATCCAGATGCCAAAACACGGCGAATTTTGCTGGACCGAGATAAATAGCCACGATATCGCGAGCAGCAAACCTTTTTACACAAATATTTTCGGATGGCAGTTCGCACAAAGCAAATCGGGGCAAGATATGGAATATCTGGAATTCGCATCGAGCGGCGAAGGATATCCGGACGGTGCACTTTTTGAATTGACCGAAGAAATGTGCGGAGGCGAGATGCCGCCGGCACATATCGCGCATTACGTCTCAGTTGACGACGTTGATGCATCATGCGAAATGGCAAAGTCGCTTGGCGGTGCGTTGTTGTTCGGCCCGGCAGACATTCCAAATGTGGGACGGTTCGCGACCATCGCCGACCCGACCGGGGCTGCGATAAACATAATAACTCTTATCCCGATGAGCTAATGAGCGTCCACACTGAACTAAAGAAGCTTGCCGGAAACTGGTCCGGCACAAACAAATTGAACCTTTCCTGGATGCCCGATCCTATCAAAGAATCGGCCTCGACGGCATCGGTCAAGGAACGCGTCTCAGGTCAATGCCTTGAGATCGCCTACACGTGGGAATATGAAGGTGAACCGCAGGAAGGATTGATCATCATCAACGGCGGCGATTCAAATACCGTTAATGCATTTTGGACCGATTCGTGGCATTCAAAAAATGTTCTGATGGAATGTGAAGGCTCCGTCTCAGAAATTGGAGCGGTCGATATTAAAGGACATTATTCGGTGCCCGATCATCCGGATTGGGGCTGGCGAACCAAGATCGTCCCAAATGGCGATTCGTTCAAATATTTGATGTTCAACGTCTCACCGGAAGGGTTAGAGGAATGGTCAGTTGAGACGGAGTTTTCGAGAAGTTAAGGAGACAAGAAAATGGCGGAATTTACGATACCAAAACATGGGACGATCTGCTGGCGCGAATTAGCGACAAAAGATCTCTCGGCGGCTGAGACCTTCTACAAGGAGATGTTCGGCTGGACTCTGGAACAATCAAAGGTCACCGAAATGAAGTATTCCGAGATCCACATTGACGGAAAAGCAGTTGGTGGAATAATGCCGATGGATGAGAACTGGGGGGACGCTCCGTCTCACTGGACAGCTTATGTTGCTGTAACAAGCGCCGATGAGACCGCAGAAAAGATCAAAGAGAACGGCGGCAGCCTAAGATGCGATCCATTTGATGCTCCCAACGTGGGCCGCATCGCCCTCGCCACGGCACCGGACGGAGCAGGTTTTGCCGTCATCCAATTCGAACAACCGGCCTAGCTTCGTGTTCCGGAAAATTCGAGAGCGTCGGGGATCATTGCGGATTCGATGGTCCCTGTTATTGAATCGCCATCGGCGGTACCGCTGATGTTAAATTCGACCGATTGGCCTTGGATATCAGTAACGGCGTTGGCAGATATTTTATTTCCGTGAACCTTGCCGTTCTCGATCTTTCCTTCGCCGAGCATTGTTGTAAGGGTTCCTGAAACCGACGGGCCGTCCTGTTCGAGCGACATTTTTATTTCAACATCGCTGCCCATGAAATTCAGCGACAATTTCCATTCGCCGGCGACATTCGCAGCCTCGGCATTACCCGATGTTTCAAAATCTGACATTTCTTTCGGTGCTCCGTCCTTATCGAATATTTCTATCGTATCGGCAAATTCGCGTGCCTGGCGGAGTATGTCCGAAGCGTCGCCGACCAGAACTATCGCCGATTCATTTGCTCGGACATATTCATCCGCAACGCGGCGGACGTCTTCGATCGATATCGCACGGACGTTGTCGCGATAAGTTTCAAGATAATCGTGCGGAAGGCCATATAATTCCTGATTTACGATCAGATTCGTAAGGCCTTCCTGCGTTTCGGCTCGGATCGGAAATACTCCGGTCAGATAGTTTTTTGCGTCGTCCAATTCTTCCTGAAGGACATCTTCAGTGCGGATGCGGTCAAGCTCTTTGAAAAATTCACGCAACGAATCGCCCGTTACGGCATTTCGCACCTCGGCGGTCGCTTCGAGACTTCCGCCAAAACGTTTCATATCAAAACGCGTATAAGCTCCGTAGGTATAACCCTTTTCCTCGCGTAGATTCATAAACACACGCGACGAAGCTCCTGCACCGAGCACCTGGTTCATTACCAATATAGCGAAGTAATCTGGATGATCACGCTCTACGGCACCGTTCGCGATCACGATATTTGTCTGTGCAGAACCTGGCCTATCGACAATGGTTAGAGAACGATCCGAACGGGTTGGGAATTCGGGGAACTTCGGAATATGTCGGTCGCCCGGTTCCCAGTCTCCAAAAAGGGATTCGATGGACATCAGCAATTCATCTTTACGCACATCGCCAACTGCGATAAAGATCGCGTTGTTCGGCAGAAATACGGTCTTTCGTGCGGCTTCAAGCCGCGCCTGCTCCAGATTCTCAATATCAGCCGGTGTTGGAGCATTTATTGAATACGGATGGCTTCCAAAGATCAGCCGCCCGACCTGTTCATTTGCAAGGAAATTTGGTTGCGAACGGTTGAACTTGAGATTCTCGATCGTATTACGTTTGTACAGATCGAGTTCGGATTCGGGAAAAGTAGGCCGGAACATCACTTCAGCCATTAGCTCAAGCATTTCGTCGCCATACATCGTGAGTGCTGATGCCGAAACTATCGTGAAATCATCCGACGAACTCGCGTTTAGTCCTGCGCCAAGACGTTCAACCTTTTCCGCAAGTTCGCGGCTTGAGTAATTCTCGGTCCCTTCGGTCAGCATCGCGGTCATTGTCGAAGTTGTACCGCATTGCCCATCTGCGTCGATAGTATCACCGGAAAGAAACGCCATTCGATACGAAACGAGCGGCAATCGGGCATCCTCAAGGATCAGCACTCGCAAACCATTTGAAAGCGTTTCGCGAAAAGCGGTGGGAATTGTGAAAGGTATTGGTTCAAGCGGCTCAGGGGCCATGATCCGTTTTGTTTCGGTCATAAAAATATTCATCCGGCATGATCCGGGCTCGATTCTGCTGAATCGTGCAAGACGATCTCGTTAATTTCTAATCTAAAAGTATGCACGGTTGGAAGAGGCAAGTAAATCTCACCGATTAGTCTCTTAGCTTACAAACAGATCTTCGAGCGATTGTTTTATCGGAACGACCGAAACCAGCGAGCCATTCGCTCCTTGGATCGCCGCCAAAACGGAATCGATCTCGGCTTCACTTGCCACTTCTATCGAAGTGCCGTTCGGCTTTGCGGATATTACGGCGGTCTTTGAGATAGTCGGAGCTTTAGCAAGATCGACCGCGGAAACTCCCGATGCGATTATCTCGAAGGCACGGGCGCCAATATCTCGATTCAAAAGGTCGGTGAGTTTTCCGGTTGCGGCAAGTTTGCCGCCGCGAAGAATCGCTACGTTGTCACATAATGCCTCAACATCCGAAAGAATATGCGTGCACATAAAAACGGTCGTGCCGCTTTCTTTTAGCTCGGCGATCAATTCACGGATCTCGCGTCGACCGATGGGATCCAAACCACTCATTGGTTCATCGAGAAACACGATCTTTGGTTCATTGATCAGAGCCTGTGCAATGCCAACCCGCTGCAGCATTCCCTTAGAAAATTTTCTTAACTGCTTATCCCAGTCCTTTTCCTGCAGCCCGACTCGCGATAAAAGGTTTTTAGACCTTTTTGTTCGCTCGTCCGATGAAATTCCGAATATCTCGCCAAAGTAGTTCATCAACTCGCGAGCCGTCAGGTAATCGTAAAAGTAGGGATTTTCCGGGCAATATCCGATGTCCTTGTGCATCGCAACGTCGGAAATGTCGCGACCGAGTATTCGTGCAGTGCCTGATGTCGGGAAAAGAAGCGTCATCAATATCTTTATTGTCGTTGTCTTCCCTGCCCCGTTGCCCCCGAGAAAACCGAATATCTGCCCGGGTTCGATCGAAAGCGTGAGCCCGTCGAGCGCTCGAACTTTCTTTTTCTTTAGAAATCCGACCTCGTAATCCTTTGTAAGTCCGGAGATCTCAATTACTTTTTCCATAGAACCTCACTAATCGTTATCAGTCGCGGGCTTTCGTAAAAATAACAAAAATATGATAACTATTCCGAGGGCCGCCGCAGAAACCCGACCAAGCATTCTGTTCAACCAAGGCTCTTGAAACGTAAGCGAAAGGGCTACTTCCCTGCTCGGCAGCGGCACCACGATCGTCCCGTCATTTCCAATATTAGCATCAACCGATGTTCCATTTACCGTAGCTTTCCAATGCGGATAAAAAAACGTTGCAACCCGTAACTCTGTTGGCTCACCATCTGCGATCGTAAATTCGCGCGAATTCGGCGCCCTCGAGACACGCAAGACCTGCCTGCCGTTACCTGTTGCGTCGGCCAAGTTACCGAGTGCCGCACGGTTTGCCCATATAGGCCACCAGCATTCACAGCTTTCTGAAGCCCGATAGCGTTCGACCGCGGCGGAGAATTCTGCTTGCGTCGAATATCTCGCTGGCCTGATCACCTGGAATACAGAAAAAGCCATAGCGATCAATATTCCACCAGCTAGTAACATTCCCCGCGGACGACTATCGCCTTTGAACATCTCTTCCAACCGGCCGTACCCTGCGGCGATGAACAGCGAAGCGCAAAGCGTAATAACGGACATCCATCTAAACGGAAACTGGATCTTTGCAAGCAATGGCAGGCTGCTCCATAAGAGTGAGCTGACTGGCGTTGCAAAGAATAGCGCAATTGCCATGACCGGAACCAGAGGAAAAAGACTCGATCTCAATTCTTTATTTGCATGCCTCCAGAAGATAACAAGAAAAGGCACAGAAGCGACCAACGTAAGCACGAGCATCGCATCGCCGAACCACAGCGATCGGTCCATATATTCTGCGCCGCTTGCGTAAAAATATGAGAGCAGAAAATTTGATCGAAAATCAAAATCCTTCGACGCGAATTCTGCCGCTGAGTGCTTCAAATAATCTCGTTCGGTAAACAACCGGACCAAATAGAACGAACTCAAGAGCAACGCCGTTCCCACACCGCCAGCAAATCGGAAAAGGCTGCCGATCGTTCGCGAATTCCACCAAGATACTGCCGCAAACGCTGCGAGCGAGATCGAAACGATCATGGAAGTCGGGATATGGGTCAGCAGGAGTGCCGAAAAGGCGAGACCAAACAGTATGACATTCTTGACATCAGCTGACCTAAACAAACGGCTGGCGAACAAAAAGCAAAACGGCATCACGGCGGCAGCCGCAAACTCAGCCAACAGAAATGCATTGAAGAGTTGGTTTACGTGATACGGCAGAAGAATATATACCAAAGCTCCGATCAAAGATGCCGTTTCGCCAAACCATTCGCGGGACCAGAAATAAACGCCTATACCACCCAAAGCAAAGAGAAAAAAGAACGCTAGAATGCTTCCGTAATACCAGCTTCCGGTCGCCGCACTTGTCAGATTCAGCAAGTAGTAAGTTAGTGGCGGATAGAAACGAACGCCTACATCGCCAAATCCGTCATTCACAGAATCGGATCTCGAAGGAAAAAGGATCCCGTTTGCAAGATTCTCTTCAAATGCGAGAGCGAAGCGATAATGTTCTGGAAGGTCGTTCCCCGTTGGGATCCCGTAGATCAATACAGGAACGATCAGGATAAACGAAGCCAGAGCGATCAGAGCGATATCGATCAGCCATCGTTTCGACCTTTTGGTGTTGGGTTCGATCATTCCAATGTCCGGGGAATTTTTGATTCGAAAGAAAGGTCGGCCCGGCATTTATCGCGGTCAAATCGATAAGGAAAACCGGTAGGGTCAACAAGCTGCTTTTGGCGATCTATCGAGAAAGACCGGTCTCTTGGCAGTTTGATCGAGGCCAGTTTTGGAAACAGCTCACTTAGTCTTTCCGGGCAGAGGCCGGACGCCGCCTTTGCCGAAGCCAATAGGTCATTGAGTGCTTCAAGTTCATCCAGCGTATCGATCTCAAGCAGCCGAAGTTCAGCGTTGTTTTTGGATTGCTGGTCGTCGGCTTCGTTATACATCTGCAGATATAATTGCCGAGCTGTCTCGCGGCTGCCGCCTCGGGTCTTCATCGCCGCGGCCATTTCCCGTAGGAATGACGGAGCATCCGCGATCTTCGATCCTGCCGTATAGACTTCCGAAGCCTTGTCGTAGTCCTTTCGCCTCCAATGGATGTAACCAAGATATTGATAAAGCCGCCAATTACTGGGATTATTTGCAATACCCTTTTCCGTTAGAGCGATCGCCTGATCAACGTCGATCGCCGGAAGCACAGTAGCTCCATATGAATACGCCGCGACAAATCGCGGATCGAGATCGACCGTGTTGTTCAAATATTGGTTCAGCAGCCGAGGATTCAGAGCGCTTAGATCGTCAATATTTATCTTATCCAAGCCGACTGAGGCGATCTTGCCGCCAATATACTGGAGCGAATTCATCCAATACCAATCGGCGATCAAGCCCTCGGCACCGAAGACCCAACCTCGCATGTCGGCTCCCTTGAGCGAAAGATCTTCATCCGCGTAACCGCGAGGTTCCGGCGGCTTTGACGCGACCAGCCATTCGGTCAGCGGTATCGATGCGGTAAACAGCAGTGCGATGGCCGCAGCGATCATCGTGGTTTTTAGGGTTTGAGAAAGCACGTGAACACTATTTGAAATTGCGTCGGCTAAAGATAAGAACGGCACCGAGCACAAGTATCGTGTTAAAAATTAGAGCGTAAGCCAACGAGCCGCCAATCATTGCGGCCGGCGGCACATCGCCATAGGCTGCGTTCGTTACAAAGGTAAAATGTGACAAGTTTGGAAAGACGAAATACATCGCGTCAAAGATCAGCTTTGCGAACGTCGATTCGATATTTGCCGCTAATTCTCGCAGCGAAGAACTGAAATGGCCGATCACAAAGATACAAAAGGTCAGCAGTGCCGACAGTGCCGGTGAAGAGAATGACGAAAAGAATAAAGCGACCGCCGTGATGATAGTCAGCTCAAGAAAGATCAAGATCACGGTTCCCCAGATCGTTCCCGCAAACGAGCTGCCGCCGACGTAAAGCAGTGCAAGCGAAACACCTGCCGCCATTACCGCGACATTTACGGCGAGCGTCAGGCAGAGGCCGAGATACTTTCCAATTATAAATTCGCCCCGGCCGACCGGTTTCGCAAAGATCGCAAAGACCGTTCGCTTTTCGATCTCTTTGGAGACCAATCCGACACCGACAAAGATCGCGATAAACACACCAAAGAAAAGCATCGCGTTAAGGCCGATGTTCACGATGGTCCGTGCCTCGTGACCATCGGTCAGATCACCCAGTACGATCGCACACGCGACCAGCAGCAACACAAATAGAACAAGGTTATAGAGCACGCGGTCGCGTACTGCCTCACGAAAAGTATTCCTTGCGATAGAGAAAATTCTGCTAAGCACTTTCAATGGTTCTAAACGGAAGTTGAATGTAAAACGCCGCAGGACGCGGACATTGCTATTCTAAATGATTTTCGTTGAATCGGAAAGATATATACGTGCCAAGATCATTGGTCCGCGGTGTTTGAGATCTTCTCCCAGGGAAACTTCGTGCGTTCATCAGGAAAGCGAATGTCTCGTTCTGCAACGATCGCATAAAGAGAACCACTTGGATACAGATCCATGACCGGAACAAACGCTGGGTCGATCGCTGCTCGGTCCGATACAGCCTTTGCACCTTCATTGATCAAGATCCACCACGAGCTTGCAGAACCTGCATCGATCTCTCTGGCCTTCGCCAAGTACATTTCCGCCTGATCGTGCTTTCCATTCGTTTTCAGGAAGGCAGCATATCGCGTCAGAACAAAAGGCGAACGCGGATACAATCGAACTGCGTACGCGAAAGTTGACTCCGCTCCGGCGTGATCGCCGGCAAGGCTCTGCGCCGTTGCAAGATAAGACAGGTCTGAAGAACGAGCCCGGCCGAGTTCGATCGATCGTTGAATGAACGGCACTGCCTCCGCATAACGCTTTTCTTCGATAAGCCTTATGCCTTGGTAATAAAAGGCCCCGGCATTTGTGCTGTCTATCGACATTGCTGAACCGTAAAGCTGCTTAGCTTTCGTCATGTCTGCAGTCGAGTTGGCTTTGATCGTTAGTGCAGAACTATACACTCTTACCAATGAATAACCGGCCAAGCTGATACACGAGATCACTCCGAAAACCAAAACAGGGAGAAGCGGGAAGAAACGTTTTCCACGATCATCATTCGATTCTTTGCCACGCTGTCTAAGTATCAGCTTTGAAGCAACGGCAAGCAGAAAGAAGAAAACGAACCCATTCTGTATCAGCCGGAATGAAAATGACGTTACAAGCGAGCTGGCCAAAAAAATGGCAATACCCAGCAATGCAGCAAAGGCATAGGGCGACGTTTTCTGAAAGTCTTTCAGCGCGCTAAAGCCCATGATCGCGATACCGGCTAGCAGCATCGCAAATATCACCAGTCCGATGATTCCCAGTTCGCCAGCGATCTGTGCGAATTCATTGTGTGCTCGCTCAGGGATGTAATCCTCTGATTCGGCCAGATTCGGGTTCGATGGATCCTTTTCGGAAACGATCTCGCGGTAACGGTTTACCTCGAAACCAAAATTGTCAGCCCCAACGCCAAGCAGAGGATTCGCCTTGACCATCTCCGCCGAAACGCTGAGCATCAATTTTCGAAAATTGTTGCTGCCGGTTAAACCTTGACTGTCGCTAACACGCCCAACTATCGGAGCAGTTCCGGTTTCACCAAACAAAGAAGCGATGTGAAGCGTAAACGGCGCCGCAGTAAAGATAAGCACCAGAGCGGCAAATCGAAGTTTGTGTGGCCGCAGCTTACGATGAAGCAATACGAGCAAGCCGACGGAAACGATGCAGAAAACGAAAAGAATCAGGTTCGTTCGGCTTAGACTGGAAAAGATCAGCAGCCAAAGAATCGTGAGCAATGCGGCTCCGGCAGCGAACTTTCGTCCTCGAAAACCGATCACACCGATCATCAATAACGGGAACAGAGAATTTATCTGTTCACCGTATTTCATGTAAATAATCCCAATGGAAGGGCCGCTGGTAAATATCAAGACCGTAACATACGAGAAAATAGCGAGTATGCCAAAGAATGCCAGACAGAGTGAAGCTGTTAGCATCAACTTCCCATAGTTTCTGCCCTCATTCAGCAAATCGCGGACAAGCACAAAAAAGAGAAGATAAAGCGACCAAATAAGTGTATGGTGAAGTACCGACGAGGGCGAATTGGCCCAGAATGCCGAAAGCCCGCTCCATACGATAAAAGCTGCGATCGGCAAAAGGATCAGCATCGCCTCGTTTCTTCCCGGTGACCACGTTGTTTTTTTCCGTCTGATCTTTGAAAGCAGAACAATACCCGACACGGCTAAAAATAAGGATGCGACAAGATCCACCCGCCAGGAATGAATGAACGTGTTTCCAAACTGGGGCAGCGGAAACAGAAGAGCCAGAAATACGATCGCCCATCCGATGCAGAACAGCACAGATGGGTCTCTCCAGTTCTTTTTATTTTGTGAAGGCTCTGGCATTAAGGAATTAAATCACAGTTGAGAGATCATTTTCCGGAGGTTGGCGAGAAGCGAAGGTGTTAAACATTTCGACCGATTCTTCCGTTTTTTGGTCTGTTTTTATCTAACTTTGGCTTAAAGTTATCCAACTTCGGCTTAGAGTTATCTAACTTTGTCTTAGAGTTATCTAACTTCGGCTTAAAGTTATCTAACTTTGGTTCAATGTTACCTAACTTTGGTCTAAGGTTATCTAACTTTGGTCTAAAGTTACGTAACTTTGGTCTAAAGTTAGATAAAATTCGGCCGAATTTCGAGCATATTTTCTGTACAACTTCCCGCTAACACAAATTCTTTCAAACAGTTACCGCGTTTTCCACAGATTTGGAAACGTTCAGCAAAGGTAGAACCAGTGTTAAACACTTGGCGTATTTCTTGGTGCCAAGCTGCCGGATCGCACTTGCATTATCAAGAAAAAAGAGGCCGCCCGGATCAATTTCCGGACGGCCTCAGTCTAACACACTAGATAGATACTAGGAGTTACCCATCGGGGTACCGTTGCTAACCGAAGCACCAGTTGCTGCGTCGCCACCGACTGTCATCGCGCCAGGGCCACCGCCAACCGGTAGAACTTCCGAGCCAAGAACGCCGTCCGTAGCGATACCGAAATTGCGCGTACCGGTCGCCGTCAAACCTGAATTCGACGTCGGTGTAGCCATTGCTGCGAACGATGCCGGATTCGGAACCGTTGTCGAAACATCAAACTTGATCATGGTGAAAGCATAACCGCTCTTCTGCGAAGCGCCGCTAAGAGCACTGTCACCAAGAACGCCGTCGATCAATCCGGCACCAAACAGCTCTTGGAAACCAACGTTGTCAACCGTTGCTTCTGTTCCTGCGTAGTTGCCATTACCGCCAGTTGCCTGGTAGGTAGCCTGTGCACCGTGAACGGTACGGAGTGAAGAAACTGCTGAGCCTTCATTCGCCGATCGGCGGGCTGCAAGCAGGTTGGGGATAGCGATCGCTGCGATGATGCCGATGATCACAACTACGATCAAAAGTTCGATAAGTGAGAAACCTTTCTGATTTTTCATGTCTAATTCACAATCTCCTAAAGTTTAGAGGTCAAAGTCTGAATCTACCTTTCCCAGGCATACTAAGTCTTATCAATGCCCGTGCCAAACAATGTTTACTCCTATGATTTTGACTTAACTTATTGTAAAAACGGAGCTTAACGATCTGGCGAGATCTGGTCATTTTGACATTATCCTAGTTTAGGGCCGTTTTGTTGTCAGTTTTTGGTAAGCATGCTTTGACAAAAAGTGTCATCTGACAGGTTTCTGCGATACTTGAAGAACCAAACAGAAAGGGCCGTGATCGACCCCCATCAAAACTCGGACTTGAAGTGATAATCAATTTTCCGAAGGTTGGGCTGCTTCAACCGAGCCGGCATCAAAATGGGTGTCCAAATCGGCAAAATCTGCTTTGACCACGCCATTCGTCGCGATCCCGAAACGGCGTACACCTGTCTGGCTGATACCGGAAGCAGAGATCGGGATAGCAGAGAAATAAAATGAAGCGAAGATGGTCGGCGTTAGCTCGACACGATCTCCAACATAGATATAACCGCTTTTGTTTCCGGCACCTAACACAAAATCGATCAAGTTCGCGGTGTGCAGTTCGGCAAAGGCCGATTGGTCCTGCGACCCGGCAGTGCCCGCAAAATTTCCGTTTCCGCGTGTTGACGCATAAGTAGTTTGAGCACTGTGAAGAAGGCGCATTGAAGAAAGGGCCGATGCCTCGTTAGATGCCCGCCGGGCTCCCATCAAATTTGGGATAGCTATCGCGACGATGATCCCGATTATGACAACGACGATCAAGATCTCAACAAGCGAAAAGCCGGATTGTTTGTTCATTCCACTCTCTCCGTGTGACCGAAATATCGGCTCACACTCGATCTAAGTGCAATTGATGTGCCTAATGTTGAGATAAGTTTACGTGTTTTGGAAAAAGAGAGAATCGCGTCCTTTATCGAATGCAGAATCGCTTGAGCATACCTATTCAGAACTTCTCATCTGGGCGGAAAGATTTCTAATGTCGTGTTTGTCGAGCAGGTGCCGGAGTGAGCGGACCTGCATCTGCAAAAGGTCGGCCGCCTTTGTTTGATTGCCGTTGGTTTTTCGGAGTGCTTCGATAACGTAGGTCTTTTCGAGATTCTCAAGGTGGGCTGAAAGGTTGATCCCGCTTTCGGGAAGTTCAAATTCGGCGCTTATCCGTTCAGGATTATAATTTGTAATATGCTCAGGCAGCCGTTCCGGCTGGATCTCGTCGCCACGTTCGAGAGCAACCGCCCGCTCGATCGTGTGTTCAAGTTCCCGAACGTTTCCGCCCCACATATAGTTTTCGAGAAACTGCATTGAGCGAGGCGAAATGGTCAGCTTACGGCCTGCTTGATCACAGAATTTCCCGATAAAATGTGCTACAAGATCCGCGATATCTTCGCTCCTGTCGCGAAGCGGCGGCAAAATTATCGGTATTACTGAGATCCTGTAGAAAAGATCTTCGCGAAATTGTCCGTCCAGCGACATTTGTTTCAGATCACGATTTGTCGCAGCTATTACACGGGCATCGATCAAAATTTCTTCATGCGCACCAACCGGGCGTATCTTTCGTTCCTGCAAAACTCTTAAAAGTTTTACCTGCATTGAAGGCGACATCTCGCCGATCTCGTCCAAAAAGATCGTCCCGCTGTTCGCCGCTTCGAAAAGCCCTTTTCGGTTTGTGTTCGCACCGGTGAACGAGCCCTTAACGTAACCGAACAGCTCGGACTCCAAAAGTGTCTCGGTAAATGCTCCACAATTTATTGAAATAAAGGGGCGTTCTGCCCGCGGGCTCAAGTCGTGGATCGCCCTTGCTACCAATTCCTTTCCTGTCCCGCTTTCGCCTGTGATCAAGATAGTAGATTGTACTTCGGCAACGGTTTCGATCATTTGAAAGATCGCCTGCATCTTTGCAGAGTTGCCGATGATATTCTTAACACTGCCTCGCTCACGCTGAGCTCGTTTGAATGCTCGGTTTTCATCGATCAACGCCTGTTTTTCAAGCGTTTTCTTGACTATCAACTTAAGTTCTTCAACATCAAACGGCTTCGTGACAAAATCATCGGCTCCAAGCTTGAATGCTTCGCGAGCCGTTTCTACCGAAGCAAAGGCCGTCATCAAGACCACGCCTAGATCCGGGAATAATTCACGCGCCTGGCGCAATAATTCGATCCCATCCATGTCCGGCATCTTTACGTCGGAAATGATAACGTCGGCCGGTTCCTTTTTTACAAGCTCTATCGCCTCACGTCCGTTCGAGGCCGTGCGAATAACATGGCCGTCGCCCTCAAAAACGAGGCTCAATAGCTGTCGGTAACTTTGTTCGTCGTCGACGATTAATATGCTGGACATTGTTCGATACGAAAAAATCGGCTCTTGCCGAGGTGAATGGCTCGCCGCCTAACGAATGATTCTCACAGAAAACGGCAAGGTTTATCAAGAAGAATTTTCAGAATTGCTGTCCTTTACCGTGAGCAGTTCGCCAAGAAGAGTGCCGTTCACGTCCTCGCCGATAGCTATTATTCCGGAGCTTTGAGCTGCCGCTAGAGGCAATTCGACCGTGATTATAGTGCCTTCACCCTCAGTGCTTCTAACGTTGATCGTCCCGTTGTGATCGCGAACGATCTGATAAACGATCGACAACCCAAGCCCGGTCCCGCCGGTCGTAGAATTTGAAAAGGGTTCAAAAAGCTGCTCAACCTTTTCAGCAGCCATACCAACACCCGAATCTTCGAAAATGATGCGGACGCGATCGTTCGGCACCTGTTCGACACCGATTGAAAGTGTGCCTCCTTCCGGCATCGCGTTGATCGAATTCCTTGCAAGATTCCAGATAACTTGCTTGAGTTGCGAGGAATCGGCCAGTGCTAGCACCGCTTTTTGCGGGATACGCTCTAAAAATTGGTGATCGTCGCGGACTTCCGGGCTGTGCCGTAGCAGCGTGATAGTATCACGGACTGCTTCACAAACGTCTATCTCGGAAAAATTGCCTGATTTTGGCCTCGCGTAGCTTAGAAAATTCGTGATAATGCTATTCAGCCGGTCTGACTCACGGAGAATTATACCCATGAGATCGGCTTGGATCGAATCCTTAGGCGTATTGGATTCAAGGACCTGGATCGCTCCACGCATCGCACCGAGTGGATTACGTATCTCATGCGCAAGTCCGGCTCCAACTCTACCAACAGCGGCAAGGCGATCCTTTCGACGGACACTTTCCTCCATCGATCTGATCTCCGTGAGATCCTGAAAGGTTACGATCAGTCCCGATTCTTCGTTTTCCTCGGAGAATAACCGTGATATACCATATCCGATGCGAACCGCAAATCCCTCCGGTGTTAGGATATCAGTTTCAAACCGGGGCGATTGTTCTATCTCGTCATTTACTTCTAAAGCGATGCGCTTTGCCTCATCGAAGTTTCGAAGTAGTTCTTTGATCGATCGGCCGCGCATCTCGATCGCCTTAAAGCCTGTGATCTCCGATGCTGCCGCGTTAAATGTGAAAATAGTTCCTTCGAGGTCGGTCGTTATCAATCCGGACCTTATCGATTCAACGATCCTTTCGTGGAGGGCTCGAAGGTTTTCAAGACTCTTTGTGGCCTCCACGAGTTCTTCACCTGAAGCCCTACGTTCCGAAAGCCTGGCAGCCAGCAGCCCGACCACGAGAAAAGCAACGATGTGGAAACTTGATATCTGCACTATTCTGGGAATTGTGGAAGCAGGACCCGTTCCTCCGATGGCTCCCGATCCTATAAGTACCGCCATCAAGGCAAACAGTGCAATAGAAACGAACGCCATCATCATCGTCTGTCCCGGCGGCAGGAAGATACTTGAAACACCGATCGCGACGATGTAAAGAGTGATATACGGGGAGGTTAGATCGCCCGTCTGCCATATAAGCCAAGTCACAAGAAAGATATCTGCAAGAAACTGGATCCGTACCTGAACATTCAACCGCTTGCTGATTCGGGCAAGGAAAAAATAAACGGCTGTAAGTCCGACCGAAATTACGAACACCAGCATTGGACCTTTTGGCAGATCGGCGAGACTCAGGTCGATAGAACGGCTATACCAGACCCAGCCTGTGACCAGAAGTAAGAAAACTACGACAAGCCGGCCGATTATCAGCATTTGCACTTTTGCCAGCATCGTTTGATTGTTGTCGAAGTTGGTATTGACTATACTTACCTCTAGGTCGCGAAGCGTTAAAATAATTATGAAAACCGAAGAACCAAAATTCGAGCATCGTCCGTGGGGAAGCTTTTATATTTTGGACGCCGGTTCGGATTTCAAAGTAAAACGGATCGAGGTGTTGCCCGGAAAGCGGCTCAGCTATCAACGGCACGCTAAACGAAACGAACATTGGTTCATCGTCCGCGGCACTGCTAAGGTAACACTAAATGGCGAGCAAATCATAGTTGTTTCCGGAGGCTCGCTTGATATACAAGCCGGCTCGGCTCACCGTGTTGAAAATCCGGATCCGGCCATAACCCTTGTTTTCGTTGAGACACAAACTGGCAGCTACTTTGGAGAAGACGACATCGAGCGGCTCGACGACGATTTTGGACGTGCCTAATAGTGGACAGAACGAGGGATAATATTAAATTAAATATATTGGGCTCGCATTCGTATATTGATTATGTCGAACAAATTTGAACTTCCGCCATTGAACATCGAGGAATTTTCACTCGGCAACGGTCTCCGTGTCGTCCTTAATCACGATCCCGCAGTCCCGGTTGTTGCGGTTGCCGTCTATTACAACGTCGGATCGCGAAATGAACGCGAAGGCCGCACCGGATTTGCCCACCTATTTGAACATATGATGTTTCAGGGCAGCGAGAACGTGCCAAAAGCTGGCCATTTTCAGTACATAATGAAGGCGGGCGGTACGATGAATGGAACGACATCCACCGAACGGACCAATTATTTTGAAACGATGCCTGCTGACCAGTTGCCGCTCGCACTTTGGCTGGAATCGGATCGAATGCGCTCGCTTGCAGTTACGCAGGAAAACTTGAACAACCAGCGTGAGGCCGTGAAGGAAGAAAAACGTCTGCGTTACGACAATCAGCCTTACGGGCAGATATTTGACATGATCTCGGCGATGATCTACAAGAATTTCGCGAACGCTCATTCGACGATCGGTTCTATGGAAGATCTCGATGACGCGACCGTAGAAGACGTGCAGGAGTTCTTCAGAGTTTATTATGCACCGAATAATGCGGTGCTTGTGCTTTCGGGTTCGTTCGCAAAAGAGACGGCGAAGCAGCTTGTTGAAACTTATTTCGGCGACATACCGTCGCAGCCAGAACCCGCTGAACTCGACGTTTCGGAACCGCCGGAAGTATCAGATGATTATCGTGAATGGGACGATCCACATGCTCCGCTGCCGGCATTCCTAATGGGTTGGAAGATCCCGCCAAGGAACACCCGCAAATTCAAAACACTTTATCTTGCCGGAAAGCTCTTATATGACGGCGAAAGTTCAAGGCTCTATCAAAAACTTGTAAAAGGCGACGAATCGGTCGTCCAGCTCTTTGGTTTTACAGACGAACGACGCGGTCCGTCGAGCATTTTGATCGGAGCCATTCCAAAACCTGACCAGGACCTGAGCGCGATCCGTTCAGCGATAATGGCAGAGATAACTTCGATCTCGGAGATCGGGCCCACGTCTGATGAAATAATGAAACTTCAGAACCAGTTGATAAACGACGCGGTCAGAATGCGCCAGTCGTCTATGACCCGGGCGCAGGCGATAGCGGAATACACTTTGTACGACGGAGATCCGAAATTGATCAACTCGGAACTGGATGAGCTTCTTTCGATAACTGCGGAAGAGATTAGGAGCACGGTCTCAGAATACCTAAATACAGATAACCGTTCACTGTTAGATGTGGTTCCGGCGGGCCAAGGTTAGGAATGGCTCGAAAAGCACTATCTTGATCCAAACCCGTGAAGATTATTTCTGATCGTCAGAAGCATCCCCATTTTCTGACGGTTCAGAGGTGAACGTAAAATTCACCTTCCGCTCAGCCAGTTCACGCATAGCAACGCGTGTAGCTTTGTTCTTTCTGGTATCAATATCGGTTCGCGACAACGCCCCCCGCTGCAGCTGCTTACTGCGCTGAGCGGCAAGTAGGATCATTCGGTACTTCGAATCAATTTCGGGCGGATCGATGGGTTCTTGGGTCAATTCGGCCTCATCGTCGATCATTAGCGTGTCATCTGCCATATTATTGAAACTCTATTCTCCGGAATTCATCGATTTCGATCGCTCGAAACTTTCAATAATACCTTTTATTTGATCGATTTGTCTAACCTGTCGTTGTCTTTCCGATATGATAACCGAAGTTAGCTTCCGGGCCGCCGAGAAGATCTCATCATTGATGATCACGTAATCAAACTTAGAAAAGTGGCTGACCTCGTCATAGGAGTTCTTTAATCGTAACGCCAGTCCCTCTGAGCTCTCTGTGTTTCGGGCCGTCAGTCTTGCTTTCAATACGTCAAATGAAGGTGGAAGAATGAAAATGCTGATCGCAACACCTGGCACCTTTTGCATAACCTGAAGGGCTCCCTGAACGTCGATCTCTAATATCACATCCTGACCGTCGTTAAGCCGTCTCTCGGTTTCGTAAAGAGAGGTGCCATAGTAATTACCGTGCACCTCGGCATGTTCCAGAAACTCGCCATCGTCTATCTTTTCCTTGAAATCAGGAATAGTGATGAAGTGGTAATCACGGCCGTCTTCCTCACCGAACCGCTTTTCTCTTGTCGTATACGATACCGAATAGCCAAGGTCTGGAAGCGACGCACGAATTTCCTTTATTAGCGTTCCTTTGCCGCCTCCCGATGGAGAACTGATGATGATCAGGTTTCCTTTCATTGTTCAGTTCACAGTACCAACTACCTATTTCCAGCGTTTAGGCCGATCCAGGCATGGACGACCCGCTCGTTCTCACTCAACATTTTGCACTTGTTCACGAATTTTCTCAATTTCGCTTTTTATCGAGAGCGCGTTTTCTTTCACCACCATATTGCTTGTCTTCGACGTGATCGTATTTGCTTCTCTATTCAATTCTTGTGTCAAAAAGTCCAGTCGTTTGCCCACTTCCTTATCTTCATCCATTATCTTTCGAAAGTGGTCGATGTGCGTCCGAAGCCGAGAGATCTCTTCGGAGATGTCTGACTTGTCGACCAAATATGCAGCTTCCTGCGCCATTCTCGATTGGTCTATTTCTATTTGAGAATCAGTCTTGGCCAGCATTTCGCCGACACGCTTCTTTAACCTGAGCAGATATTCCTCGATGATAGATTCAGATTCAGATTCGATCGGTTCAAGCAATGCCTCTATCTCGGCCAGCCGTGACTGCAATTCGTCTCTTAAGGCCTCGCCTTCACTCTTTCGCATTGCGTCCAGTTCCTCGATCGCAGCTTCAAGGGCTTGATCGATCGATCGTGCAAATGTCTCGTCAAATTCGGCCCGCTTGATCTGAAACACATTTGGCAATCTGGAGATGATGTTTATATCGGGGTCGCCGGCAAGCGAAAACTCCGAACCAAGTTCCCTGAACACCTTCAGATATCCTTCGATCACTGGCCGGTTCAGTTCATAGTTAACATCATCAGTTCGCTCATATTGTAGGTTCACCTCTATCCGCCCGCGGGCAAATCGCTCACCAATAGACTTTTTTATCCGGGAATCGAGAGCCTGAAGTTCGTTCGGCAATCTGATCGAAATATCCAAAAAGCGGTTGTTCACACTTTTCAGTTCAACCGAAACCGAGGATCCGTCAAGATTTACCGAACCGCGTCCAAAACCGGTCATTGATCTCATAAATATCTCCAAATTACTCACTGTTGCGAGATGAAACAGTGTCATCTGCAAATTGCAGATCGTAAAGCCGCCTGTATTTTCCGTCAAGGGCGATCAGTTCGTCATGCGTTCCGGTTTCAGTTATGCGGCCTCGATCCATCACCACGATCAGATCTGCTTTTCTCACCGTCGAGAGCCTGTGCGCGATCACGATCGATGTCCGATCCCGCATCAAATTATCGATCGCCTGTTGAACTAACCGTTCCGATTCTGTATCAAGTGCGGATGTTGCTTCATCGAGTATCAAGACCGGAGCGTCAACAAGGACCGCTCTTGCGATCGCGATGCGTTGGCGTTGACCGCCTGACAGGCTGGAACCCCGTTCACCGACCATCGTGTCGTAGCCGTTTGGAAGTTCTTCAATGAATTCGGCCGCAAAGGCAATGCGTGCCGCGTCTTTGACCGCTTCGTCTGAGGCATCGGGGTCGCCGTAACTAATGTTGTATCTAACGGTGTCATTAAACAAAACGGTTTCCTGAGTAACCAAAGCGATCTCCGTATGGATCGAACCCAGTTTCGCATCACGCAGATCGACCCCGTCCCAAAAGATCGCACCGTCTGTCGGATCGTAAAGCCTCTGGATCAACTTGATAAGGCTCGATTTTCCACTGCCGCTTTCGCCAACGAGAGCGACCACCGACCCACGTTGGATCTCAAGCGAGAGTTGATCGATTATCTTTTTTGGATCGTTTCCATAACGGAAAGAAATGTTCTTAAGTTCGATCCTTTCGCGAAGCGGTTCCAATTCGACGGCGTCCTTGCTTTCCGGAAGGACCTCGCTTTCATCTAAAACGTCCCAAATGTCCTTCGCCGCGGCGAACGCCTTATTGATCTCGTTGTGCTGTCGCGAGATCTTTCGCATCGGGTCGTAACTCCGGAAGAGGAAGTAAATGAACCCAAAGAATTGTGCTGCTTGCATTCGATCGGCATTGATCTCACGCAGCCCAAAGTAGAACAATGCAAGCAGCATCAATGCTCCAATGAATTCGATCGACGGCGGTGAGATAGCCGAAATCCGGCCAGAACGAAGATTTGCTCGTGCGATGATCTTTGCAACGCTTTCGAAACGTTTCTTTTCACGTCCTTCTGCCCGGTAGGCTTTTACTATTGTGTTGTTTGAAATGGTTTCTTGTGCAGTATCAGTTAGCCGCTTGTTGCCATCATAAGCTTCATCGGCCAAACGGCGGAGCGAACGGCTAAAACGAGTAGTCATATACGCGATGATCGGCCCAATGATAAGGGCGCCAAGCATCATCCGCCAATTCAAATAAAAGGCGGCACCGAGCAGAAATATCAGTACCAGTATCTCGCGGAGAACGTCGCGCAAATTCGCGGTAACGGCCTGTTCGATTGCGGCACAGCTTACAACAAGCCGAGATACCAGATAATTCGTTCGGTGCTTTTCAAAAAAGGCGACCGGTTGATCAAGAATGTGTGCGTAAAGTTCCCTGCGAAGATCAAGAACTACCGACTGTCCGATCTTTGCCATCAAATATGACGAAAAATATTCAGCGATTCCTTTCCCTACGGTGATAAACAGTAAGAGCAGAGAAATAATGAGCCACGCACGATACCAATCATCGCGCGGAATCAAGCTATGAATATCGAATAGAGTTTTAGTCTCCTGACCTTGACCCGGGATGAATTGGTCAAATATGGGGATAAGCAATGCACCAGTCGCAGTTTCGAAAAAGGCGACCAATAGCATTGCAATGAACGCAAGCAGGAACGCCGGCCAGTGCGGCCGGACATATTTCAACAAGCGTTTTAGATCATTCATCGTAAACTAACGAATTATTGAATATACGTTAGTTTGTTCGGGTAAGTCCAAGCCTGCAAAATTTGCAACCGGACTGGCGGATATGGCATCTTTCAAGTTAAGTCGAATTCTCGGAGAGATATCACTATGTCAATTTCAAGATTCTTTTCAGGTATTGTCGCCATCATTTTTCTTTTCTCGCTTACGTCTGAAGTTTTTTCGCAGGCAGATTTTACGCGTAGAACGACTGCCATTACGTATCCTCTTGATGAGACCGTTTCTGTCCCATTTCGTGGAACCACAAGGTTTCCAAGAATGAAAGGCGAGGCCAAGATCAAGCGGACTAGCCGAAATGGTACGGAGATCGAATTGTCGGTTTCGAAGATGCCGAGGCCTTTCGAGCTTGGCCGCGGTTATGCGACCTATATCCTATGGGCAATTTCTCCGGAAGGACAAGTCGATAATCTTGGCGAGATCAAGCGACGCGGTTTCTTTGAGTTCGATTCAAAGATCTCCGTGACAACGCGTCTCCAAACATTTTCGCTGCTTATTACCGCCGAGCCGCATTTCCTTGTTCGGCGGCCGAGTCAGGAGATAATGCTGGAAAATCTTAACGGCACCGCTCGTTCCGGTCGAACGATACAAACCATTCCGGCAGTACAATATTTCGGTAATTCAAGCGACTATTTCCGCGATTCACGAACGCCTGAGATCGCGGAAGTTGATTATTCGAAAACGCCCTCGACAATACTTCAGGCCAATCAGGCGATCGCGTTAGCCAGATTTGCCGGAGCCGAACGTGATGCAAAAGAAGAACTCGATAGTGCAATCGCTCTTGCTCAGAATGCTGAACAAGCTTGGCAAGCAGGCCGTCAGGAAGAGTCTGTGGACGTAATGGCCAGAAGTGCTATCGCAACGGCTGTAAAGGCCGAGTCTGTCGCCATAACCCGACGCGAAGCACGTGAAGCAAGAAATGAAAAAACACGCACCGACGCGGAAATGCGTCAGTTGGAAGATAAGTTGACCGACGCAATGAGCCAGATCGAAGATCTTCGCTCACAGCTTTCCGCCGAAACCCGCGACAAAGAGCTTTCGCAGCGTGACGTTCAAAATTTTCAAACCCAGATCCGTGACCTTCGTTCAGAAAATGGTCGCCTTCGCGAGGAACTCGGCCGGACCCAGGTCGAAGCAAGCAATGTAAAGGCACGCTTGGCCGCCTATGAAAATCAGCAGCGTGAAGCTGAAACGGAACGCCAGCGGGCAGAGCGTCAAGCGTCGATCGACGCAAATCAGCCCGCCCTGATCGCTGCTCTCCGGAAATATGGAACGGTGACAAAAAACGAACGTGGTGTCGTCGTAACGCTACCGGAATCGTTCTGGTCAGCGATCCGCTCACCGAACTTCGCTCCTGCCTCCGATCAGAAATTGCTTGCGATAGGTGAACTGCTTGCGAATAATCCGGATTATCGGGTAACCATCGAATCGCATACTGATGATCGCGGTGAAGCCACCGAACTCGAATCGCTAACTCAGCAACGGTCTAAAGCGATCGCGGATCGACTTTCCGAATTTGGTGTTGGAAATGACCGACTTGAACCGCGTGGAATGGGTTCGGCTATTCCTGTTGCTCCGAACACCACCAACGCAAATCGTGCTCGGAACAGGCGTGTGCAAATGATCTTGGTACCTGTGATTTAACACTTTCGGAAAGAGTTTGCGCGGTGATCTCCCACGTCACGTCATTACCGGTGAAAGGCGCAAAATTCGCGCGGCTCTTTACCCTCTTCAAAGGTTCTGGCCTCGTGTTCCGGACATCGAGCAGAAACTCTCAGTCCAGAACTTTTACACACGATCACGGAAACACGGATCGCGGCAGGAGCGGGCTGCCGATCCGGTCGGTCGTCGCCAGTAGCGGACGAATTGCTGTTCTCACTAAGATCCTGCCACGTCTGATCGACGGTTCCGTCACTCGCGTCATCGACTGGCACGCTAGCAGACATTTGTTCCTCTGTTAGCAACATGCGATTGGGAATGGTTCCGGCAACGAACAACTCGATACGCCGAAATTCAGGCGGTACATCCGTGACGAAAATCTGCGGCACTTCTGGGTCTTGTTCAACAGCCCAGTCCGGGTCATCGATCGCCGGGTCGTACGTCGGCGAAGGTGACGGGGTTGGGCTGGCGGTTGCCGCCGGTAATGTTTCAACTCCGTCAAGCTCACGAATAAGCGATCCGTTTCGAATATCGATCTCTGCCTTTCGGACACCGGCCGGCATCTGCCAATCGCCGTTCCATTCCGGGTGAAGATCCAAAGCGGCCTTCATAAAATCGGCCCAGATCGGCATTGCCGAATCGCTTCCCTTCATTCCCAGATCGTCGTTGTCGTCAAACCCGACGTAAACGACGACCACCAATTCGGGCGTGAATCCCGCAAACCAACCGTCACGCGATGTTCCGGTCTTTCCGGCAAATCCTTTCTTCCCGGGAACGTTTCGAAATCCCCAACCCTGAACTTGCGCAGCCGTTCCGCGGTTTACGATGTCCTTCATTATGTCGTTCATAATGTAGGCGACATCGGGCCGGATAACTTCTTTGCGGTCAGGTTCGGGTTGCTGTTTTACTGTTCCATCTCCAGCGGTCACGCGTACGATCGGCCTCGGCAGAACACGTTCGCCAAGATTCGCAAATGTCGTATATGCTGTCGCCATATTCAGCGGTGTTGCCTCTGCTGTGCCGAGAGCCATTGAAGGATAAGCGGTTTCGACCTTCGGCATTCCCGCTTTGTGTGCCAGGTTCATCACTCGGCCGATATTGACCTGCATCCCTACATCGACCGCGATCGTGTTCTTGCTCTTAACGAGCGCATCGCGAAGAGTTGTTTCTTTATTTGAGAACGTATCGCCGTAATTATTTGGTGCGTAACTGTCGCGGCCTGAAGTAAATATCTTCTTTTCGTCCTTCAAAACGGTCGCCGCCGTGAATACGCGCGAAGCAGTGTCGTACGCCGAATTTATCGCGGCTGCATAAACGAAAGGTTTGAACACCGAACCAGGTTGGCGCATCGCGCTTGTCGCGCGGTTGAACTGCGTTTCCAGATAATCGCGTCCGCCGACCATTGCCACGATCTCGCCGGTCTTCGGCCGCATTGCGACGAGCGATGCGTTCAGGTTTCCGGGCTTCTGCTTTGGAAAATATTTATCAAGCCGTTCCAGACGCTTTACGACCGTCTCATACGCGATCCGCTGCAGATCAGGATCGATCGACGTATAAACACGCAGGTGCTGCAAAGCATCTGGGTCGCTCACTATGCTCGGCAATGTATCGACAACATACTGCGAAAAATAAGGCATTCCCTGCAGGTCTTGCTTGCTTGTTATTTGTTTCAGTTCGAACGGAGTATTTCTCGCAGCTTCGTATTCTGCAGGTGAAATCTGGCCGGCTTCGAGCATTGATATTAAAACCTGGTTTCGCCGTTCTGTAACTTTCTCGGGGTTCTTGTAAGGCCCGTAACGGTTCGGGCTGCGGACAATACCTGCGATGAACGCCGATTCTGCCAGCGTCAATTGCGAGACATCTTTCCCAAAATAAATATTAGCCGCCTCGCCGACGCCATAGATCGAAACGCCCGCCTGCTGGCCGAGATAGATCTGATTTACATAAAGCGTAAAGATCTCCTCTTTGCTCAAACGCGTTTCGAGGATGATCGACATATACGCTTCGGTTATCTTTCGTTCCCACGTCGGGTCGCGGGTCAGCATCAGATTTTTGACCAGCTGCTGCGTGATCGACGAACCGCCTTGATTCGCAAGCGCCGAATTTTCCTCGCCTTCGTATCTGCTCCAGAGAGCTCGGGCTATTCCGCGAAGATTCACGCCGTAGTGCTCAAAGAAAGCGCGGTCTTCCGTGACGATAATCGCCTTAATTAATCCCTGCGGCAGATCGGCGAACGCGACCGTTTTGCGTCGTCCGTCGCCCTCGGCAGCGATCGTGCTTAATATGCGCGGCTCGAGATCGGCACGGTCTGTTTCATTTCCGGCGTTTACGTCGGTTATCGTTGCAACGGACTTCCCGTCTTTTGAAAATTTCACCAACAGCGAAGGAAAAACCTTCTGCCCGTCGATAGTTCCCGTTATTCCGGGTTCGATGTTTATTCCGTTATCGATGACCGAATATCGGCTGCGTGTAAGGTCTGCCTTTATGTTTCTATCGACGTATCCCGCCGACTTCAAATAATCGAGCAGGCCTTGCAGCGTGATCTCCTCGCCCTTGCGAAGCGTTTTTGGTGCAGAATAAATTCCGGCAGAAGCGGTAAACACATCGCCGCTCAGCAAACGCCGATCGATACGGTCGGAGAACTCGAACCAATAATAACCGAGCGTTAAAAAAGCGACTAGAAATACTATTAGCGAGCCGGCGAGCGTCCAATAATTAAAAACGGTGCCCAGGATCCGTCGCCACAGCGGCCGAGGCGGGGCCTGAAACGAAGACACACGCCGAGCGCGTACCCAGCCTTTTGGCGGCATTTTCGAGCGTGAACTGCGTGTTGACAAGGTTTCGGGCATTGTTAGCTTGCGAAGGAATTAAGACAGGTTTCTGATAAACGCGGTTGCCCTGTAAAATTTTAATTGTTTTGGCGGGCGAATGTCCAATAAATTAAAGATATGAAAACACTTGTAACGGGCGGCAGCGGATATCTGGGCACGCACATTCGCGAGATCTTCGAGGCGGACGACTTTTCGCGGAGTTCGGGTTTGGACGTTCTAAACGTTCAGGACGTGCAGATGGCCGGCGAATACGATCTGATAATTCACCTCGCGGCGCATCTCGACAAGTCGCCCGAAGCCGCCGAGCAGGTCTTCCTCACGAATGTCGAAGGCACGATAAATCTTCTTCGCAACGTTAGAAAGGACGCCGCGTTCATCTTTGCCTCGACGAAGGACGTTTACGGCCGTTTCGCTGATAATTTCGCCGAAGTGCCGGAAACCTGCCCGACGGTTTATTCGGGCCAATCCGCGCTCGAATGGTCAAAGCTGATCGCCGAACGCTACGTTGAATATTACGCCAATCTGATCGGTTTCCGATCGTGCATTTTCCGGCTTTCCACCGTTTACGCACCGAAGACCGAAGGCACGACGCCCAATTTCGTCGGGCATTTTGCCGATGCGATAAACTTCGGCGAGCGGATCGCTTTGCCCGGCGGCGGTTCGCCCCGACGCGACATTCTCCACGTTGACGATCTCGCCGCTGCTTGCCGCGAATTCGCCGGATCCGTCATTCGCCACGGCCTTTATAATCTCGGCGGCGGCCCGCAAAACGCTGTCAGCTTAAAAGAATTGGTCGAAAAGATGGAAGAGGTCTCCGGCCTACAAGCCGTGATCGACGACGAGGCCCAAATTCCCGCACCGTCGCCGCTAAATTACGTCACAGACCTAAAACTGATCACCCACGAACTCGGCTGGAAACCCGCAATTCCCCTCGCCGAAGGTTTGATAGATCTTTTTTGATGCGCCGGAGATAACGAGATCCGTTGCCGTTATGAGACAAATCGGTCAATGACCCGCCAATCGTGTAAAGTATCCGGTTCGGATAGTTTGTTGCGTGTTCCAGCGGCTTAGTAACGCGATCTTAAGTGTTAGTACCGCGATCTTAAGTGTTAGTAACGCAATTTTAAGTGTTAGTAACGCGATCTTAAGTGTTAATATCGCAATTTTAAGTGTTAATATCGCGATCTTAAGTGTTAGTATCGCGATCTTAAGTGTTAGTATCGCGATCTTAAGTGTTAGTATCGCGATCTTAAGTGTTAGTATCGCGATCTTAAGTGTTAGTATCGCGATCTTAAGTGTTAGTATCGCGATCTT